>CAVUZR010000013.1:0-184883 GCA_963745855.1 uncultured Alphaproteobacteria bacterium | reverse complement strand
GGACTTTCGGCGGGGACGCCAATGGTGATCATCGCAGCTCCGTCGGCGCTGGTAGCGCCGGTGCTCTAGAAGCGCTTGCGCGCAAAGTCCATATCGGGTGTCGGCGGCGGCGGCACGCGCCGCCCGGGTAGGAAGGTCTTAAGCCAGTCAGACCACGAACACGGCCAACAACGCCAAGAGGACGACAACGCCAACGATCGTGTAGAGCGCAAGCTTGAGAAACAATCTGTAGGTTCTCTGATGCTCGCTGTAGTCCATCGCCGGATGGCACTCGGCCGGATCGATATGCATTCCACTCCCCTTGCGTTTGATGCCCTTGTTCTGCTTGGCGATAGCATAAAGCCGATGCGGCGGGCAATCAGGGGGTTATAGGCCCTCGGAGGCTTTCACTCTGTGCCCTCGGGAAGCGGCACTTTGGCCTCGGTGAAGGCCTGTCTTTGGCGCACCGCCACCTCGCCGAGATCGACGTCGAGGATGGTGTCGTTGAACAAGCGGTGAAAATTCAGTTCGGCGCCGAGATGCAGGAAAACCCCGCCGAGCCCGATCGCGGCGCGGTCCATGAACACGAACTCGCGCGGCACCTTGACCGGGCCCTTGTCGCGCAAACCCTGATGCACCTTGAATGCTTCGCGCCGCCCATACATGCCGGGGCTTTGATCGTCGGCGATGCTGCGCACTCGGTTCTCGATCATGGGGCCATAAATGAAGTTCGCCCAGATGTTGAGAATGTCGATCAGCTCGTTGGAGAGCCCGGCGAAGCCCCAGGTCTCATAGGCGTGCACCACGAGGGCGCGGTCGTTGTTGAGCAGTCCGCGGTAGAGATCGACCACCCCTTGAATGAATTTCGGCGCGAAGGTGCGCATGCAGCCATAGTCGAGCAGGTTGATGCCGGCGGCGCTGCCTGCCTCGTCCTCGAACACCGTGTAATTGCCAAGATGCGGGTCGCCGTGGATGATGCCGTAATGGCTGAACGGGTGCCACCAGGCGCGGAACATGGCCCGCGCGATTGCGTTGCGCTGTTCGAGCGGCCGGTCCGTGTAGTCGAGCAGCCAGCGACCCTCGATCCACGTCATGGTGAGCAGCCTTTGCGTGGAGAGTTCGGGCAGAACCTCCGGCACGCGGATTAAAGGATCGCCGGCAAAGATCGTTGCATAGAGGCGCATATGGCCGGCCTCAAGATCGTAGTCGAGCTCTTCGCGTAGGCGCGCCGCGATTTCCTCCTTCATCGCCGAGGTCTCGATTGCGGGCCTGAGCTGCCGATGGATCGAAAACAACACGGCGAGCTGCTTCAGATCCGCTTCCACGGCGGACTGCATGTCAGGATATTGCAGCTTCGCGGCCAATGACCGCCCGTCACGGGAACGCGCTCTGTGCACCTGTCCGAGCGAAGCCGAAGCTGCGGCTTCACGTTCAAAACTTGCGAAGCGGCTCTCCCAGTCCGGCCCAAGCTCCGCCGCCATGCGCCGGCGCACGAACGGCCAGCCCATTGGTGGCGCCTGGCTCTGCAGCTGACCGAGCTCGGCGGCATATTCGACTGGGAGCGCCTCCGGGATGGTGGCAAGCAGTTGCGCCACCTTCATGATCGGGCCTTTGAGGCCGCCAAGCGCGGTTGCCAGGGCCGCGGCCTCACGGTCGCGGTCCGGATCGAACCCAAGTAGGCGAGAGCTCGCGATCCGCGCCGCCACGCCGCCGACATGGGCCCCGATCCGTCCGTAGCGCACGGCACGGGCCGTCAGGCGGTTGCGTTCCTTGTCCAGATCCATGAGATGTCCGCTACCGGTGCTACCCCAAAGGTAAGGCCGCAAAAGGGAATTGCCAGGGTTGTTGCGTCATCTTGACATTGATGGAATTGTCAATTGCTGACTCGGCTTAGGGCCTTCATGCTGCCCCAAGGAGCAAGACATGACGCTACGAATGCTGCTCCTGCTCTTTCTCGTGATCGTTGGTACGTCGCCAGCCAGCGCCACCGACACAGCGCCCTCTATCGAGGTTTGGAAGTCTGCGACTTGCAGCTGCTGTGGCGCCTGGGTCAAGCATCTCGAGGCAAATGGCTTCTCGGTGAAGGTAAACGCGGCGGACGCAGGCGCGCTTGCGGAGCTGAAGCGCGAGGCCGGCATCGGCGACAAGCTCGCCTCCTGTCACACCGCCAAGAGCGACGGCTACGTTATCGAAGGCCACGTGCCGGGCACCGACATCAAACGCTTGATCGCCAGCGGCCAGAGGCCGTCGGCCTCACCGTCCCGGGAATGCCGGCAGGCTCGCCTGGAATGGAGCAGGGCGCGGACTTTGAGCCCTATGATGTTCTGCTGATCAAGAAAGACGGCACAACCGAAGTGTTCGCGAAACACTGAGCGGCGCGAAACGTCGGAAATATCGGCAGCGTCTTCGCGGCGAGGCGACTTTCCTGATCGCACCGAAGACACGCATCGAGTGGTGGCAGCAGCTTCGGTGTCGGGCCGGCCTTGAGCGAGTTCTCGCATTGCCTGTCGAGCCTTTTCCAACTCGTCTTCGATGCGCGGTGTCGGTGAGGGCTCGACTGCCTTCTCGAGGTGGTCCACCAACGACACCTCAGCAGACAGCTCGGCGGTCGGCTTCGATCGCGCAGTAATGAACAGAAGAATGAGAATGGCGATCGGCGTGAGGAAGTCGGTGTAGAGAATCGGGCCCGCATTACACGTAACGCAACAGCCGATCGACGGCGAAGCCGAATGTGATCGGGCGCGGCCCACGCCGCACCGCAATGAGCGTGCAAACAAGCGCGATGACCCAAAGAGCAACCGGTACGAGTGAGACGATCACGCCCCCGGGCGAGGCACTCCAGCCCTTGGCGTCAAGCATCCATCGCCTCGAGCTCATCGATCAGGCCTTCGATGACTTTGAGCCCCATGGACCAGAATTGCGGGTCGGTGGCGTCGAGACCGAACGGCTTGAGCAGCTCCTTGTGATGCTTGGTGCCGCCCGCCGCGAGCATGTCGAGATAGCGGTCGGCGAACCCCTTGTCGGCCTTCTCGTAGACCGCATAGAGCGAGTTCACCAGGCAATCGCCGAAGGCATAGGCGTAGACGTAAAACGGCGAATGGACGAAGTGCGGGATATAGACCCAGAAATTTTCATAGCCGGTCTTGAGATCGATGGCAGGTCCGAGGCTCTCGCTCTGCACCTTGAGCCAGATCTCGCCTAGCCGCTCCGCTGTGAGCTCGCCCTCCCGCCGCTCTGTATGCACCTTGCGCTCGAAGCTGTAGAAGGCGATCTGGCGCACCACGGTGTTGATCATGTCCTCCACCTTGGAGGCTAGCAGCGCCTTGCGCTCGCGCTTGCTCGGCGCGTGCTCAAGCAGTGCCCGGAAGGTCAGCATCTCGCCGAAGACGCTCGCGGTCTCGGCAAGCGTGAGCGGCGTCGGCGCCATCAGCGGTCCTTGCGCGTTGGCCAGCACCTGATGCACGCCGTGGCCAAGCTCGTGCGCAAGCGTCATCACGTCCCGTGGCTTGCCCTGAAAGTTCAGCAGGATATAGGGATGCGCGCTCGGCACCGTCGGATGCGAGAAGGCGCCTGGCGATTTGCCTTCGCGTACCGGTGCATCGATCCAGCGCTTGGCGAAGAAGTCGCGAGCGACGGCGGCCATGCGCGGCGAGAAATCGCCATAAGCCTTGAGCACCGTCTTTTGCGCATCGTCCCAGCCGATGCTTTGCGTCGGTTCCTCCGGCAGCGGCGCGTTGCGGTCCCAGTAAGCGAGCCGCTTCTTGCCGAGCCAACTCGCCTTGAGCGCATAGTAGCGATGAGAGAGGCGTGGATAGGCCTCGCGCACCGCGGCGACCAGTGCGTCGACCACCTCTCTTTCCACCCGATTGGCGAGATGGCGGCTATCGGCGACATCGGCAAAGCCGCGCCACCGGTCCGAGATCTCCTTGTCCTTGGCAAGCGTATTGGTGATCAGCGTGAACAGCCGCACGTTATCCTTGAAGGCGCGCGCGAGCGCCTCCGCAGCCTTGCGGCGCTTGGTCTCGTCCTGATCGAGCAGGCGATTGAGGGCAGGCTCAAGACTGAGCTTCTCGCCGTCCACGCCGAATCTGAGCGCAGTCATGGTCTCGTTGAACAGCCTGTTCCAGGCACCGCGTCCGCTGACGGCCTTCTCATGGAATAGCTGCTCGAGCTTGTCGTCGAGCTGGTAGGGTTTCTCCTTCCGTAAATCCTCGAGCCATGGCCGGTAGTGGCCGAGCTCGGGGTCGGCCATGGCGGCTTCGAGCACCTCGTCGTCGAGCCGGTTCAGCTCAAGCGGAAAGAACAGAAGCTTGGAGGAGATCGTGGTGATCTTCTCCTGGATGTCGCCGAAGAATTTCTGGCGCGCAGGATCAGAAGTGTCGGCGGCATAGAGCAGACTCGCATAGGAGACGATGCGCCCCATGAGGTCGCTTAGGCCCTCGTATTCGCTCACGGCCTTGGCGAGCGCCTTGCCCCCCTTCCCCCCGTCGGCCAGCGCCGCGAGCTTGCCGGCATAGTTTTGCTGCATGGCCTCGGCGGCACGCTCGGAGGCTTGCAGGTCCGCTTTGAGCGCCGGCGCATCTGTGCCGCTGTAGAGATCGGCGAGGTTCCACTCAGGCAGTGTGCCGAGGGGCCGCTTCGCCTGTTTCCCTTCGCCCCGTGACTTCGCCTTGCCGCGTGCCGAAGGCGCCGTGGCGTAGACCGCCAACCCTTCGATCGAACTCTGCCGCATTGGAATTTGGTCCGCTCCCTACGAGTGCCCGCGCACGCCTGAATTACCTTGCTCTTACGGCGATTTTACGAGGCGGCCAAGAGCGACCTCACCAAAATAGGACCGGGATAAAGAGCTTGTTTACCCTTCGCCTGCACAATTTTGGCACGGGGGGCAGCTTCCGAAGCGTCGTGTCCGGCGCAGAGGTGGGCATGGTCCTAGGGGTTTCAGCGTTACCGTAGCGAGTCCTGCGTCATGCCCAAACGTGTCCTGATCGTCGATGACGACCCTGTTCAACGTCGTATTCTTGAAGAGTCCATCAAGCGCTTCGGCTATGCTGTTGCCCCTGCCGAAAGCGGGGAGAAGGCCCTTGCCGCACTTAGGGCCGATGTCTCAGGCGATATCTGTCTGGTCCTTCTCGATCTCGTAATGCCGGGAACCGACGGCATGGCGGTGCTGTCCGCCATGCGGTCATTGACTCGGAAATACCCAACCATCGTGGAGACGCCTAGCGCCGGTATCGATGCGGCCATCGCCGGCATGCGGGCTGGCGCCGTCGACTTCGTGGTGAAGCCGGTAAGCCCGGAGCGGCTGGAAGTGTCCATCAAGAACGCGCTCAAGATCGATGCCCTTGAGGGCGAGATCAGCCGGATGAAGACCGCGGCGCGTGGCGAGCTCGGATTTCATGATCTGATTGCCGGCAGCGAAGCCATGGCCCGGGTGGTGGACCTCGGCCGCCGGGCGACGCAATCCCAGATTCCCGTGCTGATGGAAGGCGAAAGCGGTGTCGGCAAGGAGCTGGTCGCGCGCGCCATCCAAGGCGAGAGCGCCCGTGTCGGCAAGCCTTTCATCACCGTCAATTGCGGCGCCATTCCCGAGAACCTGGTGGAGACCGTGCTTTTCGGCTCGCTCGCCGGTGACGCCCAAAGGCAACTGGGCAAGTTTTTCGAGGCCGATCAAGGAACGCTATTTCTCGACGCGATCGGCGAGCTGCCGACCGAGGCGCAGATCAAGCTGCTCCGTGCTCTACAAGACGGCGCGATCGGCGCCAAGTACCCGGTCAAGGTCGATGTCCGTCTGATCGCATCGACCAACCGGAATCTGATCACTCTCGTGCAGGAAGGGCGCTTCCGCGAGGACCTCTATTACCGCCTCAACGTTTTCCCGATCTGGGTGCCTCCTCTGCGCGATCGCCTTGATGACGTGCCGGAGCTCGTCCGCCATTTCATCGCCCGCTTTGCCGCGGAGGAGGGAAAGCTCGTCGATGGCATCGAGGCCGAAGCCCTTGCCATGCTTCGTCGCTACAGCTGGCCTGGCAACATTCGCCAGCTCGAGAACGCGGTATTCCGCGCGGTCGTTCTTGCCGACCAGCCTTTGCTGTCAGTGAACGAGTTCCCGCAGATCGCGGCCCATGTGCAAGGCTATCGCGTGACCGTGCCACCGGCACCGGCGCCGAAGGCCGCCTCACCCCGCATCGAAGGACCGGTGATGCTGGGGGAGTCCTCCATGGCGCCGGCCACCATTCAAGTTCCATCGGCGAGCGGCCGCGACGCGGTCGGCATCCCGGCCTTGAGCGAGGAAGGCGACATCCGCTCGCTCGAGGCGGTGGAAGCGGATATGATCAAGCTTGCCTTTGGTCGCTACCGCGGGCGCATGACGGAGATTGCCAAAAGGCTCGGCATCGGCCGTTCGACGCTCTACCGAAAGATGCGTGAAATTGGGCTAGAGGCGAGGCCTAACTAGCTCAGCGGCAAAGGATTTGGCATGAAAGCCACACTTGCCAAAAAAGCGGAGTTGATGGCGGCCGGCATGGTACCGCGGTGTGGCCAAGGGTGGGGTCGCCACGTTAGGTTCGGATTTTCCGAATCGCGGGATCGATCGGCCGGAGGGGCCATAAATTGAGGTCAATTTCCCGTATCGCGTTCGCCTTGTTTTTGGGGGCGTCGTCGCCGCTCACGGCCTATGCCGCCGAACCCGAATCCCCGGACGCCCTGATCGGCCAAAGCGACGCTATCCGCGCCGCCATCCAGGAGCGTCTCTCCGCCAAATTCACCACGGCAAGCGAAGCGCGGAAGAGCGAGCAAGGGGCGCTGGTCGAATATTACTCCGTCGCCGACAACCGACTCCTTTGGGTCGACGAGCATGGTCTCAACGATCGCGCCAAATCGGTGATCGAGGTGATCGGCAAGGCCGACGAATACGGTCTGCGTCCGTCCGACTACCCGCTGCCCAAGGTCGGCACCTCCGACGAGAGCACCGACCCGAAATCGCTCGCCGACGCCGAGATCAAGATCAGCTTCGCGGTGCTCGGCTATGCCCGCGACGCGCGCGGCGGCCGCATCGATCCGGAGCGGCTGAGCCCCAATCTCGACCCAACGCTCGCGTTGCCGGATCCGATGGAGGTGATCGAATCGATCGCCTTTCGCTCAGATCCCGCGGCCTATCTGCGAAGCTTCCAACCGGACCAGCCCCAGTTCGAGGCTCTCCGCCAGGCCTTGATCGCTGCACGAGGTGGCGTCGACAAGGATATCGTCAAGATCCCGGACGGACCAGCGCTCAAGCTCGGTGTCGACCATGAGCAGGTTGCCCTGCTTCGCCAGCGGTTGAACGTGCCGGCAAGCGACGGCAAGGACACCGTGTTCGACGCCTCCGTCTACGAGGCGGTGCAGCGCTTTCAGGAGGCCCATGGTGTGCTGCCGGACGGGTTGGTCGGAGCCAGCACGCGGCGGTTGCTCAACCAGCAGCACCAGCAGTCCGCGAATCCTGCGAGGACCAGGCTGATCCTGCTCAATATGGAGCGTTGGCGGTGGCTGCCCCACGACCTCGGCTCGTTCTATGTGAACGTCAACATTCCCGAATTCATGGTGCGGGTGGTTAGCGACGGCAAACCTGTGCACACCGCCCGTGTGGTGGTGGGCAAGCCGGACAAGCAGACGCCGGTCATCTCCAACGAGATGCAGGAGATCGTGTTCAATCCTTATTGGAACGTGCCGAACTCGATCAAGACGGAGGAGATCAGGCCATTCCTCGTCGAGGAGGGCGGATGGTTCGGTGGTGGTGGCGGCTGGAACACTGCGGTGCTCGAGCGCCATAATTTGCGCATCAATATCGGCGGCCGGGAGGTCGACCCGGCACGGATCGATTGGAACAATGTCGACATACGTAGCCTCAACATCTATCAGCCGCCGGGACCGGACAACGTGCTGGGGAATCTGAAATTTGTGTTCCCCAACAAGCACGATGTGTACATGCACGACACGACGCAGAAGGCTCTGTTCGCGAAGACGGTGCGCGCCGAGAGCCACGGCTGCATGCGGGTGCAGAACCCGGATCAACTGGCGCTGACCCTCCTTAAGGAGGACCAGGGCTGGACGGCCGGGCGGGTCGCCGCGGCCATTCAGGGTGGTCCTGACCAGCATATTGCACTGCGGCAGAAGATTCCGGTGTACGTCACCTATTTCACCCTTTGGGTGAACGATGACGGCTCGGTCTCGACGTTTGGCGACATTTACGGTCACGACGCACGCATGGCGGCGGCCTTAAGGCTTTAGGAACCGCCAAATTCTGCATTAGGGTAACGTTAACGCTGCCTGTTGATTTCGGGCAGGAAGGGGTGTTTTTGCCTTTTTTTTCCCCATTTAAGCCAATACTGTTGGTTTTGGCAGCGTCCAAAACTGCCGGCTCTTGGGGGCTCGACCTGACGGGGGTTTGGGCCAAAACCGGCCGCCAAAGGCCGGTTAGAGGGAAAGGCTGCGAAGCTCGGGGATGTCAGTCCGGGGGATTCTTGCACGTCGTGTCATGCTTGGCGCGGGGCTAGCCGTGACCCTTGCCGCGGCTTGCTTTTGGCCAGCCGCCGCTCAGCGCGCGAGCGCCACTGGCGAGACACGCACGATTTCCATCTTCAACATTCACACCAAGGAAGCGATCACCGTCACCTTCAAGCGCGACGGGAAATACGACGCCGACGCCTTGAAGCAGCTCAACCACTTCATGCGGGACTGGCGCAAGGATCAAGCCCGCGACATGGATCCGGAACTGTTCGACCTGATCTGGACCTTGCACAAGGAGCTCGGATCGCAGGAACCGATCATGCTCATTTGCGGCTACCGCACCGCGAGCACGAATGAGTCGTTGCGGCGCAGAGGCGGCGGTCAGGCCAAGGCCAGTCAACACATCCTTGGCAAGGCAGCAGACCTTGTTTTTCCCGACGTTCCGCTGAAGACGCTGCGCAACTCGGCGCTGGTGCAGGAATGGGGCGGCGTCGGCTACTATCCGACCTCCGGCGTTCCCTTCGTGCATGTCGATACCGGGCGCGTACGCATGTGGCCGCGCATTCCGCGGCTCGAGCTCGCCGCCCTGTTCCCGAGCGGCCATTCCAAATATCTGCCGCTCGACGGAAAGCCGATCACACCGCAAGATTATAAGCTCGCCATGGCGAAGGGCCTGCCCGGCCGTGGCACGCTGCTGGCCTCCGCTACGCCTGCGCCGAGGCCTGACATTGTGCCTGCGGTCGAGCCTGAGGCGCCAATGCCGCAGCCGATCCTCGCGTCCTACACCCCAGAGCCCATCACCGCCAATCCGGCCTTCATCAATGCAGCGATCAACCCGGCCTCCGAGCAGGCTGCGCCGGTGCCTGAGCGGAAGCATTTCGTCTATGCCAGTGCCGGGAGCGAACTGCCTCAGTCGAAGCCAGAGCTCAGCCCACCGAGCTTCGCGCTCTACCATAGCGCCGAGGTGGTCAGCGCGCCTGAGGTGGATGAGGACCATCCGGAGGAGTCAAGCTATGTTCCCTTCGAGATCGCCGGCCTGATGACCAATACCTCGATCACGTACAATCACCTGGTCGCCCGCCTCACCCATCCCGAGCAGAAGAACCTCGCTTATCTGTTCGAGGGTATGGATCACCCCCTGGCCGCCACCTTCCGCAAGACATCCGGCTATCAGGGCCTTGCCGCGGCGCAGACCTTTAGCGGACGCGCGGTGCGAAGCGTTTATGCCGAGCTCGCGCCGGCAGCTCCGACCAGGCTCGCCCAGGCCGACCGCTAGACCATCCATCGCCGCAGGAAAGACGTGGATGGCCAGGCGCCTCGGGTCGTAGCCCGACGACCGGCCATGACTGATCAGGCCGCCTCCGCCTCGCTCATGCCAAGTGCGTGGAGATAGGTGACGAGCACCGCTTCCTCCTCTTTCCGCTTGTTCTCATCCTGCTTGCGGATGCGAACCACGGCGCGGAGCGCCTTCACGTCGAAGCCGTTGCCCTTGGCCTCGGCGTAGACCTCGCGGAGATCGGCGGCGAGCGCCGCCTTCTCCTCCTCGAGCCGCTCAATGCGAGCGACGATGGCGCGAAGCTGGTCTTTGGTTGAGTTCTGGAGTTGCACGGTCGACCTCTGATTCTGTGACAATTGATCTGCTGATTCTGTGACAATTGATCTGCCGCCGACCTTAGGCGGCGCGGCTGTCACACGGCAACGCACTGGTGACTCTTATCCAGCTTATCCAGAGCCTTGAGCCGGACCGTCGGTATGGGAGCCATAGCGCTCGATCGCGTGAAGCACTGAGGAGAGCGCCCCGGTGGCAAGTACCTTACCCACAACGTCCGCCAACCGCTCCGCCCACTCAGCCTGTCCCTCGGCTCCGAGAATCAGATCTTGCCGAATTTCGATAAGCGCATGCGCAAGACCGCGCATAGTACCGTGCTGATAGAGCGTATCTCCTTTGAGCTGACCCGAGTAGGGCACGTTGTCGCCGACAATGATGCCGGGGATCGCCCGCAATTCTTTGAGCAGCGCGCCCGCCAACCTTGGGTCCTTGTCCCAAAGCACCGCCACATGCCAAGGCCGCGGCACGCTCTTCCAGGCTTGGGTGAAGCTGTGGATCGCAATCAGCACCGGCGGTTTGCCCGCCGCAACTGCCGTGTCGATGGCAATTTCGATGGCTTGATGATACGGCGCGTAATAACGCTCGATGCGCGCCGCGATCTCCGCCTCGTCCAAGACGGCATTGCCGGGCACCACTCGCCCGTCGGACAGCTGCATGACAAGCGTCGGATCGTCGAGACCGCGATTTGGATCGATTAGGAGCCGCGAGTAGTGCGTCAGCAAAGCAGGCGCGCCAAGCGCTTGCGCCAATTGCACCGCCACGCCGGCCGCGCCTATGTCGTAAGCGATGTGCCGGCCGATATCTTCGGGCGAAAGGCCAAGTGTCCCGTAAGAAGCAGGAATGCAGTTCTCGGCGTGGTCGCAAAGGATCACGACGCCGCTGGCCCAATCCCCCTCGATGCGCCGATAGGCCGCGCCGTCCACCCGCTCCTGCCGCAGCCGATCGGGTCGCTGCTCCACGCCCCTCACCTCTTAATATGCTTGACACGAATCCTGGGGGTCTTATCTCGGCTTGGCCACCCTTCCAAGCGGAAAGCCCGCTTGGGTCAAGGTTGTGACGCAATTACCGAGGAATGTCGGCGTTGGCTTTCGCGTCCCAAAAATGACCTTATTATTGATCGCTCTAGTCAGACAAACGCAACCAATTCGATGCTACCTTTCGGCGATCTCAACCGTGATTGATGGCCCTGAGACAGTGACTCTCGCCCGCCTGATTTGCCCGGGGGCACCCGCCGCCGCGTCACGTCATTGGTCACGCCGCGTCCTCTATCTTCTCGCCTCCGCCGCCGCCATCGGCCTTGCGCCGGCGCCTGCTCACGCCGACCTCAAGCTTTGCAACACCACGTCAAGCCGGGTCGGCGTCGCCATCGGCTATCGCGACGTCGAGGGCTGGGCCACGGAAGGCTGGTGGAACGTCGCCTCGCATACTTGCGAGACGCTGCTCAAGGGCGTGCTGATCGCCCGCTTCTACTATATCCATGCCATCGATTACGACCGCGGTGGCGAATGGGGCGGCACGTTGTATATGTGCACCGACGACAAGTCCTTCACCATCCGCGACGTGAAGGAATGTGAGAAGCGCGGCTACAAAAAGACTGGCTTTTTCGAAGTCGATACCGGCGAGGAGCGCGACTGGACCGTACGCCTCACCGATCCTGAAGGCGAAGCGAAGAGTCAATGAGGCGCAATCGCCGAGTTAAGATCGTCGCCACCCTCGGTCCTGCCTCCAACAACGAAAAGATGATCCGCGCTCTGTTCGAGGCGGGCGCCGACGTTTTTCGCATCAATATGAGTTCATGCGACGCCAGAGTTCTTGCGGGAAGCACACGCCATCATTCGCAAGATCGAGCTCGAGTTCTCCCGCCCGATCGGCATTCTGATCGATCTGCAAGGGCCGAAGCTCCGCATCGGCAAGTTCGAATTGGCGCCATTCGGCTCACCGAGGGTGACATAGTGAGTTTCGTCCGCCGCGAGTTTGTGGGAGGGCTTGGCCGCGTGCACCTGCCGCATCCGGAGATCTTCCAGGCCGTGCAACCCGGTCACGCGCTTTTGCTCGATGACGGCAAGCTGCGTCTGCGGGTGGTCGAGGCGAGCGACGTGCGCATCGATGCCGAAGTGCTGACCACTGGCACGCTTGGCAGCCGCAAGGGCATCAGCCTTCCCGACACGGTCATTCCGCTCGATGCCATGACCGACAAGGACCGCGTCGATCTCGAGGATGCGCTCAATGTCGGCGTCGATTGGGTTGCGCTGTCCTTCGTGCAGAGGGCCAAGGACATCGCCAAGACGCGCAACCTGGTGCGTGGGCGCGCGGCGATCATGGCCAAGATCGAAAAGCCCTCGGCGCTCGCCGAGCTCGAGGAGATTATCGAGATCGCCGACGGCATCATGGTGGCGCGCGGCGATCTTGGCGTCGAGATGCCGGTGGAGAAGGTCCCTGGTCTGCAGAAGCAGATCACCCGGGCCGCGCGCAAGGCGGGCAAGCCAGTGGTGGTCGCCACGCAAATGATGGAGTCAATGATCACGGCGCCGGCCCCCACCCGCGCCGAGGTTTCCGACGTCGCCACCGCGGTGTTCGACGGCGCCGACGCGGTGATGTTGTCGGCGGAATTGGCCATCGGCAAATATCCGGTGGAGGCCGTGGCAAACATGGACCGCGTGGCCATCGAGGTCGAGCGCGATCCCCTCTACGAAGCCATCATCCACGCCCAGCGCATCGCGCGTGAGGCGACCGGCGCCGACGCAGTTTCGGCGGCGGCCCGCACCGTGGCCGAGACGCTCAGCGTCGCCGCTATTATCTGCTACACGGCCTCTGGCGCGACAAGCCTCCGGGCCGCGCGCGAAAGGCCGCCGCAGCCGATTCTGGCGCTCACTCCGATCCCCGCTACCGGCCGCAAGCTCGCGGTGGTGTGGGGGCTCCATTGCGTGCAGACCGGCGATCCAAAGGATCTCGACGACATGGTCGCCAAGGCCTGCCGCATCGCCTCGCAGGAAGGCTTCGCGCTCCCTGGGCAGCGGGTCATCATCTCGGCCGGCGTGCCACTCGGCACCCCAGGCGCGACCAACATGTTGCGTATTGCCTTGGTCGGCGAGGAAGGCCTCAAAGGGCAGCAGGACTAGATGTCAAGGTCAGTCCTGTCCGGCACCATCCGGCATGGTGCGAAAATATGTTTCGTATCTTATCTTTCCCTCTTGCATGCATCCGAGACTGTCCGACATAATTCGGCACAACCCACAAACAGTTTGTGGGTTGGCGAGGTGGTTGGACGGGATACAGGACGCAAATGCGCGAGACAAGCAAGCTCACCGCATTAGCGCTGAAGCGAGAGAAGAAGCCTGGTCGATATAGCGACGGTAATGGCTTGTGGCTCCAGGTTGGTCCGACCGGAACGAAGAGTTGGTTATTCCGCTTCATGCTTCATGGACGCGCAAGACAGATGGGCCTTGGCTCGTGCAGTACCTTCAATCTGAAAGAAGCACGCGAGCGCGCACGCCAGGCGCGACAGCTTCTTGCTGACGGTCAAGACCCGATAGATGTGAAGCGTGGCGCCGTCGCTGCCGAGAAAGTCGTCGCGGCGAAGATGGTGACGTTCAGGGACTGCGCGGTGGAATTCCTGCGCTTGTCGCCGGTCGCCAAGACTTGGACCAATGACACGCATCGCAAGCAGTGGAAGCAGAGCCTTGAGCAATATGCCTTCCCCGTGCTTGGCAGCATTCCGGTCTCGCAGATCGACACGGCGGTAGTGCTAAAGGCCCTGCGGCCAGTGTGGGATCAGATGCCTGTCACCGCCTCGCGCCTGCGCGGCAGGATCGAACTGGTGCTTGCCTATGCGATGGCATCCGGCTTGAGGGGCGGTGATAATCCGGCTGCATGGTGCGGCAACCTGAAGGCAATTCTCGGCAAGGCTCCTGCACAGGAGCACCACGCTGCCCTGCCCTATGCCGAACTCCCCGCCTTAATGGAACGCTTGAGGGCCGTCGAAGGCATTGCCGCCAGGGCTGTCGAATTTATGATCTTGACTGCTACGCGCACCAGTGAAGCGATCAACACGACTTGGAAGGAGATCGATCTCGAAGCTGCCGTGTGGACGGTTCCACCCGAGCGCATGAAGGGCAGGCGCGAACACCGAGTCCCACTGGCTCCCGCTGTTCACAACCTCCTTCAATCGCTGCCGCGCATCAACGGCTACGTGTTCCCGGCTTCCAAAAAGTCGATCAGCCGGAACACGCTTTATGCTGCCGTGAAGGCCGTTGACCCCAACGTCACGCCGCACGGCTTTCGCTCGACCTTCCGCGTGTGGACTGCCGAGAGGACGAACTACCCGGAGGCAGTCGCTGAGCAGGCCCTGGCTCACGCTGTGAGCAGCGCCGTCCTGAAGGCATATAAGCGCACTGATCTACTTGATCGGCGGCGCCGCCTGATGACCGATTGGGCGCGTTTTTGTCAGTCACCGGCTATCGCAGCCGAGGTAGTGGCGCTGCATAGCTGAGAACTTATGTAGAACGAATCCGGAGAAAGTTCTTGTTGTGCAACGGGAACTATCCTCGCTTGGTTATCCCAGATTGTTCAAATAAATAGATGTCCGGCTAAATCGCCGGAGTAATGACTGATTCCTCCGGCCAAACCGGAGGCTTCTATGATTCGTAAAATTCTCAGGCTGCCGCAGGTGGTCGAGGCCACTGGCGAGACGCGATTAACAATCTACAAGCACATATCTGATGGCGAGTTTCCCAAGCCCGTAAAGCTGGGAGCCAAGTCTGTCGGCTGGGTCGAGGAAGAAATCGCGGCCTACAACGAAGCGCGGATCGCCGCTCGCGATGCCCAAAACAGTTGAGCCGTCTCGGCGCAACCCAGAGACGGCGCGGATCCCAATTAGGGTATATTAGACATGAGCCATATAGCGCGGGGCGCTGAGCCCTGCAACGTGATTGGTCCGCCTATCGACATTGGGACCTTGGAGGTTATCGCCAATTGGCGGGTGGAACTCTCCGACAAGATCAAACGGGCTCGACTCCGTTTTGAGCTGATCGGCCTAGACGAGTCCGAGCAGAACTCTGCTCGCCGCCGAGGTTCAGGAGTTCAAACGCCTCTGCCGCGCAGTGATGCGGAGGCGGACCAATGGATAATGACGACAACGTCATCAACTTCGATGAGTTCAAGAAGCAAGCCGAGGGCAAGCTAAAGAACCTCGGCAAGCTATCGCCGGTCGAATACGGCCAGCGGCGCAATGACCTCGCTGGCGAGCTTGGTGTGCGCGGCAGCGACTTGGATAAGGAATATCGCGAGCGGAGGAAGGCAGCCAAGAGCAGCGCGGGCACTAAGGAATTATTCCGCGAGATTGAGCCATGGGAGCAGGAGATTGACGGCCAGCGGCTGCTCGCTGACTGGTGGACGCGATCAGATCGCATCTGCCACCAGGTGCCGCCGAGACCATCGCGCTTTGGATCATCTTCACCCACTGCTTCGACGCCTTCGAGATAGCGCCCGTTCTGAGTTTGACGAGTCCGACGCCGGAGTGCGACAAGACCACGGCTCTCGCCTTGTTGTCTGCAATCGTGCCTCGGCCGCTGCAATCTTCCAACGTGACCGCGGCGGTGGTGTTCAGGGCGGTCGAGAAGTGGAGACCGACGCTCCTCATCGACGAGGCAGACACCTTCCTCCACGATAGCGATGAGCTCCGTGGCGTTCTCAACAGCGGGCATAATCGCCGGAGTGCCATCATCATCCGGACAGTCGGCGACGATCATGAGCCGAAGCAATTCAGCACATGGTGCCCGAAGGCAATCGCCAAGATCGGCAAGCTGCCGCCCACGCTCACTAGCCGGTCAATCCACATCCAATTGCAACGGAAGACACCCGCGGAGGTAGTCGAGCCGCTTCGGGAAGATCGAATCAGCCACCTCGAGCCGCTCGCGCGGAAGGCCGCTAGATGGGCGGCCGACAACTTCGCAGTGCTGAAGGCATCCGATCCGGAACTGCCAGCAACGCTTCACAGTCGAATCGCTGACAATTGGCGACCACTGATCGCCATCGCTGATCAGTTCGGAGGCGAATGGCCAGAGCGGGCGCGCCGGATCGCCCAGAACCTTCGCGGCAAGCGTAAGCGACGACACCAAGGCCATCATCCTACTGGAGGACATCAAGTCCATATTCGACCGGACCGGCGCGGACGGCATCCACTCGACGGACATTCTGGCGGAACTGGAAGCCATGGAGGACCGGCCGTGGGCCGAATGGAGCCGAGGCAAGCCGATGACGAAGAACCAACTAGCGCGTGTGCTAGGTGCCTTCGGGGTGAAACCGAGGCAGGTACGAGCAAATGGCAAGAACCTGAACGGATACACGCTTCACCTGTTGAACCCGGTGTTTTCCCGCTATTTAGCCTCTACAACTCTACAACCCTTGCCTGATAAGGGGTTGCGGGTGGAAGAAACCTTTACAGAGGCAGAAAACCAGAAACCTGTGATGTAGAGTTTGATACCACCCTAGACCCCTTGGAAATCAACGGGTGTAGAGTTGAAGAGCCTGGAAACCTCCAAAACGACGATTTTGAGAGTGGAGACCCGTTCGAGAGCCTGAAAAACCCTGATCTGAGACTGTCCGATAGGTGACGGCGAACTCCGGCAATCCTGGTGGACCACAAAGGCATCACCGAAGCCATGGCGCTCGCTCGCAGCCACACACGGCTGCGATCGAGACGCTTGCAGAGATCATGCAGAATGGCTGGGGTAGGGCATCGCAGAATCTCCATCACGCCGGCGGCATCGACGTGAATTGGGTCGAGAAGCTGGATGCAGCCATCAAGCGGGCCAAAGAGTACGATGCTAGACGCGAGAGACGGTAAGCCGCACCATCATCGACATTGAAAGGGCGCGGAAGAATTTGGGTGCTAACAGCGAATGTCAGCCATGCCAGGACAAGGTAAACCTTTTGAGAAGGGAAAGAGCGGCAATCCCCGTGGCCGGCCGAAGAAAGACTTCGCGCTGGCTACGTCAACACAATTGCATGCGGAAACCTGCCTCGACATTCTGGTGGACATTGCGTTGACCTGCGAAGCGCCGGCCGTGCGTGTTTCAGCCTGCAAGGCAAGCGGCCGTCTGCCCAATAGTGGCTGACACAGGTGGCTGACACGGGTTGAAGTGTTAGCCACGCCAAAGCGACAGATCAATCATTCGCACGCACGGCGCGGCACAGGCTAGGCAGTGAAGGAGCTATCACCCAACGAGCCGTTTCCGTGGGGCGTCGTGATCGCACTATGCTGCTTCGCGGCTGCAATAGCGATCATCGCAATCGGGAGGGGTTGGCTCTGAGCCGCCGAGCCTCGCCTAGCGTTCAAGCGGCCAGGCCTAGTTGTCACTTTCGTCCGGCAAATATTGCAGCGCGCCCTTGTTATAGGCTGGCGCGATCTTAGACGCCTTCCGACGAATTTCTTTTACGGTGGCTGCGTTTTCCGGCACACCCCGCTTCCACTCTGTGCACCAGCGAGCCGCTGACAAAGCCCCGCCCACGTTGATCCGACGCAGCCTCCCAGAATGTCGCTTGCTGAAAAAAATCGTGAAGGAGCGAACATAGTGACGCCAAAAAAATGGCGTCCGCTCAATTTGGGACTGATCGGACGCCAGAAGCGCTTTTCGCGCGCGTGCCGGGAGGGAAAACCGGCACGAAAGCGGCCACATCTTCGGCTAGACGGGGGGCACTACCGATGAGCGATGTAGCCGCATGCGTAAAGTATCACATAACGCGCCATCGGCGTCGTGCGACACGATGCTCAAAATCGCCCGCAACCACAAACCTTTGATGACCGGCTACGGCACGAGCGAACCGTCCCTCTGCGCTTCGTTTGCGGTCACAGGCGAAGTGACGGGCAATTGCAGCACGGTGGCTTGCTGACCTTTGCACAACTGCGTCAGCAGCACGATCCTCCCATCAGGGAACTCAAGGGCGTCATGATGGGCATTTGACCGACCCTTGTTGACCTGTCGGCACCTCGCCACCTGGTGCCCGAGCCTCCAAGCGAAGAGGATGCCGGTCTCGCATCGTATCTCCTTGTCGAAGGCCAGCTCGTGCCGGGAAGCAAACAAACGGCCACATTAGGTTCGTCGACCGAAGCAAAACCCCGCGTAGTCGTGTGGGGAAAGCTCGTCGATATCAGCTTGTCGCCAACCCTCGCGGGTCGGGACGCGACGAGATCTAGGCTGATACCCCCGTCGAGTGCCGCGCCAACCCCAAATCGCTGAGCCCACCAGCACAATGGCGACGATGATCAACACGGTTGTCGTTGTCCGCTCCGGCTGAGCAATCAACGATTTGCCCGCTGGCGTCGTTCCCCCTCGTGGCGCGGGGGCCCAGGATCGTCGTTACGGCTACCCGGTGAGCCTACCAACCCTCCGCGACAAAGAATTTGTCCCACATATCCAACACTGACTGTGCTAGCGGCGCAAACTCAATGTCCTTTGGGCTCCCTTGCAGCCTCACCACGGCAATTTGAAATGCGTTGAACTGAAAGGCGTCCGATTGGAAACGCCCAGTTGAGATATAGGTATCGCTAGCACGGCTTGGCATTCCCGGCGGTTTCTTCCTGCCTGAAGGGACAGACTTAAGCTCGCAATGTTTGGCCGCGTTCGAGACGCCTCGTATGAGCTGAAACTCAGGATGAATTTGTCCGAGAGAGTTCGCAAACTGGGTCGCGCACGAAACGGGTTTGGTGCGACCAATGTCATCAATAAATTTGTACTTGGCGTCGATGGTCGGCTTGTGCGCCACATACACCCAATCGGCGAGGTGGAACAGCGAGCCCGCCGAGTGCCACGCCTTTCGCAGGTTGCCCTGATCCGACATGAAGTCCCGGAAATCGGGTTCAACTACAGCCTGCTTGAACTCAGTGTATGTGGTGATGCCTTGCATTGATTATCACGCGGGTACGGAAGATGGCGGAGTAGTCTAGGAACGTCCCCTTCCTGGCGCAGGTTACCCCCGCAATTGCCTTCGCCGCCAGCGGGCTTGCTGTAGGGTTCAATTACGAGCCGCTCCTCTGCGTCCGCTCTTAGGGCGTGGTGTCTTCGGCCTTATGGCGCGCATTGGGGTTCGCCTCACGGCATGAAGGGCGGCCCGTAGAAGCCGACACTAGGAACACCCGATCCTATCGCGGGTTGATCTGACGGTATCAGCCGCTCCTTGCGCTGGCGCCATCCAGCCCCCCAGCGAGCTGGCGGAAGCCCGGTTTGCCACGTCACCTCTCGCGAGAGAGGACCGTTAGTCTCTGAGAAGGAGGAAACCATGTGTGACTTTCGCTGGAACTGTACCGCAGCCGGCCTGCGCGGGTCGGCGAGCGATACGAGACTCGTCGTTTTCCAAGCGGTACCGTCGGCTTCATTGCCCCGGTTCGACCGCCGTGTGCATGGCCTATGATACGCACCTCAGGCTTGAGGGAATCTCTCAGGTAGTGCAGAACGCCTGCGGGGTGATGGCAGACGAGGACGTCACTTTCGAGATCGGCCAATTCCACGACGGAGTGCGCTTTGCAAACGGAGCGCAGGTGACACTGCAGCGGCTTAGTCCGGGCGTGAAGGGCTCCGTCATCGACGCGCTCCTGTCGCCCCTCTGGGCGCCAGAGATGGCAGAGGTACTTTGACATCGGCTATTTGATGCACACTCACCACAACCTTGTCGCCGCCGAGTTCCGGCGGCGATTTTTTTGCCATAGCGTCGGACTCACCGGCTGGTCGCGGCTGGCTTGGGTGTGGGTTTCCTCAGACGATCGGCCATTCGACGTGACCGGCATCCCAACTGCGATCGTCCTGCTAGCGGCCATCGTCCCCCTCAACACGGCAGCTCTCGCCCCATTGGATCCGTTTGGGCCTCGTCGTTGCGTCGCCACTCAGCGGGCCCTGCCATGGTGCTTACCGGCAAAGAGTGGTCCAAGAAGGACCTGTTCTCTCTTCGCAACAAGATCGAGCACGGGCGCACCGTCGCCCAAATTGCCACCTTCCTGATGCGCACCGAAACAGAGATACGAGAGAAGGCAGCGGAGCAGAGCTCAAGTGAGAGAGCGTCGGCTTCGACCCGGCGCCCTTTCCTATTTCGGTGTATTCGCATCCAGGAAGTCCAGAACGGTTGCTTCAAGCTGCTCGTTTGTCAATTCCAAAACATTCAGGATGTACTGGCTTGCCTGTGCGACAGAACTGGTAGAAATGGCAACGTAGGCTTCGCCGTTGGCCCTTACCGAAATCGCCAACTTTTTGTCATGTGGAATGCGTTGATGGAATGCGACCTCCATTTTGTCCACTTCCATGCTCACCCCAGTGTGAGCACGTCTCGGATTTTGCACCACAAATAGCTGAACGCCATTCTTGCTAATTTGCTTGTTTATTTCATCGATATAGCTTTCAAGGTGAGACCGTTGTTCTTGCCATTTCTGGATCACCTCAACTCTCACCGATCTTACTTTTTCTGCTTTGGCAAATGCTTCCTCTTCGTCCAACCGCTCCCGCTCGGCGGCTGCCGCGAGCCGCTCTAAGATGCCCTTCAGCCTCTCCTTATTTCCCATGCTTGTCCCTCCAACCCAATTGCGGGCGAGGGTGACAATTTAGAGCGCGAAGATTGTAATACCCTCAGTCAATGCTCATATAGCTTTTACTGGCGCGCCGGACCCGAGGCGCTGACGGTAGAGACTATCGTGCCAATTACGTGCACGCCCCCTTTCCCGAAATTCTCAGCAGTCGAGCGCTCTCAGAGCCTCAGGATTTGCGGCTCCAGCCTGCGAAACATCGCGTGCGTGCGATGTAACCCCAAGAGGCACTGTCATGGCCGCTACCTTCAATCCCCAAGCTGCCGCCGACCAAGCCCGCAACGCCTACCGCAATGTTACCGCCCAACTCGGTCTCTTAGCTCTCGACACCGCCATCCCCGAGGCCCTGGGAGCCGTTGCCGAGAAGACCGTGGACCAGACGCGCGAGGCCTATGACCGCTCTAAGGATGCTCTCGAAGCATCCATAGCGACTTTTGAAAGATCATTTGATGCGGCGGGGTGGGGCGCTGCGGCGTTCAACCATAAAATCATCGACATCGCCCAGCGGAACCTGAATTCCGGCTTTGACCTGGCCAACAGCTTGGCGGGCGCTAAGAACCTCGCCGAGATCGTGGAATTGCAGGCGGCCTATTGGCGCAAGCAGTTCAGCGCATTGACGGCTCAAGCCGAGGAAGTCCCCGCGCTTTCGACCAAGGTGGTGGCGGACGCGGGCGAACCGCTCAAGGGTCATCTGATGAACAGCATGGATGAGGCCGCGCAAGGCGAACTGAACGTCTTGCGCCGCGATGGAAATACGCCACGGGCCAGTGCTGATTTAGGACCAACGCAATTTAGAAGTACCGCAATGACCATTCCCCATTACGTCAATGAACACCAATCGGATATTCGGGCGATCAAGCCTGGGTGGTATGGAATGGAGAGCAACGGCAAGCCCTCGTCCGGGCCGTTTCCAAAGCAGGAGAAATGCATCACCGGAATCACTCAGCCGAGGAGCAATTTTCCAGCATCGCCCTGGCGGCACGCGACCCACAATCCTGAAGTTGCCGCGGCCAAGAAAGCGGCCATGGACTACTTGGCTCACGCGCAAGCTGCTATGGACGCTCGGGACTAGAAGAAGGGGAAGGGAAAGGGAGCGCGTTAGATTTAGTGATTGAGACGGGGGCCGTCACGAAAGCCACTAAGATGACAACAACCGAAAACTGCCATTATCGCGGATACGAGATTTTGCCATGGCATCTGTGGTCGAGCTGGTGTGTGGGCGTCTACCGCACTCGTGCCGACCTAGCTACGGTAAGAAACAGCAGACTGGTCGAATCTTGACCGGCCTATTCGACGCGGCATGTCGGTTTCCTGAGTTTCGCATCCCGGAGCTTTTGTGCGGTTTCCCCCGGCGTGCGGGCGAGGGCCCAGTCTGCTTTCCTTCCGCTTGCACAAGCCTGGGCAAGCGGCGCTGTCTTCCTAGCGCTGCAGGCCTGTCTCGGGCTGGAAATTGATGCCGCCAACAAGCTTGTTAGCGTAACGAAGCCCCACCTCCCGGCTTGGCTCGACCATGTTTCGGTGAAGGGTCTCTCAATCGCGGGCGGCCGCGCCTCGTTGTTGTTCCGACGCAGCGGCACCTCGATCGAGGTTGACATGAGCGAAGCAAAAGGCGGTGTCCGCCTTGACCTTGTCACCTAAACACGCGACACGTGCGCGTGTCCCTTAGTTCGAATCTCGTTCCAGAAAACCGCATCAACCAGTACGACTGGGCGGTGGCAAGACCAGCCTCGCGGTACATCGCCGACTATCAGCGTTTGATAGGCCACCGCCATGACGGAAACTCCTCTTTGATATCGGATTCGTCCGCGTTGCCGGCGAACCGCCGCAGCCGACATGATCTGAAACCGGCAGGTATCCGTACTGGACCAGTTGGAGGTCCAGCCCTGCCTTCTCAATCTTTTGACCTTCCCTGTGCTGCCGAGTCCGCTTCGGGTCGGAAGCTGACGCTGTAGTTCGTGTGGAGTGCAGTCCGCTTTGGCGCCATAAAGCCGACATTGAGGCCGCGACTGCCTCAAATTCGGTCCTCTGATAGCCTATCGGGTGGTCTGCCTGTCTAACCTTAATCAATTCAAAGGCCTATTGCGGCGCTCCCCAGCCAGGTAAGCACATAGTAAGCGCTCCAATCGACGCGACTGGTAAGGGCGAGATTTTAAGCGTCCCTCGCTGATGGATTCCGCACCGCCTCGCGTATCACTCAACCTGCTACGTCTTTTTAGTGAATTCACTCGGAGCTCCGCGACCGAACTTTCTTAAGCGCAGGCACGTTCCTGCCAGTTTCAGGCATTGCCGTCAGCAAAAGCAACCAGGCTACCAATGCCACTGTTGAAAGCGCCAAGAAGGTCGCACTATATCCAGTCCCTATGACAAGGAAGCCTGCCACCGTCATGCTGAGAGATCCCGCCAAACCTTGCACAGTCCCGAGCACACCACGGGCTGCATTATACCGGCCGGTTCCCCGCATTATGTCAGCGAGCGCGAGAGGTATAAGCGCATCCAAGGTGCCAGCGGCCACCCCGTCCAGGATTTGCACGCTCACGAGCCAAACTGCGTTATCGGAAATCGTATACAACACACCCCGGATCGGCAGCGCCGCAAATCCGACCAGCAAAAGGCACTTGCGTCCCCAAATATTTGCCTTCCATCCAACCAGCAACGCAGTGGGAATCGTAACGAGTTGCGCGGTAATGATGCAGGCTGAGGTCAATGCGGTCTCTTCGCCTGGATGAGCAAGCGCTAGTTTCTGTCCGAGCAGCAGCAGCATGGGAGCATTGGCGAAGTGGAACAATGCATTCGCCGCGGAGAGCACCAGTAGTGGCCGGCGTTCGAGAAGCACGTGCCATCCTGCGGGTTTTTGGTGGTCAGCCGTGCCGCTGTTGTCGTCGAGGCCTCGCGCGCGGTCATGGTCGATGGAATGGGCGGGGATCGACAGCACGGCGAGGCTAGTCAGGACGGCAAAAAGCGGCACGAGATAGAAGACGGATCGCTGGGAGAAGCCCCAGCCAACCAGCCCAGCTAGGACGGCAATGAAAATATTGCCGGCCCGGTCGAAGGCTGCGTTCCGACCCAGGCGAGCAGGCAAACCTTGTTGACTACTAATTCCTAGTGTGATCGCCGCTACTGTCGGCGCGAAGATTGCCCCTGCTACAGCCATCAAGATGTCGGCGGTAAGGACAACCGGCAAGATTGGTGCCCACGCAATCGCCAGTGCGCTTACCGCCAGAGCGAAAGTGCCGCCGATAATGAGTCCGCGCTTAAAATGTGTAGCATCGATCAGCGTCCCGATGGGCGTATGGAGGGTGATGCCGATGAGCCCGCTCACCGTCAGCACCGCGCCAATCGTCACTTGATTCCACTGCGCTTGCGTCAGCAGGAACACCCCGACATAGGGACCCAAACCGCCGCGGACATCAGCCAGGAAGAAGTTCAGCCAATCTAGCGGGCGGCGGTAGAACATGGGACTTAAACGCCGCAGACTGTTAGCATAGATGGCTATCAGCGATGCCGCCATGATGACATCACGGCGGGCGGCGCCTCACGCGCAGACTGCGGTGTGGTGGCGAGGTCAGCTTTTGGCACTTAGCTGACTAATTCGAGTGGGTGTGCCGTGTCCGCCTGTCCAAGAGGCGCGCGCCTCCACGCGTTACTTATATTGACCGGCGCTGACGGCGTTGGATTCGGGAACCGTCAGTCGACCTTTACGTTGGGATCGAAGAGGCGCGAGCCTGTGTTTTAGGGGATACCGAGCCCCGGACTCCACTCGGTTTTGGCAGAGGAACGCCCATGACGGACGATGCAACTTTGACCGACCTGAAGGCGCGCATCGCCGCAATCCGAGAAAACATCCGCGAGCTCATCGAGCAGGCCGCAGCCTATTCAGGTGCGGCCGACCAAGAGCGCACGGCAGATAGGATCGCAGATCAGGAAGCCCAGCTCGCAGCGCTTCTCAAAAAGCGGGATGCGCTGGGTAAACAGGACCAACCTTCATTCTTCAGGGTGGCGGCTTGGGTCGGCGCCTCTCCCGCCTCATTTCCTGTCGACCATAGGTTTAAACGCCCTCCCAATTGAGCGGGCCGTATCCTTCGTGCGGGAACGCCGCGGGAGGCTGTTACTTTAGGCGCCAGGCCTTGGAGGGGAAAGGCGGTAGTTTACTGTTACCTTATACGTTACCTATAAACGCCATAGCCGGATCAACTGCTAATGTTGCTTTCTCCTCCGCAGTCCCAACGCTTACGTAGCCAGCGGCTGCTGCTCGCCGCAAAAAAGAGAGTTGGAGCGCGGTGAGAGCTTCCGTCATCGGGGTTCAGTGCGCCAAGCGTTCATAGCGTGTTTATGGTTTCGTTGAGCCGTTGGTCGCCGGGGACTCGGTGGACGGACTCAGGGTGAGACCTCGGGTGCCAGCCATGAAACTGCCGAAGTAAAAGCGAGAAGCAGGCAATCAAGAGTCCGGCCACGAACACCCCGAGCACTACTGATCAATGGCGCCCCCTGCGCGTAGGTCGATCAGTTATTGGTTTGTCGGACATGATGGTTTCTCTTCTTTTTGTCCGACAAACACCTAAGCCAACGATGGGTTCCTCAGAAATAAGGGCGCCGACCAAGCTGACGCATCAGTGGACTGGACTGATAGGCCACCCCCCAACCCCGGGGGATACCCGTGAAAAGGTACCATCAGCCCATCCCCATGCGTGGGACCCCGGGTCCACCTCGAAAGCCGACGTAAGGCTTCATCCGCACCGTGGGTTCGTGAGGTCCCCCAAAAGAAAAGGGCCCCATGCGGGGCCCTCTGAGTCTCAGGATGGATTTCGCTATTTGCGTGCAGTGTCCCAACTGCCCGGGAATGACACCAAACGCCAAAGTTTGGGTCAGATTTGCCCCATTCTCATCCAAATGGGTGATGCCAAAGCACAGGTGACGTGGGTTAACCGAGGCCAGAAGAATCCATGTGAAGGAGGATTCATGATCATCCGCTTGGCTCAAGAGAGTCTTAAGCAGGCAAATCTCAAGGAGATTCCCGATGTTGAATCGTATTCAGCTGTTGAAGTTCGCTGCGGCTGGCGTCGTCGTCGTGTGCACTCTGGGAACCCCCGCACGGGCCGATGAATTGGTCCAGAACTTGGGACCGGTTGGGCCTCACGAGGCCATTCTCACCGAGGTTGGCAGTGAACGCGTCATAGCGTTTTATGAGCCGGACAACGGTCGCTGCGCTGTCCATGCGGTGGTCTTTGACAAAACGGACGCCTACACCGGAATGACCACGGCGGCGCGCGTTCGGGTCAGTCTAAATCCGCGCGAGATGGTTCATATCGATAGCGCCGACAACGAGTCGGTCAAGTCGCTCAATTTGCAGTGCGGTGAAAATGCTGAGATGCTTACGATCATCGACACCGACAGCTTGGTTGCCACCGGCATCACGATCCAGCCACCCGAACAACCCATCAAAGCCAGTGCATCGGGCTTTTGACCGGGAGGAGCATGTGATGAAAAATATGATAAGAATATTCCTGACCCTGAGCCTGTTGTTGCCCGTTACAGTGCTTGGTAGCAGCGCTTCATTGGCGCAATCCAAACTCGACGCGAGTATCCTTTCTTATGACGGTAAGGATTTTGTCCGAACCGAAACAACCTTGATGAACAATGGACAATCCGCCGTAGGTACAAAACTTGCGCCAGATAGCCCGGCCTACAAAGCCTTGGTCGAAAAAAAATCCTACACCGGGCCAGCGACCGTTTTTGGTAAAGACTACCAAGCCAACTACGCACCGCTCACCAGTGCAGACGGCAAAGTGACGGGCGCTCTGTTCGTGGGTGTACCGAAATAGTCGAAAACTCGCAGAGCGCTAGAGAACGCTGCTAACCCGATCTGGGGGGCGATGATTTCCGCGTGGAGGCTGTGCGCGCACAAGCATTGAGGTTGGTTGCACGGCGATGGGAATAACTGACATGACGCGGACGTGACGCGATGTCTGCTCATAACCCAAAGCGGACATGACATCATGGCTGAAGTTACTTAAGTGGATATCGGTGGCCCAAGATCGCCAGTTCGACCGTAGTCAAGAAAGGAGTACCGCTATGAAATCGATGCTCGCTTCGATGGCCGTCGTACTTACGTTTTGCGCTGCTCCAGCAGTATCTGCGGAGTTTCCGAAGACTGGCAGCGCGGAATACGACACCTACTATGTAGATAACCCCGTGGCAAAAATCGATAGCGGAGTCGGCACGGGGACTATCGTTGACGAAACTGGAATCACCCGCAATGTCAAAGGAGAAGGCCCGTTCCATGACATGTCTGTTCGCTGCCTCTATCACTGGAGCGTCGTGGGAGAGACAAATCACTTCAACGGCAGCTGCGTTGAAACCGACAAAGATGGAGACAACGTATTCACGACCTTCGACGACAAAAACCACTACCTGATGGGTGGTACGGGGAAATATAAAGGTATAACGGGAACGGTTCCCTACACCATCGTGGAACTTCACGACACGGTCGGCGGCCGCGCGGCCCTTATCGTCAACCACAAGGCCACTTGGGAGATCAAATAACTGAAGCAGCTGCTGTAGCGAACCATGCCAAGGCATTGACGGGATTTCAACGGTCCCGCCAAACTGGAACGGTTTGATCAAGGCTATAACGACCGCGTTGAACAGGTGATGGTTGATGTCCGCTATTGGCACAAAGCAGACATGCTCAAGGCGCTGACGAATGTCCGCTTTTGGGGGCAAGGCGGACATTGACCAACCGCTGGCTTACCAATCTCGATTTATGAGTACACGGCTTAGAGCACACCGCGACGCCCCTCGAGCGATCACAGTTGGTATATTTGGGATTGGAGTCACGTCGGGACTCCGACAATGGGTTGGCTTTCATGAACAACAAAAAGGCTGCCGACCGAAGCCGACGCCCATTGGTTTCCTCTAAATGGCTCGCTATTGCCGCTGAGAAGGCCCAGGCTGACGCCATCACCGGTAGCGGTAGGCCAGTTTGGTGGTGAGCACGACTACTTTATGCTCCCGCATGAAAGACACAGGAAAGGGGAAACGCCGTGGGCTCGAAAAATCCCCCTAAGACCTATGACGACAAGACGCTTGTGGCGCTCGAACAAGCGCTCAAGGACGTTTGGGAAGTCCTCAAAGCCCATAATCCTTACAAGGACTGGGATAAAGATACTGAGCTCAAGAGGCATGTTGCTGAAAAGCTTATGTCGCTGGCCGACACCGGCGTAGTCGATCCGCAGGAGCTGCGCAGCAGAACCCTTGAGAGCTTTGATTTCACTCAACCGCACTAGGTGCGAGCGAATGCAAAAGGGGGCGGTCGGCCAAAATCGACGCCCACAAAAGAGAAAGCCCCGGCACGGTTAATAGAGGCGCGCCCCTTTTGTTGTAGCGTTCAGATATGTCCGGTCGAGGAGAACTCCACGTCGATGTGCAGGGTGGCGTGATCATCGTCACGCTGCCGTACTCCAAATACAGCGTGACCTATTACAAACCGGCAAACTCGCCGCAGTTGCTTGCAAGGGGCATACCCTCAAAGGATGACCCCCTGTCGTTGCCGGTTAGCTAAAAAAGGAAGGGCGGGGACCGGAGCGTGGGCATATGCTCTGGGCATGCATCTGCTTCTGAGATGGCTTGTCGGCACTGTGGCGTCCCTCCTTGGTTTAAGCCTCTTGCTCGTACGATGGGGATTTTGGGCAAGTGGGAGCACCGTCGTTGAGGACGCGCACGGCATGCGTGCTGTTCTAATTGCTATTCAGACTGAGCCAGCAGTGTTGGTGTATGGAGCTATTGTTTTCCTCCTACTAGTCGGTTTTGCACTCCTAATAACCACCTCCAAATGGAAGAAATGGGTCACGGGTCACTAGGAGCGAAGCGCACTCACGCTCAGCCCTTCGCCGGCGCTGCCGATGCAACGTTGCATGAGGTTTGCAGAGGAAGGAGTGTAACATGAGGAAAGCAATCGTCGGAGCGACGTGCGGTTTAATGCTCGTTGCTGGAACTTTGTCTTGCCTCGTCTCAGGAGCGGCAGAAGCATACTATTTCGATGGGAACAAGTTGTCCGACTGGTGCAGAAGCTGGAGAAGCTCCGCTGCTGGCTACCTCAACGTCAAGAGCGCGCAATGTGGGGCTTACATTACTGGTGTTCGGACCTTTTGCCTTCCCAAAGAGGCGGTGGCGGCACAAACAATAGACGTTGTGATACTTTATCTGCACGACCACCCCGAAAAGCATCATTTGCCCGCTTCTGGCCTAGTCGTCGACGCTCTTAAGGAAAAGTTCCCCTGTTAAACCCGCAGTAGGTTGCGGCCTGCGAGGCCGCGCGACCGCGCGGTGCAAACGGTCCTAACGTCGGGACCGCGTTCGTTGCAGATTCGTTCGAGACAGCAAGCGTCGGTTCAGAACCCACATCCCGGCAAATCGTGAATTGGGATGTCGCAAAAAGAGGACTGCACAATTCAACGAAGTCAATTCGCGTGGGGTGGGAGCTGTTTGGGGGGCAAATCTTTAAATCACCATCAACGCCTTAGAAACCAAGGGGCTGGAACGGAGAGGGTGGATTCGAACCCACGGTACGGTTCTCCAGTAACAGACCCGGTGTCGTCCGAACGCGCTCTGAAAAGGCAACAGCAGCCGGTCTTTTCTATCAAGGAAGCGTTCGTTTCTGGCTTAACCGCCATTGCTGTTGCCTCAGCATGCTCGGTGAGCAAAAGTGTGAAGGCTGCTGCGATGGCGATGAATGGCCAATTTGCTCATGTTAGCCCCCTGGTCTTGAAGATATGTGGTCGAGCTTAAACCGGTAAAAAGAATGAATTAGGACCCGCCCGCCTCTTGGCTGCCAAGTGGCTGACAGGTGGCTGACACGGGTTGAAGTGTCAGCCACGCCTACGCGACAGATCAATCATTCGCACGCACGGCGCGGCACAGGCTAGGCAGTGAAGGAGCTATCACCCAACGAGCCGTTTCCGTGGGGCGTCGTGATCGCGCTATGCTGCTTCGCGGCTGCAATAGCGATCATCGCAATCGGGAGGGGTTGGCTCTGAGCCGCCGAGCCGTCGCCTAGCGTTCAAGGGCCGGGCCTAGTCGTCGCTTTCCGGCAAATATTGCAACGCGCCCTTGTTGTAGGCTAGCGCGATCTTAGACGCCTTCCGACGAATTTCTTTTACGGTGGCTGCGTTTTCCCGCACACCCCGCTTCCACTTGTGGGCATGCATGAAGTCATCCGCGGGCGCCGTTCCGGGAATACGGTCGGACGTAGGAGCTGTCTTCGGTCTCCTCTCCCACGTCCTCGCAACAAGCGGACTTGGCTTGGCGCCGCGAAGCGCTTTCGCTGGCCCGATGCCTAACCGCTTCTTGGTCTGCCTTAGCGATTTGGCGGCCTGTTCTTTAGCTTCCTGCTTCTTTCGATACTGAGACTTCACAGCCCTCATCTAAGGAACGGCGATGGCTTTTAAAGTTTCCGAGTGGACTATGTGCCTCCGAAGCCGATGCCCGAAAATAAAAAGCTCCTGGGCCAAAGCATCCGGGACTTCTCAAACTCACCAGCGAATTGGGAGAAGCAGGTGACCACTTGAGGGTAAGACGACTCAGCCGCGCTGGAGAAGCGCCGCCTGCTCATGGCGGACTGGAGCAACTTCGCATCGGGCGCATTCGCCAAGGGCGAGTGGGTGCCGCTGCGCGACTGAAAATCAAAAACCGGTTGCAACCGGAATTAAAAGGGGCACTAAGCAGACCAAATTCGACGCGACTTGCTAGACCCTAACCTCTCGATGCACTAGCCTCGCGACAGTTAAAGGCGAGGGCTCCATCATGCAAAAGTATCAGTTTACCAGCGAGGCCGGCCCGCGCGCACCATCTTGGTATCTGGCAAGAGGCGACGCGTCAAAAAAGACGGACATCGCCGAAGCCTCAGATGCCAGCGAGCCGCGGACGCCTGGCCTGAAGGCTAAGCTCTACGACGAGTTGAGAAGGTTGCTGATGATCTTCGCCTATCTCTGGCTCGTGTTTTTCGTCTTCCTGGTCCATGAGTGGATCGTCCTTGCTGACAACCATATAGGTTTCAGGTTCTACGGCCTCGCCGCCATCAATGCCTTGGTCCTTTCCAAAATCATGCTGATTGCGGAGGGACTGCGGTTCGGGGAGAGGTTTGACGACAAGCCACTGATCATTCCGATCGCGTACAAGGCCGTGTTGTTCTCGGTGTTGCTCGTCGCTGCCTATATCCTTGAGGAGATCGCCCTTGGATGGTTTCACGGGAAGAGCGTCGCCGAGAGCTTCCCTCAAATTGGCGGTGGGAGCGTTGTTGGCACGCTGTGCGTCACCGGACTTTTGTGCATCGCGCTCCTACCGTTTTTTGCGTTCAGGGAGATCGCTCGCGCCATCGGAGAGACCGAGTTCCGCTTGCTCATGCTCGGTCCTGCCAAGCGCGTAGAACCTCAAGTCACTCAAGGGGCCGATTTGCCGCTGTGACGTGGTCTTGGCCTAGGCGGCTTTGCCGTGCTTGGTAGTTCGATCGAAGGATCCACTGGATGAAGTCCGTTCAAATTTATCGCGGGCGAGCTGCGATGTCCGCTTCTGGCACAAAGCAGACATGCCCAATGCGCTGACGAATGGCTGCTTTAGGGGGCAAAGCGGACATTGACCAACCACTGCTTACCAACCTCGATTTATGAGTACTGCTGCCGCGCACCGAGCCACAGCGACAACCCGAGCGGGAGCTAGGGCCTGGCAAGGGGCGCAGCCGACCGCCGTAAAGAGGAAACCCCGCACGGGCGGAGCGGGGCTTCGATAAGTTCCTTTTGGGGGGAACTGTGATGGGGAGGGACTCCCGTCACAGAGCGGACGACACCAACTTGGACTGATTTTTTACTTAAATTTTTGTCTCAGCGCTAAGACGGGCGCCGCCGACTCTCACTCTGGATGTGGTCAACAGACATGAGAAGTACAATGACCGGAGGCAAGACAATTAAAATTCCCTGGCTGCGAAATCTCGCGGCAGGGCGGAGTTAGTGGTGCAAAATGCCAAGCGCGGCCTTGGTAGTGTCACATGAGGGGCGCATACTTGATAATCACCAGTAAGGGCACTGCCACAGGCACTGGTGGCTGAGAGAGGTAAACCGCGCTCCCGCCTGCAAAGGAGGGACCCTCAATGACCTCTCAAAATCCCCGATTGCATATATACGATCCTAAGACGCTTGCGCTGATGGATCAGGCGTTCGCCGTCATCTGGAACCAGGTAAGGGCGGATGACGCCTTCCGCGACGATGCCCACGATAGCGAGTTGAGACTTTCCATTGGGCAAAAGCTTCTGAACCTAGTGGCGGATGGAGTGACCGATCCTATTCGGCTTCGGCAGCTCACTGTGGAGAGCCTTCTCCTGGGGCACTAGCGCCGCTCAGGCGAGCACCCTACAGACGCGAAACAGGGTTAGGGGTTCCACCACGGCTGGGAGGCTTTTTTAGCTGTGTGAGTCACTGTGGAGTCCCAATCGCGGGGTGGAGGCCCGCCCGCACCTTGTTCACTGCTAAACTAGCCCGCCCCGTGGAGGGAGGGACCTCATGGTCGCATCGCAGCAAAGGGTTAGCCGTGGCTTCCACCGGCTTGCGGTGTTTCTCGCCGCGATCCCGCTAATAGTAGGAGCTTTGTGGTCTATTATTTGGTCGTTTGATGAAGCAAACTCCGCCTCGTCTCGGCATCAACAAGTGCTATGTGCACATGGGCGCGTCGCTGCCCTTATTGGTAGCCACGAGGTGAAGCCGGATCGGTGGCCCCCGCCAAGCGGTCCCAAACTCACCATTGAAGGGCTAGGAATGATACCGGTTGGCGAAGACTTCCTTCGCCTCTCTCAGGACGAGCGCACCAAGAAGGTCGATGAGATACTCGCGTCGGTGAAAGCCGAGACGACTGGTCCTTGGGATCAGTGGGTACCCTCGGAGAAATTATCCCCATTGGCGTTGGGCTGCGGTGAAAAATACGATGCCGATATCTCATACGGCGAAGCGCTGATCCCTCCCGACTTCAACTGGCTCACCACTTTCGTTTCCGGGCTGATCCATTCGATATCCATCACCCTTGCGCTTAGTCTCGCCGTCTATGGACTGGTCCGCGCGATAGGCTGGGTCATTGGGGGCTTTGCAGCTTCGCACCGCTGACGACAATGGGTAGGCTAACGGACAAGAATATCCTCATCACCGGCGGTAACAGCGGGATCGGGCTGGCCACAGCGCAGGAATTCGGCCGAGAGGGCGCGCGCGTCGCCATCTGCGGCTTGAATGAGAGGACGCTGCAGGCGGCTAAGGGGACGCTGGGAGCCGGAAGTCTCGCCGTTCGCGCGGACGTCAGCAAACTCGCCGACCTCGATACGATGTTCGGCACGATCAAGCGGGAGTTCGGGCACCTGGACGGCCTGTTCGTAAATGCAGGTTACAGCGAGTTCCTGCCGTTCGAAGAGGTGACAGAGCAAAGCTTCGACATGGTGATAGGCTCCAATTTCAAAGGGGCTTACTTCACCATTCAAAAGGCCTTGCCGCTGCTCAGGCCGGGCTCGTCAAGGGGTGGCCGACGACCTCGACTCGACCTGCAAGGCCGCGGTCGTCCATCTCGCGCGAATCCTCAGCGCCGAACTCATCGGCCGCGGGATTCGCGTGAATACCCTAAGCCCAGGCCCGACGGACACGGCGATGTTCGGTCGCTTCGCAGGCGAAGAGCAGGGCGACGCCGTCAAGGGCGTCCTTGCAACCAACAATCCCAGCAAGCGGATGGCCGATCCGTCGGAAATCGCGAAGCTGGCGGTTTATCTCGCGTCGGACGATTCTGCGTACGTCGTCGGGGCAGACTTCCTGATCGACGGCGGGGTCTCAGCCATTTCGCCCGTGGGCGCTTGAGCTTCGTTGCAGAGAGTCGGGGCCGTTCCTGTTTCCGCTCAAGCAAAGGACGGCTTGCACCGCCACGGGCTGCCAGTACGCAGGCGTGATGTCCGGTATGGGTCATTAGCGGACATACTGACAAGTCCGCGAAAGCGCTTTGTAGGTTGTAAAATCCGCGAGCGCGCACGGTAAAAGAGAAAAAAACAGACTGGTAACAGGCGCTTTGGGGGATAGTTGCTCATTGCGGCCCGGATAAAGCGAACAGCAAACTGGTATCAAGGCCATGTTCAACCCAGAGTGGTGCCTTTACCTTCGAGAGAATCGGAGAATAACAGCCTGGGAACAATGCGTCGGTCTGCGAAAATGGCACTGACCGCCCTACAGCAGCCTCCGCCCGATGCCCTTTCGCCAGCCACGGGCGCTCTGTGCGCGTCTGGTGGCTATTTTGTGGGTTGGACGGCGTCTTAGGCTTGGACGCCTTGGTTAGCAATGATAGGCGTCGGACTAGAGGTCCTGACCTTCGATCTCGTGCGCGAGATCTGCCGCCGCCCGCTTTGCCTGCTCCAGGAACGGGTTGATCCCGAGCGCCTTCCGATAGGCCTCGAGCGCGCCTTTCTTGTCGCCGGTCTGCTGCAGGGCCGCGCCGAAGTCGCGCAGCGCCTTGTAGTTGTTGGGCTCCATGGCGACGGCCCGCCTAAGGTCCTCAAGCGCCTGCTCGGTATCGTTCTTCATCAGATGCACGATGCCGCGCTGATGCCACCCTTCCGAGTTCTCCGGCGCAAGCTCGGTTACCGCGTCGAGCACCCGCAGGGCCAGGTCGAGATCTGCATCGAGCACGAAAATATCGACGCGTGACATGAGCAGATCGATAGTGTCGCTGCCGGAGCGGCGCCAAGTCTCCTCGATCGCCTCGCTGATTGGCTTGGCGGCGGCCGCGTCGCGCGCGGAGCGAAGCTGAGCGTAGAGCTGCTTCAGGATCGCCTCGCGAATTGCGGGGTCCGCGAGCGGCACGTTGCGCAAGATATCGGACCTGTCCTGCTTGTTCGGCGTCGACGACGGCGGCGGTCCGGTCAGGTCCTTGTCGGAAGGAGGTGCCAAATTCTCCTCGTCCCCGCCTTCGGGGGACGCGGCGCCCATGCCTGGCTCAAGCTCGTTGTCCATAGCGCGCGCGTGGAAGGCGAGCATGGCGGAGCAAGCAAGACAAGTGAGGAGAAACAGCGTCGTGAGGGCCGGCAACCGGTTGCGTCCTTGGCTCATGGCGAAGACGCTAGGACAGCAGCCGAGCGTCGTCAAAGGCAATAGGATCGCAGGGGGGCGAGACCTAGCCCTGGCGCGCCTTGAAGCGGCGGTTGGTCTTGTTGATGACGTAGAGGCGTCCGCGGCGGCGCACCACGCGGTTGTTACGATGGCGCTTGCGCAAGGCCCTGAGCGAATTCTTGATCTTCATGCGAAGCACCTGGAGCAACCGTGAGGGGATAGGCCGCACCTAGAGACATCCCTCGACAGACCGGGGCGGACCATAAGTAGGGCGGAAAGCCCTGTCAACGGGGGGGCGCAAGGTGTGAGACGGGCACTAAGCCAGGTCCCCGCACTCCTGGAAAGCTCCGGATGAAATGGTGGGCGCGACTGGGATCGAACCAGTGACCCCTGCGATGTCAACGCAGGTCAATACCTCTGTACCGCATGCTTACTCAGTTCTGCATAACGCCTACTCTACGCTTTGCGCCTCCTCAAGAACCCACTTACTTTCCATCGCAGCGCTCAGGCAGATTCGAACTCCGACTTACCGGAGTCTGCTTACTTGGTGCTTACTTGGGGGAACGGGGTTGGCAAAAATCACCAAGCGGGTTGTAGACGCGGCGACTCCTGTTGCCAAGAAGCAGGTTCTAATTTGGGATGAGACGTTCGCAGGCTTCGGGCTTGTCGTCTATCCGTCCGGGGTCAAGTCATACGTCTATCAATATCGAAACGCGGAAGGCCGCTCGCATCGCGCCACCATTGGCAAGCATGGCGACTGGACCCCAGATCAGGCACGCAAGAAGGCGGAGGAGTTGCGGCAGATTGTGCGAGACGGTGGTGATCCACTTACCGCAAAGCGTAACGTAAAGCAGTCACCGACTGTCAGCGACTTGCTGGACGACTACCTTGCCTCGCAGGACTTTGCTGACAAGGCACCATCAACGCAATCCATAGACCGAGGACGCATCGAGCGGCATTTACGTCCCCTGCTTGGTAAGCGCCACGCGCATCTCGTAACCGACCATGACGTGAAGCGAGCCTTAGCTGCGATCCGTGATGGCAAGACTGCCGCCGATGTTAAGACGCGAGCAAGGGGACGTGCGCGAGTTACTGGCGGCGCTGGCACTGCCCGCATGTCGATTGATCTCCTCCGCGTGGTGTTCAATTGGGCGAAGGTGAAGCCTAACCCATGCGAGGGCGTCAAGACTGGCACCAGTGGCACGCGCGACACCATCCTAGAGGATGCCACCGACTACGCGCGATTGTTTGCAACCCTCGACCGCATGGAGCAGGAGCTTCGCATTCGCGAGCCAGTGGCAGACGCAATTCGCCTAATTGCTCTAACTGGGTGCCGCCGTGGTGAGGCTGCGGGGCTTCTGTGGGACCATGTAGAACTGAAGCAGGGGCGCATCGTATTGCCGCCTACAGTATCACAAGACGGGGAAGCGCACCGGCAAGCCCAAGATCATTAAGCTGGTAGCAGCGGCCCAAGCGATCATCGCGAAGCAGCCCCAGGTTTCAAAGTACGTGTTCATCCCTGCCAAGGGACAAGGCCCAATCTCGCTAGCGGCTGCATGGCGCAAAGTTCGCCGGGAGGCGAATCTCCCCGATAACATCGGAATGCATGGGCTAAGGCACTCCGTTGGTAGCCACATGGCGATGGCGGGCGCACAAGCACCAGAGATTATGACGGCGCTTGGTCAACGCCAGCTTTCGACGGTGCAGCGTTATATTCACTTCGCTGAGAATGCCCGTCAGATCGTTGCCGAGAAGGCTGCGGCTCCTGCGCTAGCTGGCATGGCTGCTGCATCGAAGCCTAAGTCTGTTCAGATGAAAGGGGGTCGCTCGTGATCCCCCCCAACTATCCTCCGCTAATTCCGGTAGGCTATCACACAATCCCGGAGGTACTGAAAATTGCCGGTTCGCGAGGCGACGAAGTATTCAGCCGCCTCAAGGAAGCGTTGTTGGATGGGAGTGTGCGAGCCTATGTCAGGTCAGACGGAGAAACTCTCCGAATCTCTCAGGAGGATTTGCAAGACCTGAGTTTCGGTTGGGACGATTGGCTTGATGGCGGAGTCGTTCCTCTTGCCCGAGTTTGGCGCAGACACCGGAGTGGAAAGCATGGGATCCATTTAGTTCCCCCCTCCACAGATAACGGTGCCGCGAGATAACCGCGTGCGCAATAAATATTGGAGACACTGGCTCTTCATCTCCGACATGGACCTCAATCGGCTGATTGAAAATGAGCCTGAAGGCCCGCAAAAAACCGGTGCACCTGGCAGACCATCAAGCATGGGAATCGTGTTGGCTGAGTTCGAGCGACGACGCTTAGGTAAGGCGTGCGAGTCATCGAGGGAGGCCGAGGCTAACGCTCTTGCGGCTTGGCTTCGGAGGACGCATCCAACCCTGCCACCGCTGACTGCCAAGTCGATCAGAAACAAGCTTCCAACAGACTTCCAGCCATATAACCGGCACCGCCCGAAATTATAATATTAGGCACCATTTAGGGCCGCTTTTTCGGGCAGCTGCCGAGCGTCTATCTCCCTTCGCATGAAAGATTGCGAAAGGAGAATCACCCGTGCAGAAGCGTTATCTAACTCGCGGAGAGTTCTGCTGACTTTCTGACTGAGCAAGGACTCCCCACTACTAAAAACCAACTGCAAAAGCTGGCCACCACAGGGGGTGGGCCGGAATATTCGATCTACGGCAATAAGGCTGTTTACACGCCCACAAATCTGCTCGCTTGGGCCGAGGCGAAGTTGACCGCTTCTCGCAAGTCAACGAGCGAGAGGGCCGCGTGATGGGCTGGCGCGACAAATATAAAGTCAACCCCGCCGCCGATGTGTTCCCGATGATGCAGGGGGAGGAGCTTGCCAAGACGCAAGCGGACATTGAAGCCAACGGGGTCAGAGTTCCAGTTGCGTTCTGGGGCAAATATGATGGGAATGGCCGCTTTCACGGTGAGCTCATTGATGGGCGCAATCGCCTAGAAGCGGCGGAGCGTGCAGGGCTCGACGTTGATGATATTCCCAGAGCAAATCTGACTTGTGGCGATCCAGTTAGCTGGATCATCAGCCTGAACGCTCATCGCCGCCACATCACCAGCAAGCAGGCGCTGGCCGACTACATCGTTGCCGCAATCGAGGCCGGGGAGAAACCGGTTCAAGGTGAACCAGTTTCTAAAGGCGGTCGCGGCAAGAAGAGCCCGATCAAGGAGAAGGCGCTCGCCGCAGCCAAAGAGCACGGCATCAGCGAGAGCACCATCAAGCGAGCCGTCGCCAAGGCTGATGGCAAGACGCCGAAGCAGCCCGCCATCGAGTTTGACGCCGCCGCCACCGTCGAATCCAAGCGCCTCGGTTATGATCCGTTCACAGCATCGCGAGGCGGCAATACTGATGGCGACGACGAGGACGCCGCCATTGAACGCAAGCGCTGGACCAGCGGTGTCGAGGCGGTGTGGGACACAGCCACCGACGAAGTCAAACAGCACCTAGTTCGCCACATCATCAAGGAGTCCGACCCGGTAGCGCTGGCGGCGCGGCTATTGACGATGATGGACGCTGACCAGTTGCGCCGGTTTTGCGTGATGGCACAAGCTGCACATCGACAAGAGGGGGTTGAAGCGATGACGAAACGCAAAACCAAGCGCGTCGGCGCTGAGAAAGTCCTGCATGAGGCGCGGCGCAATCCGAGCCCAACCTGTCATGACCCGCGACAACTCGACCTGATCGATGCCGTCTACCGCCGTCACGGAACAGGCTTTCGCCCGTCTCGACCGAGAGATCAGGCGGGTGCTCGACGGCACAACAATTTCTGACAACCAAACGGAGGACTGACAATGACTGACAAGAATAGACATGACTGTAAAGCCACTGCCACAGAGGAAACTCTTGACGAGCGCATCGCACGACTGGCGAAGCCGACTTTAGAGGGGGAACCTCGACACGATACTTTTACCGACGCTTCCTTCAAGGTTGTCCAACAGCTTCCGCTAGAGGACGTAATTTGTATTGCACAGGAAGCGGTCTTGGATCGCCTGAACCATATTTATTCCGTCGAGCGGGCCGGGGCGGACTGGGAAAAATGGGTTGATCTTATTGAAGACCAAACGAAATACGAGCCACTAGTTCCGGAAGTCGCGCTGGGAATCATCGGCGACAGCGCCTCTTGGGCGTACCTCGCAGATAAGACCGACACCAACCGCGAAGGATGGCTTGAGGCTTCGCGAGAGGATTTCCTGCAAGCCACGGACAGCGAGATTGAACGGGCGAACAGGCTGGTGGCAATGGCGATTCGAACATGACCACTTTCGCCTTCTGCCTGCTTGCCTTGTGTTTTTGGTGGTTCATTTTTTTTGGAGGCTGATTTATGCCGAACTGGGTACATCACACCATGACGATAACGGGGCCGCAGTCAGAGCGTGATCGCTTCCTGCGGGTCTGCATTACCACGGACAAAGATGGAGACAGGAACCTCGACTTTAACAGGCTCCTCCCTGAGCCGTCGTGGGAGGAGGAAAACAAGTCACCCAAGGCGGACTGCGCTGCACCCCCCGACCGGTACGAGTGGCACTGTCGGCACTGGGGGACGAAGTGGAACGCTTGCCGCACCGCTCTTGTTGTCGAGGCTCGATCGAATCGAAATCGGTTTCCACACCGCATGGTCGCCGCCCACTCCAATACTAGACGAGATCGGCGAGAGGTTTCCTCTGCTGCGTGTTGAAGGCGGGTTGGACGAGGAGACGGGGCACTTCGCGGCTGACTTCGTGATTGCTGACGGCAAGGTCAAATACGTTGACCGGCCCGACCGCCTAACTTGGCGAGACGACACGCCCGGCGACCCGGAAGCGGCTTGATGAAGCTACTCGATGACCCGATGCGCGTGGCGATCACCACGCGCATCGACACCAACAACACTCCACCACCACGTCGCGCGGAATGCATCGCGGCGCAGGCCGAGCGGATGCGACCGCTACAGGCGGCGGGCTACATGGTGAAGTTTGGTCCGACCGGCACGACCATGTTTCGTCCCTTCAAGGCCAACCCCAAGTCATGGGATGGAGGGCTGTGATTAGGGTTTGTCGCGTTGTCGCGCTTGTCGCGCTTGTGGCAGGTGCCTGGGGGGCAAGTGCTTAAGCCTGTTCACCGCCTCGACCTCAAGCAGGTAAAGCTCGCCCTTGGTGCTCCGTCGCTCGTTTGGCAAGCAGTGGCCGCCGCCAGATCACCCATGTCGCTGGCAGAAAACCGAGACCCCACGTTGCCCCAGCACGGCCGAAGCGAGGTGGCCGTGGATGATTGCACCTCAGAAAAAGTGAGCCGCCAGCGGAGGCAACCGCCAGCGGCTCGGTAACTCAGGAGATGAAGATTAAGCAATGAAGCCAGTAGCAAAGCCAGCCGAGGCGGGCAAGTGGGAAACCGTGCGCCGGTTGCGTTACGGCGATGTACGTAAGCTCATTCGATACCGATACGGAACCGGGGGTTGCCCCGATGATGATGCGGGCAGACCTGACTTAATGGAGTTGTTGTTTCTGGCATCAATGGCCCCTGCCGAAGCGGAAAAGAAAGTTCGTCACGCGATAGAGCTTTACGCCCCCTGGATGCAGGCGGATGAAGTCGAATCACTCATTCAGCATCTTTCCGTAACGCCCGATTACGAGAAGCTGCGCACGGCGGAGCAACTTGGTCGCGCTCTGCATCTAGCGAATGCAGATCGCGAGAGGTTAAGGCTGTGGCGCATAAAGCCAGTCGATATGACTGCGGAGGAGCTTGCCCAACAAGCAAAGGAAAGGGAACGCGCCCGCAGAGCAGCGCAGAGGCGCAAGCAGGGCATCAGAACCAAGGAAGCTTATTTGGCCGAATTGGCGAGCAGGCCCAAGCCTTGGCTTGAGGAAGGCGTTTCTCAAAGAACGTGGCAGCGCCGCCAGTTGTGTCGCGATACGAGTCCGGAGATGTCGCGGAGCGAGTCCGAAACAATAGTTAGTAAGCAACGGAGTCGGGTAGCGACAACGGAGCGAGCTGAGAGTCAGCAAGAGGGCCTTCAAGGAAGCGGAGCGACAAGAAGGCCCGTAGAGAAGCGGAGGCAGAACAAGCGGAGAGGATAGAGCAAGGAGGCTCGTCTGACCTACGTACTCACCCCGCGACATCAACCGCAGAGCATTTGGCACGGGCCAGGGCCGATATGAAAGAACGCAACCTTGAAAAATGGAAGAGCCGCATGCGCAAAGGCAATAGCGAAGCTGGACTGAAATATAGGTTTGGCTGGCTCACGAGTTGCGCAGCCGCCGCCGTGTTTAGGTTTCGGATGTGGAGTTAATGGCAAGGGTAAAAAATTGGCCGCTGCGGACGGTTGGCGCGGTGCTGGAGGCACTGCCGTTGAGCGTGGCGATGACGGAGGCAAGTTTATTGGCGCTTGCCTGACAATATCGTGCCGCTTTTGCCGCCTGCTGGGGTATGGCCCCGTGCAACGGATGGGCGATGCCGCATGACAGCCCTCTTCGATGACCCTGAGGGTGTATCGAGCAAATGCGTCAGACGCGCAGGTCATTTTGAAGCGTTCAACCGCAGAGTTGAGGCACCCTGGGGAGGGGGGATCAAAATCTCTCCAGCTTTTTCGACAGGACCGCTGTGGTAGTTTTCTCCTCATAAATCGGGATTTTTTTAGGAGTTTTAGGCCTGTCTCACCTTAAGGGTGGCAGCTGCGTAACAGATTGATAAGTCAATGAGTTACCCTAGTAAAATCCATAAATTCCTTCTTTACCGAGGGACCCCCTTGAGGTCCCTTGACGTGTCTAGTGCAAAAAACAATCGACTGGCAAAAAAAGCGGCCAAAAAGCCAGGGACCGCCAAAAAGCCTGGACTTGAGTTCGAGCAAGTCGCACGGGAATTAGTGTGGCAGTTTAGCGCCGAGCCTGCGCATCTGTCCCTTTACTGTCCCACATTGCCGAGTTCGAGAACGACATCCGGCGAGAACGTCAGATGGATGGAATCGCAAAGGCCAAGGAGGAAGCGGCTGTCCAAAGAAGACCTTCGTGCGCTCCAGGCGCTATTGCGACACGAATGATTCCGGATGCCCCGTAACGAAAGAAGGGCGTCGACCGAAGCCGACGCCCCTATGCAGGATGCAAAATAAGGATAGTTACATTTTTTTCTCTGAGCACGTGTTGGTAGCGGCATCCCATACGCCGCCAGCCTTAGCGCAATCGGCCGCCGTCTTTGCGGTTTTTACGTCTTGGGCGAAAGCTGGGACTGTGAAAGCAAGTGCGAGGGCCACTGCAAAAATCGAGATCAGAGTTTTCATGGCGTTTACTCCTTACGCTGGACTGAAGTCCTATCGTTAAACCGCCTTCGCGGGCTTACGTTCCAAGGTTACATCCACGCCTCGACCCTAAGCGGCTTCGGCTTCCTGATTGACCGCGGTCTTGGCTATTTGCGTCAACGCCCTGTCCGTAGCTTCTTCTTCATCAAGTGTCTCTTGAAGAAGGGAAGCCGCATCGGTGTGGCCCAGCTCTTCGGCCCAAGTGCGCAGAGTGCCGTAACGCGAAATTTCGTAATGCTCGACAGCCTGGGCCGCAGCGAGGAGGCCCGCATCTAGAGCAGGTGAACCTTTGTACTCCTGCATGATTTCGGCCCCCTCCTCGGTGATACCGACGATGGCAGCGCAGGTCTTGCCCTGGGGCTTTTTATCGATGATTGCGAAAACCTGGTCCAGTCGCTCCACCTGACCCTCTGTCTCATCGCGGTGCTTTTCGAAGGCTGCCTTTAGTTCATCGTTCTGAGCTGCCTTCGCCATTTTGGGCAGCGTCGCCAGGATTTTCTTCTCCGCGAAGTAAATGTCCTTCAGGGTGTGATGAAACAATTCGTCTAGCGTCTTGGGTTCTTTAGCCATGGGAATCTCCGGCAAGAGTGGGAACGCGGGGTCGTCAGGCTCGGTGTGGGCGACCGCCCGTCAGGATAAATCCCAACAGGAAGCCAGCACCTAACGCAGCTCATCGATATCGGAAGGTCTGTTCTGCCTGCGTGCTCGATTGCCTGCGCGCCGGGGGGTGTTACTCATGGAATGCTCCTTGGGGGGAGGGGCGCCAAATGCGCCTGCTATAGAAAGAACTGGGCTGCGATCACTTCGTTCCAGGCACAGTCCCGCTGACTCCAAATAATTGAGTCTGCGTGAACAACGGACGGAACGCTTCACCCCGGCGGCAGTTGAAGATACGGAATCCAAAAAGAGATCCGTCATGCCTATTCTTTTGTGGCTGTTGGGAGTGCCGATTGTTGTAATTGTCCTTCTCTACGTTTTTCACGTCCTATAGCCGTGCCTGGTCGCTTAGCGAATTCGCATGGCAAAACCTCTCGCCGACCAAACAGACGAAGAGTTAGAGCTTGCGCTTGCCGAAGGTAAGCTCGACCAGCGTAAAGCAGCCACCGCCAAAGAAATTTTGTCTCGGCGTTGGCAAGCAAAGTCCGAAGTAATCAAGAGCAGTTATGGATGGGCGGGGCGTGTGGTGGCCGTAATCGCGTTAGTCCTCATAACCATCCGGCGCGTCTTTAGGAGAACGTGAGCCCGTCAAGAAGACGCGGGTAGGGGCAAAGGAAGCTAGCGCGATAGGGCACGAGGGCACGACGCTGCTTTAAGGGGCTACCTCGGACTCATCACTTGCAGGCGCCTCATCCGGTTGCAACGTCCGCGATAGACTTGCAATCTCGTACGATAATTCCCAGGCCAAATTTACGGGGCCACTGGCTGACGGCTTAATCTATCCCAAGAAGGACGATGCCTGACGCAAGCGCGGCTGCCTTGTTTGATAGTTCGTTGAGCCTGTCGATGATGGCTGAGGCGTCAAACTCGAGATGATCCATGGTCACGGAGAGTAACGAACAATGCGACGGCGAGTTCCTCGCGCAAGGCTCTCATTCACTGCGGGCGGCGTTTCCTCTCCGCGCAGTTCAGTGTTTGAAGTTGGACACCCTTTGGCGAGGTCCGCTAAGGTGCCAGTAGCGAAACGCGGGGATCGCCACGGAGGTGCTGGGTATAGTTCCTAACCAGCAAAATTTCGTAAAGCCGAAATGACCTCGTGATCACGATATGGTTTTGCAAAAAATCGGCCCCGTTCAGGGATTTTGTCTTCGCTGATATCAAAGTGACCGGACGTGAGAATAAGCTCAATTGGGGGCCATCGTTTACGAATGGCGTGGGCGAGCTTCAAGCCATCCATCGAGCCCGGCATATCGATGTCCGTAAATACGATCCTTATGTCCTTGCGTGCCTCTAAAATAGCGATTGCTTCGTCCGCATTAGATGCTTCAACTGCTGTGTACCCAGCCTGTTCGACAAGATCTATCGCGCGCCATCGGCTAAAAAGTTCGTCCTCAACTACCAACACGTAAATGGCGGAAGTCACGATTTTACCTTGCTTTGTTGCCTGACTAATCACCTAAATTAGAACCCCTTGAATGCTTCGGCGTTCCAGCCCGGTGACGGCGTCTTCGGAGGGAAAGGGTCAGCCAAGAGGGCAATTCAGCGTTGCTTATCCCTTCGATCTTTGAGGTATCAGCCTGATGTTATCGCTGTTCGGGACCGACCAAATCCATGGTTGGGCCACGCGTCTCCATCGTCTGCAACAAAATCCTCTCATCGTTTTTGGTGCAGCGGTGGGAGCGATTCTGTTGGCCACCCTTATTCGATGGGCCCTCGGCGGCTTAGTCCACGATAGGATTCCGTTCACTACCTACTACCCAGCCATCGTAGTGGCCACGTTGTTAGGTGGCTTTTGGCTAGGCATGCTCGCTAGCATGCTCTCAGCCGTGTTGGCGTGGGGGTTGTTCATGCACCCAGTGTTCGAGGGCGCACAAATCACCTCCCTCATTGCCTTCATTCTGGTCTGCACCTTACTGGTAGGAGCAGTCGCCGCTCTTAATTCTGCCGTCGAGCTTTTGCTCGTCGAAATCGAACTCCCGACGCAAAGCACAAATCGGCCTCGCACAGCTGGCGTCCGTCGTAGAAACTTCTGAGGATGCGATCCTTACCAAGGATCTTAACGGCATCATCACTAGCTGGAATAAGGGAGCTGAAAGAGTATTCGGCTATGAGGCAAGTGAGGTAATCGGCAAACCCATAAGCTTGCTGATACCGCCAGATCGACCTGATGAGGAACCCACGATCCTGGAACGGCTCAGGAAGGGGCAACGCATCGAACATTATGAAACGGTGCGGCTCCGTAAGGACGGCGCGTTCATCGACATTTCCTTGAGCGTGTCTCCGCTTGCTGATGCGGCCGGCACGATCATAGGCGCCTCAAAAATCGCTCGCGATATTACTGAGAGGAAGCGCGCCGTGGCGCAGCAAGAGATGCTCATCAGAGAAATGAGTCATCGCGTCAAGAACGCATTCACCGTGGTCAACGGCATCTTGGCGATAAGCGCACGGTACGCGAAACCGCAAAGTTTGGTACGAGACATGCAGGACCGGCTAGCTGCCCTTGCACGCGCGCATGATCTAACGCGGCCTGGATTGTTAGCTTTTGAATGGTCGAACCGGCCGACGACCATTCGTGCGCTCATCGACGCAATTTTTGCCCCCTATGTTAACACCAAATCCTCAAACAACCCCGAACGCCTGTCCGTCATTGGGCCAGATCTCCCCATTCAGCAGCAATCGATCACCGGACTAGCATTACTCTTGTACGAGCTTGCGACAAACGCAGTTAAATGCGGCTCGCTGTCGGTGCCATCAGGAAGCGTGCAAATTGACTTGTCGGTGACGAACGGCAGCTTCGAGTTGGAATGGAAGGAGCGGGGCGGCCCAAAGTTAACCGAGAGGCCCGACCACGAAGGATTTGGCACTAGTCTCGTGCGCCGTATTGTGGTCGATCAATTTGGGGGCGAGGTCTCATACGACTGGGAGCCTGAAGGCCTTATTGTTCGTCTAAATATGCCGTCAGAACGATTGCTTGGCGTGAGCGATGATGTCGTACTCAACAGTAGAGTCAGTGTGATGTCCGCTTAGGGTCATAAGCTGACGGTGAAGGAAATTCGGCGGGAAGGCGACAAAAAATCGCGCCAGCCTCAACAAGGCCGATCTCCAATGCCTGCCCACGCGAAATAGAGCGGGAGCTGCACTTCGCGAGTCAGCCAGTCAACCCCACTAGGTGCTTGGCGACCTTTCCCGCTTTGGTTTTTTATCCTTGTGAATTCGCGCAAGTTTGGGTTCTGACTGCGCGGCCTTTCCTTGTCCCTGTCGGCCCCCAGTGGAGTCTTCCGGCAAATTCGGATCCTTTGGGCGACCCTGGCCGGGATACGACATGCTCGATTGGCGCACCATTGCCTGTCTCTATCGACGCGTGAAAACGCCAAACAAGAATCCAAATCCGAACGCCATCGCTAGTGCAGAAGTAGGATTGCGCCTGATTGCCTCCTCCGCCTGAGTCGCAGCGTCTATCGCCTTGTCTTGCGCGCGTCCGAGCTGCTGATTGGCGATGCGAGAAATGGTGGATGCAAGGCTCTGAATGTCGTCGCGAATGGCGTCGATCTGATCGGCTAACTCATCGCTGCCGCGACTGAGTTGAGACGCGAAGGAACGCTGCCATTCCTCTATCTCCTTTCGCACGCGATCCTTAGTGTATCCGTACCGCTCCTGGATTCTGCCTTCGAGTGCCTCACGGCGTCCGTCAATTGCAGTAAGGTCGTCGTCGGTAAGTTTTCCCCACTGTTTTTTGACGTTGCCTCTAACCTGTCTCCAATTTCCTTCCACCTGATTCCAATCCATGTGACCTCCTTTAGAGCCTAGGCTCTCCATTTAGTAGTCAACGCCCCGCGCGAAGGCCTCCAATACTGATCGCTGCAAGCCATCGAGATCCTCGAGGTCAGAATTCTCAGCGAGGATAAAAAGTTTCCTGCGAAGTTGGTGCTTGAGGTCAGAGTCGTTGGTCAGGTCCCGAAATGGATGTCGATCTTGGACAATCGCCCACGTGGATTCGCAGAGTTCTTCCAACAGCCGCAGAGTTGACGCGTCGAAAGCCCGTCTTTTTGGTCGGCTTGAGGCCACCGCAATCTCACTTACCGCTTTTCCTTCGACTTTCCACCTCGCCCCTAGAGACCTCACCCGCGTCGATGAGGGCCTCGATGCAGTCGTGTGGGAGCGCTCGTCCGTTGCGGTCCATGCAGTTTCGCAGCGCGGCGCTCTCAAGTCCGTACTCTCCGCAGTACTTGTGATAGGCCTCTGCGCAAAAGTTCTTCTCAGCCTCGGTAATTTTCCTGGGCTCAGCATTGCACAGGGAGGTATTCCAGCAGACCGCTAAAACCGCCAGAAATCCATATAGGGCGACCCTCTTTTCCATTCGTTCCCTCCTACAATCTCGGAATAGCCCCCACAGAGTTTTCGCTGTGGGGGCTTCGTCTCATTTCTGGCTTTTCGGGTTGGCTTGGGTCGGCAGCGGGCACCATCTCCCTTCAATCGAAGGTCAATTGTCCGCTGTTTATTCCTTCTCAGTTCCCATGGCGGGATTGGGCTTAGAAGGATCCGATGCAGATGAGCCAGGAGGAGCCGAGCTTTGCTCCTTGGCGCCCTGGGAGGTGTCCGCGTCGCCGGATGAAGGCGTCATCTCTCCCATAGGTTTCGCGTCGCTTGCTGCTCCCGACGCTGGCGGCGCCGAGCTTTGCTCTTTGGCACCCGTTGATTGATCGGGTGCGCCGGCTTGGCTCGAATCGTCGGCGGCGAGGGCGGGGGTAAGGGCCATGCACAGGACCACGGCCGTGCAACTCAGAAGACGGTACATGCTGCTCTCTCCTTGGAAGTTTTGATTGAGGTGGAGAATCCACCTACAGCGGAAACGCCTTCGAATTTGGTTCGTTCCAGGAAGTCGGATTCTCACGAGTGGGTTTGGAACGCCTAATCCCATTGCGGGTTGATTCGGAAGAGGTGATCATTTCCTTGTTCGCCACTCCAACACCCTTGTGTCCCCGGAGGTAAGCAATGACGAGTCGCGGCAATTGGGACAGAGAAACGGGCAGACTTCTCAAGAAGATTGATATCCCGGAGTTGAGCGACCAGCTCGACACCGTGCGCGACTATCTGCAGGAACTGACGAGCTCCTTCAGCAAGATCGCGAACCGCCAATGGCGCAGCACGCGAGACCGCACCCTCGACACGGTGCAAGAGACCTCGGAAATCATGAAAGACAATCCCGCCGTTTCTCTGGTTATGGCGTTGGGAGTCGGCTTGCTGATCGGGTATCTGATCCGTCGTGGCACCAATTGAATCGTTGGCGTTGTAGCCGAGGAACATCGGATCCTATCGGGGGTTGAATTGATGGCGACACGCACGGACCATCACTGCGCTGGCGCTGCCAGTCGCTCTCCAGTGGCTGGCGAAGCCCGGCCCCCTCACGAGCGTGGGTCGGGCTTCAGTGGGGACAGTTATCTGAGTAGTTAATTTTAAAGCTGGAACGAAGTGATCGCTTCCCAGTTCTTTTATTAGCAGGCGCGCTTGGCGCGCCCCTCCCGATCTTAAGGGAATCTCCGGAATTTCAGTGTCCCTCGTACGATTTTGCACGCCCTGAATTTTGGACCGCACATTTCTATCCAGTCGCTGGGCTCGCTGCCACGGGCCTGCGACTTTGGCTAGTAACAATCTAGATGGGGAAAAGCAGTGCTGGCCTGGCTCCGACGCATCATTGTCTCAGTCGGAATTGGAGGTTTCAGCTACGCACTCATGCTTGGATTCATGGTGCTCTCTGTCATCTATGACAAAGAATTTGAACCGGTTATCAACTTCGCCTTCGATACAGGCCGGCTCGTAACGAACTGGTTGGACTCATTGGTCGCTGGCACCTATTGGGGACAGGTCGCGGTCAACCATCTGCGCGAACGGGTAAACATGACCCATGTGGTGCTTTCGATCCCCGCAATTATAATTGCCGCCATCGTGGTTGGCATTCCCCTGAATTGGCTTCTCGGCGGAACACGCACCGCGATACAACGGATTGCTATAGCCGTTGTAAGCGTGCCGGCGACCATCGTTCTCGCCATTGTACTTTTTACTTTCAATGCTTTTGTGCCTGAGACCTACGCTGCACTTCTACGGTTTGCAGATGCGATTTGGCAGGCGTCTCTGAATGCATTGAGCTCCTGGGGTGAGACTGTACCAGGCGCAACCAAGATCACGAACATTGCGCGCCAAGGCTTCTCTGGTCATCATTATGTGATCATGGCTTTGTGTAGCATCGTGGCTTCGTTTCTCGTGAACGCAGCCTTCGCCCTCGCGACTAAGTCGCGCGATACGCTAACGCCAGCGCAGAAATCCCTTGCTTGTGCTCCTGTGATCCGTTCTTAGAAAGAAGCGAGGACGCTACGCTTTCCGATTGCCCCCTAGGCCAACTATAAGTACCGCGCCTAAAGCAGCGCACCTTGGTTGAGTAGGCACGCCGCACTGTGTCCGTTTTTTGACTCATAGCGGACATCGAGGTTTGACTCTTCGGGCGCATTGCACCGGACCCAACATCGCTTGGTTTCGGATGCGGCCTGGGTGCCCAGACACCCGACCCTTTTTGCTAATTTGCAACGATGCACCGCCCCCGGACACTAAGTGCGATCCGCTGAGCCGCTTTTGTCGGGGCGGGTCCGCTTAGGGCCCAACCCGCCCCCTTTCCCAGTACGATTTTTTCGATTCTTTGCTGGAAGAAGGGGGCTGTCCGTTGAAGGTTGGGGCACGACTTTCAGCGGGACCTCTCTGCTCGAAAAAACCTCCATGAGATTGTCCGTCCCGTGGACTGCTGCATCAGGTTGCGAAGGCCTTGCCAGCTCCAGTCCTGGACGGCGAGCCGCATCGACAGCGATCTCCGCGGCCTCGTGAAGCGAGGTCGCATAAGCATCGGCTTCGGCTGTTTCTTTCAGAGCCCTGACAGGTGCGCCGGTCGCATCGTTGGTCCAACAGCCGACAAGAATGATGGAGCCTGAGGGAAGGATGCGCCGGAGCCGCCGCACGAGATAGCGTACCTGGGCAGAGCTGCTTCCAATGCCGAGAAACGACAGGCAGACGAGCTTGGCTTTCGCCGCTTCTAGAGAAACGATGTTGCCGGCCGAAACCGTCTCGCTCTCGGCGACGCGCGCTTTCAGACCATGCTTATTCAGTAGCCCGGCAAGCATGGCAGCGGCCGCCTCATCGAGGGGCGTTCGGCCGCCGATGCACAGGACTGAGCCCTCTTCTTCCCAGCCCGGCGCGAGATCGGCAGGCTTAAGAATTGGAAGCGGCTCCTCGTCGACCTCCTCCATAGTGCTGAGCGAAGCCAATCCCGTTTGCGCTTCTTCCGCATCCTCCTTCTTCGCAGCGGGCTCCACCTTTCTGAACCAGCGCCGCGGCTCGAAATCAGCAAGGTCATCCATGATCTCTTTGACGGTAGTTTTGATGCGTTTGAGATTCTCCTCATTGAGGGAACCCCGCTCAAAATCGCGCTCGGCGAGCTGCAAACCCTTGAGGGAGACGTCATCCAGGTAGCCCGCCAGCGGCTCATCCTTAAGGGCAAGCTCCGCCTGGTAAGTGGCTTCCGCTGAATCACCCGTAAGCACACGCTGGTAGAAACTTTGCTGCGGGGTGAGCGCCGGCTTGTCGCCGAGCAGCACCTCGAAGAAATTCAACCCCTCGACATGGCGGCCGAGAACGACGAGGCATACTGTGAGGGGCATGGCTAGCAGGAGACCAAGTGGTCCCCACAGCCATGTCCAAAAGACGGTCGAGAGGATGACTGCGATCGGCGAGACCCCCGTACCGTGCCCAAAGACGAGGGGCTCCACCACCTGACCCATCGTCAATTCCGAGACAAGGTAGAGAGCCGCCGTAAGCAGGAAGGTGGTCCAGCCAGGTTCGACGACCGCGGCGAGCAGCAAGGGCAGGGCAGCGGCGATGAACGAGCCCACATAAGGTACGAAGCGCATGAGCATGGCAAGAATGCCCCACACGATGGGGCTCGGGACACCGATTAGCCAAAGTCCAAGCGCGATGAACACGCCGTAAGCAGAATTGATCAAAACCTGGCTCAGGAAATACTTGCTGAGACGCTCAGCGGCGTCGTTCATCGCAGAGGTAGCGCGCTGCATGTCCGAGGCGCCCAGCAGGCGGATTGCCCTGTCTCGCAATTCCTCGCGCTGCAACAGGATGAAGATGACGAAAAGAATGATGATGCCGGCGGTAGCCAGCGGCGGAAGTACCGTGCCTGCGATGCGTTGAAAAAGTTCAAGGGGCTGGGGCGGCGGCTCATGGATCTCGACCGGGATCGGCTTGCGCCCTTCTTCGGCTTGCTCAGGCGGACTCGGCTCGGTGCCGACTTTTGGCTCTGGCGTCGGGTTGGCGAGCTCGCGTTCCAGACCCTTTACCGCTTCGGTGGCCTTCTCTAGGGCTGGCGAACCGGCCGCCGATTTGCGAAGCGCGCTTATTTTTTCGGCTAGCACGTGCTGATAGCGCGGGAGATCTCCGGCAAGCTGCGTCGCCTGTTGCGACATGAGCCAGCCAAGCCCGAAGATGAGGGCAAAGGCAAAGGCGACGACGATGGCCACGCCGACCACGCGCGGAACCTTCAGCCGTCGCAGGAGCAGAAGTGCCGGCGTGAGCACGAAGCTCAACAGAATGGCGAGAGCGAGCGGGAGAAGCACCTCGCGCGCAACATAAAGCCCGGTGATGACGATGGCGGCAATGAGTAGGCTTTGAAGCGTCGCAGTGCGCGCTTCTGAGCTTGAGGCGAAGATCGGGAAGCGTGGTGACATGAACCACAAAATGTCCGAGAGGCCGCAAGAGACCCGGCTAGACTTTGGCTCTGATGAAATCCTGGCTCAATCTAACGCCAAACAGGTTGGAGGCGAGGACTCACACTCTGAGCCACCCTATCGAGCGGATTGTTGGGATTGCTGAGTCTATGCCGCGAGGAAACTCAGCGTGAGTCGAACTCTGCGTTTCTACGCTGATAGGCTACACCCAATGCCGCCATAACTGCTAAGCCTGCCGTGCCAAGCAGAAACCTATCGCGTGTGTCTTGATCAAAGAGAGACTGTGTAGCCCGCGAGGCTTGGTGCGCGAGAGAGGCGGCTCGGTCTGGCACGTCGCGTACCGCGTCTTCGACGTCGGCGCTCCACTGCCGCACTTTTTCCTTTGAGGCACCCGCGAGTGCGGTCGATTGCTCCTTCACAGCTTCTGCCATCGCGACGGCATGATCCTTGACGTCGCTTGCTATGACTGCAGCCTGATCCTTCACCTCGCCGGCCAGATCGGTTGCTTGTTCTGTCAAACGCTCCTTAGCCTGCGAGAAGTAACTGGCGGTCCCATTGCCGCTTACGCGGGCTGCGCGGGGTGCGCAACAGGCTGAACAGACCGGCCCCGATCAGTGCGGTCGCGATCGGTGGATGGTGGATTGCCCGCCAAGCAATACCGGCGCCAATCGCAAGGGTGGCGGCGGGGTTAGCGGCCGCCTTCGCTTTGAGATCGTCGACCATGCCTTGAAGGGTAGATTGCGTGGTCGATTTGGCCTGATCGACGATTAAGTCCTTCACCTCTTCTGCATCTTGCTTCAGACTCGCCCTAAAATCGGCGTAGGCCGCTGGAGAGCGAAGCATCGACAAATCCGTCGCCAGTTTCGCTCGAGCAGTCTCGACCTCGAGCTCGAGACGGCGAATGTTTGCGTCCCTCAATTTGGCCCGCCTTTCTTGCTGAAACCGCGCTGATTGGTCGACGATCGGCCCAAATTTGTGCTTTGGGATTTCGACTTAGGGGTCTGGCTAGCGTCCTCGCCCTCTAGGGCGCTGCTAAACGTCTCCCCTACGTCACGTGCCACTTCCTTTAAACCTTCGGTATTGAGGCCGCGCTCATCGGCAGCCTCCGCAAGTCGTTGACCTGCCTTTGTGGCTGCGTCCTTTAGTTGTTCTCCGGCTCTGCCGGCAGCATCCCTCAACCGTTCGCCGGTTGGCCCGAGGGTCCGATTTTCAAGATCGGTGGCCGGAAAAGCAGCCGCGACTGCCACCCCCGCGGCCGCGCCAACCAGCGCCACGGTCAATGGCTGCTCTTGCACCACGCGATTGATCGTGTCCCGCGCGGTGGACTGCGCCTGTCGCGCCAATTGACCGGAACGCTCCGCAGTCGCTCGCGCGACATCGTCGGCATAGCTTGAGACCGAGGACGCATAGCTGCTCGCCGTTTCAACAACGCTCTCGCCGATGTCCGAGGCATAGTCGCCTGCGCTTTGCGCAGTCTCAGATAGCCTTTCGCCGACCGTTCGGACGCGTGCTTCCCGGCCCCTTTGCGTCATGTCGTTGCGACCGTAGACGCGAGCGTCGCGTGAGTGGCTTTTCGACGCACCGCTGGTGCGCATCAAGAGCGCACACCCGGCTGCGAGAAGCAGGAGCCCCTCTGGGTTATTCTTGACGGCACCCACAAGCCAACCAGCTGCCCCAGAGTTTTGGTTGTCTGAATACATACTCATGTTAGCTGCTCCTTGCTCAAAATCACGTCTTGTTGGATTTGATGGATGGTCCGACGGGGCATCAGAGCTATGTTGGCATCTTGGCGCCCAATCAAGTAAGCCAACACGGCGACAAGCGACACGCCGCCTGCCGCGATAAGGCAAGACCAGTGCATCGGCACGCCGTAGCTAGCGATGGCAAAAACGGCCGCTTGCATCACTAGGAGAAATGCGATTCCGGCCAAGCCGCCCGCGGCGGCCCACCACACGCCGCCCTCCAACTTCGCCGAAAGATTGGCGGAAAACTCAGCCTGCGCTAGCCGCATTTCCTTCTGCACGAGATCGGTCAAATCGCCTAGGACATCTCCCAGCGCGCTGGCGGCTGTCGACGTTTTCAGTTGATCACCCACCATGGTACTCACCTGACGGAACTCTGGGGCTTCTCACTGGCTGGGTAGACAGCGGGGTGCTCCTAATCGTGCGGAAGGCGAAAAAGCCGGCCAACGCGGCTAGCCCGAAAACGAGTGCCGGCTGGCGCCGCGTGAAATTCGAAGCGGACCGGAAAAGCTGGTCTACAGATTGATCGCGCATATCGTAGGCATAGCCTTCGATCCGATCAGCCACGCCCCGAACCAGTCCAGCAAGCTGGGGGGCATTTTGATCGAGGTCGTCCGCCGCACGTTGCGCGGAGTTTCCAAGGTGGCCGACCATCTCCGCGCCGCTTGCCAGCTGACTGTCCAGCAGCTCCTTCACCTGGTCGGTGATCGTGGAAGCGGCTTCCGATGCGGTCTTTTTGGCCGTGCTCGTTGCGCTCCGCGCGGCATCCGACACTTGGGAGAGCGTGTCGCTACTTTGCTTCTGTGTCTGCGCGCCAACGTTATGCGCGTCACTCCTCTGGCGGTCGTCCGGTCGCCGTCCAGAATATTGATTGCTCATGATGATTTCCTCCGATCGTACATTGAACCGAACAGGCCCGAGTTAGTTCCGCCGAGATTCGACGAGAGGAGATTGGCGCACGGAAGGCGCCGCGGCCGAACTTTTCGCTGAGAAGGATTGAGGGGTCTCCGGATTTGATTCTGCAAGTAAGGCTAGTGCCTTCTCGACGAGCTGATTGCGGTCCCTCTCTCCTCGCTTAGCCAACACCAAAATGCGTTTAGCAAGATCTTCGCGCGTGGAAGCCACGTTGGGTTCTTGGGTAAGGCGGCTACCCGACGCCTGTAGTGATTGCCACGCTGCTTCGAAGGCCGAGCCGACGAGAGCAACGATCTCGTCGTCAAAGCCCTCGCTTACCGAAAGCAGGAAGGTAGGACTGACGGGGTTGTCTTCAACGGGGTCTAACCATTCTTCTGCAGACGGGACGACGTCGGTCTGCAAGCTTTCACATTGCGGGCACTCATGGCTACGCAGCGCCATGCCGTGGAGTTTCGGGTGACGCTCAATTCCAAATACTCGCATTGGGATTCCGCATTGATCACAAATGCAAGTAGGCCCAGCGATATTAAATTCCTGCGATCCACTCATAGTAATACTTTGATCATTTATTCTCAGCGTGTCAACTTATTATTGGTAGACGAAACTGTACTTTATTATTACACAGTTATTCTTTGCCGCACATGACTGCCACCGAGAACTAAATTAACTCGGTGCTTGATGCGCTAATTGCTAAAAAGGGAGGTTGACAGCTATTGACAAAAATAGCGTCCATTTCTAACTTGGCTTTCTGTTAGTAAGTGGAGGCATCCTATGAAAGAGAATCGTGTTCGGGACGAGCGCTTGCAGATCATGCTGTCGCCAGAGGAGTTGGTCGCTGTGGACGATTTTCGCTTCAAAAAGCGCATGCCGAGTCGGGCCGCCGCGGTTCGGGAGCTGCTGCGGCGGGGGCTTGCAGCCGAGGGATTTAGCCTCGCTTTGGCGGGTTCCAAGTCAACGGATTTTGGGGTGATTGACGCCGCTAGTGAGTCCCGAAGACGCGCCGAGAGGCGCTGATCATCAACCTCCAGTCCCTAAAGGGGAGGATACGCATGCTCTTGATCCTCAAATGAGGAAAGAGCCGATGTCTTCCACCAACCTGTTGGAGTCGAAGATGCGTGAGTTAGGTCGCCAAACTATCCGCGCCGGTGACAGTACATTCGTCCCGAATCTCTTGGAGTGGATGGGGCGCGCGTTCGGTGACGCCGTCGAGCGCGCGAATCACAAAGGGGCTCGCCCCGGTGTTACCGAGCTAGAGAGCCTGATCCAAGCCTTACCCGCGGCCATCTATGCCACGGATGCTGCAGGGCGCATCACGTTCTACAACGAGGCCGCCGCAGAGCTGTGGGGTTGCCGCCCCGAGCTAGGAAAGAGCGAGTTCTGCGGCTCCTGGAAGCTCTACTGGCCCGATGGCAGGCGTATGCCCCACGGTCAATGTCCGATGGCGCTAGCGTTGAAAGAGCAACGCGAGGTCCGCGGCATGGAGGCAGTGGCCGAGCGGCCGGACGGCACTCGCGTACGTTTCGTCCCCTACCCAACGCCCCTGTATGATGTGTCAGGCACCCTTATCGGTGCCGTGAACATGTTGGTCGACGTCACTGACCGCAATCGCGCCGACGTGCATGCGCAGCGGCTGGCATCAATTGTCGAATCCTCAGATGACGCGATTATCAGCAAGGACCTCAACGGCATCATTACAAGCTGGAATGGCGGTGCCGAGCGGCTGTTCGGCTATAAGCCGGATGAGGTCATCGGCAAGCCGATCACGATCCTAATACCGGCAGACCGCAGTGATGAAGAGCCACAAATCATCGAACGCGTGCGCCGTGGGGAGCGTGTTGATCATTACGATACTGTGCGTCGCCGCAAGGACGGAAGTCTGATCGACATTTCGCTCACGGTATCGCCGCTCAAAAATACCGACGGCAGGATCGTCGGCGCTTCCAAAATCGCCAGGGATATCACCGAGCGCAAGCGGGCTCAGGAGCGGCAAAAGCTGCTCGTGAAAGAGATGAAACACCGCATCAAGAATTCTTTGGCGACGGTACAAGCCATTGCGACCCAGACCCTGAACCGGCACGCCGAGGAGCGCGATGCCTTCATCGCCCGCCTACACGCGCTGGATAATGCGCATGATCTATTGACGTCTGAGACTTGGCAGACAGCGCCACTGCATTCAATCGTCACCCAGGCGCTGAAGCCGTTTCAGGAGCAGCACCACGAGCGTATTGCGGTCGAGGGCCCCGCCGATGTGTGGTTGGATGCGACCAAGTCGGTCGTGGTTGCGATGGTGATACACGAGCTTGCGACCAATGCCCTCAAATACGGCGCCTTGTCGAACGGCAGCGGCCACGTGAGCGTCACGTGGGACCAACTCTCGCAACCTAGTCTTGTAAAACTCGTTTGGCGGGAGAGCGGGGGGCCGGAAGTTGGTCCGCCAGAACGAAAGGGCTTCGGATCGCACCTGATAGAGCGTGCCTTCGGAGGTCAGCTCGGCATGGCGCAGCTTGTGTTCAGTCCACAAGGTCTTACTTGCATGCTGGAAGTCGCCGAAGTCAACAGCACCGGGTCGTCAGGCGAGCGAAATTAGGACCGCATCGATCCATTTTTCCGGCCTGACGCAACGAGTTCACGCAAACCTTAGCTGGCCTTCTTCAGGACCTTCTTACCTTTTTTGCGCGCCTCTGAAAGTCCCATTGCAACGGCTTGCTTACGACTCCTAACTGTGTCCCGCCTTTGCCACCCTTACTGGTCTTTGCCACGCTTAAATTTGTGCATTTCGCGCTCTACGTCTGGCGCTAGGTGAATATTTTCGCGCCATGAGAAATCCTCCTCAATCAGGGTACGCGAGACCCTCTTGTGAAATGGGTAACGAGCGCGCCCGTAAGGCCTAAGGCCGTACTGGCGTAGGGTGCAGGACATGGCAGGAAAATTGCTCAACGCAGGGCCAGGCATCATGTGGCTAGGGAACTTCCCCACGTCCCTTTCGTTTTTTAATTGGACAATTCAAAACCAAAAAGGAACGCACCATGCGCGGCATTCTACTGTGGCTGATTGGCATTCCCATCCCGATCATCATTCTATTGTGGCTGTTTGGAGTGCTTCACTAGCGACGAACCGCCGGACGTCATCCCATAGAGAATCTCAATGAACTGCGGAGTCTTCGCACTTCTTGCCACCATGGCTTGGTAACGAGCGCAAGCGGTGAAGATCGAATAGTAGCGGCGACTTTGTCACTTCGCTGGTTATCGGATCAGTCTGAGAATCAACGGCACTGATGGGATCGGTTTCCTTGCGGATTACCGCTGGGCTGTCAGTCAGGACAGGACGCACCAAAGAGAAAGCCCCGGTGTCGGGGAACATCGAGGCTTTCGCGATTAACAATAAGGAGAGGTGGCGGGGAGTGAGGATCACCTCTGGCGAGAAAAGGAGACTGAGCCATGTTGCATTGGGCGCTGGTGTTTTGGTCGTCGCGCTCGCTGTGCTTCGGTCGGCCTTATCAGTTTCCTAAACCCAGCTACAATGCCAATCTTTCTGCATAAGCACAGTCCGCGATGAGACTCGGGCTCATTCGAGCAATCCCAATGCTTCTACCTTGCGAAATTCATCGTTAATGAGACGCGTGCCGATATCGCGCCGATAACGTGCATTTGGCACGATGACTTTGTCGGCCAGGGTGTTTGCGGCATCGCGGGCAGCCTCGATCGTTTCCCCGGTGCCAGTGACGACAAGTGTGTAACCGCTCATCCCGCTCGTTACCAAGACGCCGTTCTTTAGGCCAATCTCGCCGTAGTGCAAATGTCGACGCTCCGCCGGCAACAGGTCTTCTTCGAACAAAATTGGCAGGCCGATCGGCTCCTCCACTGTTTCCCGATAATACGGGAACGGCGGTGTGGTGATTACAATGCCGACTGAAAAACCCGGCTCGGTGTCAAACCTGAGCGTGGAGCGGTCAAGCATGACCCGAAAGAGATCGGCCCACTTTGTTATCTGTAACGGATCGAGAATCGCATAGCCTGGATAGCCAAACCGGCAAGTGAACTCGAGCGGCCAGATACCACGCTCGTTCACGATGGTGTTGAGATTGATATAGCCGCAGTAGCCATTGTCTCTAAGGAAAGGGGCCATCTTCGCCAGCGTACGATCGAAGAAGTCTTTTGGTGCGCGAATAGGTGACGACCGTACCCATTTCACCTGTGAGCTCTCCGAGATCGCCTGGAAAGAAGCGCTTGTGCTCCCAATCGAGGCAAGCCGGTTCAAGGAAATCGGCGCCGTTGAAGTAGGCACCCACCCCCATCTCTATGCCATCGACGAAGTCCATCAGGATGAAACTTGAGAGGGCGAATTTTCCGTCGACCTCGAGTACCGCCTGTACATCCCTACCGGCACTATGCCGACCGACAAAGCTCGGAGCATCGGGACCGTTGGATTTCAGAACGTAGCGCGCAGGACGCTGACCTATGAATTGACTTGCTGCGGTCGGGTCGGAAAATTCAAAAGTGTTTGCCGTCGAGAGACCCAGCTCAGCGAGTATGCGCTGCGCGTAAGCGCGATCATTCTCAAGGCGGGCACCGTAGGCGCTGCTGCCTATTACATTGAAGCCATCGCGTCTCAAGCAGTCCTGAAGTTCACCGCGACCGGCGCCGACATTCTCAAACAAAATGCATCCGTCGATACCTACAGCGCGGACCCAGCTCAACTCGGCTTGCCAGTCCGCCACGCGCTCTATCAATCCAGCTAGCGTGCTTTGGCAGAGGGAATGACCAATAAAGACTTTTACGTCGTGGCCATCCTCCGCAAGCCGGAGGTAGAGCGCGGCGAGGTCGGCGCAGTCGCCGACCCCTAGGAAGCGCATGCTAGGTTTCCTTGGGCCCTAAGCCGCCTGGCTATGACGGCGGTCGAAAGCGAAGTGCTCGCGATATTGATCGAAGCACCTGGCGCCATGCCATAGCCGAATGATAGCTCCCTCACCAATTGCATATGCGCAACGCGGATCTTGTTCGACAAGAGAGCGTACAACTTCGCGGTTCCAGCATTCCGAATGTTTGATGTCGAGTACAGCATGTAGAGTAAAGTAGAGGCGCTTTTTGGTGGGGATGCGCAGCCGCTTCAGGCCGGCATCGACAAAACACGCTCGCGTTGGCGCCGTCATCTCGATCACGCCAAGAGCGCCGATTGACTGAAAGCAATAGCGCCGGCTGCGAGCCAACGCGAGCATGGCATTGCCTAGCGCAAGCGACTCAGAAATCACGTACTCAGGCTTGGCGTCGATCTCGAGGTAAGTTGCGAGCCTCTCCAGAAGAGGGCCATGCATGGCGGTGTCCCTGCCGCGGCCCATCTCATCCCAAAAGTTTCGCGCCATCTCCAATTTGGCGGTAACTGGCATCTTCACCTGCGTCATCGCCAAGAGGTCATCGAAGCCGGCCTCGCCGGCCACCTCCTGGGTCAGAAACCAGAGCATGTCCTCGCGGCTTGCGGTCTTCGCCAACCACGGAAAGAGGGGATCACCCTGACCGGGCCCCGTATTCTTAAGCTCCTCGAACCAATCGATGAAGTCATTGACGTTGCTTGGTACATTCACGACGAGAGCGCTTATCTCGCGCCGAACTGCCTCGATGTACTCGCCTTCAGCGCGTAACACCATGGCGTATTCGTCCAGCTCGTCGCGCCAAGCGCCGGTAGGAAATGCAGGCTGAAGCTGCCGTGAATTGTATTTGGCGAGTTCGGTCTGAAAGCGCTCGAACTTCGGACCGTCAATCTCGCCGGCGGTTTCGGTCCATGAAAAATCGTTGATAACCACGTTTATTATCCTCGCTTTATGACGGTGAGACCGACGGCGGCAATTCGATCGGCATGCGCATAAGCGGGACGGTCGAGTTCCTCGCCAAAGACGTCGGGATCGATTTCCTCATAAACGAAGTGCCTGGCATAGAGTTTCAAAATTGGCTGCAAAGATTTCAGGAAGAGGTCAGTGCCCTCAACAATGGGCGTTCCGCTGTAGAGAATAAGGCGTCCTCCAGGCGCGAGCTTCGCCATGCTTTCCTCAACGATACGTATGGCTAAAGCGGTACCAAGTTCCCCTCCGCCATGCCTATAGAGACGTCGATCGTCATCAACGAGGTAGGGTGGGTTAGCCACGATTATATCGGCGCCCCCTTCAATTCCTCCGAGAACGTCGCTGAGAATCGTCCTTGCGGCAGGGAGATTGTTGAGTGTCGCGTTTACGACGCTGAAGGCCAGCGCCTTTCTGTTAATGTCGGTGAGAAGAAGCTCGGTGCGTCCTCCAAGCAATCGAGCTGCAAAGATGCCTCCCGCTCCGCTTCCGGCACCGATGTCGATAAGTCTGATGGGTTTGCGAGCCTCTAAATCTGTAAGCGATGCGCGCAACAGCCGCACGAAACGGTAGGTATCAGGTCCGAAGAAAACTGAATCTTGTTCGACGGTAGGGAAGCCGGAATGTGCGAACAAAAGGTCGTCGATGGTCGCGAAGCGGACCTTAGTCTTATAGAGACCATCTTGCTCATGGAGGGCGTTAGCCTCTTCTAAAAGCTTGATGAGATTTCCGTCTATGGCGTCTCGTTGGAAGGGACGGTTCCATCCGAATATGGACTCAAGTGACGTCTCCGCTGCGGCACGACGAAGAACTTGACCGTGAGTCGCGGGCGCAATTGCTACAAACCGGTATCCCCGTGACTGAAGGATCTTTCCCAGCTCAATCAGCGCACGAAACGTTTCGTCCATAAGCTTGTGCCGCAATAAAGTCTGTCGCCCTAACAGTGACAATTTGTAGAGGCGGGGTGTTATCTTAGAAATTCTTTTGAAGTCAAATGTCGCAACGGGCGCCGGTGGCTTCACCACCTCGCAGAGACGCTTGATTCATGACCACTCTCGACCTCGCTGTCGTCGGCAACAGTAACGTGGCGGCCCTTATTGATCGGGGTGGCCGGATCGTCTGGACATCCTGGCCGCGCATCGATGGTGATCCCGTTTTTTGCGCCCTGCTCGACGGCGAGGACCCTGACAGCGGTTTCTTCTCGATCGACCTCGACGAGGAGATCACGGCCGCCGAGCAAAGTTACGATCGTAATACCGCGATCGTGCGAACCGTGCGCCGGTCAGCCTCGGGGGCATCGTTCGTCGTGACCGATTTCGCGCCGCGCTTCCGTCAGTTTGGCAGGATGTATAGGCCTCCCATGCTCATCCGGCGGGTGGATCGTCTGGAGGGGCTGTGTCGGATTCGCGCGCGCATGCGCCCGCGCATGGATTACGGGCGGCTTAAGGCGTCGCTGATCCCGGGCAGCAACCACATCCGCTATGTCACGGAAGCAGGCTCGATCCGCCTGACGACGGATGCGCCCATCGCGCAAGTCGCGAGCGAAAGCCCCTTCGTGCTCTCAAGTCCGATGACCTTCATCGTCCACACCGATGAAAGCCTCTCGGATTCGGTTTCGCGCATCTCGCGCGAGTTCTACGACCAGACGCGGGAATATTGGCTCGATTGGGTGAGGCAATTGTCAATTCCGTTCGAATGGCAGGAGGCGGTCATCCGCGCGGCCATCACTTTGAAGCTTTGCAGCTTCGAGGACACCGGTGCCATTGTCGCTGCGCTCACCACGTCGATTCCGGAGGCGCCGGCGAGCGGGCGCAATTGGGACTACCGCTATTGCTGGCTGCGCGACGCCTATTTCACAGTCCATGCGCTCAATCGGCTCGGCGCCACGCGTACCACGGAGCGCTTCATCGACTATGTGACTAATGTGGTTGCCATGGAGCGCGGCTCGCGGTTGCGGCCCGTCTACGCCATCGTGCCGGACCAAACCATCGAAGAGCGCGGCATCGAGAGCTTGCCAGGCTTCAACGGTCACGGCCCGGTGCGCATCGGCAATGCAGCGGCCGACCAGACGCAACATGACGTGTATGGCAGTGTAATTCTCGCGGCGTCGCTGATGTTCTTTGACGAGCGCCTGCCGAGGAAGGGCGACGCCTCGCTTTATGCAATGCTGGAATCTCTGGGCAAGAGTGCGCTGAGCGAAGCCCTCCAGCCGGACGCGGGCATTTGGGAGTATCGCGGCCGCACACGCGTCCATACTTATTCGGCGGCCATGTGTTGGGCAGCCTGCAACCGGCTTTCCAGGATCGCGCGGAGCCTCGGATTTGAGGAAGGAGCCGCGATGTGGCGGAGCTCGGCCGATGGACTGCGCGAAACCATCCTCCGCCGGGCCTGGAACCCCGACCGAAAATCCTTCGTGGATAGCCTCGACGGGGAAGGGATCGACGCGAGTGTGCTGCTTCTGCACAAGCTCGGTATCGTCGATGCCATGGATCCGCGCTTCGCTTCGACCGTGGATACGCTAGGCCGCCAACTCGGCCGCGACGGACATCTGCTCAGATACAGCGCCGCGGACGATTTCGGCGAGCCGTCCATGTCGTTCACCATGTGTACCCTCTGGTATACCGAAGCCCTATCCGCCATTGGCCGGGTCGCGGAGGCGCGTCAATTGTTCGAGGCGGTCCTCGCACGGCGGAATCACGTAGGTCTGCTGTCCGAGGACTTGGACCCAGCCACGGGCGCGCTTTGGGGTAACTTCCCCCAAACCTATTCCATGGTCGGCATCATCCTTGCGGCCATGCGCCTGTCCACGCCCTGGGAAGCCACGTGATGCGCTTCTCCCTACCGGTCCGCGGGGAATGTCACTCCACCGAGCGTCGCTAGGATTAGACCTCATATCCATCAACGACCCTGTGGCTGCGCAAATACCGCCAATGCCATGTTGTTCGGATCCACCTGACCCGGTCGCACACGAGTGGCCTGGTCTCATAGTCTTTGACTGCGGCGGAGAGAGATCCAAAGCAGCGCTCGGATGTCAGCCTAGGGTCAGATGCAGATCCTATCCGCGTTCGACGAGACTTCCGCTTTCAACTGTCTTCGGATCGCGAGATTCTAGTAACGCCGCTCAGCGCTGCTTTCGCTCAGGCCACGTCTGAGGTGTGCCACGGGTGGACATTGATGCTTTCATCTTCTGATTTTGATTCACGTAAGGCCTTCTCTTTGGGGTCTCTGGACATCGAACCGTGTCGAATTTAAGCCAAACGTCATCATCGAGTAGGGTGCCGCTGATTGAACTCCCTCAGTGCTAACTTCGAGAATTCGGCAAAGCTGATGCCCCTTTCGTATCACACTCAGGAAAATTGTCTGGCCATTCCGGTCAACCCGCAATTCAATTCGCATAGCAGCGACTCTCTGCGTTCCGCGTAACCGCGGCTGGCCAGCCTCGCCGATTGATCCGCAAAGTGCCAGAAGGAGACACACGGTCATCGCTACGCGATATCATGGAACCGGAAACGCGTTGTTCACGTTGACTCCACCGCCAGAAAGATGCAGCTCTAACCTCCTCCCTACTTCGGCCGTCGAAGCCCAGCCTTCCCGTCGGGCTTCCCCTTTGCCGCGTGCGAAATCGAGAAAGAACGAGCAGTAATGCGTATCGCCCAAATCGCGCCGCTCTACGAATCGGTTCCACCGAAACTTTACGGCGGGACAGAGCGAGTCGTTGCGCATTTGACCAACGCGTTAGTTCGGAGAGGTCATGACGTTGTCCTGTTTGCGAGCGGTGACAGCAAGACGGAAGCACAGCTTATTCCATGCCGGGATGTGGCCCTTCGACTCGACAAGGAGCTTTCCTGGGACATTCCCGCCCACCTATCGATGCTCGCCGAGATTCGGAAGCGCGCGAAGTGTTTCGATATTCTGCACTTCCATCTGGACTGCTTTCATCTGCCCTTGTTCACGGACATGGTGGATCGAACGCTGACCACCGTTCATGGACGACAGGACATCAACGATCTGCGTGAGTTGCATCGCCACTACCCGAACTATCCTCTCGTCTCCATCTCTCGCAGCCAACGGCGGCCGCTGCCGCATCTGCGGTGGGTTAAGACGATCCATCATGGATACCCAAAGCCCCAATATGCCTTCTCACCGGCGGGGGAGAGTGGGTATCTGGCTTTTCTGGGGCGTATCGCGCCGGAGAAAGGTGTGGACCGCGCGATTGAGATTGCGCGCCGCGCGGGCCTGCCGTTGCGCATCGCCGCGAAGGTCAACTCAGCGGATAAGGATTATTTCGACGCTCACATCGCTCCGCTGCTTGACGCGCCGGGCGTGGAATTCATCGGCGAGATTGGCGAAGGCGAGAAGTCTAAGTTCCTGGGTGGCGCCCGCGCCCTGCTCTTTCCCATCTCTTGGCCTGAACCCTTTGGCCTCGTGATGATCGAGGCCATGGCCTGCGGCACGCCGGTCATCGCTTTCAATCAGGGCGCAGTGCCAGAAATAGTCCGACACGGCGTAACCGGGTTCATCGTGACAACCGTCGATCAGGCCGTGAGATCCGTGGAGCGGCTTGCCGAAATCGATCGCGTGACAGTTCGCGCAACCTTCGAGCGCTACTTCTCGGTCGAGGTTATGGCGACGAACTACGAGGTCGCTTATACAGATGTTCTTGACGGTCGCACTGACGTCAGGAGTCTGCGTGTTGCAGAGACCGATCCCCTAGTGCCGGCCGCTTCGTCCGGTGCCCTTCCGGTCGCCGCTTCGTTAGCAGGTCGCGCGTAAGATGATCCTTGCAGGAACGGACTTCACTGCTTAACCCTGCTTCATGGGCGAGGACGTAGCAGCAAAGGCGGTCGAGCTCGCAGAGCCCGCGCTGGTCCACGGCGAGCCCCTCTACGTCCTCAAGCACGATGATCTGTTCGCCGTGTTTAATGCATGCGGAGATTTTCATGGCCTGATGCATAACGTCGGCCCGAGCACGGGAGCCGACGGCTTGTTCCAGGATGACACTCGCATCCTCTCTCGCCTCACCTTGCATATCGGCGGCGCCCTTCCGCAGCTTCTTGGCGGCACTATTGGCCGCGACAATGTCGTATTCAGCGCGCACCTCGCCAATCCAGTGTTTCACGACCGCACTGGCAAGCTGATCGCTCCAGCGCAGATTGACATTCATCGGCGCCGGCTGCTTTGGCGTCGCAAGCTCTATGAAACCCTCAAGGTGCAAAACTTCTCGCATCAGGACGTGGCCGCTGACCTGGAGGTCGAGATCGATGCGGACTTTCGCGACGTGTTCGAGATCCGAGGCGTTACACGCGTCCGGCGGGGCGAATTACTGCGGCCACGCGCGGAGGGGAATGCGCTCATCCTTGCGTATCGGGGTCTCGATGGCCACGTCCGCCAAACCACAATCGGATTCTCGGTGCCTGTCGACATCAAGGGACAGCGGATCGTGATCCCAATTGAGCTTGCGCCCGGCCAAGCCCAACACCTGATCATGACGGTTTCGAGCCAAGGCCACGCTATCAGGCCCGACCGGGAAGACTTTCTCCGCGCGCTGAAAGGAAGCAAGCGCGCGGCGCGGAGAGCCATCCGCGAATTCAAGCCCATCTTCACCTCGAACGCATCCTTTGAGGCCTGGTTACAGCGAGCCGCAGCCGATCTCTCTTTGCTTGTGACCGAACTCGATACCGGTCCCTATCCGTATGCTGGCATACCCTGGTTCAGCGCGCCGTTCGGCCGCGATGCGGTGCTCACTGCCCTGCAGGTGCTTTGGGTCGAGCCGTCTCTCGCCCGTGGCGTGCTCGCCTGCTTGAGCGCATTGCAGGCTGGCGAGCGCTCGGCGTTTCATGATTCAGAGCCAGGCAAGATTATGCATGAGCTGAGGAAGGGCGAAATGGCGACACTTCGCGAAGTGCCGTTCGGCCGCTACTACGGTGGCGTAGACACTACGCCACTTTTTGTCCTGCTCGCTGGGGCCTATTTGAAGCGCACCAATGACGTGGCATTTGCCGAACGGGTCTGGCCCGCGGTTCAGGCGGCTCTCGATTGGATGGACAATTTCGGTGACATCGACGGTGACGGCTTCATCGAATATCGACGCGGCGCTGACGGAGGCCTCGCCAATCAAGGTTGGAAGGATTCGAGAGACTCCGTGTTCCATGACAACGGCGAGCTTGCTCAAGGCGCGATCGCCATTTTGGAGGTTCAGGCCTATGCGGTTGCCGCGAAGCGTGCCGCCGCACAAATCGCCGCTGCCATTGGCAAGGCGGACCTTGTCGGGCGGCTCGAAGGAGAAGCCGATCGGCTACAGGTCAGCATCGACGAACGGTTCTGGTGTGAAACGATTGGCACTTATGCCCTTGCGCTCGACGGTGCGAAGCGGCCCTGTCAGGTGCGCACGTCAAATGCCGGCCACCTGCTTTATTGCGGCGTAGCACTGCAGGACAAGGCGGCACGAGTGGCGCGCGGGCTGATGGAGGCGGACTTTTTCAGTGGTTGGGGCGTGCGCACCGTCGCCGTCGGTGAAAGCCGTTACAACCCAATGTCATATCACAATGGAACGGTATGGCCTCACGACTGTTCGATCGTGGCCGCCGGCCTTGGCCGCTACGGTAAGAAACAGCAGGCTGGTCGAAATCTTGACCGGCCTATTCGACGCGGCATGTCGGTTTCCTGAGTTTCGCATCCCGGAGCTTTTGTGCGGTTTCCCCCGGCGTGCGGGCGAGGGCCCAGTCTGCTTTCCTTCCGCTTGCACGCCGCAAGCCTGGGCAAGCGGCGCTGTCTTCCTAGCGTTGCAGGCCTGTCTCGGGCTGGAAATTGATGCCGCCAACAAGCTTGTTAGCGTAACGAAGCCCCACCTCCCGGCTTGGCTCGACCATGTTTCGGTGAAGGGTCTCTCAATCGCGGGCGGCCGCGCCTCGTTGTTGTTCCGACGCAGCGGCACCTCGATCGAGGTTGACATGAGCGACGTACAGGGTGGAGTGCGTCTCGCTTTAGGGTAACGAGAAAGAGCGTCTAGTCTGGAGGTCCTTCCAGGAAACGCATCAGTGCGCTCTCGATCTTGGTGAGGCCATTCCGTACGCCGCCCCGAAGGAGAGAGCCCTTCAGCTTTCCTTGTTTGTAGGCGTCGATAATACTCGGGTGGATATAGCTCGAGCGTGCGACAGTCCGCGTGTTGGCGAGAATTTCACTCGCCTTGTCGGCGGCATCGTTGATTGCTTTTGCCTGCGATTGATCTGTGTCAAGTCCATTGCGTTTCGTTAAGAAAGCCAATGCAGCAGCCGATGCGCGAAATGTGCGGAAGTCCTTAGCCGAAACTGAAGTTCCAGTGGCGCGCGCAATGAAGGAGTTCACTTCCCGCGCGGTAATTGGTCGCTTGGTTCCATTCCCGTCAGGCGCAGTGAACAACCGAGACCCTCGGAGTGCTGTAAGGGTCCGGACCACTCGAGCAAGAGAACGATCCTCAACTTCTTGTTTAATCTGTTTGCCACCCTTTCCTTTGAACTCGACCACGATCTTGTCGCCTTCAATCGCAACGTCCTTCTTTAACAGGGTTGCCGCGCCTCGACCCCCGCGTTCCCGCGCATATTCCTCATAGCCAGGCCGCAAAAGCGCCACGTCGATTAGCCGGACTACCGCCGCGATCACCTTAGTCCGCGTGAAGCCCGAGCCGGCAAGCGCCGCCTTTACTGCACTACGCACGTGGGGAAGCGCGGATCCGAAGCGCAGCAATCGCCGCTCCTTGCCGCTCGACCGAACGTATTCCCATTCTGGATGGTAGCGATACTGAAGTCGACCCTCGGCGTCGCGTCCGATGGCCTGAATATGGGCTCTGTCGTCTCGGGCGATGCAAACCTCCGTCCAGGCAGGAGGGATCGCAAGCGCCTTGATCCGCGCCTTTACTGCCTTGTCTCGCACGGTCCTTCCACTGGGATCGAGGTAGCTGAAGCCCTTGCCGCATCGTCGACGACGCAATCCGAGCTCCGAACTCTCGACGTAATTCAAACCATGGCGTTGGCAGAGTGTTTGGGGATCCTGAACCATTCTTAAGCGAGAAACGCGCGATCTCGGTTTGAGTTCATTGAACTGAGCCTACGAACCGCTGAGGCACTTAGTTCCCGCAAAAGAGACACCCGTTTCGTTGAGAGTGGGCAATTATGCTGAGGCTGATTCGCCGCCCCCACGCATCGCTTTAATACCGTCCTCAATGCGACGTCGAGCTTTGGTCGGACCCTTCACACCGAGAATTCGATACCTTTTGCCCATGTGCTCGTGATAGTTGACGAAAAATTCCTCCAGCTCTCGCACGAATTTCCCGCCTAAATCGCGGATGTGGTTTACGTCGGCAAAGCTATGGTTTGCTTGTTCGATGGCAACAATCCGATCGTTACGCTCTTTCTGTTTCTTCTTGCCTTGCTCGCCTTCGATCACGCCGATCACTCGGCACTTTAGAAGGCATCCGGCAAATGCCGGTTCATCCATCAAGACCAAGACATCCACCGGGTCTCCATCTTCCGCCTTGGTCGAGGGGACAAAGCCAAAATCATACGGAAAGGTCATGCCTTCCGGCAGGACCTTTTTCAGTTGGAAGATTTTTAGCTCTGGATCGAACGCATACTTGTTGCGGCTGGCCTTCGGCGTTTCGATGACCACATGAACTAGGTTTCCGTCATCGGCATCGAATGGCGCAAGCCGTGAAAAATCGCTGAGTCCGCTGGTGAGTGCAGTCTTATTTTCCATCGGGGACCTCCGCGCTTCTTCCGTACCTGATAATTCAAAAATTGTGCCCGCGTTGCATAGTTATGACTCCTCCTGAAGCCCGATGTGTCCCCAGAGGCGGCAAGCCACGATGCGCCCTCGCACGATGGTACTGGTGTTACTGGCCTCGCTTCTTTTGTTTGATGTCGGGACTGGGACTCGCCCTTAGTGGTTTAGTCTCCCTCACCTCAGTGATCAACGTCACGCACATCCGAGATCCGCGTCATGGTTTTCCAGGAGGCGATCCGACGACGCCGCCCCCGGGAAGCTTCACGACGTCAAACATTTCTCACGCAAAGTTTGAAGAGGAAGCTGGCGCGAGTTTCTGGGATCTCGCCTACTGGGAGCGTTTCCACCTTCCATATGGCTCATTTTGTTCTTTCCCGGTCTTTTCTAGGTCCGCTTCCTTTTGACCAAGGTCGGCGGGCACAGTTGCCTCATCTCGCATCCTGTCGGCAGTCGAACTAGATTCCTCCGGGACGCACCGACTACCGAAAAGACAGCTAATCGATCTCAGCAGGTTCATGTGTCTTCCTCCTACACCGAGAGTTAATCACACCGTCTCCCCCTTATCATCGAGAGCACTGGATCGCTTAAGGTGTGACGCTTTTGCTTTCCTTCGCGGCATAACGCCCTCCTGTCGGGCGAGCGAAATCCAGCGCGCTGCGGCTTCTAGCCAGTGTGAGCACCGATCAACGTCCTTGGCTATGAGTGCCCTGCGACAGCATTCTCGGCACGCTTACGATAGTGATCTATTTTTTGTGGATCCAGTCCCTTACACAGCCCCACACGGCCTCCCCACCCAGAGCCCTTCGCCCGCCTGCGTCGTACCCGAGCCGAAGGATACGGAAACGTCGCAAAAATCGCGTACCGCCGACCGTGCAGATCCCACGCCACTTGACGGATGTCCGCTTGGGGCACAAGCAGACGTTGAAGGAGCAGGCCAGTGCTCAAAATGACGGGGCGCTAACACTCTCTATGCGCTAGCTTTCAAATCATATCACGTACCGTTGGAAGGACTCGTCGTCGCTCCCAGGCACCTCCAGTTGCTCAAGAGACTGGAGGAACCGTGCTCCCCACACGTCGCTGCTATTCTGCGACAAGGTGGCAAGGATGTGGCTGTGGCGTTCCTGCCGCTCCGACAGCGGCATCTCCAGCGCCCGCGCAATGGCATTCGCTACTAATTCCAAGTCGTAGGGATTAACCAGCAGGGCATCCCGACATTCGGCGGCGGCACCGGCGAACCGCGAGAGAATGAGAACTCCCGGATCATTAGCATCCTGGGCAGCGACATATTCCTTGGCCACTAGATTCATACCATCTCGCAACGGTGTTACGACACCCGCGCGAGCCGAGCGGTAGAGACCGGCCAAGGCTGACCTGCTATGGGCGCGATTGACGTAGCGGATTGGTGTCCATGATGCTTCGCCGAATCTCCCGTTGATGCGACCTGCGACGGCGCCGAGCGTCTGTTCTAGTTCGGAGTACTCCGGGATCTCAGACCTGCTTTTCGGTGTGATCTGCAGATACGTGACTTTGCCGCGCCAATCTGGCCAATTTGAAAAGAATAGGTCGAATGCCTCCATACGCTGGATGAGGCCTTTGGTGTAGTCGAGCCGATCGGCGCCAATCAGCAATGTTAGCCCCCCAAGACTCTCGACGACCTCCCGAACGAATGACGATTGGGCCGCGCGACGCGCAAGTCGCTCGAACTCTTCGGTGTCGATACCGACCGGAAAGCTACCGACGCGGGTCTGTCGACCATCCTGACTGAGGACCATTTGGCGGTCCGTCGCTAGCAAGATCCGGATGTTCGAGCCGCGATTTTCGGAGAGTACGTAGCGGACGAAGTTTCGAACGTCGCCCTCCGTCTGAAATCCCACCAAATCATATTGAAGCAGGGAGGAGAGGATGCGTTCATGGCGAGGCAGGACGGTTATGAACTCCGGCGCGGGGAACGGAACGTGTAGAAAAAACCCAATGCGATTGCTGTGACCACGTTTTCGAAGCTCCTCCCCGAGCGGGATAAAGTGATAGTCATGAACCCAAATCAGATCACTTGGCAGGATAAACTTGGAAAGTTCGTCGGCAAAATGCTGGTTAACTCGTAGATATCCAGTCAGATCACGCCGCGTGAACTCTGCAAGGTCTATGCGGTAATGCAGGATGGGCCACAAAACGCGGTTGGCAAACCCGCTGTAGTATTCTTGATAGTCCTCTTCCGATAAATCGGTCAGGACATACGACTGTTTGGATTTTGCTATCGTTTTGGTGGTGACCTGAGCGCGTGGAACCACGTTTCCGCTCCATCCGAACCACACACCCGCATACCTTTTCAGGGTCGGCGCCAAAACGACCTCGAGCCCACCAGCTCGATGGGCCCCGCTCTCGGTCGGAATGGCAACCCGATTCGAGACGAGGATCAGCCGCAAAGCCGTTCTCCTAACACCGTGATGGTGGCCCTAGAGCCCGGGGCTTCTTCTTGTACAGCAGCCATCGCCCCCCGATTCGTTTACCTCGTAGCTGATCCTGGCTTTTGATCGGGGAATGAAGCCGAGATCGGTGTCATCATCCAGCGCGAAGGAATTGTTAATGCCGAACCTGCCCGTCATCGGTCGTGAACGTGTAAATGCCGACTGTCAATGGAGCAGGATAATTTGCCTGCGGCAGGCCTAGTTGTTGAGGTCTGAAAGGACCGCGCTGCTGTCGAAGTCTGCCTGGGTAATGAAGCCTGCATTAGTCCTCGACCGAACCAGCCGCCACCGACGGTAGCCAGGGCTCTTCTCTGACGCTGTTCGAAGCATCGTCTGGTTCGGCTGGGAGGGGGCTGGCCGAACTCTGCCGATAAAACTCGAAGCTCACATTATTAGTTCCCCGAAAGACGTCGAAACGCTTAGCGCGGCTAAGTCGAACGAAAAGAAGCACGAGACGTTTCCGAAACACGATCCCGAAAAAAAGGAGACGACAATGAGACATCTCGGAATTGCGATCTTGGGAATGGTGGGCGCACTCGCCTTCAATGTGACTGGCGCCACGGCTGCTATCGTGTGCAACGAGAACGGTGACTGCTGGCACGCGAAGGAAAAATACGACTACAAGCCCGAATTCGGTGTCCGCGTTTATGGCGACGATTGGAAATGGAGTGACAACGACAAATACCGGTGGCGCGAACACGAGGGGCGCGGCTACTGGGGTCGTAAAGGCGTTTGGATCGAATTCTAACAATTAGGGGAGGCCTTGGCGGATTCCGCCGGGGCTTCCACATTTCTCACCAAGAAGGGCGTCGGCTTCGGTTGGCGCCCTTTTTTCCACACTGTTCGATATGGACAGAGTTCAGCGTTGACTCCGAGCGCCTCCTTTAAGAGAAACCCGGCCGCGACACCTCAGACTGGGATCGCGTTGACACGGAAGCGCCCGGGCTGATTCGGATGGCCGCCGGCCACTTGGAGAAAACAAGAGGGCATCGGCTCCGCCGACGCCCTCCTCTCAAGACCCTAAGCGCTATTTCTTTCCGTGTTCGTTTGCATGCGCTTTTGCGGCTTCGCCTGAATGCATTCTAGCCTCACGTTCATGGCCGCTCGCTGTTTGGGCATGATGCGCCGCCTTTTCATGCTGACCGGCATCGTGCTGTTTGGCTGCTTCTCCGTGATGCTTGGCAGCGTGGGTGCTGTGTTCTGATGCCTTCCTATGATGTCGGCAGCTGTCTTCGACATTGCGTTTCTTTTCGATTGAACGCGGGTTGAATTCCTCCCGAGTTTCTGGAGGTTCAAAAGTTCAACGTTCGCCAAAGTCGGAAGTTCAGCACGATCCTAGGTCAGAAGGTCGCGACTTTCCCGGCGCAACTTCCGATCAAGAGGAACAGATAGCTTCAGTGGGCGTTGCAGCGCTGTCGCGTAAACCCGGCTGGAGGATTCAATGCCAATTGGGACAATCATTCTCATCATTCTAGTAGTGCTTTTGATCGGTGCCCTGCCAACGTGGCCTTATAGCGCGGGCTGGGGCCCGTACCCAGCGGGTGGCCTTGGGCTCGTGCTCGTAGTTCTTCTTATTCTAGTTTTGTTGGGCAGGGTTTAGGAGAACAACGATGGCCCCTCGCAAAACATCGAAGAGCGCGTCAAAGGACGTCGAGTCCGCTATGCGCAAACGCAAGGAAGGCACGCTTCGAAGCGGTCGAAGCGGAAAGAAGGTCACCAGCAAAAAGCAGGCTGTAGCCATCGGCCTTTCAGAAGCTCGTAAGAAGGGTAAAAAGGTCGCGAAGAAAAAATAGCCTTTCAAGACACGCCAACTTTGAGTGGAGATATATTTAGACGCGCCTTGGCTGGCGAGGCCCGCCGGGCGCGTCTGGTAATCGACACGCTGCGGCAGAAGACACGAAAGCCATAGGCCAAGTCACAACCTGCTATGATGCGAGTGAACTGAGGGGGGAACGCCATGGACGCCAAAGCAAGAGCATTCGTCCTTATGAAGCTAAGGCCGATGTTGGAGGCATTCAAAGAGGCCGTTGCCGAGGAGCGAGCAAACGGCGCTTCCGATGCAAAGATCGAGGCGATGATCGAGTACGCCCTGGAGACGAACTCCAAGCACCTAAATCCCGATGTGCTTGAGGCAATGGTTGTCGAGCTGCGGGAGATTGCCCGGTCAACGCATCAGGGGCCGGCGACGGTGCAGTGACAGAGGCAATGATGGAAGACGCACTCCACCATGGTTGCTAGAGGTCGCCGGTAACTTGCTCCAAGCACATGTCGATATTCAGCAAAAGATTGTCGTGCGGAGGGCTTTAAAGCGGCCTTGGTCAAAGCTCTCAGCGAGGCTTACGAGCAAGGTTTGGACGATGGCTTGAGGGCCTCCAGGCCCGATGCCTAAATGGGCGGGAGATGGAGTGTCGACCGAACTAAGGCAACCTCATCACGTCGGAAAGAACTCATGCATTCGATTAGAAAACTGCTCACACGGCTGGGTGAAATGGCTGCGCACCCGAGTGCCTTCGGGGTCTTGGTCTTGTACGCGCTGCTCTGGTTCATTTTTGATCGCGATACACTTGATTGGCACGCCGTTGCAACGTTGAGTGTATGGTTCATGACGCTGCTAATTCAGCGCGCTGAACACCGTGACACCCAGGCTTTGCAGGCCAAGATAGACGAACTACTGCACGCTAACTCTCGAGCAGACAGCTCGCTTTCGAAAATTGATGACAAAGAACCGGAGGACATCGAGCGCCTAAGAACGAAGGCCCGCGAAACGGACTAGCGGAATCCCAAGAACACCCAATCCTATCGCCGGTTGAATCAGCGCCAGCAGTTCCCTCCCATTGGCTGCCGGCAATCAGCCCCCTTTAAAGGCTGAGAGAAGTCCGCCGATACACGTTGAAAAGCCTCGGAACAGTATTCCCCCGTCCGAGGCTTTTCTATGCGCTTCACCCCGCGCGAATCATCCAAGCAAAAAACTGCGCTCACTGTACGTCAGCAAAAAGGATGCCCCGAAGAGGAGGAAGAGGATGCCCCGAAGAGGAGGAATCAGCTCTGGAACTCCATCGCCGTTCCTGTGTTTCTAGGCAAGGACTATCCAGGCCATTGAACGAAGGAACGCTACCCATGCGCGGTATTCTCTTGTGGCTGATCGGTATTCCGATTCCGATCATCATTCTGTTGTGGCTGTTCGGAGTGCTTCACTGACGGTCTTCGTGCGCCTAGCGCCGTGGTCGGCTCGTCGGCGATGAGCGCAGACGATAGTCGATAACGGTCGCTCCAATCATATCCGTTGCGGGTGGCGATCAAGCAACAACTGGCAGCGATAGCCGTCAAGTTGCGGTTCGATGAACCTGAGCCATGCGGCTACGCGAAACATGAGGCTTTGCTCATAGAAGAAGCCCGGACGGTGGATGCCAGGGCTTCTTACACTCTTCCAAGAGGATAGATGGTGACGGCAGGGAACCATCACCATCGCCTAACTACCACCTGCCGCAGATTAATCAACCCGCGCAACGAAGCCCCGGCGATTTGGGGGGACCTCGGAGCTTGCGCTCAGGGCTAGGCCGGGGAGGGCCGTGGCATCGCCTATCCAGCACGTCCTGAACTTGCACCAATAGGAATTGTTCCTGCCACGGCGAGGGGAGGACCTAAGCTTAACCAGGAACATCGGGTCCTATGCGCGGGTTGAGTGGGGGCCGGTGGAATTCGTCTGCCTTCTACCGGCATCAGCCCCCAGGCTGAGAGAAGCCCGGTTATGTCATGAGCGTGAGCGGTCGGCTTCTTGCATCAGCAATCAAGGCCACGGCGGCCCAGTAAAATCGAATGATGCTTTTCGGCGAGCAAAAAATTAAGCGCTGCTTTCATTGGCTCGCTGTCTTTTTAGCCTCGATCTTGCTGGTGATCGGGTTGGTGCTGATAAGTTTCGACCTGAGCGATTTTTGGCACGGTGGTCCGGAGGTCCCGACTAGCATCGGCGATCTTTTCCTTGGCGCGGTTGGGCTCCTTTTCGCCTGCGTGGCTCTCTGGGCCGCTGTTCGTGCTATCGGGTGGATCGTGGTCAGGTTCTATCGCAGATACGAAAATCGACTGCCGGAATGAAGGCCCACACCAAGCGGTCGAACGACCAACACTAGAGAAAACCTCTGGGCAAAATAGGGATGGGCCAAAAATGCTAACACTGCTCGTCGCCAGCCTCTTGGTCTACAAACTGGACCTTCCTCATTGGCTGTATCTAGTCGCAATCGCGGTGTGGGTTGTCGACGCGGGCGCCTGGTGGCTGGTACGCCGGTCGGAAGATCGAGAGTTCGTGTTCATCCACGACAAGCTAACTGAGATTGATGACCGGATTGGCGAATTGCAGGCTAAGGCGTTTGAGCCGCGTTAGGCGCTCGAGAAGGCCGGGTAGAGTTCACCAACGGCGGCCAGGGGCGCGGTAAGCCCGATGACAAAAGCAAACGGACGACGATCAGTCAGTGGCCTGTGCAGACACCCTCTCGGCCTGAGCCCTTGATACAATGAGAACCTGGCTGGCAATCATCGTCGTAGCTGCAGGTCTTCCCAGTCGCTCGCTTCGCGGGGCGCGGAGACATTGTCATCATCCGAAGTCGGGTCGCCATTGCAAACACCATCCCTGCACGTGGCGCTGGGGAGTTTGCAGTCGGTGTCGAACACGCAGGCGAAGGCCGAAGTTGAGGCGAGGCAGACGATGCAGAGGATAATGATTACGATCAGGCTGCGCACGCTGGTGCCCCTATTGGAACCCTCTCAAAATCACATCGCTGAATGTCCGAATTTGGACAGGCCAAGGCTCGTGGTAATTGATGGCGGGCCAGAGAGCGCAGACACGCCACTAACCCAACCAACGGCAAGCGGCCAGGCGTGAGGAGCGCCGACCGAAGCCGACGCCCCTTCGTACCGTTCAAAAGCGATAGAAGGTCGCCGACCGCCGCCTAGGTCCCTGGGTTCGTTTCTTGTAAGCCCAGAGACCGACCTCGATTTCTTGCTCATCGAGGATTCGTTCGCAAGTATCGTGATACTCAGCCAAGAGGCGGCGTAAGGGCGTGATCGGGCGAATGGTGGGACTGGTTTTTATTTCAACCGTTTCTTCCCAAAGCTCTACATAATGCTTCGCTTCACCCTCAATGTGATTTCGATCCACTTCGCTTAGCTGTGGCAACTCGCCATAGCCAAGGTCACGGGCCACCAACGCACATAGCGCGGTAAATTTCTCTGCCCTTTGGGTATTGAGCATGTCTATTTTGGTCATGGGAAGTCCCCCGTCTTGGTGGCGCAGCCCTCACTCGCCGCCAATCAAATTTTCCCCCACCTCAAAACACTCCATTGGCGATCAGGGTTCCGTCTCCATCGAGGTTTTCGATAATATTTTGCTGTAGTACTCGGGTTTCGCTTTAGGGATGGTGCGGCCCTCACACATCTTTTCAGGATCGCTGTGGAAGCGCATCAGGTCATGTCGTGCCTAGTCGTCGGTCAACAGGTCATAGTCCCGAAGAACCTCGAACATCGCCCTAATGAACTCTCCCTTATCGTTGTTACTGACCTCGTGGCTCCACACTGGTTGAGCAGTCCAATTCGCAGCTAACCCATCGGCGTCAGTGCGGTCGATAATGACATCAATCAGGTGCCGCCGGACTGGATCGGGCAGCTTATCGCGGATTAGTCCTTCGAGCTCGTTAGCGGGCTTCGACGGCGTTTTCGATGAATCTCTCGCGTTCAGATTTGGCGCTCTGGCGATGTTGCTGGCTATGCGGAGAGCTTCCTCCTGGGTAAGCACCTTGGCCATGTGGGCGTCATTCCGGTTCTCGCGTGTCGAGGTCGCGAAACTTGGCGTTCCAATTTCTTAGTGCCGCTTCTTCTGAGGCTTCGCGGCTTGGTCCCCTTCCGTAAGCTGCGCGTTCGCCGTCCGTTAGCTTGGTCTCATAAAGGCGGTCGTAGCCTTTCAGCCGATCTATCCAGCCGCGCCGAACTCGCGACGTTCTAACTTCTAATTCACGCATTAAATCGGCGTCGCGCTGGAAGTTCCTCTCGCTTTCTAAAGGTTCAACGCGCGGCACCGCGCATAGTTCTCGTTCACCAACGTCAAGCGGCCAGGGTGTGCTTGGGGAGCGCAGACCAAAGCCGATGCGTGTCGGGCTGCCTTTTTGCAGTGCACGACTGCCGAGTTGCCAGAAAACAGGCGTTTTGGAATCGATATCGTCTCTGTTGGAAAGGAGTTAGCTGAAGGAGTGCTCCCCAATGCCCGGCGATCCAAAAGAGTGCCGTCAACACGCCCTCAATTGCGTGCGACTTGCTCAGACAGCAGCAACCCTACAATCAAGAGAGCATTTCGCCAATCTTGCCCAGACGTGGGTGAGGCTTGCAGAGGATTTGGAGCGTGCTCAGGTCTTCCTCAACGCATTGGATGAGGAGACCGAACCGATAAAGGCGGCTGAATAGCGCGCCGACCGAAGCTGACGGTGGGAACACACTCAGGCGTAAGGCGTTAACTAAATCATGAGACGCACGTTTCCGGTCGAGAAAGGCAAACCCAGTGCCTCCGAATTTGAAAAGCAAGAGATTGTGCGTCGGATTAGAAAGCTACGATGGCTCGGCATGGACCAGGAAGCAAGAAAACTAGAAGCTACGCTCCATCATGTGCCTAACGGAGAACACGTCCTGCTCCTTCCCGCGAATACTGATTAAACTCATACCGAGCTTTGCACCCACCTCTAGTGACATCTGGACGACGTTGTCGGCCACGGCGCGGAGGAAGGTGTCGTCATCGACGCAAGGACCCTTTGACGAAGGCCCGTACCCAACAATGAAATGTCAATGCCCATCTAAGTCACACGGGCACAAACCCGGTAAGTGCAACGACCTGACGACGGAACCTGACGGGTTGTGTGATCCCTGCCGTGACAAAACGGCACAAGAACTCTCAACGATCACTGAACAAGTCCAGCCCCTCGCCCGCATCTCGAAGCGAGAGCGGGTGCTAAAGACCCGATAGCCATCTTCGCCCTTCTTCAACTGCATCCCGTGCAGTTCCGCCATGACCTGATTTTTCGGGGTGACCGTGAGCAACACCCCAGCTTAGCGAGGACAAGCAGCGGGCCGGACTTCTCTTTACCAACGGCAAGCGGCAGGGGGCGCGGTTGTAGGGACAACAACCAAAGCCAATGAGCAAGGGCCGGAAGGCGGTTCACCCTCCGGCCTCCGGCTCTAGAGTCCCGTTCGAGGGGTAGGCCCCGAACGAAACTTAGAACTTAGCGGCGGCTTACTTCTTTGGGGCGCGTAAGCGCCGCCAGCCACGTCCGGCCTCCATACAGCGTGAGGATTATAAAACTGAAGTAAGGCGCGGCGACCGAAGCCGACGCCCTTTTTTGAGCACTCCTCAGTAACCACAAATCCAGATATAGCCACCGGGGGTCCATCGCCAGCATGAGCCTACGCCATAGCCCCAATAGCGACCATGCCACCAACGCCCACCATGACCATGCCGGTGACCGTGGTGATGGCCATGCCGGTGACCGTGGTGATGGCCATGCCGGTGACCGTGGTGATGGCCATGCCGGTGACCGTGGTGATGGCCATGCCGGTGACCGTGCCCGTGATGGCCATGCCCGTGATGGCCATGCCCGTGATGGCCATGCCCGTGACCATGTCCAGCGAACGTCGGCATTGGAAACAACACAGCAGCCATGATCGCGCAAATAAGAGCGAACTTTCGAAGCATTTGGTTCACCTTTGTCGTGTCAGTTGGCTGTAACTATATTGGCACCAGCCGGATGCTGATAAGTGATGACAACCAATAAGGTAAAGGGCCCGACGCCCTGCCTCGCGCTAGATCTTACCGAGCAGCAGTAAGATCAGCAGAATAATAAGGATCAGGCCGACGATGCCCGAGGGGCCATAGCCCCAGGCGCGGCTGTGACCCCAAGTCGGGATGACGCCAAGCAGGATCAGAATCAGAATGATGATCAGAATTGTGCCGAGTGACATGTGCATTCCCCCCAAATGTGACAGACCAGTCTAAGGCCTGTCAGAGGGGCACCGGTAGGAAAAGTTTGGCCGGCTCAGCGCAACTCCACCGGCAATGAAGTCGAAACCGACCTCATCCGGTTTGCCGAGTAAGTTCGGCAGCTTGGCAATATTAGCCGCTATGCGCCTCGCCTCATCGAGCGGATCAGCGTGGCCGTAGACGTAGGCGAGAGCCTGTCTGTTGGCGCCCACGATCTTGAAGCCGCCGTCTAGGGTCTCGGCGGTCCAGGGTGCGGGAAAGCGGCGTATTGGCAGAGATTACGTTCATCCTGCGCGCCCTGCGTAAACTCGGCCAGAGGGGACGCGGTGACAGGTTTTAGTCGTATTGCGGCGAATTTTTAGGAAAAACAACTGGATAGATGAGGGAGTGGCAAAAACAGTGGCAGCAATTCCGAAGATATGGTGTGTGTACTCTTGCGAAATAAGTCATCAGACCGTCATATTTCTGCAAGATCCGCGCCATAATGCCTGATAATGAGGCATTCTTGCGAGTTAGTCCTTCCTGTGACCTTTTTCACGTTGCATTGCATCATAGTAATGACATGCTTTTCTGCTGCACTGCAGAAATGCGAATCATGCAATGCGAAAGGAAGTTCAACATGCTCTCATTCTCTCACAGGCGGTTCCTGACGTTCGCTGCGGCGGGAGCACTCGTCTTCACCGCCGTCAGCGTCCCCGCCCGCGCCGAAGAACTTTTGACCCATTTAGGACCGGTTGGACCTAACGAGCCTATCCTAACGGCGGTTGGCAGTAAGCGGGTCATTGCGTTCTACGAGCCAAACAGTGGTCACTGTGCTGTCAACGCTGTTGTCTGGGAAAACACGAGTGCCGACACGGAAAGGCCGTCCTCGTGTACGCGTTCGGATGCACTTGAAATCCAGGTCAGATGGTTCATATCGACAGCACCAGCAACGAGTCGCTCAATATACAGTCGCTGAATCTTATGTGCGGTGACAATGCCGCGAGCTTGGCGGTCGTTGATATCCGCCGCGACCTCGTTGCCTCTGAAGGCAATTGAGAAATCCATCACCTACTTGACACAGGCCCGTCCCACGACCAGAGGACGGCTCCGGCGCTTGCCCTCTGGCGGCTGATCGACAGGGGAAAGCAAGCTATGGCTCGATGAACCCGAGCCGTGTCGTAAGCATTAGGCTTTGTACTGTTTGGCTCGCTTACAGAAGAAGCCCCGGTTGTCCGAGAAGCCAGGGCTCCTTCCGCTCCTCAGGAGAGAGGTGGTGGTGGCAGGGAACCATCACCACGCCTATCTATCACTTGAGGCCAATTATTCAACCCACATGCCCAACGAGAAGCCCCGGCCTTTGGGCGGGACCGGGGCTTCGGAGCGTGCGCTCAATTGGATAGGCCTGGGTGGGGCTGGGGCTGGGAGTCACCTATCCGACTGTCGTTTTCAACGTGCGCTGAAGCCAATCGTTCCGCTTGCGGCGGTCAGTTCATCAAGGGTAAGCGGCCAGGGGCGCGGTTGTAGGGACAACAACCAAAGCCAACGAGCAAAGGCCGGAATGCGGTTCACCCTCCGGCCTCCGGCTCTAGAGTCCCGTTCCAGGTGGCTGCGGCCATCCCGAACGGGACTTAGAACTTAGCGGCAGCTCTGCGTGTAAGCACCGCCAGCCCTGCAAGCCGCATTCTCCCCATGCGGCAGGGCGGGCGGACTTTGCTCGCCACGGAGCAATCACGCATGGGATTACAGGCCAATTTCTTGTTAAAGAGTGCCGTGGTGAATACGTCGCAAGGCAGGCATCGAGCTTGGCGAGAATGGGAGCATCTTCCCAAGGCCGAAGGCGAAGCCTCGTTAGCGGCAGTGCACTATGCTTTGGTTTGCTTACTTGGTGCTTACTCGAAAACCTTGCCTTGCTTAAATTTTTAGCTAACTCTTTGATTTCATGGTGGGCGCGACTGGGATCGAACCAGTGACCCCTGCGATGTCAACGCAGTGCTCATACCGCTGAGCTACGCGCCCGACCGTTACCAGACGGCTTCTATATCGGGTGAGTCCCCTCGAAGGCAACCCGCGCTTAAGGTCAAGGGATCAGGCGGCGAGCAACCGCTCCACCTCGTCGACGAGATCGCGTAGATGGAAAGGCTTGGACAAGATCTTGGCGTCCTTCGGCGCTTGATTGTCGGGGTTGAGCGCAACCGCGGCGAAGCCAGTGATGAACATGATCTTCAGGTCCGGATCGAGTTCGCTTGCGCGGCGCGCAAGCTCAATGCCGTCCATCTCGGGCATCACGATGTCGGTCAAGAGGAGCGTGAAGGGCTCCTCCTTCAGGCGCTCATAGGCCTCGAGCCCATTGCCGAAGGACACGACGTCGTATCCTGCCTTGGTGAGCGCCCTCACCAAGAAGCGGCGCATGTCCTCGTCGTCCTCGGCGAGGAGAATACGCTGAACGCGGCGCGCGTCCGGATCGTTCGCCACCATCACTCTTCCCCCTTTTGACGCTACGCCCTATATCGATTTGGTAAGCGACCACTTGCTTTGCCGCAGCCGAGCCCCTCCGGCCCGTCACGATAATGCCAAATCATCGCGTCTTATTGCCTCTCGCACAAGGAAGAACACGCCTAGACAGGTTCAACTCTCATTGGCAGAGTTTACAGGCGATTCTCGGCTGGCAGTCGGGCCAGCCCCGGTGAGGACCAAGGTTTAGAGCATAAATCCCAGCGAGGCTGAGGCGATCGAAAGCGAGCTTTCGCCGCCCTTCAACGTGGCAAGACCGGGCGAACTCACCGCCCCCCTTGTGTTCAACTCGCCCCATAGCGGCCGCATCTATCCAAGCGCGTTCCTCGCCAGCTCCAAGCTCGACGCGCTCACGCTGCGCCGCTCCGAGGATGCTTACGTGGAGGAGTTGTTCGGCTTCGTGAGTGCGCTCGGCACCCCTCTCCTCTATGCCCATTTTCCGCGCGCTTATCTCGACGTCAACCGCGAGCCCTACGAGCTAGACCCGGCGCTGATCCGCGATGGGCTGCCACACTACGCCAACACCCAGTCGGTGCGCGTGGTTGGCGGACTTGGCACCATTGCCCGCATCGTGTCGGAGTCAGATGAGATTTATCGCGAGCCGTTGTCCTTGGTTGCGGCACTCGAACGCATCAATCGGCTCTATACGCCCTATCACGAAACCCTGCAGTCGCTGCTTGCCGAGGCGAAGGCCGCGTTCGAACTCGCCGTACTCATCGACTGCCATTCCATGCCGTCAAGCCCGATCGCCGATCAGGGCGGCACCCGGCCGGACTTCGTGCTCGGCGACCGCTATGGCACGTCCTGCAGCGGCGAGTTGACAAGGGCCGCGGCGCAGTCGCTGAAGGCGCAACGCTATGTGGTGGCGCTCAACAAGCCCTATGCCGGCGGCTACATCAGCGAGCATTACGGGCGCCCACATGCAGGCCAGCACGCCCTTCAGGTCGAGATCAACCGGTCGCTCTATATGAACGAGACCACCTTCGACAAATCGCCGGGATTCGACCGGATCAAACGGGATTTGGAAGGAATGGTCAGGGCGCTAATGGCGTCGGTTCCCGCAATCGCCATACCGCGCGCCGCGGCCGAGTAGCATGCCAATCCTCCGGGCAAAAAAGGGGCCGTTCGAAAGGATCCGAACGGCCCAAGTCTAGGGAGGAAACGCCCAAGGAGGGCAGCGGCACAACAGGAGGGTCATGCCGCGTTGCAACAATATGTCATTGCGATGCACAAAATGCAAGGTTCAAGTCACCCGTTGGCGACTTTTGCGGAACACTGATGCAAATCAATCACAAAATCCCCCGGAAGAGGCCGGATTTGCGCGGGCATGAGGCCCTTAAGCCGACCGATTTAGGCTTGAATAAAAAGGGGAAAACCCTCTAGGGGACGGAGTGCCCGCCAACCTCTCATTCGACGATCTTCTTGCCACGGCCCATGCGCTTGCCGACCAGGCCGGCGCGGCCATATTGCCGCATTTCCGGTCAGGGCTAGCGATTAACCACAAAGGCGGCGCCCTGTTCGATCCGGTCACCGCCGCCGACCTCGCCGCCGAGATCGCGATAAGGGAGGGGCTTGCTGCCACCCATCCCTCCCACGGCATTATCGGCGAGGAGTTTGGAGCAAGCCGAGCTGACGCCGACTATTGCTGGATCATCGATCCGATCGACGGCACCCGAGCCTTTGTCGTCGGCCAGCCGCTGTGGGGCACGCTGATCGGACTCCTGCGAAACGGCACGCCCCTGCTCGGCCTCATGAACCAGCCCTTCACCGGCGAGCGTTTCTGGAGCGGGGAGCGGCAAAGCTACTTCCGTGGCATGGGCAGCACCGAAATGGTCATGCGCACCCGCGCTTGCGGGAGCTTGAGCGAGGCACTGCTAACAGCGTCGAGCCCCGACCTGTTTGAGACAGAGGAGGAGCAGGCTCGCTTCGCCGCCGTCACCGCAGCCGTCCGTCTCAGGCGCTTTGGCGGCGATTGCTATAACTACTGCCTGCTCGCCCTTGGCCAGATCGATCTCGTCGTCGAGGCCGGGCTCAAGGATTTCGACATTCTGCCCTTGATTCCGATCGTAGAACGCGCCGGCGGCGTCGTCTCGACCTGGGAGGGCGGCGACCCGCGCAATGGCGGCCGCATCCTCGCCGCCGGCGACCCCCGCCTCCATGCGCAGGCAGTGAAAGTGCTTTCGTGTTGATCCCGTCTAGGCGACCACCGGCTCGCCGAGTCTGCTCGTGACCGCGCTCGGCAGGAAAGCATCGAACGCCGCCCAAAACTGCTCACGGATCAGATCGCGCTCTTGCAGGATCTCGTGACGCGACCCCCTGAGCACGAGTTGCGCGCCCACTTTCAGGCGATCGGCGAAGTCCTCGATGGCCTTGCTCGACAGAATGCGGTCCTCGCCAGCGGCGAGCATCAACACCGGCACACGCAGCTGGTTCGGAAATCTGTCGCTCTTTAACGCCGCCATGGCGGAGAGTGCCTCGCGTACCCAACCGATGGTCGGTGGACCGACGGCGAGCGCAGGAGCCGCGGCGAGCACAGAATGATTGCGCACGAAGCGCTCATGGTCGCCGGTGCTCAGATTGCCCTCGAACTTTTGGCTCGCGAGATAAGTCTTCATGCCTCCGGGCACCGCGAGCCGGCCAAAGCCGAAGAGCGAAAGCGCGGTGGTCGAGGCCGACACCGCGGGTCCCGGCATCGGCAAGCCGATGATCTCGAGCATCGGCGCGGTCATCACCATGCGCGAGAACCAGCATCCCCGCATGGTCGCGGCCTTGAGCAGCACTGTCGCCCCCATGGAATGAGCAAGCGCGTAATAAGGCGGCGGACAATCGGGGAGGGCGACCTCATTCATGAAGCGGGTCACGTCATCCTCGTAATCGGCGAAGCGCATGACGTGACCTTTCAGCGTATTGCGCATAAGCCGGCCAGATCCGCCTTGGCCGCGCCAATCGAGCACCGCCACGGCAAAGCCTCTCCGCCTGAGCTCCCCTACCACCTCGAAATATTTCTCGATGAACTCGGTGCGCCCGGGAAAGATGCAGACCGTGCCATGCCGCTGCTTGAGCGCCGACGGCCAACGCGCATAGCGCAAGCGCACGCCGCCCTTGCCTTTAAGATAGCCGACCGACACACCGAGCGGGATCGGGTTCTTCGGAGTTGCGATCAGATCCATTGCTGTCTGTGCGAAGCCGTTTGAGCGTTCCTTGTAACACGACTAAGCCGGAGAGAGTTCGCGTGTTTTCCGTCGGGCTGACAATCCGCAGCCTTTGCCGATCCTACGCGCATCTATTTTATGATTATAAATCAGAGTGTTATTGCCTCTTGACGGCCTAAACATCGATTCCCACATGTTGGCCGCGCAAGGCCTTACGGCTTGCGCAAGTCAACACGCCCGGCTCGAAGAGAGCGGGCTTCCAACATATCGCTTCTCAAGGAGGATGTGACATGAGGCACTTTGATCTTACCCCGCTTTACCGCTCCACTATCGGCTTCGACCGGCTCGGCTCGTTGCTCGATACGCTTGGAGCCTTCGAAGGCGACACGCCGAGCTACCCGCCCTACAACATCGAGCGGGTCGGCGAGAATGAGTATCGCATCAGCATGGCGGTCGCCGGATTTGGCGAGACCGACCTCGCCATTGAGGTGAAAGAGAACACGCTCTCGATTCGCGGCGAGAAGCAGACCGAGGTGGAGGAGACCACTTTTCTGCATCGCGGCATCGCCGGCCGCAGCTTCGAGCGCAGGTTCCAGCTTGCCGACCACGTCCTGGTGAAGGGCGCAAACCTCGAAAATGGATTGCTGCACGTCGACCTCGTTCGTGAGCTGCCGGAGGCGATGAAGCCCCGTACCATCCCAATCGCGACCAAGGCCGACAAACCGAAGGTCATCGACAGCAAGGCTGCCTAGGCACTTTCGTTTACTCCAACAATTCGAGAAGGGCGCCTTCGCAGCCGGAGGCGCCCTTTTTCGTGCTATGGCGGAATTGCTGGCTCACGCGAACCCGCGCGGCCTCCTCCAATTTGAATCCCGCTTGTGTGCCCACTGGAAATCTGTCATTTTGAGGATGAATAGGACAGGCTTACTGACCTTTGTGGCTGAAGCTTCAGCCGGAAGCTCCAGGCTGGCGCTCGGGCCCCGGAGTCAAATCCCCGTCCTTGATGCATTTCGCTTTGCGACGGCTACGGCGCCGAGCAGCTCTGGTGCGTTGTTCTTAATCTGATTTGGCCTACTCTTTCGGAGACAACTGCCCTTAAGCAGTCTTGCGTGCGATGTCAGTTAATCATCAAGGTCTAGGTCGCGAGTTTACGCGGCCCGCTCTGCCGCCGCCGGCGCAAGGACTCTACGATCCGAAAAGAGAGCATGATGCCTGCGGCGTCGGCTTCGTCGCCGATCTGAAGGCGCGGCCGAGCCATAAGATCGTCGAGCACGGTCTCCAAATCCTCGAGAATTTGACTCATCGCGGCGCGGTCGGCGCCGACCCGCTTGCCGGCGACGGTGCGGGCATCCTGGTGCAAATTCCCCATGAGTTTCTCAAAGTCATCTGCGCGCCGCTGCGCATCGCCTTTCCGGAGCCAGGCCATTACGCCGTCGGCCACATGTTCATGCCGTGGAACGAGGCGCAGCGCATCTACTGCCAGTCCGTGGTGGAACGGGTAATCGACGCCGAAGGTTTGCAGCTTCTTGGCTGGCGCGAAGTGCCCACCGACAATTCCTGCCTCGGCAAGCCGGTGATCGAGACCGAGCCGCGTCACATGCAGGTGTTCATCGGCCGCGGGAAAAGTATCACGGACGACGCGACCTTCGAGCGCAGGCTCTACATCGTGCGCAAAGTGATTTCCAACACCATCAACGGCGACACCGGCGGCCGCGACATCGGCTTCTACACGGTGTCGCTCTCCTGCCGCACGCTCGTCTACAAGGGCATGTTCCTCGCCTATCAGCTCGGCGCCTACTATATCGACCTGCATCATCCGAAATTCGCCTCGGCGCTGGCGCTCGTGCATCAGCGCTTCTCCACCAACACCTTCCCGTCTTGGAAGCTCGCCCACCCCTACCGCATGGTCGCCCATAACGGCGAGATCAATACACTGCGCGGGAATCTGAACTGGATGGCCGCGCGGCAGGCGAGCGTCTCCTCGCCGCTGTTCGGCAAGGACATCGCCAAGCTCTGGCCGATCTCCTATGAGGGCCAATCCGACACCGCCTGCTTCGACAACGCGCTCGAGTTTCTGGTGCAGGGCGGCTATTCCCTCGCCCACGCCGCCATGATGCTGATCCCAGAGGCCTGGGCCGGCAATCCGCTGATGGATGCCAGGCGCCGCGCCTTCTATGAATACCACGCCTGCCTGATGGAGCCGTGGGACGGCCCCGCCGCCATGGCCTTTACCGATGGACGGCAGATCGGCGCCACGCTCGACCGCAACGGTTTGCGCCCTGCCCGCTACCTCGTCACCGATGACGGCCTTGTCATCATGGCCTCTGAAACCGGCGTGCTGCCCATCCCCGAGGCGAGCATCGTGCAGAAATGGCGCTTGCAGCCCGGCAAGATGCTGCTCATCGATCTTGCCAAGGGCCGCATTGTGTCCGACGAGGAGATCAAGGCGGAGCTCGCCGGGGCGCACCCCTATCAGCAATGGCTCGACCGCACGCAGATCCGCGTGCATGAGCTGCCGGGGTCTCCTGCGCCGCAGTCACGCACCAATGTGAGCCTGCTCGATCGCCAGCAGGCTTTCGGCTACACGCAAGAAAGCGCCAAATTCCTAATGGTGCCGATGGCGCAAACCGGCCAGGAAGCCGTCGGCTCCATGGGCACCGACACGCCGATCTCGGCGCTCTCCGACCGGCCGAAGCTGCTGCACACGTATTTCAAGCAGAACTTCGCGCAAGTGACCAACCCGCCGATCGACTCGATCCGCGAGGAGCTGGTCATGTCGCTCGTCACATTCATCGGACCCCGGCCAAACCTGCTCGACCTCGAAGGCACCTCCAAGCAGAAGCGGCTCGAGGCAGCGCACCCGATCCTCACAAATGAGAACCTGGAACGCATCCGCGGCATCGGCGACGTCGCCGACAACCAGTTCCGCACCGTCACGCTGGACATCACCTATGCGGCCGACCGCGGCGCCGCCGGCATGGGCGACGCGCTCGACAGACTCTGCCAACGGGCGGAAGCCGCCGTGCGCGAGGGCGAGAACATCATCATTCTGTCCGACCGGGCGGCAGGGCCCGACCGGATCCCGATCCCGTCGCTGCTCGCCACGAGCGCTGTGCATCATCATCTGATCCGCTGCGGCTTGCGCACGTCGGTTGGCCTCGTGGTGGAGACCGGTGAAGCGCATGAGGTGCATCAATTCGCAACGCTTGCCGGCTACGGCGCCGAAGCCATCAACCCCTACCTCGCCTTCGAGACACTCGAGGCGATGCTGCCGGAGATCGACGAGGAGTTGACGGCGGAAGAGGCGGTCAAGCGCTACATCAACGCGGTCGACAAGGGGCTGCTCAAGGTAATGTCCAAGATGGGCATCTCCACCTATCAGTCTTATTGCGGCGCGCAGATTTTTGACGCAGTGGGATTGCGGTCGGAGTTCGTCGCCAAATATTTCACCGGCACCAACAGCCAGGTCGAGGGCGTAGGACTCGAGGAGATCGCGTGGGAGACGGTCGAGCGCCACCGGCTCGCTTTCTCCGATGCACCAGTGTTGCGCGACGCGCTCGAGGTCGGCGGCGAATACGCTTACCGCATCCGCGGCGAGGCGCATATGTGGCGCCCGACCGTGGTCGCCGATCTGCAGCACGCCGTGCGCGGCGAATTGCCGGAGAAGTACCGGTCCTACGCGAAAGCGATCAACGAGCAGTCCGAGCAGCTTTTGACGTTGCGCGGCATGTTCCGCATCAAGACCGCAGAGGAGATTGGCCGCAAGCCGGTGCCGATCGACGAGGTCGAGCCGGCCAAGGACATCGTCAAGCGCTTCTCCACCGGCGCCATGTCATTCGGCTCGATCAGCCGCGAGGCGCATACCACGCTCGCCATCGCCATGAACCGCATTGGCGGCAAGTCCAACACCGGCGAGGGCGGCGAGGAGTCGGACCGCTACAAGCCGCTGCCCAACGGCGACTCGATGCGCTCCAGGATCAAGCAGGTGGCGTCGGGGCGCTTCGGCGTCACCACTGAATATCTGATGAGCGCCGACATGATGCAGATCAAGATCGCCCAAGGCGCCAAGCCCGGCGAAGGCGGTCAGCTCCCTGGTCACAAGGTCGACGCCACCATCGCCAAGGTTCGCCATTCGACGCCGGGCGTGGGTTTGATCTCGCCGCCGCCGCATCACGACATCTATTCAATCGAGGATCTGGCGCAGCTCATCTACGACCTGAAGAACGTCAACCCCGCCGCCGATGTCAGCGTGAAGCTGGTCAGCGAGGTTGGCGTCGGCACCGTCGCCGCCGGAGTCGCCAAGGCGCGCTCAGACCACGTCACCATCGCGGGCTTCGAAGGCGGCACTGGCGCCTCGCCGCTCACCTCGATCAAGCACGCTGGCTCCCCCTGGGAGATCGGCCTTGCCGAGACACAGCAAACTCTGGTCTTGAACCGCTTGCGGGGCCGCATCTCGGTGCAGGTCGACGGCGGCATCCGCACCGGGCGCGACGTGATCGTGGGCGCTCTGCTCGGCGCCGACGAGTTCGGCTTTGCCACCGCACCATTGGTCGCCACCGGCTGCATCTATATGCGCAAGTGTCATCTCAACACCTGCCCGGTCGGCGTCGCCACCCAAGATCCGGTGTTGCGCGCGCGCTTCCAGGGCAAGCCAGAGCACGTCATCAACTTCTTCTTCTTCGTTGCCGAGGAAGTGCGGGAATATATGGCGGCGCTCGGCTTCCGCAGCTTCGCCGAGATGATCGGCCAGACCGAGATCCTGGATAAGAGCGGGGCCATCGACCATTGGAAGGCGAAGGGCCTCGACTTCACCCGCCTCTTCCATAGGCCGGAAGTGCCGAAAGAGGTCGCGATCTACAATCGCGAGCGCCAGGACCATCACCTCGACAAGGTGCTGGACCGCAAGCTGATCGCGCTGTCCGCGAGCGCTATTGAGGAGAAGAAGCCGGTCAAGATCGAGCTGCCGATCAGGAACACGGACCGCACCACCGGAGCCATGCTGTCCGGCGCGATCGCCGAGGTGCATGGCCACGTGGGTCTACCCGAGGACACGATCTGGGTGAGCCTCAAGGGCTCTGCCGGCCAGAGCTTCGGCGCCTGGCTTGCCAAAGGCGTGACGCTCGACCTTGAAGGCGAGGCCAACGACTATGTCGGCAAAGGCCTTTCCGGCGGCCGCATCGTCGTCCGGCCACCTGCGGATTCGGCCATCGTGCCGGAACAGTCGATCATCGTTGGTAATACCGTGCTCTATGGCGCGATCGCCGGGGAGTGTTATTTCCGCGGCATCGGCGGCGAGCGCTTTGCCGTGCGCAATTCCGGCGCCACTGCCGTGGTGGAAGGCACTGGGGATCATGGCTGCGAATATATGACCGGCGGCGTGGTGGTGGTGATCGGCCCGACGGGGCGGAACTTCGCGGCCGGCATGTCCGGCGGCATCGCCTATGTGCTTGACGAGGACGGCGACTTCGAGCGCCGCGCCAATCTCGCCATGGTTGAGCTTGAGCCGGTGCCGAGCGAGAACAGCGTCATGGAGCGGAGCCGCCACCAGGCCGGCGACCTCGAAAGCCACGGGCTCGTCGATGTAACCGACATGACGCGTTTCGACGAGGAGCGCCTCTATCAGCTGATCGAGCGGCACCTCCACTACACAGGCTCCGAGCGCGCCCGCGCCATCCTCGCAGATTGGAGCGCTTACTTGCCGAAATTCGTCAAGGTGATGCCGGTCGAGTATCGCCGGGCGCTAGAGGAGATCGCGCGCCAGCAGGTGCTCGACACCACCGACATGGGCGAGATCGAGATTGGTCTCCGCGCCGGCGCCAACGGCAAATAATCTTAACCGGAGGCAAGTTACGCTCCTGAGGCCGCCTTGGGGCAGGTGGGGCTGACCTCGCGAGCTTCGGACACCTTGACGAGCAGAGGCTCCGATGGCGACAATTTTCAAACCGGCGCCTAACGCGCCGAGCGAGCTGGATTGGTGATGGGAAAGATCACGGGCTTCCTCGAGATCGAACGCGAGGACCGGAGCTACGAGCCGGCGGCCGACCGTGTTCGTCACTATCGCGAGTTCCTGCTCCCGCTCAGCGACGCGGACACAGTCAAGCAGGCGGCCCGCTGCATGGATTGCGGCATTCCCTATTGTCACCAGGGCTGCCCGGTCAACAACCAGATCCCGGACTGGAACGACCTCGTCTATCACGCCGACTGGCAGGAGGCGGCGCGCAACCTCCACTCCACCAACAACTTCCCCGAGGTGACGGGCCGCATCTGTCCCGCACCTTGCGAGGCCGCTTGCACGCTGAACATCATCGACGTGCCGGTCACCATCAAGTCGATTGAATGCACCATCGCCGACAAGGCCTTCGCCGCGGGCTGGGTCAGACCGGAGCCTCCGGAGACGAAGACCGGCAAGCGCGTGGCGATCGTCGGCTCAGGCCCCGCCGGGCTAGCCGCGGCGCAGCAGCTCGCCCGCGCCGGCCATGACGTGCATGTTTATGAGAAACACGCGCAACCTGGCGGCCTGCTCCGCTACGGCATCCCCGACTTCAAGATGGAGAAGTACCTCGTCGAGCGCCGCGTTGAGCAGATGCAGGCCGAAGGCGTGACCTTCCACTGCAATGCGCATGTCGGCCACGACGTCTCGGCGCGTAAACTCGAGCGCGACTACGACGCTGTGCTGCTTGCCGGCGGCGCAGAGCATCCGCGCGACCTCGCTATCGAAGGCCGAAATTTGTGCGGCGTGCATTACGCCATGAATTTCCTACCGCAGCAAAACCGCCGCGTCTCCGGTGAGCCCCAGGGCGATATCGAGCCGATCCTCGCAACGGACAAGCAGGTGGTGGTGATCGGCGGCGGCGATACCGGATCGGACTGCATCGGCACGTCTTTCCGACAGGGCGCGGTCTCCGTGGCGCAGCTCGAGATCATGCCCATGCCGCCGGAGAAGGAAAACAAGGCGGTGACCTGGCCGAACTGGCCGCTCAAACTCCGCACCTCATCGAGCCAGGCTGAAGGTGCCGCGCGCGACTTCAGCGTCGCCACCAGCCGCTTCCTCGGTGAGAAGGGCGAGGTCAAGGAGCTCGAATGTGTCCGCCTCGATGCGCAGATGAAGCCGATTCCGGGAAGCGAGTTCCGTATCCCGGCGGACCTCGTGCTGCTCGCCATGGGTTTCCTGCATCCGGTGCAGGAGGGCATGGTCAAGGACTTGAAGGTCGACCTCGATCCGCGCGGCAATGTGAAGGCGAACGAGCTCGACTACCGCACCTCGCGCCCGAATGTGTTCGCCGCCGGCGACATGCGCCGCGGCCAGTCGCTCGTGGTTTGGGCGATCCGCGAAGGCCGCCAGGCCGCACACGCCATCGACAAATTCCTGATGGGAAAGACCGATTTGCCCCGGTAGGTCAGCTGATGGACTTGCCAGCTGGGTATGAAGTGCGGTTGGGGAATCTGGTGAGTCTGCTTTTGGTCCGTGATGGGACAGGGCTGTTCCGAGATGTGCCATTAGCGGACATGGGAAATTGGGGCGAACTTTCAGTTCGTGACCTCCTCGAAGTTCGGGAGTGCATAGGTCCGATTGAAATAGCCTTCGGTCGGGCCGTAGAAACGGAAATAGGCGAACCATGCCTTGTCTGGCACGGTCTCGATCCAATTGGTCTCCCATCCGTCCTTTGGCATCATTGCCAGATGGCAAGTGTGCAAGCATGACGGCAGAATTGCTGGGCGTCAGCTGCGCGGCCAAGTGAAATCGTCGGCGCGGCCTGCCTTGGGCTTCAACTGCTCGCCTTTGATCAGGACTTTGTAGTAGGGCCGCTGGGTCAGCGGGAGCCGCGGCTTGGACGAAGCCACCGAGGGATCGTTCACTGAGGAAATTGATGCGAGCGCCGTCAGCCCTCCCGGCAAGTCGCTCGAGATGTTTTCGCTGTCTGGCAGCGACGCGGCCGCCCCTTGCGGCGTGAGGCTCTGCGCAGCCTCGATCGTCGTCTGCGAGATCATCGGACGAATGACGTCGACTTCGCCCACCTTGCTCTGCTGGATCGCCGGTTGCTGCGGCTCGGTCTCGCCTTCGGCGCCCGCCGGAGCTTCGGCATGTGCCTGAGTTTGAGGCTGTTCGCCAGTTTCCGCCGGCGGCGTCTCAGTGGTACCGGCAGATGGCGGCAGCGACTTGCCCGGGCTCACCACGCGGCCCATGACCTTGGCCTGCTCGTCCTCGTTACCGGCGAGCGGAATATTGCGCTCGAGCTTGGCAAGGCCCAAATCGCGGCGGATTTCCTTCTCCGCGAAATGAGCGAGCTTCACATAGCCGCGCGAGGTGAAATGCACGCCGTCATCGTCGCGCAGCCGCCGCTCCTGACCCGACATGTCGGGGCCGAAGGCGCTGTAACGGCCGGATTCGTCGGTGAAGCCGCTCCAGGTATCGATGAATTTGGCGCCGTTGATGAAGGACTTCTCGCGGTAAACCTCATTCAGGGCCTCGGCGTCGTCGCTTTGGTCGGGACTGCGCATGATCGGCAATCCGACCCAGTAGACGGCCATGTTCTTGGCGCGGAGCTTCTTGACGAAGGCCTCGACCCGCTGGCCGTAGGTTTCGGCCCAGGCGTCGGTGCCGAGCTTCAGAGAGTTCTTGCCGCTGCGGATCGCCTGATCGTCATTGGCGCCGAACATCACCACCGCGATCTGATACGTATCGTCCTTGAGGATGTCGTCGACCGCCTTGGTCCAATCGTAGCTGTCGGTGCGCACAAACCCGCTCGGCGGCTTCGATTTGTTGACCACCTCCATGTTACCGTCTTCCTGAAAGGCGCGGTAGAGGCCGGTCCAGAGTCCGTCGGCAAGCGAGTCGCCGACCACCAGCACGCGATAGCGGTCCCCTTTCGGGAACGGCTCGATATAGCTCCGTTGGAATTGCACGGCCTGCGCCAACGCGCCGCTCGGCGCGAGGGCCGGCAGACTCAAGACAAGTGTGACCGCGGCAAACGACGCAAGGCTGCATCGCCCGAAGCCTCTCCAACCAAGACGAGCAGAGCGAAGGGACATAGCCTCGGACTTTACCCTTCCTTACGCAAAAGCTCTAGAATGGTGCGGCTTGGGAACCCATCGACCGGCAAGCCCTTGGAGCGTTGAAAGGACTTCACCGCTTCGAGCGTCGCCGGTCCGATGACGCCGTCGGCGTCGCCGGCGAGAAGGCCCTTGGCCATCAGCAACTTTTGCAGCTCGACGCGCTGGTCCAGCGCGAGATGATTCTGCGTCCGTTGGCCAAGGATGCACGAAAGGCCCAGAGCCCTTCAGCCGGTCGGACAAGTGGCCAACCCCCAAAGCGTACGACGTGGACACATTGTAGTGGAGGATCGAGCGGAAATTATTGAGCACCAGAAAGGCGGGGCCGTTGGTGCCCGCCGGTGCCAACAGGCTTGCCTTGTCACCTGGACGCGGAAATGGCTCGCCGCCAACCCGCGTGAACCCTAGCTTCTGCCAATCGGCGAGACGCTTCAGCGTCTTGTCGCTGACCTTCTTTGGATTGAACCCCTTGGGCAGGGTCACTTCGTAGCCCCAGGTCTGGCCAGGCTGCCAATTCGCGTGCCTGAGATAGTTTGCCGTCGAGGCAAGCGCGTCGGGCACGTCGCTCCAGATGTTGCGCTTGCCGTCGCCGTCATAGTCCACGGCGAACATTTGATAGGTGGTAGGAATGAATTGCGTGTGGCCCATGGCGCCCGCCCACGACCCATTCATCTTGTCGACGGCAATGTCGCCATGTTGCACGATCTTGAGCGCCACGATGAGCTGCTGGCGAGCGAACGTCGCCTTGGTGTTGTAATAAGCAAGCGTCGCCAGCGACCGGATCACATTCATGTCGCCGGGCTGCGTGCCGTAGTTCGAACTCGACGCCCCAGATGGCGACGAGAATGGTGCGGTCGACGCCGTAGCGCTTCTCGAGGCTGTCGAGCAGGTCCTTGTTCTGCTCGAGCATCTGCTTGCCGGTAGCGATGCGCTTCTCGGAGACCACGCGGTCGATATACTCGCCGATCGGCTTCACATATTCAGGCTGGAAGTTCGCGGCCTCGATCACCTTTGGATCCGGCGTCAGGTCCTTGAATGCCTTGTCGTAGGTCGCCCGCGTGATGCCTGCGGCTTTCGCCGTCGGCCAGAATTTCTCGACCCATTGGGCGAAAGTCTGGGTGGCGGCCTCGGCGCGCTCGGGCAGGCTCGCGGCGGAGAACGCCGCAAGCCCGAGCAGGAAAAGCGTCAATGTGAGAGTCGGGCGATTCGCATGGGCGGAACTTAGCAACCCCTACGGGCAAAACCTAGGCGCGGAAACCCCTTATTGCCGCGTGGCGCTGGCTTCTTTCATGACCGCGTCAACCAGTCGCTGGCTCGGATAGCAGGTGAGCGGCAGGCCAAGCCTCTTTTCGGTGACGCCGATGGCGGCGCGGGTCTTGAAGCCGGCGAGCCCGTCGACTTTGCCCACGTCATGGCCTTGCGCCACGAGCACCTCCTGGAAGCGCTGGATGCGGTCGCGCGGCAGCCGCTCGACCGGCTGCCAGATACCGTCGAACTTCGCCGGCGCATTGGACACGATCATATCGGCAACGTGCCCGACGAAAATCGCGTAGACGTCGGAGTTGTTGTAGAGCTTCAGCACCGAGAAATTATCGGTGGCGAGGAAGGCCGGACCTTTGAGGCCCGCCGGCAGCACGAGGAAGGCAGAGTTGGCGAGCGCACCTTGCGGGAAGGCCTGGTTGCGAACGCGGGCCACGCCAAGCTTCATCCACTCGGAGATTGGCCGCGCCTTGTCTGGTCCTTGCAGCGTGCAATCGAACCCTTGCGGTAATTTCACCTCATAGCCCCAGCTCTTGGCGCCGTCCCAGCCTTGCGACTTCAGCGAGTTCGCGGTGGAGGCGAGAGAATTGGCGATCGAGTTCCAGATGTCGCGCTTGCCATCGCCATCGCCATCGACGGCGTAATTTTCGAAATCCTTAGGCATGAACTGAGTGTAGCCCATGGCGCCGGCCCACGAGCTTTTCATCTGAGCGCGCGTCGCGTGCCCCTCCTGCACGATCTTGAGCGCAACGATGAGCTGATCGCGAAACTCATCTGGCCGCTGCCCCATGAAGGCTTGGGTCGCAAGCGTGCTGATCGCGTCATAGGGGGCGTCGATCTTGCCGAACCCGGTCTCCCTCCCCCAGATCGCGACGACGACGCTTGCCGGCACGTCGTATTTTTTCTGGATGGCGGCGAGGGTCGGGCCCAATTCGCTGATCTTGGCGCGGCCCGTGGCCGAGAGTGCGGTGAGTGTGCCATCCTTGAAATAGAAGACCGGGGCGTCGAATTCTGCCTGGTGTTTCGGTGCCGTGGCTTGCGCCAGCGATTGCGGCAGGCGCGGACCGCCGGCCCCAGCGGGATCCGGCAGAACGAGTTGCGGCAGCGACCAATTGAGCTTGAGCCCCTTGAGATTGGCCTCGAAGGTGGCGCGGCTGACGCCGGCAGCTTGTGCATCTGGCCAAACAGCCTCGAGCCACTGTGCGAACCGCTGCTCCACGGCGCGCTTATAGGTGGCAATCTCCGCGTCGTCTGCAGCCGGGGCCGGGAGCGGCGCAAGCGTCAGGACCGCCAGAAGGACGGGGAGCACCGTTGCCAAACCTAATGCTGCACGCGCCATCGACACCCTCCTAGCGGCCCTGCGATTTGGCGCAACCGGGGCGGATTGTGGGCAGGGCTTTTGGCGCTTAAAAGGCAGAAGTTGCCCTCCTCTGGCGAATTAACCTGACGAGATGCGGCAGTTGCAATTCGCCGCTCGCTGTCGGAAAGAGGTCGGCGGCCTTGAGTTTGAGGCCCCTAACTTGCCAGAGGACCTGAATGGCTCTTCCAGTACGCAAGGCCGTGTTTCCCGTCGCGGGCCTCGGCACCCGTTTTCTGCCCGCGAGCAAGGCCGTCCCCAAGGAGATGCTGACCGTGGTCGACCGGCCGCTGATCCAGCATGTGGTCGACGAGGCAAGGGCCGCGGGCATCGAGCACTTCATCTTCGTCACCGGGCGGAACAAGGGCGCGATCGAGGATCATTTCGACCGGCAGCCTGAGCTCGAGCAGACGCTCGCCGCGCGCGGCAAGCAGGCAGAGCTCGAGGCGCTGATTCGCGATCTCCCCGCCCCGGGAGAGACGAGCTTCGTGCGCCAGCAAGAGCCGCTTGGCCTTGGCCACGCCGTGTGGTGCGCACGCGAGCTGGTCGGCCGCGAGCCCTTCGCGCTTCTACTTCCCGACGTTCTGGTGCAGAGCACAGGCAAAGTGTGCCTCGCGCAGATGCTCGATGTGTATCGGACCCACGGCGGCAATATCATCGCCGTCGAGCCGGTGCCCGAAAGCCAGCTCCAGAATTATGGCGTGGTGAGCGTTGGCGAAGGGGTGGGCGGGGGCGACCGCGTGTTCCCCACTCACGGCATGGTGGAGAAGCCGAAGCCAGGGACCGCGCCCTCCAACTTCACCATTCTCGGCCGCTATATCTTGCAGCCTGAGATCTTCGACATGCTCGCCGCCAAGGAGACCGGGGCTGGCGGCGAGATCCAGATCACGGACGCCATGATCAGGCTGATCGAGACGCAACCTTTCTTCGCATTCAGATATGAGGGCCGGAGCTTCGATTGTGGCTCAAAGCTCGGCTTCCTGCTCGCCAACGTGGCCTATGCGCTCAAGCGCCCCGAGCTCGGCAAGGCCCTCGCCACCGAGCTTAAAAAGCTGATTTGAAATCCACGGACCGAGCACCGTCCCTCCCCTCAACGATTTTTCACGATGGCGATAGATCCAAAAAAAATCCGCGAAATTGCTCGTGTATGCGCGACACTCGCAGAGCGTGCTCCGACCGCTGAAGAACACGACATCTTTGCCAATCTCGCTTTGAAGTGGATCAGCATTGCTCTCGATAGAGAGACGCGTCTCGCGGTTGACCGCTTCGACGACGACCGCGATGCACCTGATGTCAGCGTTGCCGCAAAAGGTCTTGTGGCACAAAGCGGAAATCTATCCTGCCCGCGAAAACCCCAATACCAGCTTAGCTTCTCCTGCTCAAATCCGTAGTTCTCAACGCTTTGCCGCCGTTGATTGCAGGCGCTGCAAGGGACTAGAGTCAAACGAGTCGCCCGCCCTGCCCTGCTACGAATTGGTTCATCGCAAGAGGCCCGCAGGGCGGCCGATCTGTGCTACTGAAGAGACACGGGACAAGCGGGGGAACGACGGTCATGGCTTTAGGCCTCAAACGCAACCGTTTTCCGGAGAGCGACGCACGCGAATCGATCGCGTCCGCTGCGCGCACCATTCAGCTCGAAATCGAAGGTCTGCGCGCTGTCGAGACGGCGCTCAATGTGGATCTCGTCGACGGTTTCGCCGAAGCGCTTGCCATCCTTCGCACCTGCCGCGGCCGGGTGATCGTCACCGGCATGGGCAAGAGCGGTCACATCGGCATGAAGGTTGCTGGCACGCTGTCCTCCACCGGCACACCGGCTTCATTCGTGCATCCGAGCGAGGCAAGCCACGGCGACCTCGGCATGATCACGCGCAACGACGTGATCCTCGCCTTCTCTTGGTCCGGCGAGACCGTCGAGCTCGGCAATCTCGTGTCCTATTCGCGCAGATTCGCGGTGCCGCTCATTGCCGTCACGTCGAACGCGGAAAGCACGCTCGCCAAGGCAGCAGAAGTGGTGCTGACCCTTCCCAACAGCAAGGAAGCCTGCCCGCACGGTCTTGCCCCCACCACGTCCACCATGATGCAGCTTGCGGTTGGCGATTGCCTCGCCGTCGCACTGCTCGAGAGCAAGGGCTTCACGGCACGTGACTTCAAGGTCCTGCATCCCGGCGGCCAGCTCGGCGCCAGGCTCAAGGTCGTCGGCGATCTTATGCATAAGGGCGATCGCCTGCCGCTGACAGCGGGCGACATGCCGATGGCGGAAGCCATCGTGGTCATGACCGAGAAGGCGTTTGGCTGTCTCGGCGTGGTCGACCAGGATGGCCTGCTTGCCGGGATCATCACCGATGGCGATTTGCGGCGGCATATGGGCAACGGGCTGCTCGAGCGCCGCACCGGCGAAATCATGACCGCGGGGCCGAAGACGGTGTCGCCGGACCTTCTGGCGAGCGCCGCGCTCGAGATCGTCAATTCCTCGAGCATCACCGCCCTGTTCGTGGTTGAGGACGGCCGCCCGGTGGGCATCATCCACATCCACGACCTGCTCCGCGCGGGCGTCGCCTAACTTGCCGCAGCTTCAGCGGGAACAGGCCGGCGCACGCGTGAGAATGAGCGCGCGGCGTCCGGCATTACGCCGCTCTCAGCGTCCACTTTTGCCAAGGCGCTGGCGATCGCCGCGTAGTGATAATGCATGGCGACCTTGATGGCGTAGACGAACAGGATATGCGGCTCAAACCCCCGAGCTCGCACGATGCGAGCGAGCTGCCGCCGGTACTTGTGCTTAAGCGCCGCGCTGTCCACGTCGCGCAACAGGCGCCAAGCGACGACGCTGAACTTGAGGTAGTTGCCGAGGGCGCGCGTCGCCCATGCCAAGCGGTGATGCTCCCAATATGGCAGCTCGTGGACCGCGAAGGCAAACTTTCCGTCGATGAACAGCGCGTCAAGGCGCTCGAAATAGGCATCTGCCACGTATATCGCCTGCATCACACCGACAAATCCGTCACGCAGCTCTTCGCGCGACATGCGGAGCGGCACGACGTTGGTGCCATAGCGGTCGCTCGCGTCGTCGTCGTTCAGCCGCCCTGCCTGCCTTAGCCGGTCATAGAGGGGCGTCGTCGGGATGGCGTGCAGTAGCCCAACCAAGACATTGGCGATGCGCGCCTCGGCGATGAATTTCGGCATGGCATCAAAAATCGAAGCGTCGTCGTGATCGAAGCCGACGATCATGCCGCACCAGACATGAAGTCCGCTCTGTTGGATGCGATGCACGCGCTCAAGCAGCGTGCCGGCCTTTGGCCGCACATTTTGCAGCTTCTTGGTTTCGATCAGTGACGCTTCGTTCGGGCTTTCGATGCCAATGAACACGCTCTGGAAATTGGCGAGCCCCATCAGCTCCATCAGCTCATCGTCCTCGGCGAGGTCGATCGAGGCCTCGGTGAACAGGGTTAGCGGATAAGCGCGCTGCTGCTGCCAATCGATAATGTCGCGCAGGATCGGCTTGATCGCCTTTTTGTTGCCGATGAGATTGTCGTCGACGACAAAGACGACGCTGAGCCCGGCACGGGCAAATGCCTCGAGCTCAGCCAGAACTTGCGCGCTGGTCTTGAGCCGTGGGCGCCGCCCAAAGGTCACGATGATGTCGCAGAACTCACAGGTGAACGGGCAGCCCCGCGAAATTTGCATGCTGCCGAACATGTAGCGATCGGTCTTCAACAGGTCGATGCGCGGCAGCGGCAAGTGCGTCAGATCGGTCTTGTCCTCCTGGACATACCGGCTCTTGTGGCAGCCCCTCTCCCAGTCGCGCAAGAATTGCGGCCAGGTCTCGTCCGCCTCGCCCACGAACACCACGTCGGCAAGCCCTTCGAGCGCGTCTTCCTCGACCGTTGCCAACGACCCGCCAACGACGGTCGTGATACCGCACGACCTGACCCTCTCAAGGATCTCGCGCATCCTGCGGCCCTGGATGCTCATCCCCGTGAGGCACACCAGGTCAGCCCGCGCTACGCGCGCAAAATCGATATCCTCGACGTTTTCGTCGATCAACGTTACCTCGTGATGTTCGGGAACAAGGGCGGCAAGCAAAGCGAGGCAGGCGACCGGCAGATTCGCGCGCTTCCCCAACAGGCCGATGCAGTGCTCCATGCCCCAAAAGGAGATGTCGAAACGGGGATTGATGATGACGATGTCGGCCATGATCGCCTACTGGCGAGAGCTTAGCGCGGCCGCTTCGGCCCGCCTGGAACCACCTCGCTTCGATGCTTTTTTATAGTTCTTCACCCTTGGGAGGGATGAGATTTGACCGCGCAATCGGTTGACGTTCTCGTGATTGGCGGCGGCATTCATGGCGCCGCCGTCGCCCGTGATGCCGCCGGCCGTGGGCTGAAAGTGATGCTGGTCGAGAAGGGCGACTATGCCTCTGCCACCTCTTCCGCCTCGTCCAAGCTGATCCATGGTGGTTTGCGCTATCTCGAGCAACTTGAGCTTGCGCTGGTGTGTGAATCCCTGGTGGAACGGGCCGGTCTGCTCAAGACCGCGCCGCATCTCGTCGAGCCTGTCCGCTTCCTCCTGCCGATCTATGGCTGGCAGAAGCGTCCGGCCCTTCTGCTCCATGCTGGTCTTGCCCTGTACGACCTTCTGTCGATCGGCGATGGACTGCCGCCAAGCGGACGCCTGAAGACGCAAGAAATCGCCGAGCTTCCGAGGCTCCGTCGCGAGAACCTCAACGCTGTGCTGCACTATCATGACTGCCAGACCGACGATGCGCGCTTGGTGCTCGCCGTGCTGCTCGATGCGCGCGCCCGTGGCGCCGATATTCTGAACCGGCGTGCGGTCACCGCCATCGAGCCGCTCGCCAACGGCTATGCGATCGAGCTTGACGAGCGCGGGGTGAAGCGCCGGGTCGATGCGCGCTTCATCGTCAATGCGGCCGGCCCCTTCGTCGCTGCGGTGGACGCCATGAGCAGCATCGCTCCGCCGCCCCGCGCGCTACGGCTCATCCGCGGCAGTCATATCGTGCTGAAAATGCCTGAGCCCCCGCGGGCCGACGCCTATACCTTACAGGACACCGAAGATCGCGTGATCTTTGTGCTGCCTTGGCTCGAAGGGCGTTTCCTGATCGTCGGCACCACCGAAGTGACGCAACAAGGCGACCCGGGAGCCGCGGCATGTTCCGTGCAAGAGCAGGCCTATCTGCTCGACGCCTACAACCGCTACTTCACTGGCTCCGATGGCCCCACCAGAGTCGCGGACGTGGTATGGAGCTTCGCCGGCGTGCGCGTATTGCGGGACCATGGCGAGCGGAACCCGAGCCGCTTGACCAGGCGCCCGACGCTTGCCAGCGTCGCCAACGGAACCGGCGGCTTCGTTACCCTGTATGGCGGTAAGCTTACCACGCATCGTGCCTTCGCCGAGGATGCGCTCGAGACGCTGCAAAAGCTAGGTGTAAAAACGGGAGGTCCCTGGACCAAGGACGTTCCGCTTTATGGCGGTGGCGCATCGCGGGCGGCGCTTCTCTCGCTCGTCGCCCAAGGCCCACGAGCCCTTTCCCGTGAAACCTGCCATCGCTGGGCCTTCACCTATGGCGACCAGATCGAGAGGCTCTACGAGAAGGTGTTACGCGATCCGAACCTTGCGCAGGAGATCGCTACTGGCGTGACACAGGCCGAGCTGATTCATGTTGCCGAGGTCGAGGACGCCATGACCGGAGAGGACTTTCTGCTCCGCCGCACCAAGCTTCATCTGCTGCTCGATGAGCCTGAGCGCGAGGCGGTTCGCCACTGGTTCGACCGCGCCAACTGATCTAAGTAGAGATGACACGCCTGTCATGCGAAGAATGAAATTCACTGTGCACAAGGGCAACGGCCGAAATCTCGCTGGGCTTGCTTGAGTCGCTGGCGAGAAACGACATGGTCGCACGACAGATGGCCGATATAGGTTTCACCGAGGTCGAAGTGACGGGCGATGGCCGCAAGCGCGAGGCCAAGGCGCTTCGGCCGCGAGGACGCGACCGCGGACATCCCGCGGCAGATCAAGAGGATCGTCGAGATGGCCGCGCAGGATGGCGAGCCGCAAATATCCACCTAAGCGGCTGGTGCCACCTTCAGCAACGTCCCGTCACAGCCGAGCACCTTCACCCTCGTGCCCTTCGGCAGCTCGGGCCCTTCCACGCGCCAGATCGAGTCCCCAATCTTCACGCTGCCGCGGCCGTTCACGATCGGATCGACGAGATCGTAGTACTGGCCGATATGCTGGACGGCGCGCTCGTTGAGGAGCGGGCGCTCACTTTCGAGCGGATGCTTGCGCAGATATTTCAGGGCGAGCAGCACCGCTGCCAGCGACAAGAGGCAGAACCACACGAGCTGCCACTGCCAGCTGATGTCGAAGGCAAAGGCTAGGATGCCGGTGACGGTGGCAGCCATTCCGAACCACATCAGAAAAATACCGGGCGACATCACCTCGAGCGCGAACAGGATCGCGGCAAGGATCATCCAGCTCCAGGGTCCGAGCGTAAAGCTGCTCATGTGAGCGGCTCCTTACACCGAAGGGATAGCACCGCTCGGGCGAACGCGCGGCGTCGTGGGCGCAGGCTGCCGGTCCGCAGGAGGCGAGGCTGAATTGCCGCCACGGTCGCCGAAGGCCTCGCGCGCGATCTCGACGACGCCTGCGACCGCGCCGATCACCGAGGTGGCTTCGATCGGCAGGATCAGCACCTTCTGGTTCTTCGCTTCAGCCAGAGCCTTGAGCGCCCCGACATAGTTGTTGGCGACGAAATAGTTAATCGCCTGCACATTGCCTTTGCTGATCGCAGCGCTGACCACCTCGGTCGCCTTGGCTTCCGCTTCCGCCGAGCGCTCGCGCGCCTCGGCATCGCGATAGGCAGCCTCACGGCGCCCCTCGGCGGCGAGAATCTGGGCCCGCTTGGCGCCTTCGGCCGTTAGAATCGCCGCTTGCCGCTCGCCCTCGGCAACCAGGATAGCAGCTCGCTTGTCGCGCTCCGCCTTCATCTGCCGCGCCATGGAATTGACCAGGTCACGCGGCGGCTCGATGTCCTTGATCTCGATGCGGGTGACCTTGACGCCCCAATTGTGCGTAGCGTCGTCAACCACCTTGAGCAAGCGGTGGTTGATCTCATCACGCTGGGAGAGAAGCTCGTCCAGATCCATGGAGCCCATCACCGTGCGGATATTAGTCATGGTGAGATTGAGGATGGCGGTCTCGAGATGCGTGACCTCGTAGCTTGCCTGCGCCGCGTCGAGCACCTGGTAAAATGCGATGCCGTCGACCTTCACCATGGCGTTGTCCTTGGTGATCACCTCCTGGCTCGGCACCTCGACCACCTGCTCCATCATATTGAGCTTCCGCCCGACGCGGTCGATGAAGGGAATGATCAGGGTGAGGCCGGGGCGGAGCGTGCGCGTGTAGCGGCCGAAACGCTCGACCGTATAGTTCCACCCTTGCGGCACGACTTTGACGCCAGCCGCGAGCACGGCGATGAACAGAACGAGCAGGACGAGGACGAAGATGTTGAAGCCGAGCATGGCACCCTCCTAGAGGTGTCGGGCGAGCGCGTGGTGGTTAGCAATAGGGCACTCGACCTTCCAGCGGCAGCCGATAGATGGGTGCGCGGTCCCGTGAATTTAAGGGGCCTTCGGTGCAGTGGAGGGTACCGGCGAGAGCAGCTTCGCGATTTCATTGGCCGCGGCGCGGGCGGCGGCATCGGCAGCGGCGCCCCATCGCTTGTCAAGCGAGCCTTTGCGCACGAACTTGGTCTGGGACACCCCGCCAAGCGTGGCGCCGTCGGGGCCGAAGATGCTCCAGTCGATGCGCACGGCCTGCCTGCTGCCCTTCGCCGCCGTCACTTTGACGATGCCCTCAACCGAATAGACGTTGGCGGCAAGCGCCGCTACGGGCTTTATGCCGACGGCGGAAAGCCGATTGGCAAGGGCTGCGCTCAGCGCCTGTTCCCCGTCCCCAGGAGCCCCGGCCACGGCAATGTACGCAAGCGGCCCCGCCGCCTTCGCCACCGCGGGTGCGACGGGCTTGGGCGTCTCGTTCTCGGCGCCAAACGTGGGCAGCGCGAGCCAACCGGCGAGCAGAACCGAGCAGAGGGCGATCGCAGCGCCGCGGTTCGACATCGACCGAGCCTAACATGACTTCTTGGCACGCCGGAGTTCGGCGAGCTTGCTGTCGATCGCTGCCGCCCAGTCTCCTGTGGCGATGGCGACGTTCCGCCCATAGGTGCCGGCGACGAGATTGAGCGCGGCGAGCGCCGGCGCGACCGATTGGATGCCGGCAAGTAGCCTCTGGTCGTTATCGGCTTTTTCCTTTTCCAGCGCCGCGATCTGGCGGTCAATGCGCGCGCAATTGGGTTTGACCGCCTCGATCTCGCGCATGGACATTGGCGTGGCGCAGCCTGCGAGGGTGAGGCTTCCCACCAACAGAAGCAGCCTCAGCGTATTCATCGTCCCCCGTCCCCACGAGGTGATTAGATCAACCCCAACCCTTCAGCTCCCGCTCGATCAGGTGCAAGAGCACGCGAATGCTGCCCTTGCTGTCGTTGAGGCAAGGAATGAAGGTGAAATGCTCACCGCCATGCCCGTGAAAAATCTCCTTATTCTCCTCGGCGATCTCCTCGAGCGTCTCGAGACAATCGGCGGCGAAGCCTGGCGTGACGATGGCGAGCCGCTTCACGCCGTCGCGCGCGAGCGCCTCGACGGTCTTGTCGGTATAGGGCTGCAGCCATTCCTCGCGGCCAAAGCGAGATTGGAAAGTGAGTTTGAGCTTGGCGCCGAGGGGGCCGAGCGCCTCGCGCAGACGTTCGGTGGTCAACGCACATTGGTCTCTATAGGGATCACCTCTGTCGACATAGCTCTTCGGCAGCCCATGAAAGGAAGCGAGGATCGCCTCCGGCTCCCAATCGAGCGACGCAAGATGGGACCTGATCGATTCTGCGAGCGCCGCGACATAGATGGGATCGTCCGGATAGGCAGGAACGGTGCGGACCGCAGGCTGGTAGCGCATCGCCCTCAGTGCATCGAAGGCCTTGTCGTTTACGGTCGCCGTGGTCGAGGCCGAATATTGGGGGTAGAGCGGGAAGACGAGGAGGCGTTCACAGCCTTGCGCGACAAGCGCCTCGATGCGCGAAGCAATGCTCGGATTGCCGTAGCGCATCGCCCAGTCGACCACGACAGCGGAGCGCGCGGCGAGCGCCGACGCCACCTTCTCGCATTGGGCGCGGGTGATGGTGCGCAAAGGAGATTCGTCGAGCTCCTCGTTCCACACCGACCGGTATTTTGCGCCGCTGCGCGGCGGCCTAACCGTCAGCACGATGAAATTGAGGATGACCCACCACAGCGCCCGGTTCGTCTCGATGACGCGACGGTCAGAAAGAAACTCCTTGAGGTAGCGGCGGACCGACCAGTAGTCGGTGCCGTCCGGCGTGCCGAGATTGACGAGCAGCACGCCGATCTTGCCAAGGCCGTTAGCGTTGTCGCCAATAGCCGCTCGATCTGGCGTAAATCCCTTGGCGGGCGGGCTCTTATTCATCTAAGGACACTCCACCAAGCCTAGATAGAGCATCGCGGGAAACGCGCCTAGAGCGCAGTCGGCGGCCGGCACCGATGGTGTCCGCAAGTCTACCCCACTCAAGGCAAGTGCTAACGCGAGGCTGCCTTGTCTAAGGTTGAGCGGCCGAACTCGCGGTCAGCCCGCTGCGAGCATAGGGCAAGTCAAAGCAAAAGTTTTGCCCTTCAATGGGTGGCTTTGGTGCGCCCTGATCCTCCTCGCGCACATGCATGAGCGCCATGATCAGGAGGTAGGCAAGAAAGTTCCGCCCCTGGCTATGAGCGAGCACAATCAACGTTTCCAGAACTCGCTCGAAATCGGCGGGACCTGAATCGCGCATAAACTGTTCGCTGGGGACGACGATGCTTACCCACATTGCCGCGCGGGTCGGCTACTCAGAGCTCAGCGCCTTCAGTCGCGCCGCTCGCCGCTGGTTCGGCACGAGTCCCCGCTCCTTCCGCCGCAGGCCGCCTAACCTCGACGCCGCGGCCTGAGTAGCGTCTCAGCGTCGGCGAGGATGTGCCGGTGATCGAAAGCGAGCTCTACGCTTCGCCAGTCCGCGACCCATTCGGCGCTCGCCGCGTCCGAGCTTGACCGCGGCACGATGGCCCGGGGCAGCACCGTGCCAAAAGCGACGCTGATGGTGTGGCCGCGCGGATCGCGCCCGGGATCGGAATAGACGCCTACGAGACGGAGCGGCTCTACCTTAATACCAGTCTCCTCCAGCGCCTCGCGCCGGCACGCCTGCTCGATCGTCTCTCCGATCTCGACGAAGCCGCCGGGCAGGGCATAGCTGCCGGCAAATGGAGGACGGCCGCGGCAGATGAGCAGCACCCGCGCGTCCGGATCGAAGATCACGCAATCAGTGGTTAGCGCCGGTGTCTTCGGCAATGTCATGCGAGCGGTCGCGCGGGTATATGGCCTTGAACATCAGCCCTTCGGCTGTGGCACGATGCGGATATAGGGCCGCGGTGACTTCCAGCCTTGCGGGTAGATCTTCTTCGCCTCCTCATCAGAGACGGAGCCGGCAATGATCACGTCATCGCCCTGCTGCCAATTGACCGGCGTCGCCACCCTGTGCTTGGCCGTGAGCTGCAGCGAGTCGATGACGCGCAGCACCTCGTCGAAGTTGCGGCCCGTTGTCATCGGGTAAACCAAAATCAGCTTGAGCTTCTTGTCCGGGCCGATGACGAACACGTTGCGCACGGTCTGATTGTCCGCAGGCGTGCGGCCCTGTGACGTACCGGCAGCGGCGGCTGGAAGCATTCCGTAGAGTTTCGAAATGGAGAGATCGGAGTCGCCGATCATCGGATAGTTGGGTGCCGTGCCTTGCGTTTCCTCGATGTCGTCCGCCCATTTTTTGTGGAGGTCGACCGGGTCAACGCTCAGTCCGATGATCTTGACGCCACGCTTGTCGAACTCCGGCTTGATCCTCGCCATGTAGCCGAGTTCGGTCGTGCATACTGGCGTGAAGTCCTTGGGGTGCGAGAACAGCACGCCCCAGGAATTGCCAAGCCAGTCGTGAAATTTGATACGGCCTTCAGTGGTGTCGGCCTCGAAATCCGGGGCGATGTCGCCGAGTTGGAGTGCCATCGTACTCTCCGCCTTGATAAGTGGGTTGGGCCAGCGCAACGCCAGTCCCTAGGAATTCACCCGAGAATTAGGATGCCTTGCTACCCCACTGCAATCGGGGGCGTCAAATAGCAACATCATATTCATAGTCTAACAGAAGCTGAGCATGGCATACCAATATTGCCGCTCAGCACGCGAATGGCGAATTGCGATCGCCACCAGCGCTGCAATGGTGAGTGTCAAATTCCTGATCGCGTTCATGGCGTCACTCCCAATACCAATTGACCATACTCCACGAAGCGCGTGAGCCTTGTCGTTGAGCCAGATCAAGCATGCCGGGATGCTGTTTAGAACGGCCGCGCCGGGCCCAATGAAGCGGCGAACAATGTCGCCCCGAACAACAGGATCAGCGCCGAGCCGCCGAGTGAGCAAATCGTCCAGACGGCGTTGGCAAAGGCGCCGCTTCTGCCTCCAAGCCGCAATGCAAGCTCGCGCGAGCCGAGCGCAAGCGTCGCCAGCGCCGCGACGGTGATGGCCGTGCCGATGGCCATGGCAAAGGTTGCCGCGACGCCGGCCCAGAACACACCTTGTGTCAGCGCGAAGACGAGCACCAGGATCGCTCCCGTGCATGGTCTGACGCCGACCGAGAACACGACGGCGAGGATCTTTCGCCAGGAGAACGGGCCGGCAAGCTCGCGCGCATCGACGATGTGATGGCAGGCCTCGCCTTCCGCGTGATGATGGCCATGATGATGGTGGTTATGATCGTGACCGTGGTCGTGATGGTCATGGTCGTGTTCGCCGTGGTGGTGATGGTGATCGTGGCCCCCGTGCGCCGTGACCGCGCGCGACTCTTGCCAACGCCGGAAGATGGCGATGAGCTGGGTGGTCAGGAGCCAAGCGCCGACCAGCGCGATCATGGCATAGCTCACCATTTCGAGCTGGTTCGACCAGGCATTGATCTGCATCCCCGAGGCGTTGAGCGCGAAGGCGAGGATGCCGACGAGCACGATGGCGGTCAGCGCCTGCAGCCCGGCGGCGATGAACGAGATGATCACGCCGCGCCGGACGGTCTCTTCGTTGGCAACCACATAAGAGGAGATGATCGTCTTGCCGTGACCTGGGCCCACGGCGTGCACCACGCCATAGATGAAGGAGAGCGCGGCGAGCATCACTGCGCCGGTCACGGCATGGTCGCCTTTGAGGCTTTTGACTCCCGTGGCGAGGTCGCGTTGCAGACTTTGCTGCGTGCGCAAGACCCAACCGAAAAGTCCCCCGAAAGCTCCCGGCGATTGTTGCGCGGCACCCGGGTTTGCAAACGCAGAAGGCGGAGTGGCAGGCGGGCTCCCTGCCGGCGCAATTTCCGTAGCGAAAGGATCGAGGGGTTTCATCTCTGCGTTTGCGGCGGTGATCGCCACAAGTGAGAACAATGCCCAAGACAGGAGACATAGAGTGAGGCCGCGCATGGCGCCTCCTAAAGATGAGCGTCGTTGCATTTGACCGCCACGGTCTGGGCGAATTGCGAGCCGAAATTGGAATTTGGCCCAAGCTGACTGAAAAAGGCCTCGCTCAGTGCCTTCGCATCTTCCGCCGATTCTGGGTCTGGCTTCTTGATCTCCGCGGTGCAGCCTTTGACCGCGGTGCCCGACAATTTCACTGGCGCCTCGGTGGCAAAGCCGAAGGCAACGAAGAAAGACGGGTCATAGACATCCACGTCCACCGCCTGGCCGTGGGTATCTTGCGGCTTCTCAAGCGGTAGCGTGAAGTGGAGCGTGAGCAAGCCCTTGTCGTAGTCGAGCGAATAATTCTCAGGCGGCTTCAGCGGAAGATTGTCGCCGTCCCCGATATGGACGAAGGTGAAATAATCGAACTCCTTGAGGGAGTTGATGTTCACTTCGGCGAGGGGTTTGAGCTCCTCGGCCGAGAAGACGCCGTCGCCGTTCTTGTCGAGGCCCTGCACCGCCATGGCGGAATAAAACTCATCGAACGTCCAAGCATGGCGAATGCCGGTAATCTGGTGATTGGGGTCTAAGAGGATCTCCGAGCGCACGGTCGCCCAAACGTGGGGGTGGGCATGACTTTCCCCGGCCATACTGGCCCAGGCGCCAACCGTCAGCACCGCTGTCAGAACGCGCCGGCACTTTGTCAGCTGCCTCGGGGACAAAGCCCAAGCTCCTTGGCAAGAATCAAACCTTTGCTAAGCGCCAATTATGGAGGATCGGAGGCTCTTGGCCAAACTGCGCTGTATCACTCTGTCGCGGTTCTAGCCTGATCACTTGTTTTAGACGCGTCAGCCGGCACATCGCCCGAGCAAGAGGTCGGCGCATCAGCTTCAGCCAAGAAGCACGAGCGATCGTCGTCCCTTGTCTTGACTTCGGGATCGGACTCAAGTTAGAACAAAACAGGAACGAAATTGGGAGTTCAGTGCCGTGCGTAACAACGTTCCAGGCGGCGAAAACGTCGGTGAGTTTCTGCCTTCTGGCGTTGAGAGAGCAGGCGGGGCAAGGGTCGAAGGCCTTATCGAGCAGCTGCGTGAGCGTATTTGCGTGCTCGAGCAGGTTCCCGTGTCTCTGGCTTTCCTCCCCGCGCCGGATGCGGGCCTTCCCCGCCCCGCCTGCTCCTTTCTTTCGGCTGCTCCTTCACTGCCGTCGTCCTTCCTGCGTGAGCCTGCAAACTCAAATCCCTCCCCCTGCAAGGGGGAGGGTGGCGATGGCCAAAGGCCAGCACTGGGGGGTCATGCGGCGTCAAGAATTGGGTCCGACCCCCACTCCAGCCCTCCCCCTTCCAGGGGGAGAGAGGTCCCTTGGAGCAAACTCGCCGCGAGCGGGCTGCACGAGATCAAGCCCGCCGCATATCGCGACGCGCCAGCGGCGCTCGCCTTTGCCCTTGCCGTCATCGGCGATCGCTTGGCGCGGGGGGAGAGTGCCTCGCCGATGCTGTGGTGCCTAACCGAGAGAGCCGCGCGCGAATGGGGTACGCCGTACGGCCCTGGCCTCATCGCCTTCGGTCTCGACCCGGCGATGTTTCTCATCGTCCAGGCGCGCAACGCGCTTGATGCAGCCTGGGCGCTGGAAGAAGGACTGAAGGCCCGTGCCTTCGTCGCCGCTCTCGGCCAGATCGAGGTGAAGGCGCCGCTCATCGCGAGACGCCTAGGGCTTGCCGCGCAGACGAGCCGCACGCCCTGCCTGCTCCTCTCCGGGCATCAAGGAAGCGGGCTTCCCGGCACGCTCAACCGCTGGCGCGTGGCGGCGGCGGCAAGCAACGGCGCCGTCTTCGATGCCTCCGCTCCTGGCGCGCCAACTTGGCATCTCACCCTTGAGCGCTGCCGGAACGTGGCGCCCGCGCGAAGTTGGACCGTGGAGTTTCGTGATGTCGCGTATGGTTTCCGTCTGGCTCCCGCATTTGCAGATCGAGCGGCTGAAGCGGGAGAGGCATGGCAAGCCCTTTCCGGTTGACCGGTTGTTTGCGCTGGTCGGCAGCGAGGATCGCGGGCTCGTACTCACCGCCCTCAATCGAGCCGCCGGGAATGCTGGTCTCATCCCCGGCATGGGGCTCGCCGACGCCCGCGCTATCTCTCCGCAACTCGCGACCGCGCCGGCAGCGCCCGATAAGGATGCTGCATACTTGCTCGCACTTGCCCGTTGGTCTGGCCGTTACAGCCCCTCCCTCAATGTCGACGGCATTGACGGGCTATGGCTTGACGTGTCCGGCGTCCCTCATCTCTTTGGCAGCTCCCGCACTCTTCTCGCCGACATGGCGATGCGCTTCGCCCGCCTCGGCTTCAGCGCGCGGGTTGCCCTTGCGGAGACCTTGGGAGGCGCTCACGCGCTTGCGCGCTTCGGGCACCCCACTCCCGTCATGGTGCCGCAGGGAAAAATCCGGGGAGCGCTTGCACCTCTTCCTGTCGAAGCCTTGCGCCTCGACAGCGACATCACGCGGCTCCTCAAGCGGCTCGGCCTGAAGCGCATCGGGCAGCTCTACGATTTGCCCCGCGTCTCCCTTGAGCGGCGGTTCCACTCGCGCGAAGCAGCCGAAACTGTGCTCCATCGCCTCGATCAGGCGCTCGGGCGGCGAGAGGAGCCTCGCCCTCCACTCCTCCCCGCGCCAGACTACGCAGCGAGGCTGCCCTTTCCCGAGCCTCTGATCACCCATGACGGCGTTGTCGCCGGCCTCGATCATCTGGCAGAAAAGCTCTGTGAGGCACTGGCGCTCGCTCGTCGCGGCGCGCAGCGCCTCCATCTTGCGATCTATCGCACCGACGGCACTTCCGCCATCATCGAAGCTGTTCTGAGTGCGCCGTCGCACGAGCCATCGCATCTTGCACGCCTCTTCGAGGACAGGGTGGAGAGCCTCGATGTCGGTTTCGGCGTCGATCTGATGGTGCTCTCAGCACTCGCGACCGAGCCACTGCTTCCTGCCCAGACCGCCTTCGCCAAGAGCGAAGGCAGAGAACGCCAAGAGCCGCTAATCGATCGCCTGGCGAGCCGGCTGAGCGGAGGTGCTGTGTGCCGGCTCGTCCCTTACGCCACCCACATTCCTGAGCGGGCGCAAAATACGCTCGCCGCGTTGGCTGGATCTGCCCATTGGCCTGGCCAGAGCGCAACCAAACCACCGCGCCCCTGCATGCTCTTTGCCGAGCCCGAGCCCGTCGTCGTTCTTGCCGAGATTCCCGAAGGGCCACCCGTGCGCTTCACCTGGCGGCGCGTGACCCGCCGCGTGGTGAAGGCCGAGGGGCCTGAGCGCATCGCACCGGAATGGTGGCTGGAGCTGATGACTCCCTCCCCCGGCAAGGGGGAGTGTGGCGATGGCCAAAGACCAGCGCCGGGTAGGGGTCATGCAGCCATGCGTGCAAGACCACGCGACTATTACCGCATCGAGGATGATGACGGGCGCCGCTACTGGGTGTTCCGCGCAGGCCTCTACGAGTACAGCGGGACAGATTTGCCTGCCTGGTTCCTGCACGGAGTGTTCGGGTGACCAATTTTTCGTTATCCCGACGAAAGTCGGGATCCAGGGGAGCTCGCTCTGATTCTGTAGCAATGGATTCCGGCTTTCGCCGGAATGACGAGTCATTGCCATGACCCGCTACGCCGAGCTCGACGTCACCACCAACTTCTCCTTCCTGCGCGGGGGCTCGCACGCCGAGGAGTTGGTGGCGACAGCAAAGGCGCTTGGGCTCGCGGCAATAGCCGTCACCGACCGCAACACCCTTGCCGGCGTGGTCCGCGCCCATCTTGCTGCACGCGAGGTCGGCGGCATCAAATTCATGGTCGGCGTGCGGCTCGATCTCCAAGATGCGCCGAGCCTGCTCGCCTACCCTACGGACCGCGCCGCTTACGGCAGGCTCTGCCGCCTGTTAACCCTCGGCCAACGCCGCGCCGAGAAGGGGAAATGCACGCTTCATCTCGACGATGTTGCCGCCCATGCCGACGGACTCATCTTCATCGCTCTCCCGGCTGAAGTTGGGGCTCACCCTTCGAGACGGCGCTTCGCGCCTCCTCAGGGTGAGGACGCGGAGATCATTTCCATTTCCCGACCTCATGCTGAGGAGCGCTGCGTCAGCAGCGCATCTCGAAGCATGGTATCGACAGGTGACGATTTCGAATCACAACTCAAGCGCATCAAGCAGGCGCTTAGGCCCGGAACGCGCCTCTACCTTGCCGCGCGGCATTCTTATCGTGGCGACGACCGCGCCCGCATCGAAGCGCTGGCGCAATTGGCAGCCCGCGTGGGCCTCCCCCTCGTCGCCACCAATGCCGTGCTCTATCACGCCGCCCACCGCCGCCCCTTGCAGGACGTGCTCACCTGCATCCGCGAGAAATGCACGATCCAAGAGGCGGGGCTGAAGCTCGAAGCCAATGCCGAGCGGCATCTCAAGCCACCGCAGGAGATGACACGGCTGTTCGTAGGCCATGAAGACGCGCTGGCCCGCACCATCGAGATCGCGGACGCGTGCACCTTTTCCCTCGACGAGCTGAAATACGAATATCCTGACGAGCCGGTGCCGGACGGCAAGACTCCGCAATCGCATCTGGAAGATCTCACCTGGGAAGGGGCTGCCTGGCGTTTCCCCGACGGCATTCCGGAAAAGGTGCACGACACGCTGACCAAGGAGCTCGCGCTGATCGAGGAACTCGACTACGCACGCTATTTCCTCACCGTGCACGACATCGTCCACTACGCCCGCTCGCTCGACATTCTCTGCCAGGGGCGCGGCTCGGCCGCCAACTCCGCCGTCTGCTACTGCCTCGCCATCACCAATGTGGACCCGACCGAAATCGACCTCCTGTTCGAGCGCTTCGTTTCGCCGGAGCGGAAAGAGCCGCCGGACATCGACGTCGACTTCGAGCATGAGCGCCGCGAGGATATGATCCAATATATCTATGCCCGCTACGGCCGCGACCGCGCCGGCATCGCCGCCACCGTGATCTCCTATCGCGGCCGCTCGGCGGTGCGCGAGGTTGGCAAGGCGCTCGGCCTCTCCGAGGATACCGTTGCGGCGCTCGCCACCACCATCTGGGGCTTGAGCAATTCCGCCCTCCCTGAGGAATATGTCCGCCAAGCGGGACTTGATCCCTCAGACCCTCTGCTTTCCCGCTGCCTCGAGCTGACCCAAGAGCTGCTCGGTTTCCCGCGTCACCTCTCCCAGCATGTCGGCGGCTTCGTGCTGACGCGCGGACCCCTTTCCGAAGTCGTGCCCATCGGCAATGCCGCCATGAAGGACCGCACCTTCATCGAATGGGACAAGGACGATCTCGACGCGCTTGGCCTCTTGAAGGTCGATGTGCTCGGCCTCGGCATGCTCACGTGCATCCGCAAGGGCTTCGCTCTTCTGAAGGAGCATTACGGGCGCGACCTTTCGCTCGGCACCGTGCCGCCCGACGATCCCGCCGTCTACGACATGTTGTGCCGGGCCGACTCGATCGGCGTGTTTCAGGTGGAGAGCCGGGCGCAGATGAACATGCTACCCCGGCTCAAGCCGAGAAAATTCTACGACCTTGTCATCGAGGTTGCGATCGTGCGCCCTGGTCCCATCCAGGGCGACATGGTTCACCCTTACCTTCGCCGCCGCTGCGGCGACGAGGCCGTTGAGTTCCCCTCGCCGCATCCTGACCACGGGCCGGCCAACGAGTTGAAGCAGGTTCTAGGCAAGACCATGGGCGTGCCGCTGTTTCAGGAGCAAGCCATGCGCCTTGCCATGGTGGCGGCGAAATTCTCTGGCCCAGAGGCGAACGAGTTGCGTCGCGCCATGGCGACCTTCCGCCGCCGAGGCACCATCGACCGGCTGCATGAGAAGATGGTGAGCCGCATGACGGTGCGCGGCTATCCGGTCGAATTCGCCGAGCGCTGCTTCAACCAGATCAAGGGCTTCGGCGAATATGGCTTCCCCGAGAGCCACGCCGCGAGCTTCGCCCATCTCGTCTATGTCTCGGCTTGGCTCAAATGCCATTACCCCGCCGCCTTTGCCGCGGCGCTGCTCAACTCCCAGCCCATGGGCTTCTATGCGCCGGCGCAGATCGTACGGTGTGCGGTCGACCATGGAGTCGAGGGACGCGAGGTCGACATCAATCACAGCCTATGGGACTGCACGCTCGAGCCGTGCGCTCAAGCAGCGCGAAGCGCGGTAGCGCAAACAAAAAATGAATTCGCTCTGCGTCTCGGCATGCGCCAGGTCGATGGGCTGCGCGAGGACGACGCGAAGGCCATCGTCTCGACCCGCGACGGCATTCCTGCTGAGCTGAACCCTCACCTGTTCTGTCCTCCTCATCCTCTCATGTCATCACCCGGCTTGACCGGGCGATCCAGTACCTCCGAAGACCAGGGGGTACTGGATGCCCGCCTTCGCGGGCATGACAACGGGAAGGGAAAAGTAAAATTTAGCGATGTCCGCGATGTGTGGCGGCGGAGCGGCGTCGGCCGCGCCACGCTTGAGCGCCTCGCCGCGGCAGATGCTTTCCGCTCGCTTGGATTAGATCGCCGCCAAGCGCTGTGGGAGGTGCGCGGCCTGCCAAAGGAGCTGCCATTACCGCTGTTCGATCAAGCCGCGACTAGCGAAGCTGGTGTCGAACCCGAAGTGTCTCTCCCCGTCATGCCGTTGTCGGAGCATGTGGTGAACGACTACCGGACCTTGCGGCTTTCGCTCAAAGCCCATCCCATGAGCTTCCTTCGTGCTCGCATCGCGAGTGAAGGCATTCTCTCTTGCGCCGATCTCAAGCGCTCCCGCGACGGCGCGCATGTGAAGATTGCCGGCGTCGTGCTGGTGCGCCAGCGGCCGGGCTCCGCCGCAGGCGTGGTGTTCATGACCATCGAGGACGAGACAGGTGTCGCCAATTCGGTGATCTGGCCGAAGGTGCTGGAGCGCGAGCGCAAGGTAGTGATGGGCGCCCGACTCGTCGTGGTGCTTGGCCGCATCCAGCGTCACGAGGACATTGTTCATGTCGTTGCCGAGCGGCTTGAGGATCGCAGCGACTGGCTGCGCCTCCTCGACGAGGAAGCCGACAGCATAAGCGTTCCGGTCGCCAACGCCGATGAGGTCAAGCGCCCAGACCCCAGCTCCTGGCGCTCACCTCAGGACGAGGAGCAGACGCCTTTTCCTCTCGCGTCTGCCGATCACGTCAAGCGACCGCTTGCTGCCAAAGAGAAATCTCATTGGCATCCTCGCCGCCACCCCCGCGCCGAGCGCATCATCCCGAAATCCCGCGATTTCCATTAGTCGCGTGGCGGTCAGAGCCAAACCCCCTATACTGCCCACATGATGCATATCAAATCACGCGCCTTGCTTGCTGTTTCATTGGTATTTGTTCTCGCCTTCGGCGCGGGTGCGACGCTCAACGCCTATGAGCACCCGGAAGGACCGAGCGGCTTCACGCCAAAGGCGCTCGCCACGGCGAAGCGGCACATGGTGGTGGCGGCGAATCCGCTTGCCGCCGAAGCCGGCCTTGCGATCCTGCGCCAAGGCGGGAGTGCCGTCGACGCCGCCATCGCCACGCAGATGGTGCTCAACGTGGTCGAGCCGCAATCCTCGGGCCTCGGCGGCGGTGCATTCATTCTGACCTGGGATGCGGCCAGCAAGACCTTGTTGAATATCGACGGCCGCGAGACCGCCCCGGCAGCGGCGACGCCGGAGCTATTCCTCGATGCCGCCGGCAAGCCACTGCCCCGCAAAGAAGCCATCGAGTGCGGACGGTCGGTCGGCGTCCCCGGCGTGCTCGCCGCGCTGAAGCTCGCCCATGACAAATACGGCAAGCTGCCCTGGGCGGATTTGTTTGCTCCCGCCATCAAGCTTGCCCACGACGGCTTCTCCGTCTCCAACCGCCTTGCCGAGCTGTTGGACGACTTCGAGGCCGCAAGCTTTCCGCCGGAAGCGCGCGCCTATTTCTTTGACGCGAGTGGAAGACCTTGGCCAACAGGCTACAAGCTGACCAATCCCGCGCTCGCGGCCACGTTCGAGGTGATCGCCAATAACGGCCCTTCCGCGTTCTACGAGGGCGACATCGCGCGCGACATCGCCGTCGCCGTGCAAAGCGACCCGCGCGGGCCGGGCAAGCTCACCGCCGAAGATCTCGCGCAATACCGCGCCAAGCTGCGCGAACCGGTCTGCGTCTTGTACCGCAGCTATGAGGTCTGTGGCGTGGCGCCTCCCTCGTCGGGCGCAGTCACCGTTGGCCAGGTGCTGGCACTGATCGAGCCCTTCGACCTCGGCAAGGAGCCGCTTGCCATTCAGCCGGTGCATCACATCGTCGAGGCTGAGCGCCTCGCGTTCGCCGACCGCGACCGCTACCTCGCCGATCCGGATTTCGTCACCGCGCCAGTGTCGGGCCTGCTCGACCGCACCTATATCGATCAGCGCCGCACCCTAATCGATCCAACGCGCACGCTTGGCGAGGCGACGGCCGGGACGCCCCCCAACGGGCGCCAGGGCGCTTACGGCCGCGACGCGACATTGGAGAATGTCGGCACGAGCCATATTTCCGTCGTCGATGACGACGGCAACGCCCTGTCCATGACTACCTCCATCGAGCAGGCCTTCGGCTCCCATCTGATGGTGCGCGGCTTCTTGCTCAACAATGAGCTGACCGATTTCTCCTTCGTCCCCGTCGATGATGACGGGCGCGCGATCGCGAACCGCGTGGAGCCCGGCAAGCGGCCGCGAAGCTCAATGGACCCGACCATCATCTTCGCCCAGGGTCGAAAGCTCCGATATTTGCTCGGGTCTCCCGGAGGACCTGGCATTATCCTGTTCAACCTAAAGGCCATCATCGCCATGCTCGACTGGCATCTCGATCCCCAAGCCGCGGCCGCGCTCGCCAATTTCGGCTCGACTGGCGCTGACTTCCTCCTCGAGCCGGGTGATGAATGGGATGCGCTCGCCGACGGCATGGGTAAGCTCGGCCACAAGGTCCAGCGCTTTCCCTTCACGAGCGGCCTTGCCGTCATCGCCGTCACGCCGGACGGGCTCGCGGGCGGCGCCGACCCACGCCGCGAAGGCGTGGCGCTCGGCGACTAGTCTCCGGGCATGCCCCAACCCAAAATGTTCGCCATCCGTGGCGCGGGTGTCGTCGGCCTGTGGCAGGCGCTCACCCTTGCCCGCCGCGGGCATAAGGTGACGCTGTGCGAGCGCTCACCCGGGCCTTTCATGCATGGCTGCAGCCTCTATGCCGGTGTCATGCTCGCGCCGAATTGCGAGAAGGAGAGCGCGGAGCTCATTGTGCGCGATCTCGGCTGCCGTGGCCTCGCCCTCTGGCGCGACGCGTACCCAGGCGCGATCGCTAACGGCACGCTCGTCGTAGCGCTGCAACGCGACCGCGCCGAGCTAGACCGCTTCGCTCGCATGACCGAGGGTCATGAGCGCCTGTCTCCAACCGAGCTCGCGGCAATCGAGCCTGCGCTGATCGATCGTTTTGCTGGCGCGCTATATTTTCCGCAAGAAGGACATCTGTCGCCGGAGCCGGCGCTCCATTTCCTGCTCGAGCAAGCGCAAGCTGCCGGTGCGCACGTCCGCTTTGGCGATGGTGAATACCCCCCCGATGCGGACCTGGTCATTGACTGCCGCGGGCTTGCCGCCAAGGACCAGCTATCAAATTTGCGTGGCGTGCGCGGCGAGCGGATTGTGGTGAAGAGCCGCGAGGTGAACTTGGCGCGTCCCGTGCGGCTGCTGCATCCGCGCTTCCCCCTCTACGTCGTGCCCTGGGGCAACGGCGTGTATATGATCGGCGCGACCGTCATTGAAAGCGAGGAGGCGGGGCCCATCACGCTCAGGTCGGCGCTCGATCTGCTCTCCGCAGCCTATGCGCTCGACCCAGCCTTCGCCGAGGCCGAGATCGTGTTGCAGGGCGCCGGCGCGCGGCCGGCCTTCCCCGACAATCGGCCTAGGATTATGGTCGGCCGGCGCTATATCTATGTGAACGGCCTTTACCGGCATGGTTTCCTGCTCGCGCCAGTGTTAGCCGAGCTCGTGGCCGCCCACATCGAGACCGGGGCGGTCGATCCGGAGGTGTTCGTTGCAGATACTTGTTAATGGCGAGACTGTCGCCACCGACGCCCGAACGCTTGCTGAGTTATGCGCGACGCTCGGCTTCGCGCAAGCCAAGGTTGCGACCGCGGTCAATGGCAGCTTCGTCGCTTCGGCCAAGCGCGGGCTCACGCCACTCTCACCCAAGGACGAGGTCGAGATCGTTGCGCCGAGGCAGGGCGGATGATGCTCGACATCTACGGAGAGCGCTTCACCTCCCGCCTGCTTCTCGGAACGGCGCAACACCCTTCGCCCACTGCACTCAAGAACGCGGTCGCGGCATCGTCCGCCGAGATCGTCACGGTATCGCTCCGGCGCGAGTCGGCGCGGGCGCGTGCAGGCCAAGGCTTTCGGGAGCTGATCGAACAGCTCGGCGTGCGCGTGCTGCCCAACACCGCAGGTTGCCGCACCGCCAAGGAGGCCGTCGCGACGGCACAGATGGCGCGCGAGCTGTTTGGCACGGCTTGGATCAAGCTCGAGGTGATCGCCAATGACGACACGCTGCAGCCAGAGCTGTTCGGCCTGGTCGAGGCCGCCTCCATCCTCGTCGCCGAGGGCTTCAAGGTCCTCCCCTATACCACCGAAGATTTGAGTGCGGCCGAGAAGTTGGCAGGCGCCGGCTGCACGGTGCTGATGCCGTGGGCTTCACCGATCGGCTCGGCGCGCGGGCTCATCAATCGCGATGGACTGAAGACGCTGCGCGCTTATTTCCCCGAGACGACCCTGATCATCGATGCCGGCATCGGCGCGCCGTCGCAAGCTGCCGAAGCTATGGAGCTCGGCTATGACGCGGTGCTGCTCAACACCGCGGTCGCCAAGGCAAGCGACCCGGTGAAGATGGCGCAAGCCTTCGCCTGCGCGATCCAGGCCGGACGCCTCGGCTTCGAGGCCGGGCTAATCAAGCCGCGCGACATGGCGTCGCCATCGACGCCAGTCGCCGGCACCCCCTTCTTCAAGATCGATCGAGTCTCTTGAGCGCGGGCTGGCTCGATCCGTTTTATCCCATCCTTCCCGACGCCACCTGGGTTGCCCGCATCGCGGGCCAAGGCGCAAAGTTCATTCAGCTTCGCGTCAAGCAGGCGGAGCCTGCTGCGATCAAGACTGAGATCGCACGAGCACTTGCTTTGGCTTCGGCGCAAGGTTGCCAGCTCGTGGTCAACGACTATTGGCGTGAGGCGATCGACCTCGGTGCCGACTTCGTACATCTCGGCCAGGGAGACCTCGCCGGCGCTGACCTCGACACCATCAGATCGGCCGGCATCAAGCTCGGTATCAGCACGCATAGCCTCGCAGAGCTCGACGCCGCGCTGGCCGCCGAGCCAGACTACGTGGCGCTCGGGCCCATCTACCAGACCAAGCTGAAGGTGATGCCCTGGCAGCCGCAAGGTCTCGCCCGCATCGGCGAATGGCGAGCGAGGATCGCTTGTCCAGTGGTCGCCATTGGTGGCATTACCTTGGAGCGCGCGCCAGAGGTACTCGCCGCCGGGGCCACCTCGGCCGCCGTGGTCACCGACATCGTCATGAATGACGATCCGGAGCGGCGCACGCGTGATTGGATCGCTGCCACCGCGCCCTGGCGGGACTTATCCACAGGCTATCTACTGGCCTGACCCCCTTGACCGACCCCTGCCTCTTCTGGAAGATCGCTGGGCACGCCTTCGGGCGGAGAGGGTTGGATGGGTTTCAGCTTCAGTCTTGATCCGGCCGTGCCGATGAGCGAGGCGGTGCGGCGCGTGGCTTCGGACGAAATCGATGCCGCCTATGCCGCCCTTGCCTCCCCGCCAGAGCGTCACAAAGGTGTCCACGACGCTCGCAAGTGCTTGAAAAGACTTCGCTCTCTCCTGGTTTTGATCCGGCCTGGGCTGCCTGAGCCCGTTTTTCTCAGTCTCACCAATCGGCTGAAGACGCTGGCTCGCGGGCTTGCCCCGGCCCGCGACGCAGCCGCCCTGCTCGACGCGGTCGAAAAATTCGCTAGGGCCGAGGGCGAACGGGATGCATCGCCCATCCCGGCCTTGCGCGCCTGGCTCCACAAACGCCGGCAGGCGGCAAAGCGCAGCCTCGACGGGAGAACCGCGTCCGACGCCATGCGCGGCCTGTTTGGGCTCAGGCCGGCCATGGCCAATCTCGCAGTCTATCCAGACGCCTTCGTTCCCGTGGCGCTTGGCCTGCGAGACTCTTACCGGAGCGGCCGCAAGGCCTTCGCCCGCGCCATCGACAGCGGCAGCGACAAGGACTTCCACGAGTGGCGCAAGACGCTCCAGCATCACTGGCGTCATATGCAATTGCTCACCCCCTGCTGGCCGTCAGAGCTTGCGGCGCGGGCCGAGGCCGCCCGAGACTTGTCGCAGATTCTCGGCGACGATCACGACATCGCCTTGTTGCGGCAGCTCGTGTCGGCGCCGACCATGGTGTTCGCTAGCCCAGAGGGCACGGCAGCGTTCCTGAAACGTTGTCGCGCCCGGCATAGAGCTCTTCGGCGGGAAGCAGAAACGCGCGGGGCAAGATTGCTTGCCGAACGGTCGCGTCCCTTCGCAGAACGCATCGAAGCGTATTGGGCGACCGCCGCTCAACGCGCCGAGAACCCGGCGATCATCGCGCGCTCCAGCAATGTGGTTGCCTTCGGCGAGATTGGTACCACCGGGCGCCGAGCAAGCTAATGAGCGTCCTGATCAGATCCCACGTGGCTGCCGCCAAGCCTGGAACATCAGCACCGTCCATAGCGGGGCATGCCAGTTGCGCGTGCCCTCCAGATGCTCAGCCCATCGCGCACGGATGGGCGCGGGGTTGAGCAGCCCGCCTTCGCCAAGCCGCTTCTCCGACAGCAATTCCTCCGCCCAGGCCCGCAAGGGCCCCCTGAGCCAAGTGCCGAGAGGAATGGCGAAGCCCGACTTTGGCCGTTCCACCAGGTCTCTCGGCACATGGCGATAGAGCACCTGGCGCAGCAGCCATTTGCCGCGCCCGCCCCGGATCTTGAAGTAAGCCGGCAACCGCCAGGAGAACTCCACGATGCGATGATCGAGGATCGGCACGCGCACTTCGAGCGCCACCGCCATGCTGGCGCGGTCGACCTTGGTGAGGATGTCGTCGGGGAGATAGGTGACGGTGTCGAGATATTGCATACGGTCGAGCGGGTCTGGCAGCGCGCGGGCGACGCTCGCATCGAAGATCGCCCCCTTCGGCTCCTTGCCGCCATTAACGAGGGACTCAGGCTCCTCCCACGCGCTGACCAGGCTGCGATAGCCGTCTTCATCGCCGGCGCTGAACAGTGCCGCCGCCTTGTGCATCTTCTCGACCGCAAGGCGCGGTCGCCGCTCCGCCGGCAAAAGGCTGAAGGCGCGTTCCCAAAGCGCCGGGCCAGCCACGCCGAGGCCGCACGCCAAGGCCCTGCCCATTGGCGCCGGCATCCTGCTTGCCACCCGCGCGAAGCGATGCCGGGTGTACCCGGCGAACAGTTCATCGCCGCCGTCGCCGGAGAGCGCCACCGTGACGTGCTCGCGCGTCAGCTTCGACAGGAGATAGGTCGGCACTTGTGACGAATCGGCGAAAGGCTCGTCATAGATGGTGGGAAGCTCCGGAATGACCGCTTGCGCCTCGACCGGGCTGACATAGAGCTCGGTATGGTCGGTGCCGAGATGAGCGGCGACGGCGCGGGCATGTGGGGCCTCGTCGAAGCCCTCCTCCTTGAAGCCGATCGAATAGGTACGCACCGACGAGTTGCTGCGCATCCGCATCATCGCCGCGACAGCCGACGAGTTGATGCCACCGGACAGAAACGCTCCGAGCGGCACGTCGGCCACGAGCCGACGCCCGACCGCGTCCCCAAGCAGCATTTCCAGCGTATCGGTCGCCTCGCGGTCGCTCACATGAAACTGCGCTCTCTTTCCGCGCTCAGCCGCCTTCTCCACACTCCAGAAGGCGGACGCGGCGACCTTCCCTTCGGCATCGATGGTGGCGACGTGGCCAGGCTCGAGCTTGCCGATGCCCCGATAGATCGAATGAGGCGACGGCACGTAAGCGAGCCGCAAATAGGCAGCGAGCGCATCGCGGTTGAGCTCAGGCCGCCAGCCGGGCAGCACCTCGAAGGCCTTGAGCTCCGAGGCAAAAACCACACGCCCGTTCTGCGGTCCATAGTAGAGCGGCTTGATGCCTACGCGGTCGCGAACAAGACTCAGCGTGCGGTCTCTGCGATCCCACACCGCAAAAGCGAACATGCCGATGAGGCGCTCGATCGTGGCGCGCACGCCCCATTCGGCGATGGCCTCGACCAGGACCTCGGTATCGGAATGCCCACTGAAGCGCCGCCCGCGCGCCTCGAGCTCTGGCCTCAAGTCTCGCGCATTGTAGATTTCGCCGTTATAGCTGATGACGCAGGCGCCGCAGCTCGACACCATGGGTTGCGCGCCCGCCGGCGAGAGATCGACGATTGCGAGCCGCGTGTGGCCGAGCACAACGCCGGCCTCGGGGTCGGCCCAGACGCCATGAGCATCGGGGCCGCGATGGTTGAGCGTCGCCGCCATCGCTCGTCCGAGCGCTTCCAGCTCCTGAGAGCCGGAGCGGCGCTCGAGGTCCAGGAAGCCCGCGATGCCACACATGGCCTACACCCCTATTGCCATGCCATCATAGGCAACTTCCCACCCTGACGCCTCGACTGCTTTGCGCTCTGGCGAGTCTTCGCGCAGTACCGGATTGGAATTGTTGATATGGATGAATATCTTACGCTCGACTCCGAGGTCGGCAAAGGCCGCGATCGTCCCGCTCGGGCCTGAGATGTTCATGTGGCCGATGCGGTCGCCGGTCTTGTTCATCAGGCCTTGCACGATCATCTCGTCATTTGTGTAGAGCGTGCCGTCGAAGAAGAGGAGCGGCGCGCCCCTGAGCCGCGCGGCCGTCGCCGCATCGAGCTTGGCGCAGTTCGGCACGTAGAAGAAATGGCGGCCTGATCCAGCCTCCGTCACCCTCAGGCCGATCGTGTCGCCATCCTGCGTGCCGAGGCTTTCGCCGGCCTTCGCATCTTCAAGATAAAGCGCCACCTTGCCAGGCACGGGGAACGCCTCGATGTCGATGCCGACCGGCCCCTCTGGGCCCTCGACGGCGAAGGACGTCCCGAGCGTCATGGGCTTGCGCGCCACGAGCGATGAATCGAGCACATCGAAAATGCTATTCGAGGCGAGCACATCGAGCACGCGCTTGCTGCCATAGATCGTGAGCGGCTGCGCCTCGCGCAGCGTGAGCAGTCCGGCAAGCGCATCGACATCGCCGTTGGTCAGGATCACCGCCTTGATCGGGCTGTTGCGCGGCTCCTTATTGGCCGCGGGCTGCAGCTCCGGCGTCTCGTTGATTTGTTGGCGCAGGTCCGGGCTTGCATTGAGCAGCACCCAATCGCGGCCATTGGCGCTCACCGCCACCGAGGCCTGAGTGCGGGCTCGCAGTCCAGCAACGCCTTTGCGCAGGTCGGCCGAATTCCGCCCGTTGCAATTCCACTGCGGAAAGCCGCCGCCCGCCGCAGACCCAAGCACTTTGATCAGCATGATGGACGTTGAATGGCTGCCGCATGTCCCATCCGTCAAGCCAAAAGTAGTGCGCCTGCGGAACGAGGACCGCCGCTAGGATTGGCTCGGTTCCGAGAGGCGCTAGAACGACACTGAGCCCTGAAATTTCAGGGCGGTATCCGAGGTCGCGTCGGTCAAGCCGAACTGGACGCCGACATTCATCGAGAACGCCGTCGGCGATAAGGCTGTAAGACACGCTCAGTGGTCACGCCAAAACCCAGTATAACGTAGGAAAATGCTATGGGGGCCTTTGGCCCATCGGGCGCGCTTGGCCCACCTAAAGATCAGCCGGGAATTGTTGCCCGTCCGCCACAGCGCCGGACTTGAAATGACGAGATTTGCATGCGCTACCAGACCAAGCTCCTGATCACTGCGGGTCTGCTGCTGACCATGGCGCTCTCAGCAGCCGCGCTCGCTTATTGGGGCGTGACCAAATCCCACAGCTATCTCAGCCGCTCGCGCATCGCGCATCAGGAGCTGGAACGCCAGTTGCAGCTGTCCCGCCATAGCCAGCAGCTGTTCAAAGCGTGGACCGATACGCTTCTCACCGGCATCGGCGACCGTCCCCTCGGCGCGGCCTATCTACACCAGGTCATCGAATCCGACCTCGCCGAGCTTGAGCGGCTTACCCAAACCGAGCTCACCATGGTCGACCCCGATGAGCGCAGGATGGAATCCGCGGAGCTCGATCGGCTGAACAACATCAAGGCGGAGTTCCAGCACACGCTCGATCAGCTCGGCGAGGTCGAGCAATTGCGCAGCCGCGGACGTCCCGACGTCGCCTGGTCGACGCTGCTCGCCCTGCTCAAGGGCGGCATCGACAAGAAGCTGAACGAGCTTATCGAGGTCGCGGTCGCCGACGAGACAGCCGAGGTCGTGAGGATCGATGCGGACGCCGCGCGGCTGTTGACCCAGCTCGAGCGGATCAGTCAGATCCATGCGCTGATCGCGATTCTGGTCACGCTCGCCCTGGTCATGCTGCTGCTGCAGCGGCTCAGGACACCACTCGCCGAGCTTCTGCGTGGCACGCGCGCGCTCGCTCAAGGTGACCTCTCGCATCGCATCACGATATCCGGCCGCGACGAGTTCGCCGATCTCGGCCAAAGCTTCAATCGCATGGCCGGCGATCTCCAGTCCCACCAGAGGGCCCTTGAAGACGCTCACGCCAATCTTGAAGCCCAGGTGGTCGAGCGCACTGAGGAGCTCCGCCAGGCAAACCAGTCCTTGCGCAAGGTGGACGAGACCCGCCGCGCCTTCTTCGCCGATATCAGTCACGAGCTGCGCACGCCGCTCACCGTCATCCGCGGCGAGGGCGAAATCGCGCTCCGCGGCAAGAACAAGCCGGTGGCCGAATATAAGAACTCGATCTCGCGCATCGTGGAGCAGGCCAAACATCTGTCCGTGCTCGTGAACGACCTACTGTTCATCGCCCGCCAAGGCGCCGGCGCCGCGCGTCTTAATCTGCAAACCATCGATCTCGGCAATTTGCTTGAGAAGGTGTGCGGCGACGCCAAGGTCCTCGCTCACCCAAAGTCGGTGGCCATTACCTATGCCAACGGGTCGGCCCAGGATTTCGTGCATGGCGACCCGGCAAGGCTTCGGCAACTTTTCATGGTTCTCTTGGACAACGCCGTCCGCTATTCGAATTCGAAAGGCGAGGTGAAGGTCGATGTGGCAAGCACCGCGGGGGAAGTTCGGGTTCGCGTCTCCGATAGCGGCATCGGCATTGCTCCGGAAGAATTGGAAGGCATCTTTGAGCGCTTTCGCCGTGGCGGCAACGCCGCAGAATTGAATGAAGAGGGACTCGGCCTTGGCCTCCCCGTCGCCAAGGCCATCGTCGAGGCCCACAAGGGACGGATCGAAATGGATAGCCGCTTGGGTGAAGGCACCACAGTTACGGTCGCGTTGCCGGCGTCTCCCGCGGAGGCAGCGAAGTGAACGTCCTCCTCGTCGAAGATGAGCCGCGGGTCGCCGATTTCATCGACCGTGGGCTCCGCGCCGAAAATCATGGCGTCACCGTTGCTGCGACCGGCACCGAGGGGGTCGACCTTGCCAAGACCGGCGAGTTCGATGTGATCGTGCTCGATTTGATGCTTCCCGACATGCACGGCTACGACGTCTGCCAGCGGTTGCGCCTCGAAGGCGACCACACTCCAATTTTGATGCTGACCGCCATGGACACGCTCGAGGACAAGATCAAGGGATTGCGCGTGGGCGCCGACGACTATCTCGCCAAGCCCTTCGATTTCGACGAGCTGCTGGCGCGCATCGAGGCGCTGGTCCGCCGTTCACACAATTTCGCGCCAAGCTCCAATGTCTTGCGGGTGGGCGATCTCGTGCTCGACCGCGAGCTGGTCGAGGTGAAGCGCGCCGGCGAAGAGATCAAGCTCACGGCCAAAGAGCTCGCCATCCTCGAGCTGTTGATGGCCGCACCCGGACGGGTGTTCTCACGCACCCGCATCCTGAACCAGGTCTGGGGCTATAGCGAGGATCCGCTGACCAATGTGGTGGACGTCTATATAGCGCGGCTCCGCCGCAAGATCGACACGCCAGGCCGGGAGCCCATGCTTGAAACCGTGCGCGGCCACGGTTACCGCCTCAGGGCGCAGGCCTGATCGTGAGGCTTGTCGGCCTTGGCAAAGACGGCTGGAAGAGTGGCAATGTTGCCAGGCAAATCTTGCTTAGTTCGGCGGGATCGGAGAGTATGCTCGCGCCACTCTCGCGGTCACGCGCCATACCAAATTCCGGGCCTCGCAAACGCGAGCAAAGGGCGTCGGCCGCTTCCGGTGGCATCGGAGCTGCCCGCTCATCTCGTGGCGAACCCCGGCACTTTGGACTGAACAAAAAACAACGCGGAAGGAGCGCCCGTTGCGTCGAGTTCTGTTAGCCCTCGTGATGTCCACCATTGCGGCGTTCACTGTCGACGCGCCGGCCGAGGCGGCGAATAAGGTCACAGTCGGTGTCCTCAAATTCGGGACGGTCAGTTGGGTGGTTGACACCATTCAACGCAATGGCTTCGACAAGGCGGAGGGAATCGACCTCGACGTCGTGCCGCTCGCAAGCACCGAGGCGACCGCGGTAGGTCTGCAAGGCGGCTCGGTCGATATCATCGCCACCGACTGGCTGTGGGTATCGCGCGAGCGGAGTGGCGGCGCCGATTTCACCTTCTCTCCCTTCACCACGGCCCTTGGCGCCATCATGGTTCCCCCCAATTCCCCGATCAAGACTTCTGACGGATCTCAAGGGCAAGAAGCTTGGGGTCGCCGGCGGCCCGCTCGACAAGAGCTGGCTCCTGATCGTGGCCTATGCACTCAGGACCGCCAATCTCGATCTCAGGACCGACACCACGCAGGTCTTCGGCGCGCCGCCGCTGCTCGCCGAGAAGGCGAAGCAAGGCGAGGTCGACGCCGTGCTCAACTTCTGGCCGTACGCCGCGAGAACTCGAGGCATCCGGCTTCACGCAGCTGATCGGCATTGAGGACGTGGTGAGCGAGCTCGGCGCCAAGGGCGAGGTCGCCATGGTCGGCTATGTGTTCAGCGAGGCCTGGGCCAAGCAGCATTTGACGGCGGTGGAAGGGTTCCTGCGCGCCGCCGCCAAGGCCGATGAGCTGCTCGCCACCTCCAATGAAGCCTGGGACGCGATCCGGCCGCTGATGCGGGCCGAGGACGACGCGACCTTCAATGCTCTCAGGCGGCGGTACCGCGAGGGCATCCCGGAGCGCTCCACCACCGAGAACGAGTCTGACGCCAAGGTGCTCTACCAGTTCCTGCGCGAGTTTGGCGGCGAGAAGCTTGTGGGACCAGGCGCCGAGCTCGCCCCCGGCACGTTCTGGAAGGGCGGCAAGTCTTGAGCGTCAGCGCGGCACCTCCCGACACCTTGACCGGGACTCGCTCTTACCGCGGGCCCCTCGTTTCCCTGCTTTCGGTCGCCGGGTTCTTGCTAGTTTGGTTTATCGCCGCTGAGATTGCGCAAAGCCGGCTCCTGCCCGGCCCCGTCGAAGTGCTCCGCTACGTCGTCGACGAGGCCATGCATGGCGATCTCCTTGCCGAGCTCGGCATCACGCTATGGCGGGTGACCGCATCTTTTGTGGTGGCGATGGCGATCGGCAGCGTCATCGGTATTGCCATGGGCCAGTCGCCGGCGTTGGACCGGGCGCTCGACCCCTGGCTCATCGTGCTGCTCAACCTACCGGCCCTCGTCATCATCATACTTGCCTATGTGTGGTTCGGGCTGAACGAGGCTGCGGCAATAGGCGCCGTGGCCTTGAACAAGATCCCAAACGCCATCGTCATGATGCGCGAGGGCGCCCGTTCGCTCGACCCCGGGCTCGAGGAGATGGCACGCGCTTATCGCCTTTCGGCTTGGAGCAAGTTGCGCAACGTCACCCTGCCGCAGCTTCAGCCTTATTTCGCGGCGACCTCGCGATCAGGTATCTCATTGATTTGGAAGATTGTTTTGGTGGTCGAGCTGCTCGGTCGGCCGAACGGTGTCGGCTTCGAGCTTCACCTTAACTTCCAGCTCTTCAACGTGACGGCCATCCTCGGCTACACCATCGCCTTTGTCACCGTCATGCTCTTAATCGAATATCTGCTGGTGCAGCCCCTTGAACGACGCACGACCCGCTGGCGCAACAAGCCAGTTTGACATCCGCATCGAGGAGAAGACCCATATCGGGGCGGACGGGACGAGGATCCCCGCCATTCGCGATCTGGTGCTCGAGGTGCAGCCGCAAAGCATGACGGTGCTGATGGGCCCGTCTGGCTGCGGCAAGACCACGCTGTTGCGCATCGTCGCCGGGCTCGACAATCGCTTCATCGGCGAGGTGCGCGTCCCTGAGAACGCACGCATCGGCATCATGTTTCAGGAGCCGCGGCTCTTACCGTGGCGCACGGTCGAGCAGAATATCGAGATCGTCGCCGAGACCATATCGAGCGCGGAGCTGGAGCGTCTCGCTTCTGCCGTCGGCATCGCCGACATGCTGTCGCGCTATCCGCAGGAGCTGTCGCTTGGGCTCGCCCGCCGCGTTGCTCTTGCGCGCGCCTTCGCCCCGCGTCCTGACCTGTTGCTGCTGGATGAGCCTTTCGTCTCGCTCGATGAGCGCACCGCCGACCGCTTGCGCCGTCTCCTGCTGGATGTGTGGTCGGCGCGGCCGACCACGGCGCTCCTCGTCACCCACAATCCGCGGGAAGCGATCCTGCTTGCCGATCAACTGGTGCTGCTGGCGCCGCGCCCGACCCATGTCGTGGCGATGGTGCCGATCGCGATCCCGCAAGCAAAGCGCGATGCGGCCATGGTCGAGGAAATCTATGCCGACCTGCTCAAGCGCTATCCGGCAAATTTCGCCACCGGCTGAGCCTTAAGCCGCGGCGGCGGCGGCCTTTCGCTGCTGGATGCCGAAGGACGGATCGTACGCCCACACCGACAACCCGAGGAATACCAGCAGGCAGCCGACCACCACGGCAAGCGCCTGCCAGTTCACTTCGAGATAGAGGGCGAAGCGGATCAGTTCGACCGCATAGGTGAACGGGTTGTAGATGCAAATGTAATAGAGCCACAGACTGCCCTCGCGCATCTTCCATAACGGATAGAGCGCGGAGGAGGCGAAGAACATCGGGAAGATCACGAAGTTCATGATGCCGGCGAAGTTCTCGAGCTGCTTGATGGTCGAGGACACGAGCATGCCGAGCGCCCCGAACATCATGCCGGTCAGGATCAGTGCCGGGAGTGCCGTAAGGTAGCCCCAAGGCGGCAGCTCGACGCCGCAGAAATAAGCGACAAGCAGGAAGACATAGACCTGGAAGAGGGACACCACCACGCCGGCGAACAGACGCGACACCAGCAGGAACCAGCGCGGCAGCGGCGTGGTCAGCAGCACGCGCATGGAGCCCATCTCGCGGTCATAGACCATCGACAGCGAGGTCTGCATGCCATTGAAGAGCTGGATCATGCCGAGCAGGCCAGGCGTAATGTAGACGTCATAGGTGATGTAGGTCTGATAGGGCGGGATGATCGAAATACCGAGCGCGGCGCGGAAGCCAGCAGCAAAAATAATGAGCCAGATCAATGGCCTGACCAGCGCGGCAAAAAAGCGCTCACGCTGCTGAAGGAAGCGGAGCAATTCCCGCCAGACAATGCCGTTGAAGGCGCGGACATAGTGCATCGGCTTCATGCGGCAATGTCCTCCTCGGTATCGCCGCCGATCAAAAGCCGGAAGGCGCCGCCGAGATCGCCGGCGCCGGTCTCCGCCACCACGTCCTTCGTGGTTCCGCGCGCCACGATGCGCCCACGCGTCAGCACCAGCAAATCATCGTCAGGCTCGACTTCGTCGAAGAGATGCGTCGCCCACAACACGCCGATATGGTCGGCGCGGGCAAGCTCATGGATATGCTTGACGATGGCGGTGCGGGTCGGCACGTCGAGGCCAACGGTCGGCTCGTCCAACAGCAGAAGTTTCGGGCTGTGCAATATGCCCCTGGCGATCTCCACCCGCCGCCGATGCCCGCCATTCAGGTCTCGCACGCGCTCGCCGATACGCTCCTTCATAGCCAAGGCATCCAATGCCCGCACCATGCGCTCATCGGCGTCCTTACGCTTCAGCCCGCGCAGCGCCGCGAAGTAGCGCAAATTCTGCTTCACCGTGAGGTCGAGGTCGAGGGTCGGCTGCTGGAACACCACACCAAGCGGCTCGAGCGCCCTGCTACCCCACTCCGCCGCAGACCGGCCGACGATCTCGATGCGCCCTGTGGGAGCGTCGAACAAACGGGTGATGAGGGAAAAGAGCGTCGTCTTGCCGGCGCCGTTCGGCCCAAGCAGCGCCGTCACCTTCCCGGGAAACACCTCGAAGCTCACATCGTCGAGGGCCAGCTTAGACCCGTAATAATACGAAACATTCTTGACGGTCAGGACCGGGGTGCGGGCCGACCCGCCCTTGGGGGCTTCCTTCTGCATAGCGGTCTTTCTTGGGGGCCAAGACTTTCTTGTGCCACAGATAGCCCCGGATCTGGCCTTCCACAACCCTCCCGTCTTTGCCTTATGAGGCTCGTCCGGGCACTCGGGTCTGGCTCGGACTTCTGGACAAAAAAGAAGCCGCCCGAAGGGGCGGCTTCAATTTGGAAGGTGGTTTTTGGGTTAGAAGAAGATCACGCCACCGGCCATGAACATATCCAGATCTTGGAAGCCCTGATCGACGCTCCTAAAGTTGTGGATATTGTGGTTGTCGGTGCCGATGGGATTGGCGACCATGCTCGTATCCAACTCCAGGTGCTGCCAGTTAAACCAAAGGTGCATCGCAGCAGAGTCAATCTCCTGCATGACGCCTGCGCCCCAACGGTTGACCGTCGAGCCGGTAAGAAAAGCACTCTGATTATTGAAGCAGACGCCCCCACCGCCAAATGGCGTTGTGGCGTTCGGAGTGGTACCGCCCAGCGACCCTGCCCCGCAGAGATCGACCCCGGCTAGCGAAGAGAACTGGTTCATATACTGACCGCCCTCGCCCCATAGCACGGTCGCACCCGCCGGCCACCAGGTCCGCTTGATACCAGCCTTAACGAACCAGACGTCGGTCTCGTTGGCGTCATCGCCAAACTGACCATTAAACTTGTTGAAAGTTGAGTTCCCGGTCGGAATACGGTTAACATCCGTCCCGTTGTTTTCCTCATGCTGGAACAAGCCATACGCCCACAGGCCAGACGGCACGTGCAAGATCGAGGCGCCAACCTGGGCAACGTTGCGCTCCATGCGGAAATCCTGGAACGGGGCGCCACCGCCACCAAGGACGACGCCAGCGCCACTACCGCCCGAGCTTCCGCAGGTTGCATGATTAAATTGGCTGGTGCCCGCTAGGAAACAACCCTCGTCCGTGCTTTGTGAATAGCCGGCAGCCGCGGAGAATTTGATGCTGTTCCAGTCTGCCGCGTATTTCAGGGCGATGTCCCAAACGTCGTCCTCGGCGAAGCCACCCGATACGCTGAATCCGCCCCAGGTCGGGCTATCGTAGCGGATGCCGTTTTGCGGAAAGCCATTGCAGTCGGCGCCGATGCCGCCGCCCGCTTCGAGGCAGGTTACCATAGTGCCCCAAGTGAGGCCCGACAGACCTTGGGCATTGTGAGGAATGCCGGGGCCCGTGGGCCGCAGGAAGAAGAAGGCTCCATCGAACAGCACCGCATTGGACTCGATGATGGTGCCCGACAAGTCAGGCAGCAGCGCCACGTTGTCCGTCGCCTGGCTGAGCTGACCCCAGTTTAGAGTGCCGTAGGCGTCGCTCTTGATCCACATATACGACAAGAGCACGTTGATGTTGCTCAATATGCCTACATTGTTGATCGTGGAGGTGTTGTCGTTGAACTGATTTGCGTCGCCGACCGTGCTATTGCCCCTGACCTCGACGGCGATCGTGTAACCAGACGACCAACCGGGGCTGATCGTGGCGCTGCCCGAAATCTGGAAATGGCTCGACAGGGTCGTGTGCTTGTCGCCAACGTAGACGTTCGACTCTGCGCCGTCGTCCCAGAAGTCCGCATATTTGACCACCCAACCGGACAAGGTCACGGAGACCTTTTTGTTGCCCTTGCGGACGGTCGTTGCCTCGAGCTCAGCCACCCGCTCCTCGAGATCCGCGCAGCAGTCTCCACCGAGATCTGCGGCCTTGGCAGGGCTGGCGCCCATGGCGAAACCGCCAAGCGTCATCCCAAGCGCGGACGCGATGGCGATGCGGCTGGATGTTTTTGTCAGTCCCCCAAACATGTCCATCTCCACCTTCCCTGATAAATTGCCTAATCCAAACTCTCGGTCCGGATTAGCCTCCCGGCGTCATCCAGTAGAGTCCCCTCACGAGCATCGTGACAGAACCCCCCCGATAGAGAGTTCTACGACCTACTAATACGGATTCCTTCTGGAAGGTAAATTGATAACCGAGCAGGCGCGGACGTTTTCGGCCGCCTTGTGACATTTCCGCCACGAAAATTAGCCACCAGGCGGACAATCGCTCCGTTGAGACGCAATCCAAAAAGAGTTCGCAATCAAGGGTTTGGTTCAGACCGTCGATAAAGAGAAAGGGACGGTGACCGCGCGTGACGCGTGACTGCGGATGTTGACTGCCCTCTTGCGGCACGAGCCCTGTAGGCAGCAGTTGAGTTCGCCGTTGTCACAGGCGAATTCTGGTTTGAGGTCCGTCGAACGCCGACTTCCTCCCGCAACAATCCATATGGCCTCGGATCGGGATTGCCTCGGCGGCTTGGCAACCGCTAAGGCTCGGCGGTTTGGGAAATGTAAAGAATTGCATCGGCCTCAATCGGCTGCGCTCCAAACGATGAGCAGCCAGCTCGAACTTTCAAAATCCTTGCGCTAGCAAATTGGCGTGGATGCCAGGTTGAACAACGTGGACGCCCCACAATTGCTCTGCCATGATGCGAAACCCAACGCTGGGGGCTGACAACGCACTTCCACTATGCGCTTCTGGCAAGACGAAATTGGATTAAAAGTAGATACGGCCGCCCGAGTAGACTATGTCAAAGCCATCCAACGATAAGGGCACGCGGTTCTTGCTGGAGTTGATCAGCTTGAGATTCGCATCAAAGTGCTCATACGCGACGTAGAGGTGCATGGCAGCCGCGGCGTACGACTGATCGAGTGCTATAAACCATTCGTTCACGTCCGAGCTAGTGACCTGGGTCGTAACGCCGATGCCCGGGAAGGTGTTGGCTTTCAGCAACATCGTCGCCGGAGTGCCGAGCGCGCCTACATCGCAGTTGGTCCCACCGGGCTGGCATATCTGAGTGCCATTGGGGTTGCTTCCTGGAGCAAAGCCATCCATCACGTCGGAGAAGCCACCCCACAAGGCGGTCTCACCGAGTTTATCCAACCCAAACCATGAAACGGGTCGCTGAACGCCGCCCTGGACGTTCCAAGCGGTCATTTGCGGTGCGCTTTGACCGTTGAACGCCCCTTGCACATCCGAGTCGTTTGAGTCGGCAATACTGAAAACACCCACAACAAATAGGCCCGTCGGCTTGTGCTTGAGGGCCGCGGAGCCTGCCCATTCGTCTAAGTCACGCTTAAACCCGGCTCCGCCTCCGGCGCCTTGCGCCAAGCGCTCGTCGGTCCACTGCTCCCAGGCAATGCCTGCAGCGAACTGCCATGGATCGTCCGAGGAAGGGCCGGAGCCTCCTCCCCAGGGAGCAAACGTGTTCTTGTAGCGGATAGCCGCGCTCTGCAGGTCGTCTTCGAAATAGCCGTATTGAACGTTCAATCCGTACCAATCGGGGGAAACATAGCTTACGCCGTTGCGGCGGGAGGCGCAGTTGAACTGATCGCTCGAGCTATAGCAGCGGGCGATATTTTGCCAGGACAGGGCTGTTCCCCCGTTAGCGCCAGAGGACAATCCCTCGGCGTTATTGAATCCCTTTTGCCGCAAGAAGAAGGCATCGTTCATCCGAAAATCCGAAACCAACGTGTCGGACAGGCCACCGATTTCTCCAGGCTCCGTCGAAATCGTCTCCAGGCCATATTTGGTGATGTCGTATTTGGGAGTAGCAGTTAGACCCCAATTCAGCGTGCCGTAAGTTTTGTTGGCGAGGTACATCTGCGACCAGCGAGTGACTAGCGGTCCATTTGTGTCAAATGCATTATCGTCGTTGAACTGGTTCAACCGGCTCGAGGCCGCATCCCGGTACTCCCATTCCAACCGGTAGCCCGCCGACCAGTCCCCAGCGATCTTGGCCGAGCCTTTGATGCCGGTCCGAGTTCGAATTCGTTGTAGTTGTTGACGACATAAGTGTTTTGCTCGTCACCATCGTTCCAGAACTCCGTGGCGTAGTTGACCTTTCCGTAGATCTGTACGGACACCTTCTTGTTGCCCTTGCGGACGGTGGTCGCCTCGAGCTCGGCAACGCGGTCCTCGAGATCAGCGCAGCAATCGCCTCCGAGATCGGCCGCCTTGGCCGGTTTCGCCACGAAGACCGTCGCCCCCATCACGCAAAATAGCGCGGCAATCGCCAAGTGGCTGGCGCATCCCCTCAATCCCCCAGTCATAACCCCTCACCCCTCCACTTTATGTTTGAAACCTGCTGCTTCCCCGGTAAGCCTTTGCGTCGGAACAAGGTGCCCCCCGCCTATGCGACTCGGCGTCGGATCCCTTGAATTGCTGGTCCCAAACTAGAAGCCGAGCAATGACGTTCTCGTGACAACCCTAAGACACGCGACTTTTTCAAATAAAGTGTGGCATCGAAGCAACGACCTAAGTCGATGCACGTTCTAACAAGGTCTCAAGATCAAAACAGTGTGCGAGAACCCCATCCCGCGGTAGCCTTTAGGGGATCCTACGCCATTGCGGTCCTTTCCGCCGGAGCTTCAGGGTACATTAACGTGAAGTCGCTCTGGGCGAGCTGAAAGCCGGTGACCGTGAGCCGGCCCACCTTCCTTGAGCCAGGATTGCTGCATTTGCGCCACCTCCTGCCACCCGGCGTAACCGCACGGATGCCACGCGATGAAACGCAGCGACGGTCCTATTCGAAGCCTCGCAAGTTCGCGTTGGCGTTCGTGTGCACACCGTTCGGCTGACCGGCTGGGTGCAATCGTCGGTGGCGTGCGATGCCGCCGAGTGGGACGCCTGGTATGGTTTCGGTGTGGACGACGTGATCAACGAGATCGAGACTGGCTCGTGACCGCGGGGGCCTTGGTTTGAGTATCGAAAAGGAGAAAAACATGCAGATACCCCTGCAGATCAGCTTCCGGAACATGGACCCTTCGCCTGACGTGGAAGCGATGGTCCGCGAGAAGGCCGCCAAGCTCAACCGCTTCTTTGAGCGCATTGTGGGCTGCGACGTCACCATCGAGGCGCCGCATCGCCGGCACCACAAGGGCAAGCTCTACAAGGTGCGGATCGACATCGGCATGCCGGGGAAGGACGTGCATGTGACTCAGGAAGGCCCGAAGAACCAGGCGCACGAGGATATCAACGTCGCCATACGCGACGCCTTCGAAGCCGCCGTGCGCCAGCTCGAGGATCATGCGCGGCGGCTCCGTGGCGACGTCAAATCGCACGCGTCTTAGCCGCTAACGGCACTCAATGTGTTGGTCCAAAGGAGTCCCCCGATGAAAGTGAAAGATATGATGCATAAGGGCGTCGAATGCGTGTCGCCCGACACCGCGATCAACGCCATCGCCAAGAGAATGCGCGAGCTCGATGTCGGCGCCATTCCGGTTGCCGCCGACGGCAAGCTCGTCGGCATGGTCACCGACCGCGACATCGCCATCCGCTGCGTGGCCGACAGCCAGGACATATCAAAGGTCAACGCCAAGGACGTGATGACATCCGGCGTCGTCTATTGCCGCGACAACGAGGACGTCGAGGACGCCGTCCGCATCATGGAGGGAAAGCAGCTCAGAAGGTTGCCAGTGCTCAACGAGGCGATGCAGATGGTGGGCATGGTCAGTCTCGGCGACGTTTCGCACGCGCTGCCGCGCGACATCACCGGCGAGGTGGCCAAGGCCGTGTCCGCTCACCACGGCTGACGGACCCATCGATCAGGCGGCGACCTGCTCGAGGTCCGGCTTCCACTGGCCGAGCGAAGCGAGTCCGTTCATGCGCGCCCGATGCGCGAAAGCCGCTTGAGCCGCGGCGACATTCTCGGGCTTCCCGGACCAGGCCTTTTGCGGCGCCGCCTGCAGCGCGCGGCTATAGGAGAAACTCACCTTCCAGGGGAGCCCGCCGATCTTGTTGATGGCGTCGAGCCTTGCCGTCGCATCGACATCAGCCTGCCCGCCCGACAAGAAGGCGATGCCCGGCACGGCCGCCGGCACGCAGTCTTTCAGCACGCGCACGGTCTTCTCCGCCACCTCGGTGACGGAGGCTTGCTTCGCCGATTTCTTGCCCGGCACAACCATGTTGGGTTTGAGCACCGTGCCTTCGAGTTTTACCCGCGCGTAGTAGAGCTGCTCGTAGACCGTCTTCAGAACGAACTCGGTGACGTCGGCGCAACGGTCGATGTCATGGTCGCCGTCCATCAGCACCTCCGGCTCGACGATCGGCACGATGTCCGCGGTCTGGCAGAGCGCGGCGTAGCGTGCGAGCGCATGAGCGTTGGCGTTGACGCAAGCATAGCTGGGGATGCCGGCGCCGATATCGATGACCGCCCGCCACTTCGCGAACTTCGCCCCGAGCCCGCGATATTCGGAGAGCCTCTCGCCCAGGCCGTCGAGCCCTTCGGTGATCACCTCGCCGGGACAGAAGGGCAGCGGCTTCACGCCCTTGTCGACCTTGATACCAGGAAGCGTGCCGGCAAACTCGATCACCTTGACGAGCGGCGTCCCGTCCTTGGCCTTCTGCCGGATGGTCTCGTCGAACAGGATCACGCCTGAGATATTCGCCATGCCCTTGGAGCGGAACAGAAGCTCACGATAATCGCGGCGATTATCCTCGGTGCATTCGACCCCGATGACGTCGAAGCGCTTTTTCACCGTGCCCGCGGATTCGTCCGCGGCGAGCACGCCCTTTCCTGGTGTCACGAGCGCGTTGGCAACTCTATTGAGCTCAGCGAGGTCCACGTTTCTCTCCCCTTTTTGTCTCTAATGTACGCTATAGCGACCCCCATTTGGCACGGAAGCCACCCCTCATGAAACCCGATCTCCGCCCCATGCTCGCCACCCTAACCGACAAGCCATTCGACGATCCCGACTGGATCTTCGAGACGAAATGGGACGGTTTCCGCCTGATGGCCGAAATCAAGGACGGCACGGTCGCGCTTTATTCGCGGAACCTGATCGACCTGTCGAGCAAATATCCTTCGGTTTGCGCCGCGTTGGGCAAGGTTAACGGCTTCGCCGTGATCGACGGGGAGCTTGTGGCGCTCGACGCGCATGGCCGCTCTCGCTTCCAGCTCCTGCAGAATGCCGAGCGCGAGGAGGTGCGGCTGCGTTATTGCGTGTTCGACCTGCTTTATCTTGACGACCGGGATTTGCGCGAGCGTCCGCTCATCGAGCGGAAGGAAATGCTGGAAAAGATTCTGCCGCGCGATCCCCTCCTGCAATACAGCGCCCATGTGTGGGACAAGGGCGTCGCCGCCTTCAGGCGCGCCGCCCGCGCCGACGAGGAAGGCGTCATGGCGAAGCTCGTCGCGAGCCATTACTACTCAGGCCGGCGCACCCGCGATTGGCTGAAGGTGAAGGCCTCTCTCGGCCAGGAAGTGGTCATCGTCGGCTTCACCGCGCCGCGGCGGTCGCGCCAATATTTCGGCTCGCTCCTGCTTGCCGTGCGCGATGGCAAGGCGTGGCGATACGTCGGCCGCGCCGGGACCGGTTTCGACCGGGAGTCGCTCAAATCCGTGCACGCGTTGCTCGTGCCGCTGATCACAAACTCAAGGCCCATCGCCGAGAAGGTTCCCGACGCAGCAAGCACCACCTGGGTTAAGCCAAAGCTCGTCGGCGAAGTGAAGTTCACCGAATGGACCTCAAAGGGCGAGATGCGCCATCCCGTCTTCTTGGGGTTACGCTCGGACAAGAGGGCAGAAGACGTCATAAGAGAGCTCGCCGACGCGTAGCGCCCACACCTGACTTCTGCACCGCAGCAATTGGGTTCGTTTTGCAAATTGCGGTGCAATTGACACAACTATCAGTTGTATTTTAAGAGAAATCGCCAGTAGCGACGCTGAGGGCCTCAAAAAGAGTCAGTTGGCCCCAGGCCATGACCGAGGTGAGTCTAACGAAGCTCAAGCAGCCAGACTTTACCGCCTTGCGCGCTCTCCCACTCTCGTGGGTATCGCCGAAGAGAAGATCCCTGGAGCCTACTGGTTACCGCAGCCACCGAAGCTCGATCGTCAAGCAATCCTAGGAAGGCTCAAGCGGGTATCGAGATGCTGGGGCAGAGATGAGCAATCTCAAACCAGTGCTAAGCGTGAGCGACCAAGTGATGGCGCTTAGCGATACCCAAGTTCGTGAGTTACGAGCAAAGCTCGAGGCGAAGCACGTCCGGGAGACATCACAATTGTGCGGGAGGGAACTTCTGCGCAGAAATAGCCTAACGCCCAAAAGCGATATGCCACCCCATCTTTAGACACGACAGGGAAGCCGGCCGTCACGGGGTGGGGGTTATTTCCAGAAGGATTTCACCTTGGCGAAGTCGGCTTGTGCCTTTTGGGCGCGGTCGAGCAGCTGATCTATGTCAGCCACTTTCGGCGTCAGCAGATCGTGCGCATGGTCGCCAAGATCGTGACCATTGGCGGCGAGCGCCTCGCGCTGGGCGAGGTCGTTCAGCGCGCCAAGCTGGTCCTGTAGCTCCTTCAGCGCCTTCAGCGCCGCCTCCCGCCGGGCGGTGTTCCTCTCATCCGGGAAAACGTCGGCGAAGAACTCGACCGCGTAGCGCAGATTCTTCGCTCTGATGCGCAGCTTGTGCCGCTTCTTGACATCGAGCGCGCGCAAATCCGCACCGTTCTCTCTGATGCGTTTGCGCCCGCGCGACAAGAGCTTGGCGGCATGCTCGACGATCGTCTCCTCGCGCCGCTTGCGCAAGCGTTCCTCGTGCATCCAGTGACCGGCTTCGATCCACTCGGCGACGTCGAGCAGCGTGGTGCGAAAGCGGTCGGAGCGCACCGACCCCGCCGCCGACCCATAGGCCTTGGCGCGGGCAGCGATGAAGGCGCGATGTGTCTCGGCGAATCTCGCATCGCCGCCATGGGTGGCGCTCATCGGCTGCAAGACATCGGCTTCGAACACGTCGAGGTCGCGCGCGGGGCCAAGCTCGTTCGCGATCCACTTCAATTCGGCGTTGATCCGCTTCTGCTCTTCGTCGGCGACGACCTTCTCGAACGCGACGATAGCCGCACGCAGGCGCCTGAGGCCGATGCGCATCTGGTGCAGGGACTGGGCATCGCCGGCGCACGTGCCCCGCTCATTGACGATGATCTGCCGCAGACAATTTTGCCCGATGGCGCGAAAAGCCTGCTGGCAGGTCAGTCGTTCGTCGAGATCGAGCTGCTTTGCCTTCTCGGCGCCCGGCGCTGCATTCGCGGCAAGCTCGTAGCCGCGCTCGGCCTTGGTCTTGACCGCGAGGCGCAAGGGAACGCTTGCGGCGAGGCTGCGCGCAAGGCGGAACAGCTCGGCGGAATTCCCTCGCTTCAGCTCGAGCTCGACCTCATGCACGGGAGCCCGGCGTTGACCGGTTTCGATCACACCGCGATCGACGGCAATCTCGATCTCCGACGCGTTGCTGGTTACGTGATAGACGCCTCGCTCAATGCCGGTCCGGAACAGTGGCCGCAAATTCTCGCCAATACCCGCTTTCAGTAGAGGCTCGAGCGGCGTGCCGGAAGCGACGCCCAAGTCCGGGTCGCTGCCCTTGATTTCATGTTCCCACTCGGGACGATCGAACAGCTCTACCTCGCCGTTCATGCTCTTGATGGTTTGTACATAGCCTTTGCCAGTATGGCGCACGCGCAAGGTGAGCCGCGCTTTGTACAGAGCGAGATCGCTCGTGTCGTAATAGACCGAATAGAGGGTCTGGCGGTCGAGCCTCAAGCTGGCGAGCAAAGGGTGCGCCTCGATTGCAGCGAGATCGGCGGGATCGAATTCAAGTTTAAGCTCGAACTCTCTCGGCTCACGCTCGGGCTTACTTGACTCCGCCATAACCATACTCGTACGAACCGGGCCGATAGAGCCACAAACCGCTGAAACTATCATGTCCGAATAAGCTCAATCTTGCGCGAAAAGCGTCATCGAACTGTCATAAAACTACCGCCCCCGGCGAGCGACGCCGCGCCATCGTACCGGGACCCGAGAGAAGACTCTAGGTTGGCGGCGAGGGCGCCGGCGGTTCCGGCGGCATCTCCGTTGACGGCTCCGCCTCACCCGACGGTGGTGCTGGTGGGGGGGAGGAGCGCTGGCGACCGCCTCGGCTGCCCACGGCACTAGCTCGCTTGCAGCCTTGCTGAAGGCCGCGTTCAAGGCCGACGCTGCGGCCGGCGCATCGGTGCCGGTCGCCGGTGCCGTCGTGTGGAATGTCTTCGCCGCGATGATCTTGCCCCCCGGTCCGAGGATCTTAGCCTCGAACGACAGCTCGCCCTCTGGCTCGGCGCCGCTGACCAACGAGAAGCTTCTGATGTCGAGGAGAAGCTGAAAGGCCGCGTCGAATCCGTCGCGCGGCCTGCTCACGGCCTGCGAATAGCCCGCGTTCTCGAAGCTCTGGATGATCTTCTCCTGCAATAGAATCGGAACGTTGTCGGTCCATTTCGCGTCGGCAATGTCGGTGGTCTCCGCGGACTCGGCGGGGCGCACATGAATCTTGTCGGAGTTGACCGCGAGCAACGCCGACGGTTCCGGCAGCACGAGTTGCCAGGAGGGCTTCGCGGCAAGGGCCGGAAAGTCCTTCACCGCGCTCACATCGTAAACAGGTACGTTAGGCTTGGCCCCCCCGCCCGTCATATGCTCGAGCCCGCCGAGAAGGCCCTCGATGCGGTCGGAGTTTCGCGCCAGCACGTCGGTGAAGGTATTGAAGTTGGCGATGGCGCTATGCAGATTGTCGGCGTTGTCGGAAAGGATGTTGTCGAGCTTGCGCAGCACTTCGCGCCCAAGCGACGTCCAATCCTGGCCGGCGCCGGGCTCGGCAATGAGGACCGGCAGCTCGCCATTCTCTGCCGCCACCGGCGGACTTGAGGCATCGCCGCCGGTGAGAGCCACCGCGGCCCCCCCGGTCAACCCCTGCGAGTCGATCCCGACGACCGTGTCGCTGCGGACCGGCACGCCTCTCACCACGCCGATAGTTGCGATGACCTGATCGGGATGATCAGGATCGAGGCCAAGGCCGGTCACCTCACCGACGCGAATGCCGTTGAATAGCACCGCCGAGCCCGACTGCAGTCCCGACACCGAGCTGTCGAAGCGGAGCCGGTAGGAGGTGCGCTCGCCGAAGCCACCTTGGTTTTCGAGCCAATAGACAAAGGCGAAGCTCGCCGCGATCACGGCAAGCATGAACGCGCCAATCAGCGTATAGCGTGCACGGGTTTCCATCGTCGAGCCTCAGGTCACGTGTTCGAGTCTACCGGTCACCATCCCGCCGCGCTTCCCCTGAAAATAGGTCTGCACCCAAGGATGCGTGCATTCGAGCATGGTTTCCATCGGCCCCAAGGCGACAATGCGTCCATCGGCGAGTGCCGCGATGCGGTCGCACACGGTGTACAGGCTTTCGAGGTCGTGGGTGTTCATATACACAGTAAGGCCGAGCGTGTGCTGCAAGGTCTTGATCAGCGCGTCGAAGTCTCCGGCGGCGATCGGATCGAGACCGGACGTCGGCTCGTCGAGAAACACGATCTCCGGATCTAGCGCGAGCGCGCGCGCGAGCGCCGCGCGCTTGGTCATGCCGCCCGACAGCTCCGATGGAAATTTCTCGGCATCGATCGGCGTGAGCCCCACCATGTCAAGCTTAGCGAGCGCCATCTCGTCCATTAGCCGCTGCGAGATCTCGAGATTCTCGCGCATGGGAAATTGCACGTTCTGGCGCACGGTAAGCGAGGAGAACAGCGCCCCCTGTTGAAACAGCACGCCCCAGCGGCGCTCGAGCGCCCGGCGCTCCTGCTCGGTCGCCGTGTCGAGATCGACGCCGAACACTTGGATCTTGCCGTGCCACTTCGGCAGAAGCCCGATAATGGTGCGCAACAGCACCGACTTGCCGCCGCCAGACTTGCCGACCACGCCGAGGATCTCGCCCTTGCGCACGTCGAGCGACAAATGGTCGAGCACGGTCTGGTCGCCGAAGCCGACGACGAGATCCTTGATCGAGATGACCGGCTTGTCTTTCGCGTTCATCACATTCCGATCGAGGCGAAGAAGATGGCGAACAGGCCGTCGAGCACGATGACGAGGAAGATCGATTTCACCACCGACGCCGTGGTCTGCAGCCCGAGCGACTCGGCGCTGCCCTTGACGAGCAGGCCCTCGGCGCAAGCTACCACGCCGATCACGAGCCCCATGAACGGCGCCTTGATCATCCCGACCTTGAAATGGGTCAGCGAGATCGCGTCTTCCAGCCGCGAGATGTAGATCTCCGGGCTCATGCCGCCATAGAGCCAGGCGACGACGCCACCGCCGTAAAGTGCCGCCATCGAGCCGAGAAAGGTGAGCACCGGCAGCGCCACGATCAGCACGAGCACGCGCGGCAGGATGAGCACCTCGACGGGATCGAAGCCCATGGTGCGCAGCGCATCGACCTCTTCGCGCATCATCATCGAGCCGAGCTCCGCGGTGTACGAGCTTCCCGAACGGCCAGCGACCATGATCGCGACAATCAACACGCCTACCTCGCGCAGGATGAGAATGCCGACGAGGTCCACGGCGTACATTTCCGCCCCGAACTTGCGAAAGTGGAATATGCCCTGTTGCGCGATGATGGCGCCGATCAGGAAAGTAATCAGGAGAATGATCGGCACCGCCTGCCAGCAGACGCGATCGAGCTGATTAACGGCGGAGGTGAAGCGAAAGTCGCGCGGGCGGGCGAGCACGCGGGCCCCGGCCATGCCGATGGCGCCGAGCATATTGGCGAAGATCAAGAGATCGCGCCCAAAGCCGGTGGTCCCTTTGCCCAAGGCCGCAAGCGCCGCAACGAGCGCGTTCTCCTTGGCCGGCGCAGGGGCCGGCTCGAGGTTCACGCCGCTCATCTCTTTCAACAGAGTTTGGTCGTGCTCGGGCATGCCGACGATCGAGGCGGCTCCGCCCGTGCCGCGCCATTGCCGCATCAGCCGCTCGAGGAGCCAGGCGCCGAACGTATCGAATTCGCGCACCCCGCCCATGTCGATGGAGACGCTTCGCGCCTGCGCAGCATCCGCCGCCACGCCGTCGACCAGCGTTTCGAGCGCGCCCGCATTGGCCGCGGTCCACGCCCCGCCTGCGGCAAGCTCAAGCCTACCGTCCTCGAACTTCGCCGTCAGCAAAGACGCATCGCTCGCCATGGAAACCTCCGGCGTTATGGCCGCTGTGGCTCAAGCCATAGAGACCTCGTACCTTGCCAAGGCAAGGCCAGATTCAATGCCGGGAAAGATCGGGAGAGGTCAACTCCGGGCAAGCGATATGCGCACGCCTTGCAAGGCGGCCCCTTGCGTCGAGATGGTGACGCTCTGGCTCGATTTCGTGAAGTTGACGAGCATCGTGCCCGAGACACCGCCCTTGATCGAGATCGAAAGCTTGTTGGGGGACGCGGTCCCCGAAGCGCTGCCCGAAGCGTTGAATGTGCGTTCCTCCCAATTGCCGGAAAGACGCCCGCCGCTATAGCTGAGCTTGCTTCTGATCTCGATCTTGTAACTGTCGCTCGCGCAGCGGATGGCCACGCCGAGTTCGGCGCCGCCTCCGGTGTAATAGGCGTTGCACTTGATGCGCTCCGTCCTCCCTTTGTCGAGGCGTAGCTCACCGGAGCCTCCCCATGAGCCTAATAGCGTGTCGAAGGGACTGGGCCCCGCGTAGGACGAGGAACCGGGGACGAGGAAGAACAATGCGGCGATGGCGATGCCCGCAAGCCGCAAAATGGCTGAACGCAAAATCATGGATCGAGCTTCTCCTTAGGCTCCGAGTTTACGTCCCCAATGACACAGAATTACTACTTGCCCTCAATCTGAGTAGAAACCAAGGATTTTTCAAGCCAGTTGGCACCGGATTGGCACCGCGCTTATTCAGCGCAGCTTCCTGACACCACCCGCCGTGGCAACCGGGATCGAGAATAAGACTCCAGCCTTGCTGAATGCCTCTTGGATTGCTGCCAGGGTGCTACCCCTCGGATCGGTTTGGCCTCGCGATGCCATCATGGCCGATTTCGGCGGCCTATCCTTCTTCGCGGATCAACAGCTCGTTCTAGACCTTACTGGTTCGGTGAACACGCGCGCGTCGGTCTACTCAGGGGTCTTTGTTCGCCTCAATTTATGAAGCGCGTGGAGGTCTTCCTCTGACAGCTTCACGGCGTTTGCAGACCACCGCGACCACCAAACGTTGCACGTCAGACAGCCGGTCAGGTGCTCACCGCGATTGTCGATTTCGATGAGCTTTTGCTTGCATTTAAAGCAGTAGCCCATGGAGGCATTATAGCAAGGAGGCGTCGGCTGCGGTTGGCACCTTTTTCGTATGACGTTGCCCGCAAGTTACAGCGTGCACGCCAATGGTTGTGCTACTTTCTAAGTACCTGATGGCCTCATGGTCAGCAGTTGAAAGCCATCTCTCCGTGATGGACCAAGCCCCGGCGCTACCCCGTGCCGGGGCTTGTTCTTTGCGGCAGTGGGATTTGCGATCTTAAGGCAATCTCTTCATTTGTGACCACGAGCCTTAGCCTGTCCAAATTCGGACATTCAGTGATGTGATTTTGAAAGGGTTGTTCCAAATGGGGGCACCAGCGTGCGCAGCCTGATCGTAATCACTATCCTCTGCCTCACCTCAACTCCGGCCTTCGCCTGCGTGTTCGACACCGACTGCAAACTCCCCAGCTCCACGTGCAGGGATGGTAATTGCATTGGCGACCCGACTTCGGATGATGACAATGTCCCCGCGCCCGCGAAGCGAGAGACGACTGGGAAGACCTGCAGCTACGACGATGATTGCCAGCCAGGTTCTCATTGCATCAAGGGCTCAGGCCGAGAGGGTGTCTGCATAGGCCCCTGAGGCCGCTGCGGCCGCGCGGCTTGGTCAGCCACTAGTCGGTCCCCTCAACTTCTGTAGCCAAATCCCCCAAGAGGTGCCCTCGTTTCGCCGCTGCAGTCCAAAGCTTTCCCGCACCATGGACCGTTGAGAGGATAGCGGACAGCGAATTAGAGCGCCTTCAGTCATCGCTCCACAACATCACACTGGCATAGAGCGCGAAAGCCAAGCCAACGTACGTGCTCGCTCCCGTCAGATAGACCAATGGGGAGTCCGTACCTCGGTCCACAAGATGGTAGAAGGCTAATGCACTCGGCACGAAGAGCAGAACGCCAACAAGCTGCAACACTCTCATTCGCCCTCCTGTAAGCTTGGATAATGGCCGAACGTCGATTCCCCCCACCATGGACCGTTGAGGCCCTAGACGGCGGCTTCAAGATCGTGGACGCCAACAAGCAGGCCATCGCCTATGTCTACGGCCACGCGCGTGACCCCTTCGAAGCGAAGCCAGGGATACAGACCGGGGAGCTTGCTTCCTTCACTCATGCCGACATCTCGTTCTGCTACACGCGATGTTCCCGCATGCTTCCGAGCAGGCTTCGTCTCACGATAGCGTTGAATGTGAGGCGCTTTGCGCGGGTGACGCCTGCCGACACACGGCTAACCTACCCCCGCTCCGCACTTCGGGCAGGGACGCGTTAGGGCAAGTTCTCGGCTCAATTCACGCTTGTTCACCGTGTTCCCGTGCTCACACGTAGCGCCCGATGTGTCTCCACCAGCAAGCCTTGACCCGGCCCGTTGGTGCCTGGGGCACCAATTACCGATTAAGGCCGGTTCTTGCCACCAAGCTTCTGACGGCTTTGGTCGCCGGGAACGTCGCGGTGTTGTTTGCGAACTCTGTCCAAGTCATCGGTGGCTACAACCTCGTTGTACTGCGTGTTGCCGCCGAAATGCGTGCCGGTTACCTTGGCAGTGGCAATCTCTGTAGCCCAACGAAGCACAACGCGACACGCTCCTTCGGAGTTGCAATCGATGCCGCAGGCGCCGAAGGGCGGCAATACACAAATCCGAGACGCTTAGCCCTGCCGCCCGACCTATCTAACTCAGATCGCCGCAACCACAAGGGCAATCCCTGCGAGGAAAAGTAGCAGGGAGACAACAATGAGGCTGAGGCCCAAGCGCCGCATCGTATTGCCGAATGCATTCGACTGGCCGGAAGCAATCGCCCCTTGCGCCACATAGGCATTAACGAAGGTCATGCTGGCAACGAACAGCCCCAAGCCGAAAACGGCAAATGCCCATTTTATCAGAACGACATTTGCCGGGAGGGGCCCATCCACCGGCGAGCCAACGACGTGAGCCAGGAACAGGAGAAGGGCGACCGCGGCGCCACCATTGACGAGAAGGGCCGCCTGGATCGCCGACCGCGCCAATCCGACGCGAAGCTCGATGAAGAGAAGCTGTAAAGCAGTTGGCTGACCGGACTCTTGCATGGCGTCCATCCGGTCAGAAAGCGCGCGGGCGCCGCTCGTCTAGGAGAGGCAGCGCCCGCGCCGTTGAACTCAGGCTAGCCGCCGCACTCTTTCATGCTGGACATGGCCTTCTTGGCCTCGTCCATGCTGCCATATTTGCCCATGGACTTCATCCCTGCCGGGATATTGTGCATTGCCTCGCATTTGTGGCTCGCCGGGTCGAACACGACATAGATCTCCTCGGCGAGGGCGGGGGTAACAATGGCAGCGGTAAGAGCCGCTGCGATCAGATATTTGCGCATAGAGTTTTTCTCCTAAGAAAGGTGTGGCTGTAAGCCAGGGACATCCGAACCGGTTTGCCAATCACCCGGCCAGGACGAACCAAAGGCTAGAGGGACGCGGAACTTCTTCCTAATACCTTCTGGCTATGGTTTCGCTATTCGCCGCGCAGGGTATCGGTAGCACAGTTTTGCGCCAGAACGGAAACCAAAGAAAAACGGGCACCTTAACGGGTGCCCGGAAGCTTGGGAGGAGCGAGGTGGTCCGAGGAAGACCACTTGGTCATTGAATTACCTGCAAGATTCGCATGTCGGAGCGTAGGGATTCACGAAATTCTGGGCCATTGCCGGCGCGGCGAACGCCACGATCAGGCTGACGGCGATGATGATCTGCTTCATTGGGGGTCTCCTTCAGAGAGGGTTTTCGCAGGCCTTGAGAGCTTAGCGGCCAAGATGCGAGGCGTAGACGTTCGGGAAATTGTCGGCCATGGCGGGCGCGGCGAACGACACGACCAGGGCGACGGCGATGAAAAGCTTCTTCATAGGGGTCTCTCCTAATGTGGTGGCCTTGGGGATCGGATCGTTCCGACCGGCTGGCCATCTGGCTCGATCGGAATGAGGAACAGGTAATGGCGACCCCCTGCGCTTGCCCAATACCTGTTCGCTATTGAACGTGTGCAGGAAACGGCAGGAATAGCGCTCGGCTATCGAGTTCAAAGCCAACCGGCATTTCCGTCTGAGACGGCATAGGCCGATCCTCCTTTGTATCGTCGCGGCCACTTCTTTGCGGCCCGAGCAATAGACCAAGGAGAGAACCGAGATGTTTCACTTCACCAACAATCGACTTGGCCGCGGCCTTCTGCTTGCCGCTGTCGTCGCCGGCGCAAGCGTGGCTGCCTTCCCCGCGTTCGCAGGTGAATGCCCCGCCGATCAGAAGAAGCCCGATGCGCGCCAGCCGGTGGATTTCAAGCCGGTTGGGGTGACCGACACCGTCATCGCCTCAATCGATGTCGCGAAGGCGCCATTCAATATCAACGATCGCCTGTTCCGCATGCGCAAGCTGACCATCGAGCCGAACGGCATCGTGCCCTGGCATAGCCACGCCGATCGGCCGGCGATCATTTACATCATCGAAGGCGAGATCAACGAATATGCCAGCAACTGCGCAGCGCCGATCGTGCACAAGGCAGGCGACGTGGTGGCCGAGACCCCGGAGGTCTCCCATTGGTGGAAGAATCTCGGCGACAAGACCGTCGTTCTCCTCTCCGCCGATCTGTTGAAGGATAAGAACGACCATAATATGTGAGGCCTCTTCCCCCGCGCCCCCAGCCCCTGGACGTGACGCTCCGCCTGCCCCTCCCCTGTCGGGGCGTCACCTCCAGATCACATCGCCTCAAGAGCAGGAGAAGACGCCATGTCGGAGATGAGTCATGCGATCAGCTCCACGAAACATGAGGCTCATGGCCATTCGGGCGGGGTGTTCTTCCGCTCAGTAGTCATTGCAATCACCGCTTTCTTGAGCCTGGTCGATCTCTTCGCCACGCAGGCCATCCTGCCGATGCTCACCGCCCATTACGGGGTGACACCGGGACAGATGGGACTTGCTTCCAATGCGAGCACCTTCGGTATGCTCGTCTCCGGTCTCGCCGTCGGCTATTTCTCGAACAACATCGACCGCCGCCGCGGCATCCTGATTAGCCTCGTCCTCTTGGCGATCCCGACAACGCTGCTCGCCCACGCGCCAAACCTCACGGTCTTTGCCATTTTGCGCGTGATGCAGGGCCTGTGCATGGCATCGGCCTTCACCCTCACCCTTGCCTATCTCGGCGAGCATTACAGCGCGCAAGACTCGGCGTCCGCCTTCGCCGCCTACATCACCGGCAACGTGGCGAGCAACCTGATCGGGCGGCTGATCTCCGCGGGCGTCGCGGACCATTTCGGCCTCGCCGCCAACTTCTATTTCTTCGCCACGCTCAATCTGCTGGGCGCGCTGCTCGTCTATTTCACCGTGGAGAAGACGGAGCCGATGCGCTCCACCGAGCCAGGCATGGCCTCCCACTTCGCCGCCTGGATCATGCACCTGAAGAATCCGTCCTTGCGCGCGAGCTTCGCCATAGGGTTCTGCATCCTGTTCGCGTTCATCGGCACCTTCACCTATGTGAACTTTGTTTTGGTGCGCCCACCCTTCTCGGTCGATGCCATGACGCTCGGCATTATCTATTTCGTCTTCCTGCCCTCCATCCTCACCACACCGCTTGCCGGCCGCGCCGTGAGGCGCTTCGGCACGCGGGCAACCTTCTGGGGCGCGCTCGCCGTTGCCGCGCTCGGCCTGCCCTTGATGCTGTCGTCAAACCTCGTCGCACTGCTCGCCGGCATGGTGTTAGTCGGCGTCGGCACCTTCTTTGCCCAGGCCACCGCCACCGGCTTTGTCAGCAGGGCCGCAACCACCGACCGTGGATCGGCGAGCGGCCTCTACCTTGCATTCTACTTTTTCGGCGGCCTGATGGGCGCTGCCATCCTCGGCCAGCTTTTCGACCGGTTCGGCTGGACCGCCTGCGTAGCCGGCATTGGCGTGGTGCTCCTGGTTGCGGCGCTGCTCGCCCTTTTCCTCAAGACGCCGATGGCGCCCGAGGCGATACGGCACGACGCCTGATCACACACCGGCGGTCGCACTTCGCCGGGGCCTTCCGCCGGCCCACAAAAAAACCGGCAGGCTTGGCCTGCCGGTTCAAAATCAACGCTAAAGGCGACTGACTTAGGCGAGTTGCACGTTCGCAGCTTGCTTGCCGCGCCCGCGCTTGTCGTCCTCGATCTCGAAGGAGACCTTGTCGCCCTCGTTCAGCGCCGGAACGCCGGAGCGCTCGAGCGCGGACGCATGGACGAACACGTCTTTGTCGCCGCCCTCCGGCGAGATAAAGCCGAAGCCGCGCGAATGATTGAAGAATTTCACTGTGCCATTGACACGAGACATTGGGATTCCTTTCCCGTTCATAAGTTTCGCATAGCGGGCCGTTCGCCCTGGGGGCGTTCGGTGGCTTCAAATTGTTCGGGGAAAGGTCGTCGTGCTCGTAGTCGGCGCGATAGTCTTTGCCGTCACTTCTTAAAGTCCGCGCCCGCATTGGGCGCGCCGTACGCAACATATGGAGGAGATGGCGGGTTATTGCAAGGCGCGATTGGGACTGATGCGCCGGATGCCGGTCCCTCGAATTCAGCGATCCTGCCATTCTTGACCTGACGCAAAGCCGGCGAGGGTCGCGCCTCTATGAAAAGTTAGGCGGTCGCAGCCATGTCGCGTGGTGGTTTTCTGCTCCTGCCGTGGCGGCCCCGACCGATCGGGTAACTCCGCTCCGATCGGGGCCGCTGTTTCGCGCCCCCGTCGCCACCGCTCTCATGGAATGGGCACAGCATTGCCAAGAGCCGGCCCTCTTTTGGTCGGTTTGCTGCGGGAACCGTTATGCTTAACGCCGGCTTAAAAATGAGCCGCCCATTAATCCTTTCCTAAGAGGCGGGGGCGTAAAAAGCCGGAAGTCTCGTTTAGGGGGATTTTGTCACATGCGCACCATTCTGGCCCTTGCCATCCTCGCGACCTCCCTGATGCTGGGCGGCTGCTTCCACCACGGTCAGGCCGTTTACGCGGAGCCCTTGCCGCCGCCGATGCATAACCCGCCGATAAAGTAGGGCGAGGCAGAGAAGGGCTGCCCTTGTTGCGCTCCGCGGCGTGACTGGCCGTTTGTCGAAATCGACGATTTCCAAGAGAAAGCCGGAGGATCATGCCTCCGGCTATTTTTTGTGTTGCGCCGGAACCAGGGACTGGATTGCGCGTTTGGCAGTCCTGGTGGCCGGCAGGGGCAATGTCATTGCCCCGCGCTCCCCGCAAGTCGGCCTCCGACTAGTTTGTATCGCGTCTAGTTGGAGAAGCCCGGTTCTCAGGCCGGGCTTCTTCGTGCCTGGACCGACCCAAGCCTTTTCGGTGAAGCCCGTCCCCCAACCGCCGGGCTTCTTCATTGCAAGCCGATGCCCTGACTGATCTTCGAGCGTGAGCGCGTTATTTGCAGTTGCGCCGCGTCTTTGCGCGCGCTCTAGTTGAGCACCAGGAACACGATCAGTCCTACCACCCGCGCGATGACGGTGGCGCCGGCGAGCCAAGGCACGAACCACATGGAATCTGGCGCGTAAGGGTCGTGGTGCGTTTGAAATTTGGCGTCTATGTCGTCCGGACGCGGCAGCATCCCCCGCTTTGGAAAGCGGACCGCAGACACGCGTAAATGTCGCCGCGGTTTGTTCCAGAAACTTTTCAGACACGGAAGACCGCCCGAGATGCCGGTGCATACCCCCATGGCGACGCCCTACTCCGCCGCGAGTTTGCGCGGCGGCGGCGGCGAGGTGCCATGCGCTGCAGCGCCTTGCGGATCGCCCGGCTGCTGATCTGCCGCAGGGTCCGCGTCTGGCGTGGGTTCGTGTAGGACCACACCGTCAAGCGGGCCGAACTCGCCGAGCCAGGCCTGGCGTTCGAGCACACGATTGGTGTCGGCATAGCCGGCTTCCCAGCGCGAGCGGATACCCGCCGGCGAGAAGTCGATGTCCTTGGTGTGGCTCTCATTATCGAGGCGGGGGGCGAGCAGGCGTACGACGTGCATGCGCGTGTCGCAGTGGTAGGCGGCCAGTTCCTGCACCAGGGGGTCGTTCCTCACGTGGTCAGGCACGTATTCGAGCAGCTTGGTGATGACGTGGCGAAGCTTGTGGGTCTCCCGCTGACGCACGATGTGGCTCGCGATGCGGCTCGAATATTGAATGTCCTTGGTGCGGTTCAGGATCTCCCAGATGGTTTCGGGCTCGCCTCCGGTCGGGTTCCACAAATGCACCGCGAAGATGAGCGAGTTCCGGCGTGGATGGTCGTCGAAGATGCGTTCGGTCGGCGTGTTCGAGAGAATGCCGCCGTCCCAATAGAGCTCCCCGTCGATGCGCACCGCCGGAAAGGCCGGAGGCAGCGCGCCGGACGCCATGATGTGGGGAGGCGCAAGCTCCATCTCCTTTGAATCGAAATACCGCATCATGCTCGTGCGCACATTCCCAGCGCCCACCGTCAACCTGGGATGGCCCGCGCTGATAAGGGAGAAGTCGACGAGCTCCTCCAGCGTCTTGCGCAATGGCTCGGTCGAATAGTAGCCGGCTTGGTCGGCGCCAAGCGGGACCTGGGCCCCGAGGAAAGCGCGTGGATTGGTCTCGAAGAAGCCGGGGATGCCGGTAGTCAGCGTCGTCCACGACGAGAGCGCGTCGGCCACGCCCGTCCACGCCGGGAAGGCGCCCCAGAGACTCGAGCGCTCGACGAGCCGCCAGAACTCCTGCAGCCTGCCGAGGCGGTCCCCGACCTTGTTGCCGGCGATGATGCTGGCATTGATGGCGCCGATCGAGGTGCCGATCAGCCAGTCAGGCTCGACGCCCGCTTCGTGCATCGCCTGATAAACGCCGCCTTGATAGGCGCCGAGCGCGCCGCCGCCTTGCAGCACGAGCACGACCTGGCCGTTATTGTTGTTGCGGATCTCGTTGACCGCTTGGAGCGGGGTAAGAGCTTGCTTGGCCGGCATGACTGTTCCTCCAGAGCGTTCTTGTTACGATCTAATGCGCGGTCCAGCCGCCATCGACGGCGATCGAGGTTCCGGTGATGGATGCCGCCGCGTCAGAGGTGAGGAACAGGGTGAAAGCGCCGAGCTCCTCCACGGTGGCGAAACGCTTGTTCGGCTGCTGCGCGAGCAACACCTCGCGGATCACCTGCTCGCGCGGGATGCCGTGCGCCTTCGCCTGACCTTCGATCTGCGCTTCGACGAGCGGGGTATAGACGTAGCCCGGGCAGATCGCGTTGCAGGTGATGCCTTGCTCCGCGGTCTCGAGCGCCGTCACCTTGGTGAGCCCGAGGATGCCGTGCTTCGCCGCCACATAGGCAGACTTGTAGGCCGAGCCGACGAGAGCGTGCGCCGAGGCGATGTTGATGATGCGGCCCCATTTGTTGGCGACCATCGAGGGCAGCGAAAGCCGCGTGGTGTGGAAGGCCGAGCTCAGATTGATGGCGAGGATCGCGTCCCATTTCGCCACCGGAAACTCCTGCAACGGCGCCACGTGCTGGATGCCGGCATTGTTGACCAGGACGTCGATGCGGCCGAACTTGCCGAGCGTCATCTCGATCATCTCGGCAATGGAGGCAGGGTTCGACATGTCGGCTCCGGAATAGGCGACCTCGACGCCGAAGTCCTTGGCGACGCCTTGTTGCGTCGCGGCGATCTCTTCCGGCTTGCCGAATCCGTTGAGCACGACGGCCGAGCCGACGCTGGCGAGTGTCCTGGCGATGCCGAGCCCGATGCCGCTGGTCGAACCGGTGACCAGCGACACTTTGTCCTTCAGCGATTGAGACGCGGCCGGCCTGCGCTCCGTCATGGCGATGTTCATGGCGTGGGACCTCCTCGGTTGGTGGCGCCCGCTTTCGAGCCGGATGCCAAGTTTCTTCAGCCAGGATGATGCTCCTGGGGGCGCCCAAACGGGAAATGCCCGTTGGCTAAGACATCCATAGGGGACTGCTATTGCGGGCTGCACGTCAGAAATCGTATATCCGGACACTAGAAACGGAAGGCAACGAATCCGACTTTCGGTTTCCGATTTCTGTCTTGTGCTTTAACTGCCCAAAAATTAGGCATGAGTGTCAAAGCATCTCGACGGGAAACTTAGATCAAGCGTAAAAGGATCGGGCTTAACCAAGCGCGACCAGACCATCTCCGAGGCCCAAGGATCCCTTCCCAGCATGGCGCGAGGTGAATTCGCGTGCACCGGCCGGCCCGCCTTTGCGCGAGCAGATGTGAACGATCGTTATGCGCGCGTGTATTGCCCTGCCGATAGTCTGCCACAGTTGCGTTTGAGCTAGCCAAGCGGGGCGCGTTCCTTATGGAGATGCATCAGGTCCGCTACTTCCTCGCCGTGGCGCGCACGCTAAATTTCACGCGCGCCGCTGAGGAATGTCACGTGGCCCAGCCTTCGCTCACCCGCGCCATCCGGCAACTTGAAGGCGAGCTTGGCGGCGATTTGTTCCGGCGCGAGCGCCCGCAATCGCAACTGACCGAGCTTGGCCAGCGCATGCTGCCGCTGCTCAAGCAGTGCTACGATAGTGCCGTGAGCGCACGCTCGCTCGCCTCCGCCATCAAGAGCGGAGAGGTCGGCTCGCTCCGTCTGGCGCTGTCGCAAACCATCGACCCGTCGCTGGTCATGCCGCACGTGGTCGAGCTCGGAAAGCTGTTCAAGGGCCTTGAGCTGAAACTTTATCGCGGCAACAGCGAGGAAGTGCTGGCTTACCTTAAGCGCGGCGACGCCGAGCTTGGGCTTGGCGCGGGGCTTGGCGAAGAGTGGGAGCGTCTCGATTCCTGGCCGCTGTTCACCGAGGATTTCCAGATCGTGGTCAATGCCATGCACCGTCTCGCCAATGCCACGTCCGTCCCGCTGGCCGATCTTAAGCAGGAGCGCTTTGTGTTCCGCACATATTGCGAGTCGACGCCCATGGTGCTCGAGTGTCTGCGCGCGCAGGACATCGACGTCGAGCGCCGCCATGAAACCGGAGCCGAATCCGATTTGCTCGCGTTGCTTGAGGCCGGCGTCGGCGTGGCCCTTCTGCCGCGCAGCACCAAGGCCCCCGACACATTGCTCCGCCTGATGGTGGACAAGCTCGAGATCAACCGCACCGTCTATCTCTATGGAGTGGCCGGCCGGCAGCGCACTGCGGTCGCATCGACCTTGATGAAGATGCTGCGCGCCTGCGACTGGTCGCGCTACGCTATCGCGGCTTGAGCCGCCATGACTCCGAAGCCGGTCAAGCTCGCCGTCGATGAGACGCACCGCGTCTCCGGCCTGCTGCAAAAGCCGCGCGGCGCCTGCGCCTCCTATGTGCTGGGGCACGGCGCTGGCGCTGGCATGACCCACCCGTTCATGGCGGCGATCGCCGATGGGCTCGCGATGCGCGGCATCACGACCTTGCGCTTTCAGTTCCCCTATATGGAACAGGGGTCGAAGCGCCCGGACGCGCCGAAGCTTGCGCAAGCCACCGTGCGCGCGGCGGTGACCGAAGCCTCACGCCTCGTTCCAAAACTCCCGCTTGTCGCCGGCGGCAAGTCGTTCGGCGGCCGCATGACCTCGCAGGCGCAGGCGGAGTCTTCACTTCCAGGTGTGCTTGGCCTCGCTTTCCTCGGCTTTCCGTTGCACGCGGTCGGGCGCCCGTCCGAGGAGCGGGCAACGCATCTCTTCGCCGTGAAAATCCCGATGCTGTTCCTGCAAGGCACCCGCGACGCGCTTGCCGACATCGCGCTCATGCGCAAGCTCGTGCGAAAACTCGGCAAGCGCGCCACGCTCGTCGCCATCGAGGACGGCGATCATTCCTTCCATGTGCCGGCACGCAGTGGACGGACTGATGCCGAAGTCAGAACTGAGTTGCTCGACGCCCTCGCCGGGTGGATCGACGCCGTGATATAGACCTTCAGCAACATTCATTAATTAAATTTAACACATGCGCCGTTGTGTCCCGCCTCGGACGCAACACGTTTCTATTACTTAGAGTTTCGCGTGTGAGGATACCCGCGCGAAGGAGCTTGGGCGCCGGCCCCAAGCGTCGGAGGTCTTCGTCATCGACCAGAGCGTCCATACCCCATCCACCGGACTCAAACAGAGCCCACACCAGGACCTCGAGTCTCCTGCAAGGCCCGAGACGGGGACTGGCCGGAGCCGATCCAAGCTTGCCTGGGTGATTGGCATTGTGGCGCTGGTACTGGGCACGACCTTCGTCCTTGAAAGGGCGCCGCCGGAGGATGCCTCACAGGCGCCGGCGAAGGCGCAGGCCGCGCCGATGCCGGTCACCGCCACCGAGGTCTCGACCCACGAGGTGCCGATCTATCTCGACGGGCTCGGCACGGTGCAGGCCTCAAACACTGTCGCCATCCACAGCCAGGTCGACGGCAAGCTCGCCAGCGTGAATTTCGTCGAAGGCCAGCAGGTCAAGAAAGGCGACACGCTTGCCATCGTCGATCAACGCCCGTTTACCGCCGTGCTCGATCAAGCCAAAGCCAAGCGCGCCGAGGACGAGGCGCAGCTCGTCTCCGACCAGAAGGACCTCGCCCGCTTCCAGGACCTGGTGCACAAGGGCGCCGGCACGCAGCAGGCCGTCGATCAGCAGCAGGCCAAGGTCGACAATCTCAAGGCGACCATCGAGGCCGACCAGGCTGGCATCGAGAGCGCCGAGACGCAACTGAGCTTTGCCACTATCACCGCGCCGATCGACGGGCGCATCGGCTTCCGCCAGGTCGACGCCGGCAACATCGTGCATGCGGGCGATGTGACGCCGATCACCGTGCTCACCGAGATTAAGCCGGCCTGGGCCATCTTCACGCTGCCGCAGCGTGACCTTTCCCCGGTGCGCGAGGCGATGCTCAAGGGCGAGGTGCCGGCGCATCGCCTTCGATCAGGACAACACCCGCGAGCTCGCCAAGGGCACGCTGCTGCTCATCGACAATCAGATCGATCAGTTGACGAGCACTATCCGGCTGAAAGCAACCTTCCCCAACGAGGACGAGCGGCTATGGCCGGGCGAGTTCGTGCGCGTGCGCGTGCTGGTGAACACGTTGAAAGATGCCGTGACCATCCCCTCGGCCGCCGTGCAGCGAAGTTCGCAAGGCGTCTTTGCCTGGGTGGTCAAGCCCGACGACACCGTGGAGAACCGCCCCATCGAGGCGGGCCCGAGCGCCGGCGACATGACCGTGTTGACGAGCGGGCTGAAGGCCGGCGAGCGCGTCGTGGTGAGCGGCCAATACCGGCTGCGCCCTGGCACCAAGGTCGCAGTCAATCCCGCGTCCGCGCCGGGTGCGGAAGGTCAGAGCCCATGAACATCTCGGCGCCCTTCATTCGCCGCCCGGTCGCAACCACGCTGCTGATGATCGCCATCGCGCTGCTTGGGCTGGTGGCATGGCCGCTCCTGCCCGTGGCGCCGCTGCCGCAGGTCGACTTTCCGACCATCAGCGTTTCGGCGTCGCTTCCCGGCGCGAGCCCGGAGACCATGGCGTCCGCCGTGGCGCAACCTTTGGAGCGCCAGTTCGGTCAGATCGCCGGCGTCACGCAGAGCACATCGACGAGCACGCTCGGATCGACCTCGATCACTCTGCAATTCGAATTGAACCGCAACATCGATGCCGCGGCGCAAGACGTACAGGCGGCGATCACGGCCGCAGCGCGGCAATTGCCGACGAACCTGCCGTCGCCGCCCACCTACCGCAAGGTCAATCCCGCCGATTCCCCCATCCTGGTGATGGGCGTGCATTCGGACTCCCTGCCTCTGACCACCGTCGACGATTACGCCGACACCATCCTCGCCCAGCAGATCTCGCAGATTTCTGGCGTGGCCCAGGTCTCGATCGGCGGCGAGCAGAAGCCCTCGGTCAGGGTGCAGATCGATCCCGCCAAGCTCGCCACCAAGGGCCTGACGCTCGAAGACGTGCGCGGTGTGCTCGCCTCCGCCACCACCAATGCCGCCAAGGGTACGCTCAATGGCGCCACCCGCAGCTTCACCATTGCCGCCAACGATCAGCTCGCCAAGGCGTCCGACTATGACGACGTGATCATCGCCTATCGCAACGGAGCTGCGGTGCGGGTCAAGGACGTGGGCCACGCGGTCGACGGCCCGGAGAACCTGTACACGCAGGCCTGGGACAACAATAAGCCCGCGGTTCTTCTCGTCGTTAGCAAGCAGCCCGGCGCCAACGTGATCGAGACCGTTGACCTGATCAAGCAGGCGCTGCCGCGGCTTCAGGCCGTGATCCCACCTGCGGTTACCGTCGATATACTTTCCGACCGCACCTCGACGATCCGAGCTTCCGTCGAGGACGTGGAGTTCACCCTCGGCCTCACCATCGGCCTCGTGGTGCTCGTGATCCTGCTGTTCCTGCGCAATTTGCGCGTCACCATCATACCGAGTCTGGTCGTGCCGCTCTCGCTGCTCGGCGCCGCGGCGATCATGTATCTGGCCGGATTCAGCCTCGACAATCTGTCGCTGATGGCGCTCACCATATCGGTGGGCTTCGTCGTCGACGATGCCATCGTCGTGGTGGAGAACATCTATCGCCACATCGAGGACGGCATGGTGCCGCTCGAGGCGGCGCTGACCGGCTCGCGCGAGATCGGCTTCACCGTGCTGTCGATCAGCCTGTCGCTTGTCGCCGTGTTCATTCCGCTCTTGCTGATGGGCGGGATCATTGGGCGGTTGTTCCGTGAATTCGCCATCGTCGTCACTGCGGCCATCGCCGTCTCGGCCTTCGTGTCGCTCACGCTCACGCCGATGCTCTGCGCGCGCTTCCTCCACCATGACAACGGGCAGCACGGCCGCATCTACAATGCCTTCGAGGCCGTGTTCGATGGCATGCACGGCTTCTATCGGCGCACCCTCGACATCGTGCTCCGGCATCAGTTCCTGACGCTCATGGTGTTCTTCGCCACCCTGGCGCTCACCATCCACCTCTACGTCATCATCCCCAAGGGTTTTTTCCCGACCCAGGACACTGGCCTCGTCACCGGCTTCGCCGAGTTGGCGCAGGACGTCTCGCCTCAAGAGATGGCGCGGATGATGGTCAAGCTCGGCACAGTGGTGGCGAACGATCCTGATGTCGACGCGGTGGGCTCCGCCATGGGCAGCACCGGCAGCGCCCAGACCGCCAATACCGGCCGCTTCTTCATTGCGCTAAAGCCGCGCGACCAGCGCACCGCAACGGCATCGGACATCATCAATCGCCTGCGCCCGCAGCTCGCCAAGGTCGAGGGCGTAAGCCTCGTGCTCCAGGCCTCGCAGGACATCACCGTCGGCGGTCGCATCGGCCGCGGGCAATATCAATACACTCTGCAGGATGCCGATCTCGCTGAGCTCAACGCCTGGGCGCCCAAGATCCTTGCCAAGCTCCAGACCTTGCCCGAGCTCGCCGACACGTCGAGCGACCTGCAAGACAATGCTCCGCAGCTTGCCATCAGCATCAATCGCGATCAGGCGGCGCGCTTCGGTATTCTCCCAGAGGTGATCGACGCCACCCTCAATGACGCCTTCGGCCAGCGCCAAGTGGCGCAGTACTACACGCAGACCGACACCTATACCGTGGTGCTGGAAGTGCCGCCGTCGATGCAGGGCAATTTGCAGACGCTCGACAACATCTACCTCAAGTCGCCGTTGAACGGGCAGCCAGTGCCGCTCTCGACCCTGGTCACCACCAACAATCTGAAAGTCGGCCCGCTCTCGGTGTCGCATCAGGGGCAGTTCCCGGCGGTGACCATCTCCTTCAACCTGCCGAAGGGCGTGGCGCTCGGCCAGGCCATTGGCGCCATCGACAAGGCGGTCGCCGACATGGGCAAGCCGGTATCGCTGATCGGAACTTTCCAGGGCAACGCCCAGGCGTTTCAGACCTCGCTTGCCAACGAGCCGATCCTGATCGCCGCGGCGCTCGTCGTCATCTACGTCATTCTCGGTATGCTCTATGAGAGCTTCATCCACCCGCTCACCATTCTCTCTACTCTTCCCTCAGCCGGCGTCGGCGCGCTGCTCGCACTGATGTGGGGCGGGTTCGACCTGTCGGTGATCGGCATCATCGGCATCATTCTGCTCATCGGCATCGTCAAGAAGAACGGCATCATGCTGGTCGACTTCGCCATTCACCGCGAGCATGACGGGCATTCACCGATTGCCGCCATCCGCGAAGCCTGCCTGCTCAGATTTAGGCCGATCCTGATGACCACCATGGCCGCCATGCTTGGCGGCGTGCCGCTGATGCTTGGGGGTGGCGCTGGCTCCGAAGTCCGCCAGCCGCTCGGCTATGCGATGGTCGGAGGGCTGGCGCTCAGCCAGCTGCTCACGCTCTACACCACGCCGGTCGTCTATCTCTATCTCGACCGGCTGCAGCTCATGCTCACTGGCGAAAGAGCGAAGCCCCGCGCGCGTACAGTGTCACCGGCGGAGTGACAATGCCCGCCGGAGTCATGTGAGCTCAGCTCTGTCGGTTAGCCGCCGAGGTAGCCGCGCCTCTCGTGACTCTATTTCAGCGGTGGAAGCGCTTGCGGAGCCGTGACGACCTGGCTCGTGTGAAAGTGAAAGCACCCGCCCAAAGCGCAAGACGCGGCGATGACCGCCGCAACGACATAAATACGCATGACTGCCCCTCAAACTCTACATCACGCCCGCCAAACCGGCGGAAACTAAGAGCGAGTGCATCACATTTCGCCGCGCATTTGGTGACGAAATTACAACAGTGACGAACGGCAGTGACGTGCAGCGAGCAGAGTCGGCGCGAACACTCACTGAGCCAAGCTGCGGACCGAAAATGCAAATCTAGCGTTGGCGGGAGTCGCCGACTCAGGTAAGTCGGATTCGGAGTAGCGGATTTAATCGAAATCCTGCAACACCAATCCCGGCTCCCGTGACCCACAAAGACAGACCGAAGCTGCCTCTGTTCGTGCTCGCCGCCGGTGCCATTTTGCTTGGCGCCGCTGCGCTGCAATCCGTGCTCGTCGTTGGGCCCGGGCCCGGAAGCAGCCCACACGCCATTAGCGTCGACACCAGTCGTCCTGCCGCCACGCCAGCGACCACTTCCACGCCATCGCCCTGGAATCCGCCGGCGCCTAGGGTCGAGGTTGCTCCGGCAGAGCCAAGCGACCAATTCCCGACCGCCGCCGTCCCCGATGCACCGCATAGCGCCGATCATCCGATCGATCTTGCCCACCCGGCCTCTCCGCCCGAGCCCAAGAGCGGCAGCGCCGAGCCGCCGGCGGACGCAGCAAAGGCTGAACCTCAACCTGCCACGGCCGCGCCGCCGGCAAAGGTGGAAGGCGGCAGCGCCGAGCCGCCGGCGGACGCAGCAAAGGCCGAACCTCAACCTGCCACGGCCGCGCCGCCGGCAAAGGTGGAAGGCGGCAGCGCCGAGCCGCCGGCGGACGCAGCAAAGGCCGAACCTCAACCTGCCACGGCCGCGCCGCCGGCAAAGGTGGAAGGCGCCGGCACCGAGACGCCGAGAGAGCCCGATAAGACGGCGGCGGCAGCGCGCAAGGTCGAGACGCCGCCTGCGGAGGCGAAGCCTGCGCCGCAACCAGAGCCATCGCAAGTCGCCAAGCCATCGGAGGAAACGCCTCCGCCGGTGCAAGTGCCCCCGGGGCCCGAGACCAAGCCCGTCATGGCGGTCGAACCAAAAGTCGAGGCGCCGTCAGAGCTGAAGCCGGAGCCTGAGCCTGCACGAACTGCCAAAAGCGACGTGGTGGATCCGAAGCCAGAACCGGTGCCTGCGCTCACGCCCAAGAGTGAGATCAAGCAGGCCGCGCCGGAGGTGAAGCCGCTAAAGCCGGAGCCTGCGCCGAAGACCAAGATCATTGCCACAGAAGCGAAGCCAGAGCCGGCAGGGCCCAAATCAGCACCGGTCGAGAAGCCCAAGGCGATAGTGACCGCCAAAGCACAAACTAAGCCCGTCACCAAGCCCATGAGCCTCGGCTTCCGACGCATCGCGAAGCCATTGGCGCCCTCAAGCAAAGTTAGCTCCGGCCGCTATGCGGCATCGGTGCGCGCGACCATTGGGCGCCACAGGCCCGCGGCGCGCGGCGGCGGCAGCGCCACCGTCGCCTTCAGTATCGGCCCGGCTGGTGGGCTACAGGGCCTGAAAGTCGTCCGCTCGAGCGGTAAACCGCAGCTCGATCAGGCGGCGATCGCCACGGTGCGGAGCGCCGCGCCCTTCCCGCCGCCGCCCGCCGGCGCCAACCCGAACTTCTCGATCCAGATCTATTTCCGCTGAGAGCGCTCGGCGCCGACAGCGTTCTCTTGGATCGTGTCGCCGAACAGCTTTAGCGAGGCGCCGCCCGCCGCCAGCAACCTCGACACCGGACTAATGCGCCTTCTTGAGCGCGGCGATCAGATCCTCGACCGCGACGCGCTTGCGGTAGTCAGGGTCGACGAAGCGAGCCTTGATTTCGCCTTCGGTGCCGACGACGAAGGTGGCCGGGACAGGCAAGAGCCAGGTGTTGCTGCCTTGCGAACGGGACACGTCCCATCCGGCGCCGGTCATCAGCTCCTGCATCTCGGCGCCGACCCAGAAGGCGAGGTTCAGCGACATCGCATAGCCGTTGTCGATGTCGGTCAGGATCGGGAAGGGTGCGTCGGACTCGGCCTTCAGCTCGGCGGTGAAATGCTGCTGATCGGGCATAATGGCGGCGATCTGGCCGCCTTCCGCGATGATCTCGTCTTGCGCTTGGGCGAGCGCGCGCGTGTTGATGCGGCAATAGGGGCACCAATATCCGCGATGGAAGGTGATGGCGACGGGCCCTTTGTCGAGAAGTTTGTCGAGGCTGACGAGGTGCCCGGTCTCGTCGGGCAGAACGAAGGGCGGCATGGGCTCGCCGGGCATTGGTGCCGTCTCGCCAACGCCCTGCTCCTTCAACCGCGCAACGAGCTTGTCCACGGCATCCTGGAAATGCGGTCGAAGGTGCCGCACCGCATCGGCGAAAGCCTGGAGCCGCTCGCCGAGCGACGCATCCATGTCTCGCGCCTGGAGGTAGGCCTCGTGCAGCGCGTCGGAAAGCGACTTCGCCGTCATTAGCAAGTTCCCCTCGTCTTGGCGGCCACGAGCTTGCCTCCAACCCGCAAGGGCACTCGATTATCGTGTGTGGCCCGCAACTTCTCCATACCACTTGGGGCTAAGTATGGGTAGGCGGTGCCCGCGTGTGACAGGTTTACCATGGCGGAAATGGCCTCTCGGCACGCGCTTTGCGCAGCGCCGCCAGCAAATGCTCAACCGACATGCGCCGCCGGTAGTCTGGATCGATGAAGCGATCCGTGACCCTGCCGTCCATCCCGACGACAAAGGCGGCGGGGATCGGAAAAAACCAGGTGTCATTGCCTTGGTAGTCAGGTACCTCGCGGCCGCCCGCCAGCAAGATCTGGTTCATCTCGTCACCGAGCCAAATCGCCAGGTTCAAGGAGAGCGCATAGCCATTGTCCACGTCTGTGAGGACGCTGTAGCGCACTTTGGCCTCAGTCTTGAAGGCGGCCGCGAATTTCTGTCGGTCCGGCATGATGGCCACGATCTGCGCGCCCTCCGCCGCGATGTTGGCCTGCGCCTCGGCGAGCGCCTTGGTGTTGATGCGGCAATAGGGACACCAATGCCCGCGGTGGAAGGTGACGGCGACGGGACCGACCCGCAACAGGCTCGCAAGGCTGACGAGCTTTCCCCTCTCGTCGGGCAAAGTGAAGTCGGGCATGGGGTCACCGGGGCTCGGGGCGCTGCGACAAGCCCCATAATCGTCGAGGCGGGCCGCGATGCGGTCTGCGGCTTCTTGATACCCCGGCAGCAAATACCGGGTTGCCTGGCTGAAGACGTTGAGCCTCTCCGCCAAGGGTGCGTCCATATCGGCGCAATAGCGGAAGGCCTCCGCGACCGACTGGAAGGTGGGAACTAACATGATCCCGCTCCTTCCTGCGGTAGCCTGGAGCGCCCGCGCCCATTATCGCGCCTCGAGCAAGTCACCCACGGCCGCGCACAAGCTGTGCTGTCGGCGTGACATCGAACTGCGTTCCGGCAAGCTCCAACATGGTCGCTCCTTCAAACTGTCTTCGCGCGCCACGACCGCCGCGGCCCAAAGGGTGGGTCCAACCGGCAGGCCCGGTGCCGCGTTCCAGCACTGTCATGCTGCCGATTAGGCGCGCATCGCCGGCTCGGGTCCAATAGCGAGGCGCTATGGTGTTGATCATCGATCGGCATTCCCCGAAAAGCTCGCGCTTAGGCTTTGATTTCAGACATGAAATCGTGCTTGGGGGGCCGTTCGATGGCCCGGATTCCAACCGCCTGATGAAAACCGGTTGCCGTAATTTTCAGAAGTACCGTTGGCCAATCGAACCGTTCGCCTATTGGTCGGGATTCAGCCGAGGCGCTCGATGAGAAAAGCGGCGAGGACTTCGACCCGCGCGGGCCTAGGGCCACCTGGCGGCATGACGAGGTGCAGCGCGATCGGCGGCGGGGTCCAATCCGGCATCACCACTTCGAGGCGCCCGCCTTCTATCGCATCGCCAACCACGAAATCAGGCTGCACGGCCAAGCCAAGGCCTGCGAAGAGCGCCGGAGCGAGCGCATCGGCGTTGTTGGCCCGCAACGGACCAGCAGGCCGCACCTGGACCTCTTTGCCTTTCTTGCTGATGAACCGCCAAACATCTGGCGTCGGCAGATAGGCGTAGCAGAGGCAGGCATGATCCATAAGATCGCGGGGGTGGGCCGGACGCCCATGGCGCTTGAGATAGCCTGGCGCCGCCACGAGATAGCGGCTCACGTCGCGCAGCCGCCTCGCCCGCAAGGAGGAATCCGGCAGCGCCGCAATGCGCAAAGCTGCATCGAAACCGGCACCAATCAGATCGACCACCGCGTCGCTCAAATGCAGGTCGACGGCAACCTCCGGGTATTCTGCAAGGAACTCCGGCAGGAGCGGCACTACTTCCTTGAGGCCGAAGGACATCGGCACGGCAAGGCGCAACAGCCCGCGCGGCGTCGCCGACTGCGCGTGGGCCTCGCTCTCGGCCGCCTCGCCTTCGGCAAGGATGCGGGCGGCACGATCCAGCACAAGCTGCCCGGCGTCGGTGAGCGCCAGGCGGCGCGAGGTGCGATTGAACAGCCGCGCGCCGAGCTTTGTCTCGAGCCTGGCGATGGACTTGGACACTGTGGCCTTCGACAGCTCAAGATCCTTGGCGGCCAACAAAAACGAGCGCAATTCGGCCACTCTGGCGAAGATGGCGAGCCCTTCGAGATCGGGAAGCTTGACCATGAGATTGGAAACGATGAGTTTCTATAGTTTCCCTTTATTCGCCGATCCTGCACCCCATTTCATACCCATGCAACAGCGCCGAGCTTGGCGCGGGAGGTCAAAGACATGATCGAGGTTAGAGCGTTCAAAGCACTTGGCGGCGCCGACCATGGTTGGCTCAAGGCCAAGCATCATTTCTCTTTCGGCGGCTACTACAATCCTGAGCGCATGGGCTGGGGCTCGATCCGCGTGTGGAACGACGACGAAATCGCACCGCACACCGGCTTCCCGCCCCACCCACACGCCAACATGGAAATCATCACCTATGTACGCGACGGGGCCATTACCCACGAGGACAGCCTCGGCAACAAGGGACGCACCGAGGCGGGAGACGTGCAGGTGATGAGCGCGGGCTCAGGCATCCGCCACGCCGAATATAATCGCGAGCCCGAGACCACCCGGCTTTTCCAGATCTGGATTGAGCCGGAGCGCGAGGGCGGCAAGCCATCATGGGGCGCAAGGCCCTTCCCCAGGGGCGACCGGGCCGGCGCGTTCGTGGTGCTGGCAAGCGGCTTCGAAGGCGACGCCGACGCGCTGCCCATCCGCGCCGAAGCGCGAGTGCTTGGCGCCACGCTGAAGGCCGGCGAGACCGCCGAGTACGCGCTCGGCAACGGACGTCATGGCTATCTCGTGCCGGCTGGAGGCGAGGTCGAGGTGAATGGCGTTACCCTAAAGTCCAGGGATGGCGCGGCCATCGCCGACGAGGCGGTGGTGAAGATTACCGCTCTCACCGATTCAGAGATCGTTCTTGTCGACGCGGCCTAACCCGCCGGTTCCCGAACTCCTCAAGCAAAGGGCCTGCTTCGGCAGGCCTTTTTGCTGGCGCTTCGCGGCGGCGGCGGGCTAAGCAACGCGCATGCTGCTCGGCTCCGAACAACTACTGGCCTCATCCCGCCTCAACGGCCTTCGCGTCGGCATCCTCGCCAACCCTGCCTCCATCGACCATGACTTCCGCCACGTGGCCGATCGACTGAGCCGCTCCAATCGCTTCAAGCTCGCCGCGATCTTCGGGCCGCAGCACGGCTATCGCTCGGACCTGCAAGACAACATGATCGAGACGCCACACGCCAAAGATAACCGCCGCGACGTGCCGATCTTCTCGCTCTACAGCGAGACGCGCGAGCCGACCAAGGAGATGCTCGGCCACATCGACGTCCTCGTCGTCGACCTGCAAGACGTCGGCGCCCGCATCTACACCTTCATCTACACCATGGCCAATTGCCTGCGCGCCGCTGCGCGGCACGGCGTGCCGGTCATCGTGTGCGACCGCCCCAACCCAATCGGCGGCACGCAAGTGGAAGGACCGACGCTCGAGCCGGGATTTGAGTCCTTCGTCGGCCAGTTCCGCATGCCCATGCGCCACGGCATGACCATCGCCGAGCTCGCTCGCCTGTTCAACGACCACCATGGCATCAATGCCAAGCTCGAAATCGTGCCCATGGAGGGCTGGTCGCGCGACATGTATTGGGATGCGACGGACCTGCCCTGGGTGATGCCGTCGCCGAACATGCCGACCCTCGATACGGCGATCGTATATCCGGGCACGGTCCTCTACGAAGGCACAATGTTGTCGGAAGGGCGCGGCACCACGCGCCCCTTCGAGTTGATCGGGGCGCCCTGGCTCGACGGCGACCAGCTTGCCCTGCGCATGAACAAAGTGGGACTTGAGGGCGTGCACTTTCGCGGCCTGACCTTCGAGCCGACCTTCCAGAAGCACGCCCGCACAACCTGCGGCGGCTGCCAAATTCACGTCACGAGCCGCGCAAAGTTTCTGCCGGTCAAGGCCTGCGTGTCACTGCTCCGCGAGTGCTTTCGCTCGGCGTCGGACCGCTTCCAATGGCGCGATCCGCCTTACGAGTACGAGAACGACAAGATGCCAATCGATATTCTGGCCGGCTCGCCGGCGCTCAGGCAGCAGATCGAAAACCAAGTGCCGCTCGAAGAGATCGTCGCGAGCTGGCGCCCCGGTATCGGCGAATTCGAGGAGATCAGGCGAAAGTTTCTGCTCTACTAGAGCGTGACCCGCGTTGTTGCCTTGTGCTAGGGCAACAACTTCAAGACCCCTGGAAACGGCACATGTCTCCTCGAAGCTTGATCTTCGCCACTGTTGCCTGCCTGGCGCCCGCCGCGACTTCCGCGCCGGCGCTGGCTCAGGACGCACAAATCTGCATGGCTGCGGCCGAGCGAGTTGCCGAAGGAGAAATCCTTGCGGATGCGGACAAGAGCGCCGCGCACGAAGCCTGTCAGCGGGCCTTGGCCGAATCCTCGAACGTGGTGCAGAAGTACCATCTGCAAGAAGCAGACTTCGACATCATGGGCACGCGTCCGAAGCAATAAGTCGGCTTAAGACACTCGCGGCCGTGACGGCTGCACCACGATGGAGCCCCGGTCGCCGTCGATGATCTCCTCGTCGGCGAGCTTGAAGTTCTCCATCCGCACGGTGAAGTAGCGATCGAAATAGGCTTTCAGCGGCCCCTCAATGGCGCGGTCATAGGCCGGGCGCATGACATGGGTCGCGCCTTGCGTGACCTTAACCACCTTGCCGTTCTTCACGATCAGCTCGCCGTTCTTGAACACGAGCTCAGGGGTGGTGAACATCGCCTCGCGGTCGGTATTGTCCCGATAGACGGTGATGTCGGCTGAGGTGCCGACGCCAAGATGTCCACGGTCCTGCAAACCTAGGCTACGCGCCGGGCCGGCCCTGGTCATGATGGCGATCTCGTCGAGCGAGTACTCGCGCGTGATCGTGGGCAGGATGCTCATGGCCGCCGCATCGGGATTGATCTTCTGCAACATGTCATTGCGGAAGCCGCGGTCCATCAACAACCTGATCAGATGAGGATAGGTGTAGAACGGCGCGCCGTTCGGATGATCGGTGGTGAGGAACATGCGCCAGGGGTCCTCGACCAGCAGGAAGGTCTCAAGCCCGACCACCCATTGCATGGCGTTGACGAAACTCTTGTCGCGGTAGCGCATGGGCACCACACCGCAGCCGGCGTCGCATTCGATGTCCATGATCACGGTGCGCTTCGGGTGTGCGCTCTTCCCGATGGCGTATTGGCGCATGCTGTCGCCCGATGCGGTGCAGGTCTGCCCGAACAGGACCTGGCCGACGTCGATGGAGATGTTCGGGGTCTTGTTTACGAGCTCGGCAAGCCGCGCTGCGCCTGAGGAAAATTTGCGGTCACCCTCGGTGCCATAGCTCAGGAACTGCGTGTGCGTCATATGCAGCGGCAGGCCTTCCGCCGCGCGGATGGTGGCTAGCGTCGATTCAATATTGCCGGGGATGCCGAGGTTGCAGCCATGCACGTGCAGCGGATGGACGACGCCGAGCTCCTTCAGCGCGCGGGCTAGCGTCACAATGATCTGCCGCGGCGTGACGTGGTAGTAGACATGCTCTTCGTCGAGATCGAGCTTGCGCTGATTGAACTTGAAAGCGCTGATGCCGCCGGGATTGACCACCTTCACCGCGATGGCTTGCGCCGAGTGCATGGTCCAGGCGACGTAGTCCTTGATGCGCTCGAAGTCCTGCTTGGCCGCGAGCTGGCGCAGAAAATAATCGTCGCTGCCGAGCATGACGAAAGCGCCTTTGTCGACCATCGGCGTATCGCCCATCTCCATATGCGCCTGGCGGGCATTGGCGGGCAGCATGGCCGGCTCGAAGCAGGCGGTGTAGCCCATCTCGGCGTAGCGGTATCCGGTGACCATGGTGGAGGGCACCGCATGTCCGGTCCCGGCGCGGGTGAGGTTGGTGCGCGCGACCTCGTCCTTCATGTGATCCTCCGGGATCAGCATGCGGGCGATGGTTATCTTGCCGCCGCCGATATGAGTGTGCGGGTCGATGGCGCCGGCCATCACCACGCGGCCCTTCACATCATAAGTCTGCGCCACGCGTCCATCGGCGGGCGCGCCAACGATCTTGCCGTCCTCGACGTAGACATCGCGAACCTCGCCGCTTACTTTGTTGGCGGGGTCATAGATCTTGCCGCCGGAAAGCTTGATCACCATGGGGGCGGAAACTCCGGGCCTTTACAGCGCCGCTTCTATAGCCGCGAGCACATCGGCGACGCGCGGAAGCTCCGCCCGATGCAGGTTTTTCAAGGGTAGCGACACGACGCTGTCGCAGCGGATGAGCCGCCCGGCGTGATCCACCCCTGGCGTGCCCACGGGAATGAGGACAGCTGGCCGCCGCTGAAGCTTGAGCCCCGGCGTGCCGAGCGCAATCGTTGGCACCTGGGTCGTTGGCGGCGACAGGTCCGGGGAAATCGACGCAATCCACACGAGTAGGTCGCCCTCTCCCGCCGCCAACATGCGGCCGATCGAATAGCGGTAGGGGTCGAAATGCGGCGCGCCGCTCGCATAGGAAATGCGGAGTGGAAATCCGCTCTGCCAGGTTGAAACTGCGGCGGCGGTCACCGCGCCTTCATTGCCACCGAGCGACAGGCCCGCAAAGCGCTGAGTTGTGTTGAGGTCCTTCACCAGTCCGGTTGCCTGCTCCACGGTGAGCTCAGCATGCAGCACGTCGAGTGTCGGGGGCGCCCAGACCACGACGCCATATTCCGCCTGCCTGCATGTCTCGGCGAGCGTATCGATCTTGGCGAGTGGGACGCCACCGGCGGTCTTGGCGTTGACTCGGAAACCGCGCAAGAGCGCTCTGAGCGCGCCCAAGACTTCGCCGATCTGCTGGACCTCGCAAGGCAGCGTGACCACCTTGCCCACTTGCGGACCGGCCACGACCTTGCGCTCCGGCACCTCGCCAATGAACACGACGGTGCGCTTCGGCGCCGTGACGTCGAACATGGAGTCCGGTGGAGAAACGATGCGCTCGAAGAAGCGCGGATGCAGCTTGCGAATGTCGCTGCCCACGACGATCAAGAGATCGGCGCGGTTCCGCGTCTCGGTAAGCGTTGACGTGGTCCAGCCCGCGCTCTGCAGCACCTTGACGTTGCGATACTGGCCCTCGCTCAAGGCATGATCGACGATGCCGCCGGCGCGCTCGGCGAGGGCCATGGCCGCGCGCATGCCTTCGACACCGGTGGCAAGGCCACCAAACAGTGGACAATTGGCGTTGCCGATCAGCGCCGCGGCTTCCTTGACCGCCTCGGCGAGCGTGACGTTCTTGCCCTGAATTTGAGGATTGCTTGGCGGCAGTTTGCGTTCGAAGCCGGCGACTGATCGCCCACAGCCGTTCTTAAGCACTTTCAGAGCGCCGTCGCGGTTCTCGATCTCGAGATCATCGCACAGCATGCCGCAAAACGGGCAGGCGACGTTCTCGAACAGCTCATGGGTTGCGCGCCCGCCAGCGGCCCTGCGCGCGCTTTGATCCTGCATGCCGTTAGAACCCCATCACAAAGTGCGAGAAGAAAGCACGGGCGGGACCGCAACTCAACTCATAGGGACGAAGCGTCGCCCCTGGTCAGTAGCGCAAATTGGGAAAGACTCCAAGCCACCCGCGCGAGCAAGGCTCGCAGGTCACGAAAGGTGACAATGCAACAGGCCCTTGGTGCCGCCGCCCACAGCCCGCTGCTGGCGAGCACAATGGGGAGCGACCCGAGCGGCGAAATTCGAAGCCCCGCCATGGCGCGGCGTCATGGCAACGTCGCCGCCGCCACCCGTGCCGGCCTCTTGTGCTTGCACCATCGTGCCGAGTGCGACCAGCGCCACCGCCAGGGCAATGGCGGGAACGCGGTGCGGCAATGCCGCCATACGATTGACCAGGTCGCCCGCGCATCTCCAAGTCCGTATGGGGAGGTTATGAGTGATTTTTATGTCTGTAAGTCGCTCATTTCGCACACTGGGGCCCCGGGCCGGCGAGTCTCGGCAGACGCTTGTAAGCCTGCTGGTGAGCGACTAGCTTCGGGCTCGATAAATCTGGACGGAGTAAGACTTTGGCCGAGCCAATTGTCCGCGTGCCCTGTTCGATCTGGCGCGCGAGCGGCCATACAAGAGGCGACCGCGCCATCCCAGAGGAGACGGCGATCGCCTTCACCTACAACACGGCCTCCTACGCGGTGATGATGGCGACGCCGCAGGACCTCGAGGACTTCGCTATCGGCTTCAGCCTGACCGAGGGGGTGATCCCGTCGCTTGATGCCATCGAGAGCATCGAGATCGTCGCGGAGGAGGTAGGCATTGAGTTGCGCATTTGGCTCAAGGCGCGCGACGCCGTCGAGTTCTTGGGGCGCCGGCGCAAGATGGCTGGGCCGACAGGATGCGGGCTGTGCGGCATCGAAAGCCTGATCGAGGCCATGCGCCCTCCGCCAAAGGTGCGGGGCAATCTTGCCTTCGCGCCGGATGAGATCATGACCGCGATCGACTCGCTGTTCCCCTCGCAGGAGCTGAACCGCGAGAGCCACGCCGTGCATGGCGCTGGATTCTATGACCCTGGGCGCGGCCTGGTCGCCGTGCGCGAGGACGTCGGTCGGCACAATGCGTTGGACAAGCTTGCCGGCGCGCTCGCCCGCGAGCGCTTGACCGCCGAGCAGGGCATCGTGCTGCTGACCAGCCGCGTGTCGGTGGAGATGGTGCAGAAATCAGCCGCCATCGGCGCAGCTGTCATCGTCGCGGTGTCGGCGCCGACGGCGCTAGCCGTGCGCATGGCGGAGGCCGCCGGCATGACACTAGTAGCCGTTGCGCGGAAGGACGGGTTCGAAGTGTTCACCCATCCACATCGCATCGGCGGCGCGGTCGTTGACGCCGCGACCGTGACGGCTCGAACCCCGTAAGGCTTATTCGACCGTATAGCCGTATTCTCCCGCCGACGCGGTGAGCCACGACCAGAAGCTTTCGGCATAGCTCGTCGGCACGGCGAGGTCGTAGGTTGGCGTCTCGTCCACCTGCCAGATGACGCAGTCGATCAACGCGACCGGCGTCGTTGCGGAAGTTCCAGGCTTGAACACGCGTGGATGCAGATCGAGCGAGCAGCCTTTGGCGAGGGTGTCTCGCGCGTGGGGACCAGAGATGCGAAGCACAGCCTTGCCGTCAGATTGATCGACGATCGTGGCGATGCCCTTGAGCGCCGCCGCAAGCTTGGCGAGCAGCGCGAGCGCCCCCTTGCCATCGGCGACTGCAAGCCATTGGCCAGGTGCGGTCCCGATCAGGGCGAAGCCGTTCGCGCTTGCCCGTCCCAATTTCACTGGAACGTCCAGCCCCGTGACCGACTGAACCTTCGCCGCGACATCGCTTGCCTTGCCCGCCCCGGCTGAAAGGACGAAAAGCGCGAGGCCAACGCTCTCGCTCAACACCACGCCCGCGGCGCCGTCGCGTGCGCCATGACGCCCAGGCTTGATCAGCCCGGCAAAAGGCGAGCGCGCTTGCAGGCGGAACTCAGCCATGGGTGAGCTTCCCTTCGGTATCGTAGAAGATCGGGGAGGCAACGACGCATTCGACGTCGTGCCCGCGCAGAAGATCGACGGCGCGGATGCGCTCACCCAAGCGCTCGCGCCCGCGGGCGAGAAAGCCGATGCCGATGTCCTGGCCGAGCACCGGCGAGAAGGCGACAGAGGTGAGATAGCCCTCATCGTTGGCCGTAACCGGCTCGGCGCCAACGGGAATGAAATGCGAGCCGGCGGTCAGCGAGTTCGCCGGGTCGATGGGCTTCACCCCGACCAAGATTGGCCGCGCCGGGTCAAGCAGCGCCGGGCGCCCGGCAAGCACCTTGCCGATGCAGTCTTTGTCGGCCGACACCATGCCGGCGAGCCCGAGGTCGCGTGCCGTGGTCTGCCCATTGATCTCAGCGCCGCCCACATGCCCCTTTTCGATGCGAAGCACATTGAGCGCTTCGGTGCCGTAAGGGGTGATATCGAACTCTGCGCCCGCCTGCATCAGCGCGCGGATCGCGGCGTCGCCGTAGCACGCCGGGACGGCGATCTCGTAGGCCATCTCGCCGGAGAAAGAGACGCGGAACAGCCTCGCCGGTACTCCACCGCAGATGGTGAGCTCGCCCGCTGCCATGCGCGGGAAGCCTTCGTTGGAAATATCGAAGGGCGCACCGACGAGCTTGGCCAGCACCTCACGCGAGCGCGGACCGGCGACTGCATATTGCGCCCAGTGGTCCGACACCGAGACAAGCCTGACATCGAGCTCGGGCCACAACACCTGACGGCAGAGCTCGAGATGCTGCATGACCTTGCCGGCGTTAGCCGTGGTCGTGGTCATGATGAAGTGCTGCTCGCCGAGCCGAGCCGTGGTGCCGTCGTCCATGGCGAAGCCATCTTCGCGCAGCATGAGGCCGTAACGGGCGCGACCGACCTTCAGCGTCGAAAATTTGTTGGTGTAGACGCGGTCGAGCAGCGTCGCCGCGTCAGGTCCCTGAATGTCGATCTTGCCGAGCGTCGAGACGTCGCAAACGCCCACGGAGCGCCGGACCGCCGCGGCCTCGCGCGCGATGCTTTGCTGCAAGGTCTCGCCGGGGCGCTGATACCACTGGGCCCTGAGCCAGAGCCCGGCATCGGCGAACACCGCACCGTTCTCTTCGGCCCAGGCATGCGACGGCGGGAGTCGCTTCGGCCTGAAATCCTTGCCGCGATGATGCCCAGCGAGCGCGCCCCAAGTAACCGGCGTATAGGGCGGCCGGAATCCAGTGGTGCCGAACGCCGGGATCGCCTGACCGGTGAGCTCCGACAGCACGCCGAGGGCCGTGACATTGGCAGTCTTGCCCTGGTCGGTGCCCATGCCGAGCGTGGTGTAGCGCTTCACATGCTCGCTCGCGCCATAGCCTTCCTGAAGGGCAAGCTCGATGTCCTTGGTAGTGACGTCGTTCTGAATATCGACAAAGGCCGGGCCCTTGCCACCTTGTACGCGCCAAAGCGGCGTGGCGAGCGCGGTCTCCTCTCCGCCGACAGGTGGCATCGGCGGCACCGAGGCAGCGAAGCCGAGATCGCTTGCCGCCACCGCGCCAAGCCGCGTGCCGTCCGGGAGGGCCTTAGCGAGGGTGAGATGGCCAGCGGCAGCGCCGGCCACGGCCATGCCGCTCGGCACCGAGCCGGGAACGAAAGCACTCAGCGCCTCATGCCATACCGGCTTACCACCCAAATGGCAGGTCAGATGCAGCGTCGGGTTCCAGCCATTGGAGACGGCGAGCAGATCGCAGGCGATCTCGGTCTCGCCACCCTTGTCGTCGCGCACAATGACGCTGCGGAGCTGCTGTCCGCCCTTGGCCTGCTTAACCTCTGCGCCCAAGAACACTGGCCACGGGCCGACAGCCCGGGTCTCGATCCCATCCTTGCGCGGATCGACGACGGCCGCGACGGCAACACCTGAAGCGACAAGATCCCGCGCCGTGGCCCAGCCATCGTCCGACGCAGTGAACACGACGGCGCGACCTCCCGGCGCCACGCCGAAGCGGTTGAGGTAGCTCCGCACCGCGGAGCCCTGCATGACCCCAGGCAGGTCGTTGCCGGCAAAGGCGATGCCGCGCTCGATAGCGCCGGAGGCAAGCACGGCGCGCTTCGCCACGATGCGCCAGGACCGCTGGCGCGGCCGATGCTCCGGCGGGACCGGCACCTGATCCGCGACGCGCTCGACCGCGCCGTAGATCCCGCCATCATAAACGCCAAAAATGGTGGTGCGCGGCATGAGCCGCACAGTGTCCAAGCTTCGGAGCTCAGCAAGTGTCCCGTGCAACCACTCTCGCGCGGGTTTGCCGTCAACAGTGAGCCGGTCAGATAGGAGACGGCCGCCGAACATGAAATCCTCCTCGGCGAGAATCACGCGCGCCCCTGCGCGGCCCGCGGTCAGCGCCGCCATGAGGCCCGCGGGCCCAGAGCCGATAACGATCACGTCGCAATGTGCGAAGGCCTTCTCGTATTGGTCTGGATCAGGGTCCGTCGCCGCGCGGCCAAGTCCAGCGCTTCTGCGTATGAGCGGCTCATAGACGAGCTTCCAGAACTTTGCCGGCCACATGAAGGTCTTGTAGTAGAAGCCGGCGCTGAAGAACGGGCTGAGCAGCCCGTTGACCGACTGCACGTCGAATTTCAACGAAGGCCAGCGGTTCTGGCTCGCAGCGTCGAGCCCGTCGTAAAGCTCGACCATCGTTGCGCGCGTATTCGGCTCGCGGCGCGCGGCCGTGCGCATCTCGACCAGGGCATTCTGCTCTTCCGAGCCGGCGCTGACGATCCCTCGCGGCCGATGGTATTTGAACGAGCGCCCGACCAGGCGCTCGCCATTGGCGAGCAGCGCCGCGGCAAGCGTATCGCCCGGATAGCCGGTGTAGCTCTTGCCATCGAAAGTGAATTTGAGCGTGCGCTTCCGATCGATGACGCCGCCGGAGGCTAGGCGAAACGGCTGAGGCGTCATGCCTTGCCTCCCTCTGGCTTGGCCAGCGCGACGCTGCCGATCTCATGGTTGCGCGTGTCGCGCACCACGCGGAGCCAGGAGCGGCAGCCGCCGCCGTGATACCAAAGCTCAGCCAAAGGCCCTGCCGGGTTCTCACGGACATAGAGGTAGTCGAAGAAGGCCTTCTCGGCGCCCGGCGCCGCGGGGTCCGGGCGCTTCACATCGGCGGCGCCGAGATAGGTGAACTCGCTTAAGTCGCGCTCACCACAATAGGGGCATTTGATCCGCATCGCGCGCCTCAGTGCAGATTGGCTTGAGCGCCCATGCCCTTCTCGTCGAGCACCGCGCCTGTGCGATAGCGGTCGAGACGGTAGGGACGGATCAGCTCGCTCGGCTCATCCTTGGCGATCAGATGAGCGAAGGCCTCGCCGGAAGCCGGCGTCGCTTTGAAGCCGCCATAGCACCAGCCGCAATTGATGTAGAGGCCTGTGATGTCGGTCTTGTCGAAGATCGGCGAGCCGTCCATCGACATGTCGAGCAGGCCGGCCCAGCTTCGCAGAACGCGCAGCCGCGCGAGATTGGGGAAGAGCGCAAGCCCTCCCTCGGCCACGTCCTCCACCACCGGCAGATTGCCGCGCTGGGCGTAGGAATTGTAACCGTCAATATCGCCGCCGAACACGAGGCCGCCTTTGTCCGACTGGCTCACATAGAAATGACCTGCGCCGAACGTCACAACATGATCGATCAGCGGCTTGATACCTTCGGTGACGAAGGCTTGAATGACGTGTGCCTCAAGCGGCAGCCGGAGGCCCGCGAGCGCGCCAACGCGCGAGGTGCTGCCGGCGACGGCAAGCCCGACTTTGGGCGCGCCGATGAAGCCGCGGTTGGTCTCCACGCCCTTGATGCGGCCCTGCTCAATGCGAAAGCCCGTGACCTCGCAATTCTCGATGATGTCGACGCCACGTTCGTCGGCGGCGCGGGCATAGCCCCAGGCCACGGCGTCGTGGCGCACCGTGCCGCCGCGCGGCTGCCTCAGCGCGCCTCTAATTGGGAACCGCGCATTGTCGAAATCGGCAAGGGGGAGGAATTCGCGGACCTGGTCGCGGGTCAAAAGTTCGGCATCAACGCCAGCGAGGCGCATAGCATTGCCGCGCCGCACATAGGCATTCCGTTGCGGATCGGAGTGGAAGACGTTGAGGACGCCGCGCTGGCTCACCATGGTGTTGAAGTTGAGCTCCTGGGAAAGCCCCTCCCACAACTGCAAGGAACGCTCGTAGAAGGCGGTGTTGCCAGGCAGAAGATAGTTGGAGCGCACGATGGTGGTGTTGCGCCCGATATTGCCCGAGCCGAGATAGCTCTTCTCCAGCACGGCGACGTTGGTGATGCCGTGCTGCTTGGCGAGATAGTAGGCCGCGGCAAGTCCGTGCCCCGCGCCGATAATGATCACATCGTAAGAAGGCTTCGGTTCCGGCTTCCGCCAGGCTTGCGTCCAGCCGCGATTGCCGGTGAGCCCTTGCTTCAGGAGAGAGAAGGCCGAATAGCGCATGGCTCATCTTGGGCTTGCGCGCTGCGGCTTATTGACACTTAGCGACGCCTGCTTGACAATTTGCGACATGGGCAAAAAGGAGGTCCAGTCGCGGGCGCAGTCGGTGGGCTTCCTGCTCGTGCCCGGCTTTGCCTTGATGTCGTACGCCGCGGCAGTTGAGCCTTTGCGCGCAGCTAACCTCATCTCAGGCAAGCCGCTTTATCGTTGGTGGCACGCGGCCCCTGGGGCCAAGCCGGTCATGGCCTCGAACGGCCTCACCATCATTCCCGACATCGGCACAGGCTCGGACCGCGACGTCGACATGCTGTTCGTCTGCGCCGGCGGCAACCCCGCCACCTTCAACGACAAACAGGTATTTGCCTGGCTCCGCAAGCTCACTCGGCGCGGCGTAACCATCGGCGGCATCTCCGGCGGACCCTACATCCTCGCTCGGGCCGGCCTTCTCGACGGCCGCCGCGTGACGCTGCACTGGGAGCACCAGCCAGCCTTCAGCGAAGCGTTCCCCGACATTTCCGTAGCGCCCTCGCTGTTCGAGATCGACGGCAACCGGATCACCTGCTCCGGAGGCATCTCGGCGCTCGACATGATGGTCGCGTTGGTCGAGCGCGATCACGGCCGTCAGCTTGCCGCCGCGGTCGGCGACTGGTTCCTGCACACCCATGTCCGCGAAGGCATGGGCCCGCAGCGCATGGATTTGCGGCTTAGGCTCGGCATCGCCGACGAAAAGCTGTTGCGTGTGCTTCGCCGCATGGAAGGAAGCTTAGAGACGCCGCAACCCCGTGCGGAGCTCGCCCGCGTCGCCGGAGTGTCGGTCAGGCAGCTCGAGCGCCTGTTCCGCCGCCACCTCGGCCACGGCATCCACCGACAATACTCATCGATGCGGCTGGAACGCGCGCGGCAGCTGTTGCGGGAAACGACCTTGCCGGTGCTCGATGTGGCGGTGGCGACCGGCTTCTCCTCTTCAAGCCAGTTTGCTCGCGCCTATAGGCGCAGCTTCGGCGAGCCGCCGAGCCGCACGCGGCTCAACGGCTAAGCGGCTACCCGCGCACACACGCTGCGGCGCGATCGAGCAACAATTTGTGTTCGCGTTCGTTTTGCGTGAGCGCTGCCGCGCGTTCAAATTCTGCGCGAGCTTCATTTAACCGGCCGAGCTTCTGGAGCAAATCCCCACGCACGCTCGGCAAGAGATGATAGGTCTTGAGCGCCGGCTCCGATATCAGGGTGTCAACAAGTTCTAGACCCGCTGCCGGTCCAAACAGCATCGCGAGCGCCACCGCACGATTAAGCTCCACGATGGGCGACGGTGTGAGCTCGGCGAGTTTCTCGTACAGCCCCACGATGGTCGCCCAGTCGGTCTGCTCAGCAGTACGCGCACGCGCGTGGCAAGCAGCGACGCTCGCCTGCAACAGATAGGGGCCGCTGGCGCGCCCCAAAATCCTCGCTCGAATCGTTGCGCGGTCGATCGCGGCGAGGCCGCGGCGGATAAGGAGCTGATCCCAGCGTGTGCGGTCCTGATCGAGCAGAAGCACCGGCTCTCCGCCTGAACCTATGCGCGCCGGAAAACGCGACGCTTGGATCTCCATGAGGGCGACAAGGCCGTGGACTTCTGGCTCTTCGCGCGCGAGCTCCGCCAATATGCGACCGAGTCGCAGTGCCTCATCGCAAAGCCGAGGGCGTATCCAATCGTCGCCTGCAGTGGCTGAATAGCCCTCGTTGAAGATCAGATAGACAACCGCAAGCACGGAAGACAGCCGGGCCGCGAGTTCGTCTCCGTGGGGAACTTCGAAGGGCACATTTTTCTCGCTCAAGGTCCGTTTGGCGCGGACGATCCGCTGAGCGATGGTTGGCTCGGGGACCAGGAACGCACGAGCGATCTCGTCGGTCGTTAGGCCACCAAGCAGACGCAACGTGAGCGCGATGCGCGACTCGGTCGAAAGTATCGGGTGGCAGGCGGTGAATACGAGGCGCAGGAGATCGTCGCCAATGTCATCGTCAAGCGCGCCATCGAAATCGGGCTGCGCCGTCTCCTGCTCGATCTCAAGCTCGTAACCGAGCTCCCTATGCTTTTGCTCGAGCAGCTTGTTGCGGCGAAAGAGATCGATCGCTCGATGCTTCGCACTCGTCATGAGCCAAGCGCCAGGTTTTTCCGGGATACCCGACTTTGGCCATTGCTCAAGTGCCGCGACAAGGGCGTCCTGCGCCAGCTCCTCTGCAATGGCGACATTACGCACGATGCGAGTGAGGCCGGCGATGAGCTTGGGCTGCTCGATCCGAAAGACTGCCTCAATTGCGCGGTGTGTGTCGGTAGCCGTCACCGGCTACCGACTAACGCACCTTCCTTCGCCACCGCAAGCCACGTTAAACCGCGGCCGCCTGCGCCTCTCGGGTTTGGTCGCACAGCTTTTCGCCTGGCCCAGCAATCTGGCGGACCTCGCACTCACCCTCCCACCCTGGAAGGTGCTTCTTGTGAAGATCCATGAACCGGGTGGTCCATTTCAGCATCTCGGCCTTCGACGGCGCGTCGAAGATTGCGAAGCCACCGACCACTTCCTTGGCCTCCGTGAATGGCCCGTCCGTCACCGACACTTTGCCTTCCGACAGTCGCACGCGAGCGCCTGCCGAAGTTGGGTGTAGCCCAATTCCCTCGACCATGACGCAGCCTGCCTTGCCCGCCTCTTGCACGAGTTGGTCCATAGCATCTAGGAACGCCTTGGGCGGCATACCCGCCATTCCTTCAATTGACTTGACCAATGAAATGAATCGCATCGTCGTTTCTCCTCTTCAGATTCTGATCAGGTTTTCTTCACTGCCACTATTGCTCACCGCCGACGCCCATTTCGCGAAAGCGCTCAATTGTTTCGCTCTCGCCGAAATCTTGCAGCTCGAACAATTTCCGCACTTCGATCTCGCCCTCCTGCAGGTGAGGATTGGGAAAACGCCTGGCCCATTCCATCGCCTCCTGCTTGCGACTTCACCTGAATGATCGTGTAGCCGGCGACGAGTTCCTTCGTCTCGGCGAAAGGTCCGTCAATTAGGGTGCGCTTGTCTCCGGAATATTTGATGCGCCAGCCCTTCGAGCTCGGTTGCAGCCCGTTGCCGTCGAGCAGCACACCAGCCTTAGCCAACTGTTCGTGATAGTCCGCCATAGCGGCGAGGAGCTCCTCCGGCGGCATCACGCCCGCCTCGGAGTCCTTCGTGGCTTTGACCAAAATCATGTATCGCATTGTCGTGTCTCCTAACGTTTCCGAGCCCGGCGTCCGATGGCCGGAATCCCTGGCTCTACCGTCACGTCGAATGGCACCTGCCCAAATCGACATGCCTGACAACTTTTTTGAGAATGCCGGCTCTCCTTCAGGAAGGGCAGCAAACCCGAGGATTTCGCCCGAAGCTTGGTAGCGTGGCGCGTAAAGCGTTGGCCTTTCGCCAAGTCCTCATACTGCGCCGCAGCAATTGGGTTCGTTTTGCAGAACCCTCTCGTCCGGTTACAACCAAAGATTGCAAAGCTGCCGAAGCTCCTCAAAATGCGCAGCGCAACCGCAGCATCATGGTTGGCTTTGGCTCAAGACTTTTTGCTTCGACTAAACCCGGCTGTCTCGCGGCTGACTTAAGTCGGACGCCCCCTCCCAACCCTCGACACTTTCTCGGCTACCGCCTTCGTTTTCCCTTACGAGGGGGGGAACATCGCGCCAACCGAACGCCAGGCCCCCGTTAAAGCGAACGGCATCTGCGTAGTGCCAACAGAATAAGAATAGATACGGTCCGAAAAGTCAGGTGCCAGGCGAGTTCAGTGGGGGGATACGTTGTCCGCAAGGGCAAAAGCAGACGTGGTCGGCCTAAGCAGGAGGCCCGCTGCCAGGAGCAGACAACTCCTCAAGCGTTTTGGGGCGCGGCAACAGCACGAAAAAGCGCCTCACGATCAGCAGCACTGCGAAGCTTCCCCAACGTTTCCGAATCTCTTAGCGCGCGGGCGACGCAGGCCAATGCGTTGCTGGCGGGGCCATCGGCTGTGTCGGGAAGCAGCAGAAGAAAGACGATGTCCACGGGCTCGCCATCGATGGCATCGAACTGGATGCCGTGGCGGAGGCGAGCGAGAAGGCCGAAGGGTGCCTTTAGGCCTTGGAGGCGCGCGTGGGGAAGCGCCACGCCGCTGCCGACGCCGGTCGACCCGAGTTCCTCGCGTTTGGCGACCTCTGTCGCGACCTCCTGTGCGGCCAAGCCGACCTCGTCTGCTGCCTGAGTTGAGAGCTGCTCAAGAAGGCGCCTCTTGTCTCCCGCGTGTATATCGATCAGGACATGAGCCGGCGAAAGGAAATCGCTGATCTTCATCGATGCTCCAGCTTGCATTGGCCGGCTCGAACCTGATCCTGCTTTTCGGCACGGTGGAACGTGTCGAACTAATAATATTTCGGTGCCGAGGCTTCTAAAAAGAAGGTTCCGCCGCCGCTGGAGAGGTTACGGGTTCGGCGAGCCGCTGGTCGCGGCTGACTCGGTGCTCGGCTGCGGTGCTTCTGGGGTCACCTTTTTACCGCTGACGCCAACAAGGACAAGCAGAACGGTCAGAACTGCGGCCACAACGGCGAATGTCAAAATTGACCTTGCGCCACCCTTAGAACCTTCCTCATCAGTTATTGGTCTGATAGCCATGGCGATTTCTCCAGATTTCGTTTGTCCGGCAAACATTTGAGACAGCCAGCTTATTTTAGAAAAGAGGTGCTGACGACTCCAGGAACACAATACCAAGCCGCTCGCGGTTGAGTGGTTCCTCAGCAATCGAGCGTCGTACGCCGCTCCCACTCGGTGAGCTGCCCAGCGTACTCGTCCCAGTCGGCACGTTTGAGCTTCAGATATGCGGAGATGAAGGGTTCGCCCAAGCCTTTGCGCAAGATCGACGAAGCCTCGAGCGCGCGTAAAGAATCGAGCAGATTGAGCGGCAGCTTCTTGGCATCTTTCACCGTGTGCCCTTCGGCGTACATATCTATATCGAGCCGAGTGCCCGGATCTCGCTTCTGCGCGATGCCTTCGAGGCCAGCAATCAGCACGGCAGCCTGCATGGCGTAGGGATTGGCAGCACCATCGCCCAATCTGCAACTCGAAGCGGCCGGCGTCGGGAATGCGGATCATGTGGGTGCGGTTGTTGCCGGTGTAGGTCACCGTGTTGGGCGCCCAGCTCGCGCCGGACAGCGTCCGCGGCGCGTTGATGCGCTTATACGAATTCACGGTGGGATTGGTGATGGCGGTGAGCGCCTCTGCCGAATGCATCAGGCCGGCGATAAACTGGTAGCCGAGCTTCGACAGACCCATTGGGTCCTTCGGGTCCTCGAACAGATTCTTCTTCCGTCCTTCGACCACAGCGAGATGTGCATGTGGCAGCCGTTGCCGGTGAGCGTCGGGAAGGGCTTCGGCATGAAGGTGGCTCGCAGCCCGTGCTTCTCGGCGATGGATTTCACCATGTATTTGAAGAAGGCGTGCTTGTCGGCGGTCTTCAGCGCGTTGTCGAACTGCCAATTCATCTCGAATTGGCCATTCGCATCCTCATGATCATTTTGATACGGCTGCCATCCGAGTTCGAGCATTGAGTCGCAAATCTCACTAATAACGTCATAGCGGCGCATCAGGGCCTGCTGGTCGTAGCAAGGCTTCGACTGATGATCGCCGACGTCTGAGATGGTCGAACCATCGGGACTGATGAGGAAGAACTCGCACTCGACGCCGGTCTTGAGTTCGTAGCCTTTGGCGGCGGCATCTGCGACCACACGTTTCAGCACGTTCCGCGGTGCCTGCTCGACTAGCTTGCCGCTCATGTAAGGATCGGCAGCAAGCCAACCCACCTCCTTCCGCCAGGGGATCTGGATCAGGCTGTCGGGATCCGGGAACGGCGAGCACGTCTGGATCGGCGGGCGTCATGTCAAGCCAACTGGCAAAGCCGGCGAAGCCTGCTCCGCTTTTGGCCATATCGCCGATCGCTGCCGCCGGTACGAGCTTTGCCCGCATGGTGCCAAATAGATCGACATAGCTGATGAGAAAATATTTGATTCCCTTTACTTTCGCGGTCTTCGCCAAATCGGTCATGCTGTTGCTCCCTACTTAGAGTGAAGCGCTCTCAGCGCCCGGAATCCATTTCGTGCCGGCGAGCGGTACTCCCGCCATGGCCGCGGCCTCGACGGTTAGTGCCACGAGATCCTCTGGCTCCAAATTATGTACATGACTTTTGCCGCAAGCGCGCGCGATGGTTTGCGTCTCTAGCGTCAGCACCGAGAGATAGTTGGCGAGCCGACGACCGCCCGCAACTGGATCGAAGCGCTGCATCAGCTCGGGACTTGCGTAGTGATGCCGGCAGGGTCGCGTCCCTCGTGATAGTCGTCATAGGCGCCGGCCCGCGAGCCGATCTTGCGATACTCTTCGTCGAGATGCGGGCGCGTTGTCGCCAAGCGCGATCAGCGCCGCGGTGCCGATCGACGCCGCGTCGGCGCCAAGCGCGAGAGCCTTAGCCACGTCGGCGCCATTGCGGATGCCGCCGGAGACGATGAGCTGCACTTTGCGATGCATGTCGAGCTCCTGCAGTGCCTGCACCGCCGGCCGGATGGCAGACAGGATCGGAATGCCGACATGCTCAATGAACACCTCCTGCGTCGCGGCGGTGCCACCCTGCATGCCATCGAGCACCACTACGTCGGCGCCTGCCTTAACCGCAAGCGCTGTGTCGTAGTAGGGACGCGCGGCGCCGATCTTGATGTAGATCGGCTTCTCCCAGTCGGTAATCTCGCGGACCTCCTCGATCTTGATCTCGAGATCGTCGGGACCGGTCCAATCCGGATGGCGGCAAGCAGAGCGCTGGTCGATGCCCTCAGGCAACGTCCGCATTTCCGCCACGCGCTTCGAAATCTTTTGCCCGAGCAACATACCGCCGCCGCCAGGCTTCGCCCCCTGACCGACGACGATCTCAATGGCGTCCGCCTTGCGCAAATGGTCCGGGTTCATGCCGTAGCGCGAGGGAAGCATCTGGTAGACCAAAGTCTTCGAGCTCTGTCGTTCCTCTTCGGTCATGCCGCCATCACCGGTGGTCGTGGAGGTGCCCACAATCGAAGCGCCGCGCCCGAGCGCCTCCTTGGCCTGGCCCGAAAGCGAGCCGAAGCTCATGCCGG
>CAVUZR010000012.1:0-51828 GCA_963745855.1 uncultured Alphaproteobacteria bacterium | reverse complement strand
ATCGACGAGGTGCGGCACGAACACCTCGGTAAATCTGACCTGATCACTCGTGTCGCCCACATTTGAGCCGGTTGAAGCTGCTCTCAAGCGAGTGTAACGGCATTTAGGGTGTGACGACGATCCTTCCCGTCATGTGCGGATGGATGGCACAGAAATACTCGACCGTGCCGGCAATCGAGAAAGTCTGCGAGAACTTATCGTTGGTGTCGAGCGCGCTTGAGCGGAACTTGCCGTCCTTTTCCGACACCAGGTGCGGGATGTCGTCGGCGTTAACCCAGGTCACGGTGGTGCCGGCCTTGACCGTCAAGGTGGGCGGATCAAATGTGAAATTAGCGATCTTCACCTGGGCGTCGGCAGCGAGCGCCTGGCCGCTGGCAAGTCCGGCAAGTACGGCGACCACGGCAAGTGTCGCGCGAAGTCCGTGATCGTACCGCATACCCGCTGCTACTCCATTTGAAGGCGATTTGGCCATGTCGCTTGCCCTCAACCAGCAAGCGGCGTGTCGGTGATGGCAAGAGGCTTATCGCCTGTACGCACCTCGACGCTTGCAATGCCAAGCATCGAGCGGAGCTGCTCGGCAGGCACCGTCATGGGGCCGGGCGAAGGCGCGGTCCCAGGCGCCGGCTGCGGGAAGCAGGTCGAGCGCGCGGTATGAAAGGTCATATTGCCTTCGACCTTTTGCACGATTTGGTGAATGTGCCCATTCAGCACCGTCACCGACCCAAACCGCTTTAAGAGATTGAGCGCCTGCAATCCGTCATCGGTGCCCCAGCCCCACTCGGCATAGACGGTCCAGAGCGGGATGTGGGCGAAGACCACGATCGGAGTGCTAGAGGACTTGTCCTTGAGATCGTCGGCGAGCCAGGCGAGCTGCTCAGCGCCGAGCCGTCCGAGGCCGCCGGCCTTGAGGTCAACCACATTGACGAGACCGATGAAGTGCACGCCGTGGTCGTCGAAGCTGTACCAGCCCTGCCCCTTGGTCCCTTTACCGTAGCGGTCGAGATAGGCCTTGCCGAGGCCCTCGTCGATGACGTCGTGCTCGCCCGGGACGTAGTGGACGTTGAGCCTAGCCTCACCGATGATCTGATCAGCATTGTCGAATTCGTCAGGTTTGGACAAATGGGTGATATCGCCCGTATAAATCATGAAAGCAGGGCGCGTCTTCACTACCAGTTCCTTCACCTTGCCAATGGCTTCGCGCAGCGTGCCGAGCGCGTCCGGATTGGCCGGTTTATTGAAGCCGATATGGCTGTCGCTGATCTGCAGGAAGGTGAAGGCTGAGGCCTCCGAGGCGAGCGCATCGCCGATTAGGCCTAAGGATTTCGGGATGCCACCTGAAAGCGTCCACAAAATTCCTGTGCCCGCCCAGACCATGCATTCAAGTGCGCCCCTGCGGCTTAGGCCCGACGGGCCCTCTTCTGCTTCCGACGCTTCAGTTATCAGATTAACCTCGTCAATCATCACTTCCTCCTTCATTCGCGATGGTCACGAGGAGGAGACCCAACCTGGAGGGTGTTTATTCCCCAGAAGCCAATCTGTCGCACCTGGCAGACAGGAAGGCGGCCGGCGAGACGGATTCTTGTCACCATCGTCGCAAGGCTAGAGATGCGCAGAGGGGCGTCGGCGGATAATCCGCCGGCGTCTTCTCTATGATGCAAAAATCTAATTGCAGCCCTGAGCGGAAGTGTCGTCGCTATAGTTACACGGCGTCCAGTAGGGATCACTGGACTCGCCTTGCGCCTGCCTATGTCGTTCGGGAACAGAGGCCGCATGTCTATTGTTTTGAGTGTGGTGCGCCTGCGGATACGCCGCTGCTAATGCCGGTGCCGTAGTGACGACCAGCACGATTGCGAGGATCAGTTTTTTTCATCGCTTAATCTCCATCGTAGCTCGGATTAGGGTTCATCCGGGGACACCCTGCGATATGGAGACCGGAGTCGGAGGCGTTTTATTCCGGCGGAGCCGTATTTTTTTCGGATGCCAGGCTGCGCGGAATGCGTCAGATGGTAGGTCCCTTAGGTTTGGGCTTTTGTTAGCGCCTGTCCCTGCTTTATGCCCACCGTCCCCGAGTCCGTTGTTGGCACAAAGCGGACGTGCAAACCGCGCTGGTCAATGCCCGCTTTGAGGGGAATAACGGACATGACGCGGACGTGACGCGATGTCTGCTCTGACCCAAAGCGGACATCCGAACTCCATGCGCAATTGCGGCCCTTCGTCTCACACTAACTTTATTTGACGTCCGTCCGGCAGCGGAGTCAGTTTGCGCTGAATCCACCCCAGCCTACGGCCGTTTTGGGGCCGGCAATCTAGAGGCTGCGAGGGCGGTCTCGGTGCCGGGTGCCTTGACATCTAAACGGTGCATCAGCGCCCGGGATGACAAGGAAATTCAAGCCAATGATGTACGATAGTTCTGATCGAGGCCTTGTCTCGATCGCACGCGCCACGGCGATTGCCGCGGCGCTGTGCTTTGCTGTTGCGGCGCCTCTGAGGGCCGCCGACCAGCCCTCGACTAATACGCCAGCGATGACTTCAGCGCCGGCGGCAGCGCCTACCAAGGACAACGCCACCGCCACTCCTGCCGCGGTCGCCCCTGCCGCAGCCACCTCTGGCGCTACGGCCCTACCAAGAACCTTCACCGAGGAGGACGTGAATGCCGCGGTGAAGAAGGTGGTCGACGAGCGGACCAAGGACGGCGCCTTCGTGTTTCGCGATCCGAAGCTGAACGCCGACCTTCATCTCATCTTTGACCAGATCAAGAACGTGCGCGGCATGGAAGGCTATGGCTGGTTCCCGAACGTCATCTTTCACGACAAGGACGAGCCGAAGAAGCAATACGCCATCGACTTCTGGTTCAAGCCTGAGGGGCAAGACCTGAAGCTGATGGATATCCGTGTGCAGAAAGGTCCGAAGCAGGAAGGCGACAGCTGGGTCATGATCACCCGCTCGCCGCAGGCCTGGTGGTGGCTACCGGCAGGCGAGCACCCCGGCGACATGGAGGTGACCCGCGCCTGGCAGGTGATGAGTGCCATCCACGCCTACATCGCTACGCACAAGGACAAGGACGGCAATCTCGAGATTAAGGACGACAAGACCGGCGAGACCCTGCCGCTCGAATTCGTCGAGATCCATCAGCCGGTGCGCCACCTCAAGAAAGAGGGGGAATATTTCGCCTGCACCGACTTCCGCAAGCCTGGCAGCCAGGACGAATATTATGACATCGACTTTTGGGTGAACCAGAAGACCGGCAAGCTCCAAGTCGATAACGTCAAGGTGCACAAGGTTCCGGTTCAGGAGGACGGCGTGTGGACGCAAGTGCCCCGCTACACCTTCGACGGCATGGACATCGAGGAGACCAACTGATGGTGGGCTTCTCTCAAGGCGAGAGACCACTTGGCGGTGCCTGCGGACTGAAAAGCTTCAGCGTCTTGGATTGCGGTCGGGCAATGGCACTTGGGGCTGAGTGCTTGCGATCAGTGCTGCAAGGGCTGCGGCGTCAAGCTTAGGCGGCGGTGGTCCAGATTCCCTGCTGGCGAGCGCCTTTAAGACCTGTGGCGGCATGGTGCCGGCATTGACAGGCACTGGCTCGAAGCCGCCAGCGGCAAGCACTGTGCTGCACTCCTGCGGAAGCTTCGCCATCGTAAGGGAACTGCGTGGCTTGCTCGCCGTCGCGGGCGACTGCATGGCGCCTGCAATCGCCGCTTTTTTGAGCTTCTCGTACCAATTAGTGAGTTCCTGTCCGCAGCCATCGTCGTTACTCAAGGGCTTTTGACTTTCACAGTCGCTTGCTCCGGGCGGGCACTTAACGCGCACATGAAAATGGTAATAGTGGTTCCACCATGGGCGCACCTTGGCCAACCAGCGCCGGTCATTGCCGGCTTGTTCACACAGCACTTTCTTGATGGCTGGATGCACAAAGATGCGGTCGACCTCTGGATATGACGCCGCGCGCTTGATGAGCTTGGTATGAAGCGGGGTCCACTTGTCGGGGTCGACGGTGAACGGATCCTTGAGCATCGATACAGCGGTCATATTCTCGCGCTCTTGCGGGGTAAGAATCCGGTCAGGCATTGGCGTAAGCCAAATATCCACATCAAGCCCAATTTGATGGCTCGAATGACCGGTGACCATTGGCCCGCCGCGCGGTTGCGACATATCGCCGACAAGCAATCCCGGCCAGTGATCAAGGCGGCGCGCGTCGTTGGCGAAGCGTTCAAGAAAGTCCAACAGCCGCGGATGACCCCAATTGCGGTCGCGCGAAAGTCGCATCACTTGCCAGTCGGGGCCGTTGATTGGGAGAGACACACCTCCAGCGAGGCAGCCTCGCGCATATGAGCCAATCGCACGGGCAGCGAGAGGAGCAGGTCCAGGCACCGAGCCGAACAGCACGTTCGCAGGTCCGGCGGGTGTGCTCTTAACCTCCTTTGGTGCAGCAGGAGGATGCACCGCAGCGGTTTTTGCTGGCTCATTGACCGGCTCAGCCGCTACTGAACCGCAAATCAGGAGCAGCAACAAATAAGCTGTAATTCGTTCAGCCATCAGCATTACGAAGCAAGCAATAGGGCCTGAGGCGAGATCTAAAACGGGCGCGCTGGCCCCAGCGACGCCACGAACAGGGTCGCCCCGAACAACAGGATCAGGGCCGAACCGCCGAGGGAACAAATCGTCCACACGGCTTCGGCGAAGGCACCGCTCCTGCCTCCGAGCCTCAGGGCGAGCTCGCGCGAGCCGAGCGCAAGCGTGGCCAGCGCCGCGACGGTGATGGCCGTGCCGATGGCCATGGCAAAGGTTGCCGCAACCCCGGCCCAGAACATCCCTTGCGTCAGCGCGAAGACGAGCACCAGGATCGCCCCCGTGCACGGCCTGATGCCGACCGAGAACACCACGGCGAGAATCTTTCGCCAAGAGAACGGGCCGGCAAGCTCCCGCGCATCGACGATGTGATGGCAGGCCTCGCCTTCCGCGTGACTATGACCATGTTGATGGTCATGGGCATCAGGATCGTTATGATCATGACCGTGGTTATAATGGTCGTGTTCGCTGTAGCGGTGCTGGTGATCGTGGCCCGCCTGCGCTTCGGCCGCGCGCGACTCTCGCCAGCGCCGGAAGATGGCGATGAGTTGCGTCGTCAGGAGCCAAGCGCCGACCAGAGCGATGAGCGCATAGCTCACCATCTCGAGCTGGTTCGACCAGGCATTGATCTGCATCCCCGAGGCGTTGAGCGCGAAGGCGAGGATGCCGACGAGCGCGATGGCGGTCAGCGCCTGCAGCCCTGCGGCGATGAAGGAGATGATCACGCCGCGGCGCACGGTCTCCTCGTTCGCGACCACGTAAGACGAGATGATCGTCTTGCCGTGACCTGGTCCAACGGCATGCACCACGCCATAGACGAAGGAGAGCGCCGCGAGCATAAACGCGCCGGCAATGGCATGCTCGCCTTTCAGGCTCTTGACCCCGGTGGCGAGGTCGCGCTGTAGGCTCTGCTGGGTGCGCAAGACCCAACCGAAGATTCCGCTGAAGGCTCCCGGCGATTGCTGCGCGGCGTTTGGCGCAAATGCTGAGGGAGGTGCCGCCGCTGGAGCACTCTCCGGCGCGAAGGGGTTGATCGCGTTCATTTCCGCCTGGGCGCCGCTTGTGAAGACCGCAAACATCAGCGCGCCGAGCAGGAAGAGGAGAGCGCAGCCCGTGCTGGTTATGATGGCGCGTCGCTGCATTTCACCATCACCGTCTGGGCGAACTGGGCGCCGAAATTGCTGTTCGGTCCGAGCTGACTGAAAAACGCCTCGCTCAACGCCTTCGCATCTTCCTCAGTGTCGGGATTCGGCTTCTTGATCTCCGCGGTGCAGCCCTTGGTCGCGTCTCCGGACAATTTCACCGGCGCTTCGGTGGCGAAGCCAAAAGCAACGAAGAAGGATGGATCGTAGACGTCGACCTGGACCTCCTGGCCGTGCGCATCAATGGGTTTGTCGAGCGGCAGGGTCAAGTGGAGCGTGAGCAGGCCTTTGTCGTAGTCGAGCGAATAGTTCTCTGGTGGCCTAAGCGGAAGCTTGTCGCCGTCGCCGACATGCACGAATGTGAAGTAGTCGAAGTCCTTGAGCGACTTGATGTTCACTTCCGCCAAGGGCTTCAGTTCCTCTGCCGAGAACACGCCGTCGCCATTGGTGTCGAGGCCCTGCACCGCCATTGCGGAGTAGAACTCGTCGAAGGTCCAGGCGTGGCGAATGCCCGTGATCTGGTGATCGGCATTGAGAATTATTTCCGAGCGCACGCTGACCCAGACATGCGGGTGCGCGGCGGCAGGAGAAGCGCTAAGGAGAGCGATGGCCGCGCAAAAACCGCAAAGATGACGATCGGGTCCCAGGGACTCGTCCTCCGGGTTAAATTAGCAGTTTTAGGGGATAATGTGGGTAAACTAAGCGAAACCACCAGAGAGGCACCGAGGCTTTTCGCCGCGCGATCACTAAAATTTGCCATCTAACGGGACGACACTCCGCCTGCAGGGAGAAGTCGTCGCGATGTCGCTCAACGCGTGCAAAGAAAACGCTTTGGCGATGGTCGATATCGCCCCTCCCGAAAGGCCAAGCGGCAATGAGGCCTTGGGGTTCCTCTTTTCAGCGATTCTACACGGTGTTGTCCTGCTCCTGGTTCTTGTCGTTGGAATATTCGGCAGTGAGGGCTCGGAGGGCGGCCTGCAAATCGTGCCGGTCGAGGTCGAGCTGATTCAGCAGAGCCAGCCCGCGCCGTCGGCGCAGCGCGTCGCCGATTTGCCCAAAGCCGATGTCGCACAGCCGCCATCTGACCCGGCACGGGAGGCTGTGGCGCCGACGCCGCAGCCGTCCCGCACTGACGCGTTGCAAGCCAAGCTCGAAGCCCTGGCGAAGCTCCGCCAGCCGGATACGGTCGCGCCGAATGAGGAGAATGGAGCCGCGCGGCCAGACAAAGTGGCGACCACCGACGACATAGCCTCCGGACAAGAAGGTCCCTTCAGCGTTAAGGACTACATCCGCGCCCAAGTCGAACGCCGCTGGAATTTCGATTTGGCGACGATCGGGAGCGGCGACTTCTCGGTGCCGATCCACGTCGAAATGACCAGCGAGGGTGTCGTGCTGAAGGCTGAAATTGTCGACTCTGGCCGCACAAACGACGTTGCCTATCGCGAAGTCGCGGTCAGCGCCCGCAACGCTGTGCTCTTGTCGTCGCCGCTCTCTCTGCCCGCCGGCCATTACCCGGGCCTGATGGACATGGTCCTGTTTCTGAACCCAAGAGACGTTTTGCGATAGTTGCCGAACACGTTCGGTAGCGGACGTCAAGGGAGGTCCCTGGCAACGCGGAAGCCGGCAAGGGTGGAGTAATCGTAGTCTCCACCGCTGAGGCCGCTACCACTCCGCGCCGAGGAGCGAATGAAAATCGGCAACCTGTCCCAGGACCCTCCGCGAATGACGTGCTTGTCGCAGTTCTCCTCGGTCCACGCGCTCCCGTCGTCCGGCGCGTCCACATAGTTGGCGTGCCAGCAGTCTGCGGTCCATTGCCAGGCGTTGCCGAGCATGCCGTAGAGCCCGAAGGGGTTGGGGGCGAAACTGTCGACGTCGGCCAAGAGCCGATTGTCCCACTTGCTGCCGCAGCCGTTGCAACTGGCCTTGCCGACGCCGATGTCGTTCCCCCACCAGCGCGCCGTCGTGGTGCCTGCGCGCGCGGCATATTCCCATTCGGCTTCGGTCGGCAGGCGATAGACAGCCTTTGTATGATCCAAGGCCGGATGGGCGACGCGGACCTTGTCGTTCAACCAGACGATATATTTCTCCGCGTCATGCCAATCGAGGCACACCGCGGGCCAGCGCGGGGGCTCACCTGAATAGGGCGCGTACGCCCGGCCATGCCCTGGAGAGTTCCACTTCATGTCCAGGATCGAGTTGCAGGCGGACGGCTGGTAGCCGGTCTCTCTCAGGAAGGTGAGAAATTGCTCGCTGGTGACGTTGTATTTGCCGAGCGCGAAGGCCTTGATCGTCACTTCATGCTGCGGGGCTTCGGAGTCGAAACGACCATGCTCGCCGCGTGGCTGCCCATGACAAATTTACCGGCAGGAATTCCAACCATCACCGGACATTCCGGGCACTCCTGAAATTCGCGGTCCTTTTGCCCTTGTGCGACGCAGGTTCCGGATAACGTCGGCGCCAGCATGGCAATGGCGAGGGAGAGAAGAAATCTCGCGCGCCCGGCTGTCTTGGAATTGTTGGCAGACACCGACCTTAAGGACTGCATAGTTTCAGCGCGGCCACAGCGTCGTCGAGGCAATCGACCCAGTCCTCTCCGGCATCCTCGGGATGGTTATGCATCCACTCGATGAGCTTTGCCGACGTCTCAGCGGCAGGAAGTCGCGTGACGCATTTGTTCAAAAACCCGCCATCAGCCAGAAATTTGACATAAGCAAGGACCTTCTCCTTGCACGGTTCGGGAGCGGCCTCGCAGTGCGCCAGGAATTCGGACGTGGAGACCTCGGTGGACATGGCTGGCAATGCCGCCAACATGCAGCCAAGACCGATACACCAGCCGGCAATTTGGCAAGCGACCATCAAGGTCTTGGCGCGCATCTGACTGCCGGGATCCTCCGCGCTGCAGCTCTGTTTGCTTTGCTTCCGTTCCTCATTGCGGGCACGCCCGTCGTCAGCCATCAAGCGATTTGCGACGCAGTGCAAAGCTACGTGAACATGCTCGTCGACTATACCAGGACGGCGTGCGTTCCTACGGACACAAGCATCGACACATTCACCTTCCTGGTTCGGTCCAGCGAACCGATCTTCTCAGTTAAGGACGAGAAGAAGGCGTGGCTGATTGCGGTGGTGCTTTCCATCGGCAACGCCATGAACAGTCAGCCAGACGCCAAAGTCGGCGACCTTTACGTCGCCGACGCGGACATGGAGCCCAATGTCGCGTATGTCCTGCCCATCGATCTCGCCAAATCGCTGCAAGCCGAGGTGGCCGCGGGCAAGCTCAAGCTTGGAGCGATGTACGAGAAAATCGAAAAGAGCTTGGTTCGCAAGGAATTGCTCAAGCCATGAGTTGGCGCCTAGCGGAGGCGCCAACTCAATCGTCTCAGTGACCAACGACGTCGTCGTTACGACGACAGCGCCTCGGACATGGTCTCGATGTTGTTGCGGAACATGTCGAGATAGGTTCGGGCCGGGCCGTCCGGTGGTGACAGCGCGTCGGAAAACAGCGTGCCGCCGATCTTGGCGCCGGTCTCCTTGGCGATTTGGTCGAGCAAGCGGCTGTCGGTCACGTTCTCAAGGAACACTGCCGGGATCTTCTCCTTCTTGATCTGGGTGATGATCTTGGCGACGTCTTTGGCAGAGGCCTCGCTTTCGGTGCTCACGCCCTCGGGCGCGATGAACTCCATGCCGTAGGCCGCGCCGAAATAGCCGAAGGCGTCATGGGTGGTGATGATCTTGCGGCGATCGGCCGGGAGCTTGGCGATCGCCTCTTTTACCGTCGTCTCCATCTGTGCGATGCCGTCGAGGAATTTCTGCGCGTTTGCCTCATAGGTGGCCTTGCCGTCTGGATCGGCGGCGATCATGGCGTCGCGGATATTGGCAACGTAAACCTTGCCGTTGGCCAGGCTCTGCCAGGCATGCGGGTCGGTGATCGTCTTCTCGTCCTCGACCATCTTGCGCGGGGCGACGCCCTTGCTTGCGGTCACCACGGTTCCCTTGAAGCCCGACGACTTTTCGAGACGCGTCATCCAGCCCTCGAGACCGAGGCCGTTGATGAAGAGAATTTTCGACTCTAAGAGCTCCTTGGCATCGGCAGGCGTGGGCTCGTAGACGTGAGCATCTCCGTTCGGTCCGACGAAGGTGAATACCTCGACGCGGTCGCCGCCGACCTGCTTCACCATGTCGCCGAGGATGCTAAACGAGGCCGAGACCTTCATCGGTTCGGCGGCTTGGGCTCCGGCCGAGCCGCAGAGCATTGCGGCAAAGACTGCCGCGGCAACGAAAAACAGCCGGCGGGTCATGGCGAGAATTCCCTCCTTTTGAATCAAGCTTCGAGATGTTTGCGCGGCATGAGCTGCCACAGAAGGCCGCCCTGCACGCCGATGAGCATGGAGACGAGATAACCGGCACCACTCGTGAGGATGATAGCGGGGCCCGTGGGCAGGTTTAAGTAATAGGAGAGCAGCAGCCCAATGAAGCTTGCCGCAAAGGCCGCCGCAACCGCGACGATAATCATGTTGGAAATGTCTTGCGCCCAGAAGCGTGCGGTGATCGCCGGCAAAAGCATGATGCCGACCACCATCAACGTGCCGAGCGCCTGAAAGCCGCCGACCAGGTTCATCACCACGAGCACGAGGAACAGAAAGTGGGTGGGAGAGCTCAACCGGCTAACCGAGGTCAAGAAGCTTGGATCGAAGCATTCGAGCACGAGCGGCCGGTAGATGATGGCGAGTATCGCCATGGTCAGGGTGGCAATGGCGGCGATCAGGATCAGCGCGGTGTCGTCAAGGGCGAGCACCGTGCCGAACAGGACGTGCAACAGGTCGATGCTGCTGCCCTTCATCGACACGATCAGCACGCCGAGCGCGAGCGAGACGAGATAGAAGGCGGCAAGGCTCGCGTCCTCGCGCAGAACGGTCGAGCGGGTGACGAGACCGGCAAGCAAGACGACCGCGATGCCGGCGATAAATCCGCCAAGGCTCATCGCCGGAACCGATAGGCCGGCGACGAGGAAGCCTATTGCCGCGCCGGGCAAAATCGCGTGGCTCATGGCGTCGCCCATCAGGCTCAAGCGGCGAAGCACGAGAAATACGCCGACCGGCGGCGCCCCGAGCGAGAGCGCAAAGCAACCGACCAGCGCCCGGCGCAAGAAGGCGAATTCGACGAAGGGATCGATAAGGGCGTGGATCATGCCGACATCCGCTCGCCGGCTGCCTCGCCACGCTCGCAAATCTCGGCATGCTCGTCCCATGCCTCGGTGAGCTGGCGCGCCTTAGCGAGGTGCTTGGCGGTCAGAACTTGCTTGGTCGGTCCCCAGGCCACGACCTCGCGGGCGATCAGGAGCGTATTCGGGAAATGCACGCGTACCTGATCGACATCGTGCAGAGCGGCAATGACGGTGCGCCCTTCGCCATGCCAGCTGCCGATCAGGCGTAGCAGATCCTCGACCGTCTTGGTGTCGACGGCGCGAAACGGCTCGTCGAGCAGGATGATGGCCGCGTCTTGCAAGAGCAGCCGCGCGAACAGCACACGTTGGAACTGCCCACCCGACAGCGCGCCTACGCTTCGCTCGCCGAGATCTTGCAGGCCAAGGGTGTGGAGCGCCTCCAGCACGGCGAGACTGAGCCCACGGTCGAGACCGCGCCAGGCGCCGATGTCGCGCCAAAGACCCATGGCCACGGCGTCGAACACCGTGATCGGGAAGCTCCGGTCGATGTCGACCTGTTGCGGCAGATAGGCGATGTCGCTCCGCTTGAGCCCGTCGAGACTGAGGGAACCCGCAAGCGGCTTGAGCTGCCCGACGATGCCCTTGAGCAAGGTGGACTTGCCCGCTCCGTTCGGCCCGACAAGCGCGAGCAAGTCGCCGCGGGCGACATCGCCGGTGATGTGATGTACGGCGGGATGCCGGTCATAGCCGAGTGTCAAATCGCGAAAGCTGATGGCCGGCGGCTTCTCTTGGGTCATGCGAGTGCCCACAGCCAAACCAAGGTCCACAGTAGGGCGGCGATGGCGCCCACTATGGTGAACCGCGCCGGCACCGAAAGACGCAGGAGGGAGAAACCTTGTAGTGGAGACGCGACTGCCAGTTCGCCAGCGTGCTCATGGCCGATGCTGCTTCTCTGGTCCATGTCGCATTCCCTCTCAATGGGTTGCAACGCTGGTGCGGCTTAGTCGCCCTGGCCGGGCGGCAGGCTGCGCAAAGCCCAGCGATTTCTAAGCGTCATCTGCTCGGCCGCGATCTCCTTCGGCGACAGCGCGAGCAACACCCGCTCGTCCTGATCGCTCAGTGAAATCTCGACGACCTTCTCGCATTGGCGGCAGATGGCGAAGGCGGCCTTGCCGTTGCAGGTTCCATGGTCGCAGGCGACGAAGGCCGAGCGCGACTGGAGTCGATGCACCATGCCGAGCTGGATCAGGTCATTCAGGGCCCGGTACACCGTCGGTGGATGGGAGATGCCGGCGACCCTGACCCGGTCGAGAATGGCATAGGCGCTCAAGGGCTCCTTCGCCTTGCGCAAGGCAGACAGGACCTGGCCCTGATTGCGCGAAAGCTTGGGCGCGTGGTGATGGGCGGCTTTCATTGCGATGATATAACATAACTTCCCTACTGGCCGTCAACGTCGGGAGAAGGAGCCGGACAAAGAGACGCAGCTGTCTTCAAAGTTTGCTTTTCGGCCCGCGCATTTCGAGAAATGCCCAACGAGGCACAGCCCAGCCACCTCCACATAACAGCGCTGTTCCATGTTCAGGGAACCGAAACGCACATTGTGACATCGCCGTCTGCTGCTATTTCGCGCGGGAGCTCTACAATCTGTAGCTCTAGCCGTACCGGCTCGCGGCCGGCGTGGATATGCCGATCGAGATGATCTACGCCGCGCCGCAGGAATTTTTGATGCCGATTCTTCCGCTCGACCATCCCGCGCTCGACATCGGCGAGGATCGGGGCACGCCCATCCTCGAAGATGACGCTGATCGAATCCGTTCAAATTTAACGGACAGATCGCCGACATCTCTATTGATCTGATGGGTGGCGATACTCGGGACACAACGAGTCCCATCGATCCGGACGAATGATAACAATCCTTATCCGAACGGAGTACGCGGAGGGCTAAGTATTCTGTCCGGATTGGTGTCAAGAGTAAGCTTGTGGCACATAACGGACGCGCGACTTGCGCTCACAAATGTCTGCTTTGGAGGGAATTAACGGACGTGACATTTTGCCTAAGGCCGCGAGCGAGGTTAGGCGAGAATCGAGCTGGTCACGTTACGCGCGGCCTCGCTGCGATGTAGAGCGTCCCGTTATCCAAGCACGACGAGAAGGCAGACTATCGGACCGATACACCTCGCAGAGCAATTTCTTTGAGCCGTTCGGGCTCTCGTTCTCCGTTGCAGGCAGCAGCGAGGATTATTTGCGCGAGGTTTTTCTTCGCGACAGAAGTCTGATCCGGACTCTTCAAGAACCTCTGCGTCTGGAAGAAGACCAATGCGGGAATGGGCAGCTTCTACCGTTCGCAGCATGAGCTCATGTTCGTCTTCCAGCATGGTGACGGCGCAACAATCAATAATGTCCAGCTCGGAGTCCTACGGCCGCAACCGAACCAACGTCTGGGAATATGCCGGTCAAAACGTCGTCACGAGCGAGCGCATGGAAGCGCTCATCATGCACCCGACCGTCAAACCGGTGCGCTGGTCGCCGACGCCATCCTCGATTGCTCCAAGCGCGGCGGCCTGATCCTCGATGGGTTTGCGGGGAGCGGCACCACCATCATTGCTGCCGAGCAGACCGGGCGTATCGCCTGCGCTTTGGAGCTCGACCCGCATTACGTGGATGTTGCCATCCTACGCTGGGAGAAGCTGACCGGCGAGCCCGTCCGGCATGAGGAGACTGGACTGACCTTCGCCGATATGGCGCGGCGCCGCGAAGGCGCCACCACTTCCCCCGACGGTCAAGCCGCCTCAGCGGTGAGCGGAGGGCTCCTCAATGGGTAAGGGCACCAATGGCCCTGGCGCTTATGGTGTGGGCTATGGCAGGCCGCCGCAGCACACCCGTTTCCAGCCAGGACAATCCGGAAATCCAAAAGGTCGGCCCAAAGGCACAATCAATCTGAAGACCGATCTTATGGAGGAGCTTTCCGAGCGGATCAGCGTCAGCGAAGGCGGCAAGCCCAAGAAGCTCTCGAAACAGCGCGCGCTGCTCAAAAGCCTGGTGGCCAAGGCCATCACCAAAAGCGACGCCAGGGCGGCGAACATCCTCCTCAACTTGATGGTCCGGCTGTTCGAGATCTCGGCAGAAGCGAGAGAAGACGATCTTATCAGCGAAGACGATCTCGCCATTCTCGACAACTTTATCGCCCGCCAGAAGCCTCGGACTGCCCCGAAGGCGCGCAACGAGGGCGCGCAAACGCATTGGGGCCAAACCATGAGCAAGAAGAGGACTCGCCTCCGGCAGGAGGACCACGATCCAAAGCATCTGCGCAAGGTTTTGGATGCCGCCAAGCGGAATGAGCTGGCAAGCTTCATTCAGGCTGCCTTTGGGATCGTCAACCCTGGCGCGGAGTACAAGCACAACTTTCACATCGAGGCCATCGCCCATCAGCTCGAGCGATGCCGCCGCGGTGAGATCAGGCGGCTCATCATCACTGTCCCGCCCCGCCATCTGAAATCGCTCTGCGTCTCGATCGCCTATCCGGCGTTCCTGCTCGGGCATGACCCGACGCGCCGCATCATTGCCGCGAGCTATGCGAGTGATCTTTCCGTCGATCATCATCGGCTGTTTCGATCGGTCGTCGGCAGCCGCGAGTATCGGCGCCTCTTTCCAAGGGTGCGCGCCAAGAAGGACACGGAAAGCGAGTTCATAACGAGCGAGGGCGGTTTCCGTTATGCGACTTCCGTTGGGGGCACGCTGACCGGCATCGGCGGCACGGATATCATCATTGATGATCCCCTCAAGCCCGAAGACGCCATGTCCAAGGTGGCCCGCGAGGCCGTCATCAGCTGGTTCAAAACCACGCTGTCGACTAGGCACGACGATAAGCAGACAGGCACCATTATCCTTGTGATGCAGCGGCTGCATGTCGACGATCTGGTTGGGCACATTCTCGAAAACGAGGGCGAGCATTGGGTGCATCTCGATCTGCCCGCTATCGCCGAGGAGCCGCAAGCGGTCGCAATTGGAAATGGGAATGTTCACAAGCGCAAGATAGGAGATGTGCTCCATCCCGAGCGCGAGCCTTTGGAGGTGTTGCAGCAACAGCAGGCGACGATGGGATCGGCGGCTTTTTCCGCCCAATATCAGCAGCGGCCAATCCCCGCCGAAGGGAACCTCATCAAGGCCGACTGGTTGTGCTGCTACGAAGTTCTGCCGGAGAAGCAGAGTCTCGATCGCATCGTACAGGCTTGGGATTGCGCCGCGAAATCCGGAGAGCTCAATGACTTTTCAGTTTGCATCACCTTCCTCGTGCATAAGAACGCGGCCTACGTCATTGATGTTCTTCGCCAGAAGTTGATCTACCCCGAGCTCAAGAAACAGGTCCTGGCGCAAAAAGCCAAGTTTGCAGCCGACACGGTGCTCATCGAAGACACCGGCCACGGGACTGCTCTAATCCAAGAATTACGCGGCAGCGGCCTGTTGCATGCAATCGGCATCCACCCAGACAAGGACAAGGTCACGCGCATGAGCGCCCAATCGGCCAAGATCGAAGCGAAACAACTCCTTCTCCCCTCGAAGGCCCCTTGGCTTGAAGATTTTAAGGCAGAACTACTCGCGTTTCCGGCCGGGCGCCACGATGATCAAGTCGACGCGCTCTCGATGTTTCTTGGCTGGATCGAAGACAAGTGGCGTGCGCCTAGTTGGGCGATGCCAATCGTTTTCACGCGCCCTCGGGATTGGAACTTTGATAACAACGATTGAGGCACTCGCGTAGGCTGCTTTCTTCGAAAATCGACTGGACTTCTTTGCCGAAGAGAGCGTGCATGCGGCTCGGGACAGGAACCTCCGTCACCGCCCTCGCCTGGCCGTTTGGCCGGGCTTCAGGCAGTGCAAGCACTGGCAGCGGGCCGGTGCTCCATAATGGAGGTGATCATGTCGAATACGGAACTCGAGAACGCCGCGGTTAGCGATATGCAGCCCGGACAGAAGGATCGCCAAACAGTGCGGCGACTCGTTCAGCGCGGCGGCCAAAGCCCGTCAATCAAAGCGCTCAAGCACATGCCCTCATGCCAAGTCACGGGACGCATCGCGCTCCAAGCAACAGGGCCGAGCGGCGAAGGTCGGCACCAAGCAGGATCTAGTGATCCATATGCTTAGACGGCAAACGGGCGTGAGCATCGAGGACATCGTCGCCAAGACCGATTGGCAGCCGCATTCCGTTCGCGGGTTTTTCAGCGGCGTCGTGCGCAAGAAGCTCGGGCTTCCCCTGACCTCGGAAGCGGGAAAGGACGGCGTGCGCCGCTATCACATCGCGCCGAGCACATCCTCCAAGACCTGAACCATGGTTCAGTCGTTGGGGGTCGCCGTCTTGCCAAGCCGCGCACACCGGCTATGTCCTTGAAGGGCGCATGGTCGTGAAGATGGACGATGGTGCCCAGGTCGAGTACTGCCCCGGTGATGCATTCTATATGCCGCCCGGTCACGACGCCTGGATCGTCGGCGACAAGCGATGTGTGATGATCGAGTTTACAGGAGTAGCGAAGTACGCAAAACCCTAATCTTCAAGATGCATCCGACACAGGAACGATCGCCGACATCGCTACAAAGGTTTTTTCCGACGGAATATTCAAATTTTGGCTTTGGGGGGTGTTATTCCGCCCACAATGTCGCAGCGTCACTACGCCGTGTCGCGCGAGTCGTACCAACAGGACATGATCGCGGCTTCCGTAATTGATCCCTAGGGAGACTATGACCGTTGTCAACTGGCCAAATCTTTCTGGCCGCCGGCGATGCGGCAGAAACACCCTCCTAGTCTGGGCTAAACCGGCAGGAACGTGATCATGGCCCACGATATAGACGCAGACGCTCTTGATCACGGTGTTCCTTGGGGCTGGCGCCGGTGGGTCTACTCGACCAATCACAAAGACATTGGCACGATGTACCTCGTCTTCGCTCTTGTGGGCGGAGTAGCGGGTGGGTTGTTGTCGATGGCGATTCGCGCCGAGCTTATGCAGCCCGGCCTTCAGATTTTTTCCAACCCAGACAAGTATGATGTCGTCGTGGCCGCACACGGTTTGATCATGATCTTTTTCACGGTCATGCCGGCGATGATGGGCGGGTTCGGCAACTGGATGGTGCCCTTGATGATTGGCGCACCGGACATGGCCTTCCCACGCATGAATAACATTTCCTTCTGGCTGCTGCCCGCGTCGTTGGCTCTGCTAGTTACCTCGATGTTCATGCCCGGAGCGCCTGGCTCGACGGGCGTCGGCGCCGGCTGGACCCTCTATGCGCCGCTATCGACGAGCGGCACGCCTGGCCCAGCCATGGATTTCGCCATCTTGTCGCTGCATCTCGCCGGTGCGTCCTCAATCCTGGGTGCCATCAATTTCATCACCACGATTTTCAACATGCGCGCGCCGGGCATGACCCTGCACAAGATGCCGCTGTTCGTGTGGTCGATTCTGGTCACGGCATTCCTGCTCCTCTTAGCTCTTCCGGTGCTTGCTGGCGCCCTCACCATGCTGCTCACCGACCGCAATTTCGGCACCTCATTCTTTAATTCAGCCCATGGCGGCGATCCGCTTCTTTGGCAGCACCTGTTCTGGTTCTTCGGACATCCCGAAGTGTACATCATGATCGTGCCGGGCTTCGGCATGGTCAGCCAGATCGTCTCGACCTTCTCGAAGAAGCCGATTTTCGGCTATCTCGGCATGGCCTATGCCATGGTCGCCATCGGCGTGATCGGCTTCGTGGTCTGGGCGCATCACATGTATGTGGCCGGCATCAGCGTGAACACACAGGCTTACTTCGTTTTTGCCACTATGGTCATCGCAGTCCCTACTGGAATCAAGATCTTCTCTTGGATCGCCACCATGTGGGGCGGCTCTCTGTCCTTCCGCGTGCCAATGTTGTGGGCGCTCGGCTTCATCTTCCTGTTCACCATCGGCGGCGTCACAGGCGTGGTGCTCGCTAATGCCGGTGTCGACCGTTCCTTCACCGACACCTATTATGTAGTCGCTCATTTCCATTACGTCTTGTCGCTCGCCGCGGTGTTCTCCATTTTCGGCGGCTGGTACTACTGGTTCCCGAAGATGACCGGCTACATGTATTCGGAGTCTCTGGGCAAGCTGCACTTCTGGCTGATGTTTGTCGGTGCCAACATTGCCTTCTTCCCGATGCACTTCTTGGGCTTAGCGGGCATGCCTCGCCGTATAGCCGATTACCCGGACGCCTTTGCCGGTTGGAACTTTGTCGCCTCAATGGGCTCTTACATATCTTTCGCAGGCTTGCTCGTGTTTCTGCTTGGTCTGGCCCAAGCCTTCGCGCGCAAAATGCATGCACCGGCCAATCCGTGGGGAGCGGGCGCGACAACGCTCGAATGGACGCTGCCGTCGCCGCCGCCATTCCACAGCTATGAGACGCTACCGCGCATCCAGTGAACTACGCTCGCGCCTCCACAGGTCACAGTACTGCAACATTAGTTCGGATAGCATCGAAGGGCTGGCTCCCCGCCAGCATCTTCTCTACCTGGAAGCCCCGGTGCGCGCCATTGCGCCGGGGCTTCTTTATTGTGTTAAAGCCTCTTCAACTGAAGTGTTAAAAGCCTCTGCTCTGGGTTCGCTTCCGTGTTCGTCGTTACGTCTGCTATCGCTTTGGTCACTGTTTTTTCGATGCCCGCTTCGGCAGCCCCCGGTTACCCCCACCCGCGGTTTCGCGCTATTCCACCGCTAATGGCACAAAGCGGACGTTCAGCCGATTGCGTCGCCAGGTCTGGTTCCGGCCGAAAAGCGGACATGCCTAATCAGCGTGTGGAATGTCCGCTTATGACCCAAAGCAGATTGGCCACATCTCAACGCTGAGTGAGCAGTCGGCCTAACCGAGAAGGCGGCCGACTTTAGTTTATAACCTAGGGCCCAATGAAAACGATCGGGCAGTTGACGGTCGCGACCCCGGGAGCGAGCACCTTGGCCTTGAGCACGGTCGCCCGATCGCGCACCGACGGAAAATCGGCGTTGTCGTAGACCGAAACCAGCCATAGCGGCGAGTATCCCGCGTCGCCCGGCAGCGTGAACGGGACGTTATGCGTTTGCTCGGAGTTGGGCTCGGTATGGAATCCTGACCCGGGTCCGCCGTTCGGTTGACCTGGATTGACGTTGAAGGTCACGTAGATCGGCGATAGCGGGACGTTGCCCCCTGCCGCCGTCAAAGGCGCTTCACCGAAGCTGAAGAATTTCGCAACCTTGCCTCCATACCAGGCGCGCTGCAGCTCCGCGCTTTCGCCCTTCAGGCGCATGCTCGCTTTCGACTTGTCGGGCACCACCGGCATGTTCCGCAACGTATCGGTCTGTTGCATCTGGTAGCCGGCGTCGCGCAGCGTGCCCGCGTCGGTGATCGAATTCGCGACATAGTCCTTCGGCACCGACACTTTCCAAACCTGGCGGAAGTCGTTGTAGCCCTTCTCGCCGGGCAGCGTGTCGATGATGTCGAGCTGGCCGTCGACCGGCTTGTCCTCGCCTTCGCGATAGAGCACATAGACCGGCGCCGACGCTGTGCCTTGCACATCGAAATTGTAGTAGCGCACCGGCTTGCCCGTGGTCGGCGAGAGGCCTTGCGTGATGAATGGGCCGGTGTCGAAATCGACCGGCTCGTTGGGGCCCGGGAATCTTGTTGTCGGCCGTGCGCACCTGCAGGTGTGCTGCCTTTTCGCTGAAACGGTCCACCGCAGCAATTGGCGCCTGGTCCGGATCGAGTGGCTTCAGCGCCACCGGCGCAGCGCTGCGCCCTGCGGCGAAGATGACGACTGCCGGCAGTCCTGATCCGCCGAAGAACGCCGAGACGGTTCCCGACGTCGCCGCGACATATTGCTTGCCGTCGAGCGCATAGCTGATCACGCCGCCGCCAATGCTGCCGCCGGTGTTGAAGCGGTAGAGCACGTCTCCGGTCTTGGCATCCAACGCGAGAAAGTCGTTGTTGAGGTCGCCGGTGAAGAGAACCCCGCCGGAAGTTGCGGTGACGCCGGCGACGAGCGGCGTGGGCGAAGCATACTTCCAGCGCTCCTTGCCGGTGGAAGCATCGAACGCGGTCAGCCAACCCTTTGACTTTTCGCGCGGGTCTGAGGCGACGGCGCCGCCGTAATAATGCATGCCCTGCATGATTGGCGGATCCTTGGGCGCTTTGCTGAAGACGCCGCACCAGTCGACCGCCGGCACGAACAGGCTGTTGCTTCCAGGATCGTAGGCCGGCCCGTTCCACTCCATGCCGCCGAGGAGACCTGGGCAGCGATGCACGCCTTCGACCGTCGGAAGTGCGTCGACATTCTCACGCGTGGTGATCGGCACCTCGTAGAATTGCTCCTGGCTCTCGCGGTCGAGCAGTCTGAGCAGCCCGTCTTTGCCGCTGACGCTGATCACCTTGCGTTTCTTCCCGCCTACGGTGGTCTCGAACAGAGGGCTCACCTGGCTCAAGTCTGCATCGTGCACATCGTGGGGGATGAACTGTTGGTACCACAGGAGCTTGCCGGTCTTGGCGTCGAGCGCGACGATCGAGTCGGTATAGAGATTGGCGCCTGGCCTGAGCTCGCCATAGAAGTCTGGCGCGGGATTGCCGACCGGCAGATAGACGATGCCGGCTTTGGCGTCGAGCGACAGCGGCGTCCACAGGCTGCCGCCGCCATGCTTGAGCGATTCCGGATTCTTCCATGAGTCGGCACCGGGCTCGCCGGGATCGGGAATGAGGTTGAAGTTCCAGACCTTCTCCCCGGTCTCGAGCTTGAAGGCTCCGATCCAGTTCTTGGCGCCGAAATCCGCGCCCGAAGGCCCGACGATGATGAGGTCGCCGAAGATGAGAGGCGGCATCGAGAGATATTGTCCGCCTGCTGCGCTCGCGATCGGCTGGCTCCACAAAAGCGAGCCGTCGGCCATGTCGAGCGCGAGCAGATAGCCGTCGGCCGTGCCGCGCACGAGCTTGCCGTCCTTGATGGCGGCGCCGCGATTGGCTGGCGAGATTTCCTGCCCCTTCGGCTGCCAGATATAGGTCCAGCGCTCGCGGCAGGTCTTGGCGTCGATCGCGACGGTGGCGCGCCCGAAGGTGAGATACATCACCCCGCCATAGACGAGCGGGCTCGTCTGCACGGAGGCCGGCTGCTCCGAGCGATAGAGGCACACAGGCCGCATGTTCTTGGCGTTGGCCGGCGTGATCTCTTTGAGATCCACGAAACGAGAGCCGGCATAATCGTGCGAAGCGTAGAGCCAGGTGTCGGTCGCTGACTCGGCCCCGTTGAGCTCGTCCTGCGTCGGACCGGTGATCTTGGCGACTGCCGGCCCGCTCGGCTTCGTCCCTGCGGTCGTGTCTTTGAGCGTGGCGAGATAGGCGTAGAGATTGGCGCGGCCCGTCTCATCGGGCACCATCACCGTCATCGCCGTTCCCGGCACGAGCTTGCTCGGGTCTGCCAGGAATTGGATGAAGGTCTTGGCGTCCCAGGTCAGTCCGGAGCCGATGATCGCGGGCGTAAAGTGGAAGCCCGGCAGCGATCCGGCTTTCCGTCCGGCGACCCCTGCAAGCGAAGGGCCGATGCCGTTCACGCCTGGTTGGTTGGAATGGCAGGCCGAGCATTGTGCCTGATAGATTTCCTGGCCTGCGCCGACATCCTCGGCGGCTTGGGCCGGAGAGGCCGATGCGATGGCGAGGAGACTTGCGGCTAAGCAGAGACGAGAGACTTGCATAACGACACTCCCGATGCGGTGGGGCGCCAGAGTCGAAATCGCTACTGAACGGTCGATGTAATCGAGGTGATCACCTCCGATGCCTTCTTGAAGGCGTCGTCGCGATCCATGATTCCGTGCCGGTGGGCGATCCAGGTGAAATCCGTATAGTTGACCCAAACGTCGCCCTTCTCATCCTGGTAGACCAAGACGCGCACGGGCCAATCGAGCCCAGCCGATGGATTGGACGTCAGGAACAGCGTTCCGAGCGGCGGATTGCCGAACACGATGAGCGTTGACGGGCGCAAGGTGACACCGGCATTGGCCGCGAGCTTGGACTGGTCGATCTCGTTGAAGAACATGATCCCCTTATCGGCCACGTCCTTTTTGATGCGCTTGATTGTTTCGGGCATGGAATATGCGCTCTTGATGCGCACGATGCCGTCATCGCTGGCCGCCGTGGCCGGTCCAGATGGCGATATTATCAGAGGCCAATGCCAACAGCACCACGGAGCAGATGCATCGCGTGAACATGGATTTTCTCCTCTTGGCTTGTCCGTATGGAGCATATCGAACTTGCTCCCAGCATGGCGAAGTCTCTCATCGAGTTGAAATGCCGCGTTGCCTTGATGTCGATAGCGCTCCGCTAAAGCGCGGGTTGCGGATAAGTTGAGTGAGTGGTGTTCCAAAAAAACGATCTGGGCGCCTCATCATGTAGAGGAGGCGCCCGGAGGATGAAGGTAGTCGTTATACACAGCAGACCGCGATTCGTGGCCTACCGGCCGGTGTAGGCGGCGTAAGAGTTGGGGAATTGCTCGGCCATGGCGGGCGCGGCGAACGACACAACCAGGGCAACGGCGATCAAAAGCTTCTTCATAGGGGTCTCTCCTAATATGGTGGCCTTGGGATCGGATCCTTCCGACCGGCTGGCCATCTGGCCCGATCGGAATGAGCAGCAGGTAATGGCGACCCCTGCCCTTGCCCAATACCTGTTCGCTATTGATTTCGTGCAGGAAACGGCAGGTATAGCGCTCGGCTATCGAGTTCAAAGCCAACCGGCATTTCCGTCTGCGACGGCTTCGGGCGATCCTCCTTGGTATCGTCGGCCGCTTCTTTGCAGCCCGAGCAACAGACAAAGGAGTCAACGGAGATGCCTTGCTCAACCAATTCCCAACTTGGCCGCGGCCTTCTCCTTGCCGCTGTCGTCGCCGGCGCAAGCGTGGCTGCCCTGCCCGCGATTGCAGGCGAGTGCCCCGCCGATCAGAAGAAGCCCAATGCCCGCGAGGCGGTCGACTTTAAGCCAGTCGGCGTAACCGACAGCGTCATCGCCTCAATTGATGTCGCGAAGGCGCCATTCAATATCAACGACCGTCTGTTCCGCATGCGCAAGCTCGTGATCGAGCCCGGTGGTATCGTCCCTTGGCACAGTCATGCAGACCGGCCTGCCATTATCTACATCATTGATGGTGAGATTGACGAGTATGCAAGCAACTGCGCCGTCACGATTGTGCATAAGGCTGGCGATGTTGTGGCCGAGACACCTGAGGTCTCTCATTGGTGGAAGAATCGCGGCGACAAGACCGTCGTGCTGCTTTCCGCCGATCTGCTGAAGGATAAGAACGACCACAACATGTGAGGCCGTTCCAGAGGTGTTTCGCGGATCCCCACAATTTCTGGCTCAACGCCTCTGGCGACCGGCACTTGCCGCATGCTCCTGCGGGGTGCCAACCTCTTCTAAGCTCGGCTGATCCGCCACCGACTGAGACTCGGTCATAGGCTCGTGTAGAACCACACCATCGAGTGGCCCGAACTCACCGATCCACGGTTGTTTCGTGAGAGCCCGCATTGTGTCGGCATAACCCGTCTCCCAACGCCTCATGATGCCTGCGGGCGAGAAATCGATGTCCTTAGTATGGCTCTCATTGTCGAGCCTGGGCGCAAGCAGCCGCACCACATGCATGCGGGTTTTGCAGGAGTAGCCGGCAAGCTCCTTTACCAGGGGGTCTCTCTTCACCTTGTCGGGGACATATTCTAGAAGCTCGGTGATCACGTGCCGCAGTTTGTGTGTCTCGAGCTGCCGCATGATATGGCTCGCAATGCGGCTCGAATATTGAATGTCCTTTTGGCGATTCATGATCTGCCAGATGGTTTCCGGTTCTGGACCCGCTGGATGCCAGAGGTGCACCGCGAAGATCAGCGAGTTGCGGCGCGGTTTGTCGTCGAAGATGCGCTCGGTAGGCGTATTGGAGAGGATGCCGCCGTCCCAATAAAGCTCGCCCTCGATACGTACTGCTGGAAAGGCAGGCGGCAGAGCACCTGAGGCCATGATATGGGCCGGGCCAAGCTCCATTTCTGTTGAATCGAAGTAGTGCATCACGCTCGTACGTACATGGGCGGCGCCCAATGTCAGCCTTGGATGGCCCGCATTAATGAGAGAAAAATCTACGAGCTCTTCCAGTGTTTGGCGCAAGGGCATGGTCGAGTAATAGCCAGCATGGTCCGCCCCAAGCGGCACCTGCACGCCGAGGAAAGCCCGCAGATTCGTTTCAAAGAAACCAGGAATACCGCTCGTCAGCGTCGTTAATGTAGACAGCGCATCGGCAATCCCAGTCCAGAGCGGCAAGCCACCCCAGAAGGTGCTACGCTCGATGCGATGCCAAAATTCCTGAAGCTTAGGTAGCCGATCCTCGGATTTATTGCCGGCGATGATGCCCGCATTGATAGCGCCAATGGAGGTCCCGATGATCCAATCTGGCTCGACACCGGCTTCGTGCAGGGCCTGATAGACACCGCCCTGATATGCGCCGAGCGCTCCTCCGCCCTGCAGCACAAGCACGACCTGGCCGTGATGGTCATCGCGAATCTTATTGGCCGCTTCGAGCGGCGTTAGAGCGTTGGTCTTCTGCATGCCTACTCTCCCAGGGCGCCGACACTCAATGCCGTCCACCGTCGTCGGGCACCCGATTGAGCAAGTGCCCGCGCAATGCCGAGCTGTATGCCGCTCGTCGATCCGGTGGCGAGGGACACCTTAAATTTAAGCGGCTGTGCAGCTGAAACGATGGTTTCTTGTCACCGTCATCGTCATGACAATTACTCCGCAACAAGTCACATTTCGGTTCGCATAAACTACGATTGCCTTCTTGCATAATGCCTGGCTAGACCTGTGCCCGGAAATGCCTGTTGGCTAAGGAGTCAATAGGGCAGTGCTATCGGAAGCTGCCGCTCGAGTTGCAGGACAGGGACTAGCTAGGATTGGTATGCGGTCGCTCTAAAGCCGAGCTTTTGAGTGCCGCGAGAAGGAGATCATGACGGACTTCCCACGGCGCGATCCTTCCAGCTTTCACCGAGCGCGCCATTTCCTGGCAAGCCCAGAGCAATTTGCCTGGCTGCTCAACTTCCAGCGCGGCCAATGGCGGTTCATTACCGATGCCCACAAGGCGCGCTACAAAGAGTTTCTTGTGCCGATCGTGGACAAGAACTTTGCGCAACGGCCAAGCGCCGGCCCTGCCTTCGCGCAGATGACCTACCAACTCTTCGACGAAGTCGCGGCAAACACCGCCCGTCTCCCCGATTTCAGGCGCTCCGACTTGCCCCTCTTGCTCATCTGGGGGAAAGCCGACCACTATCTTCATGTCAGCGTCGCCGAGCACCTGAAATCTCAGGCCAAGAACGCCGCCATTCATGTGCTTGAGGCGGGGCACTGGCCGCAGATCGATGAGGCTGCCGGCACCGCTCGCATCATGCTTGCGAACCAATGGTCGTGAGTGCGCCCGCGAGCAACAGCCGGCGCGCGCCGCCGGTTTCGTTTCACGTAGAAGCAAACGAAAAAATAGCCGCTCATCTTCGCGCTGATTTTTCGGGTTTAGATCACTGAAGATTGTCCTCTACAGCGCTATCTCCCCTAAGACAGGGACGACGAGCTCCCATAGACCGCCGTCGGTCACGAGGGCGCCGCCCCAGTGTGGATAAGGGGTCTGGGAACTCCCAAGTGGTCCTCAAAAGTCGTGAAAAGCTCGGGCTTGAACAGATCAGGCTCGGGCTCTGCACCGCATAGACCCGAAAGTGCCGCGCAACGAGCACGCCGCGGTCAAGTCGCTGGAGGATGAAGGGATCATCCGTCACGCGGGAGTTAGCAACGTTTCCGTGGAGGACATGGCAATGGCGGCAATGCTCCGAAGAGGAATACTAATGCGCTCGGCGCCTCCAGCGACGCACCAGAGGCAAGGGCAGACCCCGCGGGGCGGGCCGCAGTTGGGCACCTCGCCGCCCCCGCCTTCGGAAAACCGGAGGGCATCAGCGCGGAAGGAAGTCAGATGCCATCACTACTATCGGTGAATGTCGGCATGCCGCAGAATATGGCCTGGCAAGGTAGGACAGTCTACACCAGCGTGTGGAAACACGTGGTCCACGGCCCCCGCATGGTTCGGCGGCTCAATATCGATGGCGACGGTCAAGGCGACTTGGCCGGGCATGGCGGCGAACACCGGGCCGTCTTCGTCTATCAAATCGACTCCTATCATTATTGGCAACGCCAGCTCGGTCGAGACGACTTCGCCTACGGGCAGTTCGGGGAGAATTTCACCGTCGACGGCCTGTCTGACCAAGAGGTGTGCATTGGCGATCGCTACCGGATAGGCCAAGCTTTGTTCGAGGTCACTCAACCGCGCGTCACTTGTTACCGCGTGGGTATCCGCATGAACGAGCCGAAAATGGCCGCGCTGCTGATCGCGCACGGCAGACCCGGTTTCTATTTCCGTGTTGTGGAGGAGGGCGAGGTGGAGGCCGGCGACGAGATCGTGCAGGTCGCGGCGGGCCCCGAGCACATGAGCGTGTTCGAAATCAACGCGCTACTATACATGCCCGGTCACCCTCGTAGCCAACTCGAGCGCGCTTTGCATATCCCGGCGCTGAGTGGGGGTTGGCGCGCCTCCTTCCAGGCGCTGCTCGAGCAGGAGGACACGGCAACAGGAAATGCAGGACTTACGGTAACGTCCGGCCCGGCTCCCGCTTGGTCCGGGTTTCGTCCGCTCCGGGTGTCACGCAAGATTCGCGAAAGCAGTAACGTGATCTCGCTGGTGCTCGAGTCTGTCGATGGCCGCCCCTTGGCTGCGCCTTTGCCCGGCCAGTTTATCGTGCTGCGGATAAGGCCTACACCCGCCGCAGCCCCGCTGATGCGGAGCTATTCGCTGTCAGGCGAACCGAGTACCGAGCGCTATCGCGTGAGCATTAAGCGCGAGCCCTATGGCGCCGCCGGCGCTTACATCGACGACAAGCTGCAGGCTGGCAACGTGATGGACGTGAGCGCAGCGCGGGGGAACTTCACGCTTCGGCCGGGCGACGCGCCCGTGGTTTTCTTGAGTGCCGGCATCGGGGTGACCCCCGTGCTGGCAATGCTCCACGCGTTGGCGGCTGATGCATCGCTCAGAGAAGTCTGGTGGCTATACGGAGCCCGCGACCGCCGTGAGCATCCTTTCGCCGAGGAGATGCGCACCCTCCTTAAAGCCCTGGGGCATTCCCACAGCCACATATGCTACAGTTCGCCCCGTCTGGAGGATCGGGCAGGTCTGGATTTCGATACTCGAGGACGCGTGGATTTGCGCCTGCTCCAGGAGCTGCAGGTCCCACGCAACGCCGACTTCTACATATGCGGACCGCCCGCCTTTATGAGCGATCTGACTGTCGGCCTCGCAGGCTGGGGCGTTGCTGCAAGCCGTATCCACACCGAGAATTTCGGCTCAGCTCCGCCCAAGACGCCGGGCGTTCTCGCCTCGCCTCGCCCGCCACCGCACGCCCCGGCTGGACCGCCCGGTACGGGACCGCTCGTCTCGTTCGCCCGAAGTGGTTTGAATGCCCGCTGGCGATCTGAATTTCAGAGTCTCCTCGAGCTGGCCGAAGCGTGCGACGTCCCCGTGCGATGGTCGTGCCGGACTGGTGTCTGCCACACGTGTGAGACCGGGCTCGTGGAGGGGACAGTCAGCTACGAACCAGCCCCGATCGATGCCCCGGCGGACGGCAATGTGCTGACCTGCTGCTCGAAGCCCCACAGCGACATCGTTATCGATCTCTGACGAGATTATTGTTACTTAGGGTTTGCTCACTGATTGCCTTTGTGCACGGTTTTATTCTAGCCCGCTCGCGAGCAGTTTCACCCGGCAAGTCGCACAATGAGCCTCCGCAGCCTATGAAATTTATGCACTGACATTTAAGAGCTATGCCCAGGTGCGGGAGGAAGTTGAGACCTTCAGCGCCGATAGTTAGAGCTCATGAAATGCGTGGTGTACTCTATTTTTGGAGCTATTGGCTTTCCCGATACTCTCTACATGTCTTTGGTCATTGCAGACATCAGAGCGGCGATGAAGTCGGTCGCTGTTTGCCTTGCGCGGCTGACATCCCAATGGTCCCGATGAAGCAGGAATGTAGGAACACGGTGTCGCCATGCCCCAGAAATTCGACGCGATTGTCATCGGTACAGGCCAAGCCGGGCCACCGCTTGCGGACCGTCTCACGCAGGAAGGATTCAGCATTGCGATCATCGAGCGCAAGTATGTAGGCGGTACTTGTGTTAACTCGGGCTGCATTCCAACCAAGACACTCGTGGCAAGTGCGCGCGTTGCGCACCAGGCTCGCCGCGCGGCCGAATATGGTGTCAAAGTGGGTCGCCAGTTAAGCGTCGACATGAAACGCGTCAAGGCGCGCAAAGATCGGATTTCTCTCCAGTCGCGCAATGGCGTGACGCGCTGGATAAAAAGTCTGCCGAACGCCACATTCTATCGCGGCCACGCGCGCTTCGAGAGTCCGCACACGGTGCGCGTGAACGGCGAATTGCTCGAGGCTGAGCGGATCTTCATCAATGTCGGGGCGCGTGCGCTCATCCCGGAGATGCCGGGCATTGATGAGATCGACTATCTAACCAACAGCAGCATGATGCATGTCGACTTCCTGCCCAAGCATCTCGTCATCATTGGCGGCAGCTATATTGGTCTAGAGTTTGGTCAGATGTATCGCCGCTTCGGCAGCCGCGTTACCGTCGTCGAGCAACGCGAGCGGCTAATCAACCGCGAGGACCCCGACATCTCCGACACGATCCGCAAGATTCTGGAGAAGGAGGGGATTGAGATCCGCCTCGATGCCAAATGCATTGCTGTGCAGCGCAGGGACAAGGGCGTGACCGTAGACCTCGACTGCCGCAAGCTGCCTCGGCGAGTCAACGGCTCGCACCTCTTGCTGGCGGTGGGGCGTCGGCCGAACACAGACGATCTCGGGCTAGAGGCCGCGGGTGTGGCCACGGACGAGCGTGGTTACATCCAGGTGGACGAACAGTTGCGTACCAATTTGCCCTGCATCTGGGCGATCGGCGACTGCAATGGCCGCGGCGCCTTCACCCACACCTCCTACAATGACTATGAGATCGTCGCCGCCAATCTCTTCGACGGCGAGAACCGGCGGGTAAGCGATCGCATCACCGCCTATGGCCTCTTCATCGATCCGCCCCTCGGCCGCGCCGGAATGACCGAGGCCGAGGTGCGCAAGGCCGGCAGCAAGGCGCTGGTCGCCACCTATCCAATGAGCTCGATCGGTCGCGCGCGCGAGCGCGGCGAGACGGAGGGCTTCATGAAAGTGCTGGTGGATGCCGAAAGCAGGAAAATCCTCGGCGTGGGAATTCTCGGCATCGGCGGCGACGAGGTGGTGCACGCCTTCCTCGACGTGATGTATGCCGGGGCGCCCTATACCGTGATCACGCGGGCGATGCACATCCACCCGACGGTGGCGGAATATATGCCGACGCTGCTCGGCAACCTTGAGCCGCTGAAGTAGTGCTGACGGAGTCCAAGCAATACCGCCGGTCACGATCCGTTGAACAGGAACCCATCCGACGGGCGTTGACCTCTTGATCTGCCATAAAGCATGCCGAGGGGCCGCGAAAAGTTCTTGCCATTCATAGTTGTATCGATGGGCCCCTGATCGGGCGCTTAACACCTTGGCAGGCGGCATCAATGATCGCGTTTTTGCTGACATTGATACCGCCGCGGCGCTCATTCCCGCGCGGGAGCTGTCCATTTCGTCTCAATGGACTGGCGTCATGCGGGCGAGCTGCTCGACGCCGGTATGGCGAGATGCTCAATCTCGCGGTGTGGGTCAAGTCAAATGCCGGCCAAGGAAGCTTTTACCGATCGAACACGATCGGGCAATTGACCGTCGCAACACCCGGGGCAAGCACCTTGGCCTTGAGCACCGTCGCAAGATCGTGCACGGACGGGAAGTCTGCGTTGTCGTAGACCGCAACGAGCCACAGGGGCGAATAGCCCGGATCGTCCGGCAACGTGGCCGGAACGTTGTGGGTCTGTTCGGAGCCGGATTCGGTCTTGAAACCCGACCCGGGGCCGCCATTCGGTTGGCCAGGATTGATGTTGAAGGTGACGTAGATCGGTGACACCGGAACGCTGTTACCGGACAAAGGCGCCTCGTCGAAGCTGAAAAACCTCGCCACTTGGCCCTGATACCAGCCGCGGTGAAGCTCGGCGCTTTCGCCGTTGCGCCGCATCTTCGCCGTCGACTTATCGGGCACGACCGGCATGTTTCGCAGCTCTTGCGTCTGCTCCATCTTGTAGCCGGCGTTTTTGAGCGCGCCGGCATCCACGACGGTGTTCGCGACATAGTCCTTCGGCACCGTCACCTTCCACACCTGGTGGAAGTCGTTGTAGCCGGTCTCGCCGGGAAGCGTGTCGATGATGTCGAGCTGACCCTCGACCGGCTTGTTCTCGCCTTCACGATAGAGGACGTAAAGCGGCGCCGGCATCGTGGTTTGGACGTCGAAATTGTAGTAGCGCACCGGCTTTCCCGACTTGGGTGAGAGCCCCTGCGTGATGAACGGTCCGCTATCGAAATCGACCGGCTGGTTGGGGCCGGGCAGATGGTTCTCTGGCGTGCGCAATTGGAGATGCGCCGCCTTGTCGCTGAACCGGTCCACCGACGCAATTGGCGCCTTGTCAGGGTCGACCGGTGTGGTGGCAGCGTGCGCCGCGACAGTGCTCGCGAATAGCGAGGCGACCACAAACAACATTGCAATTCGGATCTTCATGATGAGTTTCTCCTCACTAGTTGCTTGGGATGGCGGGGCAAAAATGACGATCGACGTCATCGCGACTTACCTTTCCGAGCAGCGCTTAACCGATCACGCCGTCAGGGCGAGGACGTCTCCCATGCGCCAACCATAGACATTGCATCTGGCCCGGAGATGAGGACCAACCAACTTGAACACCTCAACTTATGTTCAGCGCGCGTCGTCGAGAAATGCCCTTTGGCTATCGAATTGATGTTGCGCGATGGTAAGTTAGATTGTCGCAGCCCAACTGCTTGTGTGTACCGAAAACCTATACCCGGACGTAGTGGTGATGAAGTCCGCCAAGGATCGCATGTGACCTAATGATTCCGGTGTGCTGAACGGGGCGAGAGATCGGCGCACCTTTATCCAATGACCGGTGCGTTCTGATGTCGTTGTAATAGCGAGCATAGGCTCGCAGGATTCGGCGTAGATGCGCCTCGCCCAAGACGACGAAATGGTCCACACACTCGCGCCAGATCGATCCGATCAGCCGTTCGGCAAAGCCATTCTGCCAGGGCGAGGCTGGAGCAGTAGGCTTGTCCCGGATACCCATGGCACGCAATCGGCGTGCAACGATGACAACATGTTTATCAAGGAGTTCATCTGTTCATTCCCATGCTTGACGACGACCACCAAGTCTCCCTCGTGCGCGAGAGTGCGCTCGCCAAGCAGCGGTTTCCGGAATGCGATACCTTTACGAGCCTCGCCGCTGTGCCAATTGGGCACATTTAGCTCACGATTTGTTTGATTGTGACGGCAAATGGGCAGAGACTGTGACACCCATCTTGTTGTTGGGATCGATTTTCATTGCCAGGCAAGTACGCTTCAAAGCGAGGATGTCATGACGCCGGCACACCGACATATCCTGATAGGAAGTCTGGTTTCAGTCTCACTCATCGCACTGTTGACTATCGAAAGTCGCCCTGTCGTGCGCGCTGCGGAAGGCGACGAGGTCGAGTACACCTTCGATCGACCGATAACAGATGGCGAACAAACCTACGCCTGGTATCGAAAGACGCATGGCGATGAGGCCGCAAAGCGCTACGGGGTCAATCCTGACGCCGTCGGCGATGGCATGGATACCTGGCATTGGTGGACCGGGGTTGATAATCCGGGGTTTTGGCGGGACTTGAGCGTCCTGACTAGTGGAAAAGGCAGCAATCCCGTCGACGCCCGGGTCGATTTCTTGAGTGTGGTTATGCAGCCGCGTGCGGACCGGTGGAAAAAGATGGGTCTCATCAACGACCCCGATACCGTCGCAGCCGAGAAGCCAGACAAATATGGCCTGATGATCGACCATATGAAGGACGGCTCCCTCACTTGGGACCCAGAGGTGTTCGGTTATTCCAGCGGGGTCATCGGACTGCAGCTCTTCCTCAACAAGAAGTTCGACGCCAGCAAATGGTCAGTGAAAAAGTACAAGGAAGACCCGGGCTCGGTCGAGCCACCTTATCTGGTTGGCATGGCATGCAGCTTTTGCCACGTCACCTTCAACCCGGACAAGCCGCCGCAAGATCCCGTCAACCCGAAATGGGAGAATCTAAACTCGACGACCGGCAATAACTATTTCCGCGAAGGCATGCTGTTCGGCCATGACCTGCCGACGAATTCGTTTGCCTACCAGTATCTGTCCACCCAAGAGCCGGGCACCAGCGAAACATCGCGTTTCCCGAGCGACTTCATCAATAATCCAATTCTCATCAACTCCATCTACCGCCTCGGGGAACGTTTGAAGCTCACCGTGCCGGAGAAGATCACTCCGGCCCAGCGCGATCTTATCAAGTCCATGTATGCCCATGTCGGCCTCAAGGACGACGACCCGGGAGGCGCTTTGGGTGGAACCGAAGCCGAGCCAACGCTGAAGGTTCCCCACATCCTGGCGGATGGTTCCGATTCCATGAGCATCCTCATGGCCTCAACCCGCGTGTACGTCAACGAAGGCATGGCGCATGATCTGTGGGTCTCCACCACCTGGGCTCTCAATCCCTTCGACCTGAAAGAAAGTATTCGCCGCGACTTCAAGCCAGGCGAATTCGACCTCATCGGCACAGCCCGCAAGGATCCAAACAGCCCGTGGATGCAGACCGAGAAGAGAATGCCGAACATGGCGCTCTTCCTCACCACCTGGGATTCCTTCCCACTCAAAGACGCTATAGAGATCGACCGCGCCGGAACGCCCAGAAAAGACGGCAAGGATTACCTCTCCACGGATGCCGATACACTGAAGCAAGGGAAGATTGTGTTCGCCGACAATTGCGCCTCCTGCCACAGCGGCAAGAGGCCAAACCCGATGCCGGCCGACTCAGCGCAGCAAAAGCAGGCATGGAGAGATCTCGTCTTGCGCGATGACTTCCTCGTCGACAACTACCTGTCCGACGATCAACGCCATCCTCTAAGTAAATTGGGCACCAACGCGCAACGCACCATGGGCACGAACGCGATGGGTGGGCACACCTGGGGCCAGATGTCGAGCCAGACCTACAAGGATGAGCGGGTGCCTACTGAGCCTTTGCAGGACCAAGACGCAAACGGCAAGCCTATCCCCCTGTACGACCCGCTGACCGGAAAGAACGACATCAAGTTTGAGGCTCCCGCCTCCTTCTATCGCACCCCGACGCTTGTCAGCGTGTGGGCCACAGCGCCGTATCTGCATAATAACGCCCTCGGTATTTACACTGGCGACCCCTCCGTCGCCGGCCGCATGGCGGCCTACCAAGATGGCATGACAAAGCTTCTCTGGCCTGAGAAGCGCCTTGGCATCAAATCCATGAAGGTGACGACTGAAGACAGCGCGCTCCCCCCCATGGTGACCCAGCAACTTCAGCAATTCGTGCCCGGCTTGGATGTGAGCCTGCTGCGGGTACCTAAAGGGACCCCAATAAACCTCATCATGAACATCCACCCGAAAGACCTCAAGGCAGTTGTGCAGGCCTATGTGGACGGGGTCTTGCAGGGTGCGCCGAAAGAGAAGTTCGCCGAACTTCAGCCCCAAAACCACGCTGCGGCGCTTCAACGTGTGCAGGAGAAAATGCTGGAAGTCAGTCTCTGCCCGGACTTCATCGAGGATCGCGGACATACCTTTGGGCGAGATCTCAGTGACCAGGATAAGCGCGCCCTGATCGAGTACATGAAGTACTTCTGAGAGCCCCTCACTATTGAACGCCCCGTGCGAGGGGTTCGTTCGCAGCGGAAAGGAAAACTCCTGTGAATCACCTGTCGCTTTTACCCCTCGCCGGTGCGCTGATCTTAACTGCGTCAGTTGCCTGGTCGGCGAACGAGCCTGCTGCGCCGATCTCTGTCGTGATGAAGAGCATCAGCTACGACCCGAAAAGAGTTGAGGTTCCAGTCGGCGGCTCGATCGTGTGGACCAATAAGGCGTTCACAAACCACACCGCCACCTCAGACGATGGCCAGACCTTCGACACCGGGGAGATCAAGCCAAACGAATCGTCGAGCCCAGTGAAGTTCGATAAAGAAGGCGAATTCACCTATCACTGCAAGATACATGGGAAGACGATGAGCGGTCTTGTGGTTGTGAAGCCGACCGCGGCAAATTGACCGAACAACACGCGAGCACTGGTCGATAAAAAGTTAGTTCTGCCTGGTGCCACAAAGGATGCACTGAAGGCCAGTCCGGAGTTCCAATACGCCCGATAGCGCGCCATTAAGAAAGTAGTTGCCCTACATCGCGCTGGCGTCTCGCCTGCGCACCGCTGGAGGCAAAGTATGCTGGTCTTCTATCCTTGGCAGCGTCGAGGTGAAAAGTCGGGAGAGCCCCAACTCCGCCAAGTTTTGTAACCTCCGCTTCGTTCTGAAACGGATAGCGAAGATGGCTAATGCGCAAACCGTCCATGATGTGACTTATGACTTGTTGCGTTCGCTGGGCTTGACGACGGTGTTCGGTAATCCCGGTTCGACCGAACAGACCTTCTTGCAACGGTTTCCAGACGATTTCACCTACGTTCTGGCCTTGCAGGAGGCGTCGGTGCTCGCTATGGCCGACGGATTTGCGCAATCGACCGGCAAGCCAGCGTTGGTCAACGTTCACACGGCGGCGGGTACCGGCAATGCGATGGGCAATCTGGTGGCCGCGTCCAGAGCCAACACCCCGCTGATCGTCACTGCGGGCCAGCAGGCACGGGAGATGGTGTTGTGCGAGCCGTATTTGACCAATCGGGATGAGACGTTGATGCCGCTCCCGTGGGTTAAGTGGGCGTATCAACCGGCCCGGGCCGAGGATGTCCCGGCGGCGTTCATGCGTGCCTACGCGGTTGCACTGCAACCACCCGCGGGTCCGGTTTTCTTATCCATTCCCCTGGATGACTGGAACAAGCCAGCTTTGGGCCCCGCCGTAGTCCGCACAGTCAGCCATCGCGTTGCGCCCGACGAAGTGCGTCTTTTCGACTTCGCCGAGCGCCTAAACAAGGCTAAGCGACCGATGCTGGTGTTCGGTCCCGAAGTCGACCGCAGCGGGGGCTGGGATGTTGGTGTTGCCTTCGCCGAGAAGGTGCAGGCTGAGGTCTATGGCGCCCCGTTGCCCGACCGCGTGTCCTTCCCCGAAAACCATCCGCTCTACCGCGGAGAACTGCCGATGACGATCGCGGGAGCGAACGAAGTCATGCGCGGACATGACCTGGTCATGGTGATCGGCGCTCAAGTGTTCCGCTACTACCCGTATGTGGCGGGAGACTACCTGCCAGAAGGCACCGAACTGCTGCAGATCACGTCGGACCCCGGCCTCGCCGGAGCCGCACCGGTCGGCGAAAGCATCCTTGGCGATAGCCGGCTGGCGTTAGAAAAGCTCCTTGACGCGGTGACCGACGCGCCCGACCGAGCCGCGCCTGCGCCGTTGGCCCGCAAACACACTCTGCCCGATATCCCAAGCTCGCCGTTGACGCCTCCTGAGGTGTACGCCGCGCTAAGCGCCGTATGGCCGGTCGACTCCGTGCTGGTCACCGAATCGACGTCGACAATGGCCCAACAGCAGGAGTGGCTGCCGACGATTCGGTCGGGTTCCTTCTACGCGACCGCCAGCGGCGGCATTGGTTGGGGCGTGCCCGCTGCGGTCGGTGTGGCGCTGGGAGACCGCGCCCGTGGGGTTAAGCGTACGGTGGTCGCCACCATCGGCGATGGATCGTTCCAATACTCAGTGCAGGCGATATGGACGGCCGCCCAACATGATCTGCCGATTGTGTTCGTCGTGATGCGCAATGAGGAATACTCCATCCTCAAGTCGTTCGCACTGTTGGAGAAGGCCCCCGGCGTCCCCGGCATGGACCTGCCTGGCCTCGATATTGTCTCCATCGCAACCGGATTCGGATGCCGAGCAGTGCATGCAGACACCACCGAACAGCTCGCCGAGCAGTTCACCACAGCCCTCACTGCCCAGGGTCCCACTGTTATTGTTGTCCAGACCCACGTCCAGACCCAGCCAATGATGGCCCACCTTGGCTAATGCCCTGTCGTGATCCAGGGCCTTGAGGCCGCTCATGCTGCCACTCACTGCATGACAATGCGTGCGTCCGTCCGCAGATACCAGCTCAACGACATGATCGTGAATGATCCCTCCACGGATACCCAGAAACCCCGTCTCAGATTTTTCGTTCAGCAGCAATCGCCGAACACCAAAGGCGGGGCGGATCATCCCCCATCGCACGCCGCGAGTTCCCCAACTGGGGGATTGTTCGTGCGGTTTCATCCTACGATTTGTGTGACAGCGGAACCCGTCTCAATAGGAGGTTATCATGGTCAAACCACTTTCCGCACAACTCGCCGATTTGTCCGTCCGTGCCAAGAGTGCTGAAGATGCTGTGGCTGCGGCCCAGAAGGAAGCGCATGACAAGGTCGTCGCGCGCACTGAGCAGGCGCATGCCGCTACTACTGCGGCGATCCAGAAGATGGATCGGGACATCAAGTCCGCTAACAATGACATCACCAGCCACTGGAATGCGCTGAAAGCGAAAATCACCGCCGATATGGACGCTTGGAATGAGAAGATTGCTGAGTTGAAGCATGATCGAAGCGTCAAACGCGCCGATAATCATGCCGAGAGATTGGAATGGGAGGCCTCCTTCGCCGTCGACTATGCGGCCGCAGCTATCGAGGAAGCAAAGTCGGCTGTGCTCGACGCCATCGTTGGCCGCATCGAGGCGGAAGAGGCAAGGAGATCCTAACTCCTTCTCGCTCCAATTTGTCTAACCACTGACTTTCGACGGCCTCGGTGATGGAGGGTGCTATGAAGGTTCCTCTTTTTTGATTCTCAGCAGCTTGGTCTTGATCACGCCCAATGTAGCGCAGGCGCAAGTCGCAGGTTCCACTCTCGTTGGGGTCTCGGTGGAGGAAGCGCGAGAGGTTGCCACGGGCTGGAGCGCCAAGCGCCAAGTGCTTGGCGCACCGGTCTACAATGACTTGAATGAGCGGATCGGAAATGTCGACGACATCATTGTCGCGCCGGACAAAGCGATTTCCTACGCAATTGTCAACGCGGGTGGTTTCCTTCAGGTGACCAAGCACGACGTTGCCGTTCCCGTTTCGCAGCTAAAGCTAGTCGAAGGCAAACTAGTGTTGCCTGGAGCCACCCGAGACGCGCTCAAAGCCAGCCCCGAATTCGAGTACGCGCACTGAATTCCTCCGCGATTGAACTCCGCGTATCGACCAGGGGTTGATCGAAGAGTTCACACAGCGAATGGAGAAATCCGATGAGTTCCTCAAATCCCACTCTTAGTGACATGCAGCGTGCCGTTAAGGACACGGTGCGCCTTCACTGGCAACTGTTCCTGGCCCAAGGCGTGATCATGGTGATCCTCGGCGTTCTCGCCGTCATCTGGCCTCAGATCTCGACCATCGCCGTAGACATCTATGTCGGCTGGCTGTTCCTGCTCAGCGGCGTCGTCGGAATTGCCAGCATGTTCCTGGCGCAGAACGTGCAAGCCTTCCTCTGGTCGCTCCTCACGGCAGCGCTCTCGTTGTTTGTCGGCATAATCCTGCTTTGGCATCCGGTTGAAGGCGCCGTCTCGCTTACCTTGGTGCTCATCGCCTTCTTCATCGTCGAAGGCGTCTTCCAGATCGTTGCATCCCTCAGTTATCGCGACGTGTTTCCCGACTCCTGGGGATGGATGTTGGCAAGCGGTATCGTCGATCTGCTCCTGGCCGGGCTAATCATCAAGGGATGGCCAAGTACCGCCAACTGGGCGCTGGGCCTGATCGTCGGCATCAACCTGATCACATCGGGCGCAGCCATCGTCATGGTGGCGCTCGCCGGGAAAGCGCTGGTCCAGACGCTGGCGAAGGCCGCTCGTTGACACCCGCTCACGGCTTTCAAACCGGTCGGATGATGCCAACGCGTATCATCCGCTCTGGAGTGTAGAGCCCGCTTAATGCGACCGGCGCGAAGGAGATTGACCATGCCGCGGCTGCAATCCTTGAAGACCAGAGTTTGGGTCGCGCCGTTCCTGTTGACAGTGCTCGTCGTCTGTGGAGGTCAAGCTCCGGTGCCGGAGCCCGCCACCGATCAGGAGACCGAGCTCGGGCAAGAGGTGTACAACGAGCTGAAGAACAAGGGGGAGATCGTCGAGTCCTCCCCCCTCTACGAGACCCTGAAACCGATAGCGGACTCGATCTCGCGGGTGGCTCAGTCGCGCTACCCCCATCCCTTCAAATTCTACCTCGTCCACGAGAGCCAGCCGAATGCCTTCGCCACGCCAGGCGGTAATGTTTATGTCGTGGATTCGTTGCTCTATTTCGTGAAGAACACCGAGCAATTGGCCGGAACCCTCTGCCATGAAGTCTCGCACACCATTCATCGCGACAGCATCTCCCTCATGGAGAAGCGAAATAGGATCAAGCGCCACGAGATCGAAGCTGCCATATTGCTCGGGCCAACACGCGCCCACATTCTCGCGATTGCGCTGCTCGGTGACCTGCATTCGCTCGGTTATTCACGTGAGGCTGAGTCGAATGCCGACATAACCGGGTCGGATATCTGCGCCGAGGCCGGCTACAATCCGTGGGGCCTGGTGTGGCTGTTTGACGAATTTCAAAATGCCGATACCAGGCAAATACCCCAGCTCCTCTCAGATCATCCCGCCAACGGCACCCGAATAGAAACGCTCAAACAGCACTTTCGGGACAACCCGTCAGTTTTTGCCAAATTCAACCCGGATCCGAAATCGGCGACACCGTTCAACGTGCCGAAGGACGCAACTGAGCAGTTCTTGCGTCAGGGCGACCATTAAGCGCTTGCGATCTAGACTTGGCGTGGTGTTCGATCTCGAACCAAAGAGATCCTCGCAGCCAACCTGGACGTGCTCACCATCTGTGGCTCGCTGCAAGGGTCCTTACAGTGCTATGGTGCAGCGAGCATTGCCGTCGCTGGTGCCGGAAGGCATGACATTGAAAGCTTCGCTTAAGTGACGCAGAGACGAGGACTCCACTCACTTCCGGCGAGGCGCCGCACAGAGTCCGCACCCAAAGCGGACATTTCCTTCGCCTCTATGAAGCGGCTATACCAATATCAGTCCGCCAGCCCGCAAGACGAAGAGGGGATGTCGATGAGCAAGAATGGGAACAAAATAGCCGTGGTGGGCGGCGCTTCCCGCATTGGCTGCGCAGCCATGACCGTGGCCGCCGCCGCAATACTCACCGCCTCCACGCTGCGCGCCGAGCCTTTAGAGCAGACGAGCCCGGATGCGGTGATACAGGCGCTCCAAGGCGTCTACGGCGCTCACCCTGGCTTCCGCAAGAACCACGCCAAGGGCACGTGCGCCACGGGAAGTTTCGTCGGCTTGTCGGAGGCAACGTCCTATTCACGCTCGGCGCTCTTCTCGGGCGCGACTATCCCCGTCGTTGCACGCTTCTCAATCGGTGGCGGCGACCCTGATGCGCCCGACGCCGGCAAGGGACCGCGCGGTATGGGCCTCGAGTTCAGGCTCGCCGACGGCAGCAAACAGCACATGACCATGATCAACGCGCCGATGTTCCTCGCCACCGTGCCGAAGACGTTCCTCGACAACTTGCTGGCAGCGAAGCCCGATCCGGCGACTGGCAAACCCGACCCCGCCGCGCTCAAGGCCTTCGCCGAGACCCACCCCGACAGTGCCGCAATGACGAAGTTCTACGCCGACCACAATCCGCCGCCGAGCTACGCGAACAGCGCCTTTTTCGGCATCCATACCTTCAAGTTCATCGACAAGGACAACAAGACGACCTTGGTGAAATGGCGTTTCGTCCCGGAGGACGGCGAGAAGGAACTCACCGACGCGGAGCTTACGTCCATGCCCCGCGACTTCCTGGAGAAAGCCCTGATCGATCGCGTCAAGCAAGGGCCGGTGAAGTGGGATATGTGGGTGACGGTCGGCGAGCCGGGCGATCCGGAAACCGACCCGACGGTGCTTTGGCCTGCCGGCCGCAAGGAGTTCAAGGCCGGCACGCTCACCTTCACGGCTGCGACGCCGCAAGAGGGGGCCGAATGCAAGAACATCAATTACGACCCGCTGGTGATGAGCGACGGCATCGCTCCGACCGACGATCCTGTGCTGCTGTTCCGCTCCCCATCCTATGCCGTGTCATTCGTGAAGCGCCTGCAAGGCCAGTGACGCCGTCCTTGGAGAAGGGGTGAAGGACGAGCGGCTTGGAATTTGCACATGGCCGCCTGGAGATACTGAAAGGTGCGGCGGCTCGACCGTTTCGAGTCTCATCTGCGGTGAGGTTTGAGCCATGCTCCAGGCTTGGCTGTCTATCGGTTACATCGTCCTGCTCGCGATTCTCGTGCTCGCCTTTATCTTATGGCGCAGGGGGGGTCCCGTTCTGGCCATCGCTGCACTCGTGGTGGGTATCCCCCTCTGGTTTGGATGGGAATACGCACGTCCAACATGGACAACCGGCGTCATCACAGGAACGGAAGTGCGCCGCAGCGATCCCGACGCCCGCGGCAATACGACCGACATCGAATACATCTACATGCGCAACCGGTCCGACAGGGGGCTCGAGCTGATCAACGACGATTCCTGGTGGTGGTTGAAGCGCAACAGCGAGCGCGTCTTCAACGACGCCAAGACCGCGCAGGATCGCAACACGGAAATGACCCTCATGTGGAATCGGTGGCGCTCCACGCTCTTCACTTGGTATCCCAACGTGATCGCCATCGGCCCCGCCGGCTCCTGGCCGTTGTGGTCGGTGCGAACCATCATCTTCTACGGCCTCTCCGTCGTCCTCTGGCTCAGTTATTTCTACGCCTTCTTCAGGCTGCGCCGATCGAGTGCGCCGCTGCGTGATCGCAACCCCGATGGGTAGGCTTCTCGAAGAGGAGGAGGCGCCGTCATGAGAGGCGGAAGGCTGAGCGATACCGCAGACCCTCCGCCACGCAATTACGACGCTAAGCATGTCCGCTCTTGGGTTGGAAAGCGGACTTCCCTGATCCGCACTCTTAATGTCCGCTAATGACCCAAAGCAGACGTCGGCAGATTTAAAACCCGACTGAGACTTAAGGTTGACGGTCAGTCGTCCACGCTGCTAGTGGGGGTCCGAATCGAACTGGAGTTTTCGCTCCCTCGGTACCGCCACTGAGTACAGGTTGCGTCAACCTAGGCCAGATCGCGTCAATGCTCCCTGACCGCATGCGCGTTTCCGTTTCCGACTTCTCCCGGCGCTCACCATCCTCGGCCTGATGATCTGCTTCCGGAAAGCCACAGCCGGGATGCTTCCAGTCCTTCCTTTCCGCACCTCTGTCCCCGGACACGGCATGCGCCGCGGAGACGCGGCCCCCCGCCTTCACCGTCGTTCCGGACTTGCCACCGCCGGAGTTGCCAGATGACATGCACTCGCACCACCTTGGGGTCGGACGCCGCCGTCGGGGCCCTGCTGGCCATCGCGACGCTGGTTGGCGGCGTCGCCTTCGCTCGTGCCGAGCCCGAATACCGGTTCGAGAAGACGGCATGTCCGGAGATGCCTGCTCCGATCCCCGAGCTGAGGACCGCGCGCTGCGGGCAGCTGACCGTGCCCGAGAACCGGAGCAAGCCGACCGGGCGCACGATCACCCTCTCGGTCGCGATCATCCCGGCCGCGTCGGCGAACCCGCAAGCCCGATCCGATCGTCTGGCTCGCCGGCGGTCCGGGCGACGACGCGATCACCGAGATCCCGATGGCGCTCGCCGGCGACCTCAACCGCGACCGCGACGTGATCTTCATGTCGCAGCGCGGGACCTACTCGGCGCAGCCGAGCCTGACCTGCCCCGAGGTCGACCGAGTTCCCGGCCGAGACGCTCGACATAGCCGTATCGACGCGCCGGAGACCGGAGGGCATGTACGCGAAGGCGACCGCGGAATGCCGGCATCGGCTCGAGGCGCTCGGCGTCGACCTCGGCGCCTACAACACGATCGAGAGCTCCGCCGACCTCGAGGACCTGCAGGCGTCGCGCTCGGCATCGAGCAGTGGAACGTCTTCGGGATCTCCTACGGCACCGACTATGCCCTCACCTACATGCGGCTCCATCCCGAGGGCATCCGCTCGGTCGGCATCGACGGCATCTTCCCGCCGCCGCTCGCCGGCGGCGTGTCGACCTGGACAGAGCGCCGGCGAGGGGATCAACGCGGTCTTCGCGCGCATGCAACGCGCAGACCCGCGCTGCCGCGAGCGCTACGGCGACATCGGCGCGACGTTCCGCGAGCTCGTGCAGAAGTACGAGCAGAACCCGGAGACCGTGACGGTAAGCGTGCCCGACGTTCCCGACCCGGTGAACGTGATGATCAGCGGCGGCATGCTCGTGCAGTGGGCCGTGTCGCCGGGCACGCACACCGCGGCGGAGGTTCCCGCCGCGATCGACGCGCTCGCCCATGGCGACGCGACGCGCGTCGCGACGACCTGGGCCGCGTTCGCGGCTCAATCCCGCCAGCATCGGTGTCTTCAGCAACGGGCTCTTCGACGGCGTCTCGTGCGGCGAGTGGGTGCCCTACGAGAGCGAGGCGAGCGTCGAAGCCGCGGGCCAGCGCGCGTTTCCGACGTTTCCGACCTCGATCCACAGGAACGCGCCTAACCTCCAGTTCATGCGCTCCAACTGCGACGTCTGGAACGTGCCGCCGGTCGATCGGTCGATCCGCGACGTCACGCAGAGCAGCATCCCGACGCTCGTCATCTCGGCGCAGTACGACGCACAGACCGCGCCGTCGTTCGGCTCCGCTGGTCGCGCGGACGCTGCCGAACGCGACGGTCGTCGAGATCCCCAACGTCGCGCATGTCGCGTTCGGCGAGCCCGTCGCCCGCCGCCAACGCATGCGCGCAGAGCATCGTCCGCGACTTCTTCGAGGTCCTGAACGCGGTCGACACGAGCTGTGCAACCACGGGTGCCGCCGACGGACTTCGTGATCACCCCGCGCTGAGGACGCGAGCTGTTCGATCGTTCGAGGGAAGTTGTTCGGTCCACAATGACCGTCTGCTCTTGGCACAAAGCGGACATGAGGGCTGAGCGACCAAACGTCCGCTACTGAACCCCGTCCGATCATCTGCAGCATCACGGAGCATTACGCGGGGGCATACAGGTCAAACCAACCCATTGGGCTGATCCTGCCTTCGGCCACTTGGCAGGCTCCGGCTCCGGGGCCGTGACCGCAGGTGACTATAACTATTCTTCTTCCTTGCGAGTGAGTGCCGGTCCGTCGGTCGAGAGAAGGCTTGCTATCCGGCCTGCTATTGTTTGAAGCTCCGTCTCCACCACGTCAAAGTTCTCAAGTGGGGACTATGCTGTACAAATCTCAGACTTTCGCTGGACCTATGACCCGGCTTGAAGGGATCGACTGCTTCTGAGAAGGCGTTCATTTCGGGCGTCTTCTCGCGCCCATGCTCCTCCCACAGTCGGATAGCAAACGCCAAGGTGAGATGGCCCGACAGCTTCGAGCGAGGAATGTAATCTGGATCACGGTCGGCATGTTTCACAAAGTTGGGTACCTCGCCGAACCTCTGTGATCCCTCAAACTTGCTAAGGACTTCTGCTTTCTGGTTCCCAAGCAGGTCGCGGAGAAGACAACAGGCAGCATAAGCGAGGGTATGAGTCCCCTAGGCTGTCTTCATCGGCGACCCAGAGCCTGTATCGCGCAATCAAGCTGCCGCTGGGCGGCCTCGAATTTGTCAATCCCGCCGTCTGGCATTGCGAGTTGTCCCAAGCGCAGACCACGGCAGCTTAGAAAGCGCAGGCGGTCGCTTCCATAACCCATATCTCCACGACGTGCGGTTCGGGATCGTCGGGCGAGAGTTGCAACCGGATCAAACCGCGGTACAGGAGCTCCGCAAGAGGTCCCGCACGTCCCTCAGCGACCTTGAGCTAATCGGGACTCGTTGGCTGGGTCCGTAAAAATCTTCCTGTGATGACGAATTTCCTCCGCCACACGTATTCGGCAAGGACAGTCTTTCGGATGAGGAGACCCGGCTCCATGCACCGCGGGCCGGATTGCAGTCTAAGCCAAGTACGTGGTCGATGTGCTTCTTGGCCTCTGCCAAAGCATTGTCCGTTGAAGGGAATTGCCGGGATGCTCGCCACAAAGAATACGTGGCTCGGGAGAAGCGGAGGTTGCCATAACGCACCAGCGAGTTCTTCTCTGCGGATGTGGATGAGATAACCCCGATGGTTGGCCATGACGGCTCCCCCGCTGCCCCGCAGCAGGCACTTATTGAGCGACTAAGGACTACAAAACCGCCAACTCTAGGTGCCACGTCCATATGCTTAGTGACTGTGGGTTTTGCATCCATCTTCCCCTCGATGCTGTTGGGCTCGGCCCAGCTCTCGAGGTCATCGGACGAGAAGAGTCGGAATTTTGCTTCGCGTCGAATCGCGCGATCCGCCGAGGCTACGCGGCGGCCGTTTGTTGTGCGGCACGTCTGTCGCCCGCTGCAACGTTTTGCGCGGAGGGTGTTTTTGACAACCCGAGTCAATAACAAGCTCGAGCCGTCCCAGTTCGTCATAGGCGTGTCAGACACGAACACGTGCTGCCAAACTACTAGCGACGAGGTTTGCGGCTTGTAGGTCTTAGTGGTGAAAGCAGCCTGCCAATGCAAGCGACGCGGCGACGCCGCGATGGTGGTACCCATTACCTTGGCCCCCTCGACTCCTCCCTTGCCGTCCGTAGGCAAGGCGTCAGATTGCGATCCAATCACATCGCGGAACAAAATTGGTGACGCAACGGCCACAGGTTAGGGGTCAACGCGACACCTGCACGGATCCACTGTCAACTGAAAGGTCACTGTTCTCGTGCCCGAAGCGGACGTTCTTGGGGGCTGGCGTCAGGTCCGCGACTGACCCAAGGCTGCCGCCAACATGTATGTTGGCCTCTTTTTTCATGACCCCCGATCATGCGACTTTTTTATCACAACACGACCATTAACTTGGCCCGACCAGGAACCGCGTGATCCAAGGATAGTTGAAGGAAATCAGAGGGATTGCAGCGCTGGCGAAGGCACCCAACCCTTTCCGGCGTCTTGCGCTGCCTTCGGGGCGTTTGGGGAAATATCGTGATTGACAGTCGAGGAAGGGAAGCGATGAGGATCTCCCTAGCTCGTTCTGTGTCTAATCGTCTGGGCGGCTTTCGACGGCACCTAGCCCGAAGGTCACGACTGACTCGCGGGGATCGTAGCGCAAGGGTCAGCACCGCAATCGAATGGCCGGCGCCAAAGGGTCTGGCTCAACTCAAGCTGGGTCCTGCCAGCACCATTGTGTCGCCAAGAGCCAATCGGTTGTTGAAGGCGGAGACAAATTGCTACCTGACACACGTCAGCGTAGACGCGAAAAACCACTTTCACATCAGCGACGAGCCCACAGAAGCGTGGATACCGCAGCGTTTTGCTGACCGGCGGCTACTGACCCCGTTCCTCGTTGTTGCCTGGGATACGCGCGCTAGTCGCGGGTCTCGTCCTTGTCGCGCTGGTTCCAAACCTGACCCTCGCAGCAATCTTCTGGCTCGGCGTCATCGATTCCCCCTGGTCAAGGCCCTCGACGCATCCGCCTAACGAAGGCTCCGTGCCGGCGGCCCAGTCTGCAGTTCCGTCCCCAGTCCTATCATCACCTGCTGTGCTCGAAGCCACGGCCGGCGCGAACATAACTTTTCCAATTGCGCTCGACGGTACTGATGGAGTGCCCGTCCGTAGCATCATCGCCATAAGGGGACTGCCACAAGGCAGTAAGTTGTCGTCTGGCCGCCCCTATGACGAGACCGAGTGGAACTTAAAACCCGACGAGATCGGTGATTTGCATCTCGCTTTAACCGGTAACGAGAGTAGCGAGGCCAATGTCATCATCCAGCTGGTCGCGCCCGATGGCGCCATAATCGCGGACGCGGCAACCGTCCTCAAGGTGACAACCGATTCCCAATATCAAAGCCGAACTCGCACAGCCGCAAGTCAGGGATGTGCAGGCCGAAGGACTTGGGGCAATTGGTGGAGAGGACAAAGTCGCGAACGTAAACGTCGCAACGACGGTGCCAGTGCATTCGGTCCCATTACCGTCTAGGCGTCCCGTGCCAACCGCGAATGATGATGGTGCGGACTGGATCAAGGCCTTGGCCTTTGTCAACCTTCGGCAAAGACCTACACGATCAGCGCCGGCTATTAGCGTGGTGGCAAAGGGCGCCAAACTCCGTGTGATGGGACGGAAAAAAGGTTGGCTGCAAGTGTCCAATCCCGCGACTTCGGAGCGTGGTTGGATCTACGCTGCCAATATCGCCGCCGTGCGCTGATCGACGCCCATACGGGGGCCGGGCTTCCGCGTGCGGCCTGGCAGGGCCAAGCAAGACGTATTGCAGGGGGGATTTTCGACATGAACCAACCAACCATTACGTGTCCACACTGCAAGGCCGAGGTGAGGCTTACCGAAGCCCTTGCTGCTCCACTGATCCGGGCAAACAAAAAGATTGCTGAGAAAGAGACCGAGATCGCTAAACGGGAAAGTGCGATCCGCGCACAGCGCGCCGAGCTCGCCAGGGCCGTTGAGTCAATCGAGCAGCAGTTCACTACCAGACTCAAGACCGAGCGAGAGAGGATTGCGGCAGAGGAGGCCACGAAGGCACAACTTCTGTCGGCGACAGATCTTGAAAGTAGGTCACAGGAAATTGCTGACTTACAGCGGGAGATTCAACAGCGCGACAGCAAGCTGGCTGAGGCGCAAAAAACTCAAGCCGAGCTGCTCCGAAAGCAACGAGAGCTCGAGGATGAAAAGTGCGTTATGGACCTTCAGATTGAAACGAGGGTTCAAGACTCGCTGTCTCATATTCGGCACAAAGCCAAGCAGGAAGCGGAAGATGCGATGAAACTCAAGGTATTGGAGAAAGAGGAGCAGATTGCCTCCATGCAGCGCCAATTGGAGGAACTTGATCTGTTATTTCAATACCTGACAGGCCCGCGCTTTCGTCAGCGAATTGAAGCCATTGTCGAGAAGTTTTCCATCATGCAAACCGACCTCGAAAGGGAGCGGAAGACGATGATGCGTCTTCGCGCCAGACGGGAGGGGCAGATCAGAGGGGTGATTGAGTCGACGGTTGGCATGTATGGTGATCTTCAAGGCATTGCAGGAAAGGCATTAGAGGAAATCGACGGCTTGGCTCAGATTGCACGACGGGTCGAAGCACGAAGGAAACGCGGCCCCGAAAACCACCGAGCGGAACCCATCAGTGTTCGCGGCCGCACTCATTGATGCCGCGTGCATCAACCAAAAAGAAGCGCCAAGGGCGCGTTGTCAAATCCACGCGCTCAGAGGTCGCTCGGCGGGCCTTTTTGCTAAAGCGTCCAACAATATCCGTTCCGAGCGAACTTCGCGTCGAAGTGCTGGGAGACGAGATCATCGTAATACTACCGGCCACGAGTTACGGTGTGACCTACACTAAGCCAAGCAATTCACCGGACCTTGTTGCCAAGAATTGCGTGCCTAAGATTGATGCCGGAGCTCCCATGACACATGTGGAATTCCTCGCAAAGGCGTGGTTGGCAGCAAACGTAAAGGCGCGGGAGCTGGGTTGGATTGCCTAATTCGTATTTGGCAACGGACGATCACACTTCGGCAAATTCAGCATCGCCCCAACACGAGCAGCTACCGTCTCAGGTCAAGGTCCCCGTGTGGATGAGGCGTCAGCGATAGTTTGAAGTCGAGCGTGCAAAACACCTTCGAGGCGGTGCGCAAACGGCTAAATCCCCCGTTCCTTGGCGATCTGACCATAGGCCTCGTTGATGGCAGAAACCTTCTCTGCTGGCGATCGCGACGAACTCCTTGGGCACGCCGCGCGCCATCAGTTTATCGGGATGGTTTTCCTGTACCAGCCGGCGGTAGTGGCTCCTCAGCTCGTCATTGCTGATCGAGGCGTTGACCTCTAGCACATCGTAAGGATTGCGCTTCGTGACAATCTCATGGCGAACCTTGATGTAGCTGAACTCGGTCTCGGTGATGCCAAAACGCTCGGCGACCTGGCCGAGAAACGCCAACTCTCGCGGGTGCATCACCTTGTCCGCCTTGGCGATGTGGAACAGGCCTTCCAGGACGTCCTTGAGCAGCGCGCGATTGCCCTTGAGCATGGAGGCCAGCTGCTCAGCGTAGACCTCGTAGCCGGTAACGTCCTTCTTGGCCAAATTAAAGATTTGGGCGACGTTCTTCATCTCGCCCGCAGGTATCTTAAACACCTCCTTGAAGGCATTAACTTCATCACCGGTAACAACGCCGTCGGCCTTGGCCATCTTGGCACCTAGCACGATCACGCCCACGGTGAACGCCACCTGGTCCTCAGCCTGCCCGTCCTGCTCCTGGTTGCCTCCGAGGAACGCGCCGACTGGGCCGTTCCTCAGAATTCCTGTCGCGGCGCGAGCCAACTTTTCCCAGATCGACATCGATTAATCCCCCAGCTGAGCTGCTTAGAGCATAAGAGGTTGGAGTTGGCTCGCATATGGAGAATCGTGATGGCCGGAATGAAGGATAGCCGCACGGCACCCCAGCCTCCGGTTCCCGCTACTGACCGGCAGCTAATTCTCGAGACCGCTCGAACTCACCTGGTGCATGACGCCCAGACAGCACGAGACTATGGCCTCGTCGAGGACGTCTGCTTGTGGCACTAAGCGGACGTGCAAACCGCGCTGATGAATGTCCGCTTTGAGGGGAATAACGGACATGACGCGGACGTGACGCGATGTCGGCTAATGACCCAAAGCGGACGCAAGGCCGTCGCCGGTTCTTAGGCTCAGCTGAGTTCTCATTTGGACAAGTTCCGCTACGCCCCGTGCTTCTCTGAGGTGACCATCGCGTAACAGTGGACCTACGTGACTGAAGTAAACCGAGGCCATCTCCAACCATTTCTCTACCTCAGTACCCTTTGGTGCAAAGGGCACAGGAATCCCCGCTTTCCTCAAGTCGAGCATCAAGGAGTTGACCTCGGCGAGCAGCGACGGGGATGCATGGTCTCTTTGCCTGTCGACCTTTCCCAATTCCAATTGAATGGCTTCTCTTACGCGAACTGCTTTGTCGGCCAGCGCTGCGTATTTCTTCGATTGGTGCCAATCAGTTCCCGTGAGGATGGCGTCTATCCAAATGCCGAGAGTCAGACCGCCGACAAATGCGAGCACATACTCGAAATGGGGTAGATCGCCAAGACTCCGCACATATCCCAAAAACGTCGAAACACTTTCTGGGGGATTATTATAGACCTGATGCTGGAGGGCAAATTCGTGAAGGATTGGAAGCAGCAAAACAGCCAGTGCTGCCAACGAGATCCAGCGAATAAGTCGGCGCATCTTCAAAAAAGCGCCACGAGATGTCAACTAAGCCGCACCGGCGCGTCTCACGGCCTCATGCAACTCATCGCAACTCCTGACCCACCCTAATTCGCGAGCCCTTTCATTGGCGGCCTCCCAAGCTAGGGTTCGGAACTCCTTGAAGGTGATGGAGGCTTCTGAGTCATCCTTGTACTCATCCATTGCGAGCCAAGGAGCATCTTGTTTTCGAAATTTCGCCCTGAGACAGGTGCCTCGCATGGTTACCAGAATGTAGGGACCTTGCACTTCTACCCGCAGGTTCGAGTGGGTCATATCTTCCTCCCTCGCCGGCATACGCCCACTCTTCGAATGCCAGCCTACTGCGAGAGTTTGAGTTCAATCGCGTCCTTTGCATGGCCGAGCAAAAGTTTTCCACTGGGTCTGGGGATCAGCTTGCGGGGGGCTTTCATTCCAACGGGAACTCATGCCGCCATTGACAGAGCGAACAACCCCAGCCGCAACGTCCCCTTCTGGCACCTAGCAGACCAAGTCCTGTCCTGGATCAACGTCTGAAGTTAGCTTCGCCCTAGGCTGAAGCTGTGACGGGGCAGGCGCAGATCCTGGCAGACAAGTCAGAACGTTTTCTAAACCTGTGACCATTTCGTCACGCGAAAGAACTTATTTTGTTGCCTCGGGCATGCATCTGAAAGTTGCCACTCCGAACTCGTAAAATCATCACTCTAGGCATCAATCGCATTGCCAACACACACCGGTCTTGGGGGGGGCCAAATGCGCCTAGGTACTAAGCCGTTTGAAAGTTCTAACCCGGACGACCAATTGGCTTGGTTAGTTCTGCGGGTTATCGCGGCGCTTTCACCATGCACAAAGGCATCGCTTATCGACTATGTAATCGCAGCTGGGGACTCTAATTCAAAAGTAGGGCAGACCACATTTACTCCGCATAGGCGAAAGCTTGTCGGTGACGCTCTCCTAAAGCTCAAAGGGTTCGCCTTTATTCGGTTCACGCAAGAGCAGATCGCCATAACCGATGAAGGAAGACGATTTCTGAGCGAATTAGAGTTAATTGCTTCGCGGCGTGATGACCGCTCGGTTAAGACGGCGGAGATCAATCGCGAGCTGCAGGCGCAACCTGGGACGCGTTACATCGCTCTGTTGAGAGAGTGCGCTACAAATCTGCTGGCCAGGTACATCCCGCGGATCAAGCGGTTCTGCCAAGACCGTCTCGCCGGAGCCGGGCATGGCTTTCTAATGAATGGCGTTCGAGCACGGGATATTGCGCTCGAAGTTTGGAAGGGCAAAGTCACTCCGATAGTTCGATCCAAAGCACCAACTTTGGTTCTTATTCTGACGCGATTTTCAAGGGTCTGCTGCAAGAGCGCGCAGGCCACGGCCAATAGTCTCGTGAACTGGCAAACGCAGAGCGGAGCCGCCCTTTGGAAGAACGGGAAAGTCAGCTGGTCATCCCTAAATAACAAGCTCGCAGGTCTAAGCCGGTTGGCCATCGTTGTGGGGGTCTTGCTGGTCGCCCTGTCGGCTGCTGGGAGCGTTGCTCTCCTTTCAGGCAATCGTGCCGAGAGCAAACCAGAGGCTCCCACCGTGAGCTTGCGAGAGCCTCCAATAGTTTGGTTTTATGATGGGCAAGACCACCCCCAACAATCCATTTTTGTAAAGCGCAACTTCTCTGGGGCTACTTGGATTGAGGGCATTTCGATTAGGGGTGAGAACAAATCAAATCAGTCGCTGACTGCCGTTCAAGCTACCCTCATATCGGACAGCGGCGAGCAGATAGAACTCACTGTCAGAGCCACAGGGGGCCAGCAAGCACAGGCTGACGCGCCGAATGTTCCTTCAGGCTCCGAGTTTTCCCTAGAGTATGGCTTTCACTCCGACGCTTCCGGTCGCCAGACTGGAATGCCGGCAGAGGAATTTCTGTCAAAGTATGGTGGTATGATTTTTAGATTGCGTTACACGGTGCCCGGCGCTCAGAGGACTCTCCTAGAATATTTTTCGCCCTCGCGGTTGAAGGCCCAACTCGCGGATGCGAGCGCTCAGCGCCGCGAATTTGACTGATGCCGATGGCGTCCTGGGTGGTCCCCTTCCGATGTCCGCTTGTGGCACTAAGCGGACATCGATCTTGACGCTGAACATGTCCGCTTTCGGGGGCAAAGCGGACATCCCTGATCCGCTCTCTAATGTCCGCTAATGACCCAAAGCGGACCTCTCGACTGACTGCTATTGTCGGGGTTTGGTCGAGCGGCTACGTGCTCCCGGTTTCGTGCCGCGCCCAATCGCAAATTGACCGACGGGGCCCTCGACGTGGAATTCGATTCCGGTCATCTTCGCGAACAGATCAATATTGACGCTTCCGATCGCACATCCGCCGAGCCCCATGTCAGTCGCCATCATGTAGAGCGTTTGAATCAATACGCCGACGTCCTTCA
>CAVUZR010000011.1:0-298776 GCA_963745855.1 uncultured Alphaproteobacteria bacterium | reverse complement strand
CTGGGACCCTGACGTAGCCTATGCTTGTGCACAGGAGCGGTCGGCCGACAAGTTTGGCAAAAGGCTCCTGAATGCCCTGCGCCCTTTCTTAGGCTAGCTGGCCTCCCGCGTCTTTGGCTCGGGAAGCATATCCAGCAACGCTGCAATTTTGCTCGGGATCTGTGATATGTCGGTCCCCGTCTCGAGACGGAAGCAGGGTATAGATCGAAGCGTGGACGCCAAACTTGCCAGAAAAACGCGCCCTACACTCGGCGCGCGGAGAGCATTGTCCGATCCCAAGAACAGAAGAGCGGACCCGGCCAGAGCGGTTTCGACCTTAGTATCACGCCTACCAGAGGGCTGCGTGAGTAGTACAGCCTTGATAGGGAATCCCGGCGTAAGCCGCTCCGGCACAATCGCGTTGAGGAAAAACACAACCTTCCCATACTGATTTTGAATGGTGTTCTTCGTGTTTCCCTGAAGGAAGGGAAACCGATGAACGTCCTCAACGTAGAGTCGTGCCGTCGAATAAAGGCTTGCACTTTCCGGACGGCCTTTGGTTCCGAGGAGACATCGGTCGTCCGCAACATAGAGAAGATCGGAATCGAGGCAGGCTATCGCAGTGTGCGATTTCCCCGCACCGGATCGTCCCACGACGAGCACTCCCCCCTCGGGACGCCCCACCGACGCGGCATGGACGGTGAAATAGCCTGCTTCGCTTGCTAGCCAGTTTAATAGAAAGGGCAGAGGCGCCGCCCGCTCGGACTCCGCCAAGTGCGCAGGCGACCGAATCCACACGACCGCGCTTCGCAGACGCCAATTCGCGGCCGACACCATTGCGCGATCGAGGTCGACGTAAAGATAGCGCTCTGCATCGATAAATGCCGGGATTTCGCCGTAAGCCAATAAGTCTTCCCTGCTCCAGCATGGTAGTGGCGGTTCAACATCCGACAAAGATTCGTCCCAAATATGGAAACTGAAATCGGGCTCCCCAATCGCGGCTATTTCGATGTGAGCAAGAGCGTCGCAGAACAACAATTCCAATGTCGGATGCGCTAGGCGGAACTCAACATCGATGCTGGCGAGACGAAAGCGTCGGCGTACCGAGACGCCAGCCAGCATCTCGGCGCGCCCTTGCGCGTCGAGCGCTCGATTGAAAAAATCGTCGAACCTCTCTTGCGCGTTAGTGCGTCTGGTCGGCAGTGGTTCGTGCATGGCCACTGTTTAAGGGGACCTGTGGCCAACCTCTCTCGTCGACGTCGTGGACCGGGTCAAGCAGGAGCATCGCCTCCATGTCTGTGAACCTGTCTAGGGTGGGTGCCACAAATGGGATACCCTTTCGTGCGGCAGATGCGACGGAAGGGCTGAATGGCGCTGCTCCCCCTTCTTTTGGCCGGATCAAATCTTCGGCCAATAGCTTCTCGACCAGAGCGGAAATCTCATGCTCAATGTCATGCCCGTCCACCTCAAAGCGCGTCCGAACCGTCGCTGCGATGTCCGAAAGGGTGCCACCTTGCCGGATCACCGCCCAGATCGTAGCGCCAGAGTGTTTTAGACTGAAGTAGCTTCCGGTGGCCAAATTGATAATGATGGTTTCATCATCGATGGTCTCGGAAATGACCATCGGTTCGTTCACTTCAAAAGCGGCATCTGATACGACCATTGCAGCAATCCCCCGCGTTGCTTGTCGCCTCGCAGTGGCGGCGACAGGCTACAGTTTATCGCCATGGATGGCACCTGTCATCCAAACTAATGCCTTAGGCTTTAAGGGAAAAGCGGCTAAACTTCATGATTTCGGTAATAGTACCAGTATATAACGGGGAGGACTTCATCGCGGCGGCGCTTCGGAGCATCCTGCGGCAAACCCTTGCACCCTACGAGGTGATCGTCGTCGACGACGGTTCGACCGATCGATCAGCTGAAATCGCATCCGGCTTCGGGCCACCAATACGGGTCCTACGGCAGGCTAACTGTGGGACAGCGATGGCCACAAACGCCGGCCTTGCCGAAGCGAAGGGCGAACTTCTTGCTTTTTTGGATGCCGATGATCTCTGGGCGGACGAAAAACTCGCCTTACAGAGCTCAGCCCTCGCGTCCAACTCCCAGCTCGAGGCCGTATTCGGGGGTGTCGTGCAATTCATCGACTTGGACTGCCGAGTCACTGAGCCCCGCGACATCGAGCAACAATCGGCAAGCTTCGAAGGTATACACAAAAATGCCATGCTGATCCGACGCGCCTCTTTTGACCGAGTTGGACCGTTTGACGCCGCGACGATCGCCGATCATGTGGAGTGGTATTCACGTGCGATGCGCACCGGGATCAGGACCGAGATCCTTAGCCAGGTGGTCGCCTTCCGCCGCATTCACCGCAACAATGGCACCATGTCGCGTCGAAGCGCACTTCACCAAGACTATTTGAGGATCGCGCGCAAGCTGGCGTCGGGTCGTGCCTGATTTAACGCGACTTGGGCCGCCAAATATGCCTCACACGTTAGGTCCACCACGTGAGATTCCTGCCGCATAGTACGGCCGTGAGATTCCTACTGCGCGACGGGAGTGTTTTACGCTATCGTCCTTGTTCCGCATCGATCGTTCGGCTCCGCCAATCGCCGGAATGGAAATTGCACGGCCATTGATCTCTTTGCGCTCGATTTGCTCAAGCACGCGGCCGGCACATCTCCAGCGTTGGACTCGGCTTTCATCTTGTCGAACGCCGCCTTGCCTTTGGTGTTTTCCGTGGTGTCGACCATCTCAAGCGCGGTGACCTTACCGACATCGGGAATGTCGATAACCTTGCTAAAGGGATGAAACACATAGTGCGCTGTGTAACTGGTGGACCCCTTCTTTTCTAGCGGGACGCGGGGTAGCGGCCGAGGTAGAAAGCCACGACGATGAGCGTCCTTCGGAGCGCTTCCGCTTGCCACACTGGCACGGCCGCTTGGAACATCATTATCGAGGCGACTGACCCGCTGACCGGAAAGAGCTGTGAGTTATGAACAAAGGCGCTTCACTTCGATCGCTTTGCCAAACGCTGGCGAACCGTCTTGTCCGCTTTGCCGCGCGCCATAGGAACGTGGCCACTCGTCTCTTTGACCAGCTACTCCGTCGAAATGCACGCAGGACCTGGCCGAAAAAATTCTGCCCTACTGGCACGACACCACCCTGGACCGGACCAATGGCGGTTACATCCTATCCGACGACGTTCGGAAAACGCGCGCTGCTACGGAAAAACAGATCGTAACTCAGAGCCGGCTGATCTGGACGTTCTCGCATGTGCACCGCAAGGGCTACAGCACCGCGCAACGCAACTATCTCAAGGCGGCGGAGCACGGATATCGCTTTCTCATCGACAAATTTCTCGACAAAAATAACGGCGGCTATTTCTGGACGACCGATTTGAGCGGGAAAGTCCTCAACGATCGGAAAATTCTCTACGGCGAGGCGTTCGTGCTTTTACGGCTTGGTTGAATACTACCGTGCCAGCAACGACGAGGAGGCGCTGCGCCATTCGATGGAGCTTTATGGCCACCTGCAACAGCATGCCTACGACAAAAAGAATGGCGGCTGGATCGAACATTTTACCCGCGATTGGAAACCCATTCTGCAGCCGACACCGGCAAGCCGTGGTCGGAGTCGCCGGCTACAAGAGCGCCAACACGCACCTGCACCTGATGGAGGCGCTGACGGAGTTGTATCAAGTGACGCTCGACAACGAGGTGAGACAATCGCTGGATGAAGTCCGTACGGCTCAACGCCACTTACTTTTATCCGAAAGAGGCCGGTAGATCGTGCTCTCTCCGACAGTCGGACTGGAAGGAAGTGATTGACCCGAAAATGCTCTGGTCTTTCCTACGGGCATAATGTCGAATTCGCATGGCTAATGATTCGCGCTCAGAAAGTCCTCGGCATCCCGGCCGCTTGGGATCATTTTTACGCGCATCTGAACCACGCCCTGAAGTACGGTTACGACAACGAGCGAGGTGGTCTTTACAGCTGGGGTGAAGATGATAAGCCGGCGTTACTGACGGACAAAGTGTGGTGGTCACAGGCGGAAATGCTGGCGGCACTCACCGAAGCCCTCAAGCATAATCGAAGTGCAGAGTATGAAATCGCGCTCAAGAAGCTGTTGGACTTCGTCGCAAACTTTATGGCCGACCCGTCTGATGGAGTCTGGGTCGAAGCCGTGACGGCGGAGGGAAAATTGAAAAACACAGGCAAAGGCCCACAACTGGAAGGCGAACTACCACGACGTACGCGCTATGGTAAAGTTCATTGAGGCTTTTCGGCGGCACCCAGCGAGCCCCATTCCCACCAAGCTATGAGACCTGCGCGGGTAGGGAAATAGCGCGATTGTTGGTGACGGTAGAGCAGGGGAGTTGCACGCATTGTAGGTTAGCAGAAACAAAATAAAGTGAAGGCGATGCGTTTGTGTCGACCTCTCGGTCGCGCTCAGCTTGAGCGGCTAGACGGCGCTTGGCCAAGGACAAGCGAATAAGCAGGCGATGCCTGGAGGCCTGGAAGATCTGCTATTGGCACAAACGGATCCACTTGGTCGACACGACCAACACCTACAATTAGCTCGGTGCCGGTGATCCACCGGGACGCGTCGCTGAGTAGAATGAGCGTCTCCCTGAAGCAGCCCGCGGGTCTCGACTTGGCGCGCGTGTTCCCGACGTATGTCCAAGAATTAAGGCCCAACGCCCTTAATTTGCCTCATGGCTTCTTCGGCCAAGTTCTTTACCTCTTCGTCTGAAAGAGCGCGATCATAGATGCGGACATCACGAACGTAGCCATCGAACTCAGCCGTGGGTTCGTCGATGCTCGGTCCGTTAAGCTCAGCTCCAATCGCGAGCGGCCGATTCAAACTTTCCGGATCGAGCCGGATTTCTCCGACATGCGTCTGGGTACCTATTAGCTCGCCATCAACATAGAGCGACATTTTTCCGGTTTCGCCCATTGTAGGTACCCGCCAAATGTACCCATTCGCCCAACTCGTGGCTTATCCTGGCCCTCTGGAAGCCGGTAAAGGCTCACGTCATCGTCCTATCAAGCCGAGGTGCCACTTGTAATGAAGAACGTTATTTTCCGGCCCGTAACCGAGATAGTATTGGTCGGGGTGGATTGTTTCTCTCCATTGACGTTGAACGATCGCGATATACCCTGTCGGAGGCGAGCTCTGGTTATCGGTCGTATGCCGAGCAAGCTTTTCGGCCAAATGGACTGCCTTTCTCCATTTGCGTTGAACGATCGAGATATAACGCTTGGACAGGGGTCTGGAGTCCACAAGGTCCTCGGGTAGATAAACGCCACGACGGTGATTTGTCTCTTCAAGTTGTTGAGGGATGCCGAAGGGGGAATCCGGACAAAATGATCATTGCCACCGCTAAAGGAGACCGAACCGGCAAAGTCCCCGGTACCCCACTTCGGCTCGGGCGTATTCGCCGGGACAATCGTCCCATCGTTACCGTTACCGGAAGAGTCCTTGACCGCATCGCCGGCACCTTCCTCGAACTTCCAGTGTGCGACTAAACCGCCTACGGTCTGGTCCTCTGCCAAGCAGGGTCCAACGATTGCCAACGCAAACGAAGGAAAATATCCCAACGACGAGGCTGCAAAATCCTTCGTTCATGTTTCGCGCCTCGCAATGACATCAAGATGGGCAAGCAATCATATCACTGCCACCTGTCGCAGAGCCTGACGATCCGGTTAAACGCGTGCTCGGCAGCTTTGGAAGACTTGCTCAGTATCGCGGGCTAGTGGCAAATAGGAAACTCATCCGGCACCAACGGTGAGCAAAGAGCGTAGGCCGTACCTCGGGAAGCTTAGCACTGCAAAGGTCTCTTGATGCCACGGCCAGCAACCGTGAGTGAGGTTCGGTTAAAAGAAACGCGACCACCCTTCCAATGGCGGAATAATTCGATAAGATCTCGCAAAAAGGGGGTCTGATGGCGCGGGGGCATGCGCCAATTCGGCATCGGACAGCGTTGGACTGAGTGCCTAACGTGCATCGTTTGGCACCTGCAAATGCTAGCGGTTTTTGACCATCTGGACTTGCCGGGAGGATGTACTTTGCCACCCCACCTGTGATCGTATTACCGAGATACTCGCATTCGTTGAAATTCGCCCCTGTTCCATCGTAATTGGGGTGGCTCGGGCGGGGCAACGAGTACCGATATCACGCGGGGGCAGTAGCAACGAGTACCGATATCATAAGAGCATCAAACTTCATCACTAGGTGCGCAGTCCAGCCACTGGGGTCGAGACGCTTATGAGATTTCGCTGGAAGCGGTCGCCTTAGGCGCGCTGAGAGGGAAATAATACGTGATCCACCGAATCCCTTTCATTTCGGAAATGTCAGCAGACGATTTTACTTTCGATGCCTTCTTTCGACCGTTGGCAGCGTGGCTGCACTCGGATCACATGTCTCGCCTCGGGATCGCCAACACGATGCACTTGGCCCACGCGTATAACCGAATCAAATTCGGCCGGCAGGACGACTGGCGTCGATCATTGTATCGCGAGGAATTTACGGCGCTGCTCGACGAGAATGGGCCTCCTACTCGCTCCCGAATGAAGATGCAAGACGGCTGGGCGATTGATACTACTATGTCTCTCCCGCACCTCGATCGGGTTTTGGACGATTCGGAAAAGATTATTGCCGAGCGTTCAGGAGTGCGGCGTACTATTTCAGGCGCTTACCGAAGCTACTTCCAGGACCTCTGGACGCCAACGTGATCTGGAGCAATATCCGTCGTTTCTCGATTTTGCCACTTCTAGTGACGTGTTGGCGACTGTGAGCGATTACCTGCATTGCATTCCGGCGCTTTCAACCACGCTGCCGTCGGGAATCCGCTTCGTGGAATCCAACGCCGCTTTCGATGACCATCCGGACGAGCCTCACGACAGTCAACTCTATCATATTGACTATTATTCTCTCCCGAATGTTTACGTGCTCGTGCTGCTGGGGGACACCACTTTTGATCATGGCCCATGGACATTTCTGCCCCGCACCACTTCGCAAAACGCTGCGGCAGCGTTGAACTATTGGAGTCGTCAGCGCGGTTACCGCGTAAGCGACGAAGATCTTTACTCCGTCGTAGATCGAAAGGAGGTCATTGAATTCTGTTATCCGCGCGGAACCGTCTTGTTTATAGAGTCCTCGGGCTGCTTCCACTATGGCAGCCGTAACTCGATTAAGCCCCGTTTCCAGCTCATGATCGGGTACACCGGTGCATGCCGGACCGATTTCAGCGAAGCTATCATGAAAGCGAAAGTCTATCCAACGCGCGATTCCGACTCGCGTGTGCGCAAAATGGTCTTGAACAAAAACATGCTCGCCACCGAACCCGAATAAGTGAGGGTGTCCGGCGAAGGTCAGGGCGATCATCGGGATTCGCCGTTGATTGAGATTTGCATTCAGTGGGGGACTAAATTGCTGCGCGGCCTGCCCGGCGGGCTACGGTAGCCGCTTTTTTTGCCGGAGTTTCTGTTTGAGAAAAAAAAACGCGGCAGAAATATTCGTCAGACTCGCAAAGCGTTGGGAGGACGCTACAGCGATTGTCTCTCCACGCCTCACCCTCAGTTATAGTGAGTTAATCGTCCGCGCCGCCCGGAGCGCCCGCGAGCTGCGAGCCCTGGGTATCGGCCCGGGTAGCGTTGTAGGCCTCGCCACGCGGGACGGTGGCGAGGCGATTGTTCTGATGTTTTCGCTTTGGATGCTCGGGGCAGTGCCCCTGCCGATTGATTTCCGTGCAACGCCGACGGAGCGAGCGCTGCTCGCCGAAGAATTCAAGCTCATCGCGATCCTGGAAGATCGGGTGTCTGAAGCGATCGGCTACGTATCGATCCTCATCGATGACAGCTGGACCGATGTCATAGCCCAACACGATGGAACCGCCCTTTTTGAGAATTGTCAGCCCGCGCGCGCGTTGATCTCGCTCACGTCAGGCACGACTGGACGACCTCTCGGAATTGTCTTGGACCACGAGCAGCTCCTCTTTCGTCTCGCGACCAACCTACAACTGGGACGGAGACGTCCAGGCGGACGTTTGCTCAATCCTTTTCAGATGTCATCATCAAGCCCGCGCAACCATTCGCTGAGCAAATTGTACGATGGCGCGACCGTCTTCTTTTACCCGCCCCTGTTTAGCGCTGGTGGACTGGCCGAAGCCGTTCTCTCCAAAGCGGCCACTAACTTGTGCGTTGTTCCGACGCTTCTCCGCGGATTGCTTGAACTCCATCGCGGTCAGGACTCGCCCCTATTTCCCCATCTCGATTGTTTGTATTGCTTCGGCGCCCCCATCATGCCTGACGAGAAGCGGGCTGCGAGGTCGGAGCTGTGCAGGCACTTTGTCGAGGGCTATTCTTCAAGCGCCTCTGGCCGAATAAGCGTACTGTCCGGCAGAGACATTGATGTGCGCCCCGAGACAGTCGGTCGCGTATTGCGGCACGTCCAAGTGCAAATTGTGGACGATCACGACCAACTCCTGCCTGTTGGCGTGGCGGGCGCAATTCGGGTGCGCTCGCCGGCCATGGCCACAAAAACCTATGGTGGCACGACGCGAACACATGGCGATCGCATCAAAGACGGTTGGGTATATCCCGGAGACATTGGCGCAATCGATGATGCAGGTTTCCTTTGCCTTCATGGCCGCGCATCCGACCTCATCATCCGCGGCGGCTTCAATGTGCATCCCTCGGAGGTCGAGAGTGTGCTTGCCGAACATGCGGGAGTGAAAGAAGTTGCCGTGGTGGGGTTCACCAAATTGCGCGAGGGCGAGGAGATTGCTGCGTTCGTTGTTCCTTCGGTCAATCTGACAGAAGCTGAGTTGATTGAGCATTGCCGCGCCCGCCTCAGCCCGGATAAGCGGCCCCGTAAGTTTGTGTTCGCAACAGAATTACCGCGCAACGTCAACGGCAAGATTTGTCGGGTTAAGCTTCGGCAACAAATAGAGAACGCTGGATGATTACTGAGGTCGGAAACTAACGGTTACCTAAGGCCCCAAGCTTCGCCGTTGAAAGGGTCGAGCATCAAAATACGGGTTTATCGCGCAGGATTCCGATATCGCTGCTAACCTCAGTGACCAGCTGGACCCGTGGCTTTGCACGTCACGATTCGCCCTTCGGGGGTCGGAGGCTTGGCGGTGACGCTAGACCGTTGCAGGGCGCGGATTTCCGAGTTCCAGCCACCCTCTTGGTTATGTAAGCTAGTCAGTCGATTGGGGGCTTCGCGATGGCTGTAGCAAGAGCCGCGGCGTCTACCGTGATTAGGCGCGCCAATTTGGCATTATCGAAGCCCTACGTGGCTCCAGACGGCGAACTCGAAACGCTCATCGCGAAGCTTTTCGCTGAGGTCCTCGGCCTCGACCACGTCGGTGCAGACGATGATTTTTCGCAGCTTGGAGGAGATTCGCTGCTGGGAGAAGCCCTCAGCATGCGTATTTCCGAGGTGACGGAATTTGACTTTGAGATTCCGTTACTCGTTGAACACGGCTCGCCGAGACGAATCATTGCATTACTGAATTCAAAAGGGGTCGTTGCGCCGAGCCATCGTTCGCGCGAAGCGGAAAATCATCTGGGGAGCCGGGTGAAAATCGTGTGCCTCCACAAGGGGAACGACCACACGCCCCTTTATTGTATGCCGAACATCGCAGGCTCAGTGAGCAGTTACACGGAGCTGGCAAAGATGCTCGGAGGGTATCGTCCGGTGTACGGAATTCAGATTGCTGACCAGGCGCAAACCGGAAAGTTGGGGACCTTTGCGTCCCTGGAGGAAATGGCCGCGTCCATGGCTGCCAAACTTCTGATGCATCACCGGGATGGCCCCATTTGTCTGATTGGATATTCGTTTGGTGGATACTTGGCGATCGAAGTCGCGCGGCAACTGGTCGGACTCGGCAAGCTTGTTCCTTTCGTGGGGATGATTGACACGATTCCTGGACCGGCGTGCTTATCGCTGGCCCTACCGTATCTATCATTTCGCAAGGAACGTTGGCCCCTGGGCACTAAACTTTGTCCCCTGGGCGCTAAAGGTTACGACCAGGGAGATTACGCACGCGAGGCATTGGGTGAATTTTCGGAACATACATTTTGCGAAAGTTAAGGGGGCAACAGGAAAAGCAATCTCATGATTGGTATAAAGACCTGCCGGAAAGTCGCAGGAATATCGTCGATCGAAATCTCATCCTCTCGCGGAAATATCGGTTCGAGGGCATCTACCGCGGCACGATTTTCCTGTTTCGACAACACACACGGGCTGTTCTATTCGACAGTCTACTCCGGCCAATCCAGCTAGATGATTTTGGCTGGCGACGCGTCACAGGAGCAAACGTTCGCGTAATACACATATCTGGTGATCATACTACCTGCCTATCCCACCCCGACGTAATGTATCTCGCAACTGAATTGAGGCTGGCATTGAATGTTGCGATCGCCGGTGCAGCGTTCAGCCTTCTGTGAGTGCGTGCCAAAATTGGTAACTCTTCTGTCGCGGGTATTCGATGTGCCGCGTTCCGACCCTGTGCCGCTCTCACGCCAAACGCTTTGGTTATCTGCCCACAAGGCTACCGCTTGACAAGCGCATGATCTTTAGAGCTTTGGTAATTTCGCGACGCATCCAAGGGTCCGCTTGTCAAGTGCAGTGATGGCCTCAGAGCATTGGCAATTCAACCGTGGATTTGCTTCCGGCAATTTGGTGCCAACGCCACCGACCCCGGTGTTAGCAATCGTGAGATGGCTTATGTCCGATTAAGCCATTTGCCAACGACCTCATGACGGAGGGACACTGAGATCGAGCCGCACGCTGACCCTACCCTTCTCGTCCAGCCGCTCCAATTGTCCCGCAAGACCAGCAAATGGGCCCGCCGATACTCTGAGGGTTTGGCTCTCTCAATGATTATGAAAATCGACGCGACTTCCGGAGCAAAGGACACTCTCCACCACTCGTGCGGTACTGGCGGGGCTCGCCCCCCGCACCAGAAATGCTCCAGCCCCAAATGTGCCATTGATACCGCGATACTGCTGGTCCGCCAGTTTGATGTCGCTAGCCGATCGCTGCCCCGTTTTTCCACGAAATATTTTCGTCATTCTCGATCGGTGCGAGACCCATCGACAGCCGAATCACGAGAGACTGCTTGCTTTTCATTCTAATCGTTGGGCTTCTTCCGATAAATATCCTCAAACCTGATGATATCGTCTTCATCGAGATAGGGACCAGACTGCACCTCGATCAGAAAGGCCGGAATTTTCCAGGATTCGAAAGCCGATGTCTTTCGCCAATGGGAATATAGGTCGACTGATTTTCGGTGAGCAGTTTAGTTTCCTCGCCTTTCGTGACCTCGAGCGTGCCTTTGACCACCACCCAATGTTCCGAGCGATGATGATGGCTCTGCAACGACAATTTCGCGCCAGGTTTCACCATGATGCATTTGACCTGATACCGGTCGCCACGGTTTAGACCCTGATACCAACCCCAGGGTCGATACACTCGGTTGTGCTGCAGCGCGACGTCGTGGCCATTCCCCTTCAGACGATTGACAACGCTCTTGATATCTTCGGCGTGATCTTTTGAAGCAACGAGCACCGCGTCGCCCATGGCGATCACTACCAAATTGTCGACACCCACCAGAGCGACACAAGGTTGATCGCTATAGGCGAGGTTGTTGCTAGCGCCTTCCAAAATGATGTTGCCTTCACCTTGCACCACATTGCCACTTGGGTCCTTCTCCAGGATATTCCACACCTCAGACCAGGAACCGACATCGCTCCATGTTGTGCTGAGGGGCACGCAGACAATATTGTCAGCCTTTTCCATAATGGCGTAATCCAAGGAAATCGAAGGAGCTTGCGAATAGCTCTTGCCCAAATGCCGAAAGCCCAAATCATTGACCGCCTCGTTGAGCGCTTGGCGACAGGGTGTCAGAATCTCAGGCGCGTGTGCCTGGAAGAGCTCCAACAGAGTCGCCGCCTTGCAGAGGAAGAGGCCGGCGTTCCAATAGAACCGGTCGCTGTCGAGATAGGTCTCCGCTGTCTCGCGCGATGGCTTCTCGACAAATCGCCGAACTGGGAGGACCGCGTCTCGCTCTGTCTGCGCCGCTGTCGGTTTCGATATAGCCGTAGCCCGTATGCGGACAATCTGGCTCAACACCAAAAACGACCAACTCTCCTCGTCGCGCCGCGTCCACGCCCGCATTGACCGCCTCAGCAAATGAGCCCGCGTCTCCGATAACATGATCTGAGGGAGCAAGCAGAACAAGCGAGTCCGGGTCGGTCCGGCCTGACATCAGGGCGGCAATACACGCAGCCGGCGCTGTGTTCCGCCCCACAGGCTCCAGCACAATATTTGCCACGCCGACATCAATCTCCTGCAGCTGCTCTTGTATTATGAAGCGGTGTTGCTCGCTGCTTAGGATGGACAGATCGCCGAAGAGGTCACCGGTCAAGCGGCGACAGGTTTGCTGTAACAGCGACTCCGGGCCGGTAAGCCTGTGAAATTGTTTTGGAAACGCTTCGCGTGAGAGGGGCCAGAGCCTGGTACCGGCTCCTCCGCACAGGATGCACGGCAGGATGTCACGCATTAGCCATCCGTCTCACCGACTACAGCCCCACCCGCGCTTAGCACAAATGGCCTTCACCTCAAACCACCTGACGCCTCTTGGTCTTATGAATTCAAGCCGCCCGAATCCGACGAGATTTGATTGAAGCGGCCCAATCGACGACTTCATTTCGCTCCATGTTGTTGCCCGAAAGCAACGCAGGCAGGTAAGGCCTCATGGTAGCCTCATAACCTCTGCGAAAGCCATGCGGTTATTGGCGGGCGGTCATGCGATTGAACAGAGCACCAAATTGCGTCGAAACTCGACAGAGACCGGTGCAGAGTGCGCCATTTGTGCCGAAAGAGATAGCGCTTGATCGGGATATTGTTGAACGAGGAGCAAAGGCCCTGTTTGAATACGTGTTTTCATCCTGTGATCGCTTTGATGGCAAACATCATTGGGAGAGCTGCGATGAGGACACTAAGGATGGCTTTAGAGGAGAAGTGTCGGCGGTGATTAGGGCTGTTTGGCCTGCACTATCGTGCCGCGAGACCAGACCCCCTTCGATCGACCGTCTATTTGCCAGCGGAGGTCGGGCTGGGACGCTCTAACATGCAACTGTTTCTTCTCGGTCGCTTGGTTTGGAGGTAGACAGCAGCTGCCACGCCCAAGGCTCATGCTTGTTTGGGCAAGATCCTGCCGCTGATAGTTGATCGATATTGCGCTCCTGCCACTCGGTTTCCTTGCCGGTTAGACGTGGTGCGGTGGATTGCGAGTTAAACCGTTGTGCTCCAGCAAATAGAATTCCGCACCCATGCGCCTCGCGAAACGCGGACAATAGGGGAACTACTATCCTCTGCTCAGGTTTTTGTATATGTTTGGGAAGGCCTCGATCAAATTCGCGAGGCTTGAGAAGCTGCGGCATTATATCGAGGGAATTTTACATTTAATGAGCCAGGGCTCTGACTCCCGTTTTGGCTGGCGCCTTTGCGGCATATTAGTATTGGGCCTGCTCATCTTCGCGTCACTGTTGCTGCCGCCCCAGTTGGAGCATATGCGCACGGGCCACTGGGAGATTGAACACTTCCTGGCCTATCTCATGGCTGTGCCCATCATATGTCTTGGTTGGCCCCGACCATTTCTCGTGGCCATAACCCTCATTCCAGCCGCCGCGCTGCTGGAAGTCCTCCAATGTTTGAGACCGGATCACTCGCCCAATTTTTTCGCTGCACTCAGTAGTATGGTGGGCGTCTTGGTCGGGGCCCTTGTCGCTGCCCTCATAATCCGCGTATTAGAGCAAATCTTCTCGAGGCGCACAAACGACGATCGGAGGGCGGAGCCCAGCCATACGGGCGAAGCCTAGGCCGAAAGCATTCCTATCGCCCGGCAGCTTACAAGCTCGCATTTGTCGCATCTTCTCTACTAGAGATTTCTTCGTGCGATGCTGGATTGGTAGCGCGTGATGCGAAAAAGCAACACCTGTAGGCTCGGCGGTATAGTACTAATTCTTGATGACCGATTCGAGGGCGCGACTGATCGGACTCTTGAGCGTAACTGCGGCCGCTGCGCTTACGCTGGCGACGTTGCTGCCGACCGAGTGGATACCGCGCACTGGGCTTGGTTGGGAGGATGAGCATTTCATCGTCTATTTCGCCACGACGATTGTCCTATCTCTAGCATCGCGCAGGCCATACGTCGTCGCCATTGCTCTTATGATATTTGCTGGAGTCCTTGAGGCCTGTCAGGGTCTGACACCGGATCGCTTTCCTGACGTGACTGCTGCGCTCAGCGGGGCGGTCGGGGTAATTTCTGCTGCGACGTTGGTGATCTTCCTCATTCGGGCCAGATCGCGGTTGCCCGCTTTTCGGGAATGGCTCCGATCAGTTCCCGCCCGTAAGGCGGGAGCAACCTTTATACTAAGACGTGCGTTTCCCAACCTGTAAGGTCGTAACAAATGCCGTCGTCCGGAGCCGCTCAAAGCCCTCGCACGCGCTCAGGTTTCTTCGGCTTGCTCAATGAGTTGTAGCGGACCGCACAGCCTACGCGCCATTCCAGCGTTGGCGTTCGATGATTTTGCAGCGAAGACCTATGGACCAATCGCAAGCGCTCTACTCGCGGCTGAAGCTGCTCGACCGGATGATCATGAGCTCTGGTGCACCAGGCGACCTTGATCACCTTTAACCCGTAGATATCTCGGATGTGCCTGGTCTCTCGTCGCTAGCGTGGCCATCGAGAACTGAATTGATCCTGATTTAAGCGCTTCAAGGTGGTTGCTGGAGAGGGCGGCAAGATCCTGCAAGGATGTTGCCGCCTCCAAAATGCGAAGGCGCCTTTCGGCCTGATGGCGAAAGGCGTGGAACTGAGGGATGTGTTGCCTCCGGCCACCACAATCGCTCATTGCCGGTTGGTGGATGGCGCAGAGCGGACCATGTTAACGATCTTGCGGCGAAGGCCTATGGGACTATTGTCGCCAGTCTATTGAACAGATATCTCCACCTGGTGCCCAAGGGCGCGGAAGGCAGCATCGAATTGCTCAAGCCGAGTTGCATGGTTCAGACGAAACAGCCGATCAACCGACTCGCGCTTCCAGTTCAGGCGTCGCATAAGTTCAGCTCGGGTGACATTCTCGCGCGTGAGAAGTCGGTAAAGCTCGACTTTTAGCGATGTTTGCATCGGCAAGATGACCAAAACCCTGCTCTTGCCTTTGGGCTCTGGAACTTCCCGACCATCGGCCATGCGTGCGGCAATAGCCTCCTCGATAGCATCGCGCGCATGCTCGATTGCGTCAGCCTGATCCTCGCCGAAAGTCGTAACTTCAGGAAGAGCAGGGCAGGTCACCAATAGAGTGCCATTGTCGTCAGGTTCGAGTTTGATGGGATAGGCCAGAACTCATTTCAATCCAAGGTCCTTCAGAATCTTATTGATGAGCTTTATGCCGAGCTCCTTATGGCTGCCGGGCGTCGAATTTCTTTCGCAGGAGGGGGGCGTGGACCAGGCGTACGCCTCAGAGCAGAAACCCGACCGCCTAAATCACGGCGGAAAGAGTAGATCAGTGGATCAAAAATGAAACCAATTAGAGGAATTTCTTAGCTTCTCGGAGGAGTTGGCTCACCATGGCGCGCCGCTGTAATGCCTCCGTGGTAAAGCATCCATGTTTCAGGGCGTTTTGATTACCTTTGGGTGCACCCGAGCCCTTAGCGCCACCATGCATGCGACAGCGCTTTTTGCCGCTTACACAAGGCGAGCGGCACAATTCCCCTGAGCGAGTCTCGCATGACAGCGAGGGGACGCAAGCATCGGACCGGTATTTTGTTTGTGTGATTCAGGCATTTACACTTCAACGATCTCTCGACACAGACCTATCCTTTCGGCTCTTCTTCCCGGGGCGAGTTGCTTGCACATTCCCGACGATGGCCTGCCCACCTGCTTCCACGTTCACGCTGCCCACTTTAAAGCTCTTTTGGCTTCCGTCGCACATCGCCTGGAACTTCTCCAAGAGATCGCCGGCACTCATCGATGCCTTGATACCATGCCTCAAATATATATCGCGCACGTGAGGCGGAATGTACCGCAGGTTGAGACCATCGGCAAGACAACGTGAACTTGCATTGAACAGATTTAGAGCTAGAACTGCCATTATCGCTTGAATTGTATTCTTGGGCTCTAAATCCTGATACAGCTTGCAGGAGCCGTCTTGCAATTCTAAGCCTTCCATCAGTCCATCTGGCACAGTCAATCGCAGGGACGCGGTCAAGACATCCTCACCTGACGCTTCAACGGGAGGCAAGTCCTCATAACACTTCTACCTTCTTCTTTTGTTCAACAGACTTTGTTTTTGACATCTTACTGCCCCCCTAACTTTGGCGCGCACCTACATATCGAGGGGCGAGACCACCTGAACCCCTAGGCATAGAGTAGTTGAATAGATCCAAATGGTCAAGCAAGAGTACCTAAGCTATACAAGCTTAGCAGGACCGCTTGGCAGCTCAGTCCAGTCTTCACCCACGTTAGACGTCTCGCACGTGGGTAAAATTCCAATCAAGCCGCGCACTTCAACCTCAATTCATGATTGCTTTCGATCGCATTTTCAACAGACTTCCTTATACACCATCCTGGCAATCGGCCTTAAGCCTTGTTGTATGGAATAATGACAGGCATGATTTCCATGTCCAATTTGATCAAAGTATTTCTCGTCACTAAATTTTCGCTGTAATCCGAAACGCCTCGATTCTGGACACAGGTCTTCTTTGACCCGCCTTAATTATACATCTCACCAATCCGTGCTTAAGCACATTTTGATTGCGCCGTGCTGCGCCAGACCAGTACCGCCGTGCATGCGACAGGGCCGCCTTAATGCGCGGCGGGTGACCGACAGGCCTAGACAGCCGGGCCAACCATGGTTTGTGAACGCTCGATCTTTGAACAAGGTTATTCTCTACTCGCCGTTGGCCAAAAGCAAAAGCTCGCGATCTGCGAGAGCGAGAGTGGATGTCGCAGCGATGTGATCTAGCCAAAGCCCTTCGGAGTCAGATGAGAGTTGTGGCAGGATCGCGCAATACAAAAACGTAATGCCTCTAAATCCGGGTGCTCCAACGATCCCCACGAGCTTCACGCGTGCACCTTGCTGCAACAGTTGCGCTAGCCATTCCTCAACTTGGATGGTGACCGTCCGCCAACCATCGAGTTCCTTGGCGGGTAGCCGTAGCTCGCCAGGGCTCGAGGTAAAGGTGAGAACGCGACCGTCTTGTCTCCGCACCACCAACACAGCCTTGGCCAGCGTGGCGCGCTGCAGGCGCAAGAACAGGCGCCACGTCTTGATAGCTAATCGCCGAATTCGGGGAGATCGCGAAAGCCAACGGGGCCACTGGTCGAACATGATGGGCCTCAAAATAGCAAATAATAGTCCCGGCGCCTGTTTCGGCTAGGCGTATGCATCGGACCAATGATTCCGTTAGACACGAATGGAAATGGACCTCATGGATTGGTCGACGTGTTAATCGCTCAGCTTCTCGCACTCCTGACCGTCGCTAACGGCGCCCCGGTACTCGCCGCCAAAATTTTCGGCAATGCGTTTGCGCTACCAGTCGATGGCAACGTGACGTTCCTCGATGGTAGGCCGCTATTTGGTCCAGCAAAAACGTTGCGCGGCGTCATGCTATCGATCTTGGTCACCACTGCCTTTGCTCCCCTTATTGGGTTGGAGTGGAAAGTGGGCGCTTTGGTTGCATCAATGGCGATGATTGGCGATTTGTTTTCAAGTTTCCTGAAGCGAAGATTAGGATTGTTTGCGAGCAGCCAATTTAGCGGACTCGATCAGATTCCTGAATCCCTGCTTCCGCTAATATCCAGTCGGCTTCTGCTGCCCGTCACCATTGTCGACATTGTTCTCGCGACAATAATGTTTTGGATCGGCGCAATCGCTCTTTCCAGAGTGTTGTTCAAATTGCGCATCCGCGACCGCCCTTATTGACGGCGTCTTCATGCCGCCGAACGAAAATGATGCAGCGTTATTTCTGGCGGGCAATTGAATCGGACTGGGACAACCGATGATCCGGCACCCCTCGACGTGTAGCCAATCATGTCGTGATAGTTCCAAGCTCCCGAACCCATACGCCTTGGCAGATTCGAATCTAGGGTGAGGGGGGTGCCGCCCGGAAGGCAGATCTGCCCGCCATGGGTATGGCCGCTGATTAGAACATCAAAACCAGCATGGGCAGCGTGCCGGTAAACCTCCGGGGTGTGCGAAATCAGAATTGAGAACTCGCTGTGCGGAATTCCGGTGGCGGCTTTTTCGATGTTGTCGACCTGATAAAAGTGAGCATCATCGATCCCGGCAACATGGATGCGCTGATTGTCGCGCTCGATCACGATCCTTTCATTGAGTAGCATGTGTATGCCCATGTCCTCCAACCCTGGGACCATGGCGATCGAGTCATGATTACCGAGCACGCCGTATACCGGTCCATTGAGGGCACTGCGCAGCTCAGCCATTGGCTCGAGCGTCGTCTCGACCGGTCCAAATGTCTTTCCTCTAAAGTCACCGGTCACCACGCATGCATCGTAATGCAGCCCATGAATGAGTTTTATAATCGGCTCGATGATCTCCAAGTTCATGTCGATATGCAGATCACTGATCTGCAGCAGCGTAAAATCTTTAAACATAACAGGCAGTTTTGCAGACTTGATGACGTTGTGGGTGAGGGTCAGCTTCTTAGCGTTGCGCAATCCGCGCCAATACAGGCCGGTCACCATAAGGACGGCGCGGATTAAGACGTGGGACGCGGTGAGATTCTCGATATGAAACCAGTTGAGACCCTGGCCGAATATCTGGGCTTCATGCTCGCTCTCGATGCCAAGTCGCTGCCTCGCATGCACGCGCCCGAGGCGCAGTTCCAGCATGCTGCGAATCTCGTCGCTTCCCAGCGTGGGGTAGCTCAGCCTCTTCTGCTGCATCCTCAACATATGGCTATTGGAGGTTCTTATCCCTGGCTGAGCATACCAGGCACGGGATTCCGAGCAACACACAAGCGGCTTCTAATCCCGGAGGAAACTGCCCAGTGAACTGGCTATACCACCACCAGACGATGTCTGGCGTGTCGCGGATGCGCCCTCCTGAGGCTGTTTTGCTTCAGGTGGTGGCTGAGGAAACCCGGTAGCGTCGCCAAACAACGCGATCGCCATCTTCCTATCAAGCCCATAGACATCGGCAAAGGTTGAAACCTTGCCAGCATCGTTCACGACGGTCGTGAAATAGGTCATGTGCACCGGGACTTTCCGATCGATCGGGATCGAATTGTTTATGCTCTTGTCCCACAAGTCTTTGACTTGGCGCGATCCCCATCCTTTATCCTCGCCAAGGAGGACCTCGGCGAACCGTTGAGGGTTCTCCATGCGAACGCATTCATGGCCGACCATCCGCACGGGCTCTTTGAAGAGCTTTTTCCGGAATGGCACCGTGTCGTGCATGTAAACGGTGTGCTTGTTAGGAAACAGGAATTTTACCTTGCCCAGGACGTTATTGGGCCCAGTTTTCTGGGTGAAGGTGTAACTGAGAATGTTGACACGGCCCCAGTTCACGCTAGCCGGATTGACTCGCTTCCCCTGGTAGCTCACTAAAAGTTCGTGCGCACTAAGGATTGAGTAATTCCCGTCGCGCAAGGGCGGGAGCAGGTTTTCAGTCACGACGGTCGCGGGTGCAACCCAATCCGGATTAAAAACGATCGTCTTCATGTCGGCAGTAAAGACCGGCGTGGCGTAACCGATGGTACCGACGAGAGTTTTGTCGGCAAAAATCATCTTCCCGTTCTTGATCACATAGAGCATGAACTCCGGCGCGTTGTTCCAGACATAGACTGCGCCAAGGTCCTCCGGCATCCATCGCCAGCGCTCCATATTTATGACGAGACGACGAATGTCCCGCTCGTTTGTCGCTGGTTTGGGTTTGGTGGCGTTCTCGTCCTTACCACGAGCCTTGAGTAGTGCTTGGCGCAGACGCACAAACTGGTCATGCTTCGGGTGTTGGGACTGCAGATATTGATCGGGAGCGTCAGCCGCAGCGATCTCTGTCAATACGTTTCTCGGATCGCGCACAGGCGGCGCTTGATCGAAAAGATCGCTGACCGCCGACGGGTCTAATCGGCCGCCCCGTGCAAAGCGGGCGTATTTCAAAATGGCGAGGTTGAGTTTGATCTCTGCGGCGGCTTGCTCTTCCGGCGTCTTCGGCAGCGCGGCTGCGGCCGGCAACTCGAAGGCCGCGGCGTCGAGGCCCCAATCATCTGCCTTGCTGATTTCGAACAGCGCCGCTTGCGCGCGCGCCGAGAGGCCCATCTCCGTCGTCCACAAAGGTCCGCCGGTGCGCGCTGCATAGAAGGTTTGGAGCGCGGTGAGATCGCCGGCATTAACGCCCTTGCTGAGGGAAGGCTCGGCGAGTTGAGTGCGAATAATCTGAACCACTGAATCCGACTGGGACGGAGGAGGGGGTGTCTCCGCCGTGGCTTGTGGCGGGGACACCGGTGCTGGCGTGATCGCAGGCGAAGATGGCGCAGTCGGATTGGATTGTGGCGGGGACGCGGGTGCTGGCGCGGTCGCAGGGGAAGCCGATGAAGAAGAGAACGAGCTAGGACTGGTGGCTGATGGTTCCTCAGCGTGGACCTGCGAGACAAACAAAGCCGAGTGGATCGTGTAAAGCAGGACGGCGATGAGACGATCCCCGCGCATACCTTCCCCCGGGTTCCGGGGCAAAATTAGCGCGAAAAAGGACCTTTACGCCACCCGTTTTGTGCCCAGGGAATCGCAGACGAGTTGCTCCCTCGCGCGGTGGAATGGCTAAACCACCCGGCGAAGCTTGATTGTTTGGGACAATGTCGGTGGCGCAAGAGTTCCGTCTGGCAATTCCCGAATTAACTCGCTTCGCAACATGTTCACGAGCATAGGATGTACGCCCTGGCTGGCGTGTTCGGCGTCTGGGAAAAAGCCTTCTTTTACGGCCAGATCGACAAGTTCCTTCTTAGACAGCTGGCCTGTTTCATTGAGCCTTCTCATGAAAAGATCAGCGAGGGCTAACAGCGGGGAGGGTGCGGCTGGAGGTGACACATTGGCCAAGAACCGCTCTTCGAATTCCATGAATTTGGCGATCATTGCAATGCCCGATTGCAGATCAGCGATTTTTGCCTCCCTTTCGGTCTTAAGCTGTTGGATGGCATTTTCGAAGTGAGCGTAAGCAACCTTGATCTGCTCGTCGATGAGGTTTGCACGCTCTTTTAGATCGTTTCGGATGTCTCGCATGACCCCCTCCCGAGTCTGCAATCTGACGACCCAATTAAACTAGCATTGAGGCTGGGCCAGCGGAATGCAACAGACTGCCGCCGTTAGCTCGTGGCTTAATATTTTAGAGAAGCCGATCGAAAAAAATTGCGGGCAGCATTGAAAATTCTTTGGGCGTGGCATCGTCGCCACAACATCTTATTAAGCGAGAAGGAATCAGGAAGCCTAATTTATCCACAGAGCCCCTGACGAGAGCTGGAAGAGCCCTGATAACGACGGCATAGGAATTAGTGCCGGGAGATAGGTCGCCATTTCGGCGCGATTTTGCGCGCGAGAAAAGCAAGGTCCTCGGCGGCGCTGAGGAGAAGGCTGGCAATTCTGATCCTAATCCGGAAAATCATAGTTGGCGCCGCGGTTCTGTGGCGCTGATATTGTCACAGCCGTGGCGAAACAGCGGCCTTCAAATTGTGGAATGGTAATCGAACGGGCAACCATGATGGCGGAAAAGCCTGGGAGCTGGGGGGCCTATGGGACCCGTTCCTCCCCCCGTACAGTGCCGGGCATTTCCAGTCTCATAATCCTCACGTTGCTGATGGAGTGGCCCGGCGACTACCAAGAATAGTCGGGCTTGGCATTAACTGAGCGCCACCCCTCGCGTGGAGGTATGCTTCGGTGCTTGTTGTAAAAGGCCCGACAGGTTTGCTGCCGGGGTGGCAACCAGGAGCTCGCGACCACCACCACCAGCCATCTGCTTGCCAAAAGATCTCTACATTTTGGTTCTTAGGAAATTTATGGTAGCCCTGAAAACGCCCCGCCATTGATAGATCGCGAGCATGCGCCCGCGCCCCCTGATCCCTTTGCTAAACTTGGTTTGAGTTGAGACGGTTCCACTGAGCATGGATGAATTTTAGAGACTAGCCGGCGGTGGCAATTTACTGGATCACCTTCCGCATCTGCGGCCGGGTTGCCGATCAAACGATCTTTGAGTTCCTGCCAGATCTAGGAATCCTATAGATTGAGCGTGACCGCTACTCGCTTCAGTGCCCATACGGTAGCGGTGATATAACCATCAAATAATTCATAGCCTTGTCAAAGTTTCTTTATAATCTGTGTTAAGATAAGAACGGTTGTGCCCTGCATGCCGGGAGCTTTCGGCCCTTACTCGTCTAAGGCAGTCCGCTGGCCTTCTTAAGTAGTCCAACCCAACTTCACGATTCTGCCTGGCAAGTCTGCGCCAATAAGGACAGCTAGTGTCACATTTCAAGGCTCGTTGCGAATGGAAGAATTGACTTCAGTCCGCAGGCGGGGTCGCGGTGGCCTTCAGCTATGCGAAGAGAGACTAATGTGATCAGGCCGCAAAGGCTCCAGACGTCAGACGACGTTCTTCGCCGGCGCTCCTACGCTTTGCATTGGATAAATGCGCGACCGGCTGAGGGTGCCCGAACAGAGCCATTCTGAGCTCCGCAGAACTCGCGTGGTCGAGCGGCTCGAGCAGGCGTACTGCCCGACCTTCGAGGACAGCCACCGGCAAGCCGTCGCGGTAAAGAACGCGGTTGCCCGCAAGACCCGGAAGCTTGGGGCGCGGGGTGAGAATACCGACGAGATTCAAGGGATCAGCGCCGCAGAGTGAAATTAGCTCACCCGTGGCATTCCGCCGTCGAACTTCGCGGAGCTTGGCAATGGCTTCGGGCAGAGCGAACTGTTCGCCCGCGTATCCAGCTACAAAGCGGCCGCCACGGATTTCCCCGCGCGCCTCGAGCCGGCGATAGACCCGTAGAAGGTCGCGCCATTTGGGAAGCCAGTGAGCCTCTCGCTCAAGCATGCGCAAGAACACAACTCCGTAGCGCTTGAGCAAACTGCGAGCAACGTGCTCCACGCGCTCGATTGTCTCGGGCGCTGCATCGAGTTGTGTCGTGCTCTGCTTTGGCCGGGCGAGGGCCCACCTGCCAACATTATCCAACCGCCTTTTCGTGCCGCGCGACGGGCGGCGCCGACCGCTGTGTGGCCGAAGCAGCGCGCGCAATCCGGCAAAGCTATCAGAGCTCACCTGCCCGAGTGCCACGAGCTCGGCCAAAGCATCCTCGACTTGTGCCCGCAGCAGATGCGTGCCTTCGGCAATTTCATGGAAGAACGAAGCGCCGTTTTCGCGCAGGAAATCCATAATCTTTGCGCAGTTGCCACTTGCAGGCCCGTGTCGGGTAGAGAGAGAGGCTAAAGCCCATATCGGTGCCTGTTGACGAGGCATGAGGCTAATAGGCGTGGACTTCAGAGGCATTGCGCGGCGTGCGTTGCTCTCTGATTTGTCATTGATCGGCGTCAGCCGAGCCCAGGCTACGCGGCCGTCAAGACAGGCGTCGTCGAGCCACGCGGCGCTATACGATGAGAGACGCGCAGGGAGAATCTCCTTCTCCCAGGCGACGGCCGGGGCCTCAAAGCCCGCGAGTTGTTCGACTACTTCGCCGAGCGCTTCTGGACCATCCATACGTGCGTCGGCGCTCACACGCTGCCAGTCAAATAGAAAACGCAAATAGTCTCGGGCCGCGACCGGTTCGATTTCCGTCCGAAGGCGCCTTATCGTGTAGCGGTGCACGCGAGCGAGCAGCCCCCGTTCGCACCATTCGTTGTCCAATGCGCCCGGAGTGAAGCGGCCGCAAAGAGCGAAGCCTTCCTGTTCAAGCGAAGCAAGGGCTCCTGCCGCGTGATGACTGTCTAGCCCGAGCATCGTGGCAACTTCAGCGAGCGTAAGCGGACCTTGGCCCTCGAGGCGACCGCGAATGAGCTCGATCATCGCCTCCTCTGGGGAGGGGCAGTCCGCAGCGCTGGCTGGAGGCAGAATAGCTGGATCAAGGATCGCGTCGGGCCAGAGCGCTCCGAAATGCGGCAGCCGCTCGGCCGCAACGAAGAACACCCTCTTGCCCGTGCTCACTCGTGTCACCCGGCCCGCGGCAGCAAGCTCCTTTAGCCAATTCTTCCAAGTTCCGACCGTTTCGGCCTCCGCTTCGGTCACAAAGCCGAGCCAATTAAGCGCGTCATGCAACTCATCGGCATTGCCTGGATTGGGCCAGGCTTCTTCGCGAACTCGGGTGATTGCAGCCTCATCGAGTTGGCCAAGCTCCGATGCTGTCTTTGGATCGATCCAGCGGCGGCTCATCACTGCCTGGGTACGACGTTCTTCGAGTGGCGCATCGTCGAGATAGGCGTATGGCCGAGCGGCAAGCACTTCCTGCGCCAGTGGCGAAGGCCCCGCCAAATCTCGTGCCACGACCTGAATGTCGCCTCGCTCCAGGCCGGCAAGCACTTGTTTCAAGCCTTCCAGGTCCATGGCTTCCTGTAGGCAATCGGAAATCGTTTGGTTGACGAGCGGATGATTGGGAATCTCACGCTCGCCTTGGAGATTCTCCGGACAGGCGATCTGGTCGGGGAATACGGTGCCCATCAAATCCTCGGCCGCCATGCGCATAAGCTGTGGCGCGACCTTCTTGCCGCCACGGAAGCGCGGCAGCGCAAGCGCGACCCCGCCAACCCATCGCCAACGCGTTGTGAACATTGGGGCGTCAAGCAACGCTTGGATCAACAAGTCCTTCACGCTGGTGGAACGGAGGTAGCGGGCAACGGCAGCAAGTTCGAAGCTATGCGCAGTGGTCAGCGACAAGACAATGTTGTCCTCCGTTGCCGCCGCTTGCAGCTCGAAATTGAACTTGCGGCAGAAACGTTTGCGCAACGCGAGTCCCCAAGCGCGATTGATGCGGCTGCCATAGGGAGAGTGGATCACGAGTTGCATGCCGCCCGCTTCATCGAAGAAGCGCTCGAAGACGATAGTGGCCTGCGTTGGCAAGCACCCAAGAGCGCGATGCGCGGCCCCCAGATAGTCGCTAATTTGCTCCGCCGCGTCCTGGGTGACACCGAGATCCTGGACCAACCAGCGCAATGCTTCCCCTTGATCGCGGGAGAGCCTTGCTTCGATTTCGCTTCGGAAGCGAGAGACCGCCTGCGAAAGCTCATCACTGCGGGCAGGGGCCTCGCCCAGCCAGAAGGGAATTGTCGGAGGCGCGCCATGGGCGTCTTCCACACGCACCACACCGCGTTCCACACGGATGATGCGATAGGCGGTGTTACCAAGTTGGAAAATATCGCCGGCGAGACTCTCAACGGCGAAATCCTCGTTCACAGTACCGACGACGTTATTTTCCGGCTCAAGCAGGACTTGGAAATCGGAGTTGTCCGGAATGGTCCCGCCAGAGGTGATTGCGGTGAGCCTCGCGCCGCGTCGGCCGCGAAGCACGCCATTGACTTCGTCACGGTGAATCAAAGCGCCACGGCGGCCCCGGCGTGTGTGGAAACCGTCTGCCAACATACGCAGCACGGCAGAAAATTGCTTACGGGCCAGCGCTCGATAGGGCCACGCACGACGCACCAACGAAAAGAGTTCGTCCTCGCTCCATTCCTGGGCATTCACTTCAGCGGCGATCTGCTGGGACAGTACGTCCAGGGGCTGATCCGGCATCACGAGGCGATCGAGTTCGCCTCGATTGACGCTGTCGATAAGTGCGGCGCATTCGACAAGATCGTCGCGCGACAGGGGGAAGAGTTTGCCCTTGGGCTTACCCGCTACGCTATGCCCGGAGCGGCCCACACGTTGGAGAAAGCTTGCAATCGAATGTGGTGATCCGAGTTGACAAACGAGCTCAATGTCGCCGATGTCAATCCCGAGTTCGAGCGATGCAGTGGCAATCATTGCTCTGAGCTCGCCACGCTTGAGGCGTCGCTCGGCGTCCAATCTCTTCTCTTTGGCCAGACTTCCGTGATGCGCCGCAACCGAGGCCTCGCCGAGACGATCTGATAGCTGACGGGTCACTCGCTCCGCCATCCGGCGAGTATTGACAAAGATAAGCGTGGTCCGATGGTCCTCGATCAGTTCGGCCAGGCGGTCATAGACTTGGTCCCAGACCTCCGCGGACATGATCGCTTCGAGCGGCGACGCGGGAACTTCAAGCGCGAGGTTCCGCTGCCGATAATGCCCGCTGTCGATGACCACGCAATTCGAGTCGGGCCCGTGTGAGCGTCCTCCCGTCAAGAAATGTACGACGTCTTCAATCGGCTTCTGGGTGGCCGACAGTCCGATTCTCAGCAGTTCCCTCCCGCACAGGGCAACGAGGCGTTCGAGTGAAAGCGCGAGATGGGAGCCACGTTTGTTGGGGGCCAAGGCATGGATTTCATCGATGATGACCGTTCGTGTGCTCTTCAGCATGGCGCGGCCCGACACTGAGGTGAGCAAGATGTAAAGAGACTTCTGGCGTGGTAACCAAAATGTGGGGCGGCGATTTTGCATGCCGCTGGCGCTCGGCCTGCGGGGTATCGCCGGTGCGCACCCAACTACGAATGTTCACGTCGGGAAGGCCTTGCGCTCTCAAGACGTCTCTTATGCCGGCGAGCGGCACTTCAAGATTTCGGTGTATATCGTTCGACAGGGCTTTGAGCGGAGAAACGTAGACGATCTGGGTTTCATTCTTAAGACCACCCTCAAGTCCTTGCCGCACCAACGAGTCAATGGCCGCCAAGAACGCGGCGAGGGTTTTGCCCGACCCCGTCGGCGCCGAGATCAACACATTTCGTCCGGCTTTGATCGCGGGCCAAGCGTCAGCCTGCGCCTGCGTTGGCGCGGCGAAATGTTGTTTGAACCAGACGGCGACCGCTGGATGAAAATATTCAAGCTGCATTGGGAAAATCGAGCTTTTGCGCCTATTCGGCCTATTCGTGACTAGGTAGTAGTTTTGCTTGCAGATTCAACCAGAGTAGGATCCGCGCAGCGCTGTGAGGTGGGGGTCAGTACTGGTGAGGCCGGCTGCGTACCGGTGTCGTCTGGTGGAAGATCAATCACCGCGCTCCTCTGCCAAAATCGCGATGGCGAATCTTCCGTGGCTGCTCGCGCAAAGCAATCCATGGCACTGTTGGTGGTCGCGACCAGGAGCCTCGCCAGCGCCGACTTATTCCCATCGGAGGGGAGAAGCGTTAGGTAGAAACCCTCGGCGCCAGCTTTGGGATGGGTGTGGCCAGATTTCGCCGCGGGGATCGTGCGCCAAATTTGCTCAATGGCCACCCTATTCGATAAACTCCATACTAAGCTTTTGCATAGATAGGACGAGCTCGTATATTGGCTGTCCGTTTGACAACTCCTCCATACATTTGGAATTCTTGTCTATATTAGATAATTTCTTATAACCATCTTCAGCCATATCCTTCAAACCACTTCATCGAGCCAGATGCTAAGGGTAGGTCTTCACATTGAGTAATATGGTGATTAACGTTACAAACCAAAAGGCAATCTACTCTAAGTTGCAAATAGCCATGCGATGCAGGAACAGGGGCGGCGCCCCTTTGCATGGGGTTGTTTTGCAAACTTGAGCTCTGTGCGGCGTTCGTCGCGGAAGGACCCGGAAGCACCAGGCAACCATGGAGCAGGTCAAATTCGACCAGGCAGAGGTGCTTGATTTCTTGGGCTCGCCCGCCGCCTATGACTCGGCACCGGAGCGAGTTGACCGCATCGAGACCCACGCTTCCGTGGTATTTCTTGCCGGAACGCATGCCTACAAGGTCAAACGCGCCGTCAAATACCCATTCCTCGACTTCTCGACCTTGGAGCGCAGGCGGTCCGCGCTGCTCAACGAGCTTCGCCGCAATCTCCGCACGGCACCTCAACTTTATCTCGAAGTCGTACCCGTCACTCAGGGTGACGACGGCAAATTTTACCTCGGCGGAAAGGGCAATGCTGTGGAGTGGGTGCTGGTCATGCGCCGCTTCGACCAGGCCAAACTCTATGAGCGCATGGCGGAGCAGGGACGCCTCCAATTGTCCGCGATGCCGCAACTGGCGCAAGTCATTGCAGCCTTTCACCGAGGCGCGGACCGAAACCTCGCACCACAGCCGGCCGTCGAGGCTCTTCATGCGGTGATCAAGGACAATGCGATCACGGTCGCCACTCGCGATGACGGGCTTCCGGGCGAGACCGTTGCCGAGGTCAACCGATTAAGCCGCGAGGCGCTCGCGGCGCTTTCTCTCCTGCTTCAGGCGCGCGCGCTCGGAGGCTATGTGCGCCACTGCCACGGCGATTTGCATCTGCGCAACATCGTAGAGATCGAGGGTGCGCCGACATTGTTCGACGCCATAGAGTTCGACGAAACCATCGCCACCATCGACGTTCTCTACGACCTAGCCTTTCTGCTTATGGATCTCGGCGCGCGGAGGTTGCCAGCTCACGCCAATGCTGTGCTCAATGCCTATCTGGAAGCAAGCGGCGACACCGCTAATCTTCTAGGCCTCGCGGCATTGCCGCTGTTTCTCTCTATGCGGGCGATGATCAGAGCCAAGGTCGCGTTGCTGCGCGCAGGTCTAAGCTCAGGCTCGCAGATAGAGGCGCAGGCTCCCGTGGCGTCCTACGTCTTGCTTGCACGCGATTATCTTAGCGCACGCCCAAGGCCCCAGCTTGTTGCCATTGGCGGTTTGTCGGGGAGCGGCAAGTCGAGCGTGGCGCAGGCGCTTGCGCCGCATCTCGGTGCGTTTCCAGGTGCGGTGCATGTGCGGAGCGACGTCGAGCGCAAGCGCATGTTTGGCGTCGACGCAGGCGAACGGCTTCCTCGGAGCGCCTATGCCGCGGAGGTCTCCGATATCGTCTATGGCATCTGTCGCAAGCGCGCTCTAATGGCGCTTGAGGGTGGGCAGGCCGTGATCGTCGATGCGGTCCACGCCAAGAAAGAGGAGCGCGACGCCATCGTCGAAATTGCTGCGCGGGCGGGCGCAATGTTCACCGGACTCTGGCTCGATGCGCCTGCCGATGCGATGCGTGAACGCATTGCGGGCCGCACTGGGGATGTGTCCGAGGCAACGCCAGGCGTTCTCGATGAGCAACTTGGGTTCGATCTCGGTCCGCAGACCTTCACTGTCGTGGATGCCGGCAGGCCGCTTGACCTGGTGGTCGCGTCCTGCCTTGACCTCACGCGCCCACCGAAAGGGTAGAGCCAGGGCAGATTCACTCTTTCGTAACCCTCTCGCCGGACAGTCGACCAGGCGCCCGTGGCCGTTGATCGCGGCCCGCGCTGGTTTGGCGGGGTCCAGTACGTTGAGTTCGGTGGGCATAGTAGCGCGCGCTCTCGCGGCGCCGAGACTCGTTTGGCGGGCCGCAACCCTCCCGGCAACGCGCCTCCTCATCTCCCTGCTTTTGATCGGCTCAGTCGGTGCGAGCGTCGTGGCGTGCCGCTCCCGCAATGGCGAGCGGCTCGGTGAGCGCGTCATTCCCCTCGGCCAGCCGGTCCCGAAGGGTGGGGGCGCCTATGTCACGGGTTCCGCTTACCAAGTTGACGGTGCCTGGTATCAGCCGCGGGAGGATCCGGCCTATGACCGCGTCGGCAGGGCGTCCTGGTATGGCGAGCTGTTCCATGGGCGCCGCACCGCAAATGGCGAGATTTACGACATGGACCGGCTGTCGGCTGCCTCGCCGACGTTGCCCCTGCCTGTCTATGCGAGGGTGACCAATCTCGAGAACCACCGGTCGATCATTGTCCGTGTCAACGACCGTGGACCCTATGCCAATGATCGCATCATGGACCTGTCGCAGCGATCTGCGGAGCTGCTTGGCTTCCGCGACAAGGGCACCGCGCCGGTGCGCGTTCAGTATCTTGCCCGTGCGCCGCTCAATGGCGACGACAGCTATGAGCGCCGCTATCTCGCGAGCCAAAGCTGGGCGCAGATCGCCTCGCACGGCGGCTCAAGAGAACCTGCCGCGGTAGGAAGCCTTGCCGCGAATGTGCGGCCGCCCCTTAACCCGGCCTATGCCACGCAGACCGCCGACCCCGCCGCGGTCCGGGAGTCGGCGCTGGTAGTAGCCATGCCGGCGCCGGGCGCGGTGCCGCAACTTCGCTGGCGGGCAAGCGCCCGACCTACCGCCCCCGCACGCCCATCGCGCCAAAGCCCGCCGAGCATAGCAGGGTCAGGTGGATTTCTCGTCCAGGCCGGATCGTTCAGAAGCACGGACAATGCCGAAAAGGCGCGGTCGGCGCTTTCTGGCGTCGCCCAGGTCGAGGTTGCGCCGTTCCAGGTTGGGGGCGAAACAATGTTCCGCGTTCGTGTCGGGCCATTCGCGGAGGAATCTGCGGCAAATGCAGCGCTCGCCAGGGTGACGGAGGCGGGATATAGAGGTGCGAAAATCGTTGCGAATTAGGGTTTCTGGCCGGTTGATTTTTCGAACCGCGCGCTCAATAGTTGGGCCCCGAGGCCACTGGGGCGGCCGGCGCCCGGCCTATCCGACGTGTCGAAAACGTGCACGCTTTGCGCCTTGATAACCTGATCAAGCTCGCCGTGACATTCACTATGCTTGTCGCGGCAGGGACTGGTCTGGCCGGGCTCGCACATGCCGCGACCCAGGCTCCAGGAGGATTCGAAACCAAGGCCAAGCATGCCATCCTCATGGATGTCGACGCCGATCTCATCTTTTACGAGAAGGATGCGGATGCGTTGGTGCCGCCGGCGAGCATGAGCAAGCTCATGACGCTTGCCGTCGTGTTTCGCGAGCTGAAAGCGGGCCATATCAAGCTCGACGACCAGTTCAAGGTGAGCGAGCATGCCTGGCGCACGGGCGGGGCGCCATCAGGCGGCTCGGCCATGTTCGCACCCCTGAACTCGACGGTCAGCGTCGAGGACCTGATCCAGGGCGTCACCGTGCAGTCCGGCAACGACGCTTGCATCATCCTGGCTGAGGGCATTTCCGGTTCAGAAGACGCCTTCGTCAAAGAGATGAACAAATATGCCAAGGCGATCGGGCTGACGAAGTCGCATTTCGAGAACTCGACCGGGCTGCCGGCTGACGGACACGTCATGACCGCGCGTGAACTCGCCCTCCTCGCCGACTACCTGATCAAGAACTATCCAGAGTACTACCACTATTTCGGCGAGAAGGAGTTCACCTATGGCAAGTGGAAATTCACCAATCGCAATCCGCTCGTGTTCGAGCAGGATCTCGGCGTCGACGGGTTGAAGACCGGATTCATCGAGGATGCGGGATATGGGCTGGTGGCGAGCGCACTTCGCGACAACCAGCGCGTCATCCTGGTGGTGAGCGGGCTCAATACCAAGAAGGAGCGTGAGGAAGAGCCGCGCAAGCTGCTCGAATGGGGCTTCAAAAGCTTCAAGCCGTACCGGCTGTTCGATCAGGGCGAGAAGGTGAGCGATGCGCTGGTATGGGGCGGCACACGGCACTATGTGCCGCTGGTCGGTAATAGCAATATCGACATCATCCTGCCGTCCAACACGAGCGGCCAGCTCAAGGCGCAGATCCTGTACGACGGGCCGATCAAGGCTCCGATCCGCAAAGGTGACCAGGTGGCGACGCTGCGGGTCACCGCGGCCGACACCCAGGCCACCAACAACATTCCCCTCTATGCCGGCGAGGATATCGGGCAGAGCAATTTTGCCATGCGTGGCCTCGACTCGCTTTTGGTGCTGGCTTTCGGCTGGCTGCTCTAAAATCTCTCCGGCGGCGACACTATTTCTTGAGGCAAGATGCGACACGAGACAGTCGAAACGGGCAAGCTGATCACGTTCGAGGGTGGTGAAGGCGCCGGTAAATCCAGCCAGGTGTCAATCCTTGTTGACCGGCTCTCGCGTGCCGGCCGCCATACCATCGCCACGCGCGAGCCTGGCGGCTCGCCAGCTGCCGAGGACATCCGCGAGGTTCTGCTCTCCGGCAAGATCAAGCAATTTGGCCCGTTCGCCGAGGCCCTCCTCTTTTCCATCGCCCGCCAAGATCATGTGGACAGTGTGATCGGCGATGCGCTGGCGCGAGGCCAATGGGTGGTCTGCGATCGCTTCCTCGATTCCACCCGGGCCTACCAAGGGGTCACCGGCGGCGTTCCGGCGCCGGTGATCAGCGCGCTCGAGCGGCTGACGCTGCGCGGACTCCTGCCCAATCTCACTATTGTGCTCGACATCGCGGTCGAGGAGGGGCTCGCGCGCGCGGCGCAGCGGCTCGGTGCCGGCGGGCCCGATCGTTTCGAGAGCCAAGAGTTCGCCCAGCACGAGCGCATCCGCAAAGCCTTTCTCGATATCGCCGAGGAGGAGCCCAGCCGCTGTGTCGTGATCGACGCGCGCAAGCCGGAGGCGCTCGTCGCCGAGGATGTCTGGGAAGCGGTGACCGAGCGCTTGCGCCCATGAGTAGGGCAACTGCCGAGAAGCGCGCGGTTGCGGTGGAAGAGCCGGATCGCCTCGAAGGATTTTCCACTCCCCGCGAGGTTGACAGCCTGTTTGGCCACGAGGCAGCAAAAGCCGAATTTAGCGAAGCCTTGCGGAGCGGCAGGCTGCATCACGCATGGCTGCTGGCTGGTCCGGAAGGCGTCGGCAAGGCGACGCTCGCCTATCATCTCGCCCGCGATGTGCTCGCGCGAGGTGAGGAGATGTCAGATCACGCCTCCGTCACCGCCGATCATCCCGTATTTCGCAAAGTGGCCGGACTCGGCCATCCGAACCTACTCCTGATCCGGCGGTCCTGGAACGACAAGACGAAGCGTTATTCGCAATGGATCGGCGTCGACGAAGTTCGCCGCCTGCGAACGTTTCTCGGCCATAGTGCGGGGGACGCCGGATGGCGCGTGGTCATTGTCGATCGCGCCGACGATTTGAACCAGAACGCGGCCAATGCATTGTTGAAGGGGCTTGAAGAGCCGCCGCCGCGGACGCTGTTCCTCCTGGTGGCGACAGTGGAGGGGCGGATTCCCGTCACCATCCGCTCGCGTTGCCGGATACTTCGGGTCGGCGCGTTGGGTGACGACGATCTGGATCAGGCCGTGCGGGCGGCGCTAGTGCGCGACGATCACGAGGTCGAGGCCGAGACGTTGGCCACCGCGCTCCCGCTCAGTCAGGGCAGCGTGCGGCGCGCGCTCGAACTTGCCACCGGCGAGGGCATTGCGTTCCACCGCGAGATTGTTGCGGCCTTCGCCCGGCTGCCGGAGCTTGACGCTGAGGGCACGCATAAGCTCGCGGAGCGGCTGCGGGGGGGAGGGGGCGGGTTCGGCGACAGCGAGCAGCTTCAGCTTTTCGTTTCTCTGCTCCTCGGCCTGATGGAGCGGATGATCCGCACAGCCGCCACCGGCGAGGGGTCCATCGGTGAGGAGAGGGCGCTTGCCACCCGCTTGCTCAATCGCCGGTCGCTCCCGCAATGGGTTGAGACCTGGGAGGCGATCGGTCGCGCCAAGGCCGATGTCGCAAGCCTTAATCTCGATCGCGGGCTCCTCGTGCTCGAAACCTTCCACCGATTGCAGCAGGTGGCACGCGAGCATCCCGTTTAGGCAACATCATGGCGACGCTTGCCGGGCCGCGCCGCCGAGGCTATTCCATCACCGCCATGGCAGAGACGCGGCCCTACTACATCACCACTGCCATCTCCTATCCGAACGACGCGCCCCATATCGGCCATGCCTATGAGGCCGTCGCCACCGATGCGCTTGCGCGCTTCCGCCGGCTGCAGGGGATTGACGTGTTCTTCTTGACCGGCACCGACGAGCATGGGGTCAAGATGCTGCAAACTGCGAAGAAGCAGGGCATCACGCCGGCAGAGCTTGCCGACCGCAATACGCCGCGCTTCCGCGAGATGGTGGCCGCGCTCAACTGCTCCAATGACGATTTCATTCGCACGCGGGAGGAACGCCACAAGCGCGCCTGCGAGGAACTGTGGCGGCGCATGCAGGCCAATGGCGACATATATCTCTCCACCTATGCCGGCTGGTACTCGGTGCGCGACGAGGCCTATTACGACGAGAGCGAATTGAAGGAGGCGGCCGGACGGCAGAAGCTGTCGCCGCAAGGGACGCCAGTCGAGTGGGTCGAGGAGGAGAGCTATTTCTTCCGGCTATCGGCCTATCAGCAAAAACTTCTCACCCATTACGAGGCGCATCCGGAGTTCATCGGGCCCGATACGCGTGCCAACGAGGTGAAGAGCTTTGTGCGTGGGGGTCTGCAGGATCTCTCGATCTCGCGCACCACCTTCGACTGGGGCATCCCGGTGCCAGGCAACCCCAAACACATCATGTATGTGTGGGTCGACGCACTGACCAATTACCTCACCGGCGTCGGCTTTCCCGACGAGCAGTTGCCCGCGTTCAAACGCTACTGGCCCCCCGAGGTGCACATCATCGGCAAGGATATCATTCGCTTCCATGCGGTCTATTGGCCCGCCTTCCTGATGTCAGCTGGCGTCGTGCTGCCGAAGCGCGTGTTCGGCCACGGCTTCCTCTACAATCGCGGGGAGAAGATGTCGAAATCGGTCGGCAATGTGGTCGACCCTTTCGTGCTTGCCGGCGACTATGGCGTCGATCAGCTTCGCTACTTCCTGCTGCGCGAGGTGCCATTTGGTCAGGACGGCAACTATAGCCGCGAGGGCATCGTGCAGCGGATCAATGCAGATCTCGCGAACGATCTCGGCAACCTCGCCCAGCGGGCGTTATCGATGATAGCCAAGAATTGCGGTGGCATGGTGCCGGCCCCGGGAGAGTTCACGGAGGCCGACAAGACGATCCTGGCTGCGGCAGATGGGTCACTTGCGCGCGTCACACAAGCCATCGACGATTTCGCCATTCATCGCGCGCTCGAGATCATCTGGTCGGTGATCGCCGACGCCAATCGTTATTTCGCGGGCGAGGAGCCTTGGGCGCACAAGAAGACCAATCCCAAGCGCATGGAGACCATTCTCTACGTGACCGCGGAGGCGCTACGCCGGATCGCAATCCTGGTGCAGCCGATCATGCCGGACAGTGCCGGTCGTCTTCTCGATCAGCTTGGGGTACCACCGGATGCGCGTGATTTCTCGGCGCTCAAGGCAAGGATGAAATCCGGACTCGAATTGCCGGCGCCACAAGCCATTTTCCCGCGTCATGTCCAGACGGAGGAGAATCCGGCAGCATGATGTCGATTGCCGGAGGCAAGTCCGGGCTTTGTTGGCGGCAGAGCTCCTTGATGCGCGCCTCATCGACGCCTTCGACGACGCCGCCGCCGATCACGGTGCGCGGGACGGCAGTGTCGCCAAACCGTTCGAGCATGATGGCTCGGACTCCTACGGTCGTCGCATCCAGAGTGCTGTACCTGATCCGATTACGCGCAAGGATGTCCCTGACTTGTTTGCAATAGGGGCACCAGGGTGCGCTGTACATGGTAACGCTCTTGCCGCAGCCGGCATAGGACGGAGCCGGAGCAAGCGAGAGGAATATGGTCGCCATCGCCGCAACGATGAGACGGCGGTTGACTGCGGAAACGGGTCTCAGCATTGGCTCTCCTCGCCGTGTTGCTCCTTCGGACTATATGCTCCACATAATGCACGGCGCCATTGTGGTAACAACTTAGCAGTTTGAAGATCATCCGTCTTTCGTCACTTCTGATGCTCATCGATAGGAATTGTCTATGAGTTTTCAGATATAGACAGGCCGATCAACTAAGCACCAGAAAAGCCTTTCTTTGCCTTGCGTTTCACCGTCTACGCGCCTTCAGTATGCGACAGACGGTAACACGGCAAGACAATTAGCATTGTCACCCCGTGTTACCTTACACAGCCCTGATCCCCATGAAGAAGATCCTCACCGAGCTGTCAGTTAAACGCATGCGGCCGCCGGCGTCGGGCAGCGTCGACGTGTTCGATCAGTCCTATCCGGCGCTGCATTTGCGGATCTCGTGCCACGGCGCGAAGAGCTGGGCAGCGCGCATTGAACGCGAACGTTGTCCCCGCATGGTCCGGCCAGGCGATAACCGAGATCCGACGGCGTGACGTGCTCGACGTGTTGGACGAGATCTCCGACCGCGGTGCGGGCAGCATGGCGTCACGTGTGCATGCCTACCTTCACCGGCTCTTTCGATGGTGCCTCGGAAGAGGGATCATTGAGCGAAACCCTATGGAAGCGCTTCCCAAGCCGGCCCCGGCGGTGAAGCGTGATCGCGTGCTTACTGATGACGAGGTCGCCGCCGTATGGAAAGCATGCGACGTGATCGGCTGGCCGTTCGGTGAGATCACCCGCCTGCTCATATTGACCGGCGCGCGGCGCAACGAGATCGCCCGGCTGACATGGGACGAGATCAATGGTGACGTTATCAGGCTCTCGGGCGACCGCACCAAGAGCGGCGAACCGCACGAAATACCGCTATCGATACCGGCATGCCTGATCGTCGCCGGCCTTCCGCATGTCGGCGGCGGTCAATACGTTTTCAGCCGCAACGGTAAGACGCCAGCAGCCGGTTACGCCGCAGCGAAGAAGCAGCTCGACGACGTGGTGAAGATCCCGGCATGGCGAGTCCACGATCTCAGGCGCACCGTAGCAACGGGGCTGCAAAAGATCGGCGTTGAGCTTACGGTCACCGAAGCTGCGCTCGGGCACGTCGGGGGATCACGGGCCGGCATAGTTGGGATTTATCAACGACACGCCTACGCCGACGAGAAACGTCAGGCCCTTGTGCTGTGGGCCGAGCACCTCATGGATCTAGTCAAATGAAGCCGAGCATCCGGCTGCGCATCATAGACCATGAGGGGAGGGGGTCGGAACTCCTGTCGGCTGAGCTTTCGGAAGCGATATTTCGTTCTCTCTCGTACGACGAACACTCAGAGCAGTGGCGCTCCTATGGCGATCGTCAGCGCCAAGCAGGGGGATAAAGCCGATCTCGAAAACATAATGAAGGAACACGGCTTCTCCGAAGTCTGTACCCGTCTGATTGTCCATGAAATTGCAGGAACGAGCGCTGGCCGGCCGTTCAAGTACTCCCTGCGCCGTGTACAGGTGCAAATGGTTGCAGAGGCGCGATCGGGGCTTCGAGCTAAGGGGACCCGTGGCAAGGTGCTACAGCGCGCTCTCGACGAGGCTGAGGCAAGATATAAAGTGTGGGCAAAGAACATGAGGGCGAACGTGCCCGGATTGCGCCCGCCGGCTTTCGACCGCAAATACATCAGGAACTATTTGAAGCGGCCTAAGCGAAGGCCATAAGACGAAAAGAAATTATGCTCTCGTCCTTTTTTTGCTTTGATCAAGTTCGTCTAGCACAGGCGTTCGATTTTCGACAAAGGCACTACGGCACTCCGCGTGATTGATCGTAGACAGCGTATAAAGCGTGCTGACGCCGGCACCGGCGCGCAGCAATGCTCGTCGATGGTTTATTCCGTTGCTTAAAGCGAAATAAAGCGGCCAGATCATATTTGTATGGCACACGTAATCATCTCTGCCGTAGACCCGGCCTACTGCTGAAAATCGGCAGCTATTCACAAAGGACGCCACCATCGGCTGATCCAAGCCAAACAAGTTATCCATCATCGCGGTTCTCATTGTCGGATCGTCGGTCGCTGCACGCAGGTCCTCAAGCCTCAGTTTCGCGTCGTCAATGGTTTCATTTTGATCAGGCGGCGTAGCCGCCTCATGCTTCTGCATGACATCCATTATTGCGCTAGCGTAATGAGTAAGAGCGCGATCCGCTTCGTCGGCGCGCCCTATGTCGATCTGTTGCCGCATAACTCTGACCGTAATCAAGGCAGCTGCGAGCGCCACCCCGGCGATCAGTGTTTGATAGTGATAAATCCAGCCTGCGTCTGGAGGCACAGCAAATGCTCCGGCGAGAATTGCCCACACCAGCAACACTGAGGCGACAGCGAGCGTGACCGCCTTGACGAGCGCCTTGAGAATAACGCGGTCGTTTCGATCCATTTTTTTTTGCGAATGCTCCGGCCTGTTTTTATTTATCTGTTATAGGAACTGTCTGGCGAGACCAAAGAGGAACTGCAATGACCGATCTTCCAGATCCTTCCGAAATGCGCGACCGGATCCGAAAGATAATAGGCGAGTACCCAACCCTTTCTCTTCGTGGGACACTAATGTAGGGCTTAAATAAACAGCATCTGGAACTTCGGTGCTTCCGTGCGCGCACCGCCAAGCGCCATCACCGCAGCCACGGCAAGAGCGAGGGACAGGCGATCTGTCCGATAGATCGGCCAGCGCAAAATGACCGACCGCCGCCTACCGACCTCCGTCAGCGGCGCGTCTACCCTTCTCGGTGAGACGAAGAAAGCGCCTGCGCCTGACCGTCACGTCTCTCTTCGACGTAGCCGAGTGTAACTAGCGTGCTCCAGGTTTCTTGAGAAACCCTAGGCAACGTGGCAGGTGTCCAATCCATGCCCCCCTCGCGTAACTTCCTAAGGGTTCGTATTTTATGACCGTTTAGATCTGCAATGCGCCGCCGCAGTTTTGGGGCATCTAGCCAGCCGAGGGATTTTGCCTTGCTTAAGGCTAACTTCCACGCTTGAGCCAGAAGCGTGACTTTTGACTCATCGAAATCATTACGCGGCACGTCGGACGCGATCAGGAAAGGGCTGTACATTTCTCTGCGATACGTCACCTCAAACCCGGCTTCGGGTTTTGAAATGATGATGTCGCGATCATTGCGAATTTTGACAGTAAAGTCGGAGAGGTCACTCATCGAAGGCTACTTGGCGTTCCCCGCGCCGGTTCTATTACCTATCACAGCTTTTCATCATGGGCGTAATTTTAAAAGGGGTGTCCTCGCGCTAACGACGAACGCCCCCCTGCAAACGAGCGACTTTTTCGTGTGTCATTTTTCGTTCCTCGCATGCTCGCGTTCGCGCAGTATCAGCGCCTCTATTCTCGTCGGCGCTGCCGGGACCGTGACCTTGCCATGGCCCGCGAGCTCGACGGACAGACCTGTGCCGTGCGCCAAGGTCTGCAAACGCTGCAGCAGTTTGAGCCGGCGCCGGTCGGGCTCCTTGGTTGGTTCGTTGTAGTAAAGGCTCAATGCCGAGCCCGGACCTCGTAACCCCATGCTTTAACCTCCATTTTGAAAACTTTGTCGCGATTGGCTCATGGCTAAGTGTCTGTTTTTATTGGTGTTTAGTTATACTCAAACCGAAACTAACTATGTCCCGAGGTATCCCACCGGTCCTGTTCCCTTCGATCAAAGATTTCTTCTACCCCCGCCATCCCTCAACACCGCGAGGAACAGAGCAAGAGTCCTGGTTAGGGGCATAAACCGATAGCCAAATGCTGACTTGGCCGCGCCGCCCAACTCCGGTCCTCCGCGTCGATCTCAGAAGCAAAGAGGTGAAGGCGTGGCCACTGCCCGCCTCACGCGGCGGCGCCAATCTCAACACCGCTGCCTTCGACGGTAAGGGTCGCATCTGGTTCACCGGACAAACCGGCATTTATGGCCGGCTTGATCCGGTGACGGGAAAAATGGATGTCTGGGATGCCCCCAAGGGCGTCGGTCCTTACGGCATCACTGCCACGCCTTCCGGCGACATCTATTACGTGTCACTTGCCGGCAGCTTTCTCAGCAAACCGGACCTGGAGACCGGCGAGACGATGGTGATCGAGCCGAAGACGAAGGACGCCGGCACGCGACGCGTCTGGTCGGATTCCAAGGGACGTCTTTGGGTCAGCGAGTGGAACGCTGGAAATCTCAGCGTTTACGATCCAGCGTCGAAGAGCTGGACCGTCCACAAGCTTCCCGGCGATCAGCCGCATGCTTACGCAGTTTATGTGGATGAAAAGGGCAAGGTGTGGGTGAGCGATTTCGGCGCCAACGCCATTCTGAGCTTCGATCCCAAGAGGGAGGCGTTCGAGAGCTTCCCGAGCGACAAGCCTGACGCCGCGGTGCGTCAGCTGAATGGGCGTGTGGGAGAGGTCTGGGGTGCTGAATCCGCCACGGATCGTCTGGTGGTGATCCGTACGACCGGTGAGAATTGAGCACCTAGTATGAAGTCGTTGTCTTGGGTTCAAGATCCTCCTGGCACGATGCGGAGGGAAGCCGGCTCCGCGGCGGCTACATTCAGAAGGCGGCCTCAGAAAAGGGGCGGCGAGCGACCCAAACACGCGAACTCGTTCAATGTCCGCTTTTGGCACTAAGCGGACGTGCAAACTCGGGTTCTCTAGGTGCCAGCGGCATCCTTGACGCATTTGGTCGTGAAGCTGTCCTTGGCGGCACCGGAAAGCTTCTTGTCGGCAGCTGCCTTGTCGCATGATGCGGTGGCGTCTGAAGCGCACTTCGTCATAAAGCTGTTGAGTGCAGCGCCGGCGAGCTTCTTTTCGTCCGCGCGCTCCTTGCAGGTTTGCTTGGCGAATGCTCCGGTAAGCGCGAGACTAGAAATCAAAAGGCTCAGAGCAAGACGTTTGCTTCCTCCCAGGGGTAACTATCGGAGAGGCTTATCCCTTAGTGCTGGGAAGAACTATCCGCCCTTTGGCCGCACCCTTTCATGGCCAACTTTCTCATGACCTATTAGCGCCCACCTCTTCCGTCATGCACCGGGCATCGGCCAGAGTTAGCGCCCTTCTTCTTTTCGTTCGCAACCACTCACTGGCTCTACCTTGCTGTTTCCAACATAGGTTTAGTGCTGCGGAATCGGCCGGAGGTCCGCTTATGGCACTTAACGGACATCGATGTCGCCGCTGAGCGCGTCCGCTTTTAAGGGGTAAAGCGGACTCAGTGTTTTGACACTGACGTATAGAATCTTGCGCGATCCACTCGACCCGGCGTTGGGGGCACGCAGTCATCTGCGTTTCCGCTATTGGAGTAGAAGGAGCTGCAACATTCTCCTTTGATGTTTGTGACGCCAGGCTCCTTCACTCCACCCGGACGAGTGATGCTGCAATCCTCGTCGGCGCGGACCAGACTGGCAGCAAGCCACAAAGTCGCCGGCAGCACTAGCAAAGTTGGGAAGCGGATCGTTGCCATCGCGGACTCCTCCAAAAGGGTGGGCCACAATCGGCTTTTATTTTAGCCCAATTGTTTGGAAGTTTTTGGGCCGAACCGAGGAGTTGCCTCGCAACCGCTGCAAATTTCTCGCCTCCTGGAGGCCCCCTTTGGCTCAGCGCGACTGCCATTCATCGCTAACCCTGCGGTCAGCCCGACGCCGGTGTACCCGGCGCGGCTCCTCCCGAAGATGACTCCCGCCATCACCAACACTGGGCGTCGCGCCATCCCGATGCCCGAAGATCATGTAGCCAAGGCCAACTCGGACGACGGCAACTTTCGAAACTTCTGAGTCCAGATCTCTGGGGCAAGGGGCTCCCAGCCGCGAAGGCCGTGCGTGCTATCTGACCGCAAGGTCCGCTTATGGCACTTTTCGGACATTTCAATTGCGCTGACGAATGTCCGCTGTTGGGGGTAAAGCGGACATCCCTGATACCCCTCACCAATGTCCGCTAATGACCCATACCGGATGTCGATCTGATTTCGTCTCGATCATCGCGCAGGCGATCTCACTCGGAGTCTGCCACGGCTTCGAGCGGTTGCGGTTGCGCGGCGGCGCTCGCGATGAGTTCCATCTCGCGACCTATCCTCCCCAGAACATGAAGCAGCCGAGCAACATCGCCCCCACGCCGCCGGCGAGTGCCACATACGGGAGCATCCCGGCACGCCTGGGGCCGAGTTCTGTCTGCCCCGGCAAGAGCAGGTCCTTGTACATGTCGGGAGGGAACTTGCCGCGGTCGGTCACGTAATGGCGGAACAGGAATACGGGGACGACAATTGCGGCAGATACCCAACCGGAACCAAAGGTCCCGGCGCCCCACACATTGGCGCCAGCACCCAAGAGGAAGGCGTTGACATAGGCTAGGATCGTGCCGAGGACCATCATGATGGTCGGGCAGCGCCACGGGCGCTTCACGTCCGGATTGTCCATCCGGTGGATCCAGCCAGCGTTCAGGTTGAGGAAGTTGAAGATCAGATAGTTGCAGTTGGAGACTGCGAGGACGAACACGTAATCTGACATCAGCAGGAGGACCATGTTGACGGCCAAGTCCGTCCACATGGCATTGTCCGGTGCGCCGTGCGTATTCACCTGGCTCAGGTATTTCGGCAACCAGCCGTCCCGCCCGCCCTGGTGCAGCGTGCGCGAGGAACCAGCCATGGCCGTCATGATCGACAGGATCAGGGTGAAGAACAGCAGCACGATCAGGATCTTGGTGATGAACTCGCCGCCTTTAACCATGCTGGCCAGGGCACGGCCCATGTCCGATCCGGCATAGATACCGGGATCGAGCATGCGCTCCGTGCCCAGTACGCCCTGGAAGATGACGGGGATGAGGGTGTAGGCGGCGATGCAGAACAGACCGGAGTAGATGATGGCCCGCCACATGTCCTCGCCAGGGTTCTTGAACTCGCTCATGTAGCAGACGGCCGTTTCGAAGGCGTAGGCCGACCAGGCCGCGATGAAAAGACCACCGAGAAAGAGCAGCCACCCGCCCTTGTCCCAGACTCCCGGCACGATGGCGCCGCTGGCGTCCTTGGCCAGCGGCGTGAACGGCAAGAAGTTAGCGAGTAGGACGTCGCCGGTCAGCAGCGGCACGACGCATACGATGAAAAGGGGCAACAGCGCCGCCATCGTCAGAATAGTCTGGATGCGCGCGGTGCGAAGTATGCCGCGATGCTGGATCGTGAACACGATCAGCATGATGATCGCGCCGATGATGAACGTGGCGTTGATCCGCAACGACAGGTCATCCTTGAGGAAACCCAGATCGACGAGCGTGATCTGCCACGTGTTGATGGCCGCATCCGGGGCGTAGAAGATCGACAGGAGATAGCCGGCGCCGAGACCGGAGCCGATCGCCAGCACCGGCGTCCAGGCCAGCCAGTTGGACCATAGAGAGAGCGGTGCCAGGAACTGGCTGTAGCGGATCCACGCCGTGGCGCCGTGCACGGCCGTGCCGCCCGACTTGCTCGGATGCAGGCCGGCGATTTCGGCATAGATGAAGGACTGAACGAACCCGAACAGGACGGAGATCGTCCACACCAGCCAAGCCGGCGCTCCGACGGTCGCCGAGATGGCGCCCATCGAAAAAAGCACTAGGGCAGGCACTCCGGCAGCAACGAAGAACGCTTGCTTCCAATCGATGGCCCGGCGCATACCGTGGGCGGAATCTTGAGCGATGCTAGTCATTGCCTTTCCCCAATGAGTGGTGAGACGAAAGCCCCTTTGCCAGATTGCGCTCGCCGGTCGGTCCCAGATTCGCGCACACAAATTGTATCTCCGAACGGCCGAACTCTTTATTGCACCGACCCCAAGACGACGCAACGATAGGCTCGTGTGACCGCGCAAGGTTCCCAGCCAACAATGGTGCGGCGGATCAGCAGTCATGACGAGGGGTAGTAAGTGGGGGCCAGGTCCGTCTTGGCACATAGCGGACGTGCAACGCACGCTGACCAATGTCTGCTTTGAGGGAAGAACGGACATGACGTGGACGCTGAACAATGTCCGCTAATGACCCAAAGCGGACATTGCTCTCAGACCGATTGGCGGTCGAACGATCATCGGCAATAGGAGCCGCGCCAAAAAAGGCTCCTCATTGCACCGCTTTGCCGGGAAGCGCCAAGGGGATGGTAAAGTCGACGACGAAGCCCTAATCTCGATGCAAGCGAGATTTAGAAGCCCCGGTACTACCAGGCCGGGGCTTCTGGTTTTCCGGGCACAGAAATTTTTCTCGCAGCGAATTCAAGGGACCATGTGGGCTCGTGACCCAAAGCGACTCTCTAGCTCGGCAGAGTGCAGAAAACCGGCTATTCGAGCCAATCATTCAGGCGCGACAAAACACGGTCGATGCTCAGCTTAGCCTCGGCCACAGCGTCTTCCCGTCGTGGCGACAAGGTTTGCAAAATAGACCGCGAAAAGAGCGGCAAGTCCGCACGCGTGGGGTAGACGCCCACACACCAGCTCGACCACTGACGCGTTGGCACGATGTCGTATCCGCGATAGCGGCAGGTTTCGGTCGTTGTCATCGTGGGCTCCTAAGAAGCCCCCGTTACGGCTTAACGTGAGGCCTGGGCTGTTGGCCTCGGCTACGCTTAATCAAGTGGTGGCAAGCAACAGGGAGTGGGGCGGACGGTGGTCTAATGGGCATCACATGCTACATGGTCCGCCCCACGGCGCGCTTTCATGTATTGGCATTTGTCAACAATGGCGCGTGTTGTAGAGATGGTAATTCGGTCACCCCAGCACAAGTGTCCTAGCTTTGGGACCACCGGACGTGGCTCCCTCCATGCGATCAAGCTCTTCGCACCCGCGTTTGACTGCGCTCCACTTAACCGGCTTATCGATAGGGTGCGTCGAGCGAGATATTCTTGGCGATCGCTTTCTCCCAGCGGTCGCCGTTCGCGAGCAGGCGTTCCTTGTTGTAGTAGAGCTCCTCGGGTGTCTCGGTGGCGAACTCGACGTTTGGTCCAAGGACGATGGCGTCGACTGGGCAGGCCTCTTGGCAGAAGCCGCAGTAGATGCATTTCATCATATCGACGTCGAAGCGGGTGGTCCGTCGCGTGCCGTCGTTGCGCCGCGGCCCCGCCTCGATGGTGATGGCCTGTGCCGGGCAGATCGCCTCGCACAGCTTGCAGGCGATGCAGCGCTCCTCCCCATTCGGATAGCGCCGCAGCGCAAGCTCGCCGCGAAAGCGGGGTGAGATCGGTCCTCTCTCGAAGGGATAGTTGATAGTCGCCTTGGGCTTGAAGAAGTAACGCATCGCCAGGAAGAACGCTGAGATGAACTCAGTCAAAAAGATCGACCGGGCCGCTTGAGCGAGCCTCCATGATCTCACCCTGTCCGTTTTCACCAGTTTGGCCAAACGCTCGAACATCTCGCGCTCCGCCGGGTCTGCGACCTGTCTACCTCCTAGCTGGACTTAACCCCCTAACGATCACCTCAAAGTTGACGAGGCCGATTACGAGGTCGGCAATTAAAGCCAGACATCCACCGTGGGTTTTCGATCTCACTTTGCCACCAAGCGGGTGAATATGTTCGGCTCACCCGTCCGGCTCTCAATCACCTGTGCCAGGATTGGGCGAAAACAGGTCGGCCTTGTCGGGCTTGCCCTCCCAATCCTTCGCATCAGGCGGTGGCTCACGTTTTATGGTGATGTTCGGCCAGACCTGAGCATATTTTGCATTGATCTCGAGCCACTTTTCGAGACCGGGCTCCGTGTCCGGTTTGATTGCGTCAACCGGGCATTCTGGTTCGCAAACGCCGCAATCGATGCATTCGTCGGGGTGAATGACGAGCATGTTCTCGCCCTCATAGAAGCAGTCCACAGGACACACCTCGACACAGTCCATTAACTTGCAGCGAATGCAGCTCTCATTGACGATGTAGGTCAATTGAGCCTCCTTTCCAGCGGAACGCTCAGAACCGCTCTTCGCGAAGCCGCTGACCTCTAATCGCCGGCTCTGGTGAGCGTATGAGGCGGGTGACGCGTGTCGCCGCGTCGGTTCAACCGGCGAACATACATGATAGCGGCCTCTGGCTGTGCTGAAATTGCAAAATCCGGAGCTCAACTTAGGGCGCTCGACTTTACGTAGATCTGGATATAGGCCGCAGTAGGAGGGTCGTGTTTGCTACCACCTCGATGGAAGCCGAACCTTCCCTTCGTTATTTCCGCCATCTTGTCTGCCTCGCACTCTTCCAAGACACTGAACATGCCCTAGGGGACTTGTCGACAAAAGCTCGACCGTCACTAGGAAATTTATAGCGAGCTCTGAAAAGTTAGCGCGCTCCGTGCCGCGGCAACCGAACTCTATGAGCGCATACGTGAGGCAATCCTTGCAAACCGAACACTTTCAGGTGCTCAACGTCGTGTTCGCCTTCCGCAGCGTATTCTATGATCCGTTGCGCGAGCTTAGTCTTAATGCACTTAATCTGCTGCTCAGTGTTCGCCTCGATGCCCCAGGCACGCAATTCTGCCACGCGGTATCAAAAGCCTGCGCCAGATCGTTTAGCGCACTCGGCCCGAAGGCAAGGTTACGTTCTTTTTTGTGAGGCATTGGATGTACCCCCCTTTGCAGGCGGGAGCACAAAACTCTCGGTCGGTCGCCTAGGACCAATTGCCGATGATCCCACAATCCTACTCCTACCGGGAGGTGATGGCGAGTGATCTCTTCCGTCGGTAGTGGGGTCGTTTGACGCAGAACGGCATCGGTCCCAAGTTGGAACATGATCGGCCCCGCCACGACGCGCGTCGAATTGAGCAGCCGTGGGACTCTTGGCACAGGTCTTTGGAAATCAATCAAAAGGCACAGGCTAGGTGCCGAAAATGTGCGATTAGGTCTAAGCTGACCTGGCCGGCCGCGGTTACGCGGAATGCAGAGAGTCGCTGCTATGCGAATTGAATTGCGGGTTGACCGGAATGGCCAAACGATTTTCCGAGCTGAATGTGATACCGAGAGGGGTAGCAGCTTTGCTGAATTCTCGAAGTCAGCTCTGAAGGAGTTCAATCAGCGGCACCCGGAAGTGTCGCTACTTGATGATGACGTTTGGCTCAAATTCGACTCGGTTCGATGTCCAGAGGCCCCAAAGACCTGCTCACCATAATGGCCCAATGTCACGTGCGGGGTTCTGAGGCACCCCACTCCGGCAGGAATACCCAGCAACGCAATATCTCTCGCCAGGGTCCCGGCAATGGTAGGCGATCGGGCTCACTGATAGCTGCGTGCGCCAAAGACAACGACGTTGGTCCTAGATCCGCTTCGGCTTTTGCTTGTGATCCGTGAGTGACTGGGCCTTCGTGATCTGGTTCAGGACGCGGGGACGTTTCCTCTTTGTCGAGCGGTCGTCTGACGCAGGAGCGCCGCCTTCGCTTTCCCAGTTTTCGAGTGCTTTGGCATTGTTATTCGGGTGCTTTGGCTGCTTCTCCGGCATAATTGCAAGATGCAGTAAGTTCTAGGCCGTTTCTAGGTCAATGTCCGGTATGGCTTTCCGCCGGATGGCTGCCGTATCAGCACCGACCCGGCTGAAGTAGCGAGCTGATCAAATTAGTGGCTTGCCAAGCATTCTGAGAGCGACGCGACGGCCCAACTTCATTAGCGGATAGAGGAAAGTTGCCCTGGTGGGATTCCGAAGCGATATCGCTAAGACGCGGTCCACCCAATCACGGTCGCCCGTCAAGGACGAAATCAGAACGACGGCGTCTTTGCCGTAGTAAACCTTGCCTCCATAAATTGCTGCCATTCCTTCGTTCAGATCATAACCGAGTTCGACGAGCCTGCGAACGGCCGGGGCTTGAGTTCTCGCATCCACCAGTTCGACGTCCCCGACCGCTTTCCTGAGCGACATCAGTCTGATGTAGTTTCTGCAGAAAGGGCATTCCCCATCGTAGACAACGACCATTTTGTTGTCAGTTATTGGGGTGCTCATTGCTGCTAGCCAGACGCCCCCTTGTCCTCCGCTAACACAACCCGATCCTAAGCGGACGTGCAAACCGCGCCGATGAATGTCCGCTTTGAGGGAAATAACGGACATGACGGGGTCTGCTTTTGACCCTAAGCGGACATCCAGGCGTGACAGAGGTGCGCGCCGAATGTTCGGCCTTCCTAGGATGTAGCGCAGTTGTCGATGCTATCGTAGTAGATGGGCTTGCTCGTCATTGCCGACCCAATCATGTGCGCCGGGTCAGGCCGAACATAGCGGCAAGCGCCCGGCCCCGGGCGGGAAAACGTGCTCGATGTCCGCGTCCGGGCCCCATCGTGGCGCGGAACAGCTGATTATCCGCTTCCCGGAGCCGTCGGGTCACTTCCCGGCCCATGTTCATCTGGATCAGCGCGAACTGCTTGAGATCCTGCTCGTAGACCTGATGCAGGTTGGCTGCTGAAAGACGGATTGCGGTGCAATCTGCGACTGCGCGGACGGAGGCGCTGCGCGGAAAGAGGTCCATCATCGCCATCTCCCCGAAGCAATCGCGCTCCTTAAGGGTTCGGAGGAGGTACTCCCGTCCGCGCCAGGATTTCAGTACCGCGACTTTGCCCGCTTCGAGGACGAACATCGAAGCGGCTTGGTCGTGTTCGCGGAAAAAGAACTCGTCCGGCGGGACGTCCACGACCGGGCAAGCCGAGCAGGAATTGGAGGACGTCCTCCCGGATTCCGCCGAAAACGGGCATGCGCTGCAGGAGTTTGATCCGCGCCTCTTGCATGGCGACACTTCCGGAGTTGTCGTCATTATGATCTGCAGCGGATCCGTCCGCAAGGAAGAGCGACAGATCGACCGCGACCGTGTTGTGGTACACCGGATGTAAGCTGGTTCGGTCGGCTGCTTTTCGCCCCCAACATAAGAGGCTCGGCTTGCGCCACTTCCGCTTCTGGCACTTTTCGGACATCCCATCTGCACCGACGAATGTCCGCTATCGGGGGTAATGCGGACATGACTCGAACGGGCCGTTATGTCAGCTAATGACCCAAAGCGGACATTTGGAGAGGTCGACGGGGGGCGCGTCCGATCGTAAATCGACCTTCGCTCAGGTTCAGGTTACCTGGGAGGCCTTAATGACAGCCGAAAATTATGCCCGCCTCGACTGATTTTTGCGGTCGTGGCCGTGCTGCAATTGGCGCGTGCCGTAGGTGGCTGGCCGGTCACCGTCGGCGCCGCATATTCAATCCCCCTATGGGCAAGTTGGATTGCTTGCGTTGTTGCCGCTGTCGCTGTCCTTGCCTGGGTAAGTTTTGGCGCATCTCGAGGCTGAGGCGCAGGGACAGCGCTCGGCCAACGCTGATTGTCAACTGAGGCAGCGGGCACAGATCGCTGCCCCGTCTATTTGGCGCTCACCAAGGTGCTGCCGGTGGCGACGTCGCTCGACATCAAGCGGGCTTAAGTCGATTGACCGATATCGACGAGGTGATACCGGCAGTTCGGGTTTCACACCCAAAGGAAGCTGCAAGGAAGCTCAGGCACATCCAAGAAGGACGACGAGTGGGCGAATCCGCTGCTTCACTAGATGCCACGCCGGACGCCTTGGGCCGGGCATCATTCGCTATGATGGACATCCTGCGCAGGGCGCTGGGCCATGCACTTGGAGCATTTGGACTCGACCCTGACGAATGCCCCTACCGCATAGTTGGCTTCGGGCCACACTGGCGTCTTCGCGACTATGGCGGTCACGACAGATCCTTGTCCTTGCTAGTTGTCGCTACACCCATCAAACGCGCGTACATCTGGGATCTTGCTCCATCCGTGAGTGCGGTCCGCTACTGCATGCAAGCAGGCTTGCACGTCCATCTCCTTGAATGGCTGCCAGCCTCAGACCGGAACCAAAACAATGGACTCGATGAGTACACAGAAGCCATTTCCGAATGTGTCGCCAAGATTTCGAGCCGAAGCCTCAGGGACCACGCCGTTCCTAGTTGGTCACTCACTTGGTGGCACACTCGCAGCAATTTTCACCGCCTGGGCACCTGCAAGCATTCGCGGTCTCATACTCCTCGGAGCACCGCTTTGCTTTGAGCCGGCAACGAGTCGATTCCGGGACGCCCTCGTCTCCCTGATTCCGCCGGCGCTGTCCGATGGCGACCCTTTTCCAGGGTCGCTACTATCGTTCATCGCCACCCTAGCGTCTCCCAGCACATTTATATGGTCGAGGGTGATCGACACTGCCTCGAGCATCACCGACCGTCAGACGCTGGAAATCAATGCCCGGATCGAGCGCTGGGCTCTCGACGAGGTCCCTCTTCCCGGAAAGCTGGTGCACCAGATTGTCCAGTGGCTTTATCGCGAGAACCGCTTTTGTCGAGGAACCTTGAAGGTCAGCGAAATACTTGTGGGTCCATCCAGCCTATCAGTTCCAGCGCTCGCGATTGTAACCACGGCCGACGAAGTGGCCCCGCTTGCCTCAGTCAAACCTTGTATCGACGCGATGCCGGCAACGGGTGTGCGTATCATTCAATATCCAGGCGAGGTTGGGGTTGGGTTGCAGCATCTCGGAATTCTGGTCGGGCGCCAGGCACGCGCACACGTCTGGCCAGAAATCATCTCCTGGATCAAGACCCATAGCTAAAGACACGTATTGGTGCCGGTCCTCCGGCGCGCCATCTAGCTATGTCCGCAAATGGCCCTAAGCGGAAATAAGAAGGCGAGCAAAGGAAGGAACGGCTATCAATAAAAGCCTGCATGCCATGGTGGTTCTAACTCGCACTTTCAGCGGGTGCTCTGGCGTGGGAATACATCGTTAGGCTAATCAGAGTGCTGGCGGTCAGGCTGACAACAAGCCAGCTCCGCCAGGATGTGGTCTGGGCTGGCCATCTTCGCTCCTTCCGAACTACCGGTTCGAGGGGCAGGGGCCACCCGTGGCTTGCCGAAGCCGTCGCCCCCTAACAGATTGAAAAATAACGCTGATAAGCCTTGCAAAAGTCGTGTGCCTTTTCCCATATCTATGGCAAAGCCTTAAGAAAGGAAGGCAAATATGGCTACGTCAGTACTTGACCAAATCCGCACTGTTGAACACCAGAAAGCCAAAGTCAAAATTGAGACGCTGCGGAAGGTTAAGCAGGCTCTAAGCGAACTCAACAAGCTCGGGTTTGATTACCGCGTTGTTGTGAATGGCAGGGTTGATGAGAGAGTTAGGAGAAGTACGCGAACGCTCGAAAGTGCGCCCTGCAGAATTTGCGGCTTTCGCACCATGAGGCCGCATGATGCTAGGGCACATAGAGGACAAGCGAAGAAAGCTCCTTTTACTCGAAAAGAGCTTGCTGAACGCTCTATGCGCCGCGTTTGATCCCTTCGAGATCTGCGCTCGGTCCTGCTCGTGTGCCCCTGCGGACATCCGTGAGGGTCTGCTTGGGGCTGATCCCTATTGTGTGCAATCGCGCCAAGTCAGAAGGTCCGTTCATGGCACTTAGCGGACGTCGATGCCGGTGGTGAGCATGTCCGCTTTTGGGGGTAAAGCAGACATCCCGAATGCGCCTTGCAATGTCCGCTAATGACCTAAAGCAGACATTCCGTCGGGCCTCACTGGCCGTAAGGGCGACAGGCATTCTGCACCTTCACAATTGGCAAGTGCGATTCCATCTACCCGTTAGGACTAGCGCAGTTATCGTCAATGTCTGCTCGTCTTTTGCAGGTGTAGGCCGTCGACCAAATGCCTCCGATCGCAGTACCAAAGGCGTTCATGGCGCTCGCTGAAGGCCTTCTCCCTCAATTGCGCCAAGCTCGGCGACGGTCGTGTCCCTCAACGCGAGTTGGGCCGCCGCCAGATTCTCGTGCAGGTGGGCGATCGACGAGGTGCCAGGGATCAGAAGAATGTTGGGCGCGCGATGGAGCAGCCAGGCAAGCGCCACCTGCATTGGAGTCGCGCCGAGCCGTGTTGCGACCTCTGAAAGAGTTGAGGACTGGAGAGGCGTGAAGCCGCCAAGCGGGAAGAAGGGTACATAGGCGACACCGCTGCCCGCCAATTCATCGATCAGCGCGTCGTCGTCGCGATGCACGAGGTTGTAATGGTTCTGCACGCAGACGACCTTGGCGATGCTGTTCGCCTGTTTGAGCTGGCCAGGGGTCACGTTGCTCAAGCCGAGCTGTCGGATCAGGCCTTGCCGTTGGAGCTCGGCCAGGGTCGCAAACTGTTCCTCGATCGAGCTCTCGTTCGGCTCCTGAATGCCGCCGACGCGCAAGTTGACCACGTCGAGGGCATCCACCTTGAGGTTCCGGAGGTTGTCGTGGATGGCGCGCGTGAGGTCCGCAGGGGTGAGCGCGGAAATCCACGACGCGTCCGCGCCGCGCACCGCGCCGACCTTGGTCACGATAACGAGGTCATCGGGATAGGGATGAAGCGCCTCGCGAATGAGTTGGTTGGTGACGTGAGGGCCATAGAAATCGCTGGTGTCGATGTGGTTGACCCCTTGCGCGACTGCCTCGCGAAGCACGTCGAGGGCCGCGTGGCGATCCTTCGGCGGGCCGAACACGCCGGGTCCGGCGAGTTGCATGGCGCCGTAGCCCATACGGTTCACAGTGCGGTTGCCCAATGAGAAAACGCCAGCGGCGGTGATGTCGGTTATGTCAGGGCTCCAAGGTTGCAACAGTTCACGCGCGATCATCCTGAAGCCGCTCGCATCGACGATGAGGTCAATGCCCGGCTTGGCCGGTACCCAATGACAATCTTATATGCGGAAAAGACCGACATCTCTAACGCTATGGACAACGCAAAACATAAGCCTCAATCGGCATCGGCCGAAGTTAAGCTTGCGGAACTGAAGCGGCGCCTCCTGGAGATCAGCGACTTGAGGGCAGCAGGTGCCCTGCTTTCCTGGGATCAGGCTACCTACCTGCCAGAGCGCGGAGCCCCTGCGCGGGCTCGGCAGGGCGCGATTGTTAGCCGATTGGCGCATGAAAAGTCGATCGCCACCGAGCTCGGCAACCTGCTTGAGGAACTTGAGCCATACGCCACCAGTCTGCCCTACGAGTCCAAAGAAGCGAGCCTTGTACGTGTCGCGCGACGCGATTTCGAGAAGGCGATTAAGGTGCCCTCCGATTACGTGGCGCGCGCCAGCGCGTTCGGTGCTGCGGCCTATGACGCTTGGAAACGAGCCAGGCCCGCGAATGACCTTGCGACCATGGTGCCCTTCCTAGAGAAGGCCATCGATCTTGGTCGCGAATACGCAGACTTCTTCGCCCCTTACGAGCACGTCGCCGACCCTCTCATTGATGATGCCGACGAAGGTATGACGACGGCTTCGATCCGCACGCTGTTTGCGGAGCTGAGGAGCGAGTTGGTGCCGATCGTGCAGGCCATATGCAGCCAACCGCCAGCAGACGACATCTGCCTGCGCGGGTCCTTCGGCGAAGCTGAGCAGCTTGAGTTTGGCCTCTCCGTGGTCAAACGGATTGGCTACGACTTTGATCGTGGCCGCCTCGATAAGACCCTGCATCCATTCTGCACCAGGCTTTCCGCGGGCGACGTCCGAATAACCACCCGCGTTAATGAGAGCGATATCAGAGAGGCACTGTTCTCAAATTTGCACGAGGCCGGGCATGCGCTCTACGAGCAGGGTGTCAATCCAGCGCTGGACGGCACCCCCATCGGGCGAGGAACTTCGGTCGGCGTGCATGAGAGCCAGTCTCAACTCTGGGAAAACGTAGTCGGGCGTGGTCGCAGCTTTTGGCAATACTTTTATCCCTTCCTGCAGCGCGCCTATCCAGACCAGTTCAGCAAAGTACCATTTGACGCTTTCTATCGCGCCATCAACAGAGTGGAACGGTCCTTGATCCGCACCGATGCGGACGAAGTAACCTATAATCTTCACATTATGCTGCGTTTTGAGCTGGAGCTTGAACTTCTCGAGGGGCGTTTGCGGGCGAAAGACCTGTCAGACGCCTGGCGCGCAGGGATGCAAAATTACCTCGGAATTGCGCCTGCCGACGATCGAGATGGTTGCTTGCAGGACGTCCACTGGTACACCGGCAGCATGGGTGGTGCGTTTCAGAGTTACACCATCGGCAACATTCTGAGTGCGCAGTTCTACGTTGCCGCTCTCAAAGCACATCCCGAAATTCCGAGTGAGATGGCAGTCGGTGAATTCAATACGCTGCATGCTTGGCTGCGCGAACATCTCTATCAACATGGACGCAAGTTTAAGCCGCACGAACTTGTCCAGCGTACGACCGGTGGGCCGATGAGCACCAAGCCCTACATCGCCTACCTTCGCGCCAAGTATGGCGAGCTCTATCAATTGCCATCTGTTGAAATGCGTGGAAGATCGGCAGAGGAGCACATATGAACTCTTGCGGTGGTCGTGCCTGGCTTGCTACCGGTCACTTTTTTGGTACGTGCCGATGAGCTCTGTGTTGGCCAGCACATGGCCCTGTATTGCTCGCTCGATCTGGGACTTTTGTCCCGCTTCTTAGATCGAGCGTGTTATCCAGCGCATAAAGCTTTTGGAAGTAACGGTGCCGACCAATCGGCGGACAGGGACCGCCATATTCCGTCTTTTTGAAATCATTGAGCCCAAGCACGGTGCCTCGAGGCAATCCTGCTTTGCCTGCGTTCTCGGGGAAGCTTTTGGTAGCGGGCGGTATGTTGTAGACGACCCAATGCACCCAAACCATTTTGGGTGCTTTCGGACAGAAGCAATCATCCGATTGAAAGGTCCGCTAATGGCACAAAGCAGACATGCCCAATGCGCTGACGAATGTCCGCTTTTGGGGGCAAAGCGGACATTGAACAACCGCTGCTCACCAACCTCGATTTATGAGTACACGGCCTAACTGAGGCGACCATTCCTAATCAGCTTCTCAATCAACTCGTCGTATCTATCCTCATGGTCGGTCACCGGACGGCAATGTCTGCTACGGCAATGTTTGTCAGTTGGCGTAGTAATGCCCGCTACCGACCCCCGAGCGGACATCGGCGATGGCATTCTCAACTCCGGCAAAGTGCTTTAACGAGCAGTCCATGGATCAGGAACGTTGGACTGAGGTAGATCGCTATATCACAGAGCGTGTGTTACCAGCCGATCCGGCGCTGGAAGCCGCCCTTGCAGCGAGCGAAGCTGCGGGACTGCCCGCGATTCAAGTTTCGCCCAACATGGGCAAGCTACTCCATCTGCTCGCGCGGAGTATCGGCGCGCGAACAATTCTCGAGATCGGCACGCTCGGCGGCTACAGCACAATCTGGCTTGCACGTGCAGTTGCCCCCGGGGGCCGGGTGGTCACACTTGAATTCAATTCAGCTTTTGCCGACGTGGCGCGTTCCAATCTCGCACGTGCAGGCCAGGCCGAGCGGGTAGAGGTGCGCTTGGGCCCCGCGCTCAAGACCTTGCCGCTTCTCGCTGCCGAGGCGAGCGGGCCGTTCGATCTCATTTTCATCGACGCCGATAAGGAGAGCACCGCCGAGTATTTCCGCTGGGCGCTGAAGCTCTCGCGCCTCGGCAGCCTGATCGTCGTGGACAACGTGGTGCGCGAAGGCACGCTGATCGATGAGGACCGTCGCGACGCGCATATCCAGGGAATCCGAGACTTCTATGCACTAGTCGCCGCAGAGCCGCGAGTGAGCATGACGGCCATTCAGACGGTCGGCGTTAAAGGTTATGACGGCTTCGCTGTGGCGCTGGTCGTCGCAGAGGCAGACGGGCAAAACAACGCCTCCCAAATGCCTAAGTGATTGGTTTGCACCTCGAGGGGCAGTCCGCGACCGGTTCGTATGCAGTTAACTGCCCGATCCGGCGAGGCTTATCAGGCTCCTAAAGGGGCAGTTTGCTCCCTTGAAGCTCACGTTCAGCTACAAAAAAAGCAGCCGAACCCGTAGGGCACTACGGTGTCCCACCTATGTCCCAAGACGGTTAATGTGTCTTAGGGACAGGTCGGGGACACACTTTTCGGGTCAAAAATGCCTCAAAAGAAGCCCCCTTCCCTCTACCGTTAGGGGGAACCCTCGGGGTGCGCTGGCCGAGAACATGCCGGGATCGCGCTGGTTTCCCAGCCGCTGTTCGCCGCTTCATGAAGTCGATGGACTTCGCCACCAGTTCGGTGTCGATCTCGGCGTGGACCAAGGACGCGAGCAGCGCGCCCATGGACGCCTCGAAGGCCAATTACACGTTCACCTTTCCCGATCGTCGACCTTGCCTCGGCCGCACCGCACTCCAACGCGTCCTTGATCTCAGGTGATGCAGCGTTGAGATCGAAGCTTTGGCCCACACGAATGCCGATCCACTCCATGCGGTGAAGGGTCGGATAATCGACCTGGTTCGGGAGACGATTTGCGGCCCCTTCGCCAGCAGTTCATCGGGCGGCGCGTTGCTTGAGTGTGTCATTATGGTCGTGTCGACGCTGGCCCACGCGAAAAACGAGGAAAATCGTGGCCGCAGGTGCTTATTTTCTCAATCCATCTACGAATCTCGCGGTGTCCGCTTCTGGCACTAAGCAGACCCCAGACGACGCCAGTGCACACGTCCGCTTTTGGGACCATAGAGACTTGAACCCCGGCGCTAAGGGGCACCCTGCTGCGAATGGACTCAGCTCATAGTGAGATGGAAATATCTTGCGATCGAGCTCCATACGACCTGCGCAACTGAGGGGATGAAATGGACCCGGCTTCGAGCCCACTGCTTACCGATCTCTATCAGCTCAATATGATCGAGGCCTATCTCGCCCATGGCGAGACTGAGACGGCGGTATTTGAGCTCTTCGTGCGCAAGCTTCCCGCGCAACGCGGATTCCTGATGGCCGCCGGCCTTGAGCAAGCGCTCGAGTTCCTCGAGGATTTGCGCTTCGCTGCAGACGAGATCGACTGGCTCAAGGATACCGGCAGGTTCAGCGCACGCACCCTCGCTTATCTTTCTGATCTTCGCTTTACGGGCGACGTCCATGCCATGCCTGAAGGGACCATATTCTTCGCCAACGAACCGGTGCTACGCGTGACGGCGCCGCTCCCCGAAGCCCAGCTTGTTGAAGCGCAACTCATCAACATCGTGCATTTTCAATCGCTGATCGCGTCCAAGGCAGCGCGCATGGTTCTCGCCGCGCCGGGCAAACACCTCGTTGATTTCGAACTCAGGCGTGCTCATGGTGCCGAGGCCGAACTCCTGGCCGCCCGCGCGAGCTACATTGCCGGCTTTACTGGCACTGCCACGGTCCTCGCAGCCAAGCTTTTCGATATTCCGGTTTTCGGCACCATGGCGCATTCCTACATCCAGGCCCACGACAGCGAGACCGTTGCCTTCGAGAGATATGCTCACGCGCGGCCTGAAGGCTTGGTATTCCTGATCGATACCTACGACACCGAGGCCGCGGCCCGAAAGGTCGTGGCGCTTGCGCCGCGGCTCAAGGCTGCCGGTATCAGCGTCAGCGGCGTTCGCCTCGATAGCGGCGATCTGATTGCGCTCTCCAAGAGCGTCCGGCGCATTCTCGATGAGGGTGGCCTCGCTTACGTCACGATCTTCGCGAGCGGCGGTCTCGACGAGGACCACCTCATGGCAATGGAGGAGGCCAATGCACCGATCGACGGATTCGGCATCGGCACGAGCCTTACGACCTCCTCTGACGCGCCCGGGCTCGACTGCGCTTACAAGCTGCAGGAATATGCCGGATTGCCGCGCCGAAAACATGCGCCCGGGAAGGCCACCTTGCCTGGCCGCAAGCAAGTTTGGCGGCGCTACACGCCTGACGGCCGCATGGCAAGCGACACGCTCTCGGTAGAGAATGACGATCAAGAGGGGGAAGCCCTGATCCATCTGGTCATGCAGGCAGGCAAACGCGTTTTGCCCTCGCAAACGCTCGACGAGATCAGAAAACATGCGGCGCGTGAGCTGCGGCTACTGCCGAGGCCATTGCGCGAGCTAGAGCCGGGCGCAACATACAAAGTGCAGGTTGGAGAGACCTTGGTGGACGCTGCCGTAGAGTTTGACCGCCGTCTGACCGAACAGGAACAAAAGCCAAAATGAGCCAGAAGATTGCCCTCGGTCATCGCGACGTCTTAGTCGCCGTCGACATTCAAAATGATTTCTGTCCAGGGGGAAGTCTGTCGGTGCCGCGCGGGCACGAAGTGGTTCCAATGATCAATCGTCTCGCGGAGCGGTTCGACCACGTCGTGCTCACCCAGGATTGGCATCCAACCGACCATCTGTCATTTGCTTCGCAGCATTCCGGCAAGAAGCCTCACGAGACGATCCTCGTCGAATATGGACCCCAGATTCTTTGGCCAGACCATTGCGTTCGAGCCACACGCGGCGCCGAATTCCATAAGGATCTGCACGTTCCCAACGCCGGGCTCGTGCTGCGCAAGGGCATCCATCGCACGATCAACTCATACTCCACCTTCTATGAGAACGATCGAAAGACGCCGACAGGCCTCGTAGGCTATCTGCGCGATCGAGGTTTCACGCGGGTTTTTTTAGCCGGGCTCGCATTTGATTTTTGTGTACGCTACTCCGCCGAGGACGCGCATCGCGAGGGCTTCGCGGTCGTCGTCGTCGAGGATGCATGCAGGGGCATTGATGTCGATGGATCAATGGCCGCTACGCGCGAAAGCCTGGAAAGATTGGGCATCGTTCGCGCCACCACCGAGGCCGTGGGCTGACTGGGGGGACATGCCGAGAGCGGCTCGACACCTATCATACGTTCCTACCCAGGATTATCCTTGCGCAAGGGAACAAATATTGGGTGTTCCGCATGGGACAGCGACAATTCTTTGAGGCGAGGGGTGAAGAAAGCGGCGAATGGCTCGTGCTCGACGCCAAGCGCCATCCGCCGCGTGTGATTTGCAGGTGCCTCGGCTGGAGCGCGCCGAAGAACGCGGCACTGATCGTGGCCGCGCTCGAGGCGCACGATGTGGAGCTCTATGCAAAGTTCGCGCTCGAGGGTTCGGGGCGGCCTGATGAGCAACCAGCCGTCAAGCCCTCGCTCCCGTCAGGCGAGGCTGAACCGGCGTCCGCACCCAAGCCTGCGGCCCGAAAGTCTCCGGCGCGGCACCGCGGCTAGCCAGGTGACTCATCGTCTAGAGCCAATCTCCATCATAAACCCAGCTTCTGAAGCAACCGCCGAATCGGAGCCTGGTGGTCTGCCGGTCTTCTCCCGACCTGGGTGTTCTCCTCATCAGCTCGCGGCAAACGGATGGTGCGCCGCGTCCTTCTTCGCAGTGACCTCGGATGCCTTCGGCTCGCCCTTCACGGCGCGGGCGATGGCTTCCTTGGTGGCGCGATAGTTGAAGTCCTGGATCTTCTTGTCGTCCTTGGCTTCCCAGTGGATGAACACGCCGACGGTGATGAACAGGTCGTCGGCTTCGTTCGCGGGAATGACGCCTTCCGCCACCGAATCGGCGACCGCCATAGCCACAGCATGCTGCGCCGGGCCGAACATCTGCACCGCCTGCCGCGCATCCTTGATGGTCACCTTGTTGTAGAGAATCGTTGGGGGTTTGCACATAAGGTTCGGCGCGACCAACGCGAGCAGCGTGGTGAAGCCGTCCTTGTTGTTGGTCAGCCCGATACAGTAGGCCGTCTCGACGGCGCTGCCTCGCGGACCAATCAGCAAATCTACGTGAGCCACCTCGTTGCCTTCGCCAACGAGCGACTCACCCACACATACGCCACTGATTTTGGGCATGGACTAGCCTCCTCTTGGGTTCAGTGAAATGATCTCCCCGGGTTGCCGGAGAACGGCAAGGCGAGGAAAGAGTTAGCTGAATGCGTCTCGCATCAGGATCGCGACTGGCACGTTCCGAGGTAGTCGAACTGCCCGCTCCAGACGGCAACTCCTGAAAGTCGACACATTTATCGAGCGCGGTCGGACTTGCGCCCGTGAATCCCGCGAGCGTTCTTTCGTGATTGCGACTATGTACTCGTTACGCTCGCAAGACGGGGCGGTTGCGGATCATCCACAGATCGAGAGCTGCCAGCACACCGACGATTAAGCCAATAATCACGTGCGCATACAAGGCAGCTGCCACTGTAGCGAAGCCGAGCAACCAGGGCGCAAGGATTGCCCAAACGCCGAGCGCGAGGTTGACCCACTCCTCCCACTCTCTGAACGCAAAGAGAGCGCCGAGGGCAATGAGCGCAATCGCTGCTCCGACGATCCAGGCATTTCTAGTCGCCGCCATCTCACTCGTGAAGCCAAGCGCCCAGGGGGCGAATACCAGGCAAAGGCCGAGTACGACGTTCACGAGGTCAATCGCAGTTTCTTTGGCTTCGCGTGTCCCAATGCTGTAGGCCATCTTCTTTCTCCTTAATCATGCATGTTTGCTCGCGAAGGATCTGAGGACGTACAGGGGCCGTCACTTGAGCTGACGATCGGTCTGATCGTCAGATCGCACGGCTCCGCTGATCGACAAAGCTGGTTGAATCGAAGGTCCCCATAGCCACATCCTCCGTGAGCAACAGGGATAGGGGGCGCCCAATGAGCTGGCGCCCTTGGACTTCGCCGATGACCATAAGGGCCTGTCGGCACTATGGAATTTGGGTGGGCCTAGGTCACTTTCAAGGGGCGCGCGAGTACCACGCAAGAGGCTTGCCGCTTGCCGGCGCCCCCTAAACGGCCGCCTATCTGACCGAGAGATAGAGAGAGGCCATCACCAGGCAGAGCGCGATGAATTGCAGGGCGACGCGCCAGCGCATCGGCGTTTGGCTGGTGATCGCGCTCCAACGATACACCTCGTAGAGCAATTTCTTTGAGCCGTTCGGGAGGTGGGAGCCCTCCCTGCGAGCCTCGGTCATGCCTCCACGAGCATTTCAAAGCCACCGTAGATCGGGGCGTTTTCCATCAAAGGAAACAAGTTTCATCTCAACCGGATCCGAGGTTTGCTATTGCCCACTAAATCCATCTCGCCGATTCGACCGTCAGCCATCTCGGCGGTGACAGCGATTAGACGCGCATCGTCCGCTTCGGAGGCGTAGGCACCCGGATGCACCTGATCCGGCTCCGGCCCGGCAGCTTGAAGGGAAGACGAAATGGCTCGCAGCGATGTTCTGATCGTCGGGGCTGGCCCGACGGGCCTGGTTCTAGCGCTCTGGCTCACCAAGCTTGGCGCCAAGGTGCGGATCGTCGACAAGACGGGCGAGCCTGGGACGACCTCGCGGGGAATAGCGGTTCAAGCGAGGACGCTCGAACTCTACCGCCAACTGGGCCTCGCCAACGCCGTTGTCGAGCGAGGCAACAAGGTTGCCGCCGTCAATCTCTGGGTGAAGGGTGAGCCCGCGGCGCGACTGCCCTTTGAAACTGTCGGTAACGCCGTATTCCTTCCTGCGGATATTCCCCCAGGATGGCACTTTTCGGACATCCCACTCGCACTGACGAATGTCTGCTTTCGGGGGTAAAGCAGACATGACGCGGACGCTGGACAATGTCCGCTAATGACCCAAAGCGGACATCTCCCTGTTGGCATAGTAGTTGCTCTCGGCTCGGTCCTCCGCCATGTTGCCTCCCATCTAGAGTACATCGCCGGCACTGGATAAGATCCGTGACTCGACGAGAAGCACCGAAGCGCGGTTGTGTTGTGCCAACAACGAGGAACCCAGGCCGAAATCTGCACCTGTACGACGAGTTCCTCGGTTCGACTGGACCCGATCGCCTGCAGAAAATTTTTGCGCGCTACGAGCTGTTCAAGCTGGTGCAAGACGTACCAGGCGACATCGTCGAGTGCGGCGTGTTCAGGGGCTCAGGTGTCTATACTTGGGTAAAGCTGCTTTGTCTGTTTAAGCCTAATACCGATCAGCGCGTAGTTGCATTTGATTTTTTCGAGACACCGCGCGACGTCGAATTTCGATATGCCATCGACAAAGAGTGCCTAGAGGCCCATGCCGAGGGATGGACTTCGCAGGACGTTCTCATCGCCAATTGCAAGGCCTGGGGCTTCGAGCGCTTGAAGCTGATTGCAGGTGACGTCGCCGCGACCACGCGCGAATACGCTCGCAGTCAATTGGGCGCGCGGATCGCGCTGCTCTATCTCGATCTCGATAATTACGAAGGCACGCTCGCCTGCCTGAGGAACCTCTATTCGTTGGTTTCTCCCGGTGGCGTCGTCGCGTTCGACGAGTATGCATTGGCGGGCTACGGCGAATCCGACGCAGTCGATGAATTCTTTCGCGGCCAGAAGATCAGGCTGCGCAGCTTTCCATGGGCAAAGACGCCGACGGCGTTCTTCGTCAAGGAGGCTGCATAGAAAAGCGAAGCAGGGCCTCCCTGTGTGACGTCCCGGACTTGCCATCTAAGGTCTGCTACAAACCGGCAGCAAGATAACCAGGGCAATCGCAGATGCTTTCATACTCGCGCCCCCCGTCACAGGGCAGACCTGGCGGCCGCACCGTCACTCTGGAGTGCGTTGCCGACGCGTTCGCTGTTTGGAGACCGTCCTCCTTAAACGATACATTAACGGGAGGACGGCCTCCCGGAAGGAAAGTTTCCCGACCCCAAGACGATAATAATCGGAAATAATGGGTGGCGAAATTGCCACGGTGCCTGAAAATCCTTCGGGGACGTATTGCGGGGATGTGCCTGGTGCCTTTTTGGTAGTGGGTGATTGGTACTGACGTAACGCCAGCTCATTTCGAGTGGCGTCATCGGCTGGGCCGAAGGTGCGGGGGCGTAAGTCATCATGGGGGCGAAAGAACCGCCGCGTCTGGAGGGCTATACTCAACGCGACGAGGAAACCGCACCTGATGTCTTCGAAGTATCAGGATCGGTCAAGTGGTTCGATCCCTCAAAGGGGTACGGGTTTATCATGCCGGATAACGACCTTCCCGACGTTCTCCTGCATGTGACCTGCCTCCGACGCGGCGGCTTCCAGACCGCCTTCGAGGGCGCCCGCGTGGTCTGCGAAGTCGTGAGGAGTGAAAAGGGCCTGCAAGCCGTCCGCATCTGCAGCATGGACGATTCGACGGCCATCCATCCATCGCAGTTGCCGCAGCGCACCCACGTTGTCGTCGTCCCTGAGAGCAACTGGATTGTGCATATAGAAACGCTTCGACGCTGCGGATTCACCGAGCTCAGGCCTGACCAGACCATACTCGTGCGTTATGGCAGGGGACCAAACGGTCTCATAGCGGTGGAACTCAAGCCCGACAACGTTCCGGGTCCATCCTCTCACTGACACTTGGTGCGAAGCTGACGAAATGTCCGCTTTGGGTCATAAGCGGAAGTGGTGGCGCTCTTTGGATTCGTCCGCTCTTCGCCAAGAAGCAGACATCACCGAACGCAGAGCAGCGTCGTCGTTTCCCGGGCTGTTGAACCGTGTCTGAACGGCCCATCGGCTCTGGCGGGCGATCTCCGGGTGAGCCCATGCGAAGCCGCTGTCGCTAGCGAGATTCCCATCGCTAACGAGATGCCGAGTGGCAGTTCTTTCACCGTGCTAACGTCCACGCCTCAGTTCGGTTGGTTCCCAGAACAATTTCGGAATTATCCCCGATATACACAGCGCGTTCCTGCGAGCCACCGATGATTGCGCTCATCCTGAGGCCTATAATGCGGAGGGGCTCGCAGGGGGGTGACAAGGAATGGACACGTCAGCTCGCGCGCAAGATTCCAATCCACTCAGTATTTCCACAATCAGCGAAGACCTAACAATCACCGGCAATGTGACATCGAAAGGCGCGCTCCATCTCGATGGCCAAGTTCAAGGCGACGTGCATTGCGTCGCCCTTGTGCTCGGCGAGAATGCACAGCTCGAGGGTGGTGTGGTTGCGGAGGATGTAATGGTCCGTGGCCGCCTTATCGGCTCGATCCGTGCGCTAAGGGTGACGTTGCAATCCAAGTCCCACGTCGAAGGCAATCTCTTTCACAAGAGTCTCTCCATTGAACAGGACACGCATTTTGAAGGCGAGTCTCGTCCTTCAGAAGACTCGCTATCAGCCAACTCCAAAGCCCCCACAGTAGAACCGCAACTAAACCACGACGGCGGTTTTGACGACGGGAACCAGCGCGGATCTTTGAAAGGCTTCATCAGGGCACTCCCCGAGTCACGCAGCGCTTAGATAAGTTCTCTCTTACATAGGAGGTGACCATGTTTGGGTCGAAGCAACGAGGAACAGTGATCGCTAAAGGACTGAAGATTGTCGGCAGCGTCACCGCCGAGGGCTTAGTCGAGGTCAATGGTCAGATTGACGGCGAACTTCACTGCACGTCCCTCGTCATCGCTCGCGGGGCTCATGTCAACGGAATCGTTGCAGCCGAACGCGTGGTTGTGGATGGAAAAGTTGAGGGTCCAATTCAAGGCGGTGACGTTGTTCTGAAGTCGCAGGCACATGTCGTCGGCGATATTCACCACCAGTCTCTTGCTATTGAGAGGGGTGCCCACTTTGATGGCCGCTCAATCCAAGTCCGCGGAGTTAATGGGCATCAACCGGAGAGACTTGGTCAACGCCTCAAGCGGGTGGCGAATGATAGTCAGGAAACTCTCACCTCAACCGGGCGGGTTCAGTCGCTGGGCTCTCCCGAAAAAGTAGCGTCCTGACCCCCCATTCTCTCCCTCTTGCCCGACCAGGGACGAGGGAGTGTCAAACCTGCGGTTCCACCCAAATGACCAAAGTTGTGAGCAAAAACAAAGGCTTACCTGGTAGAGGAGGAGCGCTACCGCCTTTCCCCACACACGCCAAACGTCTGCTACCGCCTCCGTTCATCCGCCTAGCTAGCTCGGGACAGGCCAAATGATAGGTTCAAATCCTGGACCAGCGAGATAGCGCGCCGAAGGACCGGCCCCATACGTGCCTTTAAGCTATGGATCTTGATCCAGGAGATGATTTCTGGCCAGACGTTTGCGCGCGCCTGGCGCCGAACCAGTATTCCGAGCTGCAACCCAACCCCAACCTCGCCTGGATATTGAACGATACGCGCACCCGTTGCCGGCATCGATACAAGGCTTGACTGAGGCAAGCGGGGCCACGTCGTCAGCCCTGTACGCCAGACAGCACGAGGAGCGCAATCGCAAGAGCTGTTAAGGGCGGGTGGGAGAAGAAGGCCTCAAACCCGCCCCAGCCAAGGATAGCGAGGCCGAGATAGGCCAGGGTCGCCACTTGGTGACGAACGCCAACTTTGGTGTGACCGTCATGGCCGCCTCGCTTGGACGATCTATCGTTTATAGAGGCTAAGGACGTACTCAGCGTCATTGCGCCGGACAAAAGATTGCCGGGTTAGTCGGATACCATAATGGGCGGAGATGCTCTAACGCTTCACAGCAACTGGGTACCTTCAATGTTTGTGATTATAGCCTGCGCCTGGTCGCGTCCCGATTCCCGGGGGGTGCGAGGCAGCAGAGTATGTGTGTCTCTTTGCTAAGAGGAGGGTCCTTCATGCCTGAAGAGCTCAAGAACGTCGGTGAGGAATACCAAAGGCTGAGTAAAGAGGGCTTTGATGCGGCTACCCGCTCGTTTGGAGAGATGAACAAGGGCTTGCAGGCCGTTGCTGCCGAGATGACCGACTACTCCAAACGGACGTTTGAGGACGTCTTCCGTGCTTGGGAGGAGCTTCTGGCCGCGAAGTCGGTTGGGCAGGCATTCGAAATCCAGTCTCAATACGCCGCGAAGGCGTACAACACCTACATGTCCGAGATGTCGAAGTTCGGGGAGATGTATCTCAACATCGCCCGTAAAGCCTCCAAACCGGCCGAGCAAGCCACCAGGAAGGGTGCCTAATAGGTCTCTTCACAGGTCGCGTAATTAATGTCCGAAGAGGACGCGTAACCGGACATAGAGCCCGAATGTCGCTGAAGTGCCATTAGCGGACCTGCAAATCACTACCGATAGTGGTGTTTCTCGGAGCCAATTCTGGGACTACACCAAGGGTGTCCATGCAAACTGCAGCCAACTCAAACTTGCCAGCGACCGCTTTGGCTCACGTTTTCGACGGAATCGCCACGAGCCGATTCAGCGTGATTGCAGTTTCCTGGCTAAACAAAAGCGTCCAGGAAATAAGCCAGGACAAAAACTGCAATCGCCGTATAGGCCCCCGCCCAAATCAAAGGCGCGAACCACCACCGGTCTGGTTCGTCTAATTTATGAAGCAGGTCCATGTAGAAACAACGACACTGCGCCGCTTGCGTTCCATGAGTGCCGGCGCCTCGTCATGGCTGTGTCACAGTACCAGTGGTGTGCCTGGCTAACCGGTCCGCCTCCTGGACTCTGGCTCCTCTAACGTATCGCGCAGGGCCTGAAGATCGCTAGCTAGCTTTAGCCACGTCTTGGCGAGGTTGGCGAAGTGATCTCGTATGTGCGGCGATGGTGAGGTTTGCGCAAGGCGTAGACACGCTAGCGCGTGTTTTCGGCACTCTTTGGTATTACCGATAGCTGACTTGCTCATATCGACCCCCCTTCTGTCACGAAGCCGTGTGCCGCCGGCTTTCATTTAATGCCGGAATGGGGACCGCGTTCCCGGCGTCGGCTTCGGCCGAGCGTTACTTTTTCTCAAGCGCCGCCGTGAATGATCGATCCTCTGATCGGCCTGTGTGATGAGCAGGGCAAGCGCTCGCTCTAGATCGGAACCATTGGCTAGCTCGACGCCCCGAGCCTCCTCCTGTCGAACAAAGTCCTCTAATCGGTCGGAGGCCAGCGCCTCACGCAAGGTTAAGCGCAGATATCCCATGTCCACCCGTGTAGGCTTAACGCAGCACCCGTGTAGGCTTAACGCAGACGCAACACCCGTGCAGGCTTAACGCAAAGAGACCGCGCAAGGTTTCAACGAGATTTAGCTTGGAGAGAAACTCAGAGGGGCGTCGGCTTCGGTTGGCGCCCTCACAACATAACAACGCTACCCAAACAATTATCCCACCAAGCATGCAGCCGACGATGGCTATGAAGGCCCACACGCCCTCTTCGTACCTTGCGAGAAGTTCGTCGCGGGACTCATCGTTTGGAGTCTTCGGTTCCATAGCGCGGGTAAATATGTACGCTCGCAACCAAAGCAAGGTTGCTTACACAAAATGTCAGCGGAGATCAGCGCCCAACGCGGCCTAGATCGGGTGTTCCTGACGTCGGCTTCGGTAGGCGAGCTTTATACGATCCACCCCAGCTCGCGCGCTTTGTCGTTGGCCGCCCGCCAGGCTTGGGCCAGGAGTGTTTGGTCGTCGGTCTCGGAACGGCGGCGGAGAATGAGCTGCGGCTGATTGTTAGGCTGTAGTACACGGCACAGAACCCCGCCACCGAGACGACGATATCGCCGTCCTGCACCACGACGGTAACGTGGTCCGACGGCCCCAAGGACAACGTCCTTGTGTCCTCAATCGGACCTTTTCAGTCTCTTTGCTGACGAATGGCCAAGGCTGAGGTTCGTTATTTTGCACAAGGGCAAGCCAGCATCGTTCCGCCTTTTTCCAGTAAGCTCTTATGTCGTCATCCCTGGCGCGGGCAGCTTCCACCCGACACTTTTCGGCTTGCTGAATACAATATGCTGATGCCACGAGACTTACTCGCTCCCGGTGTCGCCTTACTATGCGCCTCCAGCGCGGTTATGGCTGCTGCGGCTGCGGAGGCGTCTGTTGCTGCGAAGGTGCCGGCTGTGGCGGCTGTGAAGTCGCTTCCTGACCGCCTCGACGGCTGGCAGCCCAAACGAGAACGGCGATAAGGAAGACGACCGCGGCAACAATAGCGATTATTTGATTTTGGGACATGTGCTTACCTCACACTGTCGCCGTCCAGCCTAGACCACCAGTAGGCAAAGAAAAAGGGGCCCGGCGCGAGCTGCCGCTCAGCCTCGCAATCGTGAACTTTCGGCCGGGCATCAGCTAGACCGATTCAAGAAAATAGATCGTCGGGTCATCCATGACCCCCGCTTTCGCCATCGTTTCCCTGAGGTCGGGCGAAGCGGCGAAATCCTTGGCCCTCTTCGTGTCCTTGGTATCGAAGACCACGACAATCTCACTCTTGTCATCGGCCGAGCGGAAGACGCGTGGATTGCTAAGGCCCGCTGCTTGCTGCATTAGGGAGTGCTTGTCGAACATGGGGCGCCATTCGCGGTAATCCTTTACCTTGTGGCGGATAATCAACATGCCCATGGCTTCCTCCATCTGCTTTCCGCTCAGACATGTAGGAGTTGGGGGCACGACCCGAAATGGAGGGTGCGGGCGATCGACCACATATAATCACCGTCACAAGCCGTTAGTGCGGACGAATCGGCTCCTGGGAGCGGCTTTGGATTTGTGCCTGATCAGCTTTCTGTGAAGGTTAGCAGCTTGCGTGCCCTGGCCGGGTCGCTCAGCTTCTGCAATGCCTTCGCTTCGATCTGGCGAATACGTTCGCGGGTCACGCCGAACGTCTTGCTTACCTGTTCGAGCGTGTGGTCAGGCATTCGGATCCCGAACCGCATCCGCAAAATGCGCTCCTCGCGGGGCGTCAGCTCAGCCAGGACCTCCGCCACGCAGTCTCGAAGCGCGGCAGCCTCCGCCGCGGTATGAGGATTGACAGCGTCCGGCGCCTCGATGAGATCAGCCAAGGTGGCATCGCCATCCTCGCCGATTGGGATATCAAGCGAAGTGGGGTCTTGCACCAGCGACAGCGCCTGCTCGACTCGAGCCTTTGCAATGCCCGAGCGTGCAGCAATCTCGTCGGACCCTGGCTCGCGCCCGTGCTGCTGAAGTTTGCTTCGCGCGCGATGAACCTTCCTTGCGGTTTTCGCCATGTGCTCGGGGACGCGAATCATGCGGCCCTGGTCGGCCATGGCGCGTGTGATCGACTGCCGGATCCACCAAACGGCATAGGTCGAGAGCTTGACGCCATGCCGATAGTTGTACTTCTCGACCGCACGTATGAGACCGAGATTGCCTTCCTGGATAAGATCGGAAAGCTCCAAGGAGCTGTGACCTCGATACTTCTTGGCGATGGCAACCACGAGACGGAGATTCGCACGCACCATCTCCTCGCGCAGCCGCTTCTGCTCTCGCTGCGTCTGGTAGATCTCGGTAAGGGCAAGGCGCAGCTCAGACAGCGGCAAGCCCAGCCGCCGGGCTACAGCCTCGAAGTCTGCACGAAGCTCGGCCAGACGCTGCGCATGCGTTTGCATAAGAGCGCACCGGCCTCGGTCGGATAGAGATGTGGCCTCGCCGATCCAGTCCGGATCGAGCTCGCGCCCAAAGAGGCGGTCGATCACCTCCGCGCGTGCAATGCCGCAGCCTTCGGCCAGCTGCAACAGCTCTCGCTCCGTCCGGCATAGACTCCGGGCCTCGGTGTCGACCTCCGCCACAAGATCCGAAATTCGGTCCGGCTGCAGATGCAGGCCCGCAATATCCGCCACGGCGCGCGACAGAAGCTCGTCAAGCCGCCTGCGTTTGCGCCGTGAAAGCTCCTTGCCACGGGCGAGCGCCGCGATGCGCTTTCGAGCAAGACCGGCGATCTCGGCACTCAGGGCAGCGACGAGTTCCAGCCGTGGGATGAGGTCCACCGCTTCGCCGCTTACGTAGAGGCTACCATCATCGCCAAGAAGATCGTCTTCGGTAGCTTCCAGCTCATCCGACGGAACGGCATCGAGCAAATAATTCAAGCGAAGGCGACCTTCGCGCAATTCGTCTCCCCAGGCACCAACCCGCTCGACGATCAGCGGAATTCGGCATAGGCAGATCAGCAAGGCCCGCTGGGCCTCATCGATCCGCTTGGCAAGCGCGAGCTCCTCGCCGCGGGAGAGCAACTCGGCATTGTTGAGGTTACGGAAGTACGCATCGAGAGGATCACGCGAGCGCGGCGCATCGTCGACCTGATTCGCGACGCTGCCGGTGGCCGCTGCGCCATCCCGGCGGATAGGGATCCGGGGTTCGAGCCAGTCCGAGATCCCAGTACTTTGGCGCGCCGGAAAGCGGCGACGTCGGCCGGACGCTCAACGGCCGAGCCGTCGTACTCCACTTCAAATTGATTGTTCCGCATCGAATCCATTTGATCAAATTCCTCCGGGCGACCCGGCATAGCGGCCGGCAGGAGCGGTGACGGCCCTGGCCAGGAAGAGCCAGAGTTGGCTAGCACTGCTTTGCCGATTGAGATCTTCGGAGTCTGGCGCGCCAGCGCCTCGGCCTCTTAGCCGATCAGCCTCACAGGCTGGAAATGGTGCCAAGGAGCCTGAAAATCAAGGTTTATCCCGTTCGACCAACTGCGGAGGTCACCAAGGAATTGATGCCGAAGCGGATATTGCTTTCGTATGTCTGCTTCTGGCACTAAACGGACGTGCTGATCGCGCCGATTAATGTCCGCTTTCGGGGGTAAAGCAGACATAAAACGTACTGCGAAGAGAGTCCGCTTATGACCCGAAGCAGACACAGCACCGCATCAGCAAACGTTCCCTTAGCAGAGTCTGCCGCCCTGCCGCTGCCTCAACACCCAGTCGTCACCGCTGCGCCGCCGCGATCAGCTCGATTGGGAACGGAAACACGATTGTCGAACTACGTTCACTTGCGATGTCGAACAACGTCGCGAGGTAGCGTAGCTGCATCGCCTGCGGTACCGGCGCCAAGATCTGGGCAGCCTCGAGCAGCTTCTGTGCGGCCTGCTGTTCACCCTGTGCATTGATGATCTTCGCCCGGCGGCTGCGTTCAGCCTCGGCCTGCCGGGCAATCGCGCGTACCATGCTCTCGTTGAGATCAATTCGCTTGATCTCGACGTTGGAGACCTTGATGCCCCAGGCCTCGGTTTGCTTGTCAAGCACGTCCTGGATATCCGCGTTGAGCTTGTCCCTCTCGGCCAACATCGTGTCGAGGTCGTGTTTGCCCAATACCCAGCGTAGCGTGGTCTGCGCGAGTTGGCTCGTCGCCACCAAGTAATTGTTGACCTGAATAATCGCTCGCTCGGCATCAACCACGCGGAAGTAGATCACGGCATTCACCACAACCGAGACATTGTCTCGGGAAATCACGTCCTGGGGCGGCACTTCGTCAACGACGACCCGAAGATCGACCCGCACCATCTGCTGCACCAGCGGTACAAGCAGGAAAAATCCCGGCCCCTTGGTACCTGTGTAGCGCCCAAGCGTGAATACGACGCCGCGTTCGTACTCGCGCAGGATGCGCACCGCTGAATACAAGATGGCCACAACAGAGAATCGCGATAATAGCGACAGTAGCAGCAACGAACATGACACTTCCTCCTTGTTCGGGAACCCAGCGTTAGGCCAACTCAACGATGAGGACGAGGCCGTCGCGATCGACAACCTTGACGCGGGTACCACGTTTCAGTGGCTTGGAGGCGCGAGCGCGCCAGATCTCTCCCCGAATCCGAACCCGCCCATCTCTTCCCATCCAAGCCACGGCCTCGCCCTCAGCGCCGAGCAGCGCCTCCTTGCCGGTGACGACGAGTCGCTTGCGCGATCGGAGTAGCATCGCCAGCACCAGCAGGAAGAGGCTGGCGGTCACAATCACGGTTGCTGCAACTACCATAGGCGAGAGTTCAAACCCTGGTGTCCCAGGGGGAAACATCATGATCGCCCCGATCACGAATGCTATAATGCCGCCAACGCCGATTACTCCGAAGGCACCGATATGGGCCTCAGCGACCATGAGACCGATGCCCAGCAACACCAGTGCCGCACCCGAATAGTTGATCGGAAGCAAGTGGAGTGCATACAACGCGACGAACAGACTGATGGCGCCGATAAGGCCGGGGGCGACGGCGCCGGGATTGAGAAATTCGAAGAGCAGCCCGTAGACCCCGATCAGCATGAGAATGAGAGCCACGTTCGGGTTGGTGGCGATGGCGAGGAGCTCTGTTCGCCAGTCGGGTGCGACGGTCAAGACTTCGAGTCCCGCGGTGGCCAAGCGTTCCGGCTTTCCAGCTACCGTCGCGGTGCGCCCATCGATCTTGCGAAGGAGGTCCGGCACGTCATCGGCAATCACGTCAACGACATGAAGCTTGAGCGCCTCAGAGGCTGGAAGGCTCACGGCCGTGCGCACCGCCTCTGCTGCCCAGTCCGCATTGCGACCATTGAGCTCGGCGAGGCTGCGGATGTAGGCCACGGCATCGTTAATGGCTTTACGTGACTCAGTATCCGTCGGCTCCCCCACGGTTCCCTTCTCCTGGCCATTTTTTTGTGCGGGGGGTTGTTCGGGCCTTCCCCCCGGGAAGAAGGGAGACACTCCCAGCTGTACCGGTGTGGCCGCGCCAATATTCGTGCCAGGGGCCATGCCCACGACAGCGCTGGCATACGCGATGTAGGTGCCGGCACTTGCTGCGCGCGCACCGTTCGGTGCGACATAGGTGGCCACCGGCACTGGCGAGGCCAGGATGGCGCTGACGATCTCGCGCATGGAAGAATCGAGACCGCCTGGCGTATTCATGCGTAAGACTATGAGGCCGGTCTGGGTAGTATCTGCCGCCCGCAGTTCGCCTACGATGTAGTCGGCGATCGCCGGTCCGATCGCGTCGCTGATCTCAAGGATGATCGCCCGCTGGGTCGCTGCCTTGGCCGGCAGCGCAGGCATAGCGGCAATAACGGCGACAAGCAGATGGACCGCGAACCAACGCGATAGTCCCCCTGCCCAAGGGCTGGCTCGTTTTGTCGGCGGCAAAGACATGGCCGCCTCCTGTTACCTGGGACTACAAAATATTTGGGACTGCGCGGTAATCTTTGCAACGCCCGGCTTCAGGGGCGCTTTGCTCTTGCCCATAGTCGCCCAAGCCACGCAGGGTAGCGTGGCATCAAGCACGAGGCTCGAAGAGCTGGCGACCCCGCCACATCGGTGAGTTGGACAATACATGTCGGCTAATGGCACTTTTCGGACATCCCACGCGCACTGACGAATGTCTGCTGTTGGGGGTACTGCGGACATGACGCGGACGTGCGCGATGTCTGCTCAAGACCCAGCGGACATTGGGAAAGCTGAGGTAGGGACGCAGATGAATCAGAAAGGCATCGTTGCCTCGGCGCCTATTGTGTGGCAGCCGAGCCAGCTGACAAGGCCTTGCCATGCCTTCTCGGTTATTTCAGCTCCGTTCATTGTTGTAAGTACAATGGGGTGGTCCGTGGACCGGGTGGACCGGCCTATTGGTCCATGTGGTCCGTGGACCCATTTATTGTAATTCCCGCGTAGTGCCGGTCTCTTGCGCCGCCAGACGCCCGCGGCCGGCTATCCCTGATTTCTGGCGCGCAAGCTCGAAGGTCCCGGCCGAACACGGCGTCACTGGCGGCAATGCGGCCATAGTCCAAGCACCACTGCCGGTAAGTCTGGTAAAGCCTGTACCGCTCTATGCTGTAGTCCGGCCGAGCTTGCACATTTCCCGGATGAAGGCGCCAACAGGGCTGGCAAGATCTTCGAGCTTGATCGCCACCTTGCTGGCCGCCGGCTGCTCGAACCTCGCTCGCGCGCGAAGTTTTTGCAGACCATCCAACGCCCAGTTGAAGATCGCCGGCAGCTCGCTGCAAAGCTCGTCCGTCAGCGTCGGGTTCTCTTTTCCATAAAAGCTCCTCGTCAGCATAAAAACGACGAACCGGCTTGCCAGGGCCCCGGACGCATCCGTGAAGCGCGGCAGCTCGTTCGTCAGGATCACGAAGCGCGTGGGCAGATAGCCCGACCATGGCTCTAAATATTTGCGGTCAACGTTTTGCAGATCCTGCCCTGAGATCGACAGCAGGCGTTCCGCGATCAGTGCCACGTCGGCCTTGCCGCCGATCCTGGCGTCAGATACGAGGGCCACGGGCTTGCCGATCAGATCTTGCAAGCCGAAGTTCGTGCCCAAGCTCGCTAGCGTAGGGCCGGCGACGTTGTGCTTGCCCAGCATGCGTGTCAGCACTCTGCCGATCGTCCCCTTGCCGCCGCGCTTCGGCCCGACGAGCATGAAGATCTTCTGCTGACGACAGTCGCCGTTTATCAGGTAGCCGAACGTTTCCTGAAGTGCGTCTACGCTGTCCTGATCACCCGGCCAGAGCTCGTCGAGAAAGTTCAGCCAACGCTCGGGGACAGCCGCGGCGGGATCGAAGGCAAAGGGAACGCTGTGGTGCACGTAATAGCCTGGGCGGTGTGGTAGCAGCTTCCGCGTCGGCCAATGCACTAGCCCGTTCTTGCAAGAGATCACCTCATCGGCGCGGCAGTCCGCGTCACCGAGCCATGAGGGGGTCTCGATCTTCGCTAACAGGTTGGTTATGCCCTTAGCCGCGCCGATAAGATCTGCCACCTTGCGAACGGTAGGCGCGTAAGGTTTTAGCTCACCCTTGTCGGTGAGGTAATGCTTGTGGGCTCGAAATACTTATAGAGAGCGCTAACAAGGGCAGCGTTCTCGACTGTCGGCCAGCACGTTCCGTCCCAGCGATAGAACTGTCCGCCTTGATGGATCAGCAAATACCGCTCCGCGTGATCATACTTGTCAGCCAGGAACCGGCGCATGTTAGGCATAGGCTCGCCCGGCGGTGACACCTGGTTGTCGGAACCGTTGCCGTTGCGTTTTTTCCGCGCCTCTTCCCACTCGGCATCGAGGGTCACATCCGCGTCTGTCATGAGCCAAACCTCCGAGCTTCGAGCTTCCAAATATTTTTCACGGCGAGCTTGATCCGCTCCTCGGGCAGAGGAGGCGTATTCAGCGTGTTCCAATAGGTGAGGTAGTCGAGCACCTGCGACGGCGTGAGGCCTACTCGGAACAGCTTGCCGCATAGAGATGCGAGGCTTGCGTTCCGCCGCCCGTCATGGACACCGCCGGCGATCTCGGCGAAGTAGCCGTCCGGCTTCGGTGCCGGCGCCGGTGCCGCTCGCTCGAGCAGCCACTCGGGGATGGCCGCAAATGTCGACGCGCTGTCGACGGACCAAACATAGGTCCCGGCGTAGTCGGGTTCGACGACATGAGATGGCGGAACGATCACATATCCGCCGTCTCCCCTGATATCCAAGCCGAGCGCTATCTTGTTCTCGCTGCACGGGACAGGCCGGCCAGGGTGCTTGAGCCACAGATGGCGCCCCTTGCTCGGCGTGATCGCCTCTACAGTCGACGGTATTTCTCCGTGCTGCTGCTCTAGGCCAGCGAGCGCGGCCTCGCCGTTCTTGCCCTTCTTCATGTCCACGTCGAGCACGACAACACCGGACGGTTCGCCGGTGGCGACAGCAATGTTTGCCGCTGGGTAGCTCGTCCATCATGCCTTGATGATCTCAGGATCTCGGGAGCTGTCTTTCCAACCGTGCCTTGTGAGGGGCGTCTTGCGGGTTGCGTAACACGGGAACACGGCAAGGCCGCGTACCGCGAGGGCAAGAGCCGCTTCGAGGTGTTGCTCATTGGCGGCTCGCTGCATAAGCGCGGCATTTCTCGACGAGACGATCGAGAACCGTGAGCTGCCGAAGAGAAAGTGTCCGTCGCCCGTTTATGCTGTAGAGGAAAGCCTCTTCCCACATTGTCAGACACGAGGCATGCGCCAAGACAAAGGCGATCCTCTCTTCCTTCGTTGCGGGATCGAGTTCGGCTTGGCGCGCCTTGATAATGTCGCCCCAGGTGAGGCCGCGGGACCGGAGCATCTGATCGGCCTTGGCGCCAGCAGCAGCACGTTCGCCCATGTGATCGCTGCTAAGCATGCCGAGCAGCTTGGCTAGCCGGTCGGCATCCTGTTTGGTGAGGGAGGTCATGGCGTTTCCTCGCCGTTGCTCGTGTGTCTTTCAGCGTCTCGCGGATCGTTTCATCGAGACGGGCGAAAGCGTCGCGCTTCTGGTGATCAGCGACGAACGTCATGAGATCGAGCTGCCGCGGATCGCGCGATTTTGGGGACGGGTTCCGCCTAACAGCGGCCAACAATTTCTCTACGGGTGTTGGCTTCCGTTTTGGGGCGCGCTTCATAGGTGCCCCTCCGGCGGCAGATAAGGACCGGCATCCAGCCACGGCGGCGGGAGGTCGTTAATGTCTTGATCGTCAGGGCCGGTCGGGTTATCTAATGTCTGTTGGACGTTTCCATTTAGGTCAGCTTCAGCCCGGTCGGTGCCCCACACGCCGGGCTTTCCTTTTGCATGGTCATGTCATTTCCTTTTCGTGTTGATCACAACTAGGTTTGTCGTTGCCGCCGTTAACGGGCGTCGTCGTACGCATCCAACTGATCTTCTGGGTAGTAATGTCGCCCGTTGATGGTGACCGGCGCGGGAAAGTCCGGGTCAAACCTGCGCCGGCGATAGGTCGTCTGCGCGCTCCATCCGTACCGCTCGGCGACCTTCGGTCCGGGTAGATATTTTCTCGTCATGGCTGCTCCTCTGTGGTTTCGGTTGCGCCTGGTGTTTTTGTACCGGGCGAGTCGACGGCATAAAAAGTGGGGGATTTTGTGTGGTGGTTTTGAAGCTGCCCGGGACGGGCAAGGACCATCCTGGGCAGCGTGGCACCGCGCAGGTTACCCCCTGTCGAACACGCGGCGGCCATCCCTCATGGCTGGGGACCGTCGACGCTGATCGCGAACGATCGCTGACATACGAGAGAGAGGATCACCTTGTCGGCAAGGCCCTGACGGACGGCGTAACAGTCACCAAGCCGGATCGCGTCTCGGAAGATATCGGCGGCGAACTCTTTGGCCGACGGCGTCATCGGTCGAAACAAAGTCACGCCGCCCTCTTGCCGCACTTTGAAGTCGAAGCTGTCGCGCATAAGCTGCGCCCTCCTTTGCGGGTTGTTACCTGTCGGTTACCCGTAGGCTGCAAAGGAGCTCGACAACTTTGGCTAACTACTTGCGGGGGCTTAATTTTTGGAAAGTAAGCAATGCTGATCGATAGTCACTGCCATCTCGATTTTCCCGATCTCGCCACGAAGCGCGAGGCCGTGCTCGCGCACGCCGAGGGCGCCGGTGTCGGCCTCATGCTGACCATCTCCACACGGGTCAGGCGATTTTCCGATCTGCTGGAGATCGTCGAGCCGCATGGCAACGTGTACTGCTCGATCGGCACCCATCCGCACCATGCGGCAGAGGAGAAGGACATTACGCTCGAAGCGATCGTGAAATTCACGCGCCATCCGAAGGTAGTAGCCATCGGCGAGGCCGGCCTCGATTATCACTACGACAACAGCCCGCGGCCCGATCAGGAACGTGGCTTCCGCACCCATATCGCCGCGGCGCGGCAGACGGGGCTGCCACTCGTCATCCACGCCCGCGACGCAGACGTGGATATTGCCAGCATTCTCGAAGAGGAGGCGGCACGCGGCGCCTTTCCCTTCGTGCTGCATTGCTTCACCGGCGGTCCTGAGCTCGCCCGTCGCGGCCTTGCGCTCGGCGGGTATGTGTCCTTCTCCGGAGTGGTGACCTTCAAGAACTCTGAGGCGCTCCGCGATATTGCCAAGGACGTGCCACTTGACCGGCTGCTGGTCGAAACCGATGCGCCTTATCTTGCGCCTGAACCCTTGCGTGGGCGCACCAACGAACCAGCCAATGTGGTTCATACTGCTGCGCGGCTTGCGGTCGTGCGGGGCATAAGCGACGTCGAGCTCGCCACGGCCACCACCGAGAACTTCTTCCGCCTGTTTAAGAAGGTGCCGCGCTCGGCGGCGTCCATCCCTTTGGCATGACGCTCAAGCTCACCATTCTCGGTTGCGGCACGTCTGGAGGCGTGCCGCGAGTCGGTAACATCTGGGGCGCTTGCGATCCGTCAAACCCGAAGAACCGGCGGCAGCGCTGCTCGGTGCTCGTGCAAAAGGAGGGCGGGGAGGGCACGACGAACGTGCTCGTGGACACCTCGCCGGACCTGCGCAAGCAACTGCTCGATGTGGGCGTAGGCTGGCTCGATGGCGTGCTCTACACCCACGACCATGCCGATCACACCCATGGCATCGATGATTTGCGCATGGTGTCCTATAACGGGCGGCGGCGAGTCGCCGTGTACTACGACGAGGTTACCGAACAACAACTCGGGCAGCGCTTCGCCTATTGCTTTAAAATGTCAGCCAACGGCGAATATCCGCCAATCCTCGACGGTCACCTAATCGCGCCTGGCGTGCCGGTTAAAATTTTGGGACCGGGCGGCGCAATCGAGGCGCTGCCCTTCCGGCAACGTCATGGCTCCGGTGAAACACTCGGCTTCCGCTTCGGCGGCATTGCCTATTCGCCCGACGTCAGCGATTTACCCGAGGAAACGCTCAAATATCTTGAGAACCTCGATGTGTGGATACTGGACGCACTGCGTTATTTACGCCATGCGAGTCATTTTAGCGTCAATGAGGCACTCGCATGGATCCAGCGCGTCAAACCGAATCGCGCCGTGCTCACCCATATGAATGTCGATCTCGACTTTGGGGCCTTGGTACGGGAGCTGCCCGAAGGTGTCGAGCCGGGGTATGACGGCATGGTCCTGACGACAAAGGATAAAATTGCCGATTCATGAACCTTTGGCGCGATCTTCACTTGACATATTGGGGGGGTGCCTCCATGTTCCCGACATCTAATTGCTCGCGATCGCGCGAAGCCGCCAACTCAATGGCGTTTCATCCCGAGACAATTTTTCAATCATCGTCTGAACCCAGGTAGCGCGTGGGACTCGGCGTTAAACGCCGGCACGACCGCTGCATCAGGAACGGTGGTCTCGGCGCCTAAGGAAATAATGTGACACCTACTTCTTTTGACGGCCTCGGCCTTGCCGAGCCCTTGCGGCTTGCGCTCAAGACCGAGAATTACCTTAAACCGACGCCAATTCAGGCGCAGGCGATCCCCCTTCTGACCGAAGGCCGGGATTTGCTTGGCATCGCCCAAACGGGTACCGGAAAGACCGCGGCCTTCGCGCTCCCGATCCTGCATCGTCTCTCGGCGCAACGTCTGCAGCGCTCACCGGGGCGCCCCCATGCACTCATTCTCGCACCGACGCGAGAGCTTGCCCTGCAAATCGACGAGCGATTTCGCGCCTATGGTCGCGGCCTTGGCTTGCGGTCTACCGTCATCTTTGGCGGCGTAGGGCAGGGGCAACAGGTGAAGGTGCTGGTTCACGGCGTCGACATTCTCGTCGCCACGCCGGGGCGGCTGCTTGATCTCTATGGCCAGCGCCATGTCAGTTTCGACAAGGTTTCGATCCTTGTCCTCGACGAGGCAGACCGTATGCTCGACATGGGCTTCATCCGCGACGTGCGGAAGATCGTCGCCGCCTGCCGCAAGGAGCGCCAGACGCTTCTATTCTCGGCGACCATGCCGCCGGACATCGCCAAGCTTGCCGCCGAGATTCTCCGCAATCCAGCTCGCATCGACGTTTCACCGGCCAAGATCACCGTGGACCGCATCGACCAGCAAGTCTACTTCGTCCCGGTGCAGGCCAAACGCAACCTCCTGTTGGAGCTGCTCGGCGATCCGGGCATGGACCGCGTGCTTGTCTTCACCCGCACGAAGCACGGTGCCGACAAGGTCTGCAAGTTTCTGCGGCAGGCCGGCTTGGCGGTTGAGGCCATCCACGGCAATAAGGCGCAAAATGCCCGGGTCCGGGCGCTGGAGGCGTTTCGCAGCGGTCAGGCTCGCATCCTCGTCGCCACCGATATCGCCGCTCGCGGCATCGACGTTCCCGCGATCTCGCATGTCATCAATTACGAGCTGCCGAACGAGCCCGAGAGCTACGTGCATCGCATTGGCCGAACGGCGAGAGCCGGCGCCGGTGGAACGGCCGTGTCGTTCTGCGATCAGAGCGAGCGGCCCTATCTCAAGGACATTGAGAAATTGACGCGGGTATCGCTTGCTGTTGCGGGCCATCGTCATTCCCGGGTTGAACGGACCGAAACCGCTTCGCAGGGGTGGCGGCCGGAGCGTACGCGGTCCGCACCAGCGCCAAAGCGGCCGGAGCGTTCGCGACCCGCGCCGGCGTCCAACGAGCGGCCAGAGCGTTCGTCTGCCGCGCCGGCGTCCAAGCGCTCGTGGCAAACAAATGGACGGCGAGGAAATGCGCTGCCTGCCGCCAGGGGGGCGCTGACCCGTCCGAGATCCGCACGTCTGTCCCTATCAGGAGAGCCAAGATGAGCAAGTTTCCAACGCGTATCAGCGCCGCGAGGCGCAATGCCGAAGCGCTATTGAGCCGCAGCAAGAAGCAGGAATCGACGCTGAAGCTCGAACAGGAGCGAGAGCACGACGCGATGCTGGAAAAGACGGCGCGCTTGCGCGCGCTTCGTCTCGCTAAGGAAGCCGCTGATCGGGAAGCCGCAGCTGTCGCGGCCGCAACCCCCCGCCCGAAATCGCGTCGCGCAGGTCAGAAATAGGCGAAGGATAGAACATGGCCTTCAAGCCCAACTACAACCAGGAGCGCGCTACTCGCAACCGCAATAAGCAGCAGAAGAAGCAGGAGAAGCTGCAAAAGCGCGAAGAGGACGCCGCGAAGCGCAAGGCCGCTCGCGGCGATACCGAGGGTGACTCCACGCCGGCGGCGGGCAAGCCGCCGCATCACAATTAGTCTTTGCTATCGGAGAACGCACATGGCCAAGAAGAAGCAACAGGTCGCCAACGGCTTCGTGCTGTTCGACATTATCTACGAGGATGGAACGCAGACTTCCAACCGCAAGGTGCCTGCCGCAGACCTCGGCGGGCTCGACGGCGATGAGCCGGCGCGAACCTTCATCGAGATGCAGGACCGCAAGATCGGCGAAATGTCCGGCATGGCCCGGGGACGCATCAAGACGATTGTCCGCTCGAAAAAGCGCGTGGCCTAGCACTGAAGATCAGTTCAAGGGGACGGAGACCATCACCTTCCCGGCAAGCGACTGGTCCGGGGTCGCGGCGCCAACGGTTTCGCTGTAGTCACCCGTCGCCTGGATGACATAGCCGTCGGCGTCGTTCATCACGACGCCGCCACCAATCGTACTGCGGGCGGCCCCTGGCGCGATCTTGATGTCGTTGAGATCGAAGCTCGTCTTGAAGAACGCAAAAGGCTCCAAACTCGAGCCTAATCCCATGTCGATCGACCGCCTGACCTCCGGACCGGCGGTAAAGCGGGTCAGCACGGTGCTTGTTCCGGCGAGACCCGGTATGGCGGCAATCGCGGTCTCATCCACGTGAGTGAGCGCAGCGCTAGGCATCAGCTGCCAACCGCCCAATCCCCAGCTTCCACTGAGCCGCGCCTCGGTCAGCAGGCGATTGGTGGTGAAGCTGGCTTCCTCGCTTGTAAGCGTGGTGCCATCGGATATTTCACCCCAGGAGGCTCTCGCGCCGAGAACGAGATTCGAGGACAGCCGATAGGCCGCATAGGGGCCCGCCAAGTAGGCGTCCGTGGCGGTTACCTCGTCTCCGACAGGAAGAGTGACGATCCGATCGTCCCTCTGCACCATCGCGCCAAGCAAGAGGTCCGATCCCAGGCGATAGTCTGCGCCGAAATAGGTCGTGGTGAGTGACGGCGCGCCGTCGACGGTCTGGAACGGCGCTTGGCGGCTTTCCGCCCACACGGACGCGCCGTCGTCTGGTGTTACGCCGGTAATGTTCAAACGGCTGTTGATCCGTGTCTGCAACAGGTCGCTGGCGGGATTGATCAAACTCTCGCAAGGGGTAAGGTTGGTGCTGGACAGCGCCGGGCAAAGCTCGGCTGCAGCGCCGGGAAACGGCGCGATCAACAAGACTGCGAAAGCGGCTCCTGCATGGCGCATGGTTGGCATTCCCTGCTTGGCGATCAGCAGCCAAGGCGGTTGAGCCCCGCCTATTTCAGTCAACTCTGCCACCAAGATGTGGAAATTCTGCGGCGCAGAAAGACCGGCTATTTGCCTATGACCTGGGCAGAGTCATGGAGGGGGCTTTCCGGCGTGAAGAGCCGGCCGGTCGCTTCGAATTCGGGCATGGCGAGCCGGACAAAGGTCTCAGTCAGGTCTTCGGGCTTGTGGAGCGTTGCCTGGTCCTCCCCCGGATAGGCCTCGGTGCGCATGCGCGTGGCAAGAGCGCCGGGATCGACAAGGTTCACCTTGATTGGCCTGTCTGCGGTCTCATTGGCATAGGTCCTGGCCAGAGCCTCAAGCGCTGCCTTGGAGACGGAGTAGGGCGCCCAGTAGGCGCGGGCCGAGCGCGCCACGCTCGAGGTCGCGAAAATGACACGCCCCGCGTCGGACCGGCGGAGCAGCGGATCAAGCGTGCGGATCAGCCGCCAGTTGGCGGTCACATTCACTGCGAAGACACGGTCCCAATGACCGGACGCGACGTGGAGGAGCGGCGACAGCGCGCCGAGAACGGCGGCGCTGCCCACAATCACGTCGAGCTTGCCAAAACGCTCATAGTGCGACGGCCCGAGCGCGTCGATGGCTTCCCCGTCGGTGAGATCCAGGGGAATGAGGCTCGCCGTCCCTCCGGCCGCGCGGATATCGTCGTCGGCGCGCCCGAGCAAGGTCAATCCGCGGCCGAGGAGGAGCACGTGCGCCCCTTCGCGGGCGGCCCGCGCGAGGCTCCGGTAACAAGCGCAATGCGGTCCTTGAGGCGTTGGGTCAACCGACCTCGGCGAGAAAGGAGAGCTGCTTCTGCTGTGGCGGGCCTTCGCGATCGCGGAGCCGTGTCGGGTACTCGCCGGTGAAGCAATGGTCGGTAAACTGCGGGTGGGCTGAATCGCGGCCGTCATAGCCCATGGCCTTGTAGATGCCCTCCACCGACAGGAAGGCAAGCGAGTTGGCGCCCATATAGGTTCGCATCTCTTCGAGGCTCTTGGTGGCGGCGAGCAGCTTGTCCTGGTCGGGGGTGTCGATGCCGTAGAAGTCCGGGTGCCGGATGGGCGGGCTCGAAATGCGCATATGTACTTCTTTGGCACCCGCCTCGCGCATCATCTGCACGATCTTTACCGAGGTGGTGCCGCGCACCACGCTGTCGTCGATCAGCACGATGCGTTTGCCCTTCACTTGCGCCTCATTGGCGCTGTGCTTGAGCTTCACGCCGAGCTGACGGATGCGCTGCTCCGGCTCAATGAAGGTGCGGCCGACATAGTGATTGCGGATGATGCCGAATTCGAACGGAATGCAGGAGCCTTGCGAATAGCCGATGGCCGCGGGCACGCCGGAATCGGGAATGGGAATGACGACGTCGGCATCGGCGAGGGATTCGAGCGCCAGCTGCCGGCCCATCTCCTTGCGCACGTCATAGACGGAGCGACCGCCGACGATGGAGTCGGGACGGGCAAAATAGATATATTCGAAGATGCACAGCCGGGCCGGGAATTTCGGCACGAAGCGGTGGCTCTCAATCCCTTCCTTGGTGATCACCACCACCTCGCCGTTCTCGACCTCGCGCACGAAGTTGGCGCCGATGATGTCGAGGGCACAAGTCTCGGAAGCGAGCACCCAGGCCTCGCCGAGCTTGCCCAGTACCAGGGGCCTGATGCCGTAAGGATCGCGCGCGCCAACGAGCTTCTTGTTGGTCAGGCCGACGAGCGCATAAGCGCCTTCGATTTGCAGCAACGCCTCGACGAACTTCTCCACGAAGGAGCGCTTCTCGCTGCGGGCAACGAGATGGAGGATCACTTCCGTATCGGTGGTGGATTGGCAGATGGCACCCTTGGTGATCAGCCAGTCGCGAAGGGTGAGCGCGTTGGTGAGATTGCCGTTATGGGCGAGGGCAAAACCGCCGGAGGCGAGGTCGACGAAAAGCGGCTGCACGTTGCGCATGATCGGATCGCCGCAGGTCGAATAGCGCACATGGCCGATGGCCGAGTCGCCCTTCAGCCGCTCGATCACCTGGCTTGAGGTGAAGTGGTCGCCGACCAGGCCCAAGCGCCGCTCGGTGTGGAAGTGAGCGCCGTCGAAGCTGACGATGCCGGCCGCCTCTTGGCCGCGATGTTGGAGCGCATGCAAGCCGAGCGCCGTGAGGGCCGCAGCGTCGGGATGGCCGAAAATGCCGAACACGCCGCATTCCTCATGCAGGCGGTCCTCGTCGAGCCAGGTCAGATCTTCAGCGTCAACGTGGTTGGTCACGCGCGTCCTCGCCTCCCTTAGATAGGCGCCTTCATCGGCGCTTCAATACGCGTCCACGCAACCGGTTTGACAGGATTTGGCGCCTCCGAGCGCTGGTCTGGCGGCGGCGTCGCCGGCGGCGAAGCGGAGGGTGCGGCAGGCTGGGCGCCGGGCGCCGCAGGCCGGCCTTCAGGAGCTTCGTCGTGTTTGCCGCCCGGGAGGTATTGCTCCGGGTTCATCGGCATCAGCGACTCGATGGCGACCTGAGTCTGCTTGAGGATCGGGTAGGAGCGCGCCTCGGTGATCCAGGTTGGTTGGTCCCTGGCAAGCGCGCTAAACAGAATGAAGACAATGGCCACAAGGAGAAATCCTCGCGCCAAGCCAAAGATGAAGCCCATGGTGCGATCGAGCGCGCCGACGCGGCTATCGAGCACGCGGTCGGAGATGCGAAAGGTGATCAGGCTGACGATGATCAGAGTAATGATGAAGACGCCGGCGGCGAAACCGATTTGGGCGAAGGCAGGAGAGGGAAAGTAGGTTTCGACCGTTTGCCAATATTTTGGCGTCAAATAGAGCGCGGCGACGGCGGCCACGGCCCAAGAGAAAATCGACAACACCTCGCGCGTGAATCCACGCACCATGGCGAGGAATCCCGACACGAGCATGATGATGATGAGAATGACATCGAGCCAGGAAATTGGCATGGCGCGAGGCTCCTTAAGCGAGCGCGGCGGAGACTATCACGATTCCCCGCGATGAAGCATAAATGACCCAGATCGGCAACGGCGGATGCGAACTCCGGCGCATTCGCATGTTGAAGCCGGGTTTTCAGTCCCTCTCCGGCAGGCCGAACCAAGCGACGAGCTCACTGAGCTGGGAGAGGGGCGCGAGCCCGATCTCGGCCAGCTGCCGGTCCGGGGCGCAAGCCGCCGGCACGACTGCCCGCGTGAACCCTAATTTCGTGGCCTCCTTAAGGCGTTGGTCCATATGACCCACGGCCCTGACCGCGCCGGTGAGGCTGACCTCGCCGAAATAGACGCTGTCCTCGGGCGCCGGGCGTCCGGTGAATGAGGAAAGCAGGGCTGCCGCCGCGGCAAGGTCTGCGGCGGGATCGCCGAGCTTCAAGCCGCCAGCGACATTGAGATAAACGTCATGGGCGCCGAGGCGGGCGCCGCAGCGGGCCTCGAGCACGGCGATGAGCATGGCGAGTCGATTCGGATCCCATCCGACCACGGCGCGTCTTGGCATACTGAGTAAAGACGGCGCGACAAGCACCTGTAATTCAACCAGGATCGGCCTTGTCCCCTCCATGCCAGCGAACACTGCGGTGCCCGGCGCGCCGCGGTCGCGGTCGCTCAAGAACAGGGCAGAGGGGTTCTCCACCTGTTGCAGCCCCTCATACCGCATCTCGAACACGCCGATCTCGTCGGTTGGCCCGAAGCGGTTCTTCACCGCCCGCAGGATGCGGAATTGGTGGCCGCTTTGGCCTTCGAAATAGAGCACGGTATCGACCATATGCTCGATGACTTTGGGGCCGGCGATCTGGCCGTCCTTGGTGACGTGGCCGACGAGGACGAGGGTCGAGCCGCTCCCTTTAGCCCAACTCACGAGCGCCGAGGCGCAGCCGCGAAGCTGCGAAATGGTGCCGGGGGCGGCTTCGAGGCCCTCAGACCACAGAGTCTGCACCGAATCGATGACGATCAGGGCTGGTGCCTTCGCCTTGCTCAAGGTGGCGATAATATTGGCGAGGTTGGTTTCGGTGCCGAGCGCCACTGGAGCCTGGCTAAGGCCAAGGCGCGCCGCCCGCATACGCACCTGCGCTGGCGCCTCCTCGCCGGAAAGAAAGACGACCGTTGCGCCACTCGAGGCGAGCGCCGCCGCGGCCTGAAGCAGAAGTGTCGATTTGCCGATACCCGGGTCGCCGCCGACGAGCACGGCAGAGCCGGGCACGAGACCGCCGCCAAGCACGCGATCGAACTCGGCGATGCCAGTCGGCAGCCGCGGCGCATCGCGGGTCTCGGTTTGCAGGCCCTCGAAGGAGGCGGCCCTGCCTTTGCCGCCTCTGATGGCGACCAGGGCCGGAGGACCGGAGGGAGCCGTGGCCTCCTCGATGATGCTGTTCCATTCCCCGCAGGCCGCGCATTTGCCGGACCAGCGCGTGGTCACTGCCCCACAGGCTTGGCAGACAAAGGCTTTGGAGGCTTTGGCCATGACGTGCTGTTAGCCGCCCAAATAGCGGCGCAGAGCGCGGGTGCCGAGATTGGTGAGAACCTCGTAGTCGATGGTGCCAGCGTGGGCGGCAAGCTCGTCGGCCGAGACATTCTTGCCGATCAGCTCGACCCAAGCGTCGCGCTTGGCAATCACCTCGGGGACATCGGTCACATCGATGGTGATGAGATCCATGGACACGCGGCCGAGCAGCGGCGCCGGATGGGATTCAAGGTAGACCTGCAAGCCTTGCTCGCCGTCGCCGGCCGACAGCGAGCGGAAGACGCCGTCGGCATACCCGACCGCGAGGACGGCGATGCGCGACGGTCGCTCAAGCGCCCGCGTTGCGCCATAGCCAACGGTTTGACCTGCCGCGACCTCGCGCACTTGCAGGATCCGCCCGGCAAGATGGACCACCGGCGCGAAGGGATTGGCGCCCGCCCGCCGCGCCCTGCCGCCATAGAGGGCAATGCCTGGACGCACGAGGTCGTAGCCATACGCTCGCCCGAGCAGAATGCCGGCTGAGTTGGCGAGGCTTGACGGAGCTTTCGGCAATTTGGCACGAAGGGTGTCGAAGATTTTCTTCTGCGCCTCGTTCTTGGGATGGTCAGGCTCGTCGGCGCAGGCAAGATGACTCATCACCAGCGCGAGCTCGAAGCTGCTCCACAGGTCCGTCGCGCGGGACGCGCGGTCAACCCCCGCAGCGGAAAGCCCAAGTCGGTTCATGCCGCTATCGATATGGACGGCAGCCGGGAGCTTGGAGCGCGCGGCCTTGGCGAAGGCTGCCCATTCTTCGATTTCTTCGGTGCTGTTGAGTACGGGGCGCAAGCCCAGTTGGCGATAGACCGGACCCGTATCCTTGAGCAGGCCATCCAAGACGTAGATGGTGGCGCCGGGAAGAAGCGCGCGCAGCTCCTCGGCTTCGCCAAGCGTGGCAACAAAGAAAGTCTGGCAGCCTGCATGCGCGAGCGTCGGCGCAACCTCGGCCATGCCGAGCCCATAGGCATCGGCCTTGACCACCGCGGCGCATTCGGCTGGCGCGCTGAGGTCGTGCAAGGTGCGGTAGTTGGCGACGACAGAGTCAAGATCGATGGTGAGGATGGCGGTTGCCGTCGCGTTATCGGTCTCGGCGGGCCCGCTTAGTCCAGGCGCTCCGGCAGCCGCTCCTCCGCGGCGAGGTTGCCGAACCTCGTGAATTCCGGCGTGAACTGGAGCCTCACGGTGCCCGTGGGCCCGTGACGCTGCTTGCCGATGATCACTTCGGCCTTGCCGGTGACCAGGTCCATCTCTTGCTGCCACTGCTTGTGCTCTTCGGTATTCTCGCGCGGCTGTCTCCGCTCGACATAATATTCCTCGCGGAAGACGAACAACACCACGTCAGCGTCCTGCTCGATGGAACCGGATTCGCGCAAATCCGCAAGTTGCGGACGTTTGTCCTCGCGCTGTTCAACCTGGCGGGATAGCTGGGATAACGCCAATACGGGGACATGCAGCTCCTTGGCGAGCGCCTTCAAGCCCGTGGTGATCTCCGAAACCTCCTGCACACGGCCTTCGGCGGCGCGCCGGGATGAGCCCGACAGCAGCTGGAGATAGTCGACGACGATGAGGCCGACGTCGCGCTGACGCTTCAGGCGCCGCGCCCGCGCGGCGAGCTGAGCCACGGTGATGCCGCCGGTCTGGTCGATATAAAGAGGAAGGTTCTGGAGTTCTTGGGAGACCTCGACGATGCGGTCGAACTCCTCGGACTCGATGCGGCCGCGGCGGATGCGCTCCGAAGGGATATAGGCCCGCTCGGAGATGATGCGGGTCGCGAGCTGCTCGGCCGACATTTCGAGCGAGAAGAACCCGACCACGGCACCGTCGACCGCCACCTCGGAGTCAGGATCGCGCCGGTAGGTTTGCGCGACGTGATACGCGATGTTGGTGGCGAGCGCCGTTTTGCCCATGGAGGGGCGCCCGGCGACGATGATCAGATCGGAAGGCTGCAAGCCACCCATACGCTGGTCGAGGTCGGTGAAGCCGGTGGCGAGCCCAGACAATCCGCCGTCGCGCCGATAGGCGTTGGCGGCCATGTCGATGGCATCGGTGAGCGCGGTGGTGAAAGGCTCGAAGCCAGATCCGTACTTCCCGGTCTCGGCAAGGTCGTAGAGCTTCTGCTCGGTGTCCTCGATCTGCACCGCCGGCGGCGCGTCGATTGGCGCATCATAGGCTACATTGACCATCCCTTCGCCGATCTGGATCAGTTGCCGGCGGATAGCGAGGTCGTAAATAGTGCGGCCATAATCTTCAGCGTTGATGATGGTTGTGGCGTTGGCCGCAAGCCGGCCGAGATATTGCGGCACGGTTAGGTCGCCAGCTGGCTCGTCGCCCTGGAAGAAGGTCTTGAGCGTGATCGGCGTGGCGCGCTTTCCAGCCCAGATCAGCTTTGCAGCGTGGTCGTAGATGCGCCCATGCAGCGCGTCGTAGAAGTGCTCCTGCTTGAGAAAGCTCGACACCCGGTCGCAAGCCTCGTTGTTCACCAGGATCGCGCCGAGAAGGGCCTGCTCCGCCTCAAGATTATGGGGCGGGGCACGGAAGGTCGGCGTCTCGGCAGCCGGCTGTAGTGGGCGAATCAGCGCGCTCATAGGTCCAGAGTAGCCAAAACGTGGCGGGGGGCTAGAGCGGGCGCCTGTGAACAGCGGGGGGAACTGTATTCGCCAACAACGAGCGAAGGCAGTTCAGCGCCTCGCTCGGCGAAGCGGTTGTGGCGCGAAGCGGCCGTCGCGTGCGCGGAAGTCGTGCTCGGAGGTATGAATATAGTCGCGGGTGAGCGGGAGTGCCGTCTGGTCCTTGGCGAGCTGCAACTGGAAGACCATGAGGTTCTGGTAGCGAAACCCGGTCTCGGCTCCGGCAAGATAGAATTCCCACATACGGCAGAAGCACTCGCCATAGCGCTCGACCGCCGTGTGCCAGGCCGCGCGGAAGCGCTGCCGCCAGTGGCGCAACGTCATGGCGTAGTGGAGCCGCAGGATCTCAACGTCGGTGACAAGGAGGCCGTTGCGCTCGCCGGCCTGAAACACTTCGCTCAAGGCGGGGCTGTAACCGCCGGGGAAGATGTATTTGTCGATGAAGGGGTTGGTCGAGGCGGGGCCATCGAAGCGCCCGATCGAGTGCAGCAAGGCCACACCGTCTTTGGTGAGGAGCTCACCAATCTTGGCAAAGAAGCCGCGGTAATGGGCGATGCCGACATGCTCGAACATGCCGACGGAGACGATGCGGTCGAACTGGCCATCGAGCTCGCGATAGTCGCAAAGCCTGAAATTGACTGCATTCGACAAGCCCATGGCGAAAGCACGTTCCTCGGCGATCTTGCGCTGCCCCTCGCTTAAGGTGATGCCGGTCACCTCGACATGCGCGGTCTTGGCAAGATAGAGGGCAAGTCCGCCCCAACCGCAGCCGATGTCGAGCACCTTCAGTCCGTCGCGAAGATTGAGCTTGGCGGCGAGGTGACGCTTCTTGGCTGCTTGCGCTTCGTCCAGCGACATTCCATCCTGCTCGAAATAGGCGCAGGAATATTGTCGATCGCTGTCGAGGAACAGCTCATAGAGGCCGCTGTCGAGGTCGTAGTGATGCTCGACGTTGCGTTTGGCGCGGGGCTCTGGATTGAATTGGCGGAGCCAGCGGCCGGCGAAGCGGAGAGTCTCCAAGCCCTTCACCCAGCGGGGCCAATGGGCATAATCGAGATTGGCAAGGACCAGCTCGAGAAAATCGTAGATCGTGCCCCACTCCATGACGAGGCGCCCATCCATATAAGCCTCACCCAGCGCGAGTGTCGGATTGACGAAAAGCAGGCGCTCGGTCCTGCGATCCATGATGCGGGCGACGACCGGCGTGCCGCTCTGGTCGCCGAAGGCATGGGCGCAGCCCTGGGCGTCCGTCAGGCGCAGATGTCCTGTCGTTACGATGCGATCGAGGGCATGCCGGAGCGGGCGGAACATCGAAATGTGCGCCAACCCTCCTCAGGGAGGGTTTGTCATAGCTTACACCGCCAGTTTACGAGGCTGGCTACAACAAAACAACTGGCACTCTGAAGCGTTCCTTAAGGCTCAGTAGTACAAAGCGTCGCGTGTTACGCCTATGACTGTGCTTCGCCTTCTGTGGTCTCTCCCGCACCTTCGGCAAGTTTGCCAGCAATCGCGCCTTCGTCGAATAATTGCTCTGCGGCGCGGCGTGCGGCGATGGCCTCTTCCTCCGCCTCGTCCATTGCCTTACCGGTCACCTGCTCGCCGCGCGCCTGACGGGCCGCCTCGTCCGCCGAACGGGCGACGTTGATGGTCACATGCGGCTCCACTTCGGCATGGAGGCCAATGCGCACGTCGTGCAACCCGAGCGTCTTGATGGGCCGGTCGAGCATGACCTGGCGGCGCTCGATGGAGAAACCGCCTTCGGTCACCACCGCTGCAATGTCGCGCGTCGCCACCGAGCCATAGAGCTGGCCGGAATCTCCGGCTTGACGGAGAACGATGAAGCTTTGCCCTTTCAGCTTTGCGGCAACGGCCTCTGCTTCGGATTTCAGCTCGAGATTGCGAGCCTCGAGCTGCGCGCGTTCTTTTTCGAAGCGCTCGCGATTGGCCTTGGTGGCGCGCAGCGCCTTGCCCTGCGGTAAGAGGAAGTTGCGCGCGAAGCCATCCTTGACGTTGACCACGTCGCCCATTTGGCCAAGGCGGCCGATGCGCTCAAGAAGTATAACTTGCATTTCGACGCTCCTGTTTGTTCGATTGATCAATCCGGATTTGGGGGTTGCCCCCGCGCCGCCGCGCGCTCGCGCAAGCGGAGCATGGGCTCGCTGAGGCCAAGAATGGCGACGGCAACGGCAGCCCAACCAAGCAGCAAAATGCCGATATAGACGGCGGCGAGCAGCAGACTGCGAAATGGCATGCAGCGGCTGAAGGCATGCAGCACTGCGAGTCCCTGCAGCACATAGGCAAAGAGCAGCGCGCCGGCGAGCCCGGTCGCGAGCAGGCCGGCCATCCCCGGCAAGAAGGAGGCGAGCAGGCTCGCGGTGAAGGCAAGGAAGAATGCGTTCGGGATCTCGATGGTGTCGAGCTTTGGCCAAGGCCGCAAGGCGCGCCCGGACGCCTCGACGATCACGCCGGAGAGCCACAGATTAAACAGCGCAATGGTCTGCCAAACGATGGCGAAGGCTGCCGGCAAGGTGCGAGCGAGCACGCTGCTCAAGCCCCCGATCGTGCTGTTGTTGATCAGCGACCCGTCGCGGTCTAGCTCCTTCAAGGCACTGTTCTGGAGAAGCTCCTTGATCGAGTTGCGATAGGTGTCGGCGTCATAGCCGAGCGTCAGCACCATAATGACGGCGAGCGCCCCGCCGATCACGGCGGCCCATCCGACCAGACGGCCGATGGGATACCATTCGACCGCCCCGGTGGCCTCTCCTTGAGGCCCGGTGGCGGGGCGCGAGAGCAGGGTAAGATAGCACAGGACCGCCATCGGCATGGCAATGGCGCCGGCGAAAATGGCGCCCGCTGCCAGTCCGAGCACGCTGCAGGCAACGACGGTGCCTGCAAGCGCCGCGATCGCCGCGGCTATCCAGCTCCAACCAAGGCCGGCGAGGCAGATCGGCAATGGCGCGAGGTAGAACAGGACACCGGCAAGCGCGGTCGCCGTCGCGGCCGAGGCGAACAGAGCTGCGGACACGAGGCCCGCGCCGGCACCGATGAGAAAGAGTGTTGCCATCGTTTGCGCTGTCCCGGCTCTTCACAAGAGCGGTTAGGGACGGCGAGCAGTCCCAACCTCTGGCGTAAGCTCGGCACGCGGCGACCGCCGCTGGTCCAAGCCCTTACTGAATCAAATAGGGCAACAGGCCCAGAAACCGTGCTCGCTTGATCGCGCGGGCAAGCTCCCGCTGCTTCTTGGCGGAGACCGCCGTGATGCGGCTCGGCACGATCTTGCCGCGCTCTGAAATGTAGCGTTGCAGGAGCTTCACGTCCTTATAGTCGATCTTGGGCGCCTTATCGCCAGAGAACGGGCAGGTCTTGCGCCGACGGTAGAAGGGGCGGCGCGCCGCGCCTTGGGTCATGCTCATCAGTCGTCCTCTCCGGTCTCGGCGGCGCCAAAGTCAACATCCTCGGTCGCGGCTTGCGGCTCGCGCGGGCTAAAATCGCGGTCGCGGTCACGATCGCGATCCCGGCGCGGGCCCCGACGGTCGCCACGATCCCCGGTCCCCACGATCAAATCGGTCTCCGCGCTCGCTACGGCCTTCGCGCTCGTCGCGATCGGCGCGACGCATCATGGGCGAGGCGTCGGCCTCGTGTTCGTCCACCCTGACGGTCAGAAAGCGAATGACGTCGGTGGAGAGGCGCATCTGGCGCTCAAGCTCGGCCACCGCAGCCGGCGGCGCGTCGATGTTCAGCAGCGAGAAATGCGCCTTGCGGTTTTTCTTGATGCGGAAGGTGAGGCCCTTGAGGCCCCAATATTCGGTCTTGCCGATGGTTCCGCCTCCACCTTCGATGATCGTGCGGAAGTCCAGCACCAGGCCCTCGACCTGCTGTGTGGAGATGTCCTGGCGTGCCAGGAACACATGCTCATAAAGTGGCATGGACTGCCTTTCCTTCTTCAAGCTCCGGCGCGAAGCCTCTCATGGGCCTTGGAAGGAAAGGCCCAAGAAGACAACCCTTGGGAGCGGAGACAGGGGAGACCGGCTCTTGCCTGCCGCATTCGAATGATGCGGCTCTCCTTTCAGCCTCCGACCGGATCGGTTTCGAGCCCGCTTTATACGGTTTTGCCGCCGCTTTGCAAGGCCGATGGCGGCGGATGGCCTCGCTTGACAGGCTTGAGACAAACAGTGTCTCTGGCCCGACTTTAGTGGCAGAGGCGCTCTCCAGTAGATGAGCATTGCTTTCATTTTTCCCGGTCAGGGAAGCCAGGAGGTCGGCATGGGCGCCGAGCTCGCCAAGGCCTACGCGCCTGCACGTGCCGTGTTCGCCGAGGTCGACGAGGCGCTCGGCCAGCCGATGTCGGCCTTAATGTGGGAGGGGCCGGAAGATCAGCTTACCCTCACCGAGAATGCCCAGCCTGCGTTGATGGCCGTGTCGCTTGCCGCCATCCGCGTGCTCGGCGAGGAGAAGGGCATCGCGCTCGACAAGCACGTGGCATTTGTCGCCGGCCATTCGCTCGGCGAGTATTCGGCGCTCGCCGCTGCTGGAAGTCTGAGCCTCGGCGATACCGCGCGCCTGCTCAAGACGAGGGGCCGCGCCATGCAAGCCGCGGTGCCGGTGGGGCAGGGGGCCATGGCGGCGCTGCTCGGAGCCGAGCTTGCCCAGGCGCAAGAACTTGCCAAGGCGGCAAGTGACGGCGAGGTCTGCGCCGCAGCCAATGACAACGCCCCTGGTCAGGTGGTGATCAGCGGCACACGGGCTGCGATCGAGCGGGCGATAGCGCTCGCGCCAAAGTTCGGCGCGCGGCGTGCGATGCTGCTTCCGGTCAGCGCACCCTTTCATTGTGCACTGATGCAACCTGCCGCCGAGGTGATGCGAGAGGGGTTAAATCAAGTGCAGATCTCGCCGCCCGCGGTGCCGCTCGTCGCCAATGTGCTCGCCGCGGCAATAAGGGATCCTGAGGGGATCCGAGCCCGGCTCGTGGAGCAGGTCACCGGCATGGTGCGTTGGCGGGAGTCGATGCTTTATCTCCGCGACCAAGGCGTCACGGCAGTCTATGAGGTTGGCGCTGGCCGGGTGCTCACCGGGCTTGCCCGGCGGTTCGAGGGATTTGAGGCGCGCTCGATCGGAACTGCCAAGGAGCTGGAGGCGGCAGCTGCGGCGCTTCAGGGCCAGCAAGTATAAAAAGAGGAGAGCGGCATGTTCGATTTGACTGGAAAGGGCGCGCTCGTCACCGGTGCCTCAGGAGGCATCGGCTGGGCGATTGCCGAGGCGCTGCATGCCCAAGGGGCCACGGTTGCGATTTCAGGCACGCGTGCCGAGCGCCTCAACGAGCTTGCCGCCAAGCTTGGCTCGCGCGTCATCGTTCTGCCTTGCGATCTGCGCGACCGCGCGGCCGTGACCAAGCTTGCCGAGGAGGCCGAGAAGGCCCTCGGTCAGGTGGACATTCTCATCAACAATGCCGGCATCACTCACGACAATCTTTTCATGCGCATGAAGGACGAGGAGTGGGACGACGTCATCGCCGTCAACCTCACCTCCGTATTCGTGCTCACCCGAGGGATATTGCGCGGCATGATGCGGCGCCGCGCCGGGCGCATCGTCAACATCGCGTCAATCTCAGGCGTGCTCGGCAATCCGGGGCAGGCGAATTATGCGGCCTCAAAGGCCGGGTTGGTGGGCATGACCAAATCTCTCGCGCGCGAAGTGTCGAGCCGCGGTATTACCGCAAATTGCATTGCGCCGGGCTTCATCTCGACGCCGATGACCGATGCGCTTACGCCGAAGCAGACCGAAGCGATCGCCGCCGCCATTCCGGCGGCCAAATTTGGCAAGCCGGACGATATCGCCGCGGTGGTGTTGTTTCTGGCAAGCAGTGAGGCTGGCTACATAACGGGCGAGACGGTGCACGTGAATGGCGGAATGGTCATGGTCTAACCCGTTCCGCGGCAAAGGCTTGACGGCGCCTCAGCTCGTTTGGCCGGGGACTTTCAACCGAATCCGGGCTTCTGGCAAAGGCCTGGAAAGTATGTTACCCAAACTGCCGCTCTGTGAAGCTCTATGGGGGCTTGACAAAGACAATCCTCCTCGCGTTCAAACCCTGTGACTTGCCGCTCTAGGGTGCGTTAGGCCGTGAGCCGAGGCCGGGGGACGTGCGAGGCCTAAGGACGGATAAGGAAACGGTGAGGCGGACATGAGCGATATCTCGGAGCGCGTAAAGAAGATCGTAGTGGAGCATCTCGGCGTCGAGGCCGATAAGGTCACCGATAGTGCGAGCTTCATCGACGATCTTGGGGCCGACAGTCTCGACACGGTCGAGCTGGTCATGGCCTTCGAGGAAGAGTTCGGCTGCGAGATTCCGGACGACGCCGCAGAAACTATTCTGACTGTAGGCGACGCCATCAAGTTCCTGGAGAAGAACACGGCCGCCTGACCAATTCCCTTGCTTGGTCCGCGCGCTCGGGCCGTCGAGCATCGTTGTAAGAACGAGCCCGTACGGCTCGACTGTCGATTCCCATTAGGATCACGTGAAATCGTCCGATGCGACGTGTTGTCATCACAGGCCTTGGTCTCCTTTCGCCGCTCGGTTGCGGCGTCGAGGCCTCATGGCAGCGGTTGACCGCGGGCAAAAATGCCGCCAGGCGCATCGAGAACTTTGACGTCTCCGATCTCAGCTGCCAGATCGCCTGCCAGATCCCACGCGGCGATGGCAGCGACGGCACCTTCAATCCGAATGATTGGATGGAGCCCAAAGAGCAACGCAAGGTCGATGACTTTATTATCTATGCCATGGCTGGCGCCGAGCAGGCGCTCACCGACGCAGGCTGGAAACCGACGGCCTACGAGGATCAGATTCGCACCGGCGTGCTGATCGGCTCAGGCATCGGCGGTTTGCAAGGCATCGAGAAGACATCGCTGCTGTTTGCCGAGAAGGGGCCGCGGCGGGTGAGCCCGTTCTTCATTCCAGGGCGCCTGATCAACCTCGCGGCGGGCTATGTCTCGATCCAGCATGGTCTCAAAGGTCCGAACCATGCCGTGGTCACGGCGTGCTCCACCGGGGCACATGCCATCGGCGATGCCTCGCGGCTGGTCGGGCTCGGCGACGCCGACGTGATGCTCGCGGGCGGCGCCGAATCGCCGGTCTGTCGCCTGTCCATTGCCGGCTTTGCCGCCTGCCGGGCACTCTCGACCAACTTCAACGACGAGCCGCAGCGGGCCTCGCGTCCCTACGACCGCGACCGCGATGGCTTCGTCATGGGTGAGGGCGCCGGCATGGTGGTGGTCGAGGAGCTGGAGCACGCCAAAGCGCGCGGTGCCACCATCTATGCCGAGATCATCGGCTACGGACTCTCCGGCGATGCCTTCCACATCACCGCGCCGGCCGCGGATGGCGACGGCGCCTATCGCTGCATGGTCGCGGCGGTGAAGCGCGCCGGTATCGAGCCCGCCGATATCGACTACATCAATGCCCATGGCACCTCGACGCCAATGGGCGACGAGATCGAGCTTGCCGCGGTCGAGCGGCTGTTTGGCAACGCCGCCGGCAAGGTCTCGATGTCGTCGACCAAGTCCGCCACCGGCCATCTGCTCGGCGCCGCCGGGGCGGTGGAGGCGATTTTCTCGGTCCTGTCGATTCGCGACCATCTCGCGCCGCCAACCCTCAATCTCGACAATCCGTCAGTGGCCACGGCCATCGACCTCGTGCCCCACAAGGCGCACCGGCGGACCATCGATACGGTGCTTTCCAACTCCTTCGGCTTTGGTGGCACCAATGCCTCGCTGATTCTGCGGCGCTGCGACGCCTAAAAGTCCGTCCCGTAGTGCTTGCCAGCCGAACCTCCCTTTCGCCATATTCTCACGCCAAGTGGATAGTCAGTTCCCGCGCAGGGCATCGAGGCAATGTCCGTGACCAGCGACCTCTCGTCGACGGCAAATGACAGCGATGCGCGTGAGCGTGCGGAACGTGCGATCCGGAATTTCGCTACACCGCCGCGCAGCCCCTACGAAGAGCTCGAGCCCGTTCGTCCGCCGGAGTTTCCGGAGCGCGAGCCGTGGCGCATGCATCCGGTGCTCGCCTTTTTCAATGCCCTGTTCATGCTCGCCCTGTTCACTGCGTGTGCGCTTCTCGCACTTTTCTATTTTATCAGGGTCCAGTTCGATCGCCCTGGCCCGCTCACCGCATCCACGGTTGTGGTGATTCCGAAAGGGGAGGGAGTGAGCGGCATCGCCGAGCGCCTCGAGCACGACGAGGTGATCACCGATCGCGGCTTGTTCATGACGAGCATCATCTATTTCACCTATTTGCGGGGCAAGGGCGCGTTGAAGGCAGGCGAGTACGAGTTCCGCAAGAATGCCAGCATGCGCCAGGTGCTCGACACCCTGGTCGAGGGCAGGTCGATCGACCACAAGATTGCGTTAGCCGAGGGGTTGACCAGCCAGCAGATCGTTGAGCGGATTCAGGCGAATCCCGATCTCGAAGGAACCATCACCGGGATTCCGGCGGAAGGAACGCTGCTGCCCGACACGTACCGGTTCCAGATTGGCGACTCGCGGCAAGATATCATCGAGCGGATGCAGGTCGGGCAGAAGAAGTTCCTGGCTAGGGTGTGGGAGGAGCGAGACCCGGACGTCGTGGTGCAGACACCGGAGGAGGCGGTAATCCTTGCCTCGATCGTCGAGAAGGAGACGGGCCGTGCCGACGAGCGGCCGCGCATCGCGAGTGTGTTCGAGAACAAACTCAGGAAGAAGATGCGGCTGCAGTCCGATCCCACCATTATCTATGGTCTGGTGGGGGGCCAGGGAGCGCTTGACCACCCCATTCAGCAGGACGAGCTCGATCGCGACACCCCGTACAACACATATAAGATCGTTGGGCTGCCGCCGACGCCGATCGCCAATCCGGGGCGGGCGGCAATCGAGGCGGTGCTGAAGCCCGCCAAGACCAAGGATCTCTATTTCGTGGCCGACGGCAGCGGCGGGCACGCATTCGCCCCGAGCCTCGATGAGCACAATAAGAATGTCCTGAAATGGCGCCAGGTCGAGAAGGCAATGCGAGAGCAGGAGCGCGAGGAGGCGGCCGCTGCGGCGGCTGCCGGACAGACTTCGCCCGACGGGATCGCGCCTAAACCTTCGCCCGGTGGCGCTGCCCCGGCTGTCGGCACCGCACCCGGCACGCTGGTCGCGCCCGACGTGCGCTTGAATTTGCACTCCCCCGCGCCCGGCACCGCCGCTGCGGGCGAAGCCAACTCTGCACCTGCGGCTTCCTCCGGGGCCGACATCCCCCTTCCCAAGCGGAACCCGTTGCGCTAACGGCGCCCCGGTCTTCTGGTGGTTCCATTAACTTTGACACCGGCACGTCGCGATACGAGCCCCTCGCCGAATCCGGCCCGACTCGGCATATAACGGTCGTGCCCCGCTCGATGCGGCCATGAGGAACGAGCACGCATGTCCTTGAAAAGCATGACCGGATTTGGCCGCAGCGCTGGCGTTCATGGCGAGACGAGCTGGCATTGGGAGGTACGGAGCGTCAATGGCCGCGGGCTCGAGCTTCGCTTCCGGATGCCGTCTGGATTGGAAGGGCTCGAGATCAAGGCTCGCTCGCTAGCCCAGGAGAAACTTGCCCGCGGCAATTGCACGCTCAATCTCGCGCTTCGGCGGGAGACCGGACAACTTGCCATTCGCCTGAACGAAGCGGCCCTCAGCCAGGCGCTCGCGGCGGCGGAGCGCGCTCAGGCGCTAACACACAAGGAGGCACCGAACCTCGACACGCTGCTCGCCATGCGCGGTGTGGTCGAGGTGGTGGAAGGGGAAGAGAGCGAGGAGGCGCATGCAAAGCTCGAGGATGCGTTGCTCAAGGGGTTAGGTGCCGCGCTCGACCAGCTTGTCGCGGCACGGAAGGCGGAGGGGGCTCGGCTCGCCTGCGTCATGACCAATCAGCTTGGCCAAATCTCTGACCTCGTCGAGCGGGTAGCCGATGCTTCGGCGCGGCAGCCGCAAGCCATTCGCCAGCGCCTGACCGAGCAAGTGACGCGGATCATGGAGACCGGCGCGGGCCTCGATCCCGAGCGGCTTCATCAGGAAGCCCTGCTGCTTGCCGCCAAGGCCGACATCCAGGAAGAGCTCGACCGGCTGCGTGCCCATGTGGCGGCTGCCAACGATATTCTCGCGCAAGATCCGCCCGCCGGCCGCGGGCTCGAGTTTCTGGCGCAGGAGTTCAACCGCGAGGCCAACACGCTCTGCTCAAAGGCGTCGGACGTCGAGATCAGCCGCGCTGGCCTCGAGCTCAAGACCGTCATCGATCAATTGCGCGAGCAGGTTCAGAACATCGAGTGAGGCGAGCAATGGAGCCTAAGCGCAAAGGTTTCATGCTGGTCCTGTCCTCGCCGTCCGGGGCGGGGAAGACGACGCTTGCACGGCGGCTGCTCGCCGCCGATCCCGGGGTGGATATGTCGGTCTCGTGCACGACGCGCAAGCAACGCAAGGGAGAGGTGGAGGGGAATGACTATTACTTTACCGATCGCGAGACCTTCGCCGGCATGCGCGATCGGGGCGAGTTCCTCGAATGGGCCGTCGTCTTCGACAATTACTACGGAACGCCGCGGAAGAAGGTTGAGCAGGCTCTGGCGGCCGGCCGGGACGTGCTGTTCGATGTCGATTGGCAGGGCGCCGAAAGCCTGCGCGACAAAGCCCCGAACGACGTGGTCAGCGTGTTCATTCTTCCTCCGTCGGGAAAGGCGCTGGAGCAGCGCCTTAAGGAGAGGGCGCAGGATGCGCCGGAGGTGGTGGAGGCACGCATGCGCGGGGCGAGCAACGAAATCCAACACTGGCACGTCTACGATTATGTGGTGATCAACCACGACCTCGACCAAGCGCTGGCGGCAATCCGGGCCATTCTCGCTGCCGAACGGTTGCGCCGATCGCGATTAACCGGCGTCGAGGACTTCGTGCAAAACCTCTTAGCCGAGCTCTAGCGCTCGCCCTAGCGGCGAAGTGCGTTGGCGATACGGCAGAAATCGGCGATCTCAAGCTCTTCGGCCCGCACCTTCGGGTCGATGCCGAGCTCTTGCAGCAGTCTTTGCGCGTCAGGCGTCATTTGCCGCAGCGAGGAGCGCAGCATCTTGCGCCGCTGGCCGAAGGTGGCTGCCGTGACGCGCTCGAGCATCGCCACATTGCACTCCGGCCGCAGAATTGCCTTCGGCACGAGCTCGACGAGGGAGGATTCGACCTTGGGGCGCGGCGTGAAGGCTGCGGCGGGAAGGGTGAGCAAGATACGAGGGGAGGTGCGCCATTGGCTGAGCACGGCGAGCCGCCCGTAGTCGCGGGCGCGGGGCTTCGCCACGATGCGGAGCGCGAACTCGCGCTGAAACATCAGAACCAAGCGGTCGAACCATGGCGGCCAAGGATCGGTCTTGAGCCAGCCAATGAGGAGGGGGGTCGCGACGCTATAGGGCAGGTTGGCGACGATGCGTGCAGGCGGCTGCAAGTTGAGGGCGCCATAGTCGACCTCACGCGCATCGGCGGCGACAATTTTGAGTCGCCCAGGATAGGTTTTCGCCACATCCCGCAGGGCGGGGAGGCAGTGCTCGTCCTTCTCGATGGCAATGACGCGGCTCGCGCCTTCGAAAAGCAGCGCTCGGGTCAGGCCGCCAGGCCCGGGCCCCACTTCGACAATGGTTGCTCCTTCGAGCGGTCCTGCGGCGCGGGCAATGCGGCGGGTGAGATTGAAATCGAGCAGGAAGTTCTGACCGAGGCTCTTGCGCGCTGTAAGCCCTGACGCGCGGATGACATCGCGAAGGGGCGGGAGCCCGTCAGGTGCGCTCAAGGCGCTGCCCCGGCGTTGCGCTGCATGGTGTCGGCGAGACGCAACGCCTCGATCAGGCTGCGCGGGCTCGCCTTGCCGGTGCCGGCGAGCGCAAAGGCGGTGCCGTGGTCCGGCGAGGCGCGCACGAAGGGAAGCCCGAGCGTGAGGTTGACGCCGGTGTCGAAGGCGAGCGTCTTGACCGGGATGAGCGCCTGGTCGTGATACATCGCCACGGCCACGTCGTAAGCCTTGCGCGCCTCGGCGTGGAACAGGGTATCGGCGGGATGTGGCCCGGTCACATCGAGGCCTTGGTCCCGTGCCGCTTCGATCGCCGGCACGATGATCTCGATTTCCTCGCGGCCCATGGTGCCGTCCTCTCCAGCATGGGGATTGAGACCGGTGACGGCCATGCGCGGCCGCGCCACACCGAAATAGCGGGCAACGTCGCGCGCGCTGATCAGAAGGGTCTTGACGATGCGGGCTGTGGTGAGCGCCCCCATCACGTCCTTCAGGGGAATATGGATGGTCACCGGCACGACCTTCAGATCGCCGCCGACCAGCATCATCACCGCGTCGGAGGCATCAAGCCCGGCGAGCGCGGCGAGAAACTCGGTGTGGCCAGGAAAGCCGAAACCGGCGCGAGCAAGCACCGCCTTGCTGATCGGACTGGTAACCACCGCGCTTGCGGCGCCGTCACGGACCAACGCGACCGCGTCTTCGATCGATTGCTGAACTGAAGCCGCCGCGGCAACGCTCGGTCGGCCCGCAACCACTTCTCCTACAACGGGAACCGGCAGCACCGGTAGCGCCTGGGTGAAAACGGAAGGCGCAGCGCTCGTGTCGCCGATCGGCTCAATTCTAACCGCGAGATCCATCATGCGAGCCCGCTCGGCCAGCACGCCAGGATCGCCGATCAGAACGAAGGGCGGGATTGCCAACGCGCGCCGGGCGGTAAAGGCAAGCAGCGTGATGTCCGGGCCAATCCCGGCGGGATCGCCGAGGGTCAGCGCGAGCGGTTTATCGGCACGGTCCATAGCGACCCAGCCATTAGGCCGATCAGGCGTCCACGTCACTCAATTCTGCTGGTGGCGATATTCGATGAAGGCATTCTGGCGCATGTCGCGCAACAGGCCATCGGCCCTGAGCCCGTACTCCTGTTCCATCAGCTTGCTCTGGGTCTCCTGGCGCTTTTTGGGGTCGCCCTTGACTGCGTGCTTGCCGCACACGGCGTAAGCCTCGATCGCCGAGCCAGTGAGGGTAGGGGGTGTCATCTGCCCCACCTTGGCATTCATGACCAGCGTGCGCATAGGTTGTCCGAGCTGGTCCGGGAGCTGGTCGTCCAGCGTTTTGACCTTGAACCCTTTGATGTCCTTAGTCAGCGTCGAGACATTGGAACAAGACTGGAGCTTTGCGCGCACCGCCTCGACCGCCGCCAGCTGCCTGGCGATGGCTGCCTGGTCCGCCTCGGTCGGAATTTCGTACTTGATTTCGCGCAGTTCCAGCGTCGTTTCTTCCTGCGGCTTCGCCGACTCGCCCGCATCGGTGAGCGCCTTGTCGACCTCGGCGTCGCCGACCGACACGTCGTGGCGGAATTTTCGCCGCACGACGTCCTTCCACACGACCTGAGACCTGATGCGATCCTTGAGCGTCGTCATATTCACGCCCATCTGGCCAAGCGCGGCGCCGAGCTGTTCGGGGGTCATTTGGTTGTTTTGCGCCATGCCGACGAGCACCTTCTGGACTTCCTCCTCATCCGGGGTGATGCCGAGCTTCTTGCCCTGCTGCAATTGCAGACGCTCCTCGATGAGCATGTCCGTGGCCTTCTTCGTCAGGGCTGGGGAAGGCTGTTCCTGGGTGGTGACGGCGAGGAAGCGCTGGCGCTGCTCGATGTCGTAAAGCGTGATCGGATCGTCGTTGACGAGCACGACAATCGACTGCTCGGTTTGCGCCTGTGCGGGACAGACCAAACCGACCAGGCAAATCATGGCGGCAAGCACAACGCTTACCGCGATGCTGTTGCACCGGGTCTCGTTCAACTTTACTCCACCACTGTCGAAGGCCATCCTCGCGCCGGTCGGGGGACGAGCGCGGGCACTAGCCTCCTAATTGCTCGCGACTGACGGTTCAGCAAGTGACGGTTGAGCAGAGGTGTCGCCGAACGCGTCTGTCGTATATTGATATGTGCCAAGATATTTCAGCGACAAATTGACCATCACTCGCTGGTCCGGGTGGATATCTTGCTCCTGAATGTTGCTCTGCGTGTATGTAACGGCGACGATCAAGCAATCGTTCTGATACTGCAGGCCGACGCCGTCGCTGATTATCTGGGCGTTTCCAATGTCGTAGCGAACAGCGCCCAGCAAGGCCCAGGCGTTGGTCAGGTTCAGAGTACCCCTGCCGAGAATCTCCTGGTCACGCGTCGGAACGCAGCTGGTTAGGTTATTGGCCGTAGTGGCCGCTGAACCGGGCGGGCACACGACGCAATTGGTCGTTGAAGTGCTAATGCACACGGGCTCCGTCGAATTGCTCAGCGACACGGCCTCTGGCGCGACGTCGGCGTAGTTCACCAACATGTCAATGGGACCTACGTTTGCGGTCGCGCCAAGATCTGTGCGCATTACCTCGAATGTGTCGTGGTTGAACCGCGTCTGCGCTGTTAGGGACAAGTATCGGGCCGCTTGCAAATAGAGGCCGCCCACATAGTCCGAGGCGCTAGTAGCTAAGCCGCTATTCTGAAATTCAGCGAGGTCGAAGCTATTCTCACCGGCTATTTGATAGCTCTCGCCAAACACCACGCGCGCGTATGCGCCACTAGGTAGCTGCGCCGTGTAGCGCCCGCCGACATTGGCGCGAGTGCCGGTTTCGATGCGGTCGTAACCGGAGAACTTGTCGATGTCGAACAAGAGGGTATCATCGAAAACAAGGCTGTTTGCATCTTCGTTGGGTATCTCAGACTGATTAATACCAACCGTAGCGGGCCGGGCGATGATCTGGGCGATAGGCTCGAAGACGTGGGCGACGCTGCCGGTCGTGGCAATGAACGGATAGCGGTACTCGGCGCCAGCAACAGCATTGCCGCGGAGGATAGCACCGTTTTCCTTAGAATTCTCGACAGGGTCAATGAAGTTGTTCACTTCGTAGACGTCGCCTCTGAGGTTAGCGAAGGGTGTGAAGACCTCACCGATGCCATCGATGATCTGCCGCCGCCAGCTCGCCTGGACTATGGCCCGGTCTGAATCCGTGCCAACATTATTAGTAAGCGTCGTGGCATTATCATTAGTAAGCGCCATGACATTACTGTTAAAACTAAGTTCGCCACCTATTATCGGCTGTTTCACAATGTAGTCGTAGTCAATGATTGGGTAGACAATTGCGTTCGAACCCGGAACAGCAGGTTTAGTCAAATCCCGTGTATCGTAAAAACGTATGCTAGCATAATTCCTGTCGTGCAAGCCCTCCAAATAGACCTGTGAGATTTCTTCGGTATCGAGCTCGGTCTTTATGCCATAGAAGCGATTGAAGGTGCTGTCGGTCTGGGCAGTAATATCCCACCCCCACGCCCAGTAGGGGTTGAGTGCAAACTTGCCCTGCGTTTCGATGCTGCCCCTAAAGTCTTCGCCTCCGGGCATGGTGAAGGTGCCGTCATCGAACACACCGTGCAGATCGATGCGATAGCCTCCATTCGCCAACTGCTGACGCCAGGACCCTTGCAGCAGCTGACCCGCTTTCGTAGTAAACATTGGGATGAAGGTGAAATCATAGCTGTCCCCTAGCGCAAAGTAGTAGGGCACGGTGAAGGTCGTACCGAGCCTGCCGGACTGCGTATACTGCGGCATCAGGAAACCCGACTTCCGCTTAACCGTGGGATCGGCGCTTTGGAAGTATGGCGCCCAGACGATCGGCACACCGAACAAGTCGAAGAAGGCGTTGCGATAGGTGATCGTCGCCTCGTCCTTGCGGTGAATGATGGTCTTGGCGCGGATGCGCCAGGTCGGCGGCTTATCGGGATTGTCTACGCAAGGTTTGCACGGGGTGAACCAGCCATTCTTGAACACCGTGACGTTGCCGGCCTCGCGCGAGGCCGTCTCGGCGACGATGCGAGTGTCGTCCTTGGTGACGAGACGCAGCGCGTCAATGAATCCGTCGCGAAAATCGTCGGTCAGCGTCATCTGGTTCGATGTGATGATCGCGCCTTCGGGATCCTTAATGCGGACGTTGCCTCTGGCCGCCAGCGTATTGGCGTTGCGATCGTAGATCACTTGATCGGCGAGCAAAGTGTAATTGCCGTAATAGATCTCGACATTGCCTTTCGCCGTCACGCGATTGTTCTCATTGTCGTAGATCATCTGGTCGGCTTGCAGCAGCATGGGCTCAGTCTTGTCCATGCTCGGCGGCTTCAGAATTTTGCCGAGATCGGTTTGCTTCCCCTTGAAGGTCTGGGGGGAGCCTGGGCGACCTGGGGAGCCCTGGGCCATGACCGGACCAGCGTTGAACGCAATCGAGCAGGCAATCAGGCAAACAAACAAGACCTGCAGCCACGCTGCAAGGCCTAGGCCCTTATACGCGGCGATGCCGGGCTCAGCCCGGCGCGCGCAAACGAGCCTTGTCGTGCGGACCGTCATCACCCGTCCTCTTTGTACAGAAGCACGGTAAGCGCGAGGCTCGCCGCGATGATGACCGGCACCCATGCCGCAGCCAAGGCGGAGGTTAGTCCCGCCATGGCGAAGTTGCGCGAGACTTCAGCAAGGATGAAAAACGCAAAGCCAGCCGCGATTCCTCCCAATGCGTTAAGTTGAACATTGCCGAAGCGGAACGCCCTGAGCGAACAGGTGGCCGCGATCAGCACCATGGTCATGAGCAGGAACGGCCGCGACAGCAGGAGTTGATACTGCACGCGGTATTGGGTAGCGGGCAGTCCCGCCCGCTCCGCAATCTCGATGAAGTTCGGGAGGTCCCAGAACGAGATCGAATACTCGGTACCGAGGGTGTCACGCACCTGCGTCGGGGTGAGGTAGGTGCTGACCAGATAATTCTTGTACAAGTTAGGTTCGCTGCCAACCGCGCTGACCCAAGCATCTTCGAGCTCCCAGCGGCCATCCTTCAGGGTCGCCTTGCGCGCCTCGATCCGCTCCGTCGGGTTTTGATCCGGAGCGTATTGAAATATCGTAACGCCGGTGAGCTCGAGGCCTTGGTTGGAGGAACGCATGGCGTGCAGGACCGAAGGGCCGTCGGCCCCATCCTCGCGCAACCAGGCGCCGGCGTTCTTGGTCTTGAGAAGAGTGTCCTCTTTGTCGAAGGCTTGCGCATAAAGCCGTTCGGCCTCGCCGCGGGCGGCCGCAGCAAGAGGATTGTAAAGCGTGACGAACAGAACGCCGAGCAGGAAGGCGACCATCATGGCGGGAAGCATGAACTGCCATACCGAAACGCCGGCCGCGCGCACGACGATCAGCTCGGAGCTACGGCTCAGCATCAGGAAAATGCCGACCGAACCGATCAGCACCGCAAAGGGCAGGGTAAGCTCGGAGAAAGAGGGAAGGCGAAGCAACGTCATCCAGGCGAGCAGGAGACCAGAAACCTCGCCGTCGTAGTTGCCAGCGCGGCGCAACATCTCGATGAAATCGACGAAGAAGATCAGCACGCAGCAAATCGCGAACATCACCAGCATGGCGATGAGGAAACGCAGGGAAAAATAGCGTGCAAGCGTCCCTGCTGCACTGATGCCTGGCATCTGCGCTTTCACTTCGCCACAATCCCCCGACCGGTCCATAATTTTATGTTGTTTGGTATGAACTTAAGCTGGAGACTCAGCTTGGACCTAAGTTCTGGCGACATTCTAACGTGCGCCACTAAGGCCGCAATGATAATCGCCCCAATTGGAATGAGATAAACGAGAGGTGTTGCAGCCGCGCTCAAGGTCACAAGATTGGCCCCAATAAACCCGGAAACCCTCAATCCCACCGCTATGCCGGCTGCCATCAGGATCTGCGCCCAGCGGCTCTCGCGGGTGGTGCGCGCATGGCCTAAAATCGCGATGGCGAGGAAGGCGAACACCATCGGATAGAACGGGGTCGCGAAGCGATCATGGAGCTCGTTGCGGAGCTGGCCGGCGGCGCCCTTCTGCATCAATAGACCAGGGTCTGGATTGAGCAACTCGCTAAGATAACGCTCGCGTGGCAGAAGCTCCTTGCTAGTATCTTCCTGCGGACTTAGAGCTGAGATATTCAGAACATATTGGTCGAAGTGTACGATTTGCACGCCCTTATCTGGCGTTTTTGGCTCATAGCGGTGGACATGGCCATCGAACATCACGAGAAAGGCGCCGTCGTCATTGCTGATGATTCGGCCGCGCGTGGCGAGATAGCTATTCACCTGCTGGTCGTCGCGCTCGTCATGGACGAGAAGGCCAAGCAAATCGCCGGTCGGGGAGCGATCGCGAATGTGGAAAGTGAGCCCAGGCTCGGTGCTGGAAAACCGACCTGGCTGAAGCACTTGCGAGATTACGTCGGCACGGACCTGGGTGATCAGGGCGCGTAGCGCCCGCATGCTCGCCGGCATCACGTAGAGGTTGCTGATGAGAATCACCACGCAGACCATGGCGGCAAGGAGCACGAACGGGGCGCCGATTCGCCAGATGGGGGCGCCGGCGGCGGTCATGACGATCAGTTCGCTGTCGCCATTCAAGCGGTCAAGCGTGTAGAGCGACGCCATCAGCATCGCATTGGGAGCAATCAGGGCCATCAGGCTCGGGAGACTGAGGAACGTCATCTTCAGGAACAGGGTGAAGCCCTGCCCTTGAGAGACGAGAAGATCGAGCTGTTTCAGGGCTGTAGCGAGCCAGACGATGGTGGTCAGCGTAACCAGGATGATGACGAACGCATTCGCCACCTGCCGAAAAACATATCGGCTGAAAAGGGTCATGCTGCTTCTCTATGGTCCCCGATCAACCACTGGCCGGTTGGCAGCGCCCAGGGAAGCCCCAACCGCCTAGTGTCAAACACGATTCTCATCAGTCCAAAATGGCCGAATTTCGACCTTTTCGGTCAGCTTGCATTCCATCCCCGCAGGAACTAGGAAGAGCGTCTTGAATTCCCTCCCGCTGTTGCAAAGCTGCATCGGATGAGCGCGCGAACCGAGACGCGTTTGCGGCGCTTTTCTGGCCTTTTTGCCCAAGGGAGTGGGCCACAATCATAGGGAGTTGCCCATGAGCGACCAGACCACGATTTCCTTTGCCAATCTGATCTTGCCGCAAGAGGGGGTCGCCGTCGTCCTCGCCGAGGATGGGCCGAAACTCACCCCCGCGGCGAAAGATCTCGACAAGGCGGCGAAGGGTCTCCTGTCGCGAGCCGCGACCATCAGCGGATTCAAAGGCAAGAAGGACTTTACGGTCGATCTTCTAGCGCCGGCGGGACTGAAGTTCGCTCGTCTCGTGCTGCTGGGAGTGGGCAAGACCGCGGACTACAGCGCCGAGGATTGGCTCAATCTCGGTGGCTCAGTGCGCGGGTTGCTCTCCGGCAAGGAGGGGCCCACCGCGCATATCGTGCTCGAGAGCGCAGGGAAGGGGATCACTGCCGAAGACGTCGCCAATTTTGCGCTTGGCGCCGCGCTGCGCGGTTACAAGTTCAAGAAATACAAATCGGCCCCGAAGAAGAAAGACGGCGCCGCCGAGAGCAACGACAAAACACTGAAGAAGATCGTCATCCATTCGACCGATCCGCGCGGCGCCACCAAACTGTATGGCGCCTCGCGCGCTATCGCGAACGGCGTGGTGCTCGCCCGCGATCTCGTCAACGAGCCGGCGAACATGCTCGGGCCAGCAGAGTTCGCCGCGCGTGCCAAAGAGCTCACCAAGCTTGGCGTCCAGGTCACGGTGCTTGCGCCGAAGGTGCTCCAGCGTCTTGGCATGAACGCGCTGCTCGCCGTGGGGCAGGGGAGCGTTCGCCCGAGTTATGTGGTGGTAATGCAGTGGAAGGGCGCCGGCGCGAAGGGCGGCGATCCCGTCGTGTTCGTCGGCAAGGGCGTGACCTTCGACACCGGCGGTATCTCGATCAAGCCGGCGGCGGGCATGGAGGACATGAAGGGCGACATGGCGGGTGCCGCTTGCGTCGTCGGTCTCATGCATGAGCTCGCCGAGCGAAAGGCGAAGGTCAACGCCGTCGGCATCATCGGGCTCGTGGAGAACATGCCGAGCGGCACCGCGCAGCGGCCGGGCGATGTTGTCACGGCGATGTCCGGCCTCACCATCGAGGTTCTTAACACCGATGCCGAGGGGCGGATGGTGCTCGCGGATTGCCTTTGGTACGCGCAAGATCGCTTCAAGCCGAAGGCGATGATCAATCTCGCGACGTTAACCGGTGCGGTGATGGTCGCGCTCGGCAAGGAGCATGCCGGGCTGTTCAGCAACAACAACGAGCTTGCCAATTGGCTCATCGATGCCGGCAACGTCACCGGCGAGAAATTGTGGCGGCTGCCGCTCGGGCCGAAATACGACAAGATGATCGACTCCAAGGTCGCCGACATCAAGAACACCGGCGGCAAATGGGGCGGCTCGATTTCCGCCGCGCAGTTCTTGCAGCGATTCGTGAAGGAAGGAACTCCGTGGGCGCATCTCGACATCGCCGGTACCGCAATGTCGTCGGTCGAGAGCGAGATCAACCGCAGCTGGGGGTCAGGGTTCGGCGTGCGGCTGCTCGACCAGCTCGTCCGCGATCATTACGAGCGGATGTAAGGCTCGTGACGTTCCCCCACCGATTCGTCCGCGCACCGATCCAGCTTCCAGAAATTTTCCATAATATATCTTATGCGAATTGAGGGTTTGGGGCCAAGTCGGGGCGTTTCCGCTATCCGCATGGGCTTGTTAAGGAAATAAGCCGTTTGTGGCGCGGGCTTCGCGCCGCTTTGGCGCTCCCTCTCCATGTCTGACGACGCTTGCCGGCCCTATCGCATCGACGATTTGCTTCATGTGATGGCGCGACTGCGCGATCCGGAGACGGGCTGTCCTTGGGATCGCCAGCAGACCTTTGCTACGATCGGGCGCTACACCATTGAGGAGGCGTACGAGGTCGCTGACGCGATCGCGCGAAGCGATCTCGAGGCGCTCAAAGATGAGCTCGGCGATCTCCTGTTGCAGGTCGTGTATCACGCGCGCATGGCGGAGGAGGACGGACGCTTTGCCTTTGCCGACGTTGTCGACGCCATCACCGCGAAGATGGTCCGCCGGCACCCGCATGTGTTCGAAGATACGAGCCTCAGGGCCACCTTCGTGGGCAGCGGCACCTGGGAGCGGATTAAGGCCGAGGAGAAGGCTGAGCGCGGCGAGAACACCGGCGAGGGCGGTTCGCTCCTCGACGATGTGCCGCTCGCCCTGCCCGCGCTGTCCCGCGCGGTGAAGCTGCAATCGCGGGCTGCCAAGGTCGGGTTCGATTGGCCGTCGCTAGCTCCCGTGCTCGCCAAAGCGGAAGAGGAAATCGCCGAGCTGAAGGCTGCGCTAGCCGGCGGGCAGCCTGACAACGGAGCCCGCGCTTCGAAGAAGGTCGCCGAGGAGTTCGGCGATCTGCTTTTCGTCATGGCGAATGTCGCGCGCCATCTCAGGCTCGATCCGGAAGCTGCCTTGCGCGATGCCAACGCCAAATTCGTTCGGCGGTTTCGCAGCATCGAAACTGCGCTGCGCGCCGAAGGCCGGACGCCGGAGGATGCGACGCTGGAGAAGATGGATCAGCTCTGGGATGAGGTCAAGGCCGCGGAGACCAGCAACAAGGAATAGAGCTACTCCGCGGCGGCGATGCCGAGGCGTGCAGGCCCGATGAGGCGGGCGAGACGGTGGCGCTTCTCCAACGGCACGCGGAGGCGCAAATTGGTGACGCCATCGCCGAGATCTAAGCGGCCGATCACCTCGCAATTCTCATAGATCCAATTCTCGAGCGCCCCCTCGTCGGGCTTAAGCACGAGATCGATCGTATCGCGGCTCCGATTGAGCCTCGACTCGATCTCTCCGAGCAGCGCCTCGAGCCCTTCGCCCGTCACCGCCGAGACGACGCAAGTATTGGTGGGGTCGCGTGCGGCCCCGCTCTCGACGCGCGCCCGCCTAGCGGCGTCGAGGCGATCGGCCTTGTTCCACACTTCGAGCAGGCGCTGAGGCTCAGCCTCGACATCGACGCCAAGCTCGCCGAGGATGGCGTTGACGTCGGCGCGCTGATGGACGCTCGCCGCGTCGGCGATGTCGCGGACATGCAGGATCAAATCGGCTTCGACCACCTCTTCCAGGGTGGCGCGGAAGGCGGCAATCAGCATGGTGGGCAGGCCCGAGATGAACCCAACGGTGTCGGACAGCACGGCCTTGAAGCCATGCGGCAGGTGGATGGCGCGGTGGGTCGGATCGAGCGTGGCGAACAGGGTGTCCTCGGCGAGCACGCCGGCGCCGGTCAGGGCATTGAAGAGGGTCGACTTGCCGGCATTGGTGTAGCCGACGAGCGCGATCGCCGGATAGGGCACCCTCGCCCGCGACTTCCGATGCAGAGCGCGAGTGCGGCGAACCTGCTCGAGCTCGCTCCCAATGTTCTCGATGCGCTCGCCGATGATGCGCCGGTCGGTTTCGATCTGAGTTTCGCCGGGACCGCCGAGAAAGCCAAAGCCGCCGCGCTGGCGCTCAAGGTGCGTCCAGGAGCGCACCAGCCGGCTCTTCTGGTAGACGAGGTGAGCAAGCTCGACCTGCAAGCGCCCTTCCCGCGTGCGCGCTCGCGCGCCGAAAATCTCGAGAATGAGTTGGGTGCGATCGAGCACCTTGGTGCTCCACGCGGTCTCCAGATTGCGCTGCTGCACCGGAGTGAGCGGATGGTCGACTATGACGAGCTCCGCACCCTCGGCGCGGATCAGCCCCTCGAGCTCGGAGACTTTGCCTGAGCCGAATAGGGTGGCCGGACGAGGTTGTGGCAACGGCACGAGACCTTGCGCCCGCACATCGAGGTTGATCGCGCGCGCCAAGCCCAGTGTCTCTTCGAGGCGAGCCTCTGGTGAGCGCAAAGGCGCTGCACGCCGCTCCCCTGTGCTTCTGCCCCGCGCCAAGTCCCGCCTGAGCACCGGCTCGAGCACCAAGGCCTTGGTGGGATTGCGTGCACCATTCTTCGCGCGGTCGGCGGCAGGCCGCTTCTTGCGCTTCAGCGCTTTCGGATCAATCGGGCGCAACTAGTCTCCGGCACCTTCCGCGTCGCCGAACTCGGTCAGCTGGATGGGTTGACCGGGCATGATCGTCGAAATGGCATGCTTGTAGACGAGCTGCGAATGACCATCGCGGCGTAGCAGCACACAGAAATTGTCAAACCAAGTGACAACGCCCTGCAGCTTCACTCCGTTCACCAGAAATATGGTCAGCGGCGTCTTTTGCTTGCGTACGTGATTGAGAAACGTGTCTTGCAGACTTTGCGTGCGTTCTGTTGCCATGGGCTTCCCCGTCCCTTAGGTCCACGCTTACGCTGATTTGCGGCCCCAAATTTGGTCTCCCTTGAAGGGCCGGGGCATATTAGACGCGATTGCGAGGCGTCACCGCAAGGGCCCTGATACAATTGCCCTTCCCTCGGTAAAACATGGTTAATCCTAGCGGAGCGCCGCTCCGCGCTCGGTGGAGTTGACCCCCAATGCCCGAAGTTTGCGGTGGAGCGCAGAGCGCTCCATGCCCACGAACTCGGCCGTGCGCGAGATATTGCCGCCGAATCGGTTGACCTGGGCCAGCAGATATTCGCGCTCGAAAATCTCCCGCGCGTCGCGCAGGGGCAGCGACATAAGGTGCTCCCCCCCTGCCCCATTTGGCGACAGCGGCACTGGCGAGATGATCTCCTCCGGCAGCATGTCGGCGGTGATGATCGAGTCGGCGTCGCCGCCGACGAGAATCATCAGCCTCTCGATGTTGTTTCGCAACTGGCGCACATTGCCGGGCCAATCGTGGGATTGCAGCACCGCCATCGCGTCCTCGCCGATGCGGCGCGGCACGAGCCCGGAGGCGACCGAGATCGCCTGCACGAAATAACGGACGAGCTCCGGAATGTCCTCGCGGCGCTCGGAAAGCCCGGGGACCTTGATTGGAACCACGTTCAGGCGGTGGAAGAGATCTTCGCGCAAGCGGCCCGACGACATTTCCTTCTGCAGCTCGCGGCTCGTTGAGGAAATGACGCGCACGTCCACATGCACCTTGGGTCCGCCGCCGAGTTGCTGGAAGCGCTGCTCCACGAGCACGCGCAGGACCTTCCCTTGCGTCTCGAGCGGCATGTCGCTCACTTCGTCGATATAGAGCGAGCCCATATGCGCTTCTTCCAGCGCCCCGACCTTGCGGGGACCCGAGCCGAGCCCCTCCTCCGTGCCAAACAGCTCGAGCTCCACGCGATCCGGGACCATGGCCGCGGCGTTGAGCACCACAAAGGGTCCGTCGGCGCGGGCGGACTTCATGTGCATGACGCGCGCGGCAAGCTCCTTGCCGCAGCCCGATGGGCCGGTGATGAGCACGCGGCTGTTGGTCGGGGCCACCTTCTCGATCGCCTGGCGGAGCTGATTGATGGCGGTCGAGCGGCCGATCATCTCGAAGCTGTAGGCGCTCCGCTCGCGCAATTCCCGGTTCTCGCGCCTCAGTTTCGAAGCTTCAAGAGCGCGTGCGACGATGAGCACCAGCCGGTCGGCCTTGAACGGCTTCTCGATATAGTCGTAGGCGCCGCGCTTGATGGCGGCGACGGCAGTCTCGATGTTGCCGTGACCGCTGATAATCACCACCGGCAAGTCGGGATGGCCACGCTTGATGCGGTCGAGCAGCTCGAGCCCGTCAAGCTTCGAGCCCTGCAGCCAAATATCGAGAATCACCAAAGAGGGCTTGCGCTCCTCGACCGCGGCGAGCGTCTCGTCGCTATCCTTGGCGAGCCGCGTACCATGGCCTTCGTCCTCGAGGATGCCGGAGATCAACTCTCTGATGTCGGCCTCGTCGTCGACGATGAGGATGTCAGATGCCATGGATTGTTCCCTCCCTACTCTGCCGCCTCGGGTGTTTTTGCATGATGCTGGGCGCCGTCCCCAACGCTGGTCTCCGCCGCCTGTATTTCATCCAACTCCCGAATTGGGAGGTCCATGCGAACCGACGCTCCTGGCACCTTGCCGTTCCGTTTCGGTGCATCGGCCAGCTGTAACGTGCCGCCATGCTGCTCGGTGATCCGCTGCACGATGGCGAGACCAAGGCCAGTGCCTTTGGCGCGCGTGGTCATGTACGGCTCGACCAGCCGCTGGCGGTTCTCCTTCGGCAGCCCGCAGCCATTGTCGATGACGGTGATTTGCATCCGGTCGCCCTTGGCACGCACCTTGGCGACGACGTGACCTTTGTCGGCGCGTTCCGGCTCGGCTTCCATCGCCGTATCGATGGCCTCGCTCGCATTCTTGACGAGGTTGGTGACGGCTTGGGTCAACAGCCGCCGGTCCGACAGCATTACAGCGGGCTTGTCGGGCAGGTCGAGCTCGAAGGTGATCTCGGGCCGGCTCACCTGAAACAGGAACACCGCCTCGCGTACGATGTCGCGGATGTCGTGCAGCTCCATCATCGGCTTCGGCATGCGTGCGAACGCCGAAAACTCGTCGACCATTCGGCCGATGTCCGACACCTGGCGGATGATCGTGTCGGTGCACTGATCGAACACCTCGCGATCCTTGGTGATGGAGTCGCCATATTTTCGGCGGATGCGCTCGGCGGAGAGCTGGATCGGTGTGAGCGGGTTCTTGATCTCGTGCGCGATGCGCCGGGCCACGTCAGCCCAGGCGGTGCTGCGCTGGGCGCTGACCAGCTCGGTGATGTCGTCGAAGGTCACGACATAGCCTTGCGCCTGCTGCGCGGTTCCTTCCGTGGTGACCCGAACCGCGAAGTTGCGTTCCGACCCGCCGCGCAGAAGCGAGATTTGGTCGGTGACCAGGCGCTTCCCCTGCTTCTGGTTGCGCTTCATCAAGGCGCCGAATTCGGGAACCCCGTCGGCGAGCTTCTTGCCGACGAGATTCCTCTCCTTCGCCCCCAGCAATTCCTCGGCGGAGCGGTTGACGAGCGTAACGGTCCCGTCGGCGTCCAGTCCGACCACGCCAGCGGTCACGCCAGACAGCACCGCCTCCATGAAGCGGCGCCGCTCGTCGAGCGTGGTGTTGGCGCCGACCAGCGCGTCCCGCTGGCTCTTGAGCTCCGAGGTCATGGTATTGAAGGTCGAGCCGAGCACGGCGAGGTCGCCGTCGGCGGGCTTGGTGTTGACGGCGACGTCGAGATTGCCTTCCGAGATCTGCTGCGCCGCCCCCATCAACTGGCGGATCGGGGCCACCAGGCGGTTGGCGAACCACATGCCGATCCAGATGGCGGAGAGCAAAAACGTCAGCGCCATGGCCACATACATGAGCGCGAAGGCGACCTGCACGCCGGCGCGGCGCTGCTCGAGCAGTTGATATTCGGCGACATTGGCGCGGGTCTCGCGCAGCTGCTGCAGCACCTGGGCGTTCACCGGCCGGATCGCATAGAGGTAGGTGTCGTTGAAATTCTCGAGCGCCTTGATGGCGCCAACCAGGGCCGTCTTGCCCGGCGCGATGACGATCGCCTGACCGTCCTTGGCAAGGTCCATGGCCTGTTGCGGCGGCGCCTGATAGGGCACGTCCTTCAAGGTCGCCGCGGTCGCGAGGATCTTGCCCTGCCCGTCGATCAGATAGGCGATGGGCAGCGCGCGGATCGATGCCTGTGCGGCAAGGAAGTTGCCGAAAGCTTGCGGCCGCGACTTCACGAGATTGACGGCCTCGTCGATGTCCTTTGCCATGCCGACGGTGTCGGCGCGGATGACTTGGCCGTGTTCCTGGACGTAGGCGGTCGCGACGTCGACGGAGTTCTGAATGATGGATTTGGTGCGCGTGGAGAACCAGCGGTCCAGCCCACGGTCGAGCGACACGCTGGCGAAGATCGCGAGCAGGATCGCCGGCACAACGGCGATGACGCTGAACAGGCTGACGATGCGAACATGCAGCTGCGCGCCGGCGACCTGGCGGCGGCGGGCGAGCCAGAGCCCCGTCACCTGCCAGGCGATGATCATCACCATGGCAAGCACGAGCACGAGATTGATGAGGAGCATGCCGACCACGACGAGGTGGGTCGGTATGATCGGGGTGAGGCCGGTCAGGATGGCATAGGTCGCAAGGCCTGAGCCGAGCGACAACATCATGGTGATCAGGCCGATGGTGAAGGGAAGTCGCCGCCGCGACCGGGCGGGTCCGCTGGTTGCGCCGGCAGCGAGCGAAGACTCGGGAACGGCCCGAGTTTCGGCGCGCACTGTCACGTTGCTTTGCCGCGGACGCCAAAGCCAGAAGCCTTCAGGAATTTTTCGCAAAGAATGCAGGAAGCTACTCAACCCTCTCCCCGCTCGCTTGTGCCGCAATGAGGGACGCCGGCCTCAACTCTGGTGCAATAAGATCACAATGTGGCGGTTTGGCGACATAAGCACAAGTGTGGCGATTTGGCATCAGCCAGGGCTAAGCTGCTCAATTTTCGCTGAAATTCCGGACACCTAGAGCCCCGGGGTGCGAATGACCTTGATGCCGAGGTCGCGAATTTTTTTACGTAAAGTGTTGCGATTGAGCCCGAGCAGGTCTGCTGCCCGTATCTGATTGCCCCGTGTCGCCGCGAGGGCGGCGGTGATCAGGGGGAATTCGATCTTGCGCAAGATGCGGGTGTAGAGGCCGGAGGGCGGCAGCTCCTGGCCGAAGCTCATGAAATAGTCCGATAGGATGCGCTCGACCGCTTCCGACAGGTCACCAGTCCGCTTCGGCGTGTCGGCGAAGGGCGCCCGGCTCACGTTTGCGAGTTCGTTGTCCACCATCTCGCCGGTGACAGTATCCTGCGCGTAGATCGCTGAGAGACGGCGCACGAGGTTCTCGAGCTCGCGCACATTTCCCGGCCAGTGGTAACGCTTGAGCCGCTCTACGGCCGCATGCTCGAAGCTCTTGGAAGGAAGGCCTTCCTGCTCTGCGATGTTGAGGAAGTGGCGCACGAGGTCTGGGATGTCCTCGAGCCGCTCGCGCAGCGGCGGTAGGCGGAGCGGCACGACATTGAGTTCGATAGAACAGATCCTCGCGGAACAGACCCTGATCGATCTGCTGCTGCAGGTCCCGATTGGTCGCCGCGATGATCCTGACATTGGTGCGGATCGGCGTGCGCCCGCCGACGGTCGTGTATTCGCCTTGCTGGAGCACGCGCAGGAGACGCGTCTGCGCCTCCATGGGCATGTCGCCGATCTCGTCGAGAAATAGCGTGCCGCCTTCGGCCTGCTCGAAGCGTCCGACGTGACGGGTCTGCGCGCCGGTGAAGGCGCCCTTCTCGTGGCCGAACAGCTCTGACTCGATCAGCTCGCGCGGAATGGCGGCCATGTTGATGGCGACGAAAGGTCCATTGCGGCGCTTGCCGTATTCGTGCAGCGCGCGGGCAACCAGCTCCTTGCCGGTTCCCGACTCGCCGGTGATCATCACCGTCAGGTCCGTTTGCGTGAGCCTGGCGAGCACGCGGTAGATCTCCTGCATCGCCGGGCAGCGGCCGATCAGCGGCAGGCCTTCACTCGACTCGGGGGCAAGCCGCTGGGATTTGCGCCGAGGCTCGGCAAGCGCGCGGCCGACCACGGCGATCAGCTCGTTCAGGTCGAAAGGCTTCGGCAGATATTCGTAGGCGCCCCGTTCTGCCGCCGTGATCGCGGTCATGAACGTGTTCTGCGCGCTCATGACGATGATCGGCAGGTCCGGCCTGAATTTCTTTACGCGCGGGATGAGGTCGAAGGCGCTCTCGTCCGGCATCAGCACATCGGTGATGACGAGGTCCCCCTCGCCCTGGCTGATCCAGCGCCACAGCGTCGCCGCGTTGCCGGTGGCGCGTGGTGCATAGCCGGCACGCGCCAGGGCCTGGTTCAACACCGTGCGGATCGCAGCGTCGTCGTCGGCGATGAGAATATTGCCTTTGGCCATTGTCTTAAGCATGTCCTGAATGCGCTGTTTCGCTGTCGGCCATCGGCATCAGCGCACGGAACACGGTCTGCCGAGGGCGCGAGTCACATTCGATGATGCCGCCGTGGTCGCCGATGATCTTGGCCACGAGCGCGAGGCCGAGCCCGGTTCCCGAGGGTTTGGTGGTGACGAAGGGATCGAAGAGATGCGGCATGAGGTCGGTCGGAACGCCTGCGCCGTTGTCTTCCACAGCGATCTCAAGCGGCAGGCTCACGCGCGCCTGGCTGCCCGGAACCGAAAGGCGCACGCCGGGGCGGAACGAAGTGGTGAGAATGATCTGGCCGTCAGGGCGCTCCTCGCCGATGGCCTCCGCGGCGTTCTTGACGAGGTTCAGGAAGACTTGGATCAGCTTGTCGCGGCTCCCCGGCACTGACGGCAGCGACGGGTCGTAATGCTCGACGATTTTGATCTGGCGCGCGAAGCCGCTCACCGCGATCTGCTTCACATGGTCGAGCACGTCGTGAATGTTGACGGCCTCCCGCAGCAATGGCCGCTTGTCGCCGAAAATCTCCATGCGATCGACCAACTTGCAGATGCGATCGGACTCGGCGCAGATCAGTTGCGTGAGCGTGCGGTCGGAGTCAGGCCGCTCGCTTTCAATGAGCTGCGCAGCGCCCCTGATGCCGGACAGCGGGTTCTTGATCTCATGGGCGAGCACTGCGGCGAGGGCGGAGACCGAGCGCGCCGCGCTGCGATGGGTAAGCTGACGCTCGATCATCTGCGCCATGCTGCGCTGTTGCAGCAACACCAGCACGCGGCCCGGCGCCTCCGGCAACGGACCGCAGTAGAGATCGACGAGCTTCGGCGCATCGAAGCGGAAGGAGCCGAGGTCGACGCCATACTCATTGACGTGGGTCTCGTTCCGCTGCACCTGCTCCACGAGCGCGATGAGCGGACTGCCGAAGGCCACGACATCGGTGAGCTGGCGCCGGCGGAGAACCGCGGCGCTCATCTGGAAGAAATCTTCGGCGGCGGCGTTGACGTATTCGATGCGCAGGCCCGCGCCAATCAACAACAGCGGATGTGGCAGCGCATTAAGCAGCACTTCGGTCAGAATCGGCACCGGTTGCACGAGACGCCGCGCAGCTGGCCTTTTGGTGGAGGCGCTCAAGCGGTGTATCCTCGCCACCGCAACAAACTGGGATATGCACAAAGAATATGCAACACTGCCCCATGATCTTTTATTATGCAGGATATGAGGGATTTGACGCGGTAGCAACAAGACTATTACCGCAGTGCACAAAAGGTTGCGTGGCCTCGGTCACACTGTGTGGTGCCTTGTCATGAGCGTCACGGCGCTGATTGTTGCGGCCGGTCGCGGCGCCAGAGCTGCTGGCAGTAACATTCTGACTCCAAAGCAGTATTTGCCAGTTGGCGGCATGCAGATACTGACTCGGACCATCGGCGCGTTTGCCGGTCACCCGAGCGTGGACGACGTTATCGTGGTAATCCATCCTAACGATACCGCGCTCTACGAGTTTGTTGCAACGCACTTTGCCGCATGCTTGCGGCCGCCGGCTGTAGGCGGCCCGCATCGCCAGGACTTTGTTCACGCCGGGCTTGAGGCGCTGACCGCCAACCCGCCTGCCCACGTCCTCATCCATGACGGGGCGCGGCCCTTTGTCGACGCCGAGTTGATCGGCCGCGTCATAAGCAGCCTCGATGTCTATGCTGGTGTTCTGCCATGCCTTCCCGTGACCGACACTTTGACACGCGCGAATGCCGGCCGCGTGACCGGCACGCTGCCCCGCGAGGAGTTGTGGCGCGCACAGACCCCGCAAGGTTTCCACTTCGATGCGATCCTCGCCGCCCATCGCGCCGCGGCGAAGGAGGCGCGTGCGGCGTTCACCGACGATGCCGGCATTGCCGAATGGTACGGTCTCGATGTCGCCCTGGTTGAGGGGTCTGAAGGCAATCGCAAGCTGACCTCGGCGGAAGACATCGCGAGCGCCGACGAGCTGCTGAAGCTTCGCGCTCAGCGGGCGCTCGGCGTGCAGCGCGTCGCCACCGGCTACGACGTGCATGCCTTCGGGCCTGGCGATGCGGTGATTCTATGCGGCGTGCTCATTCCGCATGAGAAGACGCTCGTCGGCCACAGCGATGCCGATGTCGGCATGCATGCGCTCACCGACGCTCTGCTTGGCGCAATAGCCGACGGCGATATCGGTGTTCACTTCCCGCCGTCCGACGCGCGGTGGCGCGGTGTGGCGTCCGAGCTGTTCCTCAAGGACGCCGCGGCGAGGATCAGAGAACGGGACGGCGAGATTGTGCACGTGGACCTTAGCTTCATCTGCGAGGCGCCGCGCATCGGGCCCCATCGCCTCGCGATGCGCCTAAAGATCGCCGAATGCCTTGGTCTCGATGTTGGCCAGGTGAGCATCAAGGCGACCACCAACGAAGGCCTCGGGTTCATCGGGCGTAGCGAAGGGATCGCGGCGATAGCCACCGCCACGGTGCGCCTGCCATGATGGGCCGCGCATGACGGAGCAGCTTCTGATCGACGCGCGCCTCATTGCCGAGGCTGCTGCACTCCTTGACGCCTGCCGCGAGCAGGGGGATTTGCTCGCCACCGCAGAATCCTGCACCGGCGGGCTGCTCGCCGCCACGCTGACCGCCATCCCCGGCTCCTCCGACGTGGTCGAGCGCGGCTTCGTCACCTATTCGAACACGGCGAAGAGCGAGATGCTCGGCATTCCGGTCTGGCTGATCGAGCGGCACGGCTCGGTGAGCGAGGACGTGGCCCGCGCCATGGTCGGCGGCGCGCTCACTTATTCTCGCGCCACGCGCGCCGTCGCCATCACCGGCATTGCCGGTCCCGGGGGTGGAACGGTGGAGAAACCGGTCGGGCTCGTGCATCTTGCGGCGGCACGGCGTGATGCGCCGGTCAAGCACGAGCGGCTTTTGCTCGGCGCTATCGGGCGCGGCGAGATCCGGCGGGAATGCGTCCGCCACGCGCTTGCGCTCCTTGCGTCATTGCTGTGAGGCAGGCGAGGCCGGGCTGGCGCCATAGACCGCGTTGGCACGTGCCTCGAACGCGTCGGCGTATTTCCGCACCGCCTTGTCGAACAGTCCTCCCATCAGCCGTTCGAGCAAGCGTGAGCGAAAGCTGTAGGCGATGCGGAAATCGACCTCGCAGCTTCTTGGTGTGAGGGGAAGAAATCTCCAGCGGTTCTCCAGAAACGAGAACGGCCCGTCGAGATAATGCACGACGATGGTGTGGACGTCGGCGTCGAGGATCACCTCGGTGGTGAAGCTCTCGCGGATGAGTTTGTAGCCGACGGTCATGGTGGCGATGAGCGCCTCCTTGCCGTCCCGGCGCTCGCGGCGCCTCAATCTCAGCTCCTCGCACAGCGGCAGGAATTTGGGATAGCTCTCCACATCGGCGACGAGCCTGAACATATCGTCCGCCGAGTGGGCGATCGTGTGCTTGGTCTCAAAGACGTGCATGACGGCCGACGGTCCGGCCCCTAGCGGCCAGGAGCGGGCCGGCGCGCAGGCGCGGCCTCGCGGGCAGCCTTGAGGCGGGCAAAGTCCTCGGCCGCATGGTGGGAGGACCGCGTCAGCGGGCTCGCCGCCACAAGCAGGAAGCCCCTCGCCTCTCCGGCGGCGCGCAGCTCCGCGAACCCCTCCGGCGGCACGAAGCGATGAACAGCGGCGTGCTTGCGCGTCGGCTGCAGATATTGGCCGATGGTGAGGAAGTCGACTTGGCTTCCTCGCAAATCGTCCATCAATGCGAGCACCTGGTCTATCGTCTCGCCGAGCCCAACCATGATACCGGACTTGGTGAAGAGGCTCCCATCCAGCTCCTTGGCGCGCCGCAACATTCGCAAGGAATGCTCGTAGCGCGCGCCTGGGCGGATTTTCCGGTAGAGCGACGGCACCGTCTCGAGATTGTGGTTGAACACGTCGGGCCGCGCTGCCATCACGATCTCGAGCGCACCTTCTTTGCGTATGAAGTCTGGCGTGAGCACCTCGACCGTCGTCGCCGGCGCTTCCTTGCGGATCGCTCCAATAGTCGCGGCAAACTGCGCGGCACCACCGTCAGGGAGATCGTCGCGATCGACCGACGTCACCACCACATGGGCAAGCCGAAGCTCGGCTATCGCCGCGCCGACGCGCTCGGGCTCGAGAGGATCGACGGCGTTGGGACGGCCGGTGCGCACGTTGCAGAAGGCGCAGGCCCTGGTGCAGGTGTCGCCGAGGATCATCACCGTCGCGTGCCGCTTGCCCCAGCACTCCCCGATATTTGGACAAGCAGCCTCCTCGCACACGGTGTGCAGGCGATGCTTGCGTAAGGTCGCGCGCGTCTCGTCAAAGGCGTGGATCCCCGGCGCCCGCACGCGGATCCAACTTGGTTTTGGCTGAAGCGGGGTGTCGGGCAACCGCTCCTTCTCCGGATGGCGCGGCCGCATTGCCTCTAGCGGGGAGAACACCGACACCATTCCGTGAGCCTGCGGTTAGGTCGCTCCCCTGAATCTCCGCCACACCCACGAGAGGAGAGTGGCGCCGATGGTGGCGACGAGAAGATTGCCGAGCCAGCCCTCATAGTGGAAGTCGAGAAGCGAAGCGAGCGAGCCGCCGACAAAAAGAACCGGCGATGCCGACAAGCAGATTGGTGAGCAGACTTTGATCACTCGCCGTCACCTTCTCGGCGGTAGCCGGCCATGATGCCGATGATCAGCATGCCGAAAAAGCCAACGCCCGGCATGGACAGAAGTCCATGAGCCTCATGTTCCATTCGACCCTCCGAGGTCTAGATCGATCTCCGCCTTGACGCGAAGAAGCAGCATGCGGCCCACGCAATGTTCTAGGGCCCGCGCGTAATATAAGCGGTGCGCTCGCCGTCGCAAATGAGCGGTTCAAGTGCCGCGGACGCGTTGCCAGATGAAGAGGCCGAGAATGGCGCCGGCTGTGGCGACGACAACCTCGCCGATGACGTTGTAGGCGGTAAGCCCGAGCAGCTTGGCTATGAAACCGCCGATGAAGGCGCCGACGATGCCGATGACCAGGTTGGGCAAGAGCTCCTGCTGCCGTCCCATGTAGAAGGAGGCGATGGCTCCCGCAGCAACACCGATGACGAGAAAAACAATCATGTCGAAGATCATTGTCATGTTAGGGCTCCCTCTCGTTGGTGCCCCGGAGTCCAGGCCGGGCGGCTTTCGACGGCGGGCTCAAGACGCCTCGGATTTGCAGGGCGCTGGCGACAGACGTCGAGCACCCGACTCCTACATCCACGAGCGTCGGAGGGGGGATGCTGCTCGATCAGTCGACGCCTGCCAGTGCCGGCATTCCTAGGGCATTCTCTCCCGAGTTGCAATCTTGGCCATCTGCTCCTCCCAATGCTGGCCGTCGAACAGCGTGATGCGCGTGACGCGCACCGCGCCGTCATCGAGGCAGCGCACATTGACGCTGAACCCGTCAGGCTTTGAGCGCGGCACGTAGAAGCTCTTGATGCCGCAGACCGAGCAGAAGTGATGCTTCGCGGTCCCGGTGTTGAAACTGTAGGTGGTGATCTTGTCCGCGCCCTTGGTAAGGCGGAAGCGCCCGGCCGGCACGATCAGATGCAGAAAGCCGGTCATGCGGCAGATCGAGCAGTTGCATTCCCTGGTTTCGATCTCGTCAGGGGCCAGCACCTTGAAGCGCACCGCGCCGCAATGGCACCCGCCGCTCTTCCAGATCATCGGGGCTTCAACCATGCGCGTCACTCCCTTCCCTGCGGAGGATAGCGCAAGCGTCTTGAGATTGGCGAGGGTCAGCGCTTCGGTGCTGCGCTTGATGTCCCCGGCGACTCTGCCGGTGGGCGGCGCTTCAGCATGACCAGATCGTCGGGATGGGCAAGGTTGAGGATGGCGCGGGCGCGCTCATCCAGCATGTCGGGATCGAGGCTTTCGGGGCGCAGCAGGGCAACGTCGCGCTCGAGCCGCGCCCGCACGTCCTTCAGTCCGGCTAGCTCTCCGGCGAGCACAGCTTTGCGCTTCTCGAGATCGGCGCGCGCCGTCAGCCCATGATCCCCGGTCTGGAGATGATAGACGAAATAGCCGCCAACCCCACAGGCGAGCAGTGGAAAGAGGATGGATCGGAGCCGCATGTCCCTTAAGAACCTAACCCCGTCATGGCAGGGCTTGTCCCGGCCATCCACGACTTTGCGAAGCAGCCTGAGCCCGGGAAGGTTAATCGCCGGTTAGCGGCCCCGCGTGAGCACCGAGCGCCCAGCGTAGCGGGCGGCCTTCCCCAGCTCCTCCTCGATGCGGAGTAGCTGATTGTATTTGGCGACCCGGTCGGAGCGGGCAAGCGAGCCGGTCTTGATCTGCCCGCAATTGGTGGCGACCGCGAGGTCGGCGATGGTCGCGTCCTCAGTCTCGCCGGAGCGGTGCGACATCGCCGCGGCATAGCCAGCCTGCTGCGCCATGTGCACGGCGTCGAGCGTCTCGCTCAAGGTGCCGATCTGGTTGACCTTGACCAGGATGGCGTTGGCGATCTTCTGGTCGATGCCCTGCTTCAACCGCGTGACGTTGGTGACGAAGAGATCGTCCCCGACGAGCTGCACGCGGTCACCCAGACTTTGCGTCAGCGCGCGCCATCCCTCCCAGTCGTCTTCCGACATGCCGTCCTCGATGGAGTAGATGGGATAGCTGGCGACGAGGTCGGCATAAGTCGCCACCATCTCGGCGGCGTTGAGGCTCCGCCCCTCGCCTTTCAGCTCATAGCGCCCGCGCGCATAGAGCTCGGTCGCGGCAACATCGAGGGAAATATAGATGTCGGCGCTAGGCTTGAAACCTGCGGCGACGATCGCGGCAACGACGAAGTCAAGCGCCTGGTGCGTCGACGCGAGATTTGGCGCAAAGCCACCCTCGTCGCCCACCGCGGTGGTGTGGCCGGCGGCTTTCAGTGCGGCTTTCAGCGCGTGGAAGACCTCCGCTCCCATGCGCAAGGCTTCAGCGAAATTCGGCGCGCCGACCGGCGCGATCATGAACTCCTGAAAATCGATGGGATTGTCGGCGTGCGCGCCGCCGTTGAGGATATTCATCATTGGCACTGGAAGCAGCGTCGCCGTGTCGCCGCCGAGATAGCGATAGAGAGGCTGGTTATGGTCGCGCGCAGCGGATTTGGCATTGGCGAGCGACACACCGAGAATGGCGTTGGCGCCGAGCCGCTTCTTGTTGTCGGTGCCGTCGAGATCGCAGAGGCGCTTGTCGATGGCGCGCTGGTCGCCGGCATCTGAGCCGGTCAACGCTTTGCGGATTTCGCCGTTGACCGCCTCCACCGCCTTGCGGACGCCCTTGCCGCCGTAGCGCGCGCCGCCGTCGCGAAGCTCGTGGGCCTCGTGCGCGCCGGTCGAGGCGCCGGAGGGCACCGCGGCGCGGCCGAAGGCGCCGTTCTCCAACACCACGTCCACCTCGACGGTGGGGTTGCCCCGGCTGTCGAGAATTTCCCGGCCGACGATGGTTGCGATTGCGGTCATGGTTCCGATACCGAGTTGTCTGGGGGCGAAGCTCGCGCCCTCTTAGCCCAGCATTTTCGGAATCGGAAGCTCGATGTAGGGGGTTGGCTCGGCGGCTGTTGCGAGCACGACATTGTCGGCGGTCATAATTTCGGTCTCTGACGCCAACGCCAATCCCGGTGGTGTAGCATTGCTTGACGCAACTGACAGCGACGTCGTGCTTGCTCTGATCGTTCCCGGAGTCTGCGGTGCGGGTGCCGACGGCAGGCGAGGATAGCGTGCACATGGCATCCTGCACGCCTGGCGTGGCGACGGAGACTTGCTGCTGTGTCCCTTTGACGATGGTCGAGCAACCGGTAAGAAGGATTGAAATCACGCCGCACATAGCGGCGACCCCAGTCCATGGCCCAGCCCCCCAAACTCCTGGCCTCTCGTATTGATAGTAGATGGTGCAATATTCAACTAAAAGGCGAGTCCTCCATGAGGTTCTGAAACACAGTGGTTTTTGGATTTAGGCGATGAAAAGTGACAGTGCTGCATTGGTGTTGTTCTCCGGCGGACAGGATTCGACCGTTTGCCTTGCTTATGCGCTCGACCGCTACCCGCGCGTGGAGACCGTGGGCTTCGACTATGGCCAGCGGCACGGCGTGGAGATGCAGTGCCGGCAGGCTGTGCGGAGCGAGATCGGCCACGCCTTCCCCGCTTGGGCCGCGCGCCTCGGTCCCGACCACGTGCTCGACATCGCGAGCTTCGGTGCCATTGCCGATACGGCGCTCACCTCTAAGGCCGAGATCGAGATGCTGACCTCTGGCTTGCCCAGCACCTTCGTGCCTGGGCGGAATCTCGTGTTCTTCACCTATGCCGCCGCGCTTGGCTATCGGCGCGGGCTGCATACGCTCGTCGGCGGCATGTGCGGGACGGATTACTCAGGCTATCCCGACTGCCGGGACGCGACGTTGCGCGCGATGGAGCAGGCGATCCGGCTCGGCACTGAAATCCCCTTCACCATCGAGACGCCGCTGATGTGGCTGTCCAAGGCAGACACCTGGGAGCTCGCGGGGCAGCTTGGCGGCGAGGCTTTGGTCAAGCTGATGATCGAGGAGACCCACACCTGCTATCGCGGCGAACGGGGCAAGCGACACGCCTGGGGGTATGGCTGCGCCACATGCCCCGCCTGCGAGCTCCGCGCCAAAGGCTTCGCGCAGTGGCAGGCTACACGAGGCCAAACGCGCGAAGCCTCGTAGCCGTTCGTCCCTCCTCTTCAGGGGAGCGTGGCGAGTCCGGCCAAAATCACCCCGTCGTGGCCGGGCTTGTCCCGGCCATCCACGTCCTTTCCTCTGATTTGAAATTCGTGGATGCCCTCACGAGGCCGGGCATGACGCGGAAATCCTCCGAAATACGCCGCGCCTGAGAAAGCCAGCGGAACGAACACGGGCTGCGCGGTGTGCCCCGGCCCGCTGCACCGGCATGAGTAACGATCCGGCCTCAGGGGTCCTCGAACCACACGCCTTGGGTGGAAGTCCCGGCGTCGTCGGCTTCTCATTCCCTAGAATGCGCGGCACGGGTAAGCGGTGCTGAAAGCTGCAATATCGCCACTTAAGCGGGACGCCGGATGGCTGCCCAATTTTGCGCAATGGGTCGCGGCCTTTCGGCGCTCCGCCAGTCCTCCCTTTACGGGAGGAGAGAGACACGCAAACCCCGGGCGCTTGACCGCGTCGCGGCAAGGAGAACGCATGGCTCGAAGCTTGTCATGCCCGCGAAGGCGGTCCAGTAACCAACGACGTGGCGGATGCATTGAGGGTGGTGATTACGGGATCGCCCAGTCAAGCCGGGCGATGAAGGAGGGGGCGATGACGAAGAGGACTTGTCGCGGCGCGCAGGAAGGACCAGTTTCCAGCCTATGTATTCGGTCAAGGAAATCTTCTACACGCTGCAAGGCGAAGGCGCCCAGGCGGGGCGGTCCGCCGTGTTCTGCCGTTTCGCCGGCTGCAATCTGTGGACCGGCCGCGAGGCCGACCGCGCTGGCGCCATCTGCAATTTCTGCGACACCGATTTTGTTGGCACCGATGGCGATGGTGGCGGCAAGTTCGCCGATGCCGGTGCGCTTGCCCGCGCCTGCCGCAACGCGTGGCGCGGCAACAGCGGCACGCCGCCTTTCGTGGTGCTCACCGGAGGCGAGCCGATGCTGCAGGTCGACAAGCCTTTGATCGCGGCGCTGCATGCGGCGGGCTTTGAGATCGCCATCGAGACCAACGGAACCTTGCCGGTGCCGCGTGCCATCGACTGGATCTCTGTGAGCCCGAAGGCCGGCGCGGATCTCGTGCAGCGCTCAGGCGATGAGCTCAAGCTCGTCTATCCGCAGAGCGCGTTCGATCCGGCGACGCTCGAAGGCCTCGACTTCACCCACTTCCTGCTCCAGCCCATGGATCAGGGCGCGGTGAGGACAGCAAACAATCTCCGCGCGGCGATCGGCTATTGCCTGGACCACCCCAAATGGCGCCTGAGCGTCCAGACGCACAAATTGCTCGGCCTGCGTTAAGGCTCGAGCCCTCAACCCCGGGGCCTCGTCTTCGAGAAGGCATGATCTTTTCGGAAAACCGGTTTCCACTTTTCCGGATCATGCTCTAAACCACCGCCATGCGTATCTATAAGGACTTCTTCTTCGAGGCTGCCCATTTCCTGCCGTCCGCGCCTCCCGGACACCCGAATTCGCGGGTGCACGGGCACTCGTTCCGCGCCCGCGTCAGCATCGACGGTGAACCGGATCCGGCGACCGGCGTGGTGCTGCACTTCGACAGCATCGAAGCCGCATTGGCTGAGGCGCGCGATGCACTCGACCATCGCTTCCTGAACGACGTCGAGGGGCTGCAGTCGCCGACGCTGGAGCGCATTGCCATCTGGCTGTGGGATCACCTGTACAACCGGATCTTCGGTCTCGCCGAGGTTCAAGTCTCTCGTGACAACTGCCATGAGGGCTGCATCTATGCCGGCCCGCGCGGACATATGCGCGTGGAGGGGTAGTAAGCCATGGCGGCAAAGAGCACCAAGCCCAAGCAGCTCGGCAAGCCGACGGCGATCCCTGCGTCGCCAGGCAAGGCGCTGCTCGAGCGCGTGCCGAACCCGCATCCGGAGACGCTCTACGCTGCGCGCTTCACTGCGCCGGAGTTCACCTGCCTCTGCCCGATGACCGGCCAGCCCGACTTCGCCTATCTCGTGATCGATTACGCGCCGAAGCGCTGGCTGCTCGAATCGAAGTCCATCAAACTCTATCTCGCGAGCTTCCGCAATTACGGGACTTTCCATGAAGATGCGACGGTTTCCATTGGCAAGCGCATCGCTGAGCTGATCGAGCCGGCCTATCTGCGCATCGGCGGCTATTGGTTCCCACGCGGCGGCATCCCTATCGATGTGTTCTGGCAGCACGGTGCGGTGCCGGAAGGGCTCTGGTTGCCGGATCAGGATGTGCCTCCCTATCGCGGCCGTGGCTAAGGGGGCCTCGCCCTTCGAGACCCCGCCTTCGGCGGCTCCTCAGGGTGAGCGAGAATTCCTCATGCTGGGGAGCGGGGTCGGGCCGCGTCTCGAAGCATGAGGCCGTGGTTGAACGAGACACCTAGTCCCCGCACCTGGCTGACATGCGATGATCAGGGTTGATGGTCAGATCTCTTCACGAGGCGGTCGATCGCGATCAGGTCCTCGAGCAGCGACGGCAGCGCCTTGAGCGGCAGCATGTTGGGACCGTCGGAAGGTGCGCGGTCGGGATCCTGGTGGGTCTCGATGAACACGCCGGCGACGCCAACGGCGACGGCGGCGCGCGCCAGTACCGGCACAAATCTCTGCTCGCCACCGCTTTGCGCGCCCTGCCCTCCAGGCTGCTGCACCGAGTGCGTGGCGTCGAAGATCACCGGCGCTCCCGTCTCGGCGAGGATCGGCAACGCGCGCATGTCGGAGACGAGCGTGTTATAGCCGAAGGAGACGCCGCGCTCGGTGACGAGCACTTGCGGATTGCCTGCGCCAACCACCTTCGCCAGAACATGGGTCATGTCCCAGGGGGCAAGGAACTGCCCCTTCTTCACGTTGACGACCTTTCCGGTCCGGGCCGCGGCAATAAGTAGATCGGTCTGGCGGCAGAGGAAGGCCGGGATCTGGAGAACGTCGACCGCCTCGGCGACGCTTGCGCATTGCTCCGGCTCGTGCACGTCGGTGAGGACCGGAAGCCCGGTGCGCTCCCTGATCTCCGCGAAGATGGGCAAGGCTTCCGCCAACCCCAGCCCACGGGCGCTTCTCGCGCTGGTGCGGTTCGCCTTGTCGAAGGAGGTCTTGTAGACGAGGCCGATGCCGACTCTGCCCGCGATCTCCTTCAGCGCTTCGGCGGTCTCCAGCGCATGCGCCAGGCTCTCGAGCGCGCAAGGCCCGGCGATGAGCGCGAGCGGCAAGGCGTTGCCGAACCGGGCTTTGCCAATCGTTACAGCGGGGCTTTGCGCTGGCTTCATGGCTGCTGTCATGGCCGGACCATGGGGCGGCAAGGCGTTACGCGTCAACCGGCTCGCGCGTGTGCGCGAGAGCTCCCGCCACATAGCTGGCGCGCGCGGCGCGGTCGTCGCCAAGCGTCATCAGCACGAAGAGGATATCTTCCAGCGAGCGGGCACGTGCCTCGCGGAAGGCGAGCAGCGGCGTGGCCTTAGGGTCAAGCACCACGCCCACCTGCAACGAGCCGATGCGGTCCTCAAGACCGAGCGCCTCGGCGCCGCCGAGCGTCGCAAGATAAAGCCCCTCGAACGCCGTGAGCGGCGTGCAGTTCAGCGACGCGATCTTGTAGGCCTCGTTCATGGTCTGCATCAGCGAGAAGCTTGTGCCGGCGCCAAGATTGGTGGCGAGGCCGACATGGATCGGCCGCTTCGGGTCTTTGGCCACGCGTAGCGGAACAGGCCGCTGCCGAGAAAGAGGTTCGAGGTCGGGCAATGGGCGATGGACGCGTCACGCTCATGCACGCGGGCAAATTCGGAATCGGAAAACCAGATGCAATGGCCGAGCACGGTGCGGTGGCGGACGAGACCTTAATGATCGTAGTTGTCGAGGAAATCCTTCCGCTCCGGGAACAGCTTGGTAACGAAGGCGACCTCTTCGCGGTATTCGGCGATGTGGGTTTGCAGATTCAATTCCGGATGTTCACGCCACAAAGCTGCCGCGGCTTCGAGCTGCGCCGGCGTGCTCGATCCCGTCCAGCGCGGAGTGATGGCCTAGAGCAGTCGCCCTACCCCATGCCATGTGTCGATCAGCGCTTTGGATTGGTCGTAACCGAATTGCGTGGTGTCGTGCAGTGCTTCCGGCACGTTGCGGTCCATCATGCAATTGCCAGCGACGAGCCGCAGGTTGCGCTTCAACGCTTCCTGAAACAGTGCATCGACCGACTGCGGATAGACAGCGCAATAAACGCACGCCGCGGTCGTGCCGTTGCGGATGAGTTCGTCGCAGAAAACGCTCGCAACGGCGCGCGCATGCGCCTCGTCGGCGAAGGCCTCCTCCGCGGGATAGATGTAATCATTGACCCATTGCAAAAGCTGTTTGCCGGGCGACGCGATCATCTCGCTCTGCGCATAGTGCACATGCGTGTCGAAGAAGCCCGCCGAGAGGATGCAGCCGGCATAGTCGGTGATGGGAATACGCTAGGAAGATTGCTCCGCACCCTGTCATAGGCGCCGACAGCCTCGATCAGCCCATCGCGGCAGACGATCAGCCCGTCAGGCTAGTGCAGAACCGTGCTCGCCGGACCCGCAAGAAACGGATCGCCGGTATAGCGAACGATCGTGCCGCGGAGCGCCGTAACGGAAGGATCAAGCATGGTTCGATCGATCTCTGGTAGACTTGGCGCGACAGCCCCTGGGAGCCGTCCAATGTGCGCGATGATATCGAGATGCCTGATTGGCGCCAGCCTGGTGCTCCTCGTTGGGCCGGCTGATGCCAATCCGATCGACGACTGCAATCAGAGCCCGAATGTTGCGAGGCAGATCGACGGCTGCACGCAATTTCTGCAGCTCGAACCCTTCAGCCCTTACGTCGCCCTCGCCTATGGGCTTCGCGGCGGCGCCTATCAGAAGAAGGGTGATCTCGACCATGCCATCGCCGATTTCAACCAGGCCATCGATCTCGATCCGAACCAAGCAAGACTCTATGTCGGCCGAGGCCTCGCCTACCGCGACAAGAGCAATCTCGATCAGGCGATCGCCGATTTCAGCAAGGCCATCAAGATCGACGCGCAATTCGGCGATGCCTTGGTCAATCGCTGCGTCGTCTATACGGACAAGGGGGAAGCCGAACGCGCCATAATGGATTGCACCGCTGCGATCGCCATCGATGCGAAGGATGCGGTCGCCTACAACGATCGTGGCGTTGCCGAGGAGAAGAACGGCGACACAGACGGCGCGCTTGCCGACTACGCGAAGGCCATCGAGCTCGACCCCGGCTATCGCGACGCTTACGCGAACCGCGCCGTGCTCTACGACCATAAAGGCGAGAAGGAGCGGGCCATCGCCGATTACCGCGCGGCTCTGGCCAGAAATCCCAGCAGCGAGGACCGCAAGGATCTTGAGGTTGCGCTTCAACGCCTTGGCGCAGGCCACTGATTTCGCTTATTCGGACACTCGCACAAGCGGCGATCTCTATTCGGGACTGGCGGGCTCTGCCATCATGATGGCTTCGCTAGGGGAGATCGTCATGAAAAAGGCAATCGCGGAATTCATTGGAACGTTTGCGCTGGTGCTTGTCGGATGCGGCGCGGCCGTCATCGGTGGAATGGGAAGCGGCGCGACCTCGATAGACGTTCTTGGCATCGCCGCGGCGTTCGGCCTCACCATCGTCGCCATGGCCTATGGGATCGGTCAGATTTCAGGCTGCCATATCAACCCTGCGGTCAGCTTCGGTGTCCTGGTCGCCGGCCGCATGACGACGCAGGACTTCATCACCTATGTGATTGCGCAAGTCGTCGGCGCCATTGCCGGCGCAGTGGTTCTCTATGTTATTCTCTCCGGCAAGGCGTCCGGCTGGAATGGCGGGCTCGGCCAGAATGGCTGGGGCCCAGGCTATCTCGGCGAGTACGGCATCGGCGCCGCTCTCATCTACGAGGTGGTCGCCACCTTCCTGTTCCTCGTCTGCATCCTCGGCGTGACGCAGCGCGGCGCGCCGGTCGGCATTGCCGGCCTCGCCATCGGACTCACACTCATCGCGATCCACCTCATTGGCGTCAACATCACCGGCACCTCGGTGAACCCTGCCCGCTCGCTCGGGCCCGCCATCGTCGGCGCTGGGGCGAAACCGGAGAGGCTTGCGCAGGTGTGGCTATTCATCGTGGCGCCGCTGATCGGCGCAGGCATCGCCGGCTATCTGTTCAAGTCCGGCATTCTTTCCGCAGATGACGTGGTACCCGATCGCGGCGGCGGCGGAAGGACTGAAGTGCCGCCCGCGGCGTCTGCGCCGCGGAAGCGGAAGTAGCCCAAATACGGGCAGAGCCGTCTAAACGAGGCGGCTCTGCTCCACTGCGGCGCCGATGAATGAGGCGAACAGCGGGTGCGGCTCGAAGGGCCGCGACCTCAGCTCAGGGTGGAACTGCACGCCGATGAACCAGGGATGGTCGGGGATCTCCACGATCTCCGGCAAGAGCCCATCTGGCGAAATGCCCGAAAAGCGCAAGCCAGCCGCCTCGAGCCGGTTGCGATAGCGCGTATTCACTTCATAGCGGTGGCGGTGGCGCTCGGAGATGCGCGTTGAGCCATAAATGTCGGCGACCTTGCTGCCCTTGGCGAGCACCGCGTCATAGGCGCCAAGGCGCATGGTGCCGCCGAGATTGCCGTTAGTATGACGCTTCTCGAGCTCTTCGCCACGCATCCATTCGGTCATCAGGCCGATGACCGGCTCCGGCGTCGGGCCGAACTCGGTCGAGCTTGCATCCTCGATGCCCGCGAGGTCGCGGGCGACTTCGATTACCGCCATCTGCATGCCGAAGCAGATACCGAAATAGGGAACGCCGCGCTCGCGCGCATAGCGGGCCGCGCGGATCTTTCCTTCGGAGCCGCGCTCGCCGAAGCCGCCGGGCACGAGGATGCCATGCACGTCTTCAAGATACGCGGAGGCGTCCTCCTGCTCGAAGGTCTGCGACTCGATCCATTGCAGATTGACCTTCACCTTGTTGGCGATGCCGCCATGAACGAGCGCTTCGTTGAGCGATTTGTACGCGTCCTTGAGCCCCGTGTACTTGCCGACCACCGCGACGTTCACCTCGCCGTCGGGATTGGCGATGGTCTCGGCGATGGCGCGCCAGCGCTCCAGGTCAGGCTCAGGCGCGTTCTTGATGCCAAAGGCGGCGAGCACCTCGCGGTCGAGGCCTTCCGCATGATAGCGCCCAGGCACCTCGTAGATGGAAGCAACATCGAGCGCCTGGATCACGGCTTCCGGGCGCACATTGCAGAACAGCGCGATCTTGCGCCGCTCGTCTTTTGGCAGCGGCCGCTCGCAGCGGCAGAGCAGCACGTCGGGTTGGATGCCAATGGAGCGCAGCTCCTTCACCGAGTGTTGCGTCGGCTTGGTCTTGAGCTCGCCGGCGCTCGGAATGAAGGGCACAAGCGTGAGATGGATGAACACCGAGTGGCCGCGCGGCAACTCGTTGCCGAGTTGGCGGATCGCCTCGAAGAAGGGCAGGCCCTCAATGTCGCCGACGGTGCCACCGATCTCGCACAGCACGAAGTCGACGCCCTCGTTGCTGGTGGTGATGAAGGCCTTGATCGCATCGGTGACGTGCGGGATAACCTGGACGGTCGAGCCGAGATAGTCGCCACGCCGCTCCTTGGTGATGATCTGCTGATAGATGCGCCCCGTCGTGATGTTGTCGGCCTGGCAGGCAGGGCGGCCGGTGAAGCGCTCGTAATGGCCGAGGTCGAGATCGGTCTCGGCGCCGTCGTCGGTGACGAACACCTCGCCGTGCTGATAGGGGCTCATGGTCCCCGGGTCGACATTGAGGTAGGGATCGAGCTTGCGCAGGCGGACGCTATACCCGCGCGCCTGAAGCAGCGCTCCGAGAGCAGCCGATGCCAGCCCCTTGCCGAGAGAGGAGACCACGCCGCCGGTAATGAAGACGTACCGCGCCATGGGCCTTGACCATACACTGAAAGAACGTTGAGTTGTAGCCCCAAGCTCTCAACCATCCACCACTCCCGGAAACGGGCGGCAAATCCGGATCGATCAGCGTTAATCGGCGCAAATCGCGACAATCAACGCGGAGGTTTTTGGAGCGAATCCTTTGGCGGTTATTTCGACTGCGGCGCGGCTGGTGCCGCCGGGGCTGCGGGAGCCGCCGGTGCCGGAGGCGCCGACGGGAGCACGAGGCCGGGCAGCGACCCACCCCCACCCTGGACCGGGGTGCCGGCCTGGTTGAAGATTGAGGTCGGCGCGCTGCGGTTGCTCGCCACGATCGTCAGCGACAGGCTGGTGGCGAAGAAAGCAGCGGCGAGCACCGCCGTGGTCTTGGTCAGCGCGTTGCCGGCGCTGCGGCCGGTCATGAAACCGCCGCCGCCACCGCCAATGCCGAGCGCGCCGCCTTCGGAGCGCTGCAGCAGCACCACGGCGATCAGCGCCAGGGCAATCATCATGTGAATAATGAGAAGCACTGTGGTCATCGTGTAGCCTTCGATTTGCCAGGGGGTGTCTTATCCGAATCCGCCACGGCTTGGCTAGGCTTACCGTCACCGCTCTCGGCCGCAGGAGATGTGGGTTTTCGGTCCGGGAGCGGCACGCTTGCGGCATCTTCAGGCGTGGCGCCGGTCGATTTTGCCGGCACTTTGGCGACGCCGCCACCCCGGCAGCGGAATTGGATCTGCTCCTCAACGCTCAAGAAGTGCCTGACCCGGTCGATCGCTTCGTCATTGAGGTGGTTCTTGACCCAATCAGGCCCCTGATCGAGCGCCGCCTGCATGTCACGGGTCAAGAGCTTCGAACGTTCGACCTGGAGATTGGCGCAGCTCTCCTTGTCGAGCGGCTCGGCCACGGCCACGGCGCCGGCCAACGGCAACACCGCCGATATCAGACCTGCCAGAACCTGCGGGCGCAGCAGCACGATCGTCCTCAATCGCCAGTCCCCGAGTAAGCCGATAGAATACCATAGAAATCGGTAGCTTTAAGGCTGGCTCCGCCAACCAGCGCACCGTTCACGTGCGACACCGCAAGGAGCTCGCGGGCGTTGCCCGGTTTCACCGACCCGCCATAAAGAATGCGAAGCCCGCTGCCAGCACCGCCAAGCGCCTTGTCGAGGCGCTCGCGGATGAAGCTATGGACCGCGGCCACGTCCCTTGGCATAGGTGTCCAGCCGGTACCGATCGCCCAGACCGGCTCATAGGCAATGACCGTATTGGCGACCGTTGCCGATGCTGGCAGCGAGCCTTCGAGTTGGCGCTCCACGATATTGAGCGTCGCACCGTCGCGTCTCTGCGCCGCCGTCTCCCCTGCGCAAATGATGGCGGCAAGCCCGGCCCGATGCGCCGCCGCGGCCTTGGCGGCGACCACAGCGTCGGTGTCGCCATGATCGGTGCGCCGCTCGGAATGGCCGACGATTACGGCCGTGGCGCCAGCATCGGCCAGCATCTCAGCCGAAATGTCTCCGGTATGAGCGCCCTCGACGTTCGGGTGGCAATCCTGAGCCCCAAGCATGATCGCGCTGCCTGTGAGCATGTAGCGGGCTTGGGCCAGTAGCGTTGCCGGCGGACAGATCATGACATCCGCCTCAAGACTGGGGCCCTGAGACAGGAGGGCCTGCAGTGTCTTGATCTCGCCCAGGCTCGCGCTCAAGCCATGCATCTTCCAGTTCCCGGCGACGAGCGGCCTGATTGCGTTCACCGTGTTGTCCCCCACTCGCCGTTCGACCTTGCCAACAAGCCTTTGGTGCTTGCGGCAAATCCTTGCCTAGCCTAGAGAACGGTGCCTTGCCGCCTTAACTCTCGCTACCTATGATGCCCGCGCCGCGCGAGCAATCGCCATAGATTGACCCCTCGGCGCTGCGATTGCAAACAGCCAACAAGAAGGTCTCAAGCGTGATACTCGATACTTTGCGAAAGGGCGCGGGTCGCGCCTTCGGCATGGTCCTGATGGGCATGCTCGTCATCAGTTTCGCCATCTGGGGAATTGCCGATATTTTTCGCGGCTACGGCAGCCAGACCTTGATCAAGGTTGGCAATACCGAGATCACGCCCCAGGAATATTCGCGGGCGCAACGCGATGTCCTGCGCGTCATGAGCTCCGACGCCGGCCGCAGTCTCTCTCTGCAGGAGGCGCGGGAGGCTGGGCTCGAGAACCGGGTGCTGGAGCGGCTGATCGGCGGCGCCGCCGTCGATACCCATGCCAAGAGCCTGCGCCTTGGTATCAGCGACGAGGCGCTGCTCCAGGGCATCATGAAGGACCCGGCCTTTCAGGACTCGACCGGCAATTTCAACCCTCTCGCTTTGCAGCAGGCGCTGCGCAACATGGACATGAGCGAGCAAGGGTATCTCGCCTCGGAGCGCGAGCGAAATCTGCGCCGCCAGCTGCTGAGCACAGTCGGCAGGACACCGATCGCGTCGCAAGTCTTTCTGAATGCCCTCAACAACTACAACAATGAGACACGCAGCCTGCGCTATGTGATCATCCGGGCCACGGCGGCAGGAACGGTGCCAGAGCCCACCGACGAGGATCTCAAGCGGTTCTACGACAATCACCAAGCTAAATTCACGCAGCCCGAATTTCGCAAGTTCGGCGTGCTCGCCGTGACGCCAGAGTCGGTGAAGGACAAGGTGCAGATTACCGACGACGATCTCACGGCGGCTTTCGACAAGGACAAGGATAAGCTCGGCACGCCGGAGCGCCGGCGCGTGCAGCAGATCGCGTTCCCCGACAAAGCGGCAGCCGACGCGGCGTATCAAAAAATTCAGTCGGGCACCGGCTTCGTCGATCTCGCCAAGGCGCAGGGCGTCAATGAAAATGATCTCGATCTTGGTATGTTGAAGCGGAGCGACATGGCGGATGCGGCGATCGGCGATGCCGCGTTCAAACTCGAAAAGGACAAAGTGAGCGAGCCCGTCACGGGGGCGCTTGGCAAAACTGTGCTGCTGCGCGTCACCGAAATCCAGCCGGGCAAGATCGTCACCTTCGAGGAAGCGAAACCCGAGCTGGAAAACAAGCTGCTGAAGGATCGCGCCCAAGGCGCCATTTTCGACCTCCACGACCGCATCGAGGACGAGCGTGCGGCGGGAACCCAGCTCTCGGAGGTCGCCGACAAGTTCAAGCTCAGCTATCAGGTCTTCGATCAGGTCGATCGTCAGGGCAAGACGCCGGACGGCAAGGTTGTGGATCTGCCGCAGAAGACAGACCTGTTGAATGCGGTCTTCGCCACCGAGGTAGGCGTGGAGAACGATCCGCTCGACGCCAAGGACGAAGGCCTGATCTGGTATGAGGTTGTGGGGATCACTCCGCAGCAGCTCAAGCCGTTCGACCAAGTGAGGGACGAGGTGAAGAAGGATTGGAGCCTCGACGAGCAGCGGACGCGGCTTGCCAAGTACACCGAGGACCTGGTGAAGCAGCTGAGCGGTGGCAAGACCCTCGAAGACCTCGCCAAGGACATGAACACGCAAGTCACGTCGACCGAGCCGTTGAAGCGGGACGGTCTGACCATAAACGTGCTTCCGGTAGCGGTGACGCAAGCCTTCGCGTTGCCGCAAGGCGGATACGGTTCGGCTCCATCCGGCGTGGATGAGGGGCGCATCGTATTCCAGGTCGACAAGGTCGCGCCTCCTCCCGCGCTCGAGGGACCGAGTCTCGAGGGCGTGAGGCGCCAGATCAAAAACTTCATCGGCGAAGACATCGTCGGAGAATATTTCTCCGCGCTTGAGGCCCGCTACGGCGTCACCATCAATCGGCAGGCCTTGGCCAAACTCGCGGGCGGCGCCGAAGAGCAATGAGTCCGGCTCAGGCCTCAGTCACGCCGTTACCGCAGCAAGGTGGCGCTCCGATCGAGCCTGACTTCGCGACCTTCGCCCGGCTCTATGACGCAGGCACGCCGCAAGTGGCGTGGACGCGGCTCGTCGCCGATCTCGAGAACTCCGGTCTCGGCCATGCTCAAGCTCGCTCACGAGCGGCCGAACAGCTTCCTGCTTGAATCGGTCGAGGGTGGTGCCACGCGCGGCCGCTACTCCATCATCGGCTGCGAGCCCGATCTGATCTGGCGAGCGCGCGGCGCAAGGGCCGAAGTGAACAGGACGCTGCTCGCCGATGCGTCGGCCTTCGCTCCCTCGCCTCTGCCGACATTGCCGTCGCTGCGGGCGCTGCTCGCGGAGTTGGCGATCAAGCTTCCGCCTGAGCTGCCGCCGATGGCCGCTGGCATTTTCGGCTATATGGGCTACGACACGGTCAGGCTGATCGAGCATCTGCCCGCGACCAAGCCCGACTCTCTCGGCCTTCCCGACAGCATTCTCGTGCGGCCGACGCTGATCGTGATCTTCGACACGGTAAAGGACGAGATGACGGTGGTAACGCCCGTGAGGCCACTGTCGGGGGTCAGCGCCAAGACCGCCTATACAAGGGCGGCGGATCGGCTGAACATCGTGATCGAGCGCCTCGATCAGCCTCTGCCCCATGTCGGCGATCTAGAGCCCGAGGCCGCGCATCCTGAGCTGAAACCAAGCATGACACCGGCGGGCTACATGGAGAAGGTCGCGCACGCCAAGGAGTACATCGCAGCGGGTGATATCTTCCAGGTGGTGCTCAGCCAGCGCTTCGAGGCGCCGTTCACGCTCCCCTCGTTCTCGCTCTATCGGGCCCTTCGACGGGTCAATCCCTCGCCCTTCCTTTACTACTTGAACTTCGACGGTTTCGCCGTGGCGGGGTCGAGCCCCGAAATCTTGGTGCGGGTCCGCGACGGTGTCGTTACCATCCGCCCCATCGCCGGCACGCGGCCGCGCGGCGCCACGCCGGAACAGGACAAAATTCTGGCCGAGGAACTGCTCGCCGACGCCAAGGAGCGCGCCGAGCATCTGATGCTGCTCGATCTTGGGCGCAACGATGTTGGGCGCGTGGCCGAGGTGGGTAGCGTGCGCGTTACCGATTCTTTCTTCCTCGAATATTACAGCCAGGTGATGCACATCGTGTCGGATGTGCAAGGCCGACTCGACCCGCGCTTCGATGCCATCGACGCGCTGATGGCGGGATTTCCCGCAGGCACCGTGTCAGGCGCGCCGAAGGTGCGCGCCATGGAGATCATCGATGAGCTGGAGGACGGCAAGCGTGGGCTCTATGCGGGCTGCGTCGGTTATTTCTCCGCCAACGGCGAGATGGATTCCTGCATCGCGCTCCGCACCTCGGTGGTGAAGGACGGCACCATGTATGTGCAGGCCGGCGCAGGCGTGGTGGCGGACTTAGTGCCGGAGTGCGAGCAGGCCGAATGCGTGAGCAAGGCCGCGGCCCTGTTTCGCGCCGCCGAGGAAGCCGTGCGCTTTGCCGCGCGCGCCAAGCGGGGTCAATAGGTCCGATGCTGACCTTGAGCCTGTTGCGCCACGCGAAATCGAGCTGGAAGGAGCCTGCCCTCCCCGATCACGACCGGCCGCTCAACACGAGAGGAAAGGCAGAAGCCCCAGTGATGGGCAAGGAGATTGCCAAGCACGGGCTCGAGCCCGACCTCGTGCTCTGCTCCACGGCGCGGCGGACGCGGGACACGCTAAAGCTCGTGCTGCCGGAGCTGAAGAGCGAGCCCAAGGTCATCTACGAAGATGGCCTCTATCACGGCACGCCTGCGGAAATGCTCGATCTGTTGCGCGAACTATCCGCTGGAGCGGGTCAGGTGCTGCTCGTGGGGCACAATCCCGAGCTCCAGTCCTTCGCTCTCGACCTGATCGGCTCAGGATCCAAGCAGCTCAAGGATCGCCTGGAGGCAAAGTTGCCGACGGCCGGGCTCGTGGTGCTGCGTTTCCCAGCCGGGGCCTGGAAGGACGTCGCCATCAACAGCGGCAAGCTCGAGCTGTTCCTCGCGCCAAGCGACGTCAAGTGGAGTTGAAAACTTGACGGCGCGCGGGGCGCGGGCGTAACAGGTGCGCCATGCTTACGCTGATCGACAACTACGACAGCTTTACCTACAACCTCGTTCATTTCCTCGGGGAATTGGGCGCGCCTGCGCGCATCTACCGCAACGACAAGATCACCGTCAACGAGGTGCTGGCGGAAGCGCCGGAGGCCATCGTGCTGTCGCCCGGACCGTGCGATCCAGATCGCGCCGGAATCTGCCTCGAGCTCATCGCCCGCGCCGGACCAGAGGTGCCGATCCTCGGCGTGTGCCTTGGCCATCAGGCCATCGGCCAAGTCTATGGCGGCCGCGTCGTCCGCGCGCCGACGCTGATGCATGGCAAGCTGTCAAAGGTGCATCACAGCGGGCGCGGCGTTTTTGCCGGCTTGCCGCAGGATTTCTCCGCCACGCGCTACCATTCCCTCGTCGTCGAGCGGGCAAGCCTTCCCGATACACTCGAGATCACCGCCGAGACGGCCGACGGCGTGATCATGGGCCTGCAGCACAAGCGCTATCCCGTGCATGGCGTGCAGTTCCACCCCGAGAGCATCGCCTCGGAGCACGGCCATCAGCTCCTCGCCAACTTCCTCGATCTTGCCCGGGTGGAGCGGCGCGCAAGAGCGCCGGGCCAGAGAGAAGCGATCGGTGCCCTCTAATCCCGCGCTGGCAGGGACGGCGATCCTCACAGATTTGCGGGGCGCGATTGCCAAGGTCGCGTCTGGGAAGAGCCTCAGCCAAGACGAAGCGGTTGAGGCCTTCGAGCTCGTGATGTCGGGAGCAGCGACTCCGGCGCAAATCGGCGGCCTATTGATGGCCATGCGCGTTCGCGGGGAGACGGTGGACGAGATCGCCGGCGCTACCCGTGCGATGCGGGCCAAGGTGCTGCCCGTGCGCGCGCCGGAGGGCGCCATCGACACTTGCGGCACTGGCGGCGACGGCAAGGGCACCTTCAACATCTCTACCTGTACGGCTTTTGTGGTGGCCGGCGCCGGGGTGCCCGTGGCCAAGCACGGCAACCGGGCGATCTCCTCGCGCTCGGGTTCTGCTGATGTGCTGAGAGAACTTGGCGTGAATATCGAGGCCTCGCCCGAGATGATCTCCCGCTGCATTGCCAAATGCCGGCTCGGCTTCATGTTTGCCCCGGCGCATCACGCCGCCATGCGCCATGTGGCCGCCATCAGGACCGAGCTTAGCACGCGCACCATCTTCAATCTGCTCGGGCCGCTTGCCAATCCTGCCGGCGCCAAATTTCAGATTGTCGGCGTGTTCGGAAAGGAATGGGTCGAGCCGATCGCGCAGGTGCTGGCGCTGCTTGGCACCGAGCGCGCCTGGGTCGTGCATGGCAGCGACGGGCTTGATGAGCTCACCACCACGGGCGTCAGCGACGTGGCGGTGGTGGACGACGGGCGGGTCGCAACCTTCAGGATCTCGCCGCGCAATGCTGGGCTTCCCGAGGCCAAACCGGAGGATCTGACCGGCGGCAATGCCATGGAGAATGCCGCCCAGATCTGCGCCGTGCTTGGCGGCCTCAAGGGCCCCTTCCGGGATATCGTGCTGCTGAACGCTGCTGCGGCATTGCTCGTCGCCGGCAAGGCGCAGTCGCTGCGCGATGGCGTGGCTTTGGCCGCGGAGTTGATCGACAGTGGCGAGGCGCTGGCCGTTCTCGATGCACTCGGGCCGCTGAGCCATGGTAAAGTTTAGCCATGGCGCACGTGCTCGATACCATCCTTGCTTACAAGCGGCGCGAAATTGACGCTGCCGAGGCTGCCTGCCCCGCAGATATCATGCGCGCCAGGGCAGTGGCCGCCGCGCCGGTGCGGCCATTCGCTGAGGCCATCACTGCTCGGCTCGCGGCTTCCGACGTTGCGTTGATCGCCGAGATCAAGAAGGCGAGTCCGTCGAAGGGACTGATCCGCGCCGATTTCGATCCAGCGTCGCTCGCCCGTGCCTATCAAGCCGGCGGGGCCACCTGCCTCTCGGTGCTGACCGATACGCCCTCTTTCCAGGGACGCCCCGAATATCTGGCCGAGGCGCGGGAGGCGACGAGCCTGCCGGCGCTGCGCAAGGACTTCATGGTCGACCCCTATCAGGTGTTTGAGGCGCGAGCGTGGGGTGCCGACTGCATCCTCATCATCATGGCGGCGGTGGACGACGCCAAGGCGCGCGAGCTTACCGATGCCGCGCATGACCTCGGCATGGCGGTGCTCGCTGAAGTGCATGATGCGAGTGAGCTCGATCGGGCGTTGGCGCTCGATACCAGTCTTGTCGGCATCAACAACCGCGACCTCAAAACGTTTGTCACTGATCTTGCTGTCACTGAGGCGCTGGCTCCGCGCGTTCCGAAGGACCGCATCGTCATTGCCGAGAGCGGCATCTTCACCCATGCAGATCTCACGAGACTCTGCGGCGTCAGGCGTCGGCGCGCTTCTCGTGGGCGAAAGCCTGATGCGACAGGCGAATGTAGCCGAGGCCACGCGGGCTCTGCTCACCGGTGTACCGGCGAAGCAGCGCGAGGCAGCGCAATGACCGCGCGGCGCTTGAGCCATTTGAACGAGGCCGGTGAGGCCCGCATGGTCGATGTCTCGGACAAGGCGGTGACGGAACGGAGCGCTGTCGCCGAGGGTTTCGTCTCGATGACGACTGAAACGCTGGACCTGATCTTGCGCGGGAGTGCCCCGAAAGGTGACGTGCTCGCCACTGCCCGCATCGCCGGCATCATGGCCGCGAAGCGGACGCATGAGCTGATCCCGCTCTGCCATCCCCTGCCACTAACGCAGGTCAGCGTGGACTTTGCTCCGTCGCGCGACCCCGCCGGCATCCGCGTCGAGGCGACCGCAAAGGTCGAGGCCAAGACGGGCGTGGAGATGGAGGCGCTGGTGGCGGTCTCGATCGCCTGCCTCACCATCTACGACATGCTGAAAGCGGTCGACCGGGCAGTCGAGTTCTCCAGCATTCGGCTGATTTCGAAGACCGGCGGCCGCTCGGGGACGTTTCGGCGCTGACGGGATCTGATGGCCCTGCTCTCTGTCGCTGAAGCTCTCGCCCGCGTGACGCAAGGGCTCGAACCGCTCGACGCCGAGCGTGTGAAGCTGGATCAGGCGCGCGGGCGCGTGCTGGCCGAGGACCTCACATCGGGACTCACGCAACCTCCCTTCGATGCGTCAGCCATGGACGGTTATGCAGTGCGCGCCGAAGATGTTGCGGTTTTGCCTGCGACGCTCCGGCTCATCGGCGAGGCTTTGGCGGGGCGCGGTTTTGCGGGCGAGGTCGGGCAAGGCGAAGCGGTGCGCATCTTCACCGGCGCGCCGGTGCCGAAAGGCGCCGACACCATCGTCATCCAAGAGAACACGGAGATTGCCCCCAGCATAGTCACCGTCAAGGAGGCGTCGCCCGGGCGCCACATCAGGCCGCGCGGCCAGGATTTCACGGAAGGCGAGGTGCTCTTGCGCGCCGGCATGAGGCTCGGGCCCCGCGAGCTGATGCTCGCCGCCGCTATGAACCATGCCGAGCTTCCCGTTCGGCGCAAGCCGAAGGTCGCGATCCTTGCCACCGGCGACGAGGTGGTGCCCCCCGGCACCGAGCTTGAGCGCGACCAGATCGTCTCCTCGGTCCCTGCCGGGCTTGCCGCTCTGATCGAGGCGCAAGGCGGTGAGCCCATGAGTCTCGGCATCGCCAAGGACACACCGGAGAGCCTGATCACGCTCGCCCGCACCGGCAGCGCGGCTGACATCCTGGTCACGGTTGGCGGGGCGTCGGTTGGCGAGCGCGACCTCGTCAGCGCGGCGCTTCGCTCCGAAGGCATGGAGCTCGATTTCTGGACGATCGCCATGCGGCCGGGAAAGCCCCTGCTCTATGGGCGCCTCGGCAGCCAGCGGGTGCTTGGGCTTCCAGGCAACCCGGTGTCGGCGCTGGTTTGTGGACTCGTGTTCCTGGTGCCGATGCTGCGCCGCCTGCTCGGGCTGCGAGAGGATGTCCGCGGACAGGTCGAGGCCGTCCTTGGCCAGGACCTCGACGCCAACGGTCCACGCGAGCATTACCTGCGGGCGGTATCGACCTCAGGGCCTGGCGGTGAGTGGCTGGTGACGCCCCTTGCGGCTCAGGACAGCTCCCTGATGGCGGACTTCGCCCGCGCCGACTGCCTCATCGTGAGGGCCCCAGATGCCCAGGCTCTCGCCCAAGGCGCGCGCGTGACCATCATCCCGCTCGATGACTGATCGCTGACGTCCCAGTTAATCCCTCGGCAACCCGAATCGCTGAAATCCTACCTCCACTCTATGTCTCGGCACGAGATATGGGGTCGTTCTTGCTTGCAGAACACAAACGGAACATATAAACTGTTCATGATTTGTACAACGGGCTCGCGCACCCCAAAGGACGCGCTGAAGGGACTAGATGCTTACAACGAAGCAAAAAGAGCTTCTCATGTTCATCCATGAACGTCTGAAGGAGACGGGCGTGCCCCCCTCCTTCGACGAGATGAAGGAAGCGCTGGACCTTAAATCGAAATCCGGCATCCACCGGCTGATCACGGCGCTCGAGGAGCGTGGCTTCGTCCGCCGCCTGCCCCACCGGGCCCGTGCCATGGAGATCGTGCGACTGCCGGATTCCATGCCACAGGCGCTCGCGGTCCGCTCCCGCGGCTTCTCGCCGAGCGTGATCGAGGGAAGCCTTGGCCGCGTGCCACAGGTGGCCGAGGGTGAAAGCCTGCCCCAGACCGTAAGCGTGCCCGTTATGGGCCGCATCGCTGCCGGTGTGCCGATCGAGGCGATCCAGACGCGCCTGGATACGATCGAGGTCCCACCGGACTTGTTGACCAAAGGTGAACATTACGCGCTCGAGGTAAAGGGCGATTCCATGATCGACGCCGGCATTCTCGACGGCGACACCATCATCCTCAGGAAATGCGAGGACGCGAGCAACGGCGATATCGTCGTGGCGCTCGTGGATGAAGAGGAAGCCACGCTGAAGCGCTTGCGCCGGCGTGGCGACTCGATCGCGCTCGAAGCCGCCAACACGTCGTACGAGACCCGCATCTTCGGCCCGGACCGCGTGCGCGTGCAGGGCCGCCTGGTTGGGCTCATCCGCCGGTATTAAGAGCCTCAATTGTCATCGCCCGGCACCCGGGTCTGGCGTTGCCGGCCCGACCACAAGCTTGTCCGGGCGATCCAGTAGTCACCGCCCTCACTTTTGGAGGGCTCGCGGGTATGACGTGATTGGGGACCTTCATTCGTCTGGATTGCCGTCGAAGCGGCGATTGTCAGCATCGTCATCTTCCGCAGAGCCCTGGTCCTTTGCATAGGCTTGGCCCGGTGGCAGAGTCGGCTTGGTGAGTTGACGCTCAGGCACCCAAGGCCTGCGTCCCCGCGTCTCGGCCACGCTCTCGCCCCCTCGATATAGAGTGCGTGCGCGCCTTCCGCCTGCAACACGCGCCGGTCGACCACCACCCGCGCCGTGCTGCACCCTTGCCGACGCTGGAGCGTCGCTTTAGCGATACGGCCTCCATCGGGGAGGCCGAAATAGATGAGCATGCCGCCGGCGAAGAGCACGGGAATCCACAGTGATAGGCGGTCGGACTCCGCTTCCAGCGTGCGCGAAAGCGCGGTGACTAAGGCCGGCGTGTGAGCCGATCGGTGCGGCGGCCCCTCGCCACAGCTTCCCCAGGCATGCTCGTCCCGGCCCCGGCATCGCCGATGCCTCTGCCCTGACCTTTCCGCGCCCCTATGCTACATCAGCCTGCCGTCGAGTCCTTCTCCAATTCCACTGAAGGTTGTGACAAGTCCATGAGCGACACCGTCGTCACGCGCTTCGCGCCATCGCCCACCGGCTATTTGCATATCGGTGGCGCGCGCACGGCTCTGTTCAATTGGCTCTATGCCAGGGCCAAGGGCGGCAAAATGCTGCTCCGCATCGAAGACACCGACCGAGCGCGCTCAACAGAAGGCGCGATCCTTGCCATCCTCGATGGCTTGCGCTGGCTCGAGCTCGATTGGGACGGAGAGCCGGTCTATCAGTTCTCGCGCGCCACCCGTCACCGCGAGGCTGCCGAGCAGCTCCTAACCCAGGGCAAGGCCTATCGCTGTTATGCGAGCGCTGAGGAGCTTGCCGCCATGCGCGAGCAAGCGCGGAGCGAAGGCCGGTCGCCCGGCTATGACGGCACCTGGCGCGACCGCGACGAGGCCGACACGCCAGCCGGCATCACGCCCGTCATCCGCTTCAAGGCGCCGCACGAGGGCGATACGGTGATCGAGGACCGCGTGCAGGGGTGCGTTGTCTTTCCCAACAAGGATCTCGACGATCTCGTCATCCTGCGCAGCGACGGCACACCAACCTATAATTTGTCGGTAGTGGTGGACGACCACGACATGGGCATCACCCATGTCATCCGCGGCGACGATCACCTCACCAATGCCGCGCGGCAGACGCAGATCTACAAGGCGCTCGGTTGGATGACTCCGATCTTCGCCCATGTGCCGCTGATCCACGGACCTGACGGCGCCAAGCTCTCCAAGCGCCACGGTGCCCTCGGCGTCGAAGCCTATCGCGCCATGGGCTACGTGCCCGCGGCCTTGCGCAACTACCTCGTGCGGCTCGGCTGGAGCCATGGCGACGACGAGATCATGTCGACGGAGGACATGGTCCGTTGGTTCGACCTCGATGCGATCGGGCGGTCGGCGGCGCGCTTCGATTTCGCCAAGCTCGAGAACTTGAACGGGCACTATCTCAGGGCCACACCGGACGCGGAGATCATGCGGCGCCTGCAGGCACTGGTTCCGGAGCTGCCGAATGGCGGCGAGCTCGCAGCCAAGCTCAGTGCGGATGGCTGGGGCAAGCTGCAGCGTGCGCTCCCTGGCCTGAAGGAGCGGGCCAAGACTTTGGTCGAGATTCTGGACAGCGCCGACTATCTCTTTGCCAAGCGCCCGATCGCGCTCGATGCGCAAGCGGAGAAGCTGCTCGACGAGGTTGGCCGCAACACGCTTGAGGCTCTTTTGCCGTGGCTCGAGACGGTCGAGCCTTGGACACCCGAGGCGCTTGACGCGGCCGTCCGCGTCTATGCCGAGGAGGCAGGACTGAAGCTCGGCAAGGTGGCGCAGCCGCTTCGCGCGGCGCTAACCGGCCGGTCGACTTCACCCGGCATCTTCGATGTGCTCGAGGTGCTTGGCCGCGAGGAATCCTTGGCGCGCATCCGCGATAAGGCTCTGCAAACCAAATCTGCATAAGTTTTGTGCAGGCACCTTGTGCGCTGCGACACATTCACTGCATCTATGCCGCAGTGCAAAAAATTTTGCTACGCCAAACGCACGACTGCTGGCACAATGCGTCGCAATACGCGTTGAGTTTGCTCTCATCGCATTGGGGTTCTAGGAGGCTCTGATGAGCGTTGCAGAAAGCTATATCGGCAAACCGGTAACGCCCGAGGCGTCCTTGACGGTGTCTGGGGGCCACCATGAGCTGCTGGTCCGCAAGGGCACACTCGGCCCTGACGTGATCGACATCACCACGCTTTTTGCCGAAACCGGTCACTTCACTTACGATCCGAGCTTCACCTCGACGGCGAGCTGCGAATCGAAAATCACCTTCATCGATGGCGACAAGGGCATTCTGCTCTATCGCGGTTATCCAATCGACCAGCTAGCAGAGAACTGCACCTTCATGGAGACGTGCTACCTCCTGCTCTACGGCGAGCTTCCGACGAAGGAGCAGTACGACACCTTCCGCAATCTGATCACGCGCCACACCATGGTGCATGAGCAGATGACCAGGTTCTACACCGGGTTCCGCCGCGACGCCCATCCCATGGCCGTCATGGTCGGCGTGGTCGGTGCGCTCTCCGCCTTCTATCACGACTCGATCGACATCCAGGATCCGATGCAGCGCGAAATGGCGAGCATCCGCATGATCGCCAAGATGCCGACCATCGCCGCCATGGCTTACAAATATTCGATTGGCCAGCCCTTCATCTATCCCCGCAACGAGCTCGACTATTCGTCGAACTTCTTGCACATGTGCTTTGCCGTCCCTTGCGAGGAGTACAAGATCGATCCGGTGCTCGCCCGCGCCATGCGCCGCATCTTCATTCTGCATGCCGACCATGAGCAGAATGCGTCGACCTCAACGGTGCGGCTCGCCGGCTCGTCGGGGGCCAATCCCTTCGCCTGCATTTCCGCCGGCATCGCCTGCCTCTGGGGTCCGGCACACGGCGGCGCTAATGAGGCGGCGTTGCAGATGCTGCAGGAGATCGGCACGGTCGACCGCATCCCGGAATACATCAGACGCGCCAAGGATCGGAACGACTCCTTCCGGCTGATGGGCTTCGGCCATCGCGTCTACAAGAATTACGACCCGCGTGCCCGCATCATGCAGAAAACCTGCCATGAGGTGCTGGAGGCGGTCGGCCACAAGGACGACCCGATCCTCCAGGTGGCGCTCGAGCTTGAACGCATCGCGCTGAATGACGACTACTTCATCGAGAAGAGGCTCTACCCCAACATCGACTTCTATTCGGGCATCACGCTGAAAGCCCTCGGCTTCCCGACCGACATGTTCACCGTGCTGTTCGCCATTGCCCGCACGGTCGGCTGGATTGCCCAGTGGAAGGAGATGATCGAGGATCCCTCCCAACGCATCGGCCGGCCGCGGCAGCTCTATACCGGCCCGACCGAGCGCACCTACATTCCGATCGGGGCCCGCTAGAGCGAGGCTTTGTCCTTGCGTTCGGCGTAGGCGAGGACGATTTTAGCCGCGCGCTCGCTCGGCGCACCTTCGATTTTCCGCACGCGCTCGGTCATCCGGGCAAGCCCTGCGAGTTGACGCTCGCGCTCAGGCCCACCCCGCATCAGCGGCAGAAGGGCCTCGCACAACATCCCGCCGTTGCACTCGCGGTTAAGCAGCTCGGGGAAAACGTTCTCCCCGAGGATCAGGTTCGGCAGTACCACCGAATGGGCGATCAGCAGAAAACGCAGGCAGCTTGCGATCGGGTCCGCGCGATAGGCGACGACCATCGGCGTGCCAGCGAGTGCCAGCTCGAGCGTCACGGTGCCTGACGCCGCAAGCGCGGCGCGCGCGAGCTTGAAGGCGGCGAATTTGTCCGCCTCGCCGCTCATAATATGTGGCGTCACAGGCCAGGTCTTCAGTCTCTCCTCGATCAATGGGCGAACGCTCGGCACGGCGGGCAGTATCACCTCGAGGGGCCCGGCTTCCGCTTGCAGCCGACGCAAGGCGTCGCCGAAGGGTGCCATCAGGCGTTTGACCTCGCTCGCCCGGCTTCCGGGCAGAACCACCAGCACGGCGCGGTCCTTGGGCGTACCAAGCCGCCGGCGCACGGCTTCGGAATCGAGGCTCTGCATCCAATTGAGCCGCTCGACCAGTGGATGGCCGACATAGCTGCAGGCAGGGCCGCCGAGTCGCTGATGCGCCTCAGGCTCGAAGGGCAGAATGGCGAGGATGTGGTCGATAAAGCGGCGCATCTTGCGGGCCCGGCCGGGGCGCCAGGCCCAGACGCTCGGCGAGACATAGTCGATGATTGGGATGTCTGGTGCGCGCCGGCGCACGCGCTTGGCGACTTGATGAGTGAATTCGGGACTGTCGAGGATTACCAGGGCATCTGGCTGTTGCGCAATCACGGCCTCCACCGATTGCCTGATGCGTCGCCAGATATTTGGCAGGCGCGGCAGCACATCGACGAGACTCATGACGGCGAGCTCGGAGAACGGGAAGAGCGACGGGCAGCCCTGCTCCGCCATCAGCTCTCCGCCAACGCCCCTCAGTTCGAGAGGCTTCGACGATTGCGCGCGCAACGCTTCGATCAGCTTCCCGCCGAGCGCGTCGCCAGAGTGCTCGCCGGCGATCAAGAACAGCTTGAGGGGCCGCTGGACCGGCGCCGAGGTCGGCTGGCTAGGCATCCGCGTCGCGGGAGAGCATGTGGCCGACGAGGAATAGCCCATGCTGGTCGGCCGCGGTGATGGCGGCGGCGCGATCGGCGATGAGTACGCGTCCGGCGGCAATTGCGATCCCGGCAAGACCGGCCTTTGCGGCCCGCTCGACCGTATCCGGCCCGATGGTGGGGAGATCGACGCGCTCCTCTTGACCAGGTTTTGGTGCCTTGACCAACACCCCCGCCGCCCCGGAGGTGACGCCCACCCCTTCCCTCACGAAGCTTGGCGCAGCGGGCCAGCATGGCGTCGGTGCCTTCCGCCGCCTCGACGGCGAGAATGTGGCCTTTCACCACCACCGCGGCTTGTCCCACGTCGAGGCGGCCGAGCGCAGAGACCACGCGAAAGCCCGCCTCGAGATCCTGCCGGTCTTCCGGTGACGGTGTCCTGGCGCCAAGCGGGCCTTCCGCCGCGAGGAGCTCCGGAGCCACGTCGCCGGCTCCGCGCACGCGGTAACCTTTGCCCTCGATGAAACGCACTACGCTCGACAACACGTGATCGTCGCCGCCCACGCCGAGGCTAAGCAGGAAGGGCAAATTCCTAATGGCGCCGAAATCGAATTTGACATTGGCAAGGTCCGGCCGCGTCACAGCCCCGATGATCACGAGATCGCGGCAGCCGTGGTCCTCGAGCGTGGCGAAGAGCTTGCCCACCTCACCCCATTTCAACCAGGTGTGGGGGTAAAGCGCGATCTTGTCGTCGGCTTCGCCGCTGATGCCGAGAATGTGCACGGCACGGCCCTTGGCCAGCGCAGCATCGGCGAGCGCAGCAGGAAGCGTGCCTCCGCCGGCGATGATGGCGAGTGGGCCATCGCTGTCGGCGGTATCCGCCTTCTCGAGCTCAGTTTTGGCCCGGCGCTGGGACATTGTTGTTCGGCACACAGAATGAGCGATCGGAATGAGATTTGATGAATTCGGTGATCTGGCGGACCAGCGGATTGGCCGCGAACATGTTGTCCACGTCCTCAAGCCGCTCCATAAGGGTGCCCTCGCTCGCAAACAGCATGCGATAGGCTTGGCGGAGCTCATGGATCTGGTCCCGGGGAAAGCCGTGACGCTTGAGGCCGACGATGTTGAGCCCCGACAGATAGGCGCGGTTGCCGAGCACCATGCCAAAGGGAATGACGTCCTTCTCCACCCCGGACATGCCACCAACGAAACCATAGGCACCGATGCGCACGAACTGATGCACGGCGCAAAGTCCGCCGAGGATTGCGTAGTCGCCGATGATCACGTGGCCCGCCAAGGTGGCATTGTTGACAAGAATGACGTGGTCGCCGACCTGGCAATCATGGGCGATGTGCGCTCCCACCATCAACAGGCAGTGGGAGCCGACGTGCGTCACAAGGCCGCCTCCTTCGGTGCCGGGGTTGATAGTGACGTGCTCGCGAACGATCGTATTTGATCCGATCTCGAGGCTGCTGTTCTCGCCGTGGTATTTCTGGTCCTGAGGAATGTGGCCGATGGAGGCGAAGGGAAACACCTCGCAAGCCTTCCCAATCGTAGTGCGGCCAGCGACCGTGACATGAGAATGCAGCACGACGCCGTCGTCGAGCTTCACCTGCGGCCCAACAAGGCAGAACGGGCCGATCACGACGTCGGTGCCGAGGTCAGCGTTCGGATCGACCACGGCGGTCGCATGAATGTTGGCCATGCCCGGAGCTTCGACTAACTCTCGACGATGACGGCGCTGACTTCCGCCTCGGCAACCAGGGTGCCGTCGACGAGCGCCTGCGCCTTGAAGCGCCACACGCGCCCGCGATTGCGAATCTTCTGCACGTGGTAGTGCACGGTGTCGCCGGGGACCACCGGGCGCCGGAAGCGGGCCTTGTCGATGGCCATGAAATAGACGAGCGGCGGCTGCTTGAATTCCTCGATATGGCGCATGCACAGCGCTCCTGCCGTCTGTGCCATGCCTTCGATCAGCAGCACGCCCGGCATGACCGGGTTGCCCGGGAAATGCCCTTGAAAATAGGGCTCGTTCGCCGTGACGTTCTTGATGCCCGTGGCCGAGCGGTCGCCGTCCATGTCGACGATACGGTCGACGAGGAGGAACGGATAGCGATGCGGCAGCAGCTTGAGGATGTCGGTGGTTTCCGCCCTCCCCAGCTTGGATTTTGCGCCGCTCTCGTTCATCCCAATTCGCTCCTCTTGGCGACAGCCGAAGCTCTAGTCGCCGCTATCCCGATCGTCCAGCTTCAGGTCTTTGCGCTCGGCCAACTGGCGCAAAAGGGTAAGCTCGCGAAACCAGAGCCGCGTCGGCTTGGCTGGGGTTCCTCCCCATCTCACGCCCGGCGGCACGTTGCCTCGCACGTTGCTGCTGCCGGCGATCTGGGCCCCGGCCCCGATCTTGACATGGCCAACCACGCCAACCTGGCCGCCAAGGGCTACAAAATCGCCAAGCTCGGCACTACCGGAAATACCGGTCTGGGCCACGATGATGCAATGCCTTCCGATGACCACGTTGTGCCCAATTTGCACGAGATTATCAATCTTCGTGCCCTCTCCAATGACCGTGTCGCGCAAGGCCCCACGGTCGATTGTCGTATTTGCGCCGATTTCAACGTCATCCTGGATGATGACGCGCCCGATCTGTGGCACTTTCTGGTGCCCTGCCCGCCCCATGGCGAAGCCAAATCCGTCCTGGCCGATCGAGGCGCCGGCATGGATCGTCACCCGGTTGCCGACCAATGCATGGGTTAGGGTGGCATTGGGACCGACATAGCAACCGCGGCCGATATAGACGCGGTAGCCGATGACGCTGCCTGCGGCAATCGTCGTGCCGCTTCCGATTGACGCCTCCGGTCCGATCACCGCGCCGGGTTCGACCGTCACGCCCTCTTCCATATGGGCGCTGGCGTCGATGCTCCCAGACGCTCCGCGGACAGTGTCCCGCGCTGCCTTGGGCTTAAGCGCTTCGGGATAGAACAAGGCAAGCACCTTGGCAAAATCGCGATAGGGCTCGGGCGTGATGAGAGCAGCCGTGCCAGCGGGCGCCTGGCCCGCGAATTTAGGAGCGACGAGGCAGGCGGTGGCGCCGGTGTGGGTGAACAAAGAGAGATATTTCGGGTTGTCGAGGAACGACAAATCTCCTCTCACCGCGGCATCGAGCGGCCTGACATCCTTGATCTTGGTGTCAAGATCGACGTCGCCGGAGAGAGTTGCACCCGCGGCCTCCACCAGGGCGCGCAGAGGAAATGGGCCCGCACGCTCAAAAAAGCCAGGATGTTCCATCGCGTGTTCACCGCAGGGGGGTCGATGGCATCAGCAATGACGCCAAGCGGCAGGCAGAAGCAAGCCCCTAGAAATTGGTCGAGGCGCCAAAGCGGAACAGCTCGGTCTTGTCGAAAGAGGCCTTGAGCAGAGCCTGCCCGAGGTCGGCGCGAAGTGGACCGAGCGGCGACTGCCAAATGAGGCTCACGCCAGTCGACAGGCGAACGTCCGCGCTGTCGTTGATGAAGCTTCCTTCTTGGGCCACGGCGGATTCGGCCAGACCGCTCGGTATCCACAGCGATCCAGCATCGATGAACACAGCGCCCTGCATGCCGAGATTGTCAGGAACAAAGGGAAGGGGGAAGCGGGCCTCGGCCGTCGCCGCCCAAAAGGCCTGGCCGCCCAACGGATCCTGGCTGCAGGTGTTATGGTTTAATCTCTGCCCGGTCAAGGGGTCCTGGCAGGCGTCGCGCGGGCCGTAGCCAGCGCGTTGAAATCCTCTGATCGTTTCGCCGCCCTTGAAGAAGAGGTCCGTCATGCGGACATCCTCGCCTCCCCACCCATTGATGTAGCCGCCCTGCACGCGCCCAACCAGAGTGATCTTTGGCGTGAGCGGATAATAGCCGCGGCTGTCGAATACCGACCTATAATAGTTCACGTCTCCGCCGACGCCGGCAAAGTCCTCGGAGAACGACGAGAAAATGCCGCTCGACGGAGACTGCGGCAAATTCCGGGTGTCATAGGCTACAGTGAAGCCCACGCTTGATACGTTAGAGGTACCTTCAGCCTGCTTTACTGCCAGCGAAGCATTGTTTGCCACATCAAAGATCGTCTCTCGCTCGAACTTGTAGCGAAGGCCAAGTTGAGTGTTCAGAGCGATTGGAAATCCCATCCTGAGATCGCCACCCGCATCATTCTCCATGTATGAAGCGACGTTCGTGAAGTCGAGTTGTTTGTAAAATATGTCGAAACCGGCCGCGAGATTGCGATCGAGGAAATGCGGCTCGGTGAAGCTGAAGTCGACCTGAGCGCGCTCAAAACTTCCGGAGAAGCCGAGCCTGACGTACTGGCCTTTACCCATCAGATTGCGCTCGGTGATGCTGATGTCGCCGATGACGCCCTCGCTCGTGGAATAGCCAGCGCCGAACGACAACTCGCCGGTGGGCTGCTCCTGAACCTTTACGGTGAGTACAACTCGGTCTGGCGCGCCGCCGGGATCGGTGTCGATGTCGACCGTCTTGAAAAAGCCGAGCGAGCGCAGCCTCCGCCTCGCCGCCTCGACGAGCAGCCGATTGTAGGCGTCGCCCTCGGCGAGACTGAACTCGCGGCGAATCACGTCGTCGTGGGTGCGGAAATTGCCGACGATGTTGATGCGCTCGATATAGATGTGCGGACCTTCGTCGACGAGATAGGCGATGTTGATGCGGCGGTTGACTTCGTCGCGGTCGAAGCGGGGCCTTACTTGGGCGAAGGCGTAGCCCTGTTGCGATGCGGTGATGGTCAGCGCCTCGGCCGTATTCTCGAACTCGTTGAGCATTATAGACGCGACCGGTTCGGGTTAAGATTGAGCCCCGCAACGTACGCGGGTCGAGCGAGGGCAGCGAGGTCTCGACATCGACGTCGCCAAAGCGGTATCTGGGACCCTCCTCGAGAGTGAAGGTGATAAAGAAGCCCCGGCCGTCGCGGTCGAGATCCGCTGTGGCCGAGAGGACCCGGACATCGGCATAGCCGTTCTTGAGATAGAACTGGCGCAGCAATTCGCGATCGAGATTGAGCCGGTCGGGATCGTAGATGTTGGTGCTCTTGAGGAAGCTCAGCAGATTGGTCTGCGTCGTGCTGATCACGTAGCGGAGCTGAGAATCGCTGAAGGCGACGTTGCCGATGAAATTGATGGCTCGAACCTTGGTGGTCGGTCCCTCGTTGATCTCGAACACCACGTCGATTCGGTTGTTTGGTTGGTAGATGATTTTGGGATCGACTTGCGCAGCGTACAGGCCCTGGCGGCGATAAACGTCAAGGATCCGCTGCACGTCGGCTTGCACGCGGGCGCGGGTATAGACGGTGCGCGGTTTGAGCTGGACCTCGGCCGTAAGCGCGTCGTCCTCGACCTCTTTATTGCCCTCGAAAGCGACCTTGGCGACGATGGGGTTCTCGACCACGACGATGACAACTGTACCGCCCTCGCGCCGGATGCGAACATCCTGGAATAAGCCCGTGGCAAACAAGGCCTTCAAGGATTCGTCGATCTTGGCTAGGTCGTAGGGATCGCCGACATTGAAGGTGAGGTAGGTGCGGACGGTTTCTGGCTCGACGCGCTTGTTGCCTTCGACGCGGATAGCGGTAACCGCCCCGGCCGACTGGGCGTAGGCGGAAAGCTCGCCGAGGCTTGCGCTCATGCCGAGTGACAGCACAACCGCCCCTGCTGCGAGCAAGGCTGCAAACAGCCCTCTAGCCAACCACGACCGCACCATCACTGGTGTCGTCCCCTCAACACCGATCCCCCGTGGACGCAGCGCCCAGGATCGAAAGTGGCCAGTTTTTGTGGCCGATTTTGGTCCGTGCCCCCACGGTGGGGCATTGGGAAACTACGCGCTTTCGTTGTCTACTGATTGACGCCGCAGCTTACAGAAACTTCAAGTGAATCAAATCATTCCAGGTCGCGAAGATCATTAGCATAAGGACGAAGGCAAGGCCAATCCGGAAACCAATTTCCTGTGTGCTTTCGCTCAACGGCTTCCCGCGGATTGCCTCAATTCCGTAGAACAAGAGGTGACCGCCATCGAGCATGGGAATCGGGAAGAGATTGATCAGCCCAATACTGACCGAAATGATGGCGGCGAGATTGAGCAGGGCAAAGAACCCTGCCGTGGCAACTTGTCCCGAAACTTGTGCGATTCGGATGGGACCGCCAAGCTGGTCGGCAGCCTCCCGGCCCGTGACGACATCGTAGAGATAGCCAAGCGAGCGTGAGATGACGAAATAGCACTCCTTGATCGCCATGATGAAGGCGGTCAGTGGATCGTGCCGTTTCAGCGTCCAGTCTTCAGGCGAAGCGCTACGCTGAATGCCCAGCAGGCCAATGCGCATGGTGTTGCCGAAATTGTCGGTGATCTCCTTTAGCTCCGGCGTCGCCACGATCTCGATCGTATTGCCGTCACGCTTGACGCTGAAATGAAGTTGTTGGTTTGGGCTCATGCCGACGATGCGCTGCATCTGACCAAAATTCTCAATCGCCTGGCCGTCGATGCTGATCACGGTGTCGCCGGGCTTGAAGCCGGCGCGTTCGGCAGCGCTGCCGGGATTGACGATGTCCACCTTGGCCGCCGTGGTGCGCTCGCCGAAGAAGGTGAAGATCGCGGTGAAGATGACGATGGCCAGGATGAAATTGGCGATCGGTCCCGCGGCGACGATTGCGGCGCGGGCGGCGAGCGACTTGCCCTGGAAGCTCCGCTTGCGATCTTCCGAGGACAGGCTTTCGAATGTCTTGCTTCCGCTTTGGGCGCTAGCAACGTTGTCATCGTCGATGAATTTCACGTAGCCGCCGAGCGGGATCCAGGAGACGCGCCACCGCGTCCCATGCCGGTCGTTGAAGCCGAAGATCTCAGGCCCGAAGCCGATGGAAAACGCCTTGACCGCGACCCCGCACCAGCGGGCCACGGTAAAATGGCCGAGCTCGTGGAAGAACACCACAATGGTGAGCACGAATAGGAAGGGCAGCAGATAAGAGAGCAAGGTGTCGCTGAAGCCTGAAAGCTTGAGAAGCGTATCCATGACGTATCCCAGATAGAGTGAACTTCCTAGCGTGCGGGAGCCCGTGGTGCAAATTGGAGGAGAAGCGACAGGGCGATGGCCCGCGCTTCGCTGTCGATGGCGAGAACCTCATCGACGCTGTCGGGCGACAGCCCGGCAAGATGAGCAGAACGATCGAGCGTGGTCTCCACCAGCCGCCCAATGGCAAGGAAACCGATGCGTCCGCCGAGAAACGCCTCCACCGCGATTTCGTTGGCGGCGTTGAGCACGGTGCCGGCGCTACCGCCGGCGGCAAGTACGTCGCGCGCCAGCCGGAGCGAGGGAAAGCGCGCTTCGTCCGGAGCCTCGAAGACGAGCGCGCCCATGCCGGCAAGATCGAGCCGCGCGGTCGGCGCTTGCATGCGATTGGGCCAGGCGAGGCTGTAAGCGATCGGGGTGCGCATGTCTGGGCAGCTCATCTGCGCCAGCACCGAGCCGTCACGATAGTATACGAGGCAGTGTACGATGGATTGCGGGTGTATCAGCACTTCGAGCCGCTCCGCGTTCACCGAAAACAAATGATGCGCTTCGATCAGCTCGAGCGCCTTGTTCATCATTGTCGCCGAATCGATGGTGACCTTCGGGCCCATTGACCAGTTGGGATGGGCAAGCGCCTGCTTCGGCGTCACGTCCGCCATATCGGCAAGGCTCCACGACCTGAACGGTCCTCCCGATGCGGTAAGGCAGATGCGTTCTATGCTCTCCGGCGCGCCGCCTCCCATAACCTGCATGGCTGCGGAATGCTCCGAGTTCGACGGGCAGCAGCGATGTTTCGTAGCGAGCAACTTCGCGCATGAAGATGCTCCCAGCCGAAACCAGACATTCTTTATTGGCAAGTGCCGTGCAGGTCCCTTGGCGCACGGCGGCAAGTGTCGGCTTGAGACCGGCGGCGCCAACGATCGCCGCCATCACCCAATCTGCCGGACGGCTTGCGGCTTCGATCAGCGCATCGGCGCCGGCCGCGGCTTCGATGCCAGTGCCGGCGAGTCGGGCACGAAGGTCGCCGTAGCAACTCTTGTCGGCGATGACCGCAAGCTCGGCCCGATGCTTCACGGCAAGCTCGGCGAGGCGCCCGGTATTGCGGCCTCCGGTCAAGGCAATGACCGCGTACGATGCCGGATCGCGGCCGACGAGATCGAGCGTGTTCTCGCCGATCGAGCCAGTGGCGCCGAGTACCGAGATGCGCCGCGGATGCGTCACAGGCGAAGTCAGCCTGATGGTTTCGGAATGCATGGCGAGCACGGTCATACGCAACGCCTCACCAGATAAGCAGCCCACGACCGGGATTGGCCGGATCGCGCAAAGCGATCAATGCCGCCGCGATTGCGGCGATGAGAAGGCCGTCGATGCGGTCGAGCAGCCCACCATGGCCAGGGATGAGATTACTCATGTCTTTGATGCCAAACCGGCGCTTGACCGCGCTCTCGCCCAAATCTCCGGCCTGGCATGCCGCAGCAATGACGATGCTGACCAAGGTCAAGCGCCAAGCCGAGGTGTCCTGCAAGAACAAGGCGAAAGCATAGCCGACCAGAGCCGGCGCGAGGATACCCGCCAGGAGGCCGCTCCAGGTCTTCCGCGGCGAGATGCTTGGAGCAAGCTTGGGGCCGCCGACCAGCCGTCCGCCGCCATAAGACGCCGTGTCGGTCGTCCAGGCCACGAGCAGCAGATACAGCAGCGCGGTGGCGCCGAGGGTCGGATCGCTGCGCAGCCACACCATGGACCAGGTTGATAGTACCGAATAGGCGATGCCCAAGAGCGACCAACCGACGGTGGCCGACGAGACGGCAAGGAGCCCGGTTCCGACGAGGGCAACGATCGCGGCAATGAGAGCAAGTCCGGGCCGCGACAAGGCCACCGCGACGGCGACGGACGCAACGGCAGCGGATTGAATCCCGGCGATAGCATCGAAGCCCGCCTTGCGCACCAGCCGCCCCCATTCCCAGGACACAGTGACCCCGGCGGCAATGAGGAGAGCAACGAAGGTCCAAACGCTCACCAACGCGGACCCAAGCGCCAGCGCCGCCATGACAATGGCGGATACAAGACGTGTCAACATTTCCGATTTGTGTGGTTGAGCGCGGGGGTCGGCGCCGCTCGGCGCCACGTCGAGTGGCGTCACGCGGTGGATCTCGCATTAAGGCCGCCGAAGCGGCGGGTGCGCCGCTGATACTCTGCGATCGCCGCTTCGAGGGTCTCGCGCGAGAAGTCGGGCCAATAGGTGTCGACAAACACGAACTCGCTATAGGCGATCTGCCAGAGCAGAAAATTGCTGAGGCGCAGCTCGCCGCTTGTTCGGATGAGGAGGTCTGGATCCGGGAGATCGGCGGTGTCGAGATAGGAACCGAATCTCTCTGGGGTGATGTCTGCCGGGGCAAGCGATCCTTCCGCTACGCCTTCGGCGATGCGCGAAGCCGCGCGGGCGATTTCGTCGCGGGCGCCGTAGTTGAAGGCGATGGTGAGGTGCAGCGCCGAATTGTTCTTGGTGAGGAGCGCGGCATCATCGATCAGGCGCAAGATATCGCCATCGAGACCCACGCGCGTGCCGATGATCCTGATCTTCACGCTGTTCTTGTGAAGGTCGGCGAGATCGCGCCTGACGAAGCGCCGCATGAGGCCGAACAGGTCGCGGATTTCCTGCTGCGGTCGCGACCAGTTCTCGGAGGAAAAGCTGAACAGGGTGAGATGGGTGACGCCAAGATCGAGCGAAGCTCTCACCGCGCGCCGTACGCTCTCCACACCCTGGCGATGGCCCTCGGCGCGTGGGAGCCCCCGCTCAGCCGCCCAACGGCCGTTGCCATCCATGATGATGGCGATGTGCCGAGGACCCGGTACCTCGGTCGTTGACCAGGCAAGCTCCTCCACCGCAAGTGTCACGGGTTCAATGCTCCAATAAGGGTGAGAGGTATCATGCTCTTCGCGCCCGCTCGCGGCTAAACCTGCATAATCTCGGCTTCCTTGCTCGCGAGCGTCTCGTCGATCTCCTTTATGATCTTGTCGGTCAGGTCCTGCACCTTGGTGGACAGCGAGTGGTGCTCGTCCTTTCCGACGTCGCCATCCTTCTCCATGCGCTTCAGGTGCTCCATGCCGTCGCGCCTCACATTGCGCACGGCGACGCGCGCCTGCTCGGTGTATTTGTGAGCAACCTTCGCGAGCTCGTGGCGCCGCTCCTCGTTCAGCTCGGGGATGGGCAGGCGAAGAAGCTGTCCTTCGACCACGGGGTTCAGCCCGAGATCGGATTCGCGAATGGCGCGTTCAACGGCGCCGACCTGCGAGCGGTCCCAGACCTGTACAGTGATCAACCGCGATTCCGGCACGTTGATGGTGGCGAGCTGATTAAGCGGCATTTGATTGCCATAGGCATTTACCATAATCGGGTCGAGCAGGCTCATATTTGCACGGCCGGTGCGCAGGCCGCCAAATTCCTGCTTGAGCACCGTGACCGCGCCGCGCATCCGCCGCTCAATCTCCTGAAGGTCGAAGCCAACCATGTCGCCTCTCCTCCTCGCACGGTCGATAACCGCGCTTGGGTAAGCTTGCCGTCCCGCCGATCCGTGACCCCCGGCCGGCGTTTTGCGGTCAGCTAGGATATCGTGGTCGAGGACCCCTTCCCTTGCAATACCGCAGCCAAGCCACCTTGCCCCTTTATGGAGAACACAATTATCGGAATCCGATTGTCGCGGGCAAGGGCGATCGCCGCGCCATCCATGACCCGCAGATCCTGTCGCAGCACATCATCATAGCTTAGAGCGTCGTACCGGCGGGCCTTTGGGTTCTTGGCCGGGTCGGCATCATAGACGCCGTCGACCTGGGTGGCCTTCAGAATCGCTTCACAACCCATCTCGGCGGCCCTGAGCGCTGCGGTGGTGTCGGTGGTGAAGAAGGGGTTGCCGGTTCCGCCGACGAAGACCACCAGATGGCCATCGTTCAAATGAGCAAGTGCGCGGGCACGTATGAATGGCTCGCAGATGCTCAACATGGGGATCGCCGACATCACGCGCGCTGACCGGCCTTTGGCTTCCAGCGCCTGCCCAAGGGCTAGTCCGTTCAGCACCGTGGCAAGCATACCCATATAATCGCCGCTTACCCGGTCCATGCCGTCAGTGGCGGCCGCGAGGCCACGATAGATATTGCCGCCGCCAATCACGAGGCAAAGCTGGATACCAAGCCCGGCAGCCTCGCAGATATCGCCAGCGACCCGGTTCAGCACGTCCACGTCGATACCGTAGCCGTTCCGCCCCATCAGAGCCTCGCCGGAAAGCTTGACAAGGACCCGGCGGTAAGGAAGCGATCGGCCCCCGAGCGGTTCTGCCATCAGCTGGTCCCCCGCCGCACCTCTAGGACCCCGACACGGCAGCGGCGACTTCCGCCGCGAAATCGCTTTCCGGCCGGTCGATCCCCTCGCCAAGGGCGAATCGGTGGAAGCCAGTGATCTTGATCGGCGCGCCGGAGCTTTGCTCAGTGACGGCAAGCGCCTTGGCGACAGTCGTCTCCGGATCGTGGACGAAGGCCTGCGACAGGAGGACGACCTCCTCGTAAAATTTGCGTAAGCGGCCCTCGACCATCTTCTCGATTACCGCCGCCGGTTTGCCGGACTCCTTCGCCTGCTCGGTTAGCACCGCGCGCTCGCGCTCGACGAATGCTGGATCGAGGCCGGCGATGTCGACGGCTTGAGGGTTGGCGGCGGCGATGTGCATGGCCACCTGCTTGCCGAAGCTTTTGAGCTTTGCCGCATCGCCCGTGGATTCGAGCGCAACGATGACGCCTATCTTGCCGAGACCAGGCGCGATCGTGTTGTGCATGTAGGCCGCGATGACGCCGGTCTTCACGCCGAGATAGGCGCTCCTACGAAGCGTCATGTTCTCGCCTATCGGGCCGATCATCTCTTTCAGGTGGTCGGCAACGCTGATCTTGCCGCCGCCAAATTTGGCCTTGGCAAGGGTGTCGAGGTCCCCCTTGGCTCTCAGCGCGTCGTCTGCAATGATGCGTACCATCTCCTGGAACTTGTCGTTGCGCGCGACGAAGTCGGTCTCTGAGTTGACCTCGACCAAGGACGCTTCTTTGTCATCGGCCGCGAGCCCGATCAGACCCTCGGCCGCCACACGCCCCGCCTTCTTGGCAGCCTTGGCCAGGCCCTTGGTGCGCAGCCAATCGACCGCGGCCTCCATATCACCGGCGGCCTCGTTGAGCGCCGCCTTGCAGTCCATCATGCCTGCGCCGGTCTTCTCGCGCAGGTCTTTCACCATCGTAGCGCTAATCGCTGTCATGCCATCCTCTACCGGGCCTGAATTTCGTTTGCTCCGGTCCTAGCCTTCGTCACCACTCTACTCAGGCTTGGCTGCCACAGCCTCGCCCCTGGGTCCCCTTGGGGGCCGTCTCGACTGAGATGGAGCTTTGCCATTGCCGCCTCTTGCATCGGGGCGTCCGGGCCTCCGCCCGGGACGTCGCTCGCCGTCAGATTGCGGCCGCTCACCCTCCCCGCCCTCCCGCTCGCCTTCACCAAGCGCGGCCTCGCCGGGAGGCGCCTCGGAGGCACCGAGATCGACGCCGGCGGAGCCTTGCGCGCGCTCAATGCCGTCGATGGCTGCGCGCGCGATCAGATCGCAATACAGCGTGATGGCACGGCCGGCATCGTCATTGCCGGGAATGGGATGGGTGATCCCGTCCGGATTGCAGTTCGAATCGACCACGGCGACGATGGGCATGTTGAGCTTGCGTGCCTCGGCGATAGCGATCGCCTCCTTGTTGGTGTCGATCACGAACATCAGGTCGGGCGGCGCGCCCATGTCCTTGATGCCGCCCAGCGCCCGCTCGAGCTTATCCTTCTCGCGGGTAAGCTGCAGAAGCTCTTTCTTTGTGAGCCCCTGCGTCTCGCCAGTGAGCAGCTCTTCCAGAGATTTTAGCCGTCGGATCGAGTTCGAGATGGTGCGCCAGTTGGTCAGCGTGCCGCCGAGCCAGCGGTGGTTCACGTAATACTGAGCGCAAGACCGCGCCGCCTCGGCAACTGCCTCCGACGCCTGCCGCTTGGTGCCGACGAACAGGACGCGGCCGCCTTTGGCCACGGTGTCGGCCACGGCGAGCAGCGCCTGATGAAACAGGGGCACGGTCTGGGTGAGGTCGATGATATGGATGTTGTTGCGGGAGCCGTAGATGAACGGCGCCATCTTCGGGTTCCAGCGGTGGGTTTGGTGACCAAAATGTACGCCAGCCTCGAGCAATTGGCGCATAGAAACATTCGGCAGTGTCATGGGACTGCATTCTCCTTTTTCCGGTTCTGCCGCCGCGGGAGGACGAGACCGGTTTCCCGGTCACCGGAGCGGAGCGTAAGAGCCCAGGAAAGGGCCTCGCGCCGCTAAGATCCCGCGTGTGAGATGGTGCGGGTTATAGGGATGCAACCCTCTCTTGGCAAGGGTGCGGGGCAGCCAATTGCGCCGGCTAGAGGGCGCTGACCGCGGCCACGCCGTCGACGAGCTTCAGCGCGCTGCGCTGCTTCGGCGTGGCGTCGATGCCTTGCGGCAGCACGAACTCGACCTCGCGCGCGGCGTTGTCGAGGCGGAGCACAATCCTGAGCTCACCCTGCCCTCCGCGTTCCCCGACCTGTTCGGCGATGGTGTCGAGCGCGCGGGTGCCCTCAAGATAGATCTTGATGCCGCTGTGGCGAGCCTCGGCCACGGCTTCGAGGGAGGAAATGCGCTGGGCGCGCACCTTGACGGTCTCGCCGTCGGCCTCGGCCTCGACCTCGAGGAGCACGGCGCCGCCGGGCTGAAGCAGCTCGCGTGACGCGGCGAGAGTCTCCGAAAATACCACGGCCTCGAACTGGCCGGTCGGATCGGAGAAAGCGACGAAGGCGTAGGCATTGCCGCTCTTGCCTTGGCGCTCGCGCATGGCCAGCACGGTTCCGGCAAGCGAGCCGACCACCCGGCGCGAGCGGGCCTTGGCCGCGAAGTCCACCCAGGTCTCGGCGCCGAGCGCGTTGAGTACCTCCCGATAGTCATCAAGTGGATGGCCGGTGAGGAAGAAGCCGACCGCCTCGAATTCGCGCGACAGCCGGTCGGTGGGCGCCCAAGGCTTGGCAGGGCGGAGCTCGATCGGCGGTGGCGTGCACGCTGCGCCGGCGAAGAGATCGTTTTGGCCGTGGTTCACATCTTCGATGGAGCGGGTGCCCGCAGCCATGATGCGATCGACATTGGCGAGCGCAGTGGCACGGTCGATACCGATCTTATCGAAGGCGCCGGCGGCAGCGAGCGTTTCGAGCGCGCGCTTGTTGACAAGGCGAGGGTTGATGGCGCGCGCGAACTCCGACACGTCCTTGAAGCGTCCGCGCTTCTCCCGTTCGGCGCAGATGTGATCCACGGCTTGGTGGCCGATATTGCGCAGTGCCGCGAGCGAGTAGCGGATGGCGCCGTCGCTCGGCAAGAAACCGGCCTCGGAGTGGTTCACCGACGGCGGCTCGATGCGGATGCCCATGCGACAGGCTTCCTGGGCGAAGGTGTTGAGCTTGTCGGTATTGCCGATATCGAGCGTCATGGAGGCGGCGAGGAACTCGATGGGGTGATTGGCTTTGAGATACGCCGTCTGGTAGGCGATTAGCGCGTAGGCGGCGGCGTGAGATTTGTTGAAGCCGTAGCCGGCGAACTTGGCCACCAGCTCGAAGATGAACTCGGCGCGGCCGCGCTCCACGCCCTTGCCCACGGCGCCCTCGATGAAGCGCGTGCGCTGCTGCGCCATCTCCTTCTTGATCTTCTTGCCCATGGCGCGGCGGAGCAGGTCCGCCTCGCCGAGCGAGAAGCCGGATAGGACTTGCGCGATCTGCATCACCTGCTCCTGGTAAATGATCACACCATGGGTCTCTTCCAGGATTGGCTGGATCGCGGGATGCAGATAGTCGGGCTGCTCGCGCTTGTGCTTGCGGTTCACGTAGCTGTCGATGTTGTCCATCGGCCCAGGCCGATAGAGCGCGACGATAGCGATGATGTCTTCGAAGCGGTCTGGCTTCAGCTTGCGCAGCGCGTCGCGCATTCCCGCGCCTTCGAGTTGGAACACGCCGACCGTGTCGCCGCGGGCGAGCAGCGCGTAGCTCGCCGCATCGTCGAAGGGGAGCCGCGCCGGGTCGAGAGCGATGCCCTTGCGGGCGAGAAGCCCTCGCGCTGTCTCGATCACGGTCAACGTCTTGAGCCCGAGAAAATCGAACTTCACCAAACCCGCAGCTTCCGCCCATTTCATGTTGAACTGCGTGGCGGGGAGCTGGGCGCGCGGATCGCGATAGAGCGGCACAAGCTCGATCAGCGGCCGGTCGGCGATCACCACGCCGGCGGCGTGGGTCGAGGCATGGCGATAAAGCCCCTCGAGGCGCTGGCCGATGTCGAGCAGCTTGGCCACGATCGGCTCGTTGTCACGCGCCTCCTGCAGCCCGGGGTCGCCGGCGATGGCCTGCGCGAGCGTGGTGGGGTTCGCCGGATTGTGGGGCACGAGCTTGCACAGGCGGTCGATCTGGCCATAGGGCATCTGCAATACGCGGCCGACGTCGCGCAGCACCGCGCGGGCCTGCAGCTTGCCGAAGGTGATGATATGGGCGACGCGGTCGGCGCCGTAGCGCTCACGCACATAGGCGATCACCTCGTCGCGGCGATCCTGGCAGAAGTCGATGTCGAAATCCGGCATCGACACGCGCTCAGGGTTCAGGAATTGCTCGAACAGGAGCCCGAAGCGCATCGGGTCGAGATCGGTGATGGTCAGCGCCCAAGCCACAAGCGAGCCGGCGCCAGAGCCGCGTCCAGGCCCAACCGGGATCCCCCTCGCCTTCGCCCATTGGATGAAATCGGCGACGATGAGGAAGTAGCCCTGATAGTTCATGCCAGTGATGACGTTGAGCTCGAAGGCGAGGCGATCGGCGTAGGCCTTCGCGTCGAAGCCCGGCGTGGTTCCCTCTTCCGCGAGTCTGCGAGCAAGACCGGCCTCGGATTGACGGCGAAGCTCGGCAGCCTCGGTCTCTCCTTGGGCCCCGGACGCTCGCGTGCCGTTCAGGAACTGCGGCAGAATTGGTGCGTGCTCGTGCGGCCGGAAGGAGCAGCGGCGCGCCACCTCGATGGTGTTCTCGATCGCCTCGGGCAGATCGGCGAACAGCTCGGTTATCTGGCGCGCGGTCTTGAAATAATGCTCCGGGCTCAGGCGCCGCCTTTGATCGACGGCGACATAACTTCCTTCGGCGATGCAGATGAGCGCGTCATGGGCCTCGAAATCGTCGGGGCTCGCAAAGTAAGGCTCGTTCGTCGCAACGATCGGCAGATGGTTGTCGTAGGCGAGATCGAGCAGCAGCGGCTCTGCCGTCCTCTCCTGCGGGAGTCCGTGCCGCTGAAGCTCCACATAGAGCCGGTCGCCGAAGATGCCTTTCAGTGAATTCAGCGCGGACTCGGCAAATCGGAAATCGTTGGCGGCGATGGCGCGATCGATGACGCCGTCAGGACCGCCGGTGAGCGCGATGAGTCCCTCCTGGTGAAGGGCGAGATGGGGAAGCGTGACAAGCGCTTCGCCGCTGTCGGCGCCATAACGGTAGGCTTCGGTCGAGAGCTTGATGAGATTGGCGTAGCCAGCCGCGTCCTTGGCGAGCAACGCAATGCGGCCGTGGTTGATGTGCCTTAAGAGTTCGCCGCTGTGCGGACGGGTCTCGGCTTCTGGCACGAGACTCAGGGATAGCGTGCAGCCGATGATCGGCTGAACCTTCGCCTGGGCGAGGCTTTCGGAGAATTCCAGCGCGCCGAACAGATTGTTGGTGTCGGTGAGCGCGAGCGCCGGCATGCGGTGCTCGGCCGCGAGCGTCACGAGATGCGGAATGGTCAGCGCCCCTTCGAGCAGCGAATACGCCGAATGCATCCGGAGGTGCACGAAGGGTTGTTCAGTCTCAGACAACGATGATGCCTCCGGCTCGATTCGCATCCGTTCTTAGCGTGCGGGATTCGCTGGCGGCAGGCCAACCTGTGGCCAGAGATATCCCGGCTTTTCACCTGTGCCAAGCCTGTTCTTATTTTGTTCTAAGGTCAAGATGGGGAGAAAAATACCCGTGAGAACATGGTGTTAGCGGCCCTAGCTAGGCTTCGGAGACCCGCGCCACCGTCACCTGCTCCTCCTCCAGGATGCCGTCCATGAGGAGTAAGGTTCGGTCCATGCGGGCTGCGAGCTCGAGATTGTGGGTCGCGATCAGCGCGGCCACTCCGGATTGGCGCACGAGGCTCAACAGTTGCTCGAAGACACGCTCAGCGGTGTGCGGATCGAGATTGCCGGTGGGCTCGTCGGCAAGGAGAAGCTTCGGTCCGTTGGCGACAGCGCGGGCGATGGCGACCCGCTGCTGCTCGCCACCGGAGAGTTGCGCGGGTCGGTGGTCGCCGCGCTCGTCGAGCCCAAGGGAGTGGAGCAATTGCTTGGCGCGATGCTCGGCCTCGCGCCGCGATAGCCCCAGGATGAGTTGTGGCAGTACGATGTTTTCGAGCGCCGAAAACTCCGGCAGCAGATGGTGAAACTGATAGATAAAGCCGATCTCGGCACGGCGCATGCGCGTGCGTTCACTGTCGCCGAGCCTGACGCAATCGACGCCGTCGATCACCACGGCGCCGGCGTCGGGGCGTTCGAGCAGTCCCGCGATATGGAGCAAAGTGGACTTACCTGCGCCGGACGGACCGAGCAGGGCCACTGCCTCGCCGGGATAGAGAGAGGCGGTGGCGCCCGTTAGGACCTCGATGACGCGCGAGCCTTGCGCGTAGGCGCGCCGCAGGTCCTGAAGATGGAGCGCCGGCGCTTGATCTGACTTCCCCACGCTCGGCCCCTACTCGTAGCGCAAGGCTTCGACGGGATCGAGACGAGAGGCTCTCCAGGAGGGATAGAGCGTGGCGAGGATCGACAGCAGGAGCGCCATGATCACGACCGAGGCCGTCTCGCCGGTGTCCATGTCTGCCGGCAACTGGGACAAGTAATAGAGCTCGGGCGAGAACAGCTCGGTGTCGGTGATCCAGCCGATGAATTCGCGAATGTGCTCGATATTGAGGCAGACCAGCACGCCGAGCGCAAGGCCGGCCAGCGTGCCGACAATGCCGATACTCGCGCCGGTGATGAAGAAGATGCGCATCACGGCGGCGCGGGTCGCGCCCATGGTTCGTAGAATCGCAATGTCGTGGCCCTTGTCCTTCACCAGCATGATCAGGCCGGAGATGATGTTGAGCGCTGCCACCAGCACGATCAGGGTCAGGATCAGGAACATGACGTTGCGTTCGACCTGAAGCGCGGTGAAGAAGGTCGCGTTCCGCTGCCGCCAGTCGCTGATATAGACCGAGGAGCCGCCGGCCTCGATGATCTTAGGTCCGAGCGCGCTCACCTCGTCGGGTGAATCGAGCACGACCTCGAGCACGGTGACGCTATTGGGCTGGGAGAAATAGCGCTGCGCTTCGGCGAGCGGCATGAACATGATGCTGGAATCATATTCCGACATGCCGATCTCGAAGACGGCGACGATGGGGTAGCGCTTCACCCGCGGAGCCGTGCCGAGCGCGGTCGACGCGCCGCGCGGCGTGAGCAGGGTCACCTCGTCGCCGAGCTTGACGTTAAGGTCATTGGCGAGTTGCGTGCCGACCGCAACGCCTTCCTTGGTGTCGAAGCCGTCAAGTGTGCCGAAGCGGATATTGCCGGCAACCGCCTTCAACTGTTTGATGTCCGCCTCACGCAAGCCGCGCACCAATGCACCGGTCGAGGATGACGGCGTCGACGCCAGAACCTGGCCCTCGATCAGCGGCAGCGCGTATTTCACGCCCTTCACCGCACGCACTTTGTTGGCGACGGTGTCGTAATTTCCGAAATTGGGATCGAGGCTGTGCACCACGACATGGCCGTTAAGCCCGAGCATCTTGTTAAACAGCTCCTGGCGGAAGCCGTTCATGACCGCCATGACGATGATCAGCGTGGCCACCCCGAGCGTAATGCCGATGAATGAGAATCCGGCGATGACCGAGATGAAGCCCTCCTTGCGGCGGGCGCGCAGATAGCGAAGGGCTACCATCCACTCGAAGGGCGAGAAGGCCCGTGTGCCGTTGCCGCTCATGCCGCCTTCCTGCCCGGCTCGGCAGCCGAGGCGGCGAGGCGATGCAAGGCCGCATCGATGCCAAGCGTATGTCGGGCGCCGGTCGCGCGTTCCTTGAGCTCGACCTCTCCGGCCTTGATGCCCTTGGGCCCGACGATGAGTTGCCAGGGCAGGCCGATGAGGTCGAGGGCCGCAAATTTGGCACCGGGCCGGTCGTCGCGGTCGTCGTAGAGCACGGTCAATCCCGCGGAGCCAAGCTTGGCATAGAGATCCTCACAGACCTTGTCGGTCTCGTCTTCGCCGCTCTTGACGTTGATCAGGCCGACGTCGAAGGGCGCGACCGCAGAGGGCCAGATGATGCCGGCCTCATCATGGGAGGCCTCGATGATGGCGCCGACCAGCCGCGACACGCCGATGCCGTAGGAGCCCATCTGCACCGTCACCAATCCCCCATCGGGACCCTGGACCTTGCATCCCATGGGTTCGGAGTACTTGGTGCCGAAGAAGAAAATATGGCCGACCTCGATGCCGCGGGCGGTGACGCGGTCTTTTTCCGGCACCTCCTTTGCGAAACGGCCAGCGTCGTGCTTCTCGCTGGTGGCCGCGTATTTGCCCGTCCAGGACTGGATGATCGGTGTGAGGTCGCTCTCATAGTCGAGATCGGCCCCCGGCGAATTGAGCGTGACCAGATCCCTGTGACAATAGACCTCGCTCTCGCCGGTGTCGGCGAGGATGATGAACTCATGGCTCATGTCGCCGCCGATCGGGCCGGATTCGGCGGCCATGGGAATCGATTTCAACCCCAGGCGGTTGAAGGTGCGCAGGTACGAGACGAACATCTTGTTATAGGAGGCACGGGCATCCTTGACGGTGAGATCGAAGGAATAGGAGTCCTTCATCAAGAACTCGCGCCCGCGCATCACGCCGAAGCGCGGCCTGATCTCGTCCCGGAATTTCCATTGGATATGGTAGAGGATGCGCGGCAGCTCCTTGTAGGATTTCACGCCGTCGCGAAAAATCTGGGTGATCAGCTCCTCGTTGGTGGGGCCGTAGAGCATCTCGCGCTCATGGCGGTCGCTGATGCGGAGCATTTCCTTGCCGTAGACCTCGTAGCGGCCGCTTTCCCGCCAGATCTCGGCCGGCTGGATGGTCGGCATGAGCAATTCCAGCGCGCCGGCGCGGTCCTGCTCCTCGCGTACGATGCGCTCGATCTTGCTCAACACGCGAAGTCCGAGCGGCAGCCAGGAATAGATGCCGGCGCTTGATTGCCGGACAAGGCCCGCGCGCAGCATCAGCTTGTGGGAGAGAGTTCTCGGCTTCCTTCGGGTCGTCGCGCAGCAGGGGCAGGAAGTAGCGGCTGAGGCGCATGAGGAGCCGTGCTCGTGCTTAAAGAGGCGGGGTGGAATTGTTGGGCGGCTATAGCTTACTTTGGCGAGGGTTAGCAATCGTGGGAGGAGAGGCGCGCGCCGACCACCAGGGCGTGCGAATTGTCAGAATTGCCTACCGATTTGGGAGGGCCACAGAACGTGGCCATGACGTCACGAATTTCTCGAACTGACTAATTTTGAGGCGATCTGCCTACGCGAAACCGGGGCAAAGGCATGAATTTATGCCGATCAGTCACAATCATGGTGACAATTTGGCGCGCCCTTGCTAGTGTCCTTGCCACAACGTGATGAGCGTCGGGATGGTAGCGATCTCGGAGTTACGCGTTGAGATTGGACCGGGTCCAAGTCTTGGGAGGAAGTAGCTCCAGGCGCGCTGAATGCAGTAAAGCAGGCGCACCGCTCATCTAGCCAAACACTCGAAAGTCAGGATTGACGGCGAGCCTCGTTAAGGCCGGTGAGATAAGAAGTATTGCGACAACAAAGAAAGCAAGGTCGTGCGACCTTGCTTTTTTGTTGTGCGCGCGCCTTCCAAGCGACGGTCTTAACGCACCGTCTCGTAGCGTGGCAGGAAGGGAATCTGGTCGAGCGCGATCAAGTGGTGCGCCATGATCACGTAGAGCGCCGCAAACAACACGCTCGCGACCACCGTGGTAGCCAGCATTTTCGGCAGCAGCCTCGGCAGATACGGCGCGCTTTCCGCGGTGCCAGGGGTCACGTCGCCCTCCTCGGATTGCGTGCGCACGCCGATCGGCAGCATGGCGAACAGCACGATCCACCAGATGACGACGTACATGGAGATGGCGAATACGAGTGCCATGTTCTACGCCTGCTCGAGCTCCACTAGCGTGCCGCAGAAATCCTTGGGATGGAGGAAGAGCACAGGCTTGCCGTGCGCGCCGATCTTGGGGTCGCCTTGGCCGAGCACGCGCGCGCCTTCGGCAACGAGTCGGTCCCGCGCTGCCACGATGTCAGGCACCTCGTAGCAGAGATGGTGAATTCCGCCGTTGGGGTTGCGCTGGAGGAAGGCCGAGATCGGGGATTTGTCGCCAATTGCGCCGAGCAGCTCGACCTTGGTGTTGGGGAGCTCGATGAACACCGTGGTGACGCCGTGCTCCGGCTGATCTACAGCCGGTGAGACCTTAGCTCCCAGTGTATCGCGATACACCTTGGTCGCCGCCGCAAGATCGGGAACGGCAATGGCAACGTGGTTCAAACGTCCGATCATCGGACAATTCTCCTTAGCGACTCTCGACCGGAGCCCGTATGCCGGTCGCCGCGGATTTACCTAGCCTATAACACCGTGAGCAGCACGGAGCACACCGGCTTCTTGCCCCAGGCCTGGTTGACGGCGGCGCGCACGCTGCGGCGGACCGCTTCGCTAACCAGCGCTTGATCCTTCCGCCGAGGGCGAGGGATGCTCTCGATGGTGCCGATCGCGGCCTCCCTCGCGATGGTCTCGAAGGAGGTGCCTTGCGTGTCGGTGGTGGGGATACCGGAGAGCGCTACCTCGGGATCGGCGAGCAGCGCCCCCTTGTCCGACAGCACCAGCGACACCGACACCGAGCCGGCAAAGCTCAGCTTGCGCCGCTCCCGCACCTGTCCGTCCTCGGCGCGGGTGATGATGGCGCCGTCGCGGTAGAGCCGTCCGGTCGGCACATCGTCAATGAGCGCCGCGGGTGCAGGTGCAAGGCGGACCATCTGCCCATTCCGGGCGCGGATGACCTCAGGCACGCCAAGCCGCTCGGCGAGCCGCGCTTGGGCCTCAAGATGTTTGCCCTCGCCATGCATGGGGATCGCGATCTGCGGCTTGACCCAGCGGTAGAGCTGCTCGAGCTCGCCGCGGCGCGGATGGCCGGACACATGCACCGCGGCGTCCCCATCGGTGATCAACTCGACACCGAGATCGGCAAGGCCGTTCTGCACGTGCGCCACCGCCTTCTCATTCCCGGGAATGGTGCGGGAGGAGAAGATCACGCGGTCGCCGGCAGCAAGCGCGACATTGGGATGTTCCTCTTGGGCGATCCGCGCCATGGCGGCACGGGACTCGCCCTGGCTGCCCGTGCACAGCGCCACGACCTTGTGCGCAGGAATCTTCTCGAATTCGGTCTCCTCGTGAAAGGGAAGGTCCGGATCGAGATAGCCAGTCTCTTGCGCCGCTTCGATGACGCGGTACATGGCGCGGCCGACCACCACGAGCTTGCGGCCCGCGGCGCGCGCGGCATTGGCGACCGAACGGATGCGCGCCACGTTCGAGGCGAAGATGGTCACCGCCACGGCCTTCGGCGCCTCGGCGATCAAACGCTCAAGGGTGACCGCGACATCGGCTTCCGACGGCGACACGCCGTCACGGACCGCATTGGTGGAATTGCAGATGAGCGCAGTCACGACCTCCTCACCAAGCGCCTTGAGGCGTCCCACGTCCGTCGGCGCGCTGGTCAACGGCGTCTCGTCGAGCTTCCAGTCGCCGGTATGGAGCACGGTGCCAAGGTCGGTCTTGATGATGACCGCCGATGGCTCAGGGATCGAATGGGACATGTTGACGAGCTCAACGTCGAACGGTCCGATGGAACGTCGCCCACCGAGCGGCATGACGTTCAGCGGAAAGTCCGGCAGGAGTTTGGCCTCGGCGAGCTTCGACTTGAGCATGGCGGCGGTGAAGGGTGTGGCATAGACAGGCACCCCGCCAAGGCGCGGCCAAAGGTCGACCACGGCGCCGAGATGATCTTCGTGCGCGTGGGTCAGCAGCAGGCCCTTCAGGTTCGGGCGCTCAGCCTCGAGGAAGGTGATGTCGGGCAGGATCACATCGATACCCGGCTCGGTGTCGCCGCCGAAGGTGATACCCATGTCGACGATGAGCCATTCCCGGTCGTCTGGTGGCCCATAGCCGTAGAGGTAGAGGTTCATGCCGATCTCGCCGACGCCGCCGATGGGCACGAACACGAACTCTGGCCTTTGTCGGTCGGAACGGCGGGACATGCTCTGGGACTTGGGGATGGTCACGAATTGGCGAAGATGACGTCGCCGGCGGCAATGCGGCGCTCGGCACCATCGCTCATCAGGAGCCGGAGCGCACCTGCCGAATCGAGCCCTGCAAAGGTCCCTTCGGCCTCCTCGCCGTGCAGGCGCACGCGAAGAGGCCGCCCGGTGGGCCCTGCCCGGTCGAGCCAGGCCCGCCGCACCGTCTGGAAGGACACGCCCTCGCCCCAGCGCATCAGCCAGGCATCGGTGACGGCGGCAAGGGTCTCGAAGGCGGCAGAAGGCGTCGCGGTCCCGCCATGCGCGGCCAAGCTCGTCGCTGGCTGCTCCAGGTCCGGCGGAAAGGTCGCGAGATTGATGCCGGTGCCAATGACCACCTTGCAGCGGTTTGGCGCGGGCTCGCTCGCGCTCTCCAGCAGCATGCCGGCGACCTTGCCGCCTTTGAGCAACACGTCATTCGGCCATTTGAGCAGAAGCTCGGAATGAACCTCCTCAGGCAGGAGCTTTGCGGCGGTGTCATAGGCGACGACGCCCGCAAGGAGCGCGAGCTGGCTCGCGGTGCGGAGCGGGCAAGAGAGACCGATCAGCAGGCTTGCGAATAGATTGCCGTGCTGGGACTGCCATTGGCGCCCATTGCGGCCACACCCGGCGGATTGCCGCAGAGACCAGATCCACAAGGGCCCAGGCTCGCCGGCCTCCCCGCGGCGGCGTGCCTCGGCGTTGCTCGAATTGACCGTCTCCAGCCGAAGCAGCCGGTATCCCGCGGGCACCTTCGTTGATGATGAAGCGAGGGACGGCATCAGAACAGAGATTTGGCGGCAGCCTCGGCCACGTTCACGAGCGGTGCCGGATAGACGAAATAGAAGAGAATGAAAAGGCCGCTTGCACCAAGCACTGCAGCGAGCAGTCCCGGCATGGGCTCAAACCGTTCGGCGGGAGCGTCGAAGTACATGATCTTGACGATGCGAAGATAGTAATAGGCGCCCACCACGCTCAAGAGCACGCCGATGACGGCGAGCGCATAGAGTCCCGAATTGATGGCGGCGAGAAACACGTAGAACTTGGCGAAGAAGCCGGCAAGCGGTGGAATGCCGGCGAGCGAGAAGAGCAACATGGCAAGCAGGAAGGCCATCATCGGGCTCATGCTCGACAGGCCGGACAGTTGGTCGATGTCCTCCACCATATGACCCTTGCGCCGCATGGCGAGGATGCAGGCGAAGGTACCGAGCGTCATGGCGAGGTAGATGGCGAGATAGATGATCACACCCTGCACCCCTTCGGCGGTGCCGGCAGCGAGACCGACCAGCGCGTAGCCCATATGTCCGATCGAGCTATAGGCCATCAGGCGTTTGATGTTGCGCTGGCCGATTGCCGCGAAGGAGCCAAGCGCCATGGAGGCAATGGCGAGGAAGGTGACGATCTGCTGCCATTCGTGCGTCACCGAGGGGAAGGCGGCGAACAGGGTGCGCACGGTAAGCGCCATGGCTGCGAGCTTGGGGGCTGCGGCGAAGAAGGCGGTGACCGGCGTCGGCGCGCCCTCGTAGACGTCGGGCGTCCACATGTGGAACGGCACGGCGGAAATCTTGAAGGCAAAGCCCGTCATCAGGAAGACAAGACCAAAGATCAGGCCGAGATTGACGCCCGAAGGCTGCACCGCGTCGGCGATGTTGGTGAACAGGGTCGAGCCGGTGAATCCGTAGATCAGCGACGCACCGTAGAGCAGCATGCCTGAGGAGAGCGCGCCGAGGACGAAATATTTAAGCCCAGCCTCGCTGGATCGCGCCGAGCGGCGGTCGAAGGCGGCCACCACGTAGAGCGACAGGCTTTGCAGCTCAAGCCCGACATAGAGCGCGATGAGATCGTTGGCCGAGATCATCATCAGCATGCCGGTGGTGGCGAGCAGCACCAGAACTGGGAACTCGAATTTTAGCCGCCCTGCCCCGCGCCAATAATCCACCGACATGATCAGCGTGACCGCGGCGCCGGTAAGCGTCAGTAGCTTCATGACGCGGGCGAAGGGATCGACGATGAAGCTGTCGCCAAACAGCGGCGTCGTCCCGCTTTCCCGCAACACCCAGAACCCGGCCAGCGCGAGGATGAGAACCGCTGCCCAGAGGATAAGATCTGCCTGTTCCTTGCGGGTCGAGACGCCGATGAGCAGCAACGCCATAGCGCCGACGGCGAGGGTCAGCTCAGGTAGTGCGACCGACAAATCCAGGGTTGACGACACGACGTCTCCTTACGGCGCGAGCGCGATATGCGCCTGTGTGGTCGCGGCAAGTGCGGTTTGGTAGTTCTTGATCAGGGCTTCGACCGAGACCGCGCTCGCATCGAGAATCGGGCTCGGATAGAAGCCAAAGACGATGGTGAGCACGACGAGCGGCGCCATCACCGCAACCTCGCGCCAGGTCAAATCGGCGATGTATTTCAGCGCCGGCTTTTCCAGTCGGCCGAAGATGACGCGGCCATAGAGCCAAAGCGCGTAAGCCGCAGAGAGAATGACGCCGGTGGCGGCGAGGAACGCGACCCGGGTGTTGATGCGGAAGGCGCCGAGGAGGCTCAGGAACTCGCCGACGAAGCCTGACGTGCCCGGCAGCCCGATATTGGCGAGCGTGAACACCATGAAGCAGAAGGCGTAAATTGGCATGCGGTCGGCAAGCCCGCCATAGGCAGAGATCTCGCGGGTGTGCATGCGGTCGTAGATCACGCCGACGCAAAGGAAAAGCGCGCCCGACACGATGCCATGCGACAACATTTGGAAGATGCCGCCTTGCAGGCCCTGCAATGTGAGGGTGAACACGCCGATGGTGACGAAGCCCATATGGGCGACCGAGGAGTAGGCGATGAGCTTCTTCACGTCCTCCTGCGCGAGCGCCACGAGCGAGGTGTAGATGATAGCAATCACCGACAGTGCGAAGATCAGCGGCGCGAACTGCGCGGAGGCGAGCGGGAACATCGGAATGGAGAAGCGCAGGAAGCCGTAGCCCCCCATCTTCAGCAGAATGCCGGCAAGAATCACGGAGCCAGCGGTCGGCGCCTCCACGTGGGCATCAGGCAGCCAAGTATGCACCGGCCACATCGGGAGCTTCACCGCGAAGGAGGCGAGGAAGGCAAACCAGAGCCAAGTCTGCATCGAGGCCGGAAAGCCATGCGTGAGCAGGGTGGGGATATCGGTGGTCCGCGCCTCCCAGTAAATCGCCATGATGGCGAGCAGCATCAGCAGGGAGCCGGCAAGTGTGTAGAGGAAGAACTTGAAGCTCGCATAGACGCGGCGCGGGCCGCCCCAGATGCCGATGATCAGGAACATCGGGATCAAGCCGCCTTCGAAGAACAAGTAAAACAGCACGAGGTCGAGGCTCGTGAACACGCCCAGCATCAGCGTCTCGAGCACGAGGAAGGCGATCATGTATTCACTCACTCGCGTCGTGATCGATTGCCAACTCGCCAGGATGCAGAGCTGCATTAGCAGTGTGGTGAGCAGCACGAAGGGCAACGAGATGCCGTCGACGCCCATGTGGAATTTGATGACGCCGAGCCAGGCGCGCTGCTCCATGAACTGGAATTGCGCCGTGCTTGGGTCAAAGTCGCGCCACAGCAACAACGACAGCGCGAAGGTGACGAGCGTGGTCCACAGCGCGATGAAGCGGGCGTTGCGGGAGGCCGCTTCGTCGCTGCCGCGCAAGGCCACAATCAGCAGCGCGCCGAGCAGTGGCAGAAACGTGATGGTGGAGAGGATGGGCCAGCCGTAGCTCACCGCGGCAGCCCTCCCCCGGCAAAAATGAAATAGGTGATGATCAGCGCCACGCCGATCAACATGACGAAGGCGTAGTGATAGATGTAACCGGTCTGGAGCTTGACGACGCGGTTGGTGATGTCGATCACGCGCGCCGCGACGCCGTCGGGGCCAATACCATCGATGATCGTGCCGTCGCCTGTCTTCCACAGGAAGCGTCCGAGCCGCTTCGCCGGACGGACAAAGATCGCGTCGTAAAGGGCGTCGAAGTACCAGGCATTGAGCAGGAATTGGTAGAGACCGCGGAAGCGCTTGGCGAGGCCGAACGGCACCAGCGGGTTGGTGATGTAGAAGTACCAGGCAATCGCAAAGCCAGCGGCCATGGCGAGCGTCGGCAAGAGCATCACCAGAATCGGCACCTCGTGATGGGCCTCACTTCCGTGAGTCACGAGCGAGCCGCGCCAAAAGGCCACCTGGTCCGAGCCAATGAAGAGATGCATGAAGATGGCGCCCGCCAGCAGCGAGCCGAGCGCAAGCAAGACCAAGGGCAGACCCATGGTCCAAGGTGGCTCGTGGGCGTGGGCCAGCACGTCAGGCTTCTCGCGCGGCTTGCCTGCGAAGGTGAGGAACATCAGCCGCCAGGAGTAGAAGGAGGTGAGCAGCGCCGCGACAGCCGTCAACACGAAGCCGTACATTCCGATCGGCGAATGTGCCGCATAGGCAGCCTCGATGATTGCGTCCTTGGAGACGAAGCCAGAGGTGAAGGGGAAGCCGGTCAGCGACAGTGTCCCGATCAACATCATCGCCCAGGTGAAGGGCAGCGCTTTTCGCAATGCCCCCATGCGGCGCATGTCCTGCTCGTGATGCAACGCGTGGATCACAGCGCCGGCGCCGAGGAACAGCAGCGCCTTGAAGAAGGCGTGGGTGAAGAGGTGAAACATGCCTGTGCCATAGGCGCCGACGCCCTCGGCCACGAACATGTAGCCGAGCTGAGAGCAGGTCGAATAGGCGACCACCCGCTTGATGTCGTTCTGCACCAGCCCAACTGTGGCGGCGAAGAAGGCCGTGGTGGCGCCGATGAAGGTGACGAAGCCGAGCGCAATGGGGGCAAGCTCGAACAGCGGCGACAGTCGCGCCACCATGAACACGCCGGCGGTGACCATGGTCGCGGCATGGATCAGGGCCGAGACAGGCGTCGGGCCCTCCATGGCGTCCGGCAACCAAGTATGCAGCAGGAACTGCGCCGACTTGCCCATGGCGCCAACGAATAGCAGGAGGCAGATCACGGTCAGCACGTCGACCTGCACCCCCAAAAATTCCATGGTCTTGCCGACCTGATCGGGCGCCGAGGCAAACACCGTGTCGTATTGCAGGCTGTTGAACACGGTGAACACGGCGAAGATGCCGAGCGCGAATCCGAAATCGCCGACGCGATTGACGATGAAGGCCTTGATGGCGGCGGCGTTGGCGGAAGGCTTGTGATACCAGAAGCCGATCAGCAGGTAGCTCATCAGCCCGACGCCCTCCCAGCCGAAGTAGAGCTGGAGGAGATTGTCGGCGGTCACCAGCGCCAGCATGGCGAAGGTGAACAGCGAAAGATAGGCGAAGAAGCGCGGCCGCCCGTCGTCATCTGCCATGTAGCCGATGGAGTAGAGGTGCACGAGGCCGGATACCGTGGTCACAACGACGAGCATCACTGCGGTCAGCGTGTCGATGCGGAGCGCCCAGGAGGTCTGCAGCGCACCGGAATCGATGAAGCGGAAGAGCTCGATGCGCTCCTCGTGTCCCTGGATGCCGACCTGATAAAGCGCGAACCAGGCGAGAGGCATGGTGATCAGCACCAGGCTCGTGGTGATGACTTCGCTTGCGCGTGCGTCCACGAGGCGGCCGAAGAAGCCGGCAAAGATCGCGCCGATCAGCGGAAGCAAGACGATCGCTTGGTACATCGGCTCGCCGTCAACCTTTCAGCAGGTCAATTTCGGCGACATCGATGGTGCCGCGATTACGGAAGTTGACGACGACGATGGCGAGGCCGATGGCGGCCTCGGCCGCGGCGACGGTGAGCACGATCAGCGCAAAGACCTGCCCGACCAGGTCATTGTGGAACGCCGAAAAGGCGACGAGATTGAGGTTCACCGCAAGCAGCATCAGCTCGACGCTCATCAAAATGACGATGACGTTTTTGCGATTGAGGAAGATGCCGAAAATGCCAAGGGTGAACAGGATCGCGGCGACGGTGAGGTAATGGGAGAGGCCGATGGTCATGAGAGCCCCCTCCCCGTTTCAACCTCGACCACTTCGACCGACCGTTCGCGGGTGCGCTCGACCTGGCGGGCAATCGACTGGCGTTTGATGTCGCGCTTATGCTGGAGGGTGAGCACGATGGCGCCGATCATGGCGACGAGCAGGATCATTCCGGCGGCTTCGAACAGGTAGACGTATTTGGTGTAGAGGATCTGCCCGAGCGCCGCGGTGTTGCTGATTTGCGAGATCGGAGGCGTGGGGGCTTGCGCGGTGATCTCCGGCGCTGTCACCCAGGCGGAGAGAATGAGGATCAGCTCGACGAGAAGCAGGATGCCGATGGTGGCGCCGATCGGCAGATATTTGAGGAAGCCGGCCCGGAGCTCCGCAAAGTCCACGTCGAGCATCATCACCACAAACAGGAACAACACTAGCACGGCGCCGACATAGACCACGACCAGGATCATGGCGAGGAACTCGGCGCCAAGTTCCACGAAGAGGCCGGCGGCGTTGAAGAAGGCGAGGATGAGAAACAGCACGGCATGTACTGGATTCTTCACGGCGATCACCATGAAGGCGGACGCGACGCACATCCCGGCGAAGAGATAGAAGAACAGCGTGCTCAGGAACATCACTCACCGATACGGCGCGTCGAGCGCCAGATTCTTGGCGATCTCGCGCTCCCAGCGGTCGCCATTCGCGAGCAGCCGTTCCTTGTCGTAGTAAAGTTCCTCGCGCGTCTCGGTGGCGTATTCGAAGTTGGGTCCCTCCACAATGGCATCGACCGGGCAGGCTTCCTGGCAGAAGCCGCAATAGATGCATTTCACCATGTCGATGTCATAACGGGTGGCGCGGCGCGTGCCGTCGTTGCGGCGGGGCCCTGCCTCGATGGTGATAGCCTGCGCTGGGCAGATGGCTTCGCACAGCTTGCAGGCGATGCAGCGCTCCTCGCCATTGGGATAGCGGCGGAGTGCATGCTCACCGCGGAATCTCGGCGAGATCGGCCCGCGCTCGAAGGGATAGTTGATGGTCGCCTTCGGTCGCACGAAATACTTCATGGCAAGCCAAAAGGCCGAGACGAACTCGGTCAGCAAGAGGGCTTTGGCGGTATCGGCAAAGCGCTTCAAGCTTCTCTCCTCTCAACTCCCTTGCTGCCAAAGCTGAAGAATGGCCGCTACGATCACGACCATGGCGAGCGACAATGGCAGGAAGACCTTCCACCCGAGCCGCATCAGCTGATCGTAGCGGTAACGGGGCACCATGGCCTTGACCATGGCAATCAGGAAAAACAGGAAGCAAACCTTCCCGACAAACCATAGCACACCTGGAATCCAGGTGAAGGGCGGCAGCGGGAAGAGTGGCAGCCAGCCCCCCAGGAAGAGGACCGTGCCGAGCCCGCACATCAGCACGACGGCGACATACTCGCCGAGCATGAATAGCATGTAGGGCGTCGAGGAATATTCGACCATGAAGCCGGCGACGAGCTCAGAACTCTGCCTCGAGCAGATCGAAGGGTGGCCGATTGGTCTCGGCCAGCGCCGAGACGAAGAACACCACAAACATCGGAAAGAGGGGCAGCCAGTACCAGCCGAAGATCCCGAAGGCGCTGTCTTGGGCCTTCACGATGTCGTTGAGATTGAGCGAGCCGGCACAGAGCAGCACCGTGATGATGACAAAGCCGATCGAGACCTCATAGGAGACCATCTGCGCCGCCGAGCGCAGAGCAGCCAGGAACGCATATTTGGAGTTGGAGGCCCAGCCCGCCATGATCACGCCGTAGACCTGCAAGGATGAGATGGCGAAGATGTAGAGAATGCCGACATTGATGTTGGCGACCGCCCAGCCGTCGGCGACCGGAATGACCGCCCAGGCCGACAGCGCTAGCCCCGCGGTAACGATGGGCGCGAGCAGGAAGATGCCCTTATTGGCGCCCGCAGGAATGATCGGCTCCTTGAACACGAATTTGAGCAGATCGGCGAAGGATTGCAGCAAGCCAAAAGGCCCGACCACATTCGGTCCGCGCCGCATTTGCACCGCCGCCCACACCTTGCGATCGGCGTAGAGCAGGAAGGCGACGATGATCAGCAGGATGACGAGCAGAAGCAGGCTCTGCCCGATAATGAGGGCGATGGGCAGGCCATAGCTCGACCAGAACTCAGCCATGGGTGCCGGTCGCCTCGTCCGCGCTCGTCGCATGCATCGCGCTCAAGCTCGCCATGATCTCGGATGCGCGCGCGATCGGGTTGGTGAGATAGAAGTCGGTGATGGCCTCGCCGAAGCGCTCCCTGCCGGTCTTGCCGGCGCCTTGCGCCGCGAGCCTCTCGATTGCGCCGGTGTCGGCGGCAAGGATCTGGTCGATCAATGCGAGATGCGGGCAGGCGGCGCACATCTTAGCACGAAGCTCCGCGGCAGTATTGAACGGCAATGCCTGCCCGAGCGCTCCGGATAGCGCCCGGACGATCTTCCAGTCTTCACGCGCTTCGCCGGGTGGGAACACGGCGCGTGCCGTCATCTGCGGGCGGCCTTCGGTGTTTACGTAGGTGGCGTCCTTCTCAGTGTAAGCGGCGCCAGGGAGGATCACATCGGCGCGATGGGCGCCGCGGTCGCCGTGGCTCCCCTGATAGATGACGAACGCCTTGCCAAGCAGGTCGGTGTCGATCTCGTCGGCGCCGAGCAGGTAGACCACATCGATCTCGCCCTTCTCGGCCCCATCGAGAATGGCTTCGATGTCCCTGCCCCCCTCGCCCGGAATCAGGCCGAGATCGAGGCCCGCAACGCGGGCGGCGGCGGTATGCAGTACGCTGAACCCGTTCCAGCCGATGTCAGGTTTCACCGCACCCATAGCGATTGCCGCCTTTGCAGCGAGGGCAAGCACGGCGGTTCCGTCGGGGCGCGCAAGCGCGGCCTGGCCGACGATGACGAGCAGCCGCTCTGCTCTTTTCATCGTTTCGAGGAAGGGGTGTGCGACCTTCGCCAGTGTCTCGGGGCCGGCGCCAAGATGCTCATAGGCGTAGGTCAGGTCTGCCTGCGTCCCGATCAGGCCGATGGGAAGCCGTCCTTGCGTTTGACGAAAGCGATTTAGAATGCGGGAATTGAGGACGGGGGCCTCAAGGCGCGGATTGGTGCCGATGAGGAGAACTGCGTCGGCCTGCTCGATGCCTGCGACGGTGGCGTTGAACAAATAGGTGGCGCGGCCGAGCGCAGGATCGAGTTTGGCGCCATCCTGGCGGCAATCGATATTGGGCGAGCCCAACCGCTCGGTGAGGGCCTTCAGCGCGAACATCTCTTCCGCTGCGGCGAGATCGCCGGCGATGGCCGCGAAGCGTTTGCCGTCAAGGCCGCGCAGCTTCTCGGCGATGGTGCGGAAGGCATCATCCCAGGTAACGGGCTCAAGCCGCCCGCCGCGCCGAACGTAAGGCCGGTCAAGGCGCTGCACACGCAAGCCGTCCCAGACATGCCGTGTCTTATCGGAGATCCATTCCTCGTTGATGGCGTCATTCACCCGCGGCAGGAAGCGCAGGACCTCTCGGCCACGACTATCGACGCGGATGTTGGAGCCGAGCGCGTCCATGACGTCGATCGACTGGGTTTTGGTCAACTCCCAAGGGCGCGCGACAAAGGCATAAGGCTTGGAGGTAAGCGCACCCACCGGGCAGAGGTCGACCACATTGCCGGAGAGCTCCGACATCATGCCGTGCTCGAGATACGTGGCGATCTCCATGTCCTCGCCGCGGCCGATGGCGCCGAGCTCCTCCACGCCCGCGACCTCAGTCATGAAGCGGATGCAGCGCGTGCAGTGGATGCATCGCGTCATGTAGGTGTCGATCAGCGGCCCGAGATATTTGTCCTCCACGGCGCGTTTGTTGTCGGCGAAGCGGCTCGCGTCGAAGCCATAGGCCATGGTCTGGTCCTGCAGATCACATTCGCCGCCCTGGTCGCAGATCGGGCAATCGAGCGGATGATTGATCAGCAAGAACTCGAGCACGCCTTCACGTGCCTTCTTCACTGTCCCTGAGTTGGTGATGATGGTCGGCGGCGTGCCGTCGCGGCTCGGCCGGAGATCATTGACGCTCATGGCGCAGGAGGCCACGGGCTTCGGCATGCCGGCCACCTCGACCAAGCACATGCGGCAATTGCCGGCGATGGACAGGCGCTCGTGATAACAGAAGCGCGGAATCTCGATGCCGGCGAGATCGCAGGCCTGGATCAGCGTGATGCCGTTCGGCACATCGTGCTCTTTGCCGTCGATGATGAGCTTAGGCACGCTTCCTTGCCCTTCGGTTTGGCGTATCGATCGGAGCGACACTCGGATGGATTGAAGCCCGACGCTCGAGCGGTTCTTGAAGAACCTGTTCGACAAGGGCGCGAAAACGCTCTGGGTATTGCTCAAGGTATCCGGAATTCAAGAAGTGTCGGGACTGCAAATAGTCATGATGCGGCTTGAGCTGAATGCGCACGGAGGCCTTCCACCCTTTGGTCGGCGCCACCGCCAGAATCTCGTCACTCGCGTTGAGAATCGTGTCGACGAACACCTCGTACTTCTGGAATAGCTCCGCGCTGCCGTCGATGGTGCGGTTCTCGTAATCGAACTCGGCGAGCCTCAATGTTGGATCGGAGAGCTTCGGGTTTTCAAAGGCAAGCCTTAGGTTCTCTCTCCACAATTCATTTGCATTGGCTTGCCGCTCGGCTTTGCGGCCTTCGGCGATTTGCAGATGCGCGTAAATGGCGACGGCCGCGGCTGCCATCATCAAATTCGCGAGCGTCACGGCGTTCTCCCAGAACCAGGCCATGCGTGGCTCCTACTCCGCCGCAACCGGAACGGAAGGCGCGAATGGCTTGGTAGCCTGGGAGTCGATGCGCTCTTCGATGACATGGCGGAAATGGCGGATCAGGCCCTGGACTGGCCACGCCGCGGCATCGCCGAGCGCGCAGATCGTGTGGCCCTCCACCTGATAGCTCACATTGAGCAGCATATCGATTTCCCGCTTCTCGGCTTGGCCCTTAGCCATGCGCTCGAGCACCCGCCACATCCACCCGGTACCCTCGCGGCATGGCGTGCACTGCCCGCAAGATTCATGCTTGTAGAAGTATGAGAGCCTGGCGATGGCACGGATGATGTCGGTCGACTTGTCCATGACGATCACCGCCGCCGTGCCGAGCCCGCTCTTCAAGTCGCGAAGTGAGTCGAAATCCATTGGCAGGTCGTCGCATTGGCTCGAGGGGATGCAGGGCACCGAAGAGCCGCCGGGGATCACGGCAAGCAAATTGTCCCAGCCGCCGCGCACGCCGCCGGCATGACGATCGATGAGCTCGCGCAGCGGCACGCCCATCTCCTCCTCGACATTGCAAGGCGTGTTCACATGGCCGGAAAGGCAGAAGAGCTTGGTACCGGTGTTGTTGGGCTTGCCGAGCGATGCGAACCAGGTGGCGCCACGGCGGAGGATATCGGGCACCACCGCGATCGACTCGACGTTGTTGACGGTAGTCGGCGCGCCATAGAGGCCGACATTGGCGGGGAATGGCGGCTTCAGGCGCGGCATTCCCTTCTTGCCTTCGAGGCTTTCGAGGAGCGCAGTCTCCTCGCCACAGATGTACGCGCCTGCCCCGTGATGCAGATAGAGATCGAAGTCCCAGCCGTTGATGTTGTTCTTGCCGATGAGCTTGGCGTCATAGGCTTCGTCGATGGCGGCCTGCAGCACCTCGCGCTCGCGAATGAACTCGCCGCGGATATAGATGTAGGAGGTGTGTGCGCGCATGGCGAAGCCCGCGAGCAGTGCGCCTTCGATCAAGAGATGCGGATCGTGGCGCATGATGTCCCTGTCCTTGCAGGTGCCGGGCTCCGACTCATCAGCATTGATCACGAGGTAGCTCGGGCGCCCGTCGGACTGCTTCGGCATGAACGACCATTTCAAGCCGGTCGGGAATCCGGCACCGCCGCGGCCGCGTAATCCTGAGTCCTTCACCTCCTCGATTATGGCCTCATGCCCGCGCTCGATCAGGGCCTTGGTGCCGTCCCAAGCGCCGCGGGCGCGCGCAGCCTTGAGCCGCCAGTCATGGAAGCCGTAGAGGTTCTTGAAGATGCGATCGGAGTCTTTGAGCATCGGAGGCGTCGCCCTTAAACCTTCTCCGCCTCGTAGAGCGAGGGATCGATCAGTGTGGTCGCACCCCCAAACGGCTCGGAGGAATGCCTGCCATCCTGCGGGCCAGGCTTCACCTTGCGGCCCTCGCGCAAGTTGACGAGGATCTTCCCGAAGCTCTCAGGCGTCAGGTCCTCGTAATAGTCCTTGTTGATCTGCACCATTGGCGCATTGACGCAAGCGCCAAGGCACTCGACCTCGACCCAGGAGAACATCCCATCCTTGGTGACGTGGCCGGGCTCGCCGATCAGCTTGCGGCAGGTGTCTTTCAGCGCTTCGGCGCCGCGCAGCAAGCAGGGCGTGGTGCCGCAGAGCTGCACGTAATAGCGGCCAACCGGCGCAAGATTGAACATGGTGTAGAAGGTGGCGATCTCGTAGATGCGGATATAGGCCATGCCGAGCAGGTCGGCGATGTAGCGGAGTGCTGGCTCCGGCAGCCAGCCGCCGCATTGTTCCTGCGCCCGCCACAGAAGCGGCAGCACCGCCGAGGCCTCGCGGCCTTGCGGATATTTCTTGAGCTGATCCTTCGCCCAACCGAGGTTCTTGGGGGTAAAGGCGAAGGCTTCGGGCTGCTCGGCGGCAAGGCGGCGGACGCTCATAGACTCGCTTCTTCTTTTGCTATGTGGATAGGGCGCAAGAGCGTAACAAGCGCCCCCTAACGGAACGCGGTACAGGAGGCGATATCCGTCAGGCCCTCCTTCACATAAGCCTTGAGCGTGTAATAGCAAACCGCGCTCGCAGCCTCCTTTTGCAGGATGATGGCATCCGAGGAGATCTTGCCGAGCTGGCGGGTCACCGCATCGGCGGGTACGAGCACCGTGGTCCTGATCAGGAATCCCTCTGCGAGGAGGTCCTTCATCTTCACACCAGATTGAACTTGGCCCGCGGCGGCGGCGGGAGACTCTTCAGGCTTGCCTTCGTCCTTAGCCGTGGCAGCATCACCCTCTTTGGAGTTTTCATCGGGTTTGCCTCCCGCATCCCTGCCAGCATCCTTTGGCTCGGAGGCTTCCGGCGCGCCGTTCTTGTCGGTGGGAGCAGCTGCGGCGGGGAGAGTGAGGCAAAGATATACGAGCGCGCAGGTGACGCCAAATGCAGCTAACAATTTGATAAACATCACCATATTGCCTCTCCCTCGCTTCTCACCACGTTAGCGATCGACCTCTCCGAACACAATATCGATCGAACCTAACACTGCCGAGACATCGGCCAGCAGATGGCCCCGGCACAGAAAATCCATGGCCTGCAAATGCGGAAAGCTAGGCGCCCTGATCTTGCAGCGATAAGGGCGATTGGTGCCGTCGGCGACGAGATAGACGCCGAACTCACCCTTCGGCGCTTCTACCGCGGCATACACCTCGCCGGCCGGCACGTGATAGCCCTCGGTGTAAAGCTTGAAGTGGTGGATCAGCGCTTCCATCGAGCTCTTCATCACGGCGCGCTTCGGCGGCACCATTTTGTGGTTCTCCACCGTGACCGGCCCAAGCTCGGTGGTCAGCCGCTCGCAACATTGCTTCATGATGCGCACCGACTGGCGCATTTCTTCCATGCGCACGAGATAGCGGTCGTAGCAATCGCCGTTCTTGCCGATGGGAATGTCGAACTCTAGCTCCGCATAGCACTCGTAAGGTTGGCTCTTGCGTAAGTCCCAGCGGGCGCCTGAGCCGCGCACCATGACGCCGGAGAAGCCGTGCCCCCAGGCGTCGTCGAGCTTCACCACGCCGATATCGACGTTGCGCTGCTTGAAGATGCGGTTGTCGGTCAGTAGGCCCTCGATATCGTCGCAGACTTTGAGGAAGGGATCGCAGAAAGCGTAGATGTCGGCCACGAGCGCCGGCGGCAGGTCCTGATGCACGCCGCCGGGGCGGAAATAGGCGGCATGCATGCGGCTGCCACTTGCCCGCTCGTAGAATACCATCAGCTTCTCGCGCTCTTCGAAGCCCCAAAGCGGCGGAGTGAGCGCGCCAACGTCCAAGGCTTGTGTGGTGATGTTGAGGAGATGCGAGAGCAGGCGGCCGATCTCCGAATAGAGCACGCGGATGAGCTGGGCGCGCTTTGGCACGGTGACGCCGACAAGCTTCTCCACCGCGAGCGAGTAAGCGTGCTCCTGGTTCATCGGCGCCACATAGTCGAGCCGGTCGAAATAGGGCAGCGCCTGGAGATAGGTCTTGTACTCGATAAGCTTCTCGGTACCGCGGTGGAGCAGCCCGATATGGGGATCAACGCGCTCGACGACCTCGCCGTCGAGCTCGAGGACGAGGCGCAATACGCCATGTGCCGCCGGGTGCTGCGGCCCGAAATTGATCGTGAACTTGCGGCTCTCGGTGTCGGCGGGCGCGGTTTCGGTCTCAGCCATCACGCATCCACCTCGGCATCGGCCTTCGCGGCCTTGGCGGCGACGGATTTGTTGAAGCGGTCCCAACTGACGATGAACCGCTCATGGATGCCTCCGCCGATTTCATCGATACCGTCATGAGCCCTGACGGTGAACTTGGCGCGGGGCCCTCTCACCTCAATGCATTCGGCGTCGACGGTGATGGTGAAGCCGACCGGGGTCGCAGCCTTGTGCGCCACGTCGATATGGACGCCAAGGCTACCCTCGCCGGCGTCGAGATGCGGCGCCAGAAGCTGTACGCAGGTCCAGCCGGTGGCGAACACCTTCGGCATCGCCGCGAGCTCAGGCGACTCGGCATAGAGATAGGGCACCGTCTTGGCGGCTGGCACCGTGTAGGAGAAGCGATGCGTGAGGCCTGGCTTCAGGGACGGCTTCATGGCTTGGCGTCCTTGTCAGGGCGCCTCGCCTCGCCTGCCTTCTCGTCCCCCGGTATGGCGGTATCCATGCCCTCCCACGGGCTCAGAAAATCGAAGCTGCGATACTCCTGTATCAGCTTCACCGGCTCGTAGACCACGCGCTTCAGCTCATCGTCGTAGCGAAGCTCGACAAAGCCCGTGAGCGGGAAATCCTTGCGCAAAGGATGCCCCTCAAAGCCGTAGTCGGTCAGCAGGCGCCGCAGATCCGGGTGGCCGGAGAATAGAATGCCGTAAAGGTCGTAGGCCTCGCGCTCGAACCAGTTGGCGGCAGGGAAGACCGAGACCGCGCTCGGCATCTGCGTCGCCTCATCGGTCTTCACCTGTACGCGGAGGCGGTGGTTATGCCAGGGGCTCAGCAAATGATAGACGACGTCGAACCGCCGCTCGCGGTCCGGGTAATCCACGCCGCAAATGTCGATCAGGCAGCCGAAGCGGCAATTGGGATCGTCGCGGAGAAACTCGAGCGTGGGCACGAGCTGCTCGCGGTCGACTTCGATGGTGAGCTCACCAAGCGCCACCTGCGAGGAAACCAGCGCGGTCCCGAGGCGATCTGTAAGATATGCGCTGAGCTCGTTAAGGGCGTCGTCCATCACTCATCCGGGACTTGGAGGGCTTCAGCGTTCGATCGTGCCGGTCCGCCTGATTTTCTTCTGCAGGAGCAGCACGCCGTAAACGAGCGCTTCGGCGCTAGGGGGGCAGCCAGGCACGTAAATGTCCACGGGCACGATGCGGTCGCAGCCCCGCACCACGGAATAAGAATAGTGATAATAGCCGCCTCCATTGGCGCAGGAGCCCATGGAGATGACATAGCGGGGCTCAGGCATCTGGTCGTAGACCTTGCGGAGCGCCGGGGCCATCTTGTTGCAGAGCGTGCCAGCGACGATCATCACGTCGGACTGCCTAGGGCTCGCGCGCGGCGCAAAGCCGAAGCGCTCGAGGTCGTAGCGCGGCATCGAGGCCTGCATCATCTCGATCGCGCAGCAGGCAAGCCCGAAGGTCATCCACATGAGCGAGCCGGTCCGCGCCCAATTGATCAGCTCGTCAGCGGTGGTGAGGAGGAAGCCCTTGTCCGCAAGCGCATCGGAGAACTCGCCGAAGCTTACTTGCGCCGGCGTGATCAGGCCGCTGCCCCTGCCCTCCTTGGGCTGCTCAAAATTGATCTCGGGACCTAATCCCATTCGAGCGCGCCTTTCCGCCACTCATAGATGAAGCCGACGGTGAGGATGGCGAGGAACACCATCATCGCCCAGAAGCCGAAGAGGCCCACCTCCTTGAAAGCCACCGCCCAGGGGAACAGGAACGCGACCTCAAGATCGAAGATAATGAACAAGAGTGACACGAGGTAGAAGCGCACGTCGAATTTCATGCGCGCGTCGTCGAAAGCGTCGAAGCCGCATTCATAAGCCGAGACCTTCTCAGGGTCGGGCTTATAGGGCGCGATGAAGAAAGGCACGACCAGCAATACACCGCTGATCACAAAGGCGATGCCGATGAAAATGACGAGCGGCAGATAGGTTTGGAGGAGCTGGCTCATGGCGATGGCGCCTCACGCTGAAAGTCCAAGAGCGAAGGGCATTTCGCCCGTGGGGTCAACGGCGGCGCGCTCTCGTTAACGCCTCAAAGGAGGCTTAGCGCAAGCTGGGTGTCGCTGGCAAGGAAGGCGGCCTAAATGCTTTGCGGACCATCCACAAGCCGTTCAACGACAAGGCGGTGCTACTTTTTGTAGCCGACGAAGTAAGCGCCGACAATTGCGCCGGATACGTCCTTGATCGGCTCATAACCGACGATATAGGGCGTGTTGAAGACCGACACCTCGCCCTAATACGCTTTGCCTGCCTTTATCGACTCGAGCGCCGACCCGGTGAGAACGGTTCCAATCGCTCGGCCGCTTCCGTCAGGGTTCGGCACGTTCGTGGCGACGCGAATGCAATCGTCACCCCCTTTAACGAACAGCGTCGCCGCCATCCCTTCCCCTCCTTCCTTTGCAACCTCATCGACCACGGTCAAGTTATTGTTTATTTTGGTCGAGCTGAAATACAAGGCCGGGGCATCCTTACCGCCAACCGTGTCGCTTCCTTCGATCTTTGGCGCTCCCAACTTTGCAGTCTCGTCTTTCAAAGCCGCCCCCTGGGCATTGCCCGCGCTGGTTGTCAGCATCGGAGTTGCAAAGACTCCAATCGCGAGGACAAGCATCCCAAGGACGAAAACTCTTTTGGCACGTGGCGTCGCTGCGGCAGGCGTTGTTGGTTTCATCTTTGGTTCCTCCCTGGTGAGCGGCGGCTTCATGCCTGTGCTCTGAAACCATGGGAACCGCCGCGTGGAGCCAGACAAACCGCTTGCGCCACCGGATGGGTAGCAAGGCCACGATGGGAAAGGTTTAGATCCTGGGGCCTTAGACGCAACCATTGAAAAATGGCGGGAGTGACGGGACTCGAACCCGCGACCTTCGGCGTGACAGGCCATATGGTTTCTTAGGGAAATCAACTGCTGTTCCGACTTTTGGCGCGTACAAAAGTGCTGGAATTTCGCCGAAAGTCGGAACAACAGCTTAGATGAGCCGAGTTACCTTCAATGCCTCGGTCGGCGACTTGGACCTGCCTTATGGCGTCGCCAAGAGACGACCACCGACAGTCACGTCGAGGAACTGGACCTTCTTGGGCCGGAGTTGTCGGGGCTGGCGGCTGTTGGGCAACGCTGCCTTGACTGCGTTCTTATTTTGTTCTCTTATACCATGGTGACGGTTGTCCCCTCTCCCGTCACTGGTTCCCAGGGAACCGCAGAAAGCCCCGCGTCCCCCGTGCGGGGCTTTCTCTCCATGTGGGCAGGAGCTGAACGGATAAGGAGTACCCTGCCATCGATCTCGAAGGTGCTCATGCCTTTTTAGGTGAGCATCTGCAGGGAAGTTTGAGCATGGGGCGGGACGGTGGTGCCCAGGGGCGGACTACACCAAATCAATTAAATCAATGACTTACGCAAAGGGCTACTTTCCGCGAGCAAAAAGAGCAAAGCAATCCGCATTGCTTCAAGTCTCACGGCGCACGCGCCAAGCAAGGGACGTGAGCGCGGCACCTTCGACAACGAGCAGAATGCCGAATAGGAAGCCCAGCATCCACTCGGAAACAGTTGAAAGATTGGCCCAGAGATACAGGGAAAGCAGGATGCCGATGAGGCCGCTGGCGAGTACCCAGCCCCAATTCGGAAACGGTCTGATGGCGAGCGCAAACATGGTCTTTAGTATGCCTTCGATCATGAAATAGACGACAAAGAGCACGCTGAAGAACAGCAGCCCCGCATCTGTATGGCGAAGCAGCAATAGGCCGATGACAATGGCCAGCACAGCGGAGATAAGTTCCAACCAGAAATATGGAACCTCGCGCGCACCGATCAGGCCGATGGCTTGGAGCACGCCGCTGATGATCAGGAACCAGCCGAGCAATCGGACAATCGCGACCGACGCGATCCAGGGATAGATCAGGGCCAGAACGCCCATGACCACCATCAGAATGCCCTGAACCAGATACCAAAGGGAGTAGCGCCTCACCGTGTCGCGCATCGCGTCACGCAGGGCCGCAGCAGCGGCATCGAGCGAAGTGGCCATTTCGGTGTCTCCTCTACTTGAACTCCGGCCCTATACAATTAGCACAATCGCAACTGCGCTGCTGGGGCAGCGCTAATTCCCGTGGTGGTGCCCAGGGGCGGACTACGCCAAGTGACATCACAACCTTCGGTACTGGATCGCCGTGGCAAAAGTTGATTTTGAGCGAGCATAGTTTATATTAGAACAAATTAGCAACATCGACCGGGGGGACCGACTATGAGCAGGTCAAATACAGAGAAAAAACAGAGAAATCTCAAGCCCTTCAAGCCTGGGCAGAGTGGCAATCCGAAGGGTCGTCCAAAGGGGCGCGAGGAACCGCCTCGGAACTCAGTTTCTGGAGGCCCTAGAAGCCGACTTCAATCAATTCGGACCTCAAGCCATCGCCCTGGTGAGGGAGAAAAAGCCAGAGGTCTACGTGCGCGTGGTGGCAGACCTTCTGCCCAAGGAGGCAAACATCAACGTGGAGGCTGGTGAGGCCTTCGTCGAGCTGTGGAGAAAGATCAGCGACGGTCTCGGAGATGACTTGGCGGACCGTCTCGATGAAGAGCCAGCTGTGGTGGTGCACTGATGACCGCGCCTTGGCAACGCTCTTGGCTCAAGAGCAGGAACAATCCGCTGATCTTCATCAGAGACGTTCTCGGCGCAACACCGGAGCCGTGGCAGGCGGTAGCCCTCGAAGCTGTAGGGCGGCATGATCGCGTATCGATCAGGTCTGGCCACGGCGTAGGGAAGACGACCTTCGAGAGCTGGCTGATCCTGTGGTTTCTGCTCACGCACCAGAACTGCAAGGTCCCTGTGGCAGCGAACTCTCAGGACCAGCTGCGCGATACCATCTGGCCTGAGATCGCAAAGTGGCACAGGCAGCTGCCTGAGGCTCTCAAGGCCATGATCGACGTGCAGGCCGAGCGCATCGTCGTTGTGCAAGACCCAGAGGGTGCATTTGCAGTGCGGCGCACGGCATCCAAGGACAATCCCGAAGCCCTGCAAGGCTTCCACGCCGAGCACCTTCTGTTCCTGATCGACGAAGCGTCTGGCATCCCCGACATCGTGTTCGAGGTCGGCATGGGGGCTTTGTCCACGCCCGGTGCGAAGGTCGTGATGGCTGGTAACCCGACGCGCACCTCGGGCTTCTTCTACGACACGCATCACTCGCTACGGAGTCGTTGGCACACGATGCATGTGAACTGCCTGGACGTGCCACGCGCTCAGGGGCACATCGAAGACATCAAGGCCAAGTATGGAGAGGGGAGCAACGCATACCGCGTCCGCGTGCTCGGCGAATTTCCGACATCGGATGACGAGACAGTGATCCCACTGGAGTTGGTCCTCGGGTCGGTCTTACGGAACGTCTCGTCGCTCGACTACTATCCGGTCTGGGGCGTGGACGTCGCTCGCTTCGGCGACGACCGCACAGCAATTGCGAAGCGACAGGCTAACAAGCTGCTTGAGCCTATCAAACACTGGTCTGGTACAGACCTGATGGTGACAACTGGCAGGATCAAGGCTGAATATGACACGACACCCTACGACATGAGGCCGATCGAAATCCTGATCGATGCCATCGGTCTCGGGGCTGGCGTCTATGACCGCTGCAAGGAGCTCGGCTTGCCGGTTAGAGCTGTTAACGTCGGCGAGGCTGCTGCGATGCGTGAGAATTGCATGCGCCTTCGAGACGAGCTGTGGTTCAAGGGTAGGGAGTGGTTCCAGGAGCGTCTTGGCTCGATCCCGCAGGACGATGCACTGATCGCGGAGCTGACAGCGCCGACTTACACGTTCACATCCACCGGCAAGATGGTCGTTGAGAGCAAGGCCGACATGAAGAAGCGCGGCATGCGCTCACCCGATTTGGCCGACGCATTCCTCCTCACCTTCGCCTGCGGCGAGAGGCGCAAGGAGCGATACCGCAGGCCAGAGCCACGCAGGCACTCGGCGTGGGCAGTGTAGAGCCTGTTATGTGGTCGCATCGTCCAGAGTTCTGGACCTCTTCGTCTCGCCATCGTCGAAGGCCTTGATGTCGGCGACAGCCGCATCGGCAACATTTCGCCCCGCTACAATGGTGCGCCTAGCCAAGAACTCCTGGTCATTCGGCAGAACCATAAGACGGGCGAGCGCACGCTCGATCTGATCAAGTGGGGCTTGATCCCGTACTGGTGCCAAGACCCGAAGGGCGGCAAGAGGCCCATCAACGCCAAGGCCGAGAGCGTCTCGCGGCTCCCCATGTTCAGGGACGCTTATGCTCAGCGACGCTGCATCGTGCCGGTCGATGGCTTCTTCGAGTGGCGCGCAATTAAGGGCGCGCGGGCCAAGCAGCCCTATACGTCCGTTATTGCGGGTAAAGCTGACATGGCACGGACTTGTAGGCATGTCCGCTAATGACCCGAAGCGGACATCACGACTCGAATTTCGGCCACTAGCGGCTGGTATCTCCCTTGGCTTCGGTTGCGATAACTTGCTTTAGCAATTCGGGAGTTACAGAGATTTCACCGGTGAATGGGCGGCTATAAGCAGCGATCAAGAGCACTGACAACGCAACGCCGGTTGCAAAGAGCGTCAACGTGATCGCGCAGGCACGTCGGTTGTCGGCGTGCACCATGGCAATGGCGACCAACGTGCATAATGCCTGAAACAAGATCGCCACCCATTTGACTGCGCCTACCGAAGACTCGCTGATAACGATGCGTTGCCGTCTCGCATCTAGCGCCGAACGGAGTGCTCTGATCATTTCAGGCTTAGCTGCTTGCTGGCTATCATCGGCCGGCTTTAAGGCAAAGGCGTTATGCAGTGCCTCGATCAAATGCGCGGGTAGAGGTGATAGGGTCGCTTGCTGGTGCGCCATCTCTGGCCATTCTTGCTGCATCGCGACCTCTATGTGGCGGTTTATCAGCGCATCAATACGGGTCCTCTGTTCCTCGGGAAAATTGCGGGCGAGCAGAACGACCGCACGCAGCGCGCTGGCCTCGGTGGCAACAGCAGTCTTTGCTTTATCGAACGTGTTCCAGACTTCGACCGCGATGAAGCCGACCAACAGCGCAAAAAGGACGCCCAGCACGGGTAACAAGCCGGGCGACACCGCCTTGAAGGCTCGTGCCCACTCGGTATCTGCGAGCCGGGTCACAACCAAATACACTCCGCCGGCGATGAGAAAACTCGCCACGAAGACAATCAAAGCCATCCATGCCACAGGCAGATCGAGAAAACTTTCGGCCATTTTTGATTGTCCTCGTTTTAGGTGCGCGGCAGAGTACTCTACACTCCCATGTTGACCTTCGCGTTTGATACCGGTCCCTATGAAAGGTCTCTTGTTTGCGTGGGTGACGCAACTCATAGTCTTTGAGCCACTGTCAGCAGTTGGAGGAAGATCATGTTTCGGCTTGCAATTTTTGTGGCGCTGCAAATAGCTCTGCTATCTGTCGCTATCGAACCAACTCGGGCAGCCGAGTACGGCACTGCTGACGAAGCCAAGGCCATGCTTGAACGCGCGGTCGCCCCGGCGTTTCGCGAGACAGCCCCCGAGCATGGAGGAGAGACACGCCCCGCCTCCCCGGCATTCGTTATGGGCCGTCTGATGGTGATATGAATTTTTTGTCCGCTGTGCTTGCTCGCAGACAGTCACCAGAAACCGGCGATGCCAAGAGGTCTCGGACGCGGGGTGTCCTTAGTAAGCACTGGATTTTATCCACCAAGGTCACCTTCTCTGCTTGCCTGAGGTTGCTTGCCGACTGCTTGCTGACAGCCGTCCCCTGGACGCAGAGACGCAATCATCCGGGGCGCTCATCTGTGCTACTGTCCATCTAGCAAGGAGAGTTCGTGATGAACCAGGCCCTGAGAACATTTGCCGTGCTGGTGCTCGCATGCCTGGCCAACTCGGCCCTTGCAGAGACCCTGAAGGGAACGCTCTACAAGCAGCAGCAGTGCGAGTGCTGCGAGGCCCACGCAGACTACCTGCGCAAGAACGGCTTCGAGCTAGAGATTATGTCCGTGAAGAATTTGGCAGACATGAGCATTGAAGCGGGGGTGCCTGCGGGCTTCCAAGGCTGCCATCTTATCAAGCTCAATGGTTATGTCTTTGAGGGCCACCTCACCAGCGAAATTATCAGGAGGTTCCTGGCTGAGAGGCCACAGGACATCGTTGGTCTCAGCATCCCCGGCATGCCGAGCGGCGTTCCTGGGATGGAGGGGCCAAAGGACGGACCTATCACTGTCTATGCCGTGAAGAAGGACGGCACGACCTCGACCTACGCGACGCAGTAGTAGGCCAAGGCGGTGGTAAATTCGGCCCACCCAAGAAAGTTAGGGTGTGTTGCCGGGACGCTACAGCCGTTGCGCGTTTGCACTGCTAAGAATTGGTGTGATGGTAACCGCACCATCATTTTGAACGCAGAGCATTACCTAGCCCCGCAGCGTCCCTGCTCGGGGCTTTCTCTTGTTGGACGACAATCAGCGGGGAATGATCCGCGCGATCTCCTCATCACCTATCCGTCAGAGCCGATGACGAGCCGTCCGGCACGCCTTATCCCCAGACTTAGCTACGACGTGAGCCGGGCAGAGGAACGCGCGAAGGTGGAAGGCACCACTATCCCGCGCCATATAGAGCGCATGGCGGAACTACAGCTTCAATCAACTCTGACCTGTCCGCATTGCGGGCATCAGGCGACCGACACCATGCCAACGGACGCCTGCGTATCCGTTTACGACTGTAAGGGTTGTGGAGCCACGCTAAGGCCGCTGCCAGGCTCTTGCTGCGTGTTCTGCTCATATGGATCGGTCCCCTGCCCGCCAATCCAACAAGGCGTGGAGCCTTGCTGCACGCCGCTACCCATGCACGATTCTGAAGATTGGCTAAGCAACACCCAAAGCAGTCTCGTGGCATGGTGGATACCCACGGCTCTTTTTATTGCGGGTCTGCTGGCAAGCGTCCCGGTACGCACGAGCATTTGGGCTACGTCCCTCGCGTGGATGGGAGTTGCATGCATAATGAATGCTCGGCAGTGCGGACGAACACATTGCCGATACTACCTCGTGATGGTGGTCCCGGTGCTGGTCGTTGGCACGAGCATTGTTCCGCTCAGCACTTATGGCTGGTTTGCACTTGGCGTTCTGATCCTTGCTGGAAGCTACGCCATTTGGTTCGGCACAGAGCGTGCTTGGGGCAAGTTCTACGCCCCGTGGTTGGGCTACTTATCCTTATCGCTCAGATCGGTTGCCCGTTCGTCGTAGCCGTAACGGCTGCTGTAGAACATCAGACCCATCAGTCCGCATCCGACAACTATCGTGAACACGACGGCAAGGATCATTGCCAGCCAGCCATGGAAACCCATGGCGGTGCCAGCGGTTTGCTGCCATCCCCATATTGCCCAACCGACTGTGACGCCGAGTAGCGCTAGAAGGCCAACAATTACCAACGCAGTCTTCATGAGAGGCGAACGCAGTCTGTCAGATAGCCGTTCCGGTTTTGAAGCGAACTTGCGAGCTGCATGGTGCTATTAGTTGATCTCCCGCCCCTGCCGCCCAGGTGAACTAGGGGTGCCCTCATGCCGCCGCCGAACCGTTCTAGTGAGGATGAAATCATAACTGTGGCTGCCCCCATGTAAGGAAGAGCCAGGAGATTTTGCGCATCAACGGCAAATTGCAGCTGTTTACTTAGGCTTTTCTCCTTCCATATGATCCATCCGCTCTTTGCCTGCTTTCTCCAATTCGGCTTCCGTTTGGCCAAGGTCACCTCTCACAGTCTCTTTCCTTGGCTTGGGTTCCTCCTCGGCGCATCGGCCAGCAAAGAGACAGCAGATTGATCGAAGCAGGTTCAATCCGCTCCATCCTCCGATTGCTGGGCTTGCACGACGGCAACAATCGCCGTTTCGTGGTCCGAGCTTAGCATAAGCGAAGCTAGGTAGCTCGCAGTTGGAGATTATGGATGAGACTTCTAACTGCGATTGAAGATGTTGTCCCACAAAAAAATGATGCCCTTTGCAGCACATAGAAAAGGGGATAGATTTCGGCACATGACTAAGCCCCGAAAAGGTCCAAAACAGGGACGTCGCACAAACGGTCGTTTGCGGGACAACCCTCCACCCTCACCTCTGATTGGTTACATGCGGGTATCGAAGGCTGATGGCTCGCAGGTGCTCGACCTGCAGAGGGATGCGCTGCTTTCGGCAGGAGTGAGTGAGCGGCACCTCTATAGCGACACCGCCTCTGGAAAGAAGGACGACCGACCCGGCCTGGCTGCATGCCTGCAGGCACTTAGGCAAGGCGACACGCTAGTTGTCTGGAAGCTAGATCGCCTAGGTCGCAGTCTGCGGCACCTTGTCAACACCGTCCATGACCTTACAAGTCGAGGCGTCGGTCTAAGGGTCCTGACTGGTCAGGGTGCGGCTATCGACACGACCACGCCGGCGGGCAAGCTAGTTTTCGGTATCTTTGCATCGCTCGCCGAGTTCGAGCGCGACCTCATCTCTGAACGGACCCGCGCCGGTCTTGCTTCAGCACGCGCTCGTGGTCGCAGAGGAGGCCGCAGACCCAAGATGACGCCAGCCAAGCTACGGCTCGCCATGGCTGCGATGGGTAAGCCTGAGACCAATGTTGGTGCTCTATGCCGAGAGTTGGGTGTTACTAGGTCCACGCTCTATCGACACGTCTCGCCTACCGGCGAGCCTCGTGTAATGCAAGGCGGCTCCTCAAGGTCGGTGATCCAGCGGGAAGACTGAAGTTTGGATAGTCAGTCGTGGGCCGAGCTGCGCGTTTCGCCCTCGGCGGCATAGCGACTTGGCCTTCGTACGATCCAGCCCGGCTCGCACGCCTCGTAGATTTCTGTTAAAATGTGCGACGCGAAAGCGGTCTGCCAACCATGGTCCGTACAGGCGTACGCGCACAGTTCGTACGGCTCGGTGCTGTGTCCACCAATTCAAGAGGGTGTAGAGCCCTGCTGCACTCCGAAGCTCGACGAAACCTCCAAAGATTGGCTTGGAAACAAGCGCACGGCTCTGTTGGCGTGGTGGCTCCCCAGTGCGACACCACCCCCTGAGAGCGGAAGTACCAGGCAGTGGCGGCACAGCGGTGCTAAGCCACCTCACTGACGAGAACAGGGTACAGCGTCCACAGGCATGGGTACGCCACTCAGCGAAACAGATGAGGGCTTGCGCCGGGTTGTCGCCCGCGTGGCTCTCCTGAACCTTGCCTATTTCGGGGTCGAGTTCAGCGTAGCGCTCGCCATCGGCTCGGTGTCTCTGTTCGCCGATAGCATCGACTTCCTAGAGGATACCTCGGTCAATTTCCTGATCCTCATCGCCTTGGGTTGGAGCGCTCGTCACCGCTCGCATGTGGGCATGGTGCTCGCAGGCATCCTGCTCATTCCGGGGCTGGCGACGCTCTGGACGGCTTGGGATAAATTCCTGCTTCCCGTGCCACCAGCACCGCTCCCGCTTTCTCTGACCGGGGCCGGAGCCATGGCTGTGAACCTCACCTGTGCCCTCATGCTGGCGCGCTATCGCACCCATGGCGGCAGCTTGACGCGGGCCGCCTTCCTGTCCGCGAGGAACGATGTTCTAGCCAACGCCGCGATTATCGGTGCCGGACTTATCACCGCTTACACCGCATCCGTGTGGCCCGACTTGATTGTCGGGCTCGGTATCTTCTTCATGAACTTGGACGCGGCGCGCGAAGTATACGTTGCGGCTCGCCGAGAGCTAACCGAAGCAGTTCCCTAAAGTTGACGCCGATCTCTTGGGTCCGCTTTGGGATGAGTGACCGGCGGCATAGTCTATCTAACCTTCACGCCCCTAAAAGGCCCTACCTAAGCAAAATTCGGGTTCCAACGCTCACCGCAGCGCTAAGATGAGGGAATGGCGAAGTTCCGTTTGGCTAGAGGAGGTGATCTCAGGATGTTTAGCAACATACGTCACACAGCCCTGGGCGTGGTCTTGGCTCTGCTAGCTTCCGGGCTATTCTTTGCGGCTTACGCGACTGCCGAAGGGGCAAGCGACGACGCTGTCCTTAAAAGCCGTTTCGATCTCCTTAGCCAACACGGCAATGTGGAGTGTTCGGCGAAGTTCGAGGCTTCGATTGCCAGCATGTCGCCTGATGCGAGGCTCCAAGGCTCCTGTTGCGCGCCGATGGACGAGACCCGTTATCGTCAGCAGATAGACGGGCTGAAAAAGTACTCCGACATTGCCGAAGTGCCGCCCGATCCTTACGACATCTCCGCGCCCTTGGCCCACAAGCTCATGGGCGAATACGACCTCGCCCTCAACAAGGAAGAGCAGGCGGCCTACGACTACGCCATGGAGCACTCCGATATGCAGGGTCCGTGCTGCTGCAAGTGCTGGCGATGGAAGGTGTATGGCGGGCTCGGTAAGTACCTCATCCGCGTTCGGCACTATTCCGGTCAACAGCTCGTGGACCTGTGGAACGTCGGCCAAGGTTGTGGCGGGGCAACTGATACAAAGATGCACTAGCGGGAACTCGCCCTTTGAAAACGATCCCCCGCGCGCGTCGCAACGCGGCGATGAAGCACTGCCCCCACTGCCATCGCCTGCTGATCGAGATCGACCACTACGGCGAGCGGCTAATCGGCTGCATTGAGTGCAATCGCTGGGGGCTGCCAGGAGACGCCACGCTGCCCATGCAATTGCTTGAAGATGACCTGCGAGCACTCAGAGCGAGATAGAGGCGATAGCGTGAGTGATACCGCGATGCAGGTCCCCGACCGCCCGCTCAAGCTATCCAAGGCTGACGCAGCGATACGACAAGTTGGAGCCGCTATTGACGCGCTTGAACGAGGGGATTTCGATGTCGCGATTACTCTAGCTGGTGCAGCAGAGGATATGATTGATCGCGCGGGGAGCCTCTTTGCCTATCACCGAGATCATCCAAAGGCGAAGGAGCTAGGCATCGAAAACGAAGAACTGCGAGACCACATGAATAAAGAGCGGAACTGGCTCAAGCACAAGAGCGGGCCTGATACCATGGACATAACGTGCTACAGCGCCGCCTTCATGATTGCTCGGGCAGTGACCAAGTTGGGGCCGGAATGTTGCACACCTCGCATGGCGTCCTTCGTGCGCTGGTGGTGTAAATACGCTGGGCTCACGCCGAGCGCTAGGCGATGACATCAGTTCATACCATCCAACCTAGTTCCTTGGCCTTTTGGTTTGCGAGGTCCCGTGCAACCGAAAGAAAGCCAGTGATTTGAGCTGATGTCGCGTTCGCTTCTTTTGAAAAGCCGGATGCAAGAAGGCCTCGTTCATCCATTGGCCTAAGATAGACCACGCAAAACATGGTGCCCGGAAAGCTCACGACGATACGGGCGGCCTGCACCTCAACTCGAAAGCCAGAGCTACCGGTTGTACTCATTGTCTAGCTCGGGTCGAGATGGCTCTAGTGCTCTCCGCTCAGACACCCTATCAAATATGAACCAGCAGAACAAAGTGCTCGCCAATGCTCCTATGACTTGGGAAACTATAAAGGCGGGAGCGTGCGCGGGTTGTATTCCGGCGGAGTTATTGGTGATGGTTCGCGCGATGGTCACGGCAGGGTTGGCGAAGCTCGTCGATGCTGTGAACCAGTACGCGGACGCTATGTAGAGCCCGACGGTCAGCGGCACCATTTCGGCCTTCCAGCGTCGAGTTCCGAAGATCGTGAGGATCAACCCGAAAGTGGCTAGGGCCTCTGCGAGCCAAAGGCCGGGTCCAGCACGCGCCTTGGTTGATACTTGTAGAACGTGTTCATCGAACATCACGTGCGCCGCCCATGTGCCAACGACCGCGCCCACCACCTGAGCAACCACATAACCAATGGCCAGTGCTGTACCAATTTCACCCTTTACTGCGAAGGCCAGGGTGACGGTAGGGTTCAGGTGAGCGCCGGAGGTCTGCCCGAATACCGCTATTAGAACGACGAGGATCGCGCCAGTAGCGGTCGAGTTGCAGAGCAGCGCCAGCGCTACGTTGCCACCGGACAGCCGTTCGGCCATGATGCCGGAGCCGACAATAGCAGCGAGCAGAAAGGCCGTGCCTACTCCTTCCGCAATCAAACGACGGGAGATAGTTGGCAAGGCACTATGCCGTTTCAGTTTCGGCCTTTACCTTGCCGATCTCGTCTAAGTGCTTTTGGAGGGCGAGTTTGCTGAGTTTGTTCAACGGCAGGCTGACGAAAATGCCGATGCGCTGGTTCAACATGCGCATGGTGTCGGCAAAAGCGGCGGCTTTCTCGGCATAAGTGCCCTCAGCCTTCGCTGGATCGGGCAGTCCCCAATGGGCGGTCATAGGCTGACCCGGCCAGACGGGACAATCCTCCTTCGCGGCGTTGTCGCAAACAGTAAAGACAAAATCGAGGCTGGGTGCGCCGGGTTGGGCAAATTCATCCCAGGGCTTCGAGCGCAGGCTCGACACATCGAAGTGCGCATTGCGAAGCATCTGTAGGGCGAGAGGATGCACGTGCCCGGCAGGCTGACTTCCTGCGCTGAACGCCTTGAACTTGCCCCGTCCAAGTCGGTTCAGGATCACCTCGGCCATTTGCGACCGCGCCGAGTTCCCCGTGCACAGGAAAAGCACGTTCAAGGGTTTTTGGGTGCTCACGACTTTCATCACGCGCTCCCTAGCAGCACTCCGCCAACGCCGATGCGATAAGAGGGCGACAGATTTCGCGCTTACCGCGACAACAGTCCTCCACCAGGAAGGACAGAAGCTCGCGCGTCCCGTCTAGATCGACCGAGTAAATGATCGACCGGCTCTTCTTGCGCGACTTCACAAGGCTCGCGCGACAAAGGATGCCGAGATGCGACGAAAGGGTGTTGTGCGGGAGTTTGAGATCGCGTGCGATGTCGCCAGCGGCCATGCCCTCGGGTCCGCGCCGGACCAGCAGACGAAAAACCTTGAGACGGCTGTCTTGAGCGAGCGCGGATAATCCTGCGAGCGCATGAGATGTGTCCATGTTTCTGGACATATCGAGAATGTGGAACGAAGTCAAGCACAAGCCAACGCCAATGGCGCTGGCATGCCGCGCGTAAGAGCGGGTCCCTGCACGGTCGCGAGCGCACGTCCTGAGAGAGCACTGTGTTGTTAGCGACAGCGGGTCTTGGCCCCGATTTAGACATTGATAGCTCGCTCTACACGCTGACACGCCGAGCAAAGCGGCTCATGTTCCTATGCCAGTGGGAGCCTGTCTCAACTCCGAGAAAGAAAGCGCAGCGCGTTGGCGGGGACACACGAGCGAAAGCGTTCAAGCAGCATGCAGGCGAGGCGTTCTTGTAAGGGCGCACTCCGGCTCTTGTCCAAGCCATTCGGGTCATTGGCCCCAATCGCCGACTTGCTTGTGTACACGGCTGGCCTACATGCTGACGGCAAAACAAAACCCCCTCATATTGCGCAGCTCATGCACGACCTAGGTCGCTGTGCGGTACGCGACTTTGCACCATTGCACAAAAAAACAGGCGCAGGATCGACCGCGCCATAGCCTTTAGGGGGACATCTATGAGAGTTTTTGGACGGCTTGAGAGCAGCTTCTGGGATAATCCGAAGGTTCGGGAGCTTACTGATCATGAGAAGCTCCTTCTCATTTACCTATTCTCTTGCAAGCACGGGAATGCAATCGGCTGCTTCGTACTGCCGATGAGTACATTGCAGCAGATCTCGGCTGGACTACCGAAGCAGCCTCTGAGCGCATTGCGGCTCTTGCCGACCACGAATTCGTGAGCCGCGATCAGCGCACGAACGTGATCAGGGTAATAGGGTGGTGGGGGCATAACGCTCTCGGAAATCCTAAGCACGCAAAAAATGCCGGAAAGACCGCCCTTTCACTACCAGCATGCGAACTGAAAGAAGAAGCCATCGTGGAGCTGCGCAACCTTTCTGATGAGCTTAACCCGAACGCCGCTGACGCCCTTCGCGACGGCCTTAAGTGGCATCTGGATCTCATTCGGATGGCATCCCGATTACAGAGACAGAGACAGAGACAGAGACAGAGACAGAGACAGAGACAGAGACAGAGACAGAGACAGAGACAGAGACAAGAGACAGACACAGACGCTTGCGCCTCGCGGCGCGGCGCGTGAGCCTGCAGGTGAGTTCGATGAGTGGTACAACGCCTACCCACGTCATGTCGGCAAGGGAGCTGCTCGCGAGAAGTATTGTGCCGCTCGCAAGAAGGCCGACCACGCGATACTGCTGGCGGGCGCGACGCGCGCGGCGAAGCAGTACTTCAGCACTGAGCAGCGGTTCATCCCCGCGCCAGCGACATGGCTGCATCAGGAACGCTGGCTTGACGAAGACAAAAAGCGTTACGACCCGAAGAGCGATCCGGCACTAAGGGGAGTTATTTGAGCGACATCACCGAGATTGAGCGCGTGCTCGCCGCCCATGCGTAGAGCGTCGCCAATGCTGCTGCCCTGCAGGTCCGTCACTCACCGCATTCGTGGGCTGCATGACGGGGTGAGAAAGTTGTGGCGAGACAGCAGACTGCGGACAAGCACGGTGTCGCTTCCGAGAAGTTTGGGGGTAGGAATGGGGCCGTCGATGCGAGAGGGTGCATGCGTTTTAAGGTTGAGCCTCGCGATGTGCGGCCAGAAGTCATCGCTCGCCGGATGGGTACGAGCTTGGCGGATTTTCGCGCTGCCTTGCCCAATCTCGGCGCGCGGGGCTTCCCGCAGCCCGACCCAGATACCGGCAACTTCGACCTGTTGGCGGTCGATAGGTGGTGCGACGCGCGACATCCTCATTTATTCGGCGGCACTGTTCAGATGCAGGCGCGTGATGCCAGTACTGTTGCGAAGTGCCGGATAGAGACCATTCTGCGAAAGGCAGGGAAGGCTGCAGCGTGACGAGTATCAAGCTGAAGCATTACCGCGTTAAGCGTGGAGGTCGCGGCTTCTGGGAGCCGACGGGAAAATGCGCGCCCTTGGTTTCGTGTCGGTTCCTTGCGGACCTAACGGGCCAGAGGCATGGGCGATTGCGGAGACGTGGGAGTGCCGTTGGCAATTAACTCGGCGGGGCGAAGCACCATCCCCGGCTATGGTCACGGCTGACAACCTTTCGCCGGAACAAGTCGAGGAATTGACAGTCTATCCGCCCCGCTCGCTAGGCGAGGCGTTCCGCCGCTATCGTCGCACGAATGAGTGGACCCAGACGAAGGCTCCAGGCACTCGCGAGGACTGGTGGCGGGGCTGGAAGCGCATCAAGCCTATTTTCGGTGACACCGATCCGCGCACCGTCAACTTGGAGGACATCAGCGCATGGCGGAGCGCGATTGAAGTTACGGTGTCGCTCCGCGAGGCCCATCGGGCGCTCAAAATTTGGCGAGCCCTCTGGAAAGTCTCAGCGGCGCTCGGGTATTGCGTCCGCGATGCGGACCCGTCACTTGGTGTTCGCAACTCTGCCCCCCAAGGGCGTTCGGAGACGTGGACCGAGGGCGAGGCCGTAAGGCTCTATAAGCGCGCATGGCGCGATGGCTACCACGGGCTCGCTGCGGTGATCGCCGTTGCGTGGTCAACGCAACTCTCACCAGGAGACGTGCGGACACTACGGGCTTCACAGCTTGCCAAGGATGCAAGCGGTGCAACGTTCTTTGCCGAGCGTGGCAAGACCGGAAAGCCGGTCGGCGGGGCGCTCAATGACCGCGCGCTGGTTGCTATGCAAGCCCATCTCGAAAAGCTCGGCATCGATTTGCACGGCGAGGCCTACATCTTCCACAATCGCAGCGGATCGCCCTACTCTAGCGACACCTTGGGCGACGATTTTCGGGCGGTTCGCAGTGCTGCCTTTGGCGAACGGGACAAGCGCACCCTGGCAGACTTTCGTCGGAGCGGAGCCCACGAGGCCATTGCAGGTGAGGCCACGCCTGCTGCGTTGGCACACGCTATGGGAAACACACTCGGTGCCTCAAATGCGCTATTCGCGACCTACTGCCCGGTGAACCTCACGACCATTCGGAGCGTGATGGAAGCTCGTCGCCGTGGGCGCGCAAAGCTCAGGGAGAACGAATGACCTCAAAAGTCGGAACGTGTCGGGCCGTAAAGTCGGAACAGCCTTACGTGCTGCCGCTAAGCCGTTGAAATATGGCGGGAGTGACGGGACTCGAACCCGCGACCTTCGGCGTGACAGGCCGACGCTCTAACCAACTGAGCTACACCCCCCCTTTTGCCGGCCGCTATAGCGGCCAGGGGCAGACCTAGGCATGTACGGGTTGGGATTCGCCAAGTCAAGGTAACGGTCCTGAGTTCCTCATTGGCCGCACGGATCAGCGCAGTTGGCATCTAGGCCGCTAGTCCCCAAAGCACGCACTGAATTCCCCCCGATATTAATGCGCGTTTCACTTCCCTAACGTCCTCACGGACGCAATCACGCGTCATCGTGTGAGGACGCTATGAAATCTGAAATCAATAGCGCGGCGCTCATTCCGCAAGCAGTGGTGCTTGCGGTGTGCGGCGACATGAGTGCCATGACGCTTTGGCGTTGGCGTTACGATCCCGATCTGGATTTTCCCGCGCCGCGAACGATCGGAGGGCGCCTTTATTGGCGCGAGCAGGAGGTTATTGCTTGGCTGCATGGCGCGGGAGCTTGCCGATGCGAGCGCCCCCTGAAAATGCGGACGGCGCCCCTGTCCAAAGCGCCGCCGCAGAAATGGAGACGATCAAGCCCCCCACAAATAGCAATGAAGCACTGATTTCGCAACTGCTATCGGCGCGGGATCGGCTCGATGAGTCCGTACTGGTGGCCGTGGAGGTCGTCAGCCTGAAGCGGGCCCTGCGTGCCCAGTGGCGCACTGCGGCATGAGCGACCGTCTAATTCGGCCCCCCGTTAAACCATACGCCGCACACGCGAAGACGGTGAGCGAAAGCCTTTGGCGCAAATACGCCTACTCCAAAAACATCAACCAAGGCGGCGATCGTGCTCGACAGGTCGCCCTTTGAGCGAGGAGCGGAGAAACTTTCGCCGAACGCATTGTCGAAAATTGGAGCGGCCAATGCTGGCTATCCGAATAGGCGAAGGTGAGCGAACACAGGCGAACACCCGCGAACACAAACTGTTCGCCATGTTCGCGAATGTTCGCTTGGGGTTTTCCAGTCTTGCCAGAACCTCCCTGAGCGTGTTATCTTTCGACATGAGGATTGATGTCGATCATATTGTTACCATTGCGCTTTTCGTGTCTGGGGTCGCCGCATTTGCATATCTCACATACCAAATCATTGAGCTGCTCTGACTGGCTGTTAACGTTGGCTTGTTACGTCGCCACTTGTTTGGTTGAGGCCGTGTGTTTCAGCACGTGTTGACGCAGGCCACCGGCGTGGCTGTGACGGAGACTATGACGGTCACTAGGCGGCAAAAATCGCCCATAGCGATTGCCCAGTATATGGCCCGCCGCGAGGCGTCCCCCTACTCGCGGTCCTTGATGTACCAGTCCTCGACCTTCACTACGGCGGCATTCTCGCCCTGGTCGAATGGCCAGCGATCGACCGCATATTTCTGGCCGCTCTCCTTCTCCTTCAGGATCGCCGACCAATGCGGCCAGTATTTCACCGGGTTCAGCTCCATTAGCCCCTTGCCGAGATTCGCCTTCGACATGGTGCCATCGACAGTGTGGTGCTTGAGCATGCCGTTCGCCTGCATAACCAGGAGATAGCTCGTGGTGTTGGTCGACACGTCGACGCAATCCTCCTGGGTCGGGTCGCCGGATGAGCCGAACTGCATGCCGGCCTTGTCATGGATGCCTAGCTTGTTGCCCACCTTCACGTCGATATAGGCGATGGCGTAAGCCACGGCGCGGCGCTCCTCGTAAGGCGTGTCGGCTTGCTCGGTCTTGGCCATCACGGCCCTGATCTCGGCGAGGTCTTTCTGGCTGAAGGTGTAGGGCGTCTGCATCTTGCAAGTATAAGCGTGGCAGACCGTCACGGTGTTGCCCTGCGGCGGGGTCGCGCCAAACCGAGCATAATGGATGCGGACATCGTCGCCGCCGCCATAAACAAAGGCCTGAGCGCAGCCGGAAAGGCCTGCGGCGAGCAGTATGACCAGCACGCGGCCTAGCACAAGATTGTCCCTCGAAGCTTGGAGTGCTTCCGCGTTGAGCGAACAACAGAAATAGCCGTAAGGCAAGCAGCAGAGTGGCAACACTCGGCCCGTTTACTTTGCCTCGTTTCGGACGCAATTTCCGGGGCGGACCATCCTAGTAGCTTGGGTTGCCGCCAAGCTTGCATCCAACTGGCAATTGCGCTCACTAGATAGACTGGTATAGCGCGGCACTTGTCAGCTACGCGCTACACCTTTTCAAAGTCCTTGCCTTTTGGAGTGCCTCTCTTTGGGCCTTCAAATGCGCCACGTGTTCATCTGAGCGCTGATCGAAAGCCACCGCAAGCGCATCCTTGAGGAGATCGGCTTCGTTTGCGAGTTGCTGACAATTCCAGGTTTGATAGTTCACACTCAGAGAGGATAGCGGATAGCTCTCTGGCTTTTGAGTGCAACCCTGTGCGGTTAGGGCCAACAAGCCCATCACGGCGAGACAACGGCACATTGAAGAGAGTCCCCCAAGCAAGTCGCTGTGGCTCGATCTCCCGATCATCATAGCAGAGCTAGGCGTGCCTGATAGCGGCCGCGGCTCAACGGCCCGGCCCCAAACATTTGGGCACGAGGCTCGGAATCGGTACGCATTCGCTCCCTGGCGAGCCAGTCGCGTTCAATGGCGATCGCCTCACCGTCAACGACCTGCTTGCTGCTTTCAACTGCGCGAGGCGCATCTTAGTCGAGATTGGTCTCTCAGCGCGTGCCGCGTGAGGAACCAGTCGCGCGTGGCTCGCGAGCCTGATGCTCACAAGCGTGATGGGACAAACGTTGAGGAGGCATCATGAAGGTAGAGTCAGGGGGTTCAGCTATGGGCGTTCGTGCCCGCGCGCGGCGTGGGCGGTCGCGATCAATGAGTTCAGCGTCAGTAGCTTCGATGTGATGGTTAAGGGCGTCAACGAGCTCATCACAGCTGGAGCTCCGCTAAGCTAAGAGCATGACCGTCTTCCCCCATGACCGTCTTCCCCCATGACCGTCTTCCCCCATACCGTCTTCCCCATTGAAGTCCGCTTTGGCGTAAGCGAACCTGAGAGCGAGGGAACGGCATAGTCCGCTTACCCCTCAAGAGCGGACATGCTTAGCCTCATTGTGAACGTCCGTTAAGTGCCAATAACGGCAATCCGGAATCGGGCCTATCAACTACTTATCGTAAGGACGGCTTGGCTCCCCTGCTCGTCGTTGTTGACGGCATTGATGGCTCATCGGAGTCATCGAAGGTGAAATTCTGGGTGCAAGCCTGGAAGGCGGCCTATCACAAAGCTCGTACGCTGGGCTGGTTAGGCTCCTGACTTCTGCGGCTCCCCACTCCGCAGATTTTCGTGGAGAACTCGCGATACGCGATTGTCATGAAACTGTGATGGTCGTGACATTAAACAGTCTTGCTCGATTCGAGCCTAATCCAAACAGCCCTGGCTTTTCGGACGAGCCGGGGCTGTTTTTGCTTGAACCTCGGTTCAAGTTTTGCATTGCACAGTGATGTTCTGATTGTAATACGATCTCGGCGTGGGGGTCGTCCTTCCACACACTTGAAAAGCAGAAACTTCGCACCGCCGCCTCCCTAACATCGCTGTATCGCTTCGCCGACGTGGCCAAGCGATAGCGCGTGAGGCAAGGAGCAATTTCCGCCCTAGCCTTGTCAGCACCTGCCGTTTGGAAACGGGCGGAGCATCTTGTCCATCGAGGCAGAGGGTCGCTATCCGCGTTGCGTACATGGTGGGCGGTGACAGTCTCGAACTGCCGACCTCCTGGGTGTAAACCAGGCGCTCTTCCAGCTGAGCTAACCGCCCCGCCAAGTGAGCGAGGTAGAGCAGCGGCCCGCTCTTTGCCTAGCAGAAACAATAAGGCGGAGCCCTCGACAGCGAACCCCGCCCTTAAAAAGGTCAATTGGCGCTCGGCCTAGCTGTTGCAGGCCTCTTTGAGAGCTTTGCCGGCCCGGAATTTCGGCACGCGCGATGCAGGGATCTTTACCTCGGCACCGGTGCGCGGATTGCGGCCGGTCGAGGCCTTGCGTTGCGCAACCTGGAAATTGCCAAACCCAACGATGCGCACCGGATCGCCCTTCTGCAAAGATTTCTCGATGCTCTTGAAGGTAGCGTCCACCGCCTTCTCGGCCGCATCCTTCGAGAGCGCAGTTTCCTTCGCCACCTCGGCAATCAGATCAGCTTTGTTCACGGGTTTCCATCCTTTCGCTCGGCCCTAACTTGCGGAGGTTCAATCCCCCACGGGCGTTTGGGTACGCTCCAATTCACAAACAAGTGGTGTATGACTGAGCCAAAAAACGCAGAAAATCAACAAAATTGGTCCGAACTCGAGAAATCGAGGCGGACCATAAAAATGAGGCAAATCAACGACCAAGTGCAGTTTTTGGCCGCTAATGAGCGGTTACGCCGGCCGGGGTCTCTTCTTTCGGCGGCACGATCTTGCCGGTGTCCTCAGCTTCCTCCTCCCAGACAATGGGCTGGGGCGCCTTTACGAAGGCAATTTTCACCACCTCGTCCATGCGCGACACCGTACGGATGTCGAGGGCATTCTTGAGTTCGTCGGGGATTTCCGTGAGATCCTTGGCGTTCTCATCTGGAATGATCACCGTTTTGATGCCGGCCCGAAGTGCCGCAAGCAGCTTCTCTTTCAGGCCGCCGATGGGGAGCACCCGACCGCGGAGCGTGATCTCGCCGGTCATGGCGACGTCGCGCTTTACCGGGATGCCGGTCATCATCGAGACGATGGCCGTCACCATGGCAACGCCGGCCGAAGGCCCATCCTTGGGGGTTGCACCCTCGGGGACGTGCACGTGAATGTCGCGCTTCTCGAACAGCGGCGGCTTGATGCCAAACTCTACCGCCCGGGAGCGCACATAGGCATTCGCTGCCTGGATCGATTCTTTCATCACGTCGCGCAAATTGCCGGTGACGGTCATCGTGCCCTTGCCGGGCATCATCACGCCTTCGACCGTGAGCAGCTCGCCGCCGACCTCCGTCCAAGCAAGACCGGTGACCACGCCAACCTGATCCTCAAGCTCCGCCTCGCCGTAGCGGAACTTCTGCACGCCGAGATAGTCCTCGAGGTTCTTGAGGGTGGCGTGGATCGACTTCTTCTTGGTGGTCAGCAGTTCCTTCACAGTTTTCCGTGACATCTTGGCGATCTCACGCTCAAGATTGCGGACACCGGCCTCGCGCGTGTAGCGTCGGATGATCTCCTTCAACGCATCGTCGTCGAGGCTCCATTCGTCGCTCGCGAGCCCGTGCGCCTTGGTCTGGGCCGGGATCAGGTGACGCCGCGCGATTTCGATCTTCTCATCCTCGGTGTAGCCGGCGATGCGGATGATCTCCATGCGGTCCATCAGGGCCGGCGGGATGTTGAGCGTGTTCGCCGTGGTGACGAACATTACGTTCGACAGGTCGTAATCGACCTCGAGATAGTGGTCGTTGAAGGTGTGGTTCTGCTCAGGATCCAGCACTTCGAGCAAAGCCGAAGCCGGGTCGCCGCGGAAATCGGCGCCCATTTTGTCGATCTCGTCGAGCAGGAAGAGCGGGTTGATCTTCTTCGCCTTGCGCATCGACTGGATGACCTTGCCGGGCATCGAGCCGATATAGGTGCGGCGGTGGCCCCTGATCTCCGCCTCGTCGCGAACGCCGCCAAGGCTCATGCGCACGAATTCGCGCCCCGTAGCGCGCGCCATGGACTTGCCAAGCGAAGTCTTGCCGACGCCAGGAGGTCCGACCAGGCAAAGAATGGGGCCTTTCAACATGTTGGTCCGGTTCTGCACCGCGAGATATTCGACGATGCGGTCCTTGACCTTCTCCAGGCCATAGTGGTCCTGATCGAGGATGACTTGCGCCTCGTCCAGGTCGCGCTTGATCTTGTTCTTGACGCCCCACGGGATCGACAACAACCAGTCGAGGTAGTTGCGCACGACCGTGGCCTCGGCCGACATCGGGCTCATCTGGCGGAGCTTCTTCAACTCGCCAAGGGCCTTCTCGCGCGCTTCCTTGGAGAGCTTGGTCTTCTCGATCTTCTGCTCGATCTCGGCGAGGTCGTCGCGACCTTCCTCACTGTCGCCAAGCTCTTTCTGGATCGCTTTCATCTGCTCGTTCAGGTAATACTCGCGCTGCGTCTTCTCCATCTGACGCTTGACGCGGCTCCTGATCTTCTTCTCGACCTGCAGCACCGAGATCTCGCTCTCCATGAGAGTGAAGACGCGCTCGAGCCGTTCGGAGATCGTGGTGACCTCGAGTAATTGCTGCTTCTCGGCGATCTTGATGGCGAGGTGCGAGGCGATGGTGTCGGCGAGCTTGGAATAGTCGTCGATCTGCGCCGCGGTGCCGAGCACTTCGGGGGAAATCTTCTTGTTGAGCTTCACATAGCTCTCGAACTGGGAGACCACCGAGCGCGACAGCGCTTCGATCTCATCCTCGGCGCCGAGCGTCTCCTCGACGCGGGCGACCTCGGCTTCGAAATAGTTCTCATTTTCGGTGTAGCGCGTGATGGCCGCGCGAACGGTGCCTTCGACCAGCACCTTCACGGTACCGTCGGGCAGCTTCAGGAGCTGGAGGACTGAGGCGAGCGTGCCCATGGCATAGATGCCGTCGGTCGACGGCTCGTCATCGCTCGCGTTCTTCTGCGCGACCAGCAGAATCTGCTTGTCGGTGCGCATCACTTCTTCGAGAGCCGCAATGGATTTCTCGCGACCGACGAAGAGTGGCACGATCATATAGGGAAAAACGACAATGTCGCGGAGCGGCAAAACCGGGAAGCGCTCCGATCCCTCTGCTTCAGTGCTGTGCGGCTTGGATTCGGTCATGTCAGTCCCATGTTCTAAGCAAATGGTGCGCCAACCGCTCCATTCGCACCTCTTTTTCCCCCGTGATCGGCAGTCCGCATCCGCCTTGGTCATTACCTCCCGATTATCCCGGTAAACGACTGCGCCGGCCCTGCGGCATTATTGCGGCGCGCCAAGGGTAGGTAGCGACCCCACTGGCCACCTTCAAGGTGGACCCCTTTCTAACAGCCACGGCGCCGATTCCCAGCATTCTGAGCGGGATTCGGCCAGTCGATCAAGCGGGAATGACGGTCGTCCCGCCTAGGCGCTCGTGCCGAGCTCCTCGTGGCGGTCGGAGTAGATGCGCAAAGGCCTCGCTTTGCCTTCCACCACCTCCGAGCTGATCACGACCTCCTCGACCCCACGCAGGCTCGGCAGCTCGAACATGGTGTCGAGCAGGATGCCTTCCATGATCGAGCGAAGACCACGCGCCCCGGTCTTCCGATCGATCGCCTTCTTGGCGATGGTGCGCATGGCTTCGTCGGCGAAGGATAGCTGCACGTCCTCCATCTCAAACAGCCGCTGATACTGCCTGACGAGCGCGTTCTTAGGCTCGGTCAGGATGCGCATCAGGGCCTCCTCGTCGAGATCGTCAAGGGTCGCGATCACGGGCACGCGACCGATGAACTCGGGGATGAGGCCGAATTTGAGCAGATCCTCTGGCTCGACCCCCTTCAGAATGTCGCCGGTCCGGCGATCGTCGACAGACTCGACCTTGGCGCCGAAGCCAATCGAGGTCGACCGTCCGCGGGCGGCGATGATCTTCTCGAGACCGGCAAAGGCGCCGCCGCAGACGAATAGGATGTTGGTGGTGTCAACCTGCAGGAACTCCTGCTGCGGGTGCTTGCGGCCGCCTTGCGGCGGCACAGAAGCGATCGTGCCTTCCATGATCTTGAGCAGAGCCTGCTGCACGCCCTCACCCGACACGTCGCGGGTAATCGACGGATTGTCGGATTTGCGACTGATCTTGTCGACTTCGTCGATATAGACAATACCGCGCTGGGCCCGCTCGACATTGTAGTCGGCGGCCTGGAGCAACTTCAGGATAATGTTCTCCACGTCCTCGCCGACATAGCCTGCCTCGGTGAGGGTGGTGGCGTCGGCCATGGTGAAGGGCACGTCGAGAATGCGCGCGAGCGTCTGGGCCAACAGCGTTTTGCCGCACCCAGTCGGACCGATCAGCAGGATGTTTGACTTGGCGAGCTCGACGTCGGAATTCTTGCTCGAGTGGTTGAGCCGCTTGTAGTGGTTGTGCACGGCGACCGAGAGCACACGCTTGGCGTAGTCCTGGCCGATCACATAGTCGTCGAGGACGGCGCAAATCTCCATCGGCGTCGGCACGCCGTCGCGCGACTTGACGAGGCTCGACTTGTTCTCCTCGCGGATGATGTCCATGCAGAGCTCGACGCATTCATCGCAGATGAACACGGTCGGGCCGGCGATGAGCTTGCGGACCTCATGCTGGCTCTTGCCGCAAAAGGAGCAATACAGGGTGTTTTTCGAATCGCTTCCGCTCACCTTGCTCATGCGTGTATCCAATATCCTCTGACCGAAAAATTGTGGCAAATCAGGCCACAACACTCGGCTCTTCGTTCGTTTTGCAAGTGAGGGTCATCCTCCTGGAGAAGCGGCCGAAGGACAATCTCAGCATGCTAGGGTGCCACTGATCAAGGATTGATTAATCCCGGTTAAATCAGGGCGGTAGTCGTAGCCACGGCCTGAGGCCATGCACGGCTTGTGCCGCGTGCGCCACGACGCTTGTGCGTTAGGCATAACGGAATCCAAATCGATCGATGCGGGACTTGCTCGGCCCCTAGGACACCGGCGCCAACCGCTCGATCTTCTCCTCGACGGCGTGGCGTTTGGTAATGACCTCATCGACGATGCCGAAGGCGCGCGCATCCTCCGCCGATAAGAAATAGTCGCGGTCGAGGGTCTTCTCGATAGTCTCGTAACTCTGCCCGGTATGGCGCACATAGATGTCGTTCAAGCGGCGCTTCATCTTGATGATGTCCTCCGCATGGCGCTCGATGTCGCTCGCTTGGCCCTGGAAGCCGCCCGAAGGTTGGTGCAACAGGATGCGGGCGTTGGGCAACGCATAGCGCATCCCCTTCTCGCCGGCCGCAAGCAGGAGCGAGCCCATGGATGCGGCCTGACCGATGCACAAAGTGGCCACGGCCGGCCGGATGAACTGCATCGTGTCGTAGATCGCCATGCCGGAGGTGACGATGCCCCCCGGCGAGTTGATGTACATGGAGATCTCTTTCTTCGGGTTCTCCGCCTCAAGAAACAAAAGCTGCGCGGTGATCAGCGAAGCGACCTGGTCTTCGATCGGCCCGGTGACGAAGACGATGCGCTCCTTGAGGAGCCGCGAATAAATGTCGTAGGCGCGCTCACCACGGTTGGTCTGCTCGACCACCATAGGAACGAGGGTATTCATGTAAAGGCTGGCTGGGTCGCTCATTGCTGTCTCTAAGGGTTTGGCCGGCGGAGGCTGGCTAAACCTCGCGGGGCTCCATCAGCGCTCGCGCTACTACACTCGCGCTACTACATATGACGCCAGGAGCTAAAGTGAAAGGGGCGTCCGCTTGCGAGGGGGACATCTCATTTCTTACGTTTCTTTTTCTTGCCGTGGTCATGGTCGTGATCGTGGTCATGATTGTGGTGGTCTTGATCGTGATGGTGGTGGTCATGATCGTGGTCGTGGTCGTGGTCGGCATGAGGCGCCTGGACCCCGGCGTCGTCGGCGTCGGCGTAAAGCTCCTCGACGCTGACCGGCTTCTCCGTCACCTTGGCAAGCTCGGTGATAAAGTCGATGACCTTGTCCTCGAACAGTGGCGCGCGCACTTCCGCCAGGGCCTGCGGATTGTTGCGGTAGAAATCGTAGACTTTCCGCTCCTGTCCCGGGAACTGCCTGACGCGCTCGAGCAGCCCGCGGTTCACCTCGTCGTCCGAGACTTCGATCCCATTGCGGCTGCCGACCTCGGATAGGATCAAGCCGAGCCTGACGCGGCGCGCGGCAATGTCGTGATACTCAGCACGCGCCTTCTCTTCGGTCGTCCCTTCGTCTTCGAAGCTTCGCTTCGCCTGCTCGAGATCGCTTGTCACCTGGCGCCAGATGGCATGAAACTCATTGTCGACCAGCGTCGGAGGCAACTCGAAGTCGTAGCCAGAATTGAGCTTATCGAGTAGCGCCCGTTTCAGCTTCAACCGCGATGCCATCATGCGGTCTTGCTCCAGACGCTGCTTCACCATCTCGCGCAGCTTGTCCAGCAACTCAAGGCCAAGCGCCTTGGCGAAGTCATCGTCGATGGTCGGCACGTCCGGGCTCGACACCTCCTTCACGGTGACGTCGAAGCTGGCCTTCTTGCCGGCCAGCCTTGCCTCCGGATAGTCGTCGGGGAAGGTTGCATCGACGGCGTGCTCCTCGCCGGCCTTGACCCCAGAGAGGCCTTCCTCGAAGCCCGGGATGAAGTTGCGGCCGCCGAGCATCACTTGCGCATCCTCGGCGCTACCGCCCTTGAACGGCTCTCCGTCGATCGTGCCCTTGAAGTCGATGATCAGCCGATCGCCTTCCGCCGCCGGGCCGTCCTTCGGCTTATAGAGCGGATTGGCGTCGCGCAGCCGGTCGAGCGCCTTGTCGATGTCGGCGGAGGTAACTTCGGCGACGGGCCTTTCAACCTCGATCTTGCCGAAGTCCAGGGCGTCAAACTTGGGCAGCACTTCGAATGACATGGTGTAGGCGAGGTCGGCGCTGCCTGAGAAGATCTTGTCGATCTCCTTCTCGTCCTCCGGGAGCGAAATGTTAGGCTGGATCGCCGGTCGCTCCTGCCGCTGCGAAATGGCTTCGCGGCTCGTCTCGGCGACGGCCTGCTGGACCACCTCGGCCATCACCGATCGGCCATAAACCTTGCGCAAATGCGCCTTCGGCACATGGCCGGGCCGGAAGCCCTTGATCCTCACTCGGTCCTTGAGATCGTCGAGGCGCGCTGATAGGCGCCGTTCGAGCTCATCCGCGCCCACCACCACCTTCAACTGGCGGCGGAGACCCTCTGTCGTCACTTCAGTAACGTCCATCTACGCTCTGATCCGTTGCCTTATGCTTCGCCGCGCGGTGCCCGCATGAGTCGTTGCGCGAAGCACCTGTTGCTAGCCTCTATTGGTGCGGGCGGAGGGACTCGAACCCCCACAGCCGAAGCCACCAGAACCTAAATCTGGCGTGTCTACCAATTCCACCACGCCCGCTGAATACCCGCCTATGGTCGGGTCTATAACACAGCTCTCGCCTTAGGGAACGCATCACGGAGAGTTGGTCGGGAGCCTATCGCGCCCCGAGTATCCCTTCGTCTATGATTGGCCTCCGCCAATGGATGGTTCGCGAAAGCCGCCATGCACGCTCCGCGAAGTTGTTTGCGCCAATTTGCCTTTCTTTTCATCGTCGGCGTGTCCCTTGCTGCCCAGGCTGCCGATGCGCCGGCATCGGTTGGCATTGTCGGCAATGTCGAGAACGAGGCCAAAGTCGTCTCCGGCGACACCGTTACCGCTGCCATCATCGGGACGCCGGTCCATTTGCGGGACGAGCTCCGTACCGGACCAGAGGGGCGCCTTCAGTGACGATACCGTGCTGGCGCTCGGAGAGAAGGCGAGTGTCGTCATCGACCACTACGTCTATGACCCTGCCAAAGACACTGACGAGACCGCGCTCCAGGCGACCAAGGGCGGCTTTCTCTTCGCCTCAGGTCGCATCAAAGAGCTGAAGCAAAACACGATCGCCGTCTCGACGCCCGTCGCCGATATCGCCGTCCGCAGCACCGAGTTTTGGGGTGGACCGCTCGAAAAATATGGTGTGCTGGTGCTCGAGGGCGAACTCACCGTGTCCAATCAGTCAGGCAGCGTGACGCTATCCGGGACCGGCCAGGGCACGGACGTCCCCTCGCCGCTCGACCCACCGGGTCCGGCCAAGGCCTGGGGCGCGGAGAAGATTGCGAGCGCCGTGGCCACCGTGACGCTGCATTAGGGGGAGTACGCGCTATCTTGGCAAAGACCTTGCGAAAGAGCCCCAGCCCTTGAAAATCGGGCACCTTGCGGCGGTCGGCGCGGCTCTTTAGGTTGCCGCCTCGAATCGAGAAAAATTGGATCTGCCCGTGCAAATTCGTAGCGGCATCATCGAGGCGATCGGCAACACCCCGCTGATCAAGCTCAAGCGCGCGTCGGAGGAGACGGGCTGCAACATCCTCGGCAAGGCTGAGTTCATGAATCCAGGGCAGTCGGTGAAGGATCGCGCCGCCCTCTTCATCATTCGCGATGCGCTCGACTCAGGACGGCTGCAGCCAGGCGGCACGGTGGTGGAAGGCACGGCCGGAAATACCGGCATCGGGCTTGCTCTCGTCGGCAATGCGCTCGGATTGAAGACCGTCATCGTCATTCCAGACACGCAGTCAGACGAGAAGAAGCAGATGCTGCGGCTTGCCGGGGCCGAGTTGATCGAGGTCCCAGCGGTTCCTTACAAGAACCCGAACAACTACGTGAAATATTCCGGCAGGCTCGCCGAGCAGCTTGCCGCGACCGCGCCGCATGGCGCCATCTGGGCCAACCAGTTCGACAATGTCGCCAACCGCCAGGGTCATATCGAGACCACCGCGGTCGAGATCTGGGACGACACGCAAGGCAAGGTGGACGGCTTCGTCTGCGCCGTGGGCACAGGCGGCACGCTCGCCGGCGTTTCCATGGGGCTCAAGGCGAGGAACAAGGATATCACCATCGGCATCGCCGATCCGATGGGCGCGGCGCTCTACAATTATTACAAGCACGGAGGGCTCAAATCGGAAGGAAGCTCGATTACCGAGGGGATCGGTCAGGGCCGCATCACCGCCAATCTCGAAGGTGCGGTGATCGACGAGGCCTACCAGATCCCAGATGCCGAGGCGTTGCCGATCGTATTTAGCCTCCTGACCGAGGAAGGGCTGTGCCTCGGCGGATCAAGCGGCATCAATGTGGCAGGCGCCATCAGACTTGCGCGCGACCTCGGCCCCGGCCACACGATCGTCACGGTGCTTTGCGATTACGGCACCCGCTACCAAAGCCGGCTGTTCAACCCGACATTCCTGCGTGAGAAGGGTCTGCCGGTTCCCGCTTGGCTCGACCATCGCGAACCGGCAACGCCAGCCGTCTTCGTCTAAATTAGGATTGCAAATGAGCGAACCCTCAAAGTCGTGGCTAACCGAGACCGATGAGCTGGCGGCCGAGCTCGACGCGCCGGACCTCGTTATCATTGACGCCTCCTGGCACATGCCAAGCGACGGCAAGGACGCGCGCGCCGAATATCTCGCGGAGCACATTCCTGGCGCCATCTTCTTCGACATCGACGAGATCGCCGACACCAAGAGCAACCTCCCCCACATGCTGCCGCCACCCGAGAAATTCTCCTCGCGTATGCGCGCTTTGGGGATCGGCGATGGGTCGCGCATCGTGGTCTACGACTCTTCCGGAATTCTCAGCGCCGCGCGGGTTTGGTGGACCTTCCGCGTCATGGGCGTCGAGGATGTGACCGTGCTGAATGGCGGCCTGCCGAAATGGAAGCGCGAGGGGTTGCCGCTCGAGAGCGGCGAGCCGCGGCTTCGCAGCGCGCGTCATTTCACCTCGCGCCGCAACGCCGACCTCGTACGCGACGTGTATGACATGAAGGCTCTGCTCAAGGACCATTCTGCCGAGATCGTCGACGCTCGCGCGGTTGAGAGATTTGCCGGGCGTGCGCCAGAGCCGCGTCCCGGATTGCGCTCCGGTCACATTCCGGGCGCCCATAACGTTCCCTATGGGAAGGTGCTCAAACCAGACGGCACGCTCAAAAGCCCTACCGAGCTTGAGACGCTGTTTAACCAAGCCGGGGTCGATCTCACGCGGCCGGTGGTCACAAGTTGCGGCTCAGGCATCACGGCAAGCGTGCTGGCGCTGGCGCTTGCTGAAATCGGCCATCGCCGCACTGCGGTCTATGACGGATCCTGGTCCGAATGGGGTGCCGACCAGAGCCTTCCCATCGAGACGGACTAGCGCGGCCAATGTCCGCGCCTTCCCCGCACTGACGGCCCATGAGCAAGCGGCCACCACGCCAGAAGCAGGATACGAGGCTCGCGCATGCCGGCCGCGAGCCGAAGCGCTTCCATGGCTTCGTCAATACGCCGATCTATCGCGGCTCCACCATCCTGTTTCCGACCGCGGCAGCACTCGATGCCAACGATCAGGAATTCACCTATGGGCGGCTCGGTACGCCTACGGTCAGGTCACTGGAGGAAGCCATCGCCGAGCTTGAGGGCGGCCACGCCACGCGGCTCACGCCATCGGGCCTCTCGGCTATCGCCACGACGTTTCTCGCCCTGCTTTCGGCTGGAGACCACGCGCTCGTCTCAGATGCCGTGTATCGGCCGACGCGCCGCTTCTGCGATCATGTGTTGGCACGGCTTGGGGTGGAGATCTCCTATTACGACCCGCTGGTGGCCGGGCACATCAAGGACCTCATCAAACTGAATACCAAGGTGGTTTTCACCGAGTCCCCTGGCTCGCAGACCTTCGAGGTACAGGACATCCCAGCCATCGCCGCCGCCGCCCATGCGGCCGGCGCCGTGGTGGTCTTGGACAACACCTGGGCGACGCCGCTCTACTTCAGGTCCTTCACCTACGGAGCGGACGTGTCGATCCAAGCGGCGACCAAATATATCGTCGGCCATGCCGACACCATGCTCGGCGCCATCACCGCGAGCCAAGCCATCTGGCCAAAGATCGCCTGCACCCATGAGGAGCTTGGGCTCTGTCCTGGCCCTGAGGATGTTTATCTCGGCTTGCGCGGTCTTCGGAGCCTCGGCGTGCGGTTGGCACGCCACCAAGCCTCTGGTCTTGCGCTTGCCGAATGGCTCAAGAGTCGGCCGGAGGTCGCCCGCGTGATTCATCCAGCCCTTCCCGGCGATCGGGGCCACGCCATCTGGAAGCGCGACTTCACCGGCGCCTCCGGGCTTTTCGCCATCGTGCTGAAGCCGGCATCCAAGGACGCCGTGGCGGCGATGCTCGACGGCTTGGTGCTGTTCGGCATGGGCTATAGCTGGGGCGGCTATGAGAGCCTGATCATCCCCTTCGATCCCTCCACCTATCGCACCGCGACGACGTGGAACGCGGAGGGCCCCGCGCTCCGGCTCCATGTAGGGCTTGAGGACGTCGATGACCTCAAGGCGGATCTCGCCGCCGGCTTTGCCCGGCTCGCGACAAATTCTTAAGCTTCAGATTGCATGGTTGGGGTGACAGTTAAGAGAACTGGACCCATGTATCTTTGGCTCGTTCTGATCCTGTTTCTCGGCGGATGCGCCGCGTCCGATCCGTCGGCGACGGCCCAGCTTCAGTCCAACCAGGTTGAGGTCTATCCGCGGGTGAGCCTGACGCCGCAGCAAATGCAGCTTATCTATTCCGGCGTGCAACGGGTGTTGAGCGACCCGAATTCGGCCCGCTTCGGCAACATCAACGCCGGCCGGCGGCCTGAGGGGACGCTCTACGTTTGCGGCTCGGTCGACGTTCGCAACAGCTCCGGAGCGTATACTGGCGAGCAGCCCTTCTACGGCACTTTGGATCAGCGCGAATTTACCCCGATCACGATCGGCGGCTCCGAGGAGCAATCCAGGGCCATCGAGGCGTATTGCCGTCAACAGCTGGCCTTGGGCTAGCCTGGCGAGAAGCTGCCGACAGCGTTCTTTTAGACTCACGATCCTTCCGAGCGGTGGTCGAGCCGAAGCGTGAGGCAGCAGGCTGAGCCGCCGCTTCGCAAGAACGCGTGGAGCGGGCTCGTCAGCACCGTGAAGCCGCGCTCCTCGACTCTATTGCGTAGCGCGTCGGTGCAACTCGACAAGACCAGGCAGTGATCGAACGACACGGCATTTGCCGAGAATTGCGCGGCCTCGACCTGGTCGAGGGGAATGCGCTGCGTGGGCTCCACCCTCTCCTCGATCGCATGGCGCGCTTCCGAAGTGAACGCGCCGGGATAGTAGATGATGTCGCCGGAGGGAAGCGCGCAAAACGCCGTGTCGAGGTGATAGAAGCTCGGGTCGGCCAGCTGCAGGGCCACGCAGGCGACACCAAAATGGTCGGCGACGACAGGCGCGGCGGAGCGGTTGGAACGGGGACCGCACCCCATCCAAAACTGTTGGCGCTGGTGATCCCAGATGCAGTCGCCGGCGCCCTCAAGGATCATATCAGCGGGCAGCTCCACGACGTCCTCGATCTCCGCCTGCGCACGCAAGCCGTGAAAGGTGTCGGCGAAGATAGGTTCCTCGCGCTTGCGCTCGGGATAGCGGAAGCGTGACAGCAGCGCCTTGCCGTCGAGCACGATGGCGGCGTTGGCCGTGAACACGAGATCCGGGAGGTCAGGCTTGGGGTCGACGAACTCGATCGTGGCGCCCTTGCCGAGCAGCGCGTCATGGAACGCGGCCCATTGCCGGTCCGCCATGTCCCAGAGGTCATTGCCGGCACTCGCCCAGCCTTGCGGGTCCATCCATGGATTGATGCTGTAGCTGACGGCATAATATTGCGGGCGGCACATCAGGAAGCGCGGCCGCGCCGTCGAGTTCGTAGACTGAGCCCCCATCCGCCCCCCAGAGTCGCGAATGAGCGATCAGGTTAGACCTGGATTCGCACTCGGGCTAGCCATTAGGCGACCCGGCTCGCCCTATCCAAAGAAATCGGCTCTGCCCGCGCCGCGCGTCAAAGCGCGTGAAGCGGCATGGCGGTCCCGGAAGGATTCGAACCTTCAACCCTTGCTTAGAAGTTAATTGGGGGAAGAAGGGCGGAGAGGCGCGGGCCTACACTGTTTCCACTCCGCGATGCTGCGATGACCGTGGTGGAGCGGCGCTTCCCCAGCGAGCGCAGCGCCTCGGGCCACATCGAGGAGCCACGGGCGGAGCCCGCTGACGGCACCACAGTGCCCTTCACGGTCCACGGACTGAGGCACGCATTTAACTGAGGGGGTACAGTCGCCGCAACGTCGAGGCCCTGCGAGAGCCGCAACAGCGCATCACGGACTACCTCCGCAACTATGGGCTGCCCCTCTAGTTCCAAAAAAGAGGACCCAGCGCGGGGGCGTCGGGCCCTCTCAACTTACCCACAACCTGCGAACCGCCCTGCCCAACTTACGCCGCAATGAGCGGGGCGGAGCCCATGCTAAAGCACCTGAATGCGGTTGGTCAAGCAGCTGATACCTAAGAGAAAGGGCCCCTGCGCTTGGAAGCAGGGGCCCTTTCCTGCACAAGTGCAGGGTACTCGCTCACTTTAAAAGACGCGCCGTTCGGCCTTCGGGCCATGTAAGTCGTGTGGCGTTAAGGGCCCCTCGCGGGGCCCTTTGCTTTGGCGTGGAGAGAATGAGGAAAACAGAACTACTGGACGCGGCCTTCAAGAAGTTGGCGGAGGCCGTGAAGCTGCTCGACAGCGCGAGGGAGGAACGCCCCTTAGCAGGAGGGTCCGCCACATGGTCAGTCTGAGTGCAACCTCGGCGCCCGCTTCTGGATTAGAGCAGGGTCAGTCGGGGGAACCTTCATGGGCATCATTGAGACGCAGCTGAAGCACGTCTGCTACGAACTCGACATGCTGACTTACACGTTCGACAAGTTGCTGCTCGTGGAACCCCTCGTCCAGCGCAACTTCCAGGCGGGACAGGTCAATGCGCTGATCGAGGCGTTCTGCATTCATGCGCGTAATCTCGACGAGTTTTTCCAGGGATCTGGTCGGGGCGACACCCTCACGGCCGTGACGTTCGCCGATAGCCGGTACAAGCCGTGCCCTAACGACAAGGAACGGAAGGACCTGTTAGGCAAAATCAGAAAGCAGGTTTCGCACCTCACCGAGCAGCGCACCTCCGAGGCAAGGGAGAAAATCGGCACAGCTGATCGGGCTAAACTCTTCTATATCCTGATCGCTGAGGCGGACAACTTTACGCGCCACCTACAGCCGCACCTTCGCCAAGCTTGGAAACACGCTCCGGGCGCAACAGCAAATTTCGGCGAAGAGTAGCGACACCCCCTAGGACCTTTACGGTTTAGGACTTGTCTACCTCTCCCCGCCATGGTCGAGGTTCTCGCTATTTTCGTCAGTGTGACTTTGGAGGGACCGGGGGCTGCTTAGCGTCGGCCTCAACACGGACCGCCAGCTCCAACCAGACCCTCTCCAGCTCGTGCCAGTTCGCCTTGTCCTTCGGGTCTCTGGTCGTCCCAGCTTTCTGTCGGCACTCCAGGGCCCGAAGCCGCTACCTCTGCGCGTTACCTAACACCATTCCTTACCCTACCACGAAAGGCGCACATTGGGGGGACGGGTTCTTTCTTTGCCGACGCGGGTCAAAGACGAGCCCCGCAAAGCTGGGGGCAGCCTGCGGGGCTCTAGGGTAGAGTGCATGCACTCTGGGAAAGAGGACCTTAACGCTGGAAGGCTCTCACAAGATCGTTGCCGGGCCATGTCAGAGCGTTACAAATTGTATCTCAGCAGCCGATGGCGGATGATGGGACCCACTGGGCCGGGCAGCCGACGCCCGCCCTCCTTCACTGTCATCAGTGCAGGCGGTGGAACGGGCCCCAACTTCGGGTGCCGCCGCCGGGGGCCGCGCTGGGGGAAAGCCGACGGCCCCATCAAGCGAGCAGGTCAGCCGCACCGCCTCCTCGAAGGAAGCCTTGCGCGAAAACTCGGGATTCCTAATGCGCGGCAAAGACAGGTGGCCGACGAGGCGATCAGCACATTCACGCGCCTGGTTGGCGAGAACAGCACGTGATTCCAAGGGCAGCGCCGACTGGGACGCTTTCAGATTTGAGCATGATGTCTAGGACGTCTGGGGCGAAGTGTCGGCCGCCCGGTCACTTCCGCTCACGCGACGCCAACACGTCAATCGGCGCACACCACGGGAGGGAGTATCAAGTCCGGACTTGGCACTTAACGGACCTCGGGGAGGCTGTTGACAATGTCCGCTTTTGGTCCCTGCGGACATCTCCCGTTTGGTTAAGGAACTCTTAAACGGTTGCTGGCAACGTTGCGTTTGGCACACCACGCGACGAGGAGGGTTCGCCATGCCAAGCCTACCACAAGTTGCCTCGGAAACAGCCATTGCCGAAAGGTTCGCGCCATGGCGCGATGTTTCATTTGAGGCGCTTGAAGTCAAAAAACCTATCCTTAAGCCGTTTACAGCAACTTTGCCATGGCACGACGTGAAGCGGGGAGAGAGCACCATGCTGAGCTTATCGGGAGCTGCCACCGCGGCAGGAATTGCCAAGTCTACGATCTGGCGAGCCATCAAGTCTGGCCGCGTCTCGGCGGTCAAAAGTGAGACGGGAAGCTACCAAATCGGCCCCGCGGAACTATACCGAGCGTTTCCTGCAGCGAACAAAAACGCTCAAATGAAACAAGACGCCACGGCCGCGGAACGAATTGCATCGGCGGCACTAGAGTCTCAGATCGGTGCATTGAAGCAAGTTGGCTCCCTTCTGCGAGAGCAACTCGAGGACGTTCGGAAAGATCGGGATGCTTGGAGGGCTCAGGCCGAAGCTAACCAACGCCTCTTAGTCGATGCCCGGCCTCGTCGTGGTTTTTTTGGATGGGGTTCGAGGGACTAGCTGCTTCTCACCCCGGGGAAGCCGAAGATGTCCAAATGGCAAGCGGAGAAGGCAAAGAGAAATCGTCGGTCGCTTGCGCGTCTCAATAGGGCATTGCCAAGCATCTTTCCATCGGCAGTTCTGTCTTGGGCACTCAGCCGCCCTTTCGTGCCGCCGACCAAACGGCTTGCGATAGATTCGTATTGGCGCGCCCACCCGATCCGCGCCGATCGGCTGGCGCGTGCGCTTGCAGCTCGGAGCGGAGCGCCCAGCGGCTGGACTTGGGCTCGACGACGCCGGCAAGCATGGATTGCCAGCCACATATAGAGCGCCACCCGCGCCCTATTGCGAACGCGGATACATCCAGGGTTTGGGATTCTGCTGCGTGTGCGGCCAGCCGGTCTATCGATTCGGTTGGCATGTCGATCTGTGGGACAGCGGCGCTAACATGAACGCGAACTGGCATTGCGCCTGTGTGATCGCGTGGCAATTTTGGAACGTGCCGAATGGCTACGCCCGGCTCCTCCGACGGCTGCAAGGGTGGCGCTGCGGCCAGAGCGGCAGACGGTTATGGAAGAGCGCCGAAGTTGACCACCGCGTTCCGCTGTTTCGGGTTTGGAACGAGCACCGGGAAACGCCGTGGCCGGATTTGCTGAGCTATTGGGGCCTGCCTCCGCGGACGGAGGCGGCGGGCTTAAGTTCCTCTATTCTCCGTTCGAGGGCGGTTCGGGGAACCTTTATTATGAGCTTTTGGCAGCTTCGGATCTGGCTAAGTTCTATGCAGCTCAATCCATCGATGTCTCGCCGGCGACGGACGATCGGCCATTCTTCAATAATCAGGCGCGCTGGTTGCAGGTGTCGCTGCGTGCCGTAAGCGATCCCAAAAACCCCGTCGGCGCCGAGCTAATGCTGATCTTGCTTCTGCCCCAAGTAACCTTTATAGCCGCGGCCCTCATTCTGTTGCCACTAGCGAGCCATTCTCGTCAGGGTCTGCGCGTTTCGGGTTGTGGGTCGTTCTTGACCTATTTCGCCGGGCTGGGGCTGGGCTTTATCATGATCGAGATTGCTCTACTCAAGCGCTCTATGCTCTTTCTCGGCGAGCCGGTCTACGCACTCGCCGTGGTGCTCGGCAGCCTCCTCATCTTCACTGGGGCGGGGGCCTACGTGGGACAGTATTTTTCGCGGCGGGCCGCCAGTGGGATCATCGGCATCCTGCTCGCTACATTGACGACGCTTGTCCTGACAAGTTTAGTGATGGATTGGGTGTTCCATGCTGCACTCGGGTTCGCGCTGCCGTGGCGCATCGGTATAGCGGCTGTCTTAATCGCGCCCCTTGGGATCCTGCTTGGGATGTCCTTCCCAGCGGGTCTACGTGTTATTGGTGTCGTAGCGCCCGCGCTAGTGCCCTGGGCGTGGGGTGTTAACGGCTTTTTTACAGTTATCGGTTCGGTCCTCGCAATGATGTTGGGAATGATCTTTGGGTTCACGACAGTGCTGGTCGCAGCTGGGGGGTGCTACGTGATCAGCCTCGCGATAGTACATCTGGGACGCTGGAAAGAATTGGTGGGAACTTCGTCGCCGGCGCTCACTCCAACGGGTAGGGCGGTCGAACCAATCAGCGCGTAAATCGAGGCGAACGGCGAAAAGCTCACGAGGTGCGAGGAACTGTTCCACACCCCATGCTGTGAAGCGCAACGATTCCACACCCCACCGTCGGCTCCTTTAGCCCACCCCGGTGCGATTACTGGTGATAAGTAACCCCTTGCCTTGTCGGCTTCGGTCGGCGCTTTTTTGTTTGTGACGTTGCCCGCAAGTTACGGCGTGTGGCATTAAAGTTGTGCTATTGATCCGGCACCTGATGGCCACATGGTCAGCAGTAAAAAGTCAAGCTGGGGGCAAAGGCTATGTGGGCGTGTGTTATCGTCGCCAGTATCGGCGCGATCTCGTCTCTTAAGCGAGATACGAGCAAATATGGGAAGATTCTCTTTATCGGTCTTGCCGTCGTCGTCTTGGTAGCGGCAGCCGTTTGTCTCTCTTCGTGTGTCGCGCTTGACCGGCCATTTTCTGAATGCATCGTTAAACTCATTTTCATCCCGGCCATCGTGGTTCTCGACACTCCCATAATATTCATCGTGGGAACCGTCACATGCAGCATCCTTTTGCTTACCGTCTCCCGCAGCTCAATTATCCCCTTGAGGTCGCGCAAGTCCCCAACCCCACCACCCTCGGCTTGATTGGCCTCGGCCTTCTTGGTCTCGGTGTGATGAGGCGTCGGCGGGTCTAAATGCTCCACACCCCCATTGCTGTGGACCAGTAGCCCACCCCGGTGCCGTTCCGGTGATAAGTAACCGTTCTCCATCCGTCCTAGCGCAACATGCTCGCCACAGACTTCGCAGCGTAGGCTTTGAGGGGCCCTTAAAGCGAAACCTAGTGAGGCGGTGCGGCACACATTGCCAACGAATTTATGGCAGGCAGGGTGCAAGGGCGGTTTGATTAAATAGCTGCCGACGAGTGGCTTTCAGGGTAGCGCCTGATCGGCTGCATCGAGTGCAATCGCTCGCCACGGCCATATAGGAGGAGCCAAGCAATGAAGTGTAAGTGCCCGACTGAGACGCACGGTCACAAGGCGGGTAAGTGCAACAACCTCGCAACGGAACCGGATCGCATGTGCAAGCCATGCCATGACAAGACGGCAAAGGAAATGCATGTCGCCCGCCCGCCCAACAAGCAGCCACCCATCAATCAGCCACGGCGGTAAACGCGATGGACCTAGTCGCCGGGTTCACACAATCCACCCCAGCTCACGCGCCTTGTTGTTGGCAAGCTTGCATGACCAGTGAGGAATTGTGCCCGGCGACCTTCGCTGTCGATGCGACCATTCTACTACTGGCTCGCAAAGACCTCTGTCGTGCCGATTGCAGGATGGCTGATGGCCACTGGGATAAAATGACTAAGGTAGGCTAAAGGCGCGATGGCGCTTAATTTATGGTACGCTCTCTTCCATGAAGATGCCGCCTGTCGAGATGCCGTCGGTCGAGATGCCGTCTGTCGAGATGCCGTCTGCCGAGCACCGCGCTCACATCCGCCGTTTCTCGCCTCGCCGTTTGGCGATAAGGAGGATGTCGCCTTACGAGGCCTTACCGCCTGGCGGCGCCGGAACTTCGCCCTCATGGCCTCAGCTCAACCGGTAAAGCAGGGCCCCAGCAGGCGTGGCAAGCAGCCACTAAAGTAATTCAGCATCGCCTGAACGCAGTTTGACCCCCATTTGAGGAAACGCTGACACCTAGGGCGCCAGCTTCGGTCGGCGCTCCCTTCTCCTTTAATGTAATCTCTGCCAATGCGGCGATTCCCACCACCATGGACCGTTGAGGCCCTAGACGGCGGCTTCAAGATCGTGGACTCGAATGGACAGGCTCTCCTATGTCTACGGCGATCAGCGCGATGCCGAGATAGCCAAGTCGCTGACTCTCGATGAAGCTAGGCGTATAGCGAGCAACATCGCCAAGCTGCCCGACTTACTGGGGAAGGTGCGGCCTGACGATAATATCCAAGCCGTGGGTAATCTCTCGGATGAGCGTCATAAGGCCGAAGACACCACGCCCAAGGGCGAGCCATAGCGAGCAACATCGCCAAGCTGCCAGCCTTCCACGGTCACCGTGCCTGTATGCGGATTTTTGGTGGTGGCGTGTCAGGGGTGTAGACTGACATAATGAATCCGATTGATGAGACTGTAGAAAGCTATTTCAACGGGCTTAAGAAGCCCGATCAGAAAGCCTATGCACGCGCCTATTGGGAATTCCTCCAGGGCAATGCTGCGGAGCCTGAGAAGGGTGACCTGACAGACACAGAGGCCCTGGCCGTGCGCATCAAATTAGCGGGGCTGAAATAAATCCGCCTGTAGGCGGACTTCTTACGGTCCGCCGATAGGCGGACCGTACCAACCTCAAGTTGATATGGTCGGCCTACAGGCTGACCAGAATTAAGGCCGGTTCTTTCCGCCTAGTTTCTGGCGAGATTGATCGCCGGGAACGTCACGGTGATATTTGCGAACACGGGCGAGGTCATCGGTTTGGACAACTTCGTTATACTGTGTGTTGTTGCCGAAATGCGTGTTTGCGCCAGGAAATCCTGGCATATCCATCACCGGGGGGAAATCCGCGTCACAGAAAACGGGACTTCGATGCGTATGGTGACCTGCAAGGGTTCACCAAGGCGAAGGCCGAGCCAGCGTTGGTCTTCACCATTCCCGACAAACCGTCCGAACTCGACGACGGCCTGCTTGAGGCCAGCAAGGTCGCCGAAACTCAAGCTCAATGCGGACTGGGTCGTTCTGTCTGCCTGCAACACGGCGTCGAGCGAGGCCGGGCGAAGGCGAAGGCCACTACAGGGAAAGGATTCCAGTTGGGGGGCGAAGCGCCGCTTTTTCGGTGTCCTGCATGCTCACTCTCGCTCACCCAACAGTCAATTCAATGATGGGGAACGTTTTGTTCCGCTCCCATCCATATCCGGAGACGTCAAAGTCGTCAGGGCCGAAACGACCCGACACCTTCATGTGTGTGCCATGAAGGTCAGAGTCGCGAAACCAGCGCGCATGAGAGATGTAGATCCTTCCCCCCTTTTTCATTGGTTTTTCTATATTTCGAAAGAAGTCACATCTCTGAAGTTCATCGCAGTGATTCAATACGGCAAAAACGATCGCAAAATCGAACTCCATCGGGATCTGGCTAAAATCAAAATTATGAATGATCTCCAAAAGAGGCCTTCGGCATAAGAGGCCACCGTCTTCGACTATTCGCCGAGCCGCTGTAATGAAGTACTTATTGTAGTCGGCGCCGCAATAGTTCCCTTCGTTCAAATAAGGAATCAGATGAGAGCCGGCGCGAATTGGGCCACAACCAACATCTAGTAGGCGATTACTCGCCTGCAATCCCATTTGCTTAAGAAAGAAGAACTGAAAGGCTCCGCGCTGGTGCCATTGAGCCGCGCCGCCAGGCATATATTTCTTGTATGCGCCACTTCTTATATCACGTTCTTTGAGCGTTATTGCGGCATAATTGCGTTTGACTCTGCGCGACTTTCGGAACGCCTTCCAAAAGCGCTTCGCCAAATTCATGACTCGGCGGGCAGCTACGTCTGTTCCGCTGAGGCGCGCCAAGGCTCGCGCATAACCGACGCGAATAGGCCTCGACACGTTTAAAATAGAATTATGCTGACGAGCCATTTGGCAGACAGATCACCCCTCTGGGGGAGTGTTGTTAAAGCGGGCTTGCGGCTCTTTTGGGGCCATGGGGTAAAGATTTTTGACCTGGGAGAACGAAGGGTCTTCAGAACCGCAAGTCCATCTTAGTCCCGGCAGCGTGCGATCAATCACAATCACCTCATAGCTTTGAGTATCTGCAAGAGGCAGCTTCTCGTTCCGGAATGGTTGCAGAAAAAATAGCAAGTGTGTCCATGAATTGCTGATCGCACTTCCGCAGCAATGACCCATCGTGGTCTTGTAGCGCCAACTAGCCGAATGCAATTCGGAGAGATTACATCGAAGAATGGCGCTTTTTTTGCAATTAGCTCCGGCGAAGCATGGACCCTTTCATCGTTGCAAATGTGACTGCGGCGCTGCGCGCCGCGATCTCCCCCCGATGGTCGGCGTGCTCGCCGATCGCCAGCGCAAATGAACCTTGTCGAACCAAACAAAACGAGCGCGCCCATGATTTATGATCTTGTGATCTCGCGTACTAAGCCATTGATATCATTGTTGTAATACCAGCATAGGCTAACAGTACGAAGCGATGCAGGCGTATCATACTCAGCTGCAGCGGCTCTCCCACCCGCCAACAGCATTTGCGTTGATCCTGGCCGCGAATCAACCTTGTCGAGACTTCTCAGGTGCGAGCCGTGCAATTATGTGCGGCGACCGATAAATCCCCACACCAGCAGGATGAGCGCTGCGCCCACGATGCTAGCGATGAAGCCGGCTCCGTGACCAGCCTGATACCAGCCGAGGGCCTGTCCGAGATAGGTCGCGACGACAATGCCAAGGGCAGTAGTGAGAATGAAGCCTTTGGGTTCATACGTGCTGCCAGGCGTAACGAACTTGGCAATCACTCCGGGATTAAACCGATAAGAATTTCCAGAGAATGCTGAGCATGTTGTTAGTCACCCGGTTAATTTGCTGCCCGGCCAATCCCCGTTGGCCTGGGCAGATAAAGGTGCGTTCTGGATTGCGTACGACGGTCGGGAATCCGCCACCGGATAACAGAAAGCCTCGGCGAAGAGATAAACACCGAGGCTCTCCATTGCGGAGCGACATCCCCACGACGATGATCGTATTACAACGCCACGGCTGACGGTGTTCGTTAGCACCACTGTGCAATGCAAAACAGCACTCCCCAATCAAAACCCCGTCTCATCGCGGATTAGTCCTTCGGCCGAAGCTGACGTGAAGCGCCTTTGCAAAGAATCTAAATCCAGAGATCAGCCCGCGGGAAAGCCAGGAAACGCCGAATAAGATTCTTGATGTCTGCTTTGGGTCAAAAGCAGACGTCGCGTCACGTCCGCGCAATGTCCGTTATTCCTTGAAAGCGGACATTCATAAGCGCGGTTTGCACGTCCGCTTAGTGCCAAAAGCGGACATTTTGCCGATTTCACCACACGCCAGGGATTAGCCTCTAACGCACGCGCGCAGCATAGTCGCCATATCCGGGGAGTCCTTGGCGCAGGGCGGCCTCCTCGATGAAGATGCACGGAGAGAGCGCCAAAGACAGCGGCAAAACAAGAAGGCCGAGCCAGGATCCGAGCAGCAACGGCATTCCAATCATGTACAAAAGCCCGCCCGCATACATCGGGTGGCGAACGATCCGGTATGGACCTGTGCTGATGACGCACTGTCCGCGCTCCTTCTGAATCTTTTATCACCGGTGCGGCAAATGAATTCTCCCGGAAGGTAAGCCAGACGATAAAGAATCCGATTGGGATCAGCTCGGCACACGCCAAGGGACACGATCCAAAACACAGCCTTGATGGAATCTGCCCACGTCACGCTAGACCTTCCTAGTGCTTGTCAATAACCGGCACTAATCGTGAAGGTGCGAAAGCCGTTGGGGATCGGACCTCGAAGCACAGGAGTCCCATTTTCTGCGCCGCGATATCCCCCGGTGGATGCGTTTTCTCAAATCCCCTGCGCAAATGAACCTTGTCCCTGACCACCCTTATCAAATGCATGGCATGCATGCGTTCGGTGATGCATGATCACATGCCAAGACAGCTAAGTCATTGATATTGCTCAGCTTCTTCCAGCGTGGAACTGTCCAACCCTCGCGGGCCTTTCCCGCCCCCTCGGAGAAGCCAATTGCCGTAAAGAAGAAGCGCGCGGTCGGGAACGGATTACGGGCGTCGAGTGGACATAATGACGCACGTATGTGAGAATGCGTCGGACTTTGTGATCGAAGGAGCAAATGATGAAGGGCTATATAGTTCTTGTTGGCTTGCTAACATTCGTTGTGAGTCCCGCGTTCGCCGAGGAGTTCTGGGTGGCGCAGGACCCAGCTACCAAAAAATGTGGCATCGTCAACCAAAAACCGGACGGAGCCACCAAGATTATGATTGGGACAACGTCCTATGCCACGAAGGAAGAAGCCATGGCAGCGCGGCTCAAAAGCACTGCTGAAGAATGCCCACACAAGCCCAAGCCCAGCAGTCCCTAGCATACTCCAAAGGCTGCGGGTCCCTCCAATATGGGAGTCCCCTTTTTTCTGCGCCGCGATATCCCCCCGGTGGATGCGTTTTCTCAAATCCCCTGCGCAAATGAACCTTGTCCCTGACCACCCTTATAAAATGCATGGCATGCACGATCTCTGATCCTGAAAATAGCGCCTGGACGCCTCAGTCATACCTTCGATCACGCCATGCGAGTGCAGCAACAATTCCATCACAGCGATGATTCGCTCAACTTCCTCGTTAAGGCTTCTCAGCCGGATAAGGGACAAGTGCTGCAAAGTTCCTTTGTATTTTCCCCGTGTCACCCTAGCGAGCACAGCTTCGTCGGGCGTTTGTGTGCGCACGCCATGAATGGCGAGATTCCGCTCGGCAAGGCTCTCCTCGACGCGTTTCGCAATCTCTTTCATGGCGTCAAGATCGCTCTTAGTTTCCAACTCTTCTCTGCTAGCACCCCCGCAACGGTGTGGTTACAAAAGTGTCATTTGCTGAAAGTTTAACTTTTCCCAACCTCCCGGTAATGTTTAGGTAATGTTTATGTGTCCCGTGGTGTGGGGCCACATCATCAACAACGGAGAGTTGAAATGTACACTAAGGTAGAAGGAGCCGTAGAGCTTGCCTCTCTGTAACGACCGTCGCGAACTCCTCAAACTGGGCAGCCTCGGCCTGCTCGCCTCCGCTTCAGCCGCCCCCGCGTACGCCTTCGCGCCTAAGCCCGGTGCCGCCTCCCCGCTCCTCTTCGACGTTCGCACCTACGGAGCCATCGGCGACGGCAAGACCGTCGACACTCCCGCTATCAACAAAGCCATCGAAGCAGCCGCAGCGGCCGGTGGCGGAACCGTCTACGTTCCCGCCGGCACCTACGTCTGCTTTTCCATCCACCTCAAGAGTCACGTCGACCTCTTCCTCGCACAAGGCTCGACCATCCTGGCCGCCGACTCGCCCCTCCCCAACCAGACCACCGGCTACATGGGTGGCACCTACGACGCCGCCGAACCCAAGACCACCTACGGCGCATTCCAGGACTACGGCCACAATCACTGGCACAACTCCCTCCTCTGGGGCGAAGACATCCACGATCTCTCCATTACCGGCCCCGGCCTCATCTACGGCAAAGGCCTCAGTTTCGGAGCCGACCGCGCCCCTCGCGGCAACTACCCCCGCTACACCGCCGAGCAGCCCGGTGTCGGCAACAAAACCATCGCCCTCAAGAACTGCCGCAACGTCATCTTCCGCGACTTTTCCATCCTCAAAGGCGGACACTTCGGCCTCCTCCTCACCGGTGTAGACAACCTCACCATCGACAATCTCAAGATCGACACCGACCGCGACGGCATCGACATCGACTGCTGCAAAAACGTTCGCGTCTCCAACTGCACCGTCAACTCCCCCTGGGACGATGCCATCTGCCCCAAGTCCAGCTTCGCCCTCGGCTACAACCGCTCCACCGACAACGTCACCATCACCAACTGCCAGGTCACCGGCTACTACGAGCTCGGCTCTGTCCTCGATGGCACCTTCAAGAAATTCGCCGCCGACGCACCCAGACCCGTCCGCAATGGCCGCATCAAGCTCGGCACCGAATCCAACGGCGGCTTCCGTAATATCACCATCTCCAACTGCGTCTTCGAAGGTTGCATGGGGCTGGCCATCGAATCCGAGGACGGTGCGCTCGTCGAAGACATCACCATCTCCAACATCACCCAGCGCGATCTCGTCAGCTCTCCGCTCTTCTTCCGCCTCGGCGCGCGTCTCCGTGGCCCGCGCGGCACCGGCGATCAGAGCACCGTCGTCGGCACCATGCAGCGCATCATCGTCGACAACTTCGTCAGCTACAACGCCAAGTCCCAGCTCTGCTCCATCCTCTCCGGCATACCCGACTACGACATCAAGGACATCAAGCTCTCCAACGTCTACATCCAGCACCAGGGTGGGGATTACGCCGATCTCGTCAAAACCATACCGCCGGAGAATATCGACAAGTACCCCGACCCGCCCATGTTCGGACCCATGCCCGCCGGCGGCTTTTTCCTTCGTCACGTCCGCAACCTCGAACTCAGTCATGTCGAAATCGCGCCCATGAATCCCGACCCGCGCCCGTCGTTCCACCTCCAGAACGTCACCCGCGCCGACTTCCTTGCCGTCACCGCACCCACCACTCCCTACGCCTTCGCCCTCCACCAGGTCGCCGACCTTCGCATCGCACTCAGTCGCGCCGCCAGAGATACCCAGCTCGCCACCGCCGATAATCACTTCATATAGGGCACCCAAGATCGAGAAGGGGGAATTATCCATGATTGCGCCTCAGGCAATCTGGCAATCGAGGAAATCCATCCTCGTAATATTCGAGTGGATAGTCGTCGCCTTGCAGTGGCGGGCCGTCCCACAGCTTGACTGGAGGGGTTCTTTCCCTCTTAGGGACTCAAACAATGAAGTCGTTGCTCATGGGGCTCGTCTTGGTTGCCTGTATAACATCCGCAGAGGCAGCGGAGGCGTGGACTTGTTCTTACGTGGAGGATATCGGCGACGAGCACCTGACCCAACTTATTCGCTTCGACGTGTCGCCCCCTGAGGTAACCGCCGACCTCGGTGATTACGGAAAATTGCATTTTCGCATCGTGCAAAATGATGACACAGGGCTAGTCGCCACGGCATCCCAAGCGAGGAACTTGGAGGGTCAGAAGAATCCTTGGTGTTGATGGCCTTCACCGTTGCTATCAACAAGGTCACCGGCGAGTTTGCCTTTGCCATTTTCCCGGCAATGGACAAAGACCTGGGCAAGAGCTTGGTGCGCGGTCGATGTCTCAAAAACTAGCATCGGTATGGTCCCCGCCTCGCTGCCCGTCGAACCTCTCAGCAGTCAGCTAGACCCCTAACTTCGATTCGATTGACGACGGAACGGCAGCACATCGCCGATGTTGATCAGCAGCAGCCGAACCATGTCTGGCAGAGAGTAGGGCATCACGTTATACTCTCTTGCATGGACGACGACATCGACAACATGCCATCTGCCGAACACCGCGGCCACATCCGCCGGTTCTTGCGCTCACCCTTTGGCGACAAGGAAGATGTCGCCTTACGAGGCCTTACCGCCTAGCGGCGCCGGAACTTCGCCCTGATGGCCGCAGCTCAACCGGTAAAGCAGGGCCCCAGCAGGCGTGGCAAGCAGCCACTAAAGTAATTCAGCATCGCCTGAACGCAGTTTGGCTCCCATTTGAGGAATGCTGATACCTAGGGCGTCAGCTTCGGTCGGCGCTCCTTTCTCCTTTAATGTAATCTCTGCCAATGCGGCAATTCCCACCACCATGGACAGTCGAGACCCTCGACGGCGGCTTCAAGATCGTGGACGCCAATAAACAGACGCTAGCCTATGTCTACGGCCATGCTGATCCACGCGATGCCGGAATTGCCAACGCGCTGACTCTCGATGAGGCAAGGCGCATCGCCAGCAACATCGCCAAGCTGCCAGACTTGCTCGGCAAGCGCTAGTGTTCGGAGCCAACATCCGACTGGAGAGGTTCGTGGACGCTGACGGGGGGTGGGCCTGCTTCTGAGAATTCCTGGCCTTAGACGTTCGCTCGACCAACCCCTACCCTATTCCCACATGGTTGCACTTTTCAGCGTCATCGCGTCATCTAGCGCTCAGGGGACTTAGCGTGGTTTCCATAACAGTGCTGACTTGCTTTTGGGAAACGTAACTTTTCAGCAGTGGTGAACGGAGACGCGCGCCATATCAATACCCAGATGGTGATCACAATCAAAAGCTGGCTGGCCTGCATCCCGAAGTCGGTCGTAAAGAGCGTCACCGGCCAGAGCAGCAGATACCAGAGGCCAGGGTGGCCTTCGCTGCCATATTTGAGTTTTGCGAAGAGATCAGCGGAGTTTGGCTCTCGGCAAGCATAAAGGCCTGCAGCTCGTCCCGCCACATCGCATGGCGAAAAAGTCGCAGCGTGTCGACAGCTAAAAGGAGACCGAACAGCAGGTCTGGCGCGATTGATTTGAGCGACGGCGCAACGCCAATCCTCCTCGATACACCTCTGGACACCACGCTGCTACCCCCAAGGACCGCGGCTGCACGCGGTCAGAAGGCGTCCGCGTGCGGCACCAACGAGGTCGCGCATGCGCTTCACGCCCTCGATGACGGCGTTCCAGGACAACAGGCTCGGTCCCCGGCCCACGCCGATAACGATCCGCCCTCCGGGGCGCAACACGCGATGCATCTCCCGCAGCGCCACTAGTGGCTCGTGGAAATGCAGCAAGGCATAAAGCGAAAGGACCACATCGAAGGAGCCGTCGGAAAACTCGAGCCGCTCCGCATCCATCTGGCGAAAGCTCACGGCGTTGCCTATGCCGCGGCGCCGGGCCTTAGCGCGGGCCCCGAGCATGCCCGGCGAGTGATCGATGCCGATCACCCGACCGCTAGGAAGGTAGGACGAAGCGCGCAGTGCCACCAGCCCCGTACCGGTGTCAATGTCGAGAACGTGATCTGTCGGCTCAAGATGGGACAATTCGAGGAGCCTGTCGGCCATCACGTCGCTGAGGCGTTCCGTAAAATAGTCAAAATCAGCCGCGACTTCGTCGTAGCTTGCGGCGTCACGCTGTTTTTAGGTTAACAGCGATTTGGGGGGCCCATTCATGGGGCGGCTTTGCCTGTTCGGGGAAAAAGCATTCCTCGTTTTTACAATATAGTTGTCCTCACCTCGGCATAGTTGTCCTCACCTCGGCCAAAACCCGCGGTGAAGTCACAAGAATGATCCTCGGAGTGAATGGCTACGCTTACTTGGCAAGCGTTCTGGCGTGTGCCGTTGTCTCGAGGCCATCTTGAGCGCCCTGGGTCGAACAGATTGTCCCTTCGGGCAGATCAAAATCTACACTCCCGAGCCGCTGCCCGACGATATGCTGCTTCCGCCCTGCGCGACCAACGTGGTGGCGCGCTCTTCGAGGTCCCAACCACAACATTTGACTTTGGAAGGGAACGCTATGGTAGAATGATAGAATAGACGCTGCTTGGTTATGCAGCATTGGGAAGGTGGCGAGCCCGCGATGCGCGTCGCAATTCCTGGCAATCCGCCTTTGACGTGCGAAAGAAGGCGGTTAGGCAGCATTCAGCTTAGCAAAAACCCGGTAGAAACGGTCTTTGCGATTTGCTTACTCCCAGAAACATTTGCCGATCCACCATCAAAGTGGCCGGGGGCTGTCACTGGACAATAATGAGGGCTCGAAATCAATTTTTCCCAACGCCAGCGAAAGAACTATTACACGGGCGCAGAAGGGAAGGATAGATTTCAAGCTTGCGGACAACTAGGCCCCATAGCCAGGCATTCCACAGCACAATTGCCGCGGAAAAGGCGACCGCGGTGCCGATGATTCCCCAGATTTGAGTTAACGCTAGACCGAGCCCCGCACCCAGAATGGCATTGATGCCCAGCACCCTGGCGGTAACATTCTGGTGGCCGGTCATGTTCAGGAGCATTGCAACGGGCCCAGTAAAAGCATTCACCAGCTGGCCGAGCGTCAGGATGGCAAGCACCGTAGACCCTTGCTCGAACCCCGGGCCGAACAGGCGCAGGATCGTCGGACCGAATGCGACGAGGATCAGGGCGACAGCGAGCGAGGGCCAGAACGTCCACCGGGTTATATCCGTGACGAGGGTCTGTAGTTCACCCTGTCGTTCCCGCGCATGAAGCACAGCAAATTTTGGTGCGCTGAGCGCATTGGTCGCTTCCAGGAGGAAGCTCACGAACTCCTGACGTCGCAGCCGCTGCGCTGTAAACGGCTACATCGTGGGGTCTGAGAAAAAAGCCGATCATGATGACGGGCGACTGACTAAGGGTGGTGCTGGCTACGTAGATCCAGACGAAAGGTAGGGCCGCTCCAAGCCAAAGTCGGACATTGATCTTCGGCTTAGCTCTGATCTTTGTCCCTAGCCGGGCGTGAAACACTCTCCACTGCGCGATTAGCATCGTTGCGTAGGCCAGGATCGAGGCGCCAACCACAATGGTGGCGGACAATTCCTGTTCGATGAATACCATCGCCACCGTCACAAAGAGGAGCAACAGAGGTTGGCCGAGCTGAAGAGGTCCCCAAGCGATCCCCAGCCAACCGAGACCCCGAATTGCCTCGGACCTCACAAGGGCCAGCGCGACAACGGGAATGCCGGCAAGTGCCACGATCATGGGTGCGAAATAGCCGGGATCGAGATAAGACTTGAAGGAGAGCACAGTGAGAATGCCTATGAGTGCAACGCCAGTGCCGCAGCCAAAAGCGAGCCATGAACTCATCTTTAGGAGACCAACCACCTGCTCCCAGTCTCTGGCAGCGGCATATTGCGAAACAAAACGCACCACGGGCCCGGACAGGCCCAAGGTCGCGGGATAAGCGAGCAATGTCATCCAGGCAATAGCGAAGCTGTAACGGCCGTACTCTGAAGACCCCATCCACCGGGCCAACACGATTATCGTGGCATAGCCAACTGCGCTGGCGAGAACGCGAATGATAAGGGCGATGCCGGCCCCGCGGAGGACCGTTGCAAGTTCCCCTTCGTACAACAGGATCGTGCGGAGCCGCTCTGCTATGCCGTACACACGCATGGACCGATCATTCTCCGCCAAATCGGATGAATTCTAGACGACAAAGACTGTGGAGCACGCAGCAATCCCATTTCAGCTGCTTGATTATCACCGCCAAACCGGACAATCCAATGAGCCGCATCGGGGAGGTGTCTTGACGTATAGGATTGCGATAGCCGGACTTGGGCAGGCCGAGAGGCGAATCCGTCTTCCCGCCTATTGGGGGCTTACATCCCTTGAAATTGTCGGCGGATGCGATCCGGGGGCAAAGGCAGAAGAGTTCTCTTTCCCTCTCTTCTCCTCCATTTCGGAGATGCTGGCGAATACAAAGCCGCATATCCTCGCAGTCGTGACTCCACCGGACTCCCATTTCGCGCTCACAAGTCTTGGCCTGCAATCCGGTTGCCATGTGTTCTGCGAGAAACCATTCATGAACAGTCTCAAAGAGGCTGACGCGATCATTAGCTTGGCAAGAGAAGCCAGCAGGCATGTAGTAGTCAACAATCAGTTCCGTTTCATGCGTATCCACACCGCGGCCAAGCAGATGGTCGGCAAGGCTGATTTGGGCGATCTCCTCTTCCTCGCTATGCACCAGACCTTTTCGTAACTGAGGAAACCGAGGCCGGCTGGCGTGGAGAGACGACCCGGCGTACAGGACTGGAGTTTGGAACACATGTGCTCGATCTTTTGTCGATATTTTTTCGGGGAAGAACCTACCTCTATCAGTGCGCGCATGCCGAGGGGCAAGCAGCCAAATGGACCAGACTATCTCAACTTGATCGAGCTCGAGTTCAGCGGTGACCGGGTGGCCCACATCACTTTGGACAGATTGTCCCGTGGTCGTCGCCGCTATCTCGATATTCGGCTTGATGGCGAAGCTGGCTCAATCGAAACGAGCCTCGGCGGCAGAATGTAAATTTGTGCCGGCGTGCGTGCGATGACGCGGCGGCCTTTTTTCTCTGTCGATTTTGCGAGGAGAGGACGCGCTCGTCTCTATCGAGGAGAGAAATTCTCTACCTTGGCCAGAGAGCCGGCGAACATATTCGCTTGTGCAACCGGCGAACTCATGAAGTCCTTTCTTGGAAAATTCCACCTCTGGGTGCGAAACCGGTCGTATTGCTCGCATGATCTCCGGTAAGTTGCTCTGCGCGCGCTGCACAGCTACGACGATCGAGAGTTTGATAGGAGGAGTCAAAGCCGGTTCCTGAGCACCCGAAGCACTCTCCGCAAGCCGAGAAACGCGCGGGTGTGCAAGGATCGTAAGTCACCGAAAACGGCTTCGCGGCGCAAATAATAAGCATCTAGGCGCGGTAGCGCGGCCTTGTCGTCTTCGCGGCGTAACATGCGCAAATCCGTCGTGAGGCTGCCGCAGTAACGGTCGCGCGTGAAGGCCCTGACCCGTGCGTCGCTGTGCCCGTAAGGATAAGCGAAATAGCGCGGACGGACGCCCAGTCTCGAGGCGATGGCTTCCTCTGCGCTTTCGCACTCATCCCTCAGTTCAGTGTCGGCCAGTTGGCGGAGGTCAGGGTGGCTTACCGTGTGAGCTTCGATGCGCATTCCTGCCCTTTGCAACGCCTCGATCTCCGACCAACGCAACATCTTGAAAAGCGGAGCGGTTGGCGGCTGACTTGGCCAACAATTCGTCGTGCCCACGACGCCTGTCGTCAGGAAAAGGTGAGCCGGCGACGAATGACTGCGAAGGATTGGCAGAGCCTCGGTGAACACCGTTCGCATTCCATCATCAAAGGTCAGAGCCACGCCACGCGGAGTGTCTGGTTGCAGCAGCGTATCGAGGTGCAGAATGGGAATGTCACACCGCTCGAGCGCATCGAGGAGTTTCCGGAAGGTCTTCGGCGGGTAGGACAGCACCGACCCGCTATCGTCGATGCTGTGGAAGGTTAGGATCGCGCGCACGAAAACCTCAGTGAATTCCTCTGGACGAGCCAATCGCTTCCACCAGAGCCAAGTAACTCTTGAGGTGACGCTGCGGCGTATACAGCCGCATGAACCCCTCGCGCGCCCGCTGAGCAAGGGTCTCACGCAATCCAGGCTCATTCACCAGTCGCGACAACGCTACGCGGAGTTGCTCGCTGGTCCGGTAAACAAGGCCGCCGCCCGTGGCGTCGACAGGCTCTCGGCAGCCGCCGGCGTCGCGTACGATGGCAGGCGTGCCACAGGCAAATGCCTCCGCGATGCTCAACCCGAAGGTCTCCGGCGCCAGCGAAGGGAAGATCAGCGCCGTGGCCGCTTGGTACGCAGTGATGAGCTCGGTTTGCGGTATGCGGCCGAGGAAGCGGATATGTGGACAGTCGGCGAACCGTCGGTCCAACGCGCCGCGCAACTCGCCATCTCCGATCACGTCGAGGTCATAGGCGGCAAGATCGGCGAACTCTTCCAGCAATTCCACGATGCCCTTAGATGACGTCAGGCGACCGACAAACAGGAAATGAGGTCGAGCAGGTCGCGGCGCAGGGTCGGACCGTGGCTCTATTCCCGAGAACAGCGGAAGGACATGAATAGGCGGTTTGAGCCCCGCTTCGCGATGTCGGCTTGCGGTGAATTCGCTCGGCGCGAGCATGGCATCGACCCGCGCCAGCGAGAGCTCCACTAGACGTGTGTACCGCCACAACTGCGGCGGGATCCCTGATACGAGGCTGCAGCGAAAGCAGGTCGGATGATCGCAGGGCTTGGCTTTGTTCTTCCAGAACACATGCGTGGGGCAAAGGAGCCAATGTTCATGCAGTGTGTACAACGTGACTGGTGCCCGGCTCCAAGTCATGATGGCGGGACCGCCGACGAGTGAGATGTTATGGAAGTGCACGACATCGAACGGTCGGGCCAGCACAGCGCGTGCAGCTCGTGATTTCACTCCGGGGCGGCCCGTCTGATGCGTAATCAACGGCGAAAGGAAGCCGAGCGGACTTTTAAGTCGATGCACCACAATGCCTTCATCAGGCCCTTCGTCCGGCATGGGGTCCTTGTATTTCAAGCGATAGGCGTCGACGCAATGCATAACCTCAACGTCGTGCCCCGCGGCAGCAAGTGCGCGCGACAGAGCGCGGACATAGGTCCCGCAGCCTCCAAAATTGTAAGGCGGGTAGAAGGTGGTGACCATGCAGAATCGCATCAGGGCCTGCCTGCGCAGAGTTCGAGGCTTGTCAAGGTAAGCTCGGCGGCCATGCTCCGAGGTGACTCGCTGCGCGACCGTGCCAGTAGCCCATCCGGCCCGCTCCAATGATCGCAACCCGCAAGGCGGCACGTTGTGGAGCTTGGGATTTCATTCGAAGCCCGTACCGACGTTAGGCCTGTCGCCAGTCATACTCGCCCGGGCACCTGCGGCCTAATCGAGTTGGGCGGTTCAACACGCTTCTCCTCATGATACTCGGCTTCGGTGTTTACGAGCATATGGTCAATGTCCTCACCCCGGAGCCTGCGTGCCAGCATGAGACCCATTTCGATCGAGTGATCCGCATTATTGTATCGGAATGTACCACTGCGTCCGACCGTGTGCAGGCCGACATATCCCTGCAAATGGTTCTGAATCAATGAGAGCTTCTCCCGATATCGGAGATCGTACACTGGATATGCGAACCTCGTGCGGATCACTTTCACATCCTCGACGTCGCCCTCCTCTATAAAGTTCAGTTTCTCGCAAAGATCTTCAATGCAGGAGCGGCCAATCTCCTCGTCGGACATCGTCCAGATGTGATCACCCTCGGAACAGAAACATTCGAGCACGAGTGAGGTGTGATCATCGTCCCGGACCATATCCCGGCTCCAATTCTTCGGCTCGTGCATCCTTCCAAAGAGGATTTCGCTGTCCTGGACATAGAGCCACGTGTCATCCGAGACTTGACCCTTTCGCAGGATCAAATTCACGGTGATCAAATCGCGGAAGCTCAATGATCGCGCGGCTTCCACGACCACAGGATCACAGGCGGGTTCCAGCATCAACACGAGCCGCCCGAGGGGAACGGTGGACACTACGTTATCGACGTTAAGACTGAGCTCCTCATCGCCGCGGAGATAAAGCACTTCGAGTTCGCCTGGGCCGCGGTAGGCAATCCTGGTAACCGGGCAGCCGAGTATCACCTCATTGCCCGTCGCTCTGACGTCCTCAGCCATGCGCTCGGAAATTCTGCCGTAGCCTTCGCGCGGATACATGAACTGATCGACCAGGCTAACGATATCTTTCCGGGGCTTAAGCAAAGCGTCGCGTGCCAGGTCCCAGATCGACAGCCCCCGGCTACGTTGCGCAACCCAGTCAGCCGAGATTTCGGTGCAAGGTGCACCCCACACCTTTTCGCTATATTGCTGGAAGAACATTCTATAGAGCATCTCACCGAATTGCTGAGTGTAGGCTTGCTCCATCGTGACGACCGGCTGATTGATGGCAGCCTGCTTCAGGGAGGACCAAAGAAAGGAGGCGAGAATTCTGACGATGGTGACCGGATCGCACTTGGTAAGCATCTCCTTTAGGCGGATTGGATAGGAGAAGTATGTGCCCTTGTGATAAATCCTGCTGATGCAATTCACTAGCACGAGCTCGCCTTCCATGAGTCGCCGGAACCAGTGGTTGAGTGCGTCATTCTTAGTGAACCATCTGTGTCCACCCAAGTCGAATTTGTAGCCCTTGTACTCGAAGGTTGCCGCCAAGCCGCCGACATAGCGGTTCCGCTCCAGAACGGTAACACGAATGCCGTTCGTGCTCAGTTCGTGAGCCACGGCTAGTCCAGCAGGTCCTCCACCGAGGACAACGACGTGTTCAGGCCGCGTAATTTTCACCTCCCTCGCGTCGGAACACTATGGCATTATAGGTCGCGCCTATCACCGCCGCGAAGAGATAGCCGAGTAGAAACAATTCTAGTCCACCTAGGAGACTGCCCAAAACGCTCACAGTGTAGCCCGGAAGATAGTGAGATAGCAGCTGGGCGTGGACACTCTCATCTGCGGTTCCGCGCAAGACTAGCCATAGCGTACTGAGCAGAAGTTGCGAGGCAGTGACCGCCCCAAGTGCCACTCCCAACGCATGGCTTGAGATCCGGAGTACCGGAAACCGAAGCCCACGGGCGGCAGCTTGATCCCATATCACAAGGCGAGGCAGCTTCGCTCCAAGGCTCCGCACGTACAACCAAGCAATCGCTCCCCCGGAAACCGCTCCATAGATCAATCCCCATAGCAGGCCGAACCAAGCTCCAACTTGGCTTGCTGAATAACCCGGCATGAAAATGCCGAAAAGGTTGAGGTATCGCCCAGGATGGTCAGATACGGCCAGAGAGACATGGGTTGCCAAGAATAACAACAGTCCTAATGCCAGTCCGGCGAAAAGAGCGGCGATCGACACCTTCAGCCGAGCTGCCGCCGATAAAAGTCGTCGGTCTTCTGAAACTTCGTCCGGTGATCGAGCCTCGTTCAGATCCGTTCGTTTCGGTAGGGAAGCCATTTGGCGCGGATAACCGAGGGCGAGTACACCCAAGAACACTAGGTGGGCGAAATTCCAGGTCGTTGCGGCGACGAATCCCAAAGCCGCTCCGATCAATCCCGCCCATCCGGCGCCTATTAGGGCTCCAAGCCAAGTCACACTGTATCCGGGAAGTATGTTCCCCAGCGCGGACAAGTTGCTGCCCACAGACAATCCCTCGGGGGCTCCTTGCGCCAGGAGGACGGCCGTAGCGGCAGCCAAACCCAGCGCAAAAACGACAGAGGTGGCAATCGACATCGCCACCGTGTCCATGCGCGCAAACAGCGCCCTCATGTCGCTCGAGTTTGTCTGCTCTTGTTGGTCCAGCGCCATGACAGACAAACTAACCCAGCGCGCGTCCCGAGATCCCCTTCAGATGAAGCTTCTTAACCTTTTACCTCGCGCTTGGTCCAGAGCGATATTTGCGTGCGTGGATGTCCTCCCCGTTTATCGGGGGATCTCACTGCAAACGGCCGATTTGCTATTGTGGGTGACTTCGTAAAGATGGATGCTTACAGTCGGTGCCGAGGCCATACGGCTTCCAACCTTCTTCCCTTGAGTTCGTGTAAGTCCGCACGATTACCATCGATCCAGTATCCTCAGAATCGATTTGGCGCTGCCCGCGCTGCCGTGGGCGCCTTCGCCGTGGTGCGGATCTCCTAGTCTGTTCGTCCTGCGGGGCGAGATATGAGCATGTAGTCCCCGATCTGCGGGTCCCAGGTCCGTGCTGGATTGACCAAGCTCAGGATCGTGCCGAGGCCAGGCGATTTTTGACCGATACTGCCGGGCTTGATTACGGCGATGCTATTCGGTGAGTCTTTGAAAGACGCCTACTTCGCCAGCCTTTACGGCAAGGAGGTCTCGCACACCCATTATCCGGGAGCGAGCCTTTCTCTCTTCAAATTCCCGGAACATGCGGCGAAGTGTGCAAGCGCTACCATTACTGGTCCGGAACATTCCGGCGGGCGATCCCATATGCCGTAGCGCGAGGGTCAAGCGCATTCCGGTGAATTGACGGATCCTATCCGGTTCAGCTGCCCCGTGCCGCATCATAGCAGCGGCGGAAGGAGAGCTCGGCAAGCTCAGCGGCGCGTGCCCAGGTAAAGAGGCGAGCACGCGCAAGAGCGTTCCGGCTGAGCCGGGCGCGCAATGCATCGTCATGAAGAAATTGGCTCACACAAGCCGCGATGGCTTGCGAATCGTCCGGCTCGAAAAACAATCCGGCGTCGCCGACCACCTCCGGCAAGCTGCCGCGCCGGCTTGCGAGGACCGGGATGCCGCAGGACATGGCCTCGACGGCCGGCAATCCGAAGCCTTCCCAAAGCGAAGGAAAGACCAGGGCCTGCGCACCATTCAGGAGCTCGGCCAGCGCGGCATCGCTGATATAGCCTGTGAAATGAACATGCGATGAGAGCGGAGGATTGTCCCTGACGAAGGCCTTCAGCGCATCGACATTGTCCCAGAAGCCCTTTCCCGACATATCTCCGACGATAGCCAGATGGCTCTTTGCCTCCGCCGCGATGATCGACGGCATCGCCTTCAGAAGGCCCAATATGTTCTTATGGGCGTTCATCCCGCCAACATGGACAAGCAGAAACGTATCCTCGGGAATGCCGTAGCGGGCGCGCGCCTTGCCGCCCTGGGCGGGATCGTCCAAAACGCAGAAGACGGCGTCGGCCGCTTCGGTCACCACGTCAATGCGGCTCTTATGAAACTTGTGAATAGTCTCCAGATCCTGGGCCGAAGCTTGCGAGACGGTCATCGCGCGGGTTGTCTGCAAGCGCGCGAGGGCAGTCTTGGCCTGCCAAAGCCAGTGATTCAGCTTCGTCGGAAATAACAATTCCGGAAGCCGTTCGGCGGTCGCATCGTGATAGCAAACGATGCAGGGCGCACGGGAAGGGAGCGGGAAATAGGAATAGAGCGTGGGGAAGAAGAAGACGTCGCACTTGGCCTTGCGTGCAAGACAACCCATCTTCAGGAAATATGCAGGCGAGCGCGAGGACTTGCCCGCCGCAGAGTCGTTCAGGGAGCGTTCCGTCTCAGCGCTGAGCACCCTTGCGCCGGGCGGAACGAGATCCGCGGGCCGCTGGTCAAACAAGAGTGTGTATCGAAATCCCTCATCCCGTGCGAGGAGCGCCTTGATGAGCTCGCGCGTAAAGCGGCCGAAGCCCCGATCATTTGGCCAGCTCGTCGCGTCGATGCAGATATGAAGTCGTGTGGCGGGCACGTTCCCCCTCAACTGCGAGGCCGGTGCGCAACAACATAACCGACGCTTTCGCCAAGGCTCCAGCTGATCAGAAGAGCGACAATAATCGGCAAAGCACCGACGAACTTTGTGAAGTGGGTGCGTCGGCTCCATGCGGTCCGGCCCATCCTGAGCAGCAGGACGATAGGCAGGCCCAGGGAAAGCATCGAATAGACAAGCCGCCTCGCTTCGCCTAGAAGCGCGCTGCGGCTCGCTGCGTAAGAACGTCCCCAACTAAACCGTTCGCGGAGGGCGAAGACGAAGTCGAGCTCACGTCTGTTCTGATAGATGACAACTTCGGGCCGCAGGATCAATTTTTCGCCGCGGGCAATCAGAGCGCCATTGACGACGACCTCGCGGAAGCTTGCCTGCCACGTCGGGCGAATCATCTCCAACGCTTGCCGCTTGTATGACGTATTGGCATCCGACGCGTGAGACGATTCACCCGGCGGCAGCGGATTCTGGTATTTGCCAAAATCGCAGTAATAGACGGCCCAATTAAGCGGCCGATCTATGCCGTTCTCAATCGCGCCACCCACGGCCGCGCAGTTTTGACGATGAGCCGCAACGACATTGGCGGACCAATTTGCATCCGGCCCCGCATGATCCTCGAGTAGCGCTATGATTTCGCCCCTCGCCGCGCGAAGACCACAAGCACGGAGCACATCATGATGCTCGCGTCCGCCACCCTTGCGCGAGGCAATCGAAACACCGGTGGCGCGCATGAAGATGACATCGGGATATGTCCTCTCAAGATCCTGTATCCCGTCGACATCCTCATGGTACGGAACGATGATTTCCATGGGTGGAGGATTGGTCTGATGTGCAAGCGCATCGAGACATGACCTGAGATGAAAGACCTTGGCCCGCGGCGTGATCGTGTCACTGACGATGACGACCACGATCGAAAGAACCGGATGCTCCAGTGCAGCCACGGAGAGTTCTCCTACTCGACCTTGGATAGCGCCTCTCCAGGGCCAAGGAGATATCCGACCCATTCACCGGCGACAAAGACGATCAGGGCCGGGATCATGAGCGGAAGCGTCGCGACGAACTTTCCGACGTGGCATCGCTTCTGGACGACCCGGCCCGCCATGCGTGCCAGAAGGATGATCGGGATGAGCGGCGCCCCAGCCAGATAGGCGGCACGCCGGACGGCCGATTGCGTTTCTGCCCGCACGCCCGCGAAGGCCCGGCTGAACAAGTAGCGCTGATGGAGATAGTAGCCGAAATTGAAAGGACCGCGGTGGTGAACAATCATGTCGGGCACGGACAGGAGCTTGATCCCCTTTGCGATGAGCGTCGGGTGCATTGTCATGTGCCAGTAGCCATCGTCCAGAAGATTCCGGTGCGGTACCAGAATGTCCCGGCGATAGGCGATGTTCGCATCACCAAGATCGAAGGTTTCACCCTTCGGATAGGGTGGCAGCGCGCCGTTATATTCCACGAAGTAAACAACCCAATCGCGCAGCCTGCTGTAGTTGTAGTCGACGATCGGCCCGCCGACCGCGCCATATTGGCCCATCGAATGCCCCGCAAGAGCGCGATGGAGCCAGTCCGGCGCGGCTGAGCAGTGCTCTTCGATGATCGCGACGATCTCGCCCTCTGCTTCATCAACGCCGCGGCGCCGCAAAGCAGGAACCTTCGAGAGGTCGGCGGCATGTATGACCTTGGTCCAAGGAAACGCCGCAGTGATGCGCTCGGCATAAGAAGGTTCGCCGGCCGCGACAACGATCACCTCAGCCCCGAGCTCGGCAGCCTCCTTTGCCAGTGAGTTAAGGCATTGATCGATAAAAGGTGATCCGACCTTCGAGGCGACGATGACGGAAATTCCTGGGGTCGATCCAGTGGTCTCGGAGCTCATGACCAGAAATCCCTGGGATGGTGCTTCGTCATTCGGGGTTGCTTCGGCTTGAGCAAATCCCGAGATGCAACTTTGCCAAAAATAACCCATTTCCCCGGTGCCGCAAGACTGTGCTAAATTGGTCCGGTCTTTGCGTTAGTCGGCAAGCCAGCCGGAGGGGGGGTGGCATGAGGGGTTTGTCCCAGCGCATTGCCAAGCATGCCCGGCTCAATTGGCAAAGCTTGGCCTTGCCCGATGTGCCGAGCCCGCCTTTTCTCATCCTGTTCATCAATTCACTTTGCAATATGAAGTGCGAGCACTGCTTCTATTGGCAGCAGCTCAATCAGCGGGACGATCTGACGTTCGAGGAGATCGTGTCCCTCTCCGAGAATCTCGGCCCGATCGAAAATCTCAACCTTTCGGGCGGCGAGCCCTTCTTGCGCAAGGAGTTCGCCGCAATCTGTCGCCAGTTCATCAAGAAGAACGGCGTCAAAGAAATCTACGTTCCCACAAACGGCTATTTCGCCGACCGGACAATCAAGGCCGTTCGCGGCGTCCTCGAAGATCCGGGGCTCGCGTTCTTCGGCGTCGAGCTTTCGCTCGATGGCATGCCCGCCTTCCATGACGAGTTCCGCAAGACAAGGAATTCATTCCGCAAGGCGATGGAAACCTACGATGCGCTCGTCGAGCTTCAGAAGGAAGATCCGCGGCTTCAGATCCACGCGATATCGACCGCGACCGAGCACAATATGGCCGAAATCAGGAAGCTGACCACATTCCTTTATGACCGCTGTCCCCGGATGATGCACCACAATCTCGCGATCATCCGCGGCGATCGCAAGAACCCGACATTGCGGGGCCCGGCTCTCGACGAATATCGGCAACTCTATGCCTATATCCGCAGGCTTTGGTCAGACCGCGAAGCCGCGCGCTATGGCTCCGTCGTGGAGCCGATGCTGCAATGGGCGAAGCTGAAAAGTGCTGAACAAGAGCGGCAGTTCGTTCCGTGCCGTGCCGGCGTGCTCAGCGCCGTCGTGCACGCCAATGGCGACGTCGCGGTTTGCGAGCAGCGCCCGCCGATCGGAAACTTGCGCGAAAAATCCTTCATGGAGATCTGGCGTTCGCACCGCGCAGGAGAGATTCGCCGGTCGATCCGTCAAAAGGAATGCTATTGCACAAACGAGATCTTTATGTGGCCGAGCATCATTTTTCAGCCGCTTTCGTTGGCCAGATCGATGATCGGTGCAAAGGTTTGGGAGCGCGCCAAGCCACTTCACCCCGGCGAGAAAGTGAACTATACCGAGGCGGCTTTGCCCCTGACGAGAACGACTGCCGACTAGGAAGGCTTGGTCGGCTGTGGCGAGCGGTATACCTGACAATCAGGCCTCCACGTGAAGCAACGAACGATGGCATGGGGCGCGCTCGGCGTTGTCCTCGCCGGGGCCTTTGCCGCCTGGGCTCTTAGGCCAGAGGAAAGCGCAACGGTCGTGACGGTCAATCCCTCGGAAACACACCAAGTCATGAAGGGGTGGGAGGTCATGCCGCGTTTCTGGGAACAGGACAAGCGCTGGGATCGCTATGATCCATCCTGGCTTCGGTACCGCGATCTCATTCTTGACTACCTCGTGAACGAGCTCGGTATCAACCGTATCCGGATTGAAATCAGAAGCGGCGCCGAGAATCCGGTCGATTACTGGACGTTATTTCGGCAGAACAAGATCGGCTACAAGGAGGCCAAGCGCCACCGCTATGAAAAGATCAATGACAACGACGATCCCAACGTGGTGAACATGGCTGGCTTCCAATTCTCGGAACTGGACAATCAAGTCGAGAACGTTCTTCTGCCACTCAAACGGCGCATTCAGGACAACGGGGAAAGGCTCTTTGTCAATCTGTGCTATCTCGATTTCGACTCGACAGATAAAAGCACCTACGTCTCGGTCTAACTTGCCCCCGCCGACACAGCATAACTGACGACCTGAGCAAAGGAAGCAACAGCTTTATGAGTCCAGCACGATATCCTCGATTTCTGGGGGTCGCGTTATTGGTATGGAGCGGAATCGTGCTGCTTGGCGCATTCGTCGTCATCTGTTTTCATACCGGTACCATCTGGCCCTGGACCAGGGTGGTGCATGAGGATGGACGGCACACGCTGATCGGTACGATCCTATATTTTGAACATGCAACGCGAGAACTGCCCCTTGACGTTATCCTCGGCATTGCCATCGGCGGCTGTGTGTTCTTTGCCTTTCCGCCTGCGCCTGATGATCACGGGGCCGAACAGGCTGGCAGCACTCGGCGAGTACTTACATTAGCGGTGATGACTGTGATCGTCCTCGCAGTCATCTTGGTCGGAACTGCTGCCAAGGGGGGCATGGCTTTGGTGTTGGATGAACTGCTGCAGAACCGTACGCGATTTGGCGTTCCTCTCGAATTTGGATCACACTGGCGATACCATCTATTAGAACGCATCGCGATGATACTATGCTCAATTGGGATTGCCGGAGCACTTCGCATGCTTAGCGGCGAGCAGCGTGCCAACGCGCGACGCGGCCTTGTCATCGCAGCCGGTTCAATCGGCATCTACATCGCCTTAACCACCGTGTTTTCACACGGGCGTCCGTTCTTCGAGCTTGAGCAGCCTTTTCGCGACCCACAATATCTCGGCCATCAAGCACGCGAGGTGCTAACACATGCGTTAGTCACCGTTCCGATCGCTTGGGGTGTGTGTATACTTATGCTGTCAGATTGGAAAACGACATTGCCAGGCAAATTCACATCTCGAACTTTGCCAATATCGACCACCATCGCTGGGACGATGATCGCCGGGGCCGCAGGAATCCTCCTGGCGATCTACGTGTGCGTTGCGGCCTTGATGGCGGGTGCTGTCTCGCATGGGCAGACCACAGATCCAGTAACATTAATATTTCCCCACTTCTTCGAACACAGCTTCACGTATCTCCTCGTTTCCGTGGTTGCCGCTTTGGTCTATGCAGTCGCCGCGAGTAGTACTGTCCGCTTCGGCCGCCACGACCATCGTTCACAACTCAGTGAAACTTGATAATTTGCATCCGGAGCCGTTAGCCGTACGGACAGCGGTTTCGGGAAGCCCAGACGGAAGCCGCGGCTAGTAATCCATACCAAGATACTCACTGAAAATGAGAATTTTGAATGCTCATATCGCCACGCATCACTCGGGCATGGGCGAGTACGTGGCTACCGCTTTCTCCCCTTCAGCTCGGAAATGACGGTCGCGGCTGACAAATTGATCGGTGTTCCCGCTCCTAGCGCGATCGGGGAGGTGCCGGCCGTCCGAGCGCCGCTTGGACGCGAGGGCAGGCACGCCTTGGGCGGCTCGCAATTTTTCAGGTCAAGCGCGACCAGCTCTGAACGTCGTAGCGCCCCAGCGAAGCCGAGGAGCTGCTTCGGATTGCGAGATGCCGGCTAGAGTGACGGGTGGCCGCATTTGGCAAGGATGATGTTTCCACCCGCTAGCGTTCCTCGGAAGATCTTGACCTCCACACAGTTCGTCCGGACGGCCTTCATCATCTCGGGCTCCAGAGCCTCGATGTAGCGCTCGAACGTATAAAGCAGCCATACGGTGCCATATTGCCTTTCCGCCGTTTCGAGCTCGGCCGCAGTCCGAAGCCTCTGCCACGGGCGGTTATAGTATTTCTGGAAGGGGTAGGATGTGCCACCTCCTACACTGGCAATGAGTTCGCCCGGCCGGACCTCCGCCACGACGTAGTTCAGAGCCCCTTGATAATCCTGCTTAGGGTGACGGTATCCGGCGGGGAGGGCCAGAACTGAAACAACCGCCATGCCGGTGAAGGCGAGAATAGGTAGGACATGCTCCAGATCGCCTCTCAAAAACTGGCGGCCTATAGGCCGGGCGATCCAGTTCGCGATCACGACAGCGCCGCGCATGATGACCAGCAGGGCAAAGCCCGCGGCAAAGAAGAAGAAGCGGGGAAAGGTCGGGCGCTGCAACAGGACAGCTGTGGCAAGAACCACGAGAGGCGGGGCAAAAAAAAGCGCGAGCACGGTCGGGGATTGGCGCAGGTAACTCCAGCAGCCGACCGCGAAGACGACAGCACCAGCGAAGAGCCCGGCGCCCATCATGTAACCGAGCTGCAGTCCCCTCAATGTTTCCAGAATGGCCCAGCCGGCCGTCGCGACATTCTTGGTCTCCGACGGGTGCCCGAAGAAGGCGCGGACGTCCGAAAGGAGGGGCAAATAGAGAAGCACAGTCAGAAGGCCGGCAAGCGCGAAGCCGATGGCGGCATTGGTCCAGTCACCCGCCCCGAGCCGGCCGTTGCGGGAGGCGAGGAGATGCGCGGCTACGACAAGGGCCTGCGCGACCGCCACGAGAACCGTCGTCAAATGGGTGTAGGCGGCCAGCGCCGTGACGATGGCGAAGGCGACGAAGTCGGACCGCCGGTTCGTCTTCAGGCCGCGAAGAAGCAGGTGAGTGGCGAGCAGCGCGCAGAACAGGAGAATGGTGTAGCCGCGCGCATTCTGGGAGAACCAGATGTGTTGGTAGGAGATTGCGAGAAGAGCCGCCGCAGCAGAGGCCTCGAACCGGTTTGTGATGCCGACACCGAGAATGTAAACGAGGGGCAGGGAGAGCAGACCGAAGGCGAATGCCGGCAGTCGCAGGCTCCAGGCATGCTCTCCGAAGATGCTGATCGAAAGATGCCCGAGCACGGAGTAGAGAAGGTGGTCGTTGTTGGAGGGAAAATGCGTGATAATTTCGCGAAGCGGGGGCCGGACCAATTCAAGGAGAGTGACAATTTCATCGTACCAAAGTCCGCTATCGAGGCCATAGATACGCAGGGCGGCCCCGACAAAGAGGATGGCGGCAAGGACGAACGCTTGCTTTGGCGCGATCCGTTCCAGCTTATTTCTCAAAGACATGTCCCCGCGTGCCTTGCGTTTCCAAACCGTTTGCAAGTTCGATGCCACTGGACATCTGCCTCACGGGACCAGGCTTTATCTCCGATGGACTTGATTCTTGCTACACATTAACATTCCCACCTTAGGCTGGGGCGTCTGTCTAGCGACCCTTGAATTTGTGCCAAGAGGGATTCTTGGCAGGCCGGCCAGCATTGGTCCACCTGTTGCACCCGATTGGTGGAACAGGATGAGGCGCCATTTTTGGGGGGAAAATGCAAGACATGGCGCTCACATGGGTTTCGCGTCGCGCAAATGAGACCAAACCCACCGCCGATCCGGTCACGCTGAGTATCGTTGTCCCGGCCTATAACGAGGAAGGCGCCGTAGCGGCAACCGTCAAGCGGATCCGCGCCGCCCTCTCCGAACTGCCCATGCAGATTCGAGATCATCGTTGTCGACGATGGGTCCACGGATGGCACGCGGACCGCAGCGGGACTGTCCGGCGCGGTCGTTCTGTCATCGGCCGACAATGACGGCTATGGCTCCGCGCTGAAGCGTGGCATCGCGGCTAGCCAATCAGACTATGTCGCGATCATCGACGCCGACGGCACATATCCGCCAGAAAGCCTCGTTCCCATGATCGAGCTGGCGCACACGGCGGATATGGTAGTGGGCAATCGCGGTAGCACAATGCGCAACGTGCCTATTATTCGGCGGCCGGCCAAGTGGGTCCTGAATGGACTGGCTAATTATCTTGCGCGCCGCGAGATCCCCGATGTCAATTCGGGCCTGAGAGTGTTCCGGCGCGCCAGCCTCGAGACATTCATTCCTCTTCTCCCAGACGGCTTTTCCTTCACAACGACCATTACCCTCGCCATGCTCTGCACCAAGCGGCGCGTCGTCTATTATCCAATCCAGTATGCCAAGCGCACTGGGAGCTCGAAGATCCGGGCCGCGCACTTCTTTGCCTTCATCGTGCTCCTGCTCAGAATCGTGACGCTGTTCGAGCCGTTGCGGATCTTCATCCCTTTGGGAGGCGCGCTCTTCGCGGTCGGGCTCTGCAAGTTGATCTATGACGTGACGGTCTGGAACCTGTCGGAAACTGCAGTCTTCTCGTTTCTCGGCGCACTCATTATCTGGTCGATAGGGCTCATCGCCGACATGATCGGCCGTCTGCATCTGCGGCCCTAATGCGCCACGGACTCTTCGGACAAGACAAATGCCCCGAAGTTTCGCGGGTGGGTCGTGCGCGCCGCCCTGTCCGGCATTGTCCTTGCTCTGATTTTCTCGTTCCTGCCTCTCAGTGACGTCCTTGCCACGGCCCGGCGCGTCGATGCCGGCCTCTGGCTCGCGAGCCTCGCCATCTTCTGGGTCGGCCATGTCATTTCTGCCGCGAAATGGCAGCTCCTCGCCGATAGCGGAGCCGGCTTCGGCGCGGTCTTGCGCGCCCATTTCGGCGGGCTCAGCGCCAATTTGTGCCTGCCGGGCGTTGCGGGTGGCGATGTTGTGCGTGTTGCTCTCCTGTTTCCACACGTTCAGGACAGAACGCGGCTTGCGCTTGGTTCGCTCGCCGACCGGCTCATCGACACCATCGGGCTGCTGATTCTGGCGATGGGAGGGCTTGTCTTCACCTTGCGCGAATTTGCATCGGGCCGCACCCTGCTCCTTAGCATCATTGCAATTCTCGCCCTGGCCGTCCTTGCTGCGGTCATCGGTTTAAGCCTCTACCCTGTCATTCTTCGCCGTCTCAAGCGGGGGGGTCGGCTGCACAAGGTTGCAGAGAAGATCGGCGCGGGCATAGGAGCGCTTCTGCGCGAGCCCCTCGCGCTTCTGCTCTGCCTTGCGCTGTCCATGACCGTGCAAGGCGCCTTCATCGGCGTGAATGTCGCGCTCGCGCAAGCGGTCGGCGTGGCAGTTCCCATCGCAGCCTGGTTTTTCGCCTGGCCTCTGTCGAAGATCATCGCGAGCCTGCCGCTCAGTCTGGCGGGGCTCGGCGTGCGGGAGGCAAGCCTTGCCGGACTCCTGGCCCCGCTCGGCGCAGCGCCCGCATCCATCATCGCGACCGGCCTTCTTTGGCAGACGATCCTTTTTACAACCGGCCTAATTGGCGGCGCCATCCTCGTGCTTTGCGGCATCGGGCTTGCGCCTGCAACGCCGGCGATCCCGCAGCGAGGCCCCCGTGAATGATGTTCGCGAGATCACTGGACCGCGGCCCATCGCACAAGATCGGCGCCGGCCCAAGATTGCGATCCTGGGCGCAGGACCGGCCGGACTTGGCGCGGCGCTGCGGCTCGCGCGCGATGGGCTTGCCGATGCCGATAGTCATAGAGGCCCGCGATCGGGTGGGCGGCAATGCGGGCAGCTTCGTGCTCGAAGGCGTGCATTGCGACTTCGGCAGCCACAGGCTCCACCCAAAGCTCGAACCGCGCATCATGGCCGACATCGAGGCCGCCTTGGGCCCGGATCTCCTGTGGCGGCCGCGTCATGGGCGCATTCGCCTTCAGGGCCGCTGGATTCATTTCCCCTTGAAGCCGGCCGATCTTCTTCTCCACTTGCCGTTCTCCTTCTCGGCCTCGCTGGGGCTCGATCTTGCCCGCAAGGTCTTGCCCCGCAAAAGGCCGGCGGAGGAGACCTTCGCAAGCGTGCTCGAACGGGGACTTGGCTCGACGATGAGCCGGTCCTTCTACTTCCCCTATGCACGCAAGCTCTGGGGCCTCGCGCCCGAAATGCTTGCCGTGACGGCCGCGGAGCGCCGAATCGCAAACAGCTCGATCCCGAAGATCCTGCTCAAGGTCGTGCGCCAGATTCCAGGGCTGAAGCCAGCCAAGGCCGGCGGATTCTATTATCCGCGTCAGGGTTACGGTCAGATCAGCGAGGCTTTGCGCATGGCCGGCGAGAGGCATGGCGCCCGCTTTGTGCTCGGCGCGCGGATCTCGCGCATCGACCATGATGGACAACGCGTCCATGCTGTCCACTATCAGAAGGATGGCTGCACAATTGAGACACTGGTCGATGCCGCTTGGTCGACATTGCCGGTGAGCTTGCTCGTGAGGATGATGAATCCGCAAGCGCCGCCGGAGATTTTGGCTGCAGCCAAGACCATACGCTTCCGCGGCATGGTTCTGATCTATCTCATTCTGGAACAGGACCAGTTCTCCGAGTTTGATGCCCATTACTTCCCCGAAGAATCAATTCCGATCTCACGGCTCTCCGAGCCCAAGAATTATTCGGCAAGTCTTGAGCCCCGAGGTCTGACCGTTCTTTGCGCCGAGCTTCCGAGCGATCCGGGAGAGGAAAGCTGGTCCTCGTCCGATGGGGAGCTCGGTCGCCGACTTTGCCGCTGGCTCGCCGATGTGGATCTGCCCGTGAAAGCCCCTGTGCGTAGGGTCGTCACGCAGCGCCTTGGGCAGGCCTATCCGGTCTATGATCGCGGCTATGCAGCGCATTTCGATGCGATGGACCAATGGCTGTCGGGTTTTGACGGCTTGCTCACCTTTGGCCGGCAGGGGCTTTTCGCCCATGACAACACTCATCACGCCCTCACCATGGCCTATGCGGCCGCCGATTGCCTCGAGCCGGACGGTACATTCGACCGCGCCCTCTGGTCCCGGCACAGACGGGACTTCGAAAGTCATGTTGTCGAAGATTGAAGCCTGGGCCTTTTCATGCGCACTTTGTCGAGGGCGTGCAATTCTGGCCGGCGGAGGCACCAAGTTCTTCCGTGACCTGAGCGTTCTTGTTGGCGGTCAGATTGCTGCCAAGCTGTTTGGCTTCTTTGCCTTCGCCTATCTCGCGCGAAGGCTTGATCCCGGGTCCGCGGTATCCGGGAGGCCTTGAGGAACCCATGCGCCGGGCGGGGACAACACCGACCATCAGCGTCATCATGCCCACATACAATGCTGCGCATTACATGGAGCGGTCGCTACCACCGCTCATGGAGATGCTGGAGCAGGGCACCGTGTGCGAGGTCATCGTCGTCGACGATTGCTCGACGGAAGCCTCGACGGCAGAGCTTGCACGTCGCCATGGCGCCCGGACGATCCGCACCCCGCGCAACCGCGGACCCAGCGCTGCGCGCAATCTCGCAGCCAAGGAAGCGGTCGGCGAAATCCTGTGGTTCGTCGATGCCGATGTGATCGCGCATGGGGACTCACCGGAACGGATCCGGCGCGCCCTCGCCGATCATGCGGTGTCCGCCGTGTTCGGATCCTATGACAACTCGCCGCCCGCGCCCGCCTTCGCGGCGCAGTACAAGAATCTCACGCATCGCTACTATCATCAGCGCGCGCGCCGCGAGGCTTCGACCTTCTGGGCCGGCTGCGGCGCCGTGCGCCGTTCCTTCTTCCTCGATCTCAGGGGCTTCGATGTCGAGCGCTACCGCGTGCCCTCCATCGAGGATATCGAGCTCGCCTATAGAATTCGTGCGGCTGGCGGGCGCATTCTGCTCGATCCCAAGCTTCACGCAACGCATTTGAAAGCATGGACCGTTCTCGAGGTGATCCGGGTTGACTTGTTCCGCCGCGCGATCCCTTGGGCGCGCCTCATGATCGGGCGGACCGGTCTGACCGACGATCTCAATGTGGCCACGGGCGAGAGGCTGCGCGCCGGCCTCGCTGGCCTATTCTTTTTGAGCCTATCCTTGCCTTTCCTGCTTGCGTCTCTTTGGTGGGCACCGGCTCTTGCCACAGCTGCCGTCTTCGCCGCGAACAAATCTTTCCTTGCGTTCATGCGCGCACGCAGAGGCGTTCTCTTCGCTATCGAAAGCCTTCTCTTCCACCAGGTCTACTATGTCTACAGTGCAACGGCCTTCGTCTTCTGCCTCCTCGAGCATCATTTGAAGTTCGCCAGATCGTCCGGCCAGATGAGAGAGCCCAGGCCGTAGCGGCGAGGCGGCGGCTTGTGGTTCATGACGATCCCCTCCCCGCTTCATGAGCCAATGCAGACGTCGGTAGCCGAAGCGCCGCCATTCGCCGGTCAGCTCACGCAGCCGCTGCCGGACGGCCTCATCAGATGGGCGCCGGCTGCGATAGCGCATGCCTGACCGGTCCACCCGCAGCACCCGGCACGCCGACGCTCGCTCCACCCCCAGCGGCTCGTTGCGCTGAGCAGAAAGATATCGCCGCAGTCGCTTGCTGGCCTGGCCTCGATCTTGGAGAAATTTTTCCCACGTTTATCGATGTCCTTGCCCTTGCGCGCCCGCTTGAGCGCCGGCGCGCTTGAGCATGATCTACGTGCGGGACGGCAACTCCTCAGCCGGGTCTTTCGGCACTACGAGAATAGCGAGATGGGTGCCCTCCAGGTGATGCACGGGCCAACGCTCTGCGATTTCGTGGAGGTGGCGCACGACACCTGGATACCAGGCACAGTAGTCGTCCCAGACGATGACGCCCCCAAGACGAACCATCGACAGTGCCTTCCCGCTGTCGTTGCGCACGTACTCATAGGAGTGGGCAGCATCCACGAACACGAGATCCATCCGATCCCGGTAGAGCTGCTCGTCGAAGTGGGCCGAATCGGCCCACAGCTGCTCGATCTTCGCGGCCGCCGGGGAGCCCTTCCAGAGGGCGCCGCTCTGCCGGCCCAGGTGAAACTGCCCGTCGCCCGATGCCGTCGGTAGGGCCGTCTGGCCCGGACTCGGGAGGTCCAAGGTGTAGATCCTCGCGTCGGCGGGTGTATTCAGGGCGAGATTCAGAGTGGTCCGCCCGTTGAAGGTGCCGAACTCGAAGAGCGCTCGCGGCTGCAGTCGCTGACAGAGCAAGGCCACCACACAAAGCGCCTCGGCTGTGAGATTCCCCGGTAACTGCGGCGTTACGGACTGAACGCAAACCGGGAGCGCGGTGATCCCGGGAAAGAGAGCCTCCAGCGAGATCGTCGGCAATCGCTTGTCCCCCAACGCGAACCATGCCCGGTTGTGGAGTAGGGCTACCGGGAACGCCTCTCCACGCCGCGCGAGCCGGAACTGCTGGACTGCGTAACGTCCGATCAGACTGAACTGACGAGTGCGCGCCCAAAGGGGGTGGTAAAGCGTAGGCACGGCCATACGAGTAACACCGCCGCAGGATTGGCGTCAAAATTCCTTAGGATCGCGGCTCAGGAACAACAGACGTTCGGTTCACTCGCACGAAAAGGAAACACAATGCCATTACCAGTTAACACGGTTCAGGATCTTACCGTATCTATGCGTGTGGGGCTGATCGCGGCGACGCTCGGCGCTGCCTATCTGTCATGGAGCTATGTCGAGCAGCCGGTGCGTCGTGGACCCTTCTGTCAGGGATGGCGCATAGTTGGCGCTGGTTTGGTCTCGACGGCTGCGAGCCTGTGTGTCGGCGTGGCCCTAATTGCGAGTGGTGGCTTTCCTGCTCGCATCGCGTCAGTGCCAGCGCACGATGCGCTTCTACACGACCGCCGCGATTGTCATTTCGTGACGGTCGAGCGGGTGGACAAGGGGGACCTCTGCGTCCGCGGCGCAGTCGGTCAGGCGTCGCCTAGCTTCGTCTTAGTCGGCGATAGCTATGCAGACGCGCTAAGTCCTGGTCTCTTCGCGGCTGCTACTCGTGTCGGAATCTCCGGCTACCAGTTCACTGCGCCAGGTTTTCGCGCTCTTTCCGGCATCACGCCGAACGATAACGACGGGCATAATCCGGCTCTTACCGAGCGGTTTTTCCGATTCCTTAAGGACAATCCCTCGCTCAAACTCGTCATCACGGCCGGTTATTGGAGCACCAAGCAAGCGGTATCAGTTATCACGACAAGCACGACGATCTACCGCGATGAGGAGTCCGCATTGAACTACGACAGGATCAGCTTTCAGCACGCGCTTCAAAATCTAATTGGCGCCTTTCCCGACCGGCGACCTCCGATTGAGCTATCGATCGTCCTTCCGTACACACGCGCCGAGTAATCTTTCGAATATTATGCGCGGCTCATGGCCTGCCTCACAACTGCGAAGGCGGTGCGCAACAACATAACCGACGCTTTCGCCAAGTTGATCAGAAGAGCGACAATAATCGGCAAAGCACCGACGAACTTTGTGAAGTGGGTGCGTCGGCTCCATGCGGTCCGGCCCATCCTGAGCAGCAGGACGATAGGCAGGCCCAGGGAAAGCATCGAATAGACAAGCCGCGTCGCTTCGCCTAGAAGCGCGCTGCGAGTTAAGGCATTGATCGATAAAAGGTGATCCGACCTTCGAGGCGACGATGACGGAAATTCCTGGGGTCGATCCAGTGGTCTCGGAGCTCATGACCAGAAATCCCTGGGATGGTGCTTCGTCATTCGGGGTTGCTTCGGCTTGAGCAAATCCCGAGATGCAACTTTGCCAAAAATAACCCATTTCCCCGGTGCCGCAAGACTGTGCTAAATTGGTCCGGTCTTTGCGTTAGTCGGCAAGCCAGCCGGAGGGGGGGTGGCATGAGGGGTTTGTCCCAGCGCATTGCCAAGCATGCCCGGCTCAATTGGCAAAGCTTGGCCTTGCCCGATGTGCCGAGCCCGCCTTTTCTCATCCTGTTCATCAATTCACTTTGCAATATGAAGTGCGAGCACTGCTTCTATTGGCAGCAGCTCAATCAGCGGGACGATCTGACGTTCGAGGAGATCGTGTCCCTCTCCGAGAATCTCGGCCCGATCGAAAATCTCAACCTTTCGGGCGGCGAGCCCTTCTTGCGCAAGGAGTTCGCCGCAATCTGTCGCCAGTTCATAAAGAAGAACGGCGTCAAAGAAATTTACGTTCCCACAAACGGCTATTTCGCCGACCGGACAATCAAGGCCGTTCGCGGCGTCCTCGAAGATCCGGGGCTCGCGTTCTTCGGCGTCGAGCTTTCGCTCGATGGCATGCCCGCCTTCCATGACGAGTTCCGCAAGACAAGGAACTCATTCCGCAAGGCGATGGAAACCTACGATGCGCTCGTCGAGCTTCAGAAGGAAGATCCGCGGCTTCAGATCCACGCGATATCGACCGCGACCGAGCACAATATGGCCGAAATCAGGAAGCTGACCACATTCCTTTATGACCGCTGTCCCCGGATGATGCACCACAATCTCGCGATCATCCGCGGCGATCGCAAAAACCCGACATTGCGGGGCCCGGCTCTCGACGAATATCGGCAACTCTATGCCTATATCCGCAGGCTTTGGTCAGACCGCGAAGCCGCGCGCTATGGCTCCGTCGTGGAGCCGATGCTGCAATGGGCGAAGCTGAAAAGTGCTGAACAAGAGCGGCAGTTCGTTCCGTGCCGTGCCGGCGTGCTCAGCGCCGTCGTGCACGCCAATGGCGACGTCGCGGTTTGCGAGCAGCGCCCGCCGATCGGAAACTTGCGCGAAAAATCCTTCATGGAGATCTGGCGTTCGCACCGCGCAGGAGAGATTCGCCGGTCGATCCGTCAAAAGGAATGCTATTGCACAAACGAGATCTTTATGTGGCCGAGCATCATTTTTCAGCCGCTTTCGTTGGCCAGATCGATGATCGGTGCAAAGGTTTGGGAGCGCGCCAAGCCACTTCACCCCGGCGAGAAAGTGAACTATACCGAGGCGGCTTTGCCCCTGACGAGAACGACTGCCGACTAGGAAGGCTTGGTCGGCTGTGGCGAGCGGTATACCTGACAATCAGGCCTCCACGTGAAGCAACGAACGATGGCATGGGGCGCGCTCGGCGTTGTCCTCGCCGGGGCCTTTGCCGCCTGGGCTCTTAGGCCAGAGGAAAGCGCAACGGTCGTGACGGTCAATCCCTCGGAAACACACCAAGTCATGAAGGGGTGGGAGGTCATGCCGCGTTTCTGGGAACAGGACAAGCGCTGGGATCGCTATGATCCATCCTGGCTTCGGTACCGCGATCTCATTCTTGACTACCTCGTGAACGAGCTCGGTATCAACCGTATCCGGATTGAAATCAGAAGCGGCGCCGAGAATCCGGTCGATTACTGGACGTTATTTCGGCAGAACAAGATCGGCTACAAGGAGGCCAAGCGCCACCGCTATGAAAAGATCAATGACAACGACGATCCCAACGTGGTGAACATGGCTGGCTTCCAATTCTCGGAACTGGACAATCAAGTCGAGAACGTTCTTCTGCCACTCAAACGGCGCATTCAGGACAACGGGGAAAGGCTCTTTGTCAATCTGTGCTATGTCGATTTCGGCTCGACAGAGCTCAAGGGCGATATCTCGCATGCTCGCCAGCCGGAGGAGTTCGGCGAGCTGGTCTTTGCAGTCTTCGACCACCTGAAGCGCCGCTATGATCTCGTACCGGACGCGTTCGAGGTCGTCTTGGAGCCGGACAACAGCGATGGTTGGGGGGGCCGCGAAATCGGGCTTGGGCTGGTGGCTGCGGCCAAACGGCTCAGACAGGCGGGTTTCGCGCCGGACTTCATTGCGCCCTCGACCTCGACCGTGACCGCCGCACCGCGCTATATTGACGCCATGATGGCCGTGCCGGACGCCGGCGATCTCGTGACGACGTTTTCCTACCACCGCTACGCTGTGAGCGGCAGCGACTTGCAGCAGATAAAGCAGCGCGCGCGCAAATTTGGCAAAGAGACGGCGATGCTCGAGCATCTTACGGGCGATGCCGAAGAGCTTTACGAGGATCTGACGGAGGCCGATGTCTCTGCGTGGCAGCAATTCGGCATCGCTTCGAAAGATGACGAGTTCTCCGGCGACGACAGAAGCTTCTACTATTTCGTCGACATCAAAGATCCAGACCACCCGAACATTAGGATGGGCAGGCGTACGGCCGCGCTCGCGCAGTATTTCAAATTCATCCGCATGGGTGCGACGCGAATCGGGGCTCGATCGGATAGGCAGGGCAGCAAAGCAGTCGCCTTCAGAAACACGAACGGAACCTATGTCGTTGTGGTGAATGCCGACAGGGCCGGTCCTGTTTCTGTGCGGGGCCTGCCCCCCGGAGCCTATGACGCGCGCTATACCGGTGGGGATGGGACCCCTCGCGATCTGGCGGTGACACCGAGCGCGGATGGGCGGGGTCTGTCGGCCGCCCTTCCGGCGGCCGGCGTGACAACCTTTCATCAAACGTTGCCGGTCAAATCGAACTAGTTGCCGACCAGGTGCGACCCTCGATGAGCGACGGCAGGCCGGCTATGACACCTTCGATGTAGGCGAAGCGGCGGCACGCGGCGTTCATGACTACCTCCGCGGCGACGCGAATGCCCTGGCTGAACTCTTGGACCGTTCGAGGCGCGCACGCGGCGCAGGCCCGTGCAATGGTGTGTGCCGGTCACGGCAGCGACGGTTCATAGGATCGAAAGCCTACATCGTCTGGCGGAAGAGGAAGGCATCGGTATCGATTTCGAGCCGGTTAGCGGTCTTTGAGATGAAGATCGCAATCTCTTCCAGGAAACACCGGCTGATCCGAGCCCCATGCTCCACTACAAGCGGAAGCTTCAAGAGCCTCCGGAAGCGGGGACACATTAACACGTGTCTTGCGGCCGACCCGGCGCAGCCTGGATCGGCCCGACACGCTACGTTCCGCGTGCTATTGAGCAGATCGAGTGCCTGTTGGATCTGTACGGTCGGCTACTGACCCCGAACAAACATTCTCGCCGGTTCCTCGAATGCGGAATATACGCCCGAGCAGCCGAGCCGCAGGCCGTGGTGTGTACTGGCGCGCCGATGCCGAGGACATGAGCATCCTGGACGGACACGACGATCGGCGACGCGCGGAGTTGATCTCGGAGCGGCTCAAGCGTTGGAAGTCGATCACGAACGCCTGAGATGATCACGATCCCGGTGGAACGAACGATGGCAGGGGGCCGCTGGGAGGCTCGAGCAACTGGGGCATCTGCGTGAGGACGTAAGACGTTCCGAGCGTGCCGTTCGAGAACAAGTTGATGCTCCGGTCCAGGTTGCTCGGGGCAGCGGAGAGGAATGTCCTGTGTGGACTGACCGGCGCCGCTTGACCAGATGTCCGCTATTGGCACTTAGCCGATATCAAGTAATGCCGTCTAACGTCCCTTAGGGGGTTCCTTCGGACATCATTGCGAGGTGCGCAACTTAGCCACGCGCCAAATCCGTGATGATTGGTTCGCGAAATCGGCTCGACGTTGCCCCTAAAGTTGCCCCCACTTGGTGATAGCGGGGCCTAAGCCATTGATCTATTGGCGCCCCGTAGGGGGCCAGACGAATCGCCCAAAAACAATTGCTTAGTAGAAAGTGGGACGCTGACATCTTCCACACGATCCCTATGTTTTTTGGAGGGAGTGTCCCAACAAATTGACCCCTGCCACGTGATTGTGGGCCACTTCGACGGCTTCGAGCATTCTCGGAAAAACCGGGTGCGCGAGCCGAGTGTACCGGCATCACCTCCCCCAGTCCTTGTCCGCGTACCTTTCTCGCCGACGCACCCCTTAAATCGGCTTATAGCGCAACTTAACAAGAACTGGAGGGTCGTAGATGACCCTCTGCAATGGATACTGCAGCGGAGGAAGGGCAATCCCCGGAAAAAGAACTCCGGCTGGCAAGATCGATCCTTTTGCACGACGCGAGAGGCGTTACTGCGCTGTGTCCGCGAGTCTTGCGGCGAGGTCGATGACAAAGCTCTCGTCCGGTTATACGCGCTGCCCGAGTCGTGACTGGGAGCTGTCTCGATGAACCCTGCAAAACTTCGATGTTCACGGGACGCTTCAGAACTTCAGGGGAGTAAAATCGAAAAACGATTCAGAATCCGTCACTTAGCTAAGTTGGACATCGCTTTTGCACAGGACCAAAGGAAAGGGAGTCGGATCTCCAAGATACTGCTTTTATTGCTAAATCCCGGATTTACGGTCCACCACTCTTTAAAGCCTTGGTACATATCTAGTGGAAGGCAGCCCACGGCACCCTCTCTCAGGGGGGTTTTCACGCCGTGACCGTCCTCTCCTTTCCATCTCAAGCGCAGCCATCAAAGCAAACCCGTGCAGCTCGACGACCAACCAATCGCATCAGCCTTAGACAGGCCCGCAACATGATGGAGGGTTTATTTTTTGCTCGCGAGATCGGTATGCCGTTGAACACCCATCTCACATTCACTGGGGCGGGACGTTGGCGGGTGACGATCTTAATGGAAAGCTATTCGCGAGACTTCGCTACCTTCTCGATAAACGGTTTCGTCGTAAATACGGTATACCGCTCACCGGTATCTGGGTGCGTGAGCGTCACCGCAATAAACGCACGAGACAACAGTCTGAGGTGGTCCATTCCCATTTATTGCTCCACCTCCCTACTCGGTTCCGTGCTCCAGCACGCAAGGACGACGACCAGTTAGTAGCCTTGGTGGCGGGGCAAATTCTCGACGACCGGACCATCGAGCTAACATTCCCTCACAACCCCGACGGCAAATACCTACTGAAGGGCGGAGACTTGGCCGTTTGGGACGCATTCGGTCTCCCAAACAAGTGGCGAAGCAAACTCGGCGAGGGCGTGATTGACGGCAAACGGTGTGGGGTCACCCAGAACATCGGTCCTGTTGCCCAAAAAAGGACGAGGCCGTCAGTCGCAGCGAATTATTAGCGGGTCGGTTGACATGCCGAAGCCAAGACAAAGGGCGTGCCTTGAACATGGGCTGAAGTTGGATCTCAACAAACTCCTCCGCCAAGGATTGGTCCGCCGCGGAGCTAGATCAGGCCCCTTCCTAATTCGCTGGAGCTGGACGTATACAGGTGAGGAGAATAACTTGCACAGGTTAATGGTCCCATCTGACCCCCCGGGGGTAGGCAAATTGAAGGTGGGGGGAGTTGCTTCTGGCCAATCGCTGGTCCAAGGACCTTGCGGCGCGGATACTTGCGCCCGTTCAGCAGCGCGCCGATGAAGGTCGGCCGGACCCAATAGTGATAACTAACGAGCAACACGGTCAGCGCTATCGCGAAAATCAGCGGGAACTTGACCGTCCAGTGCAGCGGCACCTTCGCGAACACCACTTGCAGAAAGAACACGAGGGGCAGATGCGCGAGAAAGAGGTAATAAGAGGAATCCGCCAAGTAGCGCCGCAGCGGGCTTTGTTGAGAGCAGAAGCGTAAGCCCGCCCCGACGATGCCGAAGGTCCAGAACCAGGTCGCAACCGTGTAGCACCCAGTGTACGCCACGCGACTCCCGGCGGGCCCTGGGACCATCGTGAGGCCCGGCGCGTACCCGACGATCGACAGACACACAGCAGTGAGGGCTATACCGATCCAGAGGTGAACGTGCCACGCCGCCTGCCAGCGGCCCAGCAGCTCCGCTTGGCGATGCAAAAACCAACCAAACCCGAATGCTGTGCCGTAACCGACCATCGCGGACACGTTAGGCATGAAGCTCGTGCTGGGCGCCGGAATTCCCCACCACACGGCCCATGCATCGTTGAAGTACAGCACGACGAACAGCGGCGCGGCGAGAACTATCGGTGCGATATAGGTCGAGGTCATGCTACGAACAACCGAATCGATCGCCACGCGGGTTCGACCGTCGCGATCGATTAAGCCGTCAAAAGCCTCGCGCAGCGTCAACGCGAGCACGTAGAAAATGCTGAGGTAGTAGAGGAACCAAAAATGCAGAAGCGGGACCCCGCCGGATGTTCGACGCCCCCCCCAATGCATTACGACGATCGTAAGCGTTCCGAATATGAACCAGCCGCCGACCATCGGCACGAGAATCCGCGTCGAGCGATCCTTAACGAACGCGCGTGTGCCGCGGCGATGCAAGACCATGTGCGCGAAGAACCCCGCCATCATGAAGAACAGGCTCATCCGGAAAATGTAAATCACGTAGGCCGTGACGCCCAACATCATGCTCGGCGAACTGTCCTGCACCGGGTAGGAGCCGATGAAAGACAGTGTCTCGTGCAGCAAAATGCCGGTCAGCAGTGCGAACGCGCGGACAGCGTCGAGAGCGTGAATTCTATGCTGCGGGACCATTGGGCCGCCAACAAAGACCGCGGTGCTCTGACACTCGCCTGTTGCGCGGCAATAGCGCTTAGAGCCGCAAGGTAACATATAGCAGCACCCCCGCCGCTTCCGCCATGCATAGCCCTACGAACGCGTAGCCGAGCATCGCGATAGTCACCTCGATCAGCCGGTAGCGGTTGGCGAGCTCCGTTAGGTCGTGCAGCCGAGGCGTCTTGGTTGCGTTTATACGTTCAAGTTCGTCTTTCAATGTCTGTTTCATGGCGCGTGCCAGCAAGGTTGCGCCTATAATTAGCATCATCTTCCCGTTGCTCCTGTAGCCCAGGCGCAACACGTGTCACAATTCCGCACAAGGCGGTTGGCCGAAGACCCGGAACTGTTTCCGGCAATGGCTCGTTGCAGTACTCACACCGTTTTACGAAGGCATCCATCACGCGCCTCCAATGCTGGAGGCGACTTAACCCAGAAGGCGAGCACGCAGCTTAGACCGGCACGCAACCCACGTTGCGCCGATCTTCTGTGCAGGTAGCCTCTTAGTGCTTAGTAGGTAGATAGTCTGGCGATAGTTCTTACCGATATAGTCGGCAATTGCCTGCGCACCCCATAAGAGGTCCGCGAAATCATCATTTGGCATGAAGATAACGGCCTTTCACTTCTCAGAAGGAGAGACGAAGCACCAAATGACCGCCCATGCGTAACTTCGCATCATTCTGCGAGCGAGCTACTAACCTACAATCTGGGGAACGAGCGTAAGCGTCTGCTGCGCTTATTGGTCCCACGTTTTCCACCAGACGATTCCCCCATGCCATGATTTGCTGACTCATACGCTCTGGGCTTTAAAGCGGACTCTTCCAAAACAGCGGTGGGCGTGTCCTCGGTGAAGAAGTCGGGTGGCGATGCAGGGATGATCGCGATGCCGAGCCCTTGAGCATGTCATGCCCAGCGAGCTGCACGGCCAGGTCACGGGCGAACCTAGGGTTACGGGGCGAACCGGCACAACCCAAACGGGTCACCTGCTGTCGCGGCAAGGCGATCCAGAATTCGATGGCAGAACTGCAACAGAAATTTGAAAAACAACCGTGGCATATTTTTTTGGGTAGTATGTGGGGGAGAGGGTAATACCGTCTTCTCATTCTGCTCCGCGGCGCACCAATGCAGCGACCATGGGAACGACCAGATACGTGAAGCTGTGTTGGAAGAAGTGAAGGAATATCAACGTCACGGGATGCTTTGTCTGGCCGTGTGACGCCGCACCAAGCTACAGTCCGAGATATTGATCTCGCTGCCGTCCTTAAGCGTGAAAGCATGAGCATCACCCACTCCAAGCTATCGGCACGGTGACCAACGCATGCGTTAGCACTTCGCGTGCTTGATGGCCGAGATATCGCGGGTCACGAATAGGCGCAGCAGTCCGACCAAGATGGCTGCGAGGATGATAGCCGTCCGCCCGCAACGCCAACGCGAACACTCGCCGTGTGCCGCTGGTCCTCTCGACCCGTCGGTCATCCGGCGCAAGGGCGAATAACACACGCGTTCGCCGCCCATCCTCATGCGCCACATCAGTCCATGGCCAAGCGGGTAGTGAGCGCCTGCGACGAAATTTCCCAACGTCCCGAATGTACCATCACGAGGCTAATCACGTAGCACGCCCCAGCTGCCACAAGTACTGTCGTGAACCCAAAGATCATTCCCAACATCATTGCGAGGACCGAGCCGATAACTGTAAAAAAGCCGTTAACACCCCACGCCCAGGGCACTAGCGCGGGCGCTACGACACCAATAACACGTAGACCCGCTGGGAAGGGCATCCCAAGCAGGATCCCAAGGGGCGCGATTAAGACAGCCGCTATACCGATGCGCCACGGCAGCGCGAACCCGAGTGCAGCATGGAACACCCAATCCATCACTAAACTTGTCAGGACAAGCGTCGTCAATGTAGCGAGCAGGATGCCGATGATCCCACTGGCGGCCCGCCGCGAAAAATACTGTCCCACGTAGGCCCCCGCCCCAGTGAAGATGAGGAGGCTGCCGAGCACCACGGCGAGTGAGTAGACCGGCTCGCCGAGAAAGAGCATCGAGCGCTTGAGTAGAGCAATCTCGATCATGATAAAGCCCAGCCCCAGCCCGGCGAAATAGGTCAAGAACGACCCACAACCCGAAACGCGCAGACCCTGACGAGAATGGCTCGCTAGTGGCAACAGAATGAGGGCCGCGGCGATAAAGGTTACTTGGGGCAGAAGGAAGATCAGCATTAGCTCGGCGCCGACGGGGTTTTTGGGATCGCTTACGGCGCGCAGCGACACCTGCAACCAGCGCGCCTGATTATTGAAGAATGGCCAATCGTCCGTCGCCGGCGAGACATCGATGGATTGAGCTGCATAGAACTTAGGCAGATCCGAAGCTGCCAAAAGCTCATAATAAAGGTTCCCCGAACCGCCCTCGAACGGAGAATAGAGGAACTTAAGCCCGCCGCCTCCGTCCGCGGAGGCTGACGACCGATCGTGCGCTAGCCGCTGCTCAAGCACTCGAACTTCGCCCTGAGTCCAGACAGACTTCTTGAAAAGAAAGACCGTAAGATCATGACGGGGTCCCCACGGAGGCGGAGGTGTCTGAACGGCGAGCAGATGGTGAGCGGGGCTGCCGAGTCCGCGCCGCTCAAACACCTCACGGACCGTCGCGAACAGCCGTGCGACCTGGTTCGGCGAACGTGTGATAAGCAGGACGCCATCGGCGGTCAGATGGTCAAGATAATCCTCAAACGCCTCGCGAGTGAACATGAAGCTCTCTGCGAGGCCTAGAGCACCAGAAGCCAGGGCTGCAGCGCTATTGGTCTGTACCGAGATAATGGCGTCATACTTTTCCTCAGAGCGCCGCATGAAACTGCGCCCCTCGTCGGTGACCAGATGAACACTAGGGCGCTCGAAGAGTCCCCCGAAGGCTTCGCGCATTCTATGGGTAACGATGTCGGTGATGATGGGATTCATCTCGACCGCGGTAACTGATGAAGCCCCGAAGTAAAGCGCCTCGAGCACCTCTGGACCGGCACCCGAGCCAAGGATGAGGACCCTGGGACGCTCCTTGCCGACATATGCCAATCCCGGCGGTTGATAATCGTCGCGCGAGAGCCAGTGTTCGACACCGGCGCTGAGGTCTCCGATTCCTGTCGCCGCCGACCCACCATCGATGACAATACTGAGACCTGACGCAGGCCAACCCAGGGTCGGAGCGGCGGTTAACGGGTAGACATCGACGCGCGACATCCCGTTCCATGCTGTATAGAGCGGGGCCGGCATGGGTGGCGCGGGAAGTAGTGTGTGTCGTTTACTCGATACGGTGATCGGAAGGACCTGATCGGCAAACAACGCAAGAAAGAACGCCAAAGCACAAAGCACCAAGGCTCCGCCGCCAATGCGCCGAGCGCTTGGAAGGCCAAAGACCGTAGCTGCCAGAAAACCGACGCCCGCGGCAAGGACCACCGCTCCTGACCCCCCGAGCACAGGCAACACCATAGGTAGCGCAGCGCAGCCCGCTCCCGCTCCAACCAGGTCGGCGGCATAAAGTCGGTTCACCCTCTGCGAGCCGCGCGTAAGAAGTAGCGCGATCGCGAGTCCCGACCAGAAGAACGGCAAAGCCAGCGCCAAAAAGTAGAGTGGCAGCAAGAAAACGTCGTGGAGGAGCCTATCGGGAATTGTGAAAAGGTGGAACGGGATGTGCTGCACCGCCCAAAAGCTCGCAATCGTGATGGCGCCAAAGCTCATACACAGCACGGCGAGAGTCCGATCAAGCGGCGCGCGTTCACGCAAGCCGGTCCATAGCGCCAGGACTACTCCGGAGGCGCCAAAGCCCAGCATCGCCGTCGAGATCACCAGAAAACTCAGGTGGTACCAGAGCGCCACCGAGAGCACACGCGTCAGCGCAAGCTCGAGCAGAAGCGTTGCAAATGAGATTAGAAAAATGCCGACGTAAATTCGCCGATTCATGTGCGGCGCACGAACGCAATCCGTTGGCGGTTCAGGGATTTCGGGTTTCTCGTGAACGCGTCTCACTTCCGGCCGACCGCATTGATGGTCAGGACGTCGGCTGCCGGATCGTGAACATCAGCAGCCTTGATCTGATCTTGAGTTAGATTAGCACGCTTTAAGAGATCGCTTCGGACGTCGCGCATAGCATCGTCCCCCCTTTCCCACCACCTTCCAACGCCGAGTGGAACGATGCGGTTCAGTCCCGCTAACTGCCTTTTCCCATCGGTTTGCTATCCCCCGCCACAGTAGCGCGAAGACTCCTATGCTCGCGGACACGTTGAGTGGGCTTGTCTTTGTGCCCCGGCATTCAGGCCATCACTAGGCGCTGAGGTTACAAAATCCCAATAGGGACTCCTCCTTGTGGTTTACCCAAGCTTCCGGCTGTCGCCACCTGAAACCGTACGGCGCGGCTTAATCGTACTTTGAATGGGCGTTGCTCTGCCTCATCTATTCTTGAAGCACAGCTTTGAGGCAGGCGCTTCAAATGTCAGCGCACTATGGAAATTTCGTTTCCTATTACCGCGTCAGCACAGACAGGCAGGGCCGCTCCGGGCTCGGTCTCGATGCGCAAAAGGACGCCGTGGAAGAGCGCCTCAACGGTGGTCGGTGGCAGCTCATCGCGGAGTTCGTCGAGATCGAATCGGGTAGGCGCGCAAAGCGTCCTCAACTTGATGCGGCACTGGCGCTTGCAAGAAGAACAAGGCCAAACTCGTTGTCGCTAAGGTCGACCGTCTCTCCCGCAACGTGTCCTTTCTGTTGAAGCTGATCGACTCTGGCGTCGAGGTTCTGTTTGCCGATCTCCCAGAACTCAACGGTGCGATGGGACGATTCATGCTGACGACGATGGCGAGCGTGGCGGAGTTAGAGGCCGGTCTAATCTCGGAGCGGACGAAGGCCGCACTTAAAGCTGCCAAGGCCCGGGGCGTAAGATTAGGCCGTCATGGTGCGGAGGTTCTTGCGCCCCAATATCGCGCAGAAGCTCATCAACGTGCGCAGAAGCTACAACCGATCATTGCGGAACTGAAGAGCAAGGGTCTGTCGTTGGCGAAGATTGCGGGTGAGTTGAACAAGCGGAAGGTCGCAACGCCGCGCGGTGGACGCTGGGATCACTCGTCCGTGCGGAATGTGCTGAATCGCCTCGCCGTTTGAGATCCGTGTTCGTCCGGAACTACCGCGTAGATGGGTCCCATCAACCCCCCCGGGGGCGCCAATGCCGCCAAGCTCGTGCACGCGCTGGAAAGCCTATGCCGTGGTACATGGGAGCAGCAGCAGCGCGATGACAAGAAAAATAGGGCTAACGATAGAAAGACGTGTGGTCATCTGAACCTCCTGTTTGAGGCGGCCCTTCCAGAGCCACGCGATGATTAAAGTAACTAAACCGTGCCTTCCGTCAATCCAGACGGGCGCGGTTTGTTCCACGCTCAAATTCGAGCAGCGCTGGGTCCTTCCACCACCCATCGAGAGGGGGCGCAGCCTCCCGAAATTTCGCTCGATGCAAATAATCTGGCAGGGGGTTAAATCTGCATGCCAGCAGGCCGATCATCATGCAGAGCCTCAAGCGCGAGCAGCCCCTCTGTCTCACCGTCCCACCCGTTAGGGTCGACCAGGTGTCGAGCCGTGCCAGCGGCCAGCACGATGACGGCGAGGGCTCGCCCCGTCCTTCGTCGCGCTCTGCCGTAGCATCACTGCTACCGCCCGCGGCGACAGTTGTTGCACAAGGATGACTTCGGCAAACGAGGGATAGCCCATAACGCGGCAGCGACAGCGCAAGCGGTCACCTGCCGCACCCCATTTTTAGAGGCAAGAAGCGCCTTCGGGTCACGAGGGCACTTGAAAGACTCCTGGACCGACATGGTGACGGCAAGCTCACACTGAACTTCCCACATAAGTGAGCTATGATTAGCAGTCCCTCAAACTGCTAGCTTATATTGGTTGGCGATGTGGGAAAGGAAGTTTTCGGCCATAGCGAGCGAGCTCTCGAGAACTTGACGACCTTCTCTTTTCAAACCGGCACGCATTGGTCCGAACAATGCGCCTCATAATCGCAGTTTTCGACGAACGCGCTACTGACGCCGTCGATGAGCCTTTTAACTCCCTGGTCACTTAAATCAGTTGGGCCAAAAATATTCCGGCGGGCCTTTACGTCTTCAATGATCCACGTTCCATCATAGATCTTTTGAGCAGACTCCCATTGCCCGCGGAAGAAAGCGTATTTGTCACCCCAGGACCTTCCCCACAGCGAGGCATAACGCTCCATCACTGCTTCTCGAATCTTTTCAGGGAAAAGTTGCCCGAGAACGAAGAACATAGCCCAGCCTCTAAGGAAACAGATCTCCATCTGCCTTTTGAAGGGATCCTCCATAGAATTGGCAGGGCGAGGCCAGAGCTCGGGTCTCATAGCAAAACAGTGGCCATCATCGGTGTCCAAGTTCCCCTGGACGCTATAGATCAGCAACATAAAGGCCAGCTTCTCGGCCGGCATCGTCTCTTTGAAGAACGCCATCGAACTTGCTCTCCCGCTCGTGATGCCGAGCATATTCTAGCAAGTAGGCCCGCGAGCCTTTGGCCCTCCTCACTCACCTACTGAGCCAACAGAACGTTCCGATTTTCCAACCGATCTCCGCGTAGATTGTCGCGTCATTCGATCGTAGGTGAAATCTCTAGTGCTCACCGAATAAGCGCCTTGGCCATTGGAACGGACGGGCTCCCGAAGGTTCCGCTTTCTTGAATAGCGACCTGCGGTTCGCCGGTGCCGAGTTCGCAAAGAGAAGACTCTCGGTCGCCAAGTCCCAATTGCCAGTGGTTGGTAGTCCTGATGCTGTTTGAAACCCCTTCAATGCCGCCTGAGATAGTGGTTCCCACATACCATCTGGCACACCACTCGCATAACCGAGTTCGACCAAGCGCCGTTGGATCTTTTTGGCGTCCTCCCGCGAATTCGGATTCAGCTTCGCGCTAGAGGTACTCTGCAATTCAGACGGTTTTTGTGGATTTTCAAGCTCCCCAGCCGGTTCTGTACTGATGAGGACATCCTGCGGCATCTGCAAAGGTGTCGGGGGCGGCGACGGAGAAGTCGGCTCGTTAGGAGCGGGCGCTGGAACAAAGCCTACGAAGTTGGTGGAGTTGGGCTCTGGCTTGGTTGGCGGGGGCACTAGATTTTGCGGGGACGTGGTATTGTCGCTGAGCCACTTATCTGTCTTCGGAGGCAATTGAGAAGTCGAGGCGGTGGTTTCCTCTTGAGGTGTTGATTTGGGCGTGAGTATGGGCCGGCTGGTGTCCGGGCTCATGGGTTGCGGCTCAAGATGCCCCACTGATTTCAAAAGCCCACCAAGTAGCGCGACACCTAAAATGATAAAGATGATTACTAAAGGTGACGGCACCTGCGGAGCGAACTTCGCAGCGTTGAAGTCACACTCAGCTTGTTTGAGAGCCCAATAGCGTGCCTGAAGAGAATGCTGCATTGGTCGTCGCCGAGACTTTATATCGACTGCAACACTATCGAGTTGACGAATGAAGCGGCGGACCTCGGCAACCTTCGACGCTTTTTGTTTCAGTATCTGCGCTTTGACGTTGGCAATTTCCTTGGGATCGATTGGCGCCGCAGCGTTGAAGATGAATTTGGCTTCCACCGACCTTCGCCATGCGACCAGTGAATTCGCAATTGCATTGCCAAATCCCGGGATTACGAGCACGCGCTGTTTAGTAATGTCCGCCGCCGTCTCGATTCCATAAGAGGCGAGCTGCAGCCGTCTGCCCGCTACCAACATTCCTGATCTTTGCTCGATCAATTCGATATTTTTGGAGAAACGCTACTAGCTGAAGCTCGTGCCGTTTGTGATTAAGCTCTTGGATACGCTGCTTTTCTAAGTTCGGCAGTTCTGCCAGCTCCTTTATGGCGTTGAGCCCATCAGATCGGATTTTCAGATATGACTGATTGCCAGTTTTGGCTTGCCAATCCTGGCAAGCCGTATTCCAGGCTGCCTCCGCCGTGTTCTTTGCGGTCTCGAGAGCGGAAGTGTTATCGGGCAACTGCTTGAAAACATACCTGGCACCGATAATGGCGAGCACACCCAACAGTGGCATCGAATATAGAAGCAGTAGCAGACCCCCACCCGCGCCTGCTCCAAGAACAAGATAGCGTCGCAAACATTGTGAGCGGGTCTGAATCGCGTTTGGAGAAGGAGCAAGATGCGTAGGATTTATGATCGATTGGAAGATATCCGGAGCTGGACCCGGATCCGCGATTGCATTGAGAGCAGCCGAAAGGCTCCTGATATCATTTCTCGTAAAGACAGCCCCACTCATCGGAGCGTTGAACAACAGCAGCCCTGGGAATGTCGCCTCCATGGGACAACAGGGGTACTCCGACGCCTGACGAAAGTATTGATGAGCTGGGTTGGATCGGCAGGTAGTTAAATCGGCTCGAGCCGCTTCAAGTAACTTCAACCATCCGACCGCCGACGGCCGTCCTTTGGTAACGCCGTCCTGGTCAAAGGCACGTTGAAATGCAAGAGCCAAATTTGGTGGGAGATCAGTAAGGGTCGGGACGCCGGGCGGCGGCTTCATATACGCGGGCGGCCCATTCTTTATCGAGCGGGTGGGCATCGGCCCGACAATCTCGCAGCCAAGGAAGCGGTCGGCGAAATCCTGTGGTTCGTCGATGCCGATGTGATCGCGCATGGGGACTCACCGGAACGGATCCGGCGCGCCCTCGCCGATCATGCGGTGTCCGCCGTGTTCGGATCCTATGACAACTCGCCGCCCGCGCCCGCCTTCGCGGCGCAGTACAAGAATCTCACGCATCGCTACTATGGTCTGACCGACGATCTCAATGTGGCCACGGGCGAGAGGCTGCGCGCCGGCCTCGCTGGCCTATTCTTTTTGAGCCTGTCCTTGCCTTTCCTGCTTGCGTCTCTTTGGTGGGCACCGGCTCTTGCCACAGCTGCCGTCTTCGCCGCGAACAAATCTTTCCTTGCGTTCATGCGCGCACGCAGAGGCGTTCTCTTCGCTATCGAAAGCCTTCTCTTCCACCAGGTCTACTATGTCTACAGTGCAACGGCCTTCGTCTTCTGCCTCCTCGAGCATCATTTGAAGTTCGCCAGATCGTCCGGCCAGATCCACAGCCGCCAATTAGACGTCGCCCAGCGGCTCTGAACAAACTGCGTTCCTTAGTTGGGTAGGACGTGCGGCCCTCCTTAGCGACAATCTTGGATAACTTCCGGATCGAAGGCGTCCTCAGTGAGACGCGCTTCCTCTCCGCATTTCAATTGTTGCTGACCCGTTGAAGTAGGAACTATGGTTTTCTATGGCTCTTGATGGTCCGATCTTTATAGTTGGCGCACCCCGCAGCGGTACGTCGTTCCTTAGGGTGACTTCTGAACCGCCACCCCGCGATTGAGCTGTGCGACGAGACCGCGTTCTTTTACAAGGTGTGGGTGCGGCGCCAGGCTTTCGGCGATCTGGCGATACCGGAGAACCGGCAGCGGCTCATCTCACGATACATCGAGACAAGTAACGTAAAGGCGCTGGGTGTCGACAGAGAGCTGCTGGCGCAGAGACTGATGCGCGATGGTACGAATTACCAAGCGTTCTTCACCACCCTCGTTCGTCAGGGTGCCCTCGAACGGGGTAAAGCTCGTTTCGGAGAAAAGATGCCACACCTCGCGCTGTTCTCTGAGACGCTTTGCGACTGGTATCCGCGGTGTGCGCTTATTCATATAGTGCGAGATCCACGCGACGTTGTCGCCTCTTTGAAGCGGATGCCGTTCGGAAGCCCTGAGGCGCTGGCCAACGCACTAACATGGCTCGAGCATGTCGGCGCTGCTCGCCGCGTTGAGCATCGGGACAACTACTTGCTTGTCAAATACGAGGAGCTGGTGCGCGAGCCGGAAGCTGAACTTCGACATATCTTCGCATTCATCGGCGAACGGTACGCGCCGTCCACGCTCGAAGCACGTGAGCCTGCACGCGAGGTGACCTGGTGGTGGTATGAGCGGGCTCAGGGTTCGCTGCAGCGAGATCGCGTAGGTATATGGCAAGATCAGCTTGATCGTTCAGAGGTGAGGTTGATCGAGTGGATTGCTGGACCCACGATGAAGGCGCTAGGCTACGAATGTGAAGCCGAGAAACCCTCCCTGCTGACGAAAGGGGCGGCGCTGGCGCGAACTTGTCTGCACTACCTCTTGATCCGGGCAAGTAATCCGGGGACCCTCTGGTGCTATTGGATGCAGCCGACGAATCTGGCCAGCGATAATTCCAGGGGCGCATTCGCAACTGTTGGAACACGGTGGCTGCGTCGACTATTCCGCCCGCACTCAGACCGTGCACGCTGAGCGTATAGGGGCTGTCCGTGTCCAGCTCAAAATCGTCTGCGACATCCTCTCGTAAGACGGAAGGCGCCTTCGATGACTTCTCTGCGAGCCTCCCTCGATTTGGGAAGAGTTCCGGGATGCCGTCATGGCCGCGTTTGCTCGGTAGTCCGCTCACGTTCAATTAGGGCCAATCCGGGCTTCTACCATCTCAAGCCAAAACGACGGTCAAAACGCTGGATCCGCATTTAGATCAATTGCAAGCGGGTTAATCCCTGCGAGTTGGAATCTAGCAGTGTTACTTTCAACGACGTACAGTTGGATGTATCCGATATCCCTGAATCTGGCGAGCATCGCACCACTTCCAGAAGCCAAGTCAAGAATGGATGTACAGGGCACGAGGCGGCGCATGATAAGTGAAAAGGCGGCCTCGTGAGTGCCGGAAGCGCAATAACCGCTGTGACATTCCCGTTTTGGATCTAGATGCTCTCTTGCGACCAGACACCGTATGCGACGTGGCTCTGACGTTCTGCCAATCTTGCGCAGCTATTCCGTACCGGCGCATCTTTTCCTGACTACAGGCTTCGTGGGCCTGACCAATCGCTGGCCTAACCACCCAGCATCCGCTCCCGTGTTCGAGATGTTGCGGTGGTCGGAGGTCGAGGCCCTGCAAAGGGCAGGGATGCGCATCGAGTCCGCACGGAAAGCGGACACCTGGAGATAGGCGCTGAGTTCACAGCAATAAGGGGAGACCATGTGATGGGCATCAATAAACTGAAATCTGCGCGTTCTGCAAAGTTTCACGCGCTCGATGTGCTCGCCAAAAAGCTCGACCGCGCCACCATCGAGGATGCTGATGACCTGCTCCTGTTTGAGGAGCTAAAGTCTGATCTTGCCAGCCTCGATGCGCAGATCAGGAAGCTGCAAGATGCCGAGCGCGTGGCGGCAATCCCGGTGCCTTACGATCCGCACCACTCCAGTCAGACCCAGCCGCGCCATTTCAACGTCCGCTCTTTCGCGAGTGACGAGGCCGCACATCGCGCAGGCAAAGTTCTCGGCGACTGTCCTTGGACATGAGCCTAGTCGCGAATGCGAGCGCGAGTGTTGGGCCACGACCTCCAATTTTCTAGCCTAAAGCTCCATCTCCCGCTTGCGGCGACGCTCCTTGAGCGTGGCACATTAGAAGCTGATGAGGTTGAACTCGTTGGCAGAGTGAAAAGCAGCTTCGAGGTGTCTAGCTGGCAATGCGCCGCTTCCCACCACCATGGACCGTTGACCCGCCCCTCCCCGGTAGTATGCTCTGGCTGTCTGGTAGCCAGACGACTTGAACAAGTACTCCTTAGAAGCCTCGTGAGGTCCCCTCGGTGGGCTTCTTCGTGACTCCTCGCCGCTGGGTGTCAACTTTTTATCCTCACGGTCTCCAGAGGGCCTATTTCCACACTTCGAGTGCCTCAAATGTTGGGGATGACAAGGACAGTCTAAAGCGCCAGCGTTCAGCAGTTCAGCGCTTTCGCCATTCGGCTGAGTTATCAGTATGAACGACGGGTCATCGGTTCTTAGGCGTAGCCAGGGATTGCAAGCGCCGTGGGAGCGTCGGCTTCTAATCGGAACTCTGGTTTTTGTACCAATCGCTTACGCAATAATCGCCCTCTACATCAGGGTCTCGATAGATCGTGATTCGGCTTGGGGCCTTTTGGTATTGGATGCCATGCGACATGGCGGGAGCTTCAATTATTTCGTTTCCCCGGACCAAGCCAACATCGCAAACGACCACCGAATGTTTCTTACGAAGTGGTCACCCGGCCAGTATCTGTTCCCCGGCCTTTTTGAGTTTCTGGGTCTAAATCTCGGCGATAGCCTGATTCTCACCATCACCCTTTTTTTAGTACTCGGCGTGCTGGGTTGGTACGCATTTTATCACGCCGCCGGATTTCCGCTGAGAACAATCGCGATCTCGTGTTTGCTGATGATCTGCACACAATGGTTCACCAAGTTCTTCGGGGAATATTACGGAGGCGAAACGCTGCTCTTTGGAGTGGCGCCTTGGGCAACGCTGTTGTTCTGGAAACTGCGCGATCTGTCTCCCCCCTCAGTTCTTCCACTCATTGCAGCTCTAGTCGCATTGGCATTCTTCAAATTGTCGGGACCAATTTATGGTCTGGCGTTGCTTGGTGCATGCCTATTTTCTGTCAATGACGGGCGATTGTTCCGAACGCCGCAGCGCTGGCTCGTTGCCGTTATCGTAACAGCAAGTTTCGGCGTGGTTTTCTATTTCTTATGGCTGGCGAAGGGACCGACCCCGGCAACCACTGCTGGGAGCGGTGGTCCCGGGTTATCGCCAATCTCTTTGGTGTTTCCCATCGTGGCGCCAGCAATGAGTATAGTGGGGTTCACCGACTTTCTGCATCGGCTTTCGAGGGCTGCACTTGCGCCGCCTGGACTTCCTTCTCCTAAACTCATTATTGAGCTGTCTGTTCCAATAGTCGCCACTATGTACGTCATCGTCTGGCTGCGGTTGCGTAAGGAACCGAAGCTAACCGGCTACACGAATTTCGCATCGATCACATTTCTGCTTTACACGCTGGCCTTCATCGTTTTGTACTTGGGAACAACCGTCGGCATTCATGAGAGGTACTTCCGTTCAGTCGGTTTGCTTTTGCTGCCAGGGATTGTTCAAGTATTTTCGCTTGGGACTTCAAGATGGCTGAGAGGCGGATTTTACCTCGCCATTGTAGGTACGGTTGTCTACGGTGCTTACGCTTTCTATTGCCGCGAGACAAAGAATTTGACATTTCCCTTGGGTGCGCAAGGCTACCGCCAAGACGAAGCATCTCCCCGCGTAGTTGAATTTATCCGTGGTCGATTTCACGATCAGGAAGACTCAGCCAAACCGATTGTATACGTATCATCGTCGGTTCTCGCCTTGGAGTTCGCCGGCGCGAGATTAATTGTCCCGGCCAGGCGCGATGAGAAAGAGGCGGTTGATGTTCTGGCATCCCGTAGATATCGCGGCCATGTGCAATCGATCTACATTTTCCTGGAAAAACGGATGTTACAGAATGGAAAGGCTCAAGCCATCTTGCGGTCGTTCGTGAATTATGACGGAATGAGCTGGCGACAGATCGATCTGGGCGATTATGTTTGCTTTTTCCAGAATAATGATCCTGCAGCTTCGCTTTGGTGAGCGCCAAATCGAAATCTCTTGCCTAAGGTCGGGCCTTCAGGCGGAACAGCAATGACTTTGCGCGTCATATCGAATGACACTCTGATGCGGGGCTTCTCGATGCAGCTCAGCGGAGGCGGAAGGTCCGGTGCTCGTATTCTTTTGGGCATGGCATCGAACCCTGTTCCTTCAGAAATGCCCATTAAGCGCGAGCGTATTCCTCAGCCTTGCCCCCAAGCTCTCTAAACCAAAGCTCTAGGCACTGATCGGCAAAGTCTGAAGGCATTAAGGCCGGTTCTTGCCACCTAGTTTCTGACGGGATTGATCGCCGGGAACGTCACGGTGCTGCTTGCGAACGTGGTCGGGGTCAGCAGTTTCGACAACCTCATTATATTGCGAGTTGCCGCCGAAATGCTTGCCGGTAACCTTGGCCCTAGACGGCGGCTTCAAGGATCGTGGACTCGAACGGACAGACCCTCGCCTATGTTGATCCGCGCGATGCAGGAATCGCCACGTCACTAACTCTCGATGAGGCACGGCGCATTGCCAGCAACATCGCCAAGCTGCCAGAGCTACTGAAGCAGATAGCGACTAACTAGCTGTGATGCCGAATAGTGTGGCGCGTTTGGTATTCCGCGCCGTTGTTGTCGTTTTGGGCAAAGTACGTGCTGCTGATCTGCTTCAAATGGTGGTCTTCGGAGAGATCGGTAGCGACCAGGAGGATGGCTGCGAGGGCGACCCAGGCAAACAGAATGAGTCGGATCATCACAAACTCCATCGCTGGATTGGGAGTGGTTCCAATTATGACGTCAAACAAACAGCTGCACGCCAATCAGGCGAACGCAACAAAGAGCACCGGGCCGCGGAGCCAAGCCCGCAGGGCCCGGTCGTGTCTGAACTCACGCAAGCATGGCCTGACGGCAAAGATGCTCATCATTGTCGGTGAGAACGCCGATGGTAAGCACTTAGGATCTCCATACCCCATCCAAATTTCACCTACCCCCCGGGCATCTCGATGGGACCCAAGAAGCGGTGGTTTGGAAGCCGGAGGTTTACGGGATGGACCCCTTGATCATGCTTTCGTCGTAGCGTGGCTCGCGGAGAAGGCAAAGAGTGGCTCGACGGACAGAGACGCCCGCTTCCGCACATGGCTATATGGCGAGCAAGTCAAGGACCGTGTTGATCGAGCAATCCGTGTTGAGTCCTTGCCGAGAGCGAGGACCTGGCGGGCATCACAGCGCCGACTGAACAGGTCTGCTTTGGTACTCCATAGCGGACATTGAAAACCCAAAGCAAGCTAACGAAAGCTAGCTCTTGGCTGCTTCCTACCCCTTCTTGATCCGCCGATCCGTGCGTGCATCGTAGAAGGCTTTGATCTCGGCCTTCAGGCGCTGGCCAGCATCCTCGCTTGAAATTGCCACGTTGAAGTCCTTTAGCGCCCGCCTGTAATGTGCCTCGGTGGGTAGCTCTATGCAGGCGCCCCCGCTCTGTTGCTGATCAGCGGCGCGCGCCCGGCGTCGTGCCGCACGTCCGATGTTCTGCGTGGTGCCGCACCTCTTGCCGTGAATGATCCCCTGCAAGCGGCGATGTTCCTTCCGAAGTCTGAATGGCTTCCAGACATTTTGACCACCACCCTTGATCAGATACTTGCCATCGGGGTTAGGCCATATAGTGAGATCGATGACCTCTTCGGCCCAATAGCCGCGTCCATGCCGCTTGATGAGGCGATAGATCGCTGCCTCGACCTGAAGCTTCCTCGTGGTGCAGTACTCAGGCGGTAAGTGGAAGAGCATGTGGGCATGCACAACCTCCGCTTGCCCGTTCGATAACGCTCAAGCGACCACGCAGCGGCGAAGGGAATCCCGTGCCGCTGTAGCCATTTAGAAATGCCCTCTCTGACCTTCGCGAAAAGTTTGCCGTTGGGATCGTCCCCCGACAGCCATCACGCGACCTCTTCAGCGATATCGCGTCCGATCTTTGACGGTCCTTGCCGCTCCGACTGCTGCGACGTGGATTGACGCCGGCAGGACTGCAGCCATGCGTCGAGGTCATCAATCGCGTAGCCAACGGCGCGACACCCTAAGGACAAATATTGGGGAGGCAGGCCATAAAGCCTGCGTTTGGCTAGTGTGCTCTCGCTTAGTCCGATGTATGTCGCGGCCTCTGGGGCTCGCAGTACTTTCTTAGTCTAAGTCATTTTTGCTCCGTTCGTTGCGCTGGGATCGCCCAGCCGATACGGAGGAACATGACGACTAAGCAGTCTGGTTAAGAGGTGGATTTATCCAGATTCTCTGAGAGGCGCTTTAGCCCCCCATAACAAGCTCGACCTGCTGAGAGGGATTAGTGTGAGTAGCGCGAGCTTGCTGTAGTGTGAACTTGTAGGCATCAGCGCCTTCCTCGTCAGAGTGGCCGCTGAATTTATCTCGCCATAGAGCTATCGTGCCCTGCTTCTCAGACCAGTCGATTTCGAAAAATCATAGATAGCTTTCAGAGCGAGCAAAGACGCAATGCGCCCTTCCTCTGGCATGTTCGCGGCGGTTAGAGCGAAATCTGCCTCAGCCAGCGCGAGACTCAAGTCATCGAGGGGTGAGGAGGGAACAGCAGTTGCCATTGCATTGGCCGTAGCGAGTGGTTTTTGCGAGCGGATTAATCGCTGCGCCGTTGCCACCGTCCATCGCCGCAGCGATTCGCGTCCCCACCGCATTGCTCGCCTCTCTTACCGGATCGTCTGCCAAATGGGCGTAACACGCCGTTGTTGCCGGCTGAGAGTGACCAAGCATCTTGCCAATAACGATTAGGCTCTGCCCGCCCGATGCAGCCACGCTCGCAAACGAATGGCGCAAGTCGTGGAGCCTCACGTGATCAAGCTTTGCTACCGCACGGATGCGGCGCCAGGGCTTATCGAGATTGACAAGGTGCTGCCCAGCCTCTCTCCGCAAATCACGTATGGGTTGCCCTCCAGGCGGGGAATGGTTTGCAGCAACGCGAGTGCGGGTGGACTTAGGTGAATGGCCTTCCGGCCTGTCTTGCTGTCGGGAAGAAACAGGCTTTCGTGTTCCTCACTGACATGACCCCAGCGAAGCGTGAGGATTTCGTTTCGCCGCATGCGAGCAAGCGAATTGCAGCTATGACCCACGGGGAACCGGTCTTGTCTTGCTCAGCCTCCCGCAAGGCGTCACCCAGCCTTGCCAACTCCCCTTGGCTTAGGAAACGCTCCCGCCGTCCCTCGCGGTACTTCTCGACGTGCCGGCAGGGGTTAGAGCCATCTGGCCGCAGCCCATGCTTTTCGGCCCAGCCGAAAAACTTGGAGAGCAACGCAAGGGTCCGATTGGCCTGATAGGGCGTGTCACCAAGCTCGTGGTGCAGCTTGGCAATGTCCTGACGCATTAGCTCACCGACAGGGCGGCGCCCAAGGCGTGGCACGATGTAGAGCTTGGCGCTGCGCTCATACTCTCGCGCTGTGCTTGCCTTTAGCTTCGGCCTGACGTGCTCGGCCATGAATTGATCGAGCACCACGGCCAGCGACTTGCCGGCCTTCGCCTTGTCACGCTCGATTGCGGGATCGCGTCCAGCGGCAATCTCCCCAAGCAAACGCTTAGCCTCCGCTCTGGCAAAGGTGGGCGTTATCTCCCCATGCCTCTCGATGGTGACGCGGCGCGGCCGCCCTTTTCGTCCTCCAAGCTGATACTGCACCAGGTAAACCTTGCTGCCAGCGGGCGTCACCTTGAGCCCGAAGCCATGCAGTTCCCTATCCCAAAGGTAGCTATCAATTGAGCGAGCCCCCGCGGCGTCTACAGCCCGTTTTGTGATGTTGGCCACGGGCCAATGGCTGTGCCCTTCCCTACCGCCGCCAGGACTTTCCTAGCGCCTCCAATGGCGAGATGCGGAAACAACAAGAACTAATCGGAAACAAGCGGAATGATGCTTATGGAAAATGGCCGGTTCTTGAATGGTGCTGATACTAGGGGAAAGGATGGATTTCTGATCCTTCATCAGAGTGTCGGAGGTTCGAATCCTCCAGCCGGCACCAATAAAATCAATAAGTTAGTTTGTTGGAACGCACGCTCTATCCCAACCAGTAACGACATAGTAAGGACGGGGAAGCGATTTCACGGTTCTCCGACACGAGCGGGCGGCATAACCGGTACTTTTACAAGGTCCGTTGAGTTCGCGAAACTGCGCTCACATCCCCGGCGGCAGGGCTTGGATAAGCTCGCTTGCTGCCTTGTCGTGGCAGTCGTCGCACATTTGATCTTCTTCGTGAGTTGCCGTGTTTTTGCACTCACCCGGCTCGTGGCCGTGGTTTCCGCTCTGACATTGGCAATGATCCTGGGGCATCTCTTGCCTCGTTAATGCAGGGCCATGCGTTAGCGCCTTGGTTCTCCATCGAGGACAATATAACAAAAAGAGCGCCGACCGAAGCCGACGCCCTTTCCTTGGCGAGATCAAAAAGCAGAAGCCCCAGGGAGGACATGTCCCCTGGGGCTCTAAGAGTGCGGGTTACCGTGGTCTCCGCTTTTCTAGAGCGGCCACCCCGCACAACCGTTTTTAGACGCGAGCCGTTGCCAAATTCTTAGCGTCCCAATTTCCGCCGCCGACGCGCTCATCGCACCGAGACCAAGAAGTCCGAGGCCAATCAAGCCGAGGGTGGTGGGCTCTGGCACCGGCTCCGTCCGCATCCGACTGGACCTGGATCGTAATGTTGCTGGGAAAACCAAATCCAGAGGCGGTAGCGGACTGTACCAGTAGCGCCGTGACTTCCTGGCTGGTGCCAGTCTCCGCAAGGAACACTGGGGTCACGCCGGTTGGCAGTGCCGGGAGCCCACCGGGATCGGCATCCGAGTTCCAGATGCGCCGTAATAATTTCGGTTCCGCGGCCCCCAGCTCCGCTGTAGATAAGCTCGAGCCAATCGCTGTTCGGGCCATCGGGCCCTTCGGTCAACACGAGCAGAGCCGATCCGGTAGCCGTCGCGTTCGCGAGGAACGCGCCACTCCCGATCGCCGACTCGCCGTCGCTGGTAAAGGTAAACGGCGTCACATCAAATTGGGTAGCCAAAAAAGTGACGACATCGCCGTTTTCGAATGCCACCAGATTGGCTGCCTGCGCACTGCCGAACCCAACGGTGCAGGATAGCGCCAGCCCTGCCGTCGTGATGCCGAGGAGCGTTAATATAGTGCCTAAGATGTTTCGTAAGACGCATAACTGCCTCCTTCTTTTTTCGGAATTGGCCTAGTGTCCGGCCCGCAAATTTCATACCAAAAACTATGTAGTTGATAAACATTGGTTTTCTGGGGGAGGCTATTTCCCAGGTGTAAGAAATTCCGACGTTTCTGGGGATTGTGTCGTGGGCGATCTCGCGAAGGATCTGCAAAGGGCGAGCCGACGACAAGTCCATTGGCACAATGTCAGCCCTCACACCTATGAACTATCGGGAGTGGAAAAACACCGGAAATGCGGGGCAGCACAGGGTTCAAGGGGACGACATGGGGACATGATCCGTGTGATCAATCTGAGGCCGTCTTTGACTCGGCGGTCGCATTCGGGAAGCGCCTATCTGTCGGAAAACTTTACGAGTTGCTTTCGATCCAAAAGCCGCAAAACTGCGATTTTCATTATCCCCACGAGATCGATCCCCGAGATCGGTGCCGAAATAGGTGTCGAAATATTTGACAGTCGTCCGTATTAAGCCTCCCAAGACAGCGCGTGCGAGAGACGAGCTGACGCACCAGCGGAACCGGCAGGGGCTGAGATTGGGGGCACTAAGTGCGACAGAAGCCGACGCACATAACAAATCGAGGCGTCAGGATTGGATCATCGTCATAGCAATGAGTAAAAGCATTCCGACCAATGACGCTAAGACAAGAAGCACTTTCACGAGATCAGCGTTCATCACTCGATTCTTAGCGGCACGATGGCTTGGTACAGGAAACCTATCCGCTTGTCGTATTCAACTTCGAGTGCCACCGATGGTTCCTGCGGCGAGTTCACCAACGGCAAGCGGCGAGTGTTGTGACGCCTTGAACCTGCACGCGCCAGTTCGCGTTTTGAAATGATAGGTTCACAATGGTGGCGCGCCTCCCCCCAAGTCAGTCATGCCCTATCGCAGGCCCTACAGGAGAACAAAGCGGTTCAATGCGCAGGTCTTGTGGAGACCTGGATCGGCAATCATGGCTGCCTGGGTAGTTGCTTTGATTGCCCTAGCGATTGGCTTGCCTGTTGCGCCGGTTTTTGTGCTCGCTCTAATCGTAAGTGCCGGGGTGTTTCAGCTACTGGGTAAGAAGACAGACCCCGGTAAATAGCGTGCCTTAGCTCCTCTTGGAGGTCACCACGCGAACGACACCATTGTGCGCCGCATTGTTCAACCTCCTAAGCGGCCGATGACGCCGACGCCTCATCGCACCGAGACCAAGAAGTCCGAGGCCGATCAAGCCGAGGGTAGAGGGTTCGGGGACGACTTCAAAGTTCACCCCATAGAATTGAAAATCTGAGAAGTGATCGTTGGGGTTCACCAAGGTGTTGCCTCCCCTGGAACCGAGCCGCATTAGGGCCGATTGTTATCGCAGGATTGACGTTGAAACCCGTCGTTGTCTGGTCGGGGCCACCAAAAAGTACGGGTCCCCTTCTGAGCCGTTCGGACCGAAGGGCCTGAGCCCCGCAATGGTGTATACTTGGCCGGCAATAAGATCCAACGGCGTAATGAGGTCCTGATAACGAAAGGAATTGGGCCCGAAGCGTCCCCGACATGTGGGGACGAGCTGTGCTGGCCATCACCGAGGTCGGGGGACACAAGCTGGCCAGAAAAATTCCGAGTCGTGAGGTGCAGGAACCAGCCGCCATTGTCGGAGACTTCCAACGACGTGACGGTCACGACGATGGCTAAATGTGGCCCCAGAGCTGACCGGGGGTCATGAACGGTGAAGGTTGAGTGACGAGGTTGTCTGCCCCAACGGAAAACCCATATAATGCGTGCACCGGTAGACCGTGGCTGGACTCGATGATCAGGAGGCTCTACCACTCCGAGCACAACCAATAAGCAAAATCGGACGAGCACGAGATAACCACTTTGCGCATAGCGTCCCTACGATGCCTCGAGACCCGTACCACGAAGGCGCTAGAGCGTGATGTCGTCTAGTTCACCAACGGCAAGCTGCCCTTCTTCTTCTACGCCATGCAAGCAAAGCCATCAGACCTAGGCCGGTGGCGAAGAGTGAGAGTGTGGAGGGGAGCGGCATGGCGCTGGGGGTGGGCGGGGTGGGCGGGAGGAAAATGGTGCCAGCCTCGTCGTACAGCGTGAAGTTGAATGGTATGCGATCCGCTAGATTAAATACCGGAAGCTCAAGGTCAACCCAAACACCGTTGTGAAAGAATGCACTGCCGAGGCCAGCGGTGGACTCGGTCCATCGAAAAGTGGCGTCACCTCCCGTATTCACCACGCTAAACCAATAGGCACGTGGCGCCCATCAACGTTACATCGTTGAAGCTAGCGTCGAATAAATAAGCGCGCTCTGGAGGAAAGGAGGTCTGTACAATGTCGAATTCGAGTATCCGTAACGGCAGCAGAGCCGGCTGCACTCGCTAGCACGCCGCCAGGAAGGCCACCGCATCGGAATAGAAATTGACGATGAAATTCCAGGTATCGCCGGTATTGAGCGGATCGGACGAAAACATCGTGCCGTACCAAGTCGCTCGCTTGACCGTAGTGTCAGTCGCCAAAATGAATTCGGCGGCACGCTCTCCATTAGGTTGCGAAAAGGAACCGGCATCGGTCGCAAGATTGTTCCACGGATTCTCGTAGACGACGGCGGCACGTGCATTGGAAACGAAAAACGCGCTGCAAAAGATTGGCAGCAAAGTTACTGCTAGTCGACGTGCTCTAGAAAACAAGGTGACCTCCAATCGGAGCAAGCAGCTACCTCAGTCGCCATCGCCTCATCAAGAAGGCCGAGGCCGACATTGCCATCATTGCCCCTCAGATGAAGCGTGAAACTATCTGTTGAGTGAAACGCTAGTCGACAACTTTGAGTCGCGAAGAGTGAGTGATGGCGACTTTTTGACCATTCCAGTGGTGAATAAGCCACAGCTGGAGTTGAGTCCATCAATGCGATTACACGCCGGCAAGCAGCGTTGTTACGTTCGCAAGCACGATCGAGCTACGCGAGAATGGCAGCGTCATTCGACGGCCGAAGGGGAAGGCCCGTTAGCGCCTTCTAGGTGTCAGTCTAGGCGGTGGTCCCCCATTTCCTCGGAGTCCCGTTTACTGTGGGGGAATCTCCCCCCGGTATCGCACTGCGTCGATTCTGGCCGCGAATGAACCTTGTCTGGTCCGGAGCCCGGTGAAGAAATGCAAGGCCAAGCCGTAAGGCCCGGCGACGACAGCGAGACGAACGAGATCGACCAGCAAGAGGGCAAGTAGCCCAGCCGATAAGCTTACGCTGTCCCTGGTACACTTCAGGGGTCAGGCCTCGGCTATGCGACGAGTTGCCTGCGGGAGGCCGACAGTGCAGTCCTACATGGCCAGCCGGCGAGCAGCAAAGGCCCATGAAAAGCGGATTATATATCCGTCCGTCATACACTAACCGATTGAGATTGTTATGCCTTTATCGCCATGTCGCAGCCATGTTGCACTCACTTCACCACCGTGAGCTTGGCTTTGGCTTGGGCGATAAAGGCGACAAGCTCATCGTCGGTCATGTCGATGGCACGCTTGAACTGCCTAGTGATCCTGAGTGCTAAACGTAGGCGCTCGACCATAAGCCCGATCAAGGAGTTGGCTGCGACCCATTCGCTTCATCGGAGTCCCGTTTTTGTGGCGCGGGTCTCCCCCGTCATCAGCCTTTGCGTTGATTTGGCCGCGAATGAACCTTGTCTGTTAAATTAGCGGCATGGAGTTTTAAAGATCACTCGCCGCGATATCAGGACTTGCGCATGATCTTCTTTGCAATCCCCTCGGCGACTATCCGGTCTGCCTCCGGAATGAATGGTTTGCTACTCCAACCCGGCCGGGACAGGAAGGGCTATGCGCGCCGGGTTCGCATCGTGTCACCGGATGGGCGGCGATCTCTTTTTCAAGCCGAGCGGCCTCTTCTTCCCGCGTCTCACCAATCAACACCCGTTTTCCTTTGGGCCCCGAATAGGGTCGCGTCGTTCTATTGAAGCTCATCGAGATATCTCCGAAATGGTTGTCAGCCCTGCACCGAGGTTTAGTGGATAGGGCGGCTCGTTCGTGTCCTTTTTTCGGGCATCAACAGAGAGATTGAGGCATGGGTTGGGCCGAGGCCCGGCAAGGTGAGCCGGCGAAGACTCATTCGCCCTGTCTATCACATCACCTCGGCTGGCAAGCCGATATAAGCTCAAGGGCGGCCGTCGCACTATGCTCAATCGTGCCTTGGCGACGATGGCTGCGAGCTCGTCATCGGTCATGTCCACGGCGCGCTTGAACGTGCCAGAATCATCGGTGTTGAAGGTCGGCGCCTTTGACAAGTCGATCCTGATCATGAACGTGCATCCGTCCGCCGTCGTGAACCCCCCGGGCCCACCACTGCTGAGCCGTTTGCGCCGAGGCGTTGTGTACGAACTCAAGATTGACACGGACGGCGATGCCATCGCCGACATCGCATACCGGGTGCGCTTCTCGTCCTCGGCGGACGGGTCGCAAACCGCGACACTGCGCCGCGTCGAGGGCGCGCGGGCCGCCGGGATGGGCGACGACGGTCAGGTTATCGTCGAAGCAGCACCTGTCTCAACTGGTCGGAATGCACGCCTGACGGAGGCCGGCGCCTATCGCTTCTTCGCGGGCTGGCGCAGCGATCCCTTCTTCTTCGATACGCTGGGGGCTTTGAACAATCTGCAGTTCACCGGTGACGATTTCTTCGCCGACAAAGACGTGTGCAGCATCGTGCTGGAGGTGCCCAACTCTGTCCTTGGACCCGAACGGGTTGGCTTGTGGGCCCGCACGCTGGACGGGGCGGGCGGGGGTTGGGTCCAGGCGGATCGTGGCGCGTTGCCCGCGCAAGCCGTCTTTCTTGTCGGCGCGGAGAGAGATGCCTACCTCACGGGTGAGCCGGCGAACGATGCCCGTTTCGTCCGCCGTCTTCGCGCACGCGCTGGAACACGCGGGTCGGTATACGCCGACGGAAGCAAGGCGTGTGGCGCGAACACTGCTGCCGGATATGCTGTCCTATGACCCCACGTGCCCTGCGTCCTTCCCGCGCAATGGCCGGACACTCACCGACGATGCCGCTGATGCCTTCCTGGCTGTCCTCACAAACGGGAAGGTGACGGGGGACAAGGTAGGGCCCCACAACGATTTGCTTGATGAGTTCCCCTACCTGGGGTTGCCGCATAATGCCTGAACCGGGCACTATGCCCGGGCATGGTCCGTGTGCCCTAGGGCATTCGATGGCGCAGGCTCTCGATGGAAAACTGTTGGAACTGGTGGCGAAAGCGACAAATGCTTAGGCCTGCGCCCCCTATGTCCGACTTGGGTCATAAGCAGACATCGCGCCACGTCCGCGTCATGTCCGTTTTTCCCCTCAAAGCGGACATTCATCAGCGCCGTCTGCACGTCCGCTAAGTGCCATAAGCAGACATACTGCAGAGACGGAAAACAGGATCCATTCCCGACAATGAATCGCACTCAAGGTGCGAAGCCGCGTCGCGTATTGTCCGCGGAACTCAAGTGACTCCGCCATGCCGGCAGGCGGCAAGAAAGAAAGCAACGCTGCGTTGTCACGTGCGGTCCAATCTCCGCACACAGCTGCTTGAGCTTCTCGCCGAACAACGCTCGCAGCAGCAAGGGAAACAACACCAAATCCTGGAAGAATCGCGTCGTTGTTGCCAGCGCGCTCGGGGGCGAACGCCGGTAACGTGCCGAGCTCGTCGGATTGTGCCGCCTCTGCCAAAAGCCGGGCCACCGCTTGCGCGCCGCGTTCGCGCGCCCATCCCGAAGACGCTGCTGGCCAAATCGGGAAACCGAGACGCCTCCGCAATCGCGATCCGCATCAATCGGATTGCATCGCTGACCAGGATCCATTGCAGCACGGTGACGGCCACGCTCTCAAGGCGCTCCTCGATGGTCGCTACCGATCGGTGCATGAGCCTCGAACCGCGCGATGTTGGCGGCAATGCTTTGCATCACCACTGCAGTGAAGAGCGCCTCCTTGTCGGGAAAGCGGGCGTAGATGGTCGGCTTCCCGGCGCGGGCAAGCCTCGGCGATCTCATCCATGCTGGCGCCGGCAAGCCCACGTTCGAGAAAGACGCGACGAGCCGCATCGAGGATGCGGGTGCTCTACCTCTCCGGCGAGCTCCCGCGGCGGGCGCCCGGTGCGGACCGCGCGGCCCCTTCGGCGGCTCATTGCTGGCGTTGCTAGCCTGTCCATCGAGCGATCCTCACGTTCTCTTCGTACTTGCACCGCGGACCAGGAAAAATCGACCGCGGCCCCCTTGATGTAGGACGTCGTCCGCTCTAAGTAAAGAGTACGAAACGGTATCGTTCTGTTATTCGGGAGCTGGAAGATGTCGCTAGAGCCAGACGATCGAGATCGAGGCGAGCTGTCGCAGCTGGAGCTGGAACGGCAGCAATCATCCGAGACGCGGCCGGGCGACCATGAGCAGCCTCGGATGGTCGAAGGGAGTCGTTGCGCGCCAGAGCCCCACTGCAGCAGGAGCGCCCTGGCCAATCCTACGTGATGGAAGCGCCGCGGCCGCACGAGGATTTACCTGCTGAGCAGAATCGCGCGCGCGGTGACAAGCCACGCCCCGGGCTCCTGCGGCGGCACCCGCTCGCCTTCGTGCTTGGGCTGTTTCTGCTCACCTTAGCCTTGGCGGCAGGCTACCTCTTCTGGGATTACAGCCGGCATTTCCAATCGACGGACGATGCCTTCATCGCGGCGCGACAGTTTTCCATCGCGCCAAAGGTGTCGGGCTACATCACCGCCGTGCCGGTGACGGATAACCAGCACGTTGCAGCCGGTGACGTGATCGCGCGCATCGACGATCGCGATTACCGCATCGCCCTCGACCAGGCGCAGGCGCAGGTGGCGGTTGCGCAGGCGAACATCCAGAACATCGATGCGCAGATCAGCGTGCAGCAGGCACAGATCAGCTGCCAGCCAGGCGCAGGTGGAGCAGGCACAGGCAGGCACTGGTGTTCGCACAGCAGCAGGCGGCGCGCTACCAGGACTTGGCACAGAAAGGATCGGGCACGGTTCAGAACGCCCAACAGTACACGTCACAGCTCCGTCAACAACAAGCGGCACTGGCGAGCGCGCAAGCCAACCTGGAGCTCGCCAAACGGCAACTCAAGTCGTTGCAGGCGCAACGCAAAAGTGCCGAGGCGAGCCTCGCGCAGGCCAAGGCCCAGCGCGACCAGGCGCAACTGAACCTTTCCTATACGACGGTGACCGCAGCCCAGCCAGGGCGTGTCGTCAATCTCGGCGCCGCAGTCGGTCAACTCGCACAGCCGGGAACAGCGCTGACCATGTTCGTCCCCGACGACATCTGGGTCACGGCGAACTTCAAGGAAACCCAGCTCGACGCCATGCGACCCGGACAACCGGTGACGCTCAGCATCGACGCCTATCCGGAACGCAGCAGTCCGCGGCCATGTTGCCAGCGTCCAGCCCGGATCGGGCACCGCGTTCTCGCTGCTTGCCGGCTCAGAATGCCACCGGCAACTACGTCAAGATCGTCCAGCGCGTGCCGGTCAAGGTCGTCATCGACAACCCGCCGACGGATGTGGCGCTAGGCCCGGGGATGTCGGTGGTTCCGACCGTGCGGATCGATCCTACGCCCTCCTTCTATGAGCGGCTGAGGGCCTGGGTATGAGAAGCGGCACGATACGCAGCGGGCGCTCCTGCCGCGGCAGCGCAGCATGAGCACCAATCCTTGGCTGATCGCCATCCTGGTCGCGTTCGCCACCTTCATGGAGGTACTCGACACCACCATCGCCAACGTCGCGCTGCCCTACATCGCCGGCGGCATGGGGGTGAGCGAGGATGAGGCGTCGTGGGTCGTGACGACCTATCTGGTCTCCAACGCTGTCATCTTGACGGCTAGCAGCTTCCTCGCGCGGATGCTCGGCCGCAAGACCTTCTTCCTGATCTGCCTGGCTCTGTTCACCGCAAGCTCGGTGCTGTGCGGGTTTGCTTGGAATCTGCAGTCTCTGCTGCTGTTTCGCGTCCTGCAGGGCCTCGGCGGCGGCGGCATGGTGCCGGTCTCGCAGTCGATCCTGGCGGATTCCTTCCCGCCGGCCAAGCGCGGCCAGGGCTTCGCCCTGTTCGGCGTTGCCGTGGTGGTGGCGCCGGTGGTCGGGCCGACGCTCGGCGGCTGGCTGTCGGACAATTATTCCTGGCACTGGTGCTTCCTGATCAACGGTCCGGTCGGCCTGCTCGCGATGGCGCTGATTGCGCTGATCTTGCGCGAGTCCGCAGCGCGGTCGAGGAGCGCCGACGGCTGCAGGAAAAGGGTGGGTTCGATCTCGTTGGCTTCCTGCTGGTCGCGACCTTTCTCGGCGCACTAGAGATCGTGCTCGACCGCGGGCTCGAGGACGACTGGTTCGCCTCAAATTTCATCATCACAATGAGCGCGGTCTGCGCTCTTGCATTCGTGCTCATGATTCCCTGGGAGATCAGCCGCCGCAATCCGATGATCGATATGCGGATGGTGGCAACGCGTCAGTTCGGCTGCCTGTTTCCTGGTAATGCTCGCGACCGGCGCCATCTTGCTCGCCACCACCCAGTTCCTGCCCCAGCTCGTGCAGCAGAATTTCGGCTACACGGCCACCTGGGCCGGCCTCGTTCTCTCGCCGGGCGGCGCTGTCACTATGGTGATGATGTTCGTCGTCGGCCGTATCTCAGGCAAGGTCCAGCCCAAATATATGATCATCGCCGGAGCGTTGATCATCGCGCTCTCCATGTACGACCTGACCAATGTGTACGGCGATCTCGGCTTCTGGTTCATGGCGCGCTCGCGCATGCTGCTCGGCGTCGGGCTGCCGCTGATCTTCCTGGCGATCACGACGGCCTCCTACGACGGCATTCCGCCCGACAAAACCGACCAGGCCTCGGCCTTGATCAACGCGGCGCGCAATATCGGCGGGTCGATCGCAGTCTCCCTTGTGTCGAACGTGCTCGCGCACCGCGAGCAGTTCCATCAGAGCCGGCTCGTCGAGCAAGTCGATTCCTTCGAACTCCGCATACCAGAGCACGCTGCAACAGGTGACGAGCTATTTCACCGCCCATGGCAGCTCGCTGGTCCAGGCGCACCAGCAGGCCATCGACTGGATCGGACAGCAGGTGCAGACGCAGGCGTCGTTCCTGGCGTACATGGACGCCTTCTGGGTTCTGACGCTGATCTCGCTTGGCGCTGTGCCGCTCGCGCTTGCCCTGCGCAACGTCAAGCTCGGCGGTCCTGCCCCTGTAGCCCATTGAGGCGATCGGCTTGGGTCCGCGCGTGACAACCACAATGAACGGATAATGAGATGGAGGCCAAGACATGAATATTCAGGTTCACCCCCGTGTCACGGCAGAACGTCGTCTTCCCTTCGAATGCGTTGCTCTGGTGCTACAAGGCGGCGGGGCACTTGGTGCCTATCAGGCTGGCGTCTACGAGGCGATGGCCGAGGCCGGCATCTACCCCGACTGGGTCGCCGGCATTTCGATCGGCGCCATCAACTGCGCGTTGATTGCCGGGAATGCGCCGGAAGCACGCGTCGACAAGCTGCGCGCGTTCTGGGAAGAAATCACCAGCAACCCATGGAGTAGCGGCTACGAGTGGACCAACGCGCCGAGCGGCGACGCAGCGCGGTTATGGCTGAACCAGTGGTCCGCAGGCCTCGCGCTGATTGCTGGCTCGCCCGATTCTTCGCACCGCGATTTCCGCCGCCCTGGTTGTACCCGTCCGGGGCCGCGAACGCCACGAGCCTTTATGACACGAGCCGACTTAAGGCCACTCTCGAACGACTTGTCGACTTCGATCGTCTGAATGCGGGCGCCATCCGTCTGAGTATTGGCGCCGTCAATGTGAGAAGCGGCAACTTCGTCTATTTCGACACCCAAACGCACACGATCGGGCCAGACCATATCATGGCGAGCGGCGCACTGCCGCCTGGTTTCCCTCCCATCGAGATCGAAGGCGAGCAGTATTGGGATGGGGGCTTAGTCTCCAACACGCCACTCGACTGGGTGGTCGAAAGCCAGCCTCATTTCGACACTCTGGCTTTTCAGGTCGATCTCTGGAGCGCGCGCGGCGCGCTACCGCGCAACTTGGTGGAGGTATCGACGCGGCAAAAGGAAATCCAATATGCAAGCCGCACCCGCGCCAGCACTAACCTTCTTCAAGCGCATACAGCGGCTTCGCCGCGTCGCGGCCGATCTGCTTGATAAGATGCCGGACGAGCTCCGTCGTAGCCCGGAGGCCGCACTGCTGCGAAAAGTGGCTGATCGAAAGGTCTACAATATCGTCCAGCTGATCTACCGCGCCAAGAACTACGAGGGGCCTGCGAAGGATTACGAGTTCTCGCGTGAGAGCATGAAGACCACTGGCGGCCGGCTATTACGACGCGGTCCATACCCTGCGCCATCCCGAAGTGGTCGGCAGCCCGCCAACGACGAAGGCGTCCTCACTTTCGACCTCGCCGTAGACGGACGTCAATAGGCGATGCCGCTTAAACCAGTAGAGTCCCATGTTACATGATTTAATCACCGCCTTTGAAACCGAACATCGGCGGCAACGCCAAAGGGAGTCGCTCGTGAAGAGGACACTTTTCATCGGTTCGGCGGTCGTCTTTCTTGCTGCAAGTTCGATGGCCCCCGCGCAGGTCACGGTCGACGTTTCAAAAATAACATGTGATGAATTTGTCAAATACGACATTGCCGATCCCAGACAAATAGCCGCTTGGATCAGCGGTTGCCCAAGCGTTGCTTGTTGCTGCGACAAGACGCGCCAGAATCTCGTTCTCGGCGAATGTCCGCTTATTGCACATCTGCGACATACAGGAGTCCAGATGTCCTGTCCGGTTTACTCTCCAAAGCGGATGTGTGAGGCGCGGCTAATCCAGGCGTTTATGAGCACAAAAGCCCCAGGCTGCTCGCGCCGCGCCCTAACAGGTGGCCCTTGGTGGCCCCAGGTGGCCCAAGGTGGGTCGAGCGAAAAAGCGCCCGCGTGTGAATGGCTGCGGGCCTAAGCCCAAAAGAATTCCCCCGCTGGCCCACACCCCCCCACCGTCGCTCACTAGAGACACGCTGAGCAGTGGTTGGGGGTCCTAGTCAGACCTGGGCGCTCCGCAGCCTGGCATTCGTCTAGTGCCAACACTATTTCGAACCCATGTGTGGTCGCATCATCCAAAGCTCCAAAAGGAGTTAAGGCGTGTTTCCACTGTCAGATGACAGTCCGCGCAGGACCGCCACGCCCATCGTGACGTGGTTCATCATTGGAGCCTGCGTTCCTGGTCTTCCTCTGGCAAAGCTCGCTTGGGGCCAAAGCAGGCGAAATTACCCTCTATCAGTACGGCATGATCCCAGCCCGCCTCTTTGGCTTGGCGAAGCTCCGTTCCCATGTTGCGATACCAGCCTCAGCAACCGTGCTTACATCCATGTTCCTGCATGGGGGCTGGCTGCATTTAGGGCTGAACATGCTGTTCCTGTGGGTCTTCGGTGGCAAGGTCGAGGACTCTCTGGGCCACTCTCGATTCTTGGTCTTTTACCTACTTTGCGGGGTCGCCGCAGCCTTGGCACAGGCCATCATGAGCCCTGGGTCGACGCTACCCATGGTTGGGGCGAGCGGTGCTATTTCTGGCGTGCTCGGCGCCTATTTCCTTCTGCATCCGCTGGCTAGCATACGGGTTCTATTCTTTCTGGGATTTATCCCAATCGTTGCGCATGTGCCCGCTCTGATCTTTCTCGGCCTTTGGTTTGCCGCACAAATCGCTGAGCGCAACCTTCTCCGTCCTGAGTGAGCCAGGCGTAGCGGTTTGGGCGCATGTCGGAGGGTTCCTTACGGGCATGCTCCTCACACCCCTCTTGCGGCAGAGCTCGGTCAAGCTCCTTCAGCCGCGCTACTCAAGAGCCTTCCAGATTGAGCGCGGACGAGGGCCATGGTCCTGACGCAGGAGCCCGACTGCAAGTCGGAATATCGGCAGAAGCAGGAGGCCAAAGAGCGGATCTCCCACGCGCTGCAGAAAACAAAAGAAACGATTGGGCATCGGGCCGGCAAAGCCGCTGCGCGGCGCAACGCCAAGCGCGATGTCAGTAGATCTCGCCAAGCTCCCCTGCTAATCCGTCTAAATCGGGCCAGACGGTAGATTGGCTGATGCCAAGCCGACGGAGAGATTGGCTTTTCGAGGGCGAAGTAAAGGCCCATAAGCGCGCTTTCGCTCCAATCCAGAAGCCGCGTGGGAAGGCCGACATGCTGGGCAAGAAAAAGCCATTGATCCGTGGCCTCCCGGTCGGGACAGAAGCCGGAAGCAAAGATCGGTGCTCTCATGCGAAAAGTTTGGAGCAGCCTATTCTCGTTGTGCGCGGGAAACCCATCGCGTGGCCGGTACAGCCTCGGAAGGAGCGGCGTATCAACGTCGCCCGGTTCACCGCGAAACCAAGCGTGAGGCCATTCGGTGCAGCCCGCTCGGCGAACCCCACAACTAACTGGCGCGGTCGATCAAATAGCCTTTCGTTGCCACTCCACGCGCCCGCATTTCACTTTGAAGCTGTCCGAGAGAGTAGGACCTAATCACGCGTAGTTAAGCAGCCTCGCCGGTCATGCCAATTGGAATTACCTGAGCAGTCGGTTCGCCGTCGAGGGCGGCTGCGAGCACCGACGAAACGCGATCAGCCGCAGCGGACCAGAGCGGCGTCCATGTGAACGTAGCTGGCAGTCACGCCCCTTCACTTCCCGTTCAGTGGATTACTATGTGCTTGCTGGCCGCCATCAGCTCACGGTCTTGATGACCTAAGTGCCTGATGTG
>CAVUZR010000010.1:0-40810 GCA_963745855.1 uncultured Alphaproteobacteria bacterium | reverse complement strand
GCAAGCTCATGTCCACTCTCGGGCATCGTTCAGGTCCACCTCGAGCATGAAGTCGATCGACGCGCGCAGGTCGCATAGTGACCCATAGCAGACATCGCCCTGCAGACCTTGCGGCACCGCACAAAACTGCCGGTCGTTATTGCGGCTTGGCTAACCTAGATCGATTTCGCCGGGAGGTGACGCCCACCTCCTTAAGGAACTCCCGCATCGATATGTTGAAGCGTTCCTCGTCCATGATACTTCCTCCATTAGCCGGGATACCGCTCGTCGAAGCGGCGTAGCATGCCGAGTGCATTTTCGAGTTCATGAGCCTCTTCCCGAGTGACGCGTAACATCTTCACCATCCGTTGCAGCAGCTTCCAGCCGACCACTCCATTCTTCTCCACAAGGGGGCGGAAGTCCCCATAGGTAAGCCCATGACAAACCAGCTCATTGGAGGCGGTAATCGTCGCCATGCGCGTGCCTTCGTCGATCAGGGCGATCTCGCCGAAACAGTCCCCCGGCTTCAGGGTCGTGTGTCCCCTGCCGCCAATAAAAACCGTTGCTTCGCCCGAGTCGATCAGGAAGAAGGTATCTCCCCCCGCGCCCTCCTTGACCACGATGTCGCCTTTCGAGAAGCGATGCTCCTTGAACAGGCGCGCGATCTCCTGAACCTCGCGCTTGTTCAAATCGGCAAAGAGCGGTACATGCTGGAGGACTTCAACGACCTTTGTCGCCCGAGAGGTGATCATCGTCCATGACCCCTTTTGCACGCTTGTGGCTCAACCTAAGAGCGTACTTCATGATCGATGCAGCGGCAATTCGGTGGGACCTTGGGGGGGCAAGATAACCCGGTGGTAGAACACTGTTGCGCGGCGGTAGGATTGACCAATACTCGGTGAGTTGGCCATGCAATGGCACCAGCGCAGGCGACGTGAAATTGATAGGTTCCAAGCGACCGACGATGACGGCCAGACCTACACCGTCATCGAATATCAGTGGTTCACGACATTGATTTCGGACCAAGGACCAGTTGCCACTACTGCAGGGAGCAAAGAGCTTAGGCTAAGCGACGGCAAGGACGTCGTGACCATGAGCGCCGTTCCGAAGACACTTAAGATTATCGAGACCGACAAGCTCATACGCCAGACCCAGCAACCAAAGATGGTTGCCGAAACGCGGGGCTCGGGGTCCGCGATTCCTGATTGGAAAGAACCGAACCGCGACGACGGCACCTGAGAAAATTGCGTGAAACAGGCTGTGGGAGAGCCCAAATTGGACTCTCTGGGGTCGGTTGTGGCGAGTTTCCGCGGGCTAACCCGCGGATAGCTCGCGCAAATTCCAGAGAGCATAATTGCTATGTAAAAACAATAGACTAGCTGGCGGTGGAAGCATAATGGGCAAAAAGCAGACATGCTCAATACGCTGACGAATGTCAGCTTCTGGGGGCAAAGCGGACGGTGACCGACCGCTCGCGGCCACCAAAAAAGAAGACGCGCGGTTTACCAACCACTGCGCCTCCTTCGCTGCCACCAAGTGTACATTCCTGACTTCCCGACCCGAATCCCTGTCTCCGAAAATTGGAGGGCACAAGAGCGCACCTTGAACCGGGCGTTTCGCTGTGTGTTGCATTGTGGGTTGGGCCTGAAATGCACCCTGGAAGCTTTGCGTTCTAAGGTGTCACGGCGGTGGAGGCAGTCATCAGCGAACTCGTCTCCGCGCGCCATTGTTCCCTGTTACACGGGAAAATACAGGGAAATTCGCTATTTTCGGTTTTGAGAGAGCCAAGGCGCCTTGGCTTTCGGAGGAGAATTCAATCGCTTAGCAACAGAATTCCCTAGTCACCTAAGCAGGGAAAATTTGCGGGCGATCAGGGAACCTCAGGCAGGTAACAGCGAACCTTATCCCAATAACTGGACTTGCTGTTTGGCGACACACACGATTTACGCCTGCAGGTTCAAATCCTGGACTGGATTTGTTCAAGAACGTACGAGGTGGGAGCTGAGAAGAGCCGTCTAAAATTGGTTGCGGCGCTCGCAGCCGACTTGATTTGCAACTCCGGCTTTTAACGACCGTCGCGATAGCCAGAAGTCGCAACCCGGCCCAAGGAATGTCCGTTTTCGAGGTAAAAGCGGACCTCCTGCACCTCTCGCTCAATGTCCGTTATGTGCCAAAAGGCGACATCGCGTGGTCTCTCGGCCTGAGCCGTGCCGTGACGAGCGCGCTGCCTTTCATCTATACGAGCCCAGGGCTGGCGTTCGGTCATGTCACCAAAAGGAAGGGATCCAACGTACTAGATTGGACCCCTTCAATTTCATGGGTAACAATAGGAATCCGAGGATGCGTCCCCGCCTTGTAGACGTACCTGGTGCGGTAGGTACCCCTCGGGCCACGACAGGAAGAAGTCTTCGTCAAGTTCGATCCCGCCCTCTGGCTTGGTGTTGACCTTGACCATCCAGCCCTTGATCCCATCGGGATAAAGTTGGCCATCGACTGCGCTGTAGAGAGAATTGGTGAAGTAGATGCGGCGTCCATCGCGACTCACCTCTACCATCTGCGGTCCGCCGTTGAGCGGCTCACGGCTCTTCGGATGCGGGGCGCGGGAGACAACGCCGCCGATGCGCAGTTTCCCCGTAAGCTTCGGCTTGAACGGGTCGGAGACGTCGTACTGATGAAACTCGCCTGTGCCCCAGCAGGAGACGTAAAGGTACTTGTCGTCAACGGAGAGGTCGATGTCCGTCACAAACGGTGGACAGGCTTTGAAGCCTTTGAGTATGGGAGGAAGCTGATCGGGCTCGGCGGGTTCTGCCGGGATTGAGATCACCTTCGTTATTGCCCACCGGTCACCGTCTCGGTGCCACAGAAACACGGAGGACGAGAGGTCTTTCAGGCAGAGCACCACACCTGCGAAGCCATAGGCCTTAGTGGGATCGTGTGCCGGCCGTAACTCGAACACCAGCTGGTAATCCTTGCCAAGATCAATCTCCTGCAGATGTCGGCGCTTGAGCAAATCCCAGAAATGGAGTCGGTGCCCGTACTCTGAGCCGAGGATCTTTTCGGGAATGAGTCCATCCTCAAACATGTCAGGCGTGCCCCACTCGCTGCTCACCATGGTGTCGTAGCCGAGGTGCCACCAGAAATCGTAAGCGAGCTCCTGTGGCCCTCGGTCGAGTTCCCATCGACCAAGCACGTCGAACGACTCATGGTCCATGAGGAATACGCCCCCAGGTCGCTTGCCTTCGGCGTTAGCAAGCGCGCTGACGTAAATGCCCTCGGGGCCGCAATGCACAGTGTGGGGACGCGAGTAACCTGCGCGGTTGGCAAGTTCCTCGGCGTCGATGGTCCGGATCAGCTTCGGATGGGCTGGATCGGGCTTAGTATCCAAGACGTGGAGACGTGAAGACCGGATGCCTGGGACAATAAGATAACGACGCTCCACGTGGGGATGTGGGGCGTTGGGGCACAGGCAGGAACTACAAGCGTTCCAACCAAAGTGATGAAGCTCGTCTCCGACAGCTAGATCCGTCTGTCCAACGATCCGTCCATAACCTGCTGACTCGGAATCCAAGTCAACCACCGCCATGACGTCGGGACGTTTTCGAGTCGGATCGAGGCTCGCTACGTAGGCGAGCTTCTCTGGCGGCGCTTGGGTTGCCAAGCGCGGCGATGGATAGAAGGTAGGGTCCGGTGTCCACCTCGCCATCTGTTGTCCTCCCGTCCCGTTTGTTGCTCAGCCATCGACCCTTCGTCACCGATCACCATCAGACTAGCACTTCAAGTGGACCGAACATAAGCGAGCATCGTGCGACACCCCAAAGTCCGCTTTGGGTCGATTGTGTTGATAAAGTCCGGGGTCTGGCGAGACAGATGCCGACGATAGAATAGCGTTTCGCATCGCGGGGATTTTTGGAATCAGGATTCCCGATCAGCTGGATCGCGAAATTGCATTCTCCGCGACGTGGCCAAAGTGCTCACTCGAAGAGTTTTTCAACAAAATCGGTCATGAGCAGACATCGCGTCACGTCCGCGTCATGTCTGTTATTCCTCCTAAACCGGACATTCATCAGCGCGATTTGTACGTCCGCTGAGTGCCAAAGGCAGACATTTTCATTCGCCGCAGGACCGATAGCTAAGAAGATTATAAAAGCTTCCATGAGTGATATCTTGGGTATGACTTCCCTCCCTCGGACACTCCGACCTGGCCGCAGCTCGCCCTTTGAGTCGGCCTACATGGCTGCAAAGCATGGTATGCTTGGGCTTCCCAGGTGACACCGCTCAAGGCCCCATCACCTGCAACGCGATCTGTCGGGGCTATGTCTATGCGTCGCTGGTCGAGGCACAGATCGAAGCCAGGCGAAAGCCCAGGGCATTCACGCGAGCAAGTCATCAGCGAGGTGCTACTGGTCGGCCAGCAGAGGGCACGATGTCGGCGCTGCGATCGCCGTCGATGGCGGCTGGACTGCGCATTGAGGTCCTGATCCCGTGCGCGAGGAGAAACAGTCTGGAGGAACGGCCATGCCGACGACCCAAGGTCTTACCCCGCTAGAAGCGGTCAACGAGATTCGCAACAACAACAACGGCCAGGTCGTGCTCGTGCTGCAGGGCGGCGGTGCGCTTGGCGCTTATCAAGGCGGCGTTTATCAGGCGCTGCACGAAGCGGGCGTCGAGCCCGACTGGCTGATCGGCACCTCTATCGGCGCCATCAATGCTAGCCTCATTGCCGGCAACAAGGTCGAGGACCGCCTTCCGAAGCTCAAAGAATTCTGGCGGCGCGTGGAGTACAGCACCTTCTGGGCGGCGTTCCCGGCCTGGACCGGCATCGCCGAAGCAGTCTCGTCATGGATGACGCTGACGGGCGGCATTCCCGGCTTCTTCGAGACCAATCCGCGCGCCTTCCTCGGGGCCCAGGTCCCACTCGGTGTCGACCACGCCGGCTTCTATTCGACCGAGCCATTGCGTAAGACGCTGGAAGAGCTGGTCGACTTCTCGCTTATAAATCAAGGCCATCCCCGATTGACCGTGGGGGCCGCGCATCTGCGAACGAGCATGATGCGCTATTTCGATTCCAAGGAGATGGAGCTTGCCCCCAAGCACATCATGGCGTCGGGCGCGCTACCTCCCGCTTTTCCCGCGGTGCGCATCGACGGCGAGCTTTATTGGGACGGCGGCATCCTCTCCAACACACCGACGGAGCGCATCTTCGACGATCAGCCCCGGCGCAACTCGGTCATCTTCGCGGTACATCTCTGGAACCCGACGGGAGACGAGCCCGAGACCATCTGGGAGATTCTGAACCGCGCCAAGGACATCCAATATTCGAGCCGGATCGCGAGCCACATCCTGCGCCAGCGCGAGACGCACAGGCTTCGCCATGTCATTGCCCAGCTCCTCGAATATGTCCCCGATAAGGTCAAGAGGGATCCGCTGGTCAAGGAGCTTGCCGGCTATAGCTGCAAGACGCGCATGCATGTGGTGCGGCTGCTCGCCCCCCGCCTCGACAATGAGAGCCACACCAGGGACATCGACTTCAGCCCCGCGGGCATCCGCATGCGCTGGGAGACAGGCTACGCCGACACCATGCGGGCACTGGCGGAACACCCCTGGATCGGCGAGTTCGGAGTGCTCGATGGCGTCGTCCTGCACGAACCGCGGCCAGGTGCCGAGCCGGCAGCCGAACAGCCGACGGCCGACGAGGTCAGAACGCGCCAGTCCGCGCCTCAGGGGCTTGCGGCCGAGTAGAGAGAAGTCCCGAGAAGCGAGGAACTCTGCGCGCACATCCAAGGGAGGTCCGCGGGGGGAAGAGGCCTCACATGTTATGGTCGTTCTTATCCTTCAACAGATCGGCGGAGAGGAGGACGACGGTCTTGTCGCCGAGATTCTTCCACCAATGGGAGACCTCCGGGGTCTCGGCCACCACGTCGCCGGCCTTGTGCACGATCGGCGCTGCGCAGTTGCTCGCATATTCGTTGATCTCGCCTTCGATGATGTAAATGATCGCCGGCCGATCGGCGTGGCTATGCCAGGGCACGATGCCGTTCGGCTCGATGGTCAGCTTGCGCATGCGGAACAGGCGGTCATTGATATTGAATGGCGCCTTCGCGACGTCGATTGAGGCGATGACGGTGTCGGTTACGCCGACTGGCTTAAAGTCGACCGCCTCGCGGGCATTGGGCTTTTTCTGATCGGCTGGGCACTCGCCTGCGAAGGCTGTGCACGCGATGACACTAGAACCAGCCATGACGGCGGCGAGGTCATTGCGATGTGGACGCCTTCAATCTTTTCACCAAAGGCTGCACCGCCACAGCCATACAGTGGTTTGAAAAAGCTATCGAACGCGATCCGTCCTATGGAAAGCCGCATGCGAAGATTGCGTGGGCGCACCTAGTCGATGTCGGGCTGGGATGGAGCGAAGACACCTCATTCTCGATGGCAGAGGCCTTGAAATTTGCGACCGCCGCTATCCAGCATGATGATGACGAGGCCTGTGGTTATTGGGCCATGGCAGGTTATCATGTGTTTGGCGGACACCATGATCGCGCCATGTCCGCATATCAGAAGGCTCTGGAGCTCAATCCTAATGATGCGGACGTTCTCAATGACTTCGGCCAGTGTCTCAGCTTCGCGGGGCGTGCAACGGAAGGCGTTGAGCTCGTGCACAAGGCCATGCGGCTCAACCCACACTATCCTGATTGTTGGGTCAAGCAGTTGGGGCCTATCTACTTCGATGCTCGCCGCTATGAAGATGCCATCTCTACACTAGAGAAACTGCATTCAAAGGACACGATTGGTGTTCAGCTGTACCTCGCCGCCAGTCACGCTGCCCTAGGGCATACGGACCAGGCCCGGGCAAATATGGCAAGCGTCATTAGGCTTGATCCGCTGGCCACGCTTGAGCGGCTCGCGCCAACTTTTCTGGCTCCGTACAAAAATGCATCTGATCGGGACCATTTGCGGGAGAACCTCGTCAAGGCGGGGTTGCCGGAATGATGCGCCTCGACCTCTGGACTTGGCCCTTACCGGTCGTAAATGTCGGGCCCAACATACCTCTACTTTTGACGCAAACTCACAATCGCATTCGTTCCGTCACCGGCTCGCGAAGGCTTGCCGTGCTTTCATCAAGAATCGCTTTATCACTCGGGCCTCGGGTTTCTTAGGCTTCGCTACGCTCCTCCTCCCGCCGAAGGTGATGAGGATGGGTTCGTGAGGTCCTAAATTTTGAGTTTGGTCGTCGGCTCGTGCCGAGGTTCCAAGAGGAAAGGTTAGGCTGCCCAATGCAGCGAACTTCAAGGACATTGAGGATCTCCTTTTTGCTGGTTCTTTCTTAAGCAGAAGGAATCCTGCAGGAGCCCAAGGTGAGCTTTCTTGAGACCGCCTTCCAGACAACTCGCGGTGCAGGCACTGCAAATTCAAAATTGACGTGATATCAATGTATTCGCGTTGCACTGGCGCTGGGCGCGTCCCGTCCCGGACGCTTTCAAGTGTACTCGTGGTACAGTGTCTGGTGCCCGCATGAGACGAGAGAGACATGCAGGAGACGCCACGCAAGGGCAGCGACACAAGAGAGCGCATTCTCGACGTGGCCGAGGCCGCCGTGCTCGAGAAGGGCTTCGCGGCCACGTCGATTGAGGAACTGATCGCCGCCGTCGACATCACCAAGAGCGGGTTCTTCTATCACTTCAAGGATAAGAACGAGCTCGCCAAGGCTCTGCTCATCCGCTACGTCGAGCGCGAGGACTCTCTGTTTGACGATCTGTTCGCCCGTGCGGACGAGCTGAACGAGGATCCACTTCACGGCTTTCTCGTTGGCCTCAAGATGATGTCGGAATTGATGGCTGATCTGCCGAACGGTCACCCAGCTGCCTTGTCGCGTCCTTTTGCTATCAGGATCGTCTCTTCGACAAGGAGGTACGGGACCTCAACACCAAAGCGGTGCTCAACTGGCGAAAAAGATTCCGGGAGCGGCTTGAACTGATCGCCGCGCGCTACCCGCCGAAGAGTCCCGTCGATCTGGATGACCTTGCCGATATGCTCTCGGTGATCGCCGACGGCGGCATCATCCTTTCAAGGGTGGTCAACGACAAGCAGGCGTTGCCGCGACAGATCATGCTTTACCGCGACTTCATCAGGGCGGTCTTCCTGGGGTCCTGCTGACAGGCAGGGCGGCCGAGGATTGATCGTGGCTTGCGCGATCTGATCCGGCGGATAAGCAGGGAAAACCCACTTTGGGGCGCATCCCGGATACATGGCGAGCTTCTGATGTTTGGCTTTGAGGTGGCCCAGTCGACGGGATACACACAACACTTCACTTCGTGGACTCCGAGCTGTCTGCGGAGCTTCTCCCGGCCTTCTTCAAGTCAACATTGCTAGTTGTTCAAGTCATTCAGTGCTAGCCTCCAGAAGTCGCTCCGGAAAACAGTCGAGGAGCCGATGATACCGGGCGCATTCGACTACCATCGTCCGTCGAGCCTTGCCGACGCAGTCAAGCTCATGGGCTCGCTCGGCGATGACGCCACGATCCTGGCCGGGGGCCAAAGCCTCATCCCGATGATGAAGCTGCGCCTGGCCGCCCCTGAGCATTTGGTTGACCTGGGTGGCCTCGGCGAGCTCAGAACGATTGACGTCAAGGGCAGCGCCATAACTCTCGGCGCCATGGTCACTCAGGCCGAAATCATCGCGTCCGAGGCGCTAGCAGCGGTCGTGCCGATCCTCAGGGAAACGTCCACGCAGATCGCCGACCCGCAGGTGCGCAATTGCGGCACGATCGGCGGCAATGTCGCCAACGGCGATCCCAGCAACGACATGCCGGCGATCATGCAGGCGCTCGACGCGACCTATGTGCTCTACGGCCCGAACGGCAGCCGCGAGGTCAAGGCACGCGAGTTCTATTCCGGCTCCTATGTCACGGCGCGCGAGCCGCATGAAATCCTGTCGGCAATCCGCATCACCGCGCCGCCGGCCGGCCATGGCTATGCCTATGAGAAGCAGAAGCGCAAGATCGGCGACTACGCGACCGCCGCTGCTGCGGTGATCCTCACCCTTTCCGGCGGGCGCTGCACGGCAGCTTCGATCGCCCTCACCAATGTCGCCGAGACGGCGTTGTTTGCGAGGGATGCCGGCGCGGCGCTGGTCGGCACGGGGCTCGATGCCGCGGCCATTGCCAAGGCCGTGGCCGCTGCAAAGGCCATTGCCAGCCCCTCCGGCGACGGGCGCGGCCCGGCCGATTTTCGGCTGCAGGTAGCGGGCGTCATGGTCGCCCGCGCCATCGGCAAAGCGCGCTCGCGCGTCCGCTGAATTTTTGCCTTGGTAGGATCAGGCAGATGTCCAAACAACACGTGAAAATGACCGTCAACGGCAAAAAAGTGGAGGCGCTGGTCGAGCCCAGAACCCTGCTCATCCACTTCCTGCGCGAGGACCTATCGCTGACCGGGCCGCATATCGGGTGTGACACCACCCATTGCGGTGCCTGCACGGTCGATCTCGACGGCAAGTCTGTGAAGTCGTGCACCGTCTTCGCGGTGCAGGCCGACGGCAGCGAGATCACCACCATCGAGGGCATTGCCCATGCCGACGGCACGCTGCACGCCATTCAGGAAGCCTTCCGGCAATATCACGGCCTCCAGTGCGGCTTCTGCACGCCGGGGATGATCACTCGCGCCTACCGGCTGCTGCAGGACAACCCCAATCCGACCGAAGCCGAGATTCGCTACGGCATTTCCGGCAATCTCTGCCGATGCACCGGTTACCAGAACATTGTCCTGGCCATCCAGGCCGCCGCCCAGGAACTCTCCGCCGCCAAGGAGGCCGCAGAATGAACGACCAGACCCCACCCTCCCACGAAGCGCGAGTCGAAAAGCTGCAAGGCCTCGGCTCCTCCCGCAAGCGCGTCGAGGACGCACGCTTCACCCAGGGCAAAGGTCACTATGTCGATGATCTGAAGTTGCCCGGCATGCTGTTCGGCGATTTCGTGCGCAGCCAATACGGGCATGCCCGCATAACATCGATCAACAAGGAAGCGGCGCTCAAGCTCCCGGGCGTTATCGCTGTACTGACCGCCGCCGACCTCAAGCCGCTCAACCTCCACTACATGCCGACGCTGGCCGGAGACGTGCAGGCCGTGCTCGCCGATGAAAAGGTGCTGTTCCAGAACCAGGAAGTGGCATTCGTCATCGCAGAGGACCGCTACATCGCCGCCGATGCGGTGGAACTCGTCGAAGTGGAGTACGAGCCGCTTGACCCGCTGGTCGATCCGTTCAAGGCGATGGATGCCGACGCGCCCGTGCTGCGCGAGGACATCAAGGACAAGATGGTCGGCGCGCACGGGCCGCGAAAACACCCCAACCACATCTTTTTCTGGGAGCAGGGCGACAAGGAGGGCACCGAGAAGGCGCTGGCCAGCGCCGAAGTGGTCGCCGAGGAGCTGATCTCTTATCAGCGCGTGCATCCCTGCCCGATCGAGACCTGCGGGTGCGTGGCGAGCATGGACAAGATCAACGGCAAGCTCACCATCTGGGGCACCTTCCAGGCGCCGCACGCGGTGCGCACGGTGGCCTCGCTGATCACCAACATCCCTGAGCACAACATCCGCATCATCTCGGGCGACATCGGCGGCGGGTTCGGCAACAAGGTGGGGGTCTATCCGGGCTATATTTGTTCGGCCGTCGCCTCGATCGTCACGGGGCGGCCGGTCAAGTGGATCGAGGATCGCATCGAGAACCTCACCTCCACTTCCTTCGCCCGCGACTACCATATGACCGGCAAGATCGCAGCGACCCGCGACGGCCGCATCACCGGACTGTGGTGCCATGTGCTCGCCGACCACGGGGCGTTCGACGCCTGCGCCGATCCGACGAAGTTCCCGGCCGGCTTCTTCAACATCTGCACCGGTTCGTACGACATCCCCGTCGCCTATCTCGGGGTGGACGGCGTCTATACCAACAAGGCGCCCGGTGGCGTCGCCTATCGCTGCTCGTTCCGGGTGACGGAAGCCTCCTACTTCATCGAGCGCATGATCGACGTCTTGGCGCGCAAGCTTAACCTGGACCCAGCGGAATTGCGGCTGAAGAACTTCATCCGCAAGGACCAGTTCCCCTATCACTCGGCGCTCGGCTGGGAATACGATTCCGGCGACTATCACACGGCGCTGCGCAAGGGCATGGAGACCGTCGACTACAAGGCCTTGAGGGCCGAGCAGGCGAAGAACCGCGCCGCCTTCGACCGCGGCGAGACGCGTTCGCTGATGGGGGTGGGCGTTGCCTTCTTCACCGAGATCGTCGGTGCCGGGCCTGTCAAGAACTGCGACATCCTTGGCCTCGGCATGTTCGATTCCTGCGAGATCCGCATCCATCCCACCGGGTCGGCCATCGCCCGCATCGGCACCATTTCGCAGGGCCAGGGCCATGCCACCACCTTCGCGCAGATCCTTGCCACGGAAACCGGCATCCCCGCCGCCGACATCACGCTCGAGGAAGGCGATACGGATACCGCCCCCTACGGCCTTGGCACCTATGGCTCACGCTCGACCCCGGTCGCCGGCGCCGCTACCGCCATCGCCGGGCGGAAAATCCGCGCCAAGGCGCAGATGATCGCCGCCTATCTGCTTGAAGTGCACGACAACGACCTCGAATGGGACGTCGACCGCTTCGTTGTGAAGGGCAACCCGGAAGCCTTCAAGACGATGAAGGAGATCGCCTTCGCCGCGTACAACAAGGCGATCCCGGGGCTGGAGCCCGGTCTCGAGGCGGTTTCATATTACGATCCGCCGAACATGACCTATCCGTTCGGCGCCTATATCTGCGTCGTCGACGTCGATGTGGACACGGGCGTTGTTTCGACCCGACGCTTCTACGCGCTGGACGATTGCGGCACCCGCATCAACCCGATGATCATCGAGGGCCAAGTGCATGGCGGCCTGACCGAGGCGCTGGCCATCGCGATGGGCCAGATCATTTCCTATGATAAGTTGGGTAACGTGCAGGGCGGCAGCCTGATGGACTACTTCCTGCCCACCGCCGTCGAAACCCCGAACTGGGAGACCGATTTCACAGTCACCCCGAGCCCGCATCATCCGATTGGCGCAAAGGGCGTCGGTGAGAGCCCCAACGTCGGCGGCGTGTCGGCGTTCTCCAACGCCGTAAACGACGCCTTCGCGCACAAGGGGCTGGTGCACACCCAGATGCCGCACGACCACTGGCGGGTGTGGAAGACGGCGCAAAGGCTCGGCCTTACCGGCCAGGAGGCGGCATGAGGCAGGGGGGGGACAGGCCCCGTATCCGGTTACGACCGTGACCACCTATTCCCATATCAAGAGCCAGCTTGTCGTCGTCGGCTATCTCGCCGACGACGACTTGGCGATCGCGGTGGAACTCGCCGGCAAGCTCGGGCGGCCGCTGCTGGTGGAGGGCGCGGCCGGCGTGGGCAAGACGGCGCTGGCCATAGCGCTGGCCGAAGTGCTGGAGACGCGGCTGATCCGGCTGCAATGCTATGAAGGACTCGACGCCTCCGCGGCCGTATACGAGTGGAACTACCAGCGCCAGCTTCTTTCCATCAAGGTGATGGAGGGGCGGGCCGGTGACGCGGCGGCCATCGAGCGCCACATCTTTTCCGAGGAATTTCTGCTGGCCCGACCACTGCTCGAGGCGATCCGGCAGGAGCGCTCGCCGGTGCTGCTGATCGACGAGATCGACCGGGCCGACGAGGAGTTCGAAGCCTATCTGCTGGAGGTGCTGTCGGACTTCCAAATTACCGTGCCCGAGCTCGGCACAATCGTAGCCCGCAGTATCCCGTTCGTGCTGCTGACCTCAAACGGAACGCGCGAGCTGTCGGACGCGCTGCGACGGCGTTGCCTCTATGCCTATGTCGACTTTCCCACCCCCGAGCGCGAGGTCGAGATCATCGCCGCCCGCCTCCCCGGCATCGAGCGCGCGCTCAGGGAACAAATCGCCCGGTTCGTCGCTGCGCTCCGGCGCGAGGAGCTGGAGAAGGTGCCTGGCGTATCCGAGACGCTCGACTGGGCGGCGGCGCTTATGAGCCTCGGCATCTCATCTCTCGACGTGAGCCCTGAGGAGCTCCACGCCACGCTTTCGTGCCTGCTCAAGACCGAGTCCGACCTTAAATCGGCGACGACTGAAGTGGTCGCGCGCCTCGCCGGCAAGGCGGCGTGACATGGTACCGGCCAACCACAACGCGAAGACAGTGAAGCGGCCGTTCCTGTTGCCGATCGCCGGCTTCATCGACCATCTGCGGCTCAATGGGTTCGTCGTCGGCCTTGCTGAGACTACGGCCGTTGCCGACCTACTGACCTCGCCGGAGTTCGACCTCGTCCACGCCCGCCGCAGCCTCAAAGTGCTCCTCGCCAGCAATCGCGAGGAATGGGACCGGTTCAGCGCGCTCTACGAGAGCTATTGGTTTGGTCGCGGCCGGCAGCGTCAGGCGCCCTCTCAGAACCTCACGCGCAAGATCCACCCGAACACCGCCCCGCTTCCCGACGCCTGGAAGCGACATCTCGGGCAGACTGCCAACGACCGCGTGCCGCAGATAGAATCGGAGGGGGACAAGCCTGAGGGCGGCGGGGCATCCGGCCGCCTCATTGCCGCGCACACGCCGGCGCATGCGCGGACGGATTTGCGCCACATGGCCGATGCCCGCGAGATCGCCGAGGCCGAGGTGCTGGCCTATCGCCTGGCCCGCTCGATGAGCACGCGCCTGTCGCGCCGCTGGCAGCTGGCGCATCGCGGCCGCCGCATCGACATCCGCCGCTCCATCCGGGCCAATCTCGGCCATGGCGGCACCATGATCGAGCTCTTCCGCAAGGCCCGCCCTGAGCGGCCGGTGCGCATCATTGCTTTCGTCGACGTTTCCGGCTCGATGCTGCACTACAGCCGATTCTTCCTCCAATTCGTGAAGGGACTGGTCGGTCGATGGGCCGATACCGACGCCTACATCTTCCACACGCGGCTGGTCCGGGTCACAGACGCCATGCGCGAGAAGAACGCCACCAAGGCGATGATGCAGCTCTCGCTCCTCGCCGAGGGGTTCGGCGGCGGCACCAAGCTCGCCGACAGCCTTGCCGTGTTCAATGCGCGCTATGCCAAGCGGGCAGTCAATTCCCGCACCGTGGCGATGGTGTTCAGCGACGGCTACGACACCGGTACGCCGAAGGCGCTCGCAGCTGAGCTGTGCAAGCTTCGAAAACGCGTGCCGCGCCTGGTCTGGCTCACCCCGCTGCTCGGCTCCGCAAATTACCGGCCCGTCGCCGCCTCGATGGCCGCCGCGATGCCATTCATCAACTGCTTCGCGGCGGCGAACACCATTTCGGCTCTGGCCGCGATGGAAACCGAACTCTCCCACCTATGGAGGACCGCACGATGAGCACATCGGCCAAAACGCTCGACCTCGCGGAACGCCTTAGGGCCTCCGGCAAGGACTTTGCGCTCACGACCATCCTTAGAACTTTCGATTCGACCGCCGGCAAACCGGGCGACAAGGCGGTGGTACTGCCGAATGGAGATATCGAAGGTTTCGTCGGCGGCCATTGCGTAACCGGCGCCGTCCGACGCACGGCGCTCGCCGTTCTCGAAAGCGGCCAACCCAAGCTCATCCGCGTCCGGCCCAAGGACGAAGTAACCGGCGAGTACGATCTCGATGGGGTCGAGCTCCATACCTCGATGTGTTTGAGCCGTGGCACGGTCGAAATTTTCGTCGAGCCGGTAAAAGCGGACCGCCGGCTCGTTGTCCTCGGCGCCTCGCCGGTGGCGCAGGCGATCGTTGCGCTCGCGCAGACGCTGGGCTACCGCGTGATCGTTGCAGCAGCGGCGGCTGACCACGCGAAAATTCCCGGCGCCGCCACCTATATCGACGGCTTTGCCCTCGACGATCTCAAGCCCGGTGCTGACGATTCCGTGATTGTCGCGACGCAGGGCAAGGGCGACCGCGATGCCCTGCGCGTCGCGCTCCGGTCTGGCGCCGGCTATGCCGGCATGGTGTGCAGCCGAAAGAAGCTCGATGCGCTGCGGACGCGGCTCCTCGAGGAAGCCACCGACCTCGCCCCGGCCTTCGCCGCCCTGCACGCACCGGCCGGGCTCGACATCGGCGCCGAGGGACCCGAGGAGATCGCTCTGTCCATCTTCGCCGAGATCGTCGCGCATCGCCGTCTTGGCGTCGCGCGGGGAACCCTTGAGATCCGGCACATGACGGCGCCCTGAGCGATGCTTTCCTCAAAACCCCAGTTCGAGGTCATCCTGCTCGCGGCCGGGCTCTCGACCCGCATGGGCGCGCGCAACAAGATGCTGCTGCCGGTGCGTGGACAGCCGCTCATCCGCCACGTCGCCGGGCGGCTGATCGAGGCGGACATCGGGCGAGTACATGCCGTCACCGGTTTTGAGGCCGAACGCGTCGTCGACGCCCTGGGCGGCCTCGACCTCGACATCATCTTCAATGCCGCGTTCGAGACTGGGCAGATGTCCTCGGTCAGCGCCGGCTTCCGCGCCATGCCGAAGTCGACCACCGGCATGATGATCGCGCTCGGCGACATGCCGCACCTCACAGCCGCCGACTATCGGCTGGTGGCCGACGCCTTCCACGCCGACGGCGGGCGGCAGATCGCCGTACCCTTCTTCAACGGCGAGCGCGGCAACCCGATCGTCATCCCAGCATGCTTCATGTCCGAGATCATCGATGGCGAGCTTAACGCCGGGTGCCGCAAGCTCATAGCGCGGCGTCCTAACGACATCCTCCGGGTCGAGGTCAATAGTCCCGCCTTCGTCGGCGACATCGACACGCCCGAGGACTTCGCAAGGGTGAGGGTGAGCATCCCGTCCGAGCAGCTCAGCCAGAACTCGAAAGGATTGGAACTTGGACCTCAAGGATGAACGCCGCATTGCCGCTTCGCGGGAGGCGGTTTTCGCCGCTCTCAACGACCCCGAGGTGCTGCGCTCATGCATCCCCGGCTGCGAGACGCTGGAAAAAGTTTCGGACCATGAGATGAACGCGACCGTCTCGGTCAAGGTTGGCCCCATCAAGGCTCGCTTCCAGGGCAGGGTCGAACTCTCCAACATCGATCCCCCGTTCGGTTACACGATCATGGGTGAGGGTAGCGGCGGCTCCGCCGGGGCGGCCAAAGGCGACGCGGACGTCACGCTGTTGGAAGACGGCGGTGCGACCATTCTTCGATACGCCGCCAAGGCGCAAGTGGTGGGCAAGCTCGCCCAGCTTGGCGGCCGACTGATCGATTCCACCGCCAAGGCGCTGGCCGGGCAATTCTTCGACAAATTCGCCGCAGTCGTCGGCGGGGACGCCGAGCCCGTAGGCGTCGGCTCCCCCAGTCAATCGGCCGAGACCCTGGTTCCACTATGGGCGATCATCGGCGCGGTACTCCTCTTTGCCACGCTGCTACTGGTTTTGCTCCAGAGGTGGAACGGGTGATCGGCCGGTACAGATGGAGGCGGAGATGCTCCACACGCTTGATCAACCCGCCCGCACGGTGCATCGCGATCCCGTAGACTATCCGCCCGTTCTGGCGCTGGCGCGCTGGCGGCGCGAGGGACAACGCGGCGCACTGCTGACGGTGGTCGGCATCGAAGGTACCAGCCCCCGCCCGCTCGGCGCGCAGATTGCGGTCAGCGAGGGCGGCGACGTATGTGGCTATTTCTCGGGCGGGTGCCTCGAAGACGAGCTGTCGCTGGTCGCCCGAAGCGCCGTCCGCGAGGGCGCCAACATGTTCCACCGCTATGGACAGGGCTCGCCCTTCATCGACATCCGCCTGCCCTGCGGGTCGGGGATCGACGTCTATTTCGACCAGTCGATCACGGACGGGCTGCTGCTCGAGATGGAAGCTCTTCTGCTTGCCCGCGAGCCCTTCGTGCTCGGAACCGACCTTATGACCGGCGCCTCGCAGGTGCTCCTCGCAGGCCCCGCCCGAACGCGCGAGATTGGTCGGCGCGGCGATATCTTCCACAATCTCGTGCAGCCGGCGCTGCAGGTGCATGTCTACGGCACCGGTTATGGCGCGGTGCAGCTCGCCAAGCTCGTCAACTCGCTGGGCCAGCATGTGTCGCTCTTCGCGTCGGACGAGCTGACAACCAACGCAGCGGCAGTCTACGGACTCGACGCCGAGCTCATTTCGATGGACGCCGCCAATCTCGCGCCTGCCGACGCGTGGACAGCGACGGCGTTGATGTTTCACGACCACGACCGCGAGCTGCCGATCTTCCGGCACGTGCTCAACGGGCCGTCCTTCTATATCGGCGCGGTCGGCAGCCGGCGGGTGCAGGAGCAGCGGCTCAAGGCGTTGGAGCGCGACGGCTTCATGCCGCGGCACCTGGCGCGGATCATCGGCCCGGCGGGCAATGTGCAGGGGGCGCGAAGCGCTACTGAGCTCGCCGTCGGCATCTATTCCGAAATCCTCGAGACGGCGCGCGCGAAGAACCTCGTCACGTGAGCCAGGAAGCGCCCATCGTAGTGGGGCGCAGGACCGTTGTGTGTACCGAAAACCTACACCCGGACGTAGTCCTTTCCGAAAATTCCGTCCGGCCTGGATTCGCATCGACGTCTGGTGCGAGATCGGAAGAGGATAAGGCTGAACCGATGCTCGTTCCCAAAAAGAGCTACCGCACGACGCATTCGCCTCGGTTCGGCGAAGCTGACAAAAGCCGACGCGGCGAACTGAGGTAGTGGAAGTCTGCTTCGAGCCAATTGCAGACGTGGAAGCTAGTGTCTTTGCCAGTTAAGCGGCGGCGTGCTCGTAGATATCTTCCTCCTGCGCGTTGTGGATGCGAACGAGTGCTTCGATCGATCGCGGAGCCACACGGAGAATTTCAAAACCGTCGCTGCCGATCTTGCTTTCGCACTAGGGAAGGCCCAAGCCAGCTCGGAGAAGTGGAGCGCAGGTCTGCCGTTGCCGCGCAAGGGAGCGAAGCGAATCGCTCAATTCTATTCAGTTCAGCCTGAGCTCACCCTCAATGAAGCGGAACTCTTGTGGGGCGATCAGCCGCCGATGGGCGACACGAACCCGATAGAGCGGCCCATCAAGATTGGCGGCCCAGAAATCCAGGAAATCGATGAGTTTCGGAAAGTGCGGCGCGAGGTCGTAGTCCTGCCAGATATAGCTTTGCAGTAATCGAGGATAGTCCGGCAGCCGGTACAGGATCTCCGCTGTGGTGAGCGAGAATCCTTGGAGCTGGGCCAATAGAGCAGTCTCAGGCATCGTGCGACCCCTACTTTGGTCAGTGTTCTTCAGTATCAAAAGTCTATTGCGCCGTCTTTGATTGCGTCCAAGTGATTTCGACAAAAAACCAACAACTTGGGCTGGTGTGCTCGCGCCGAGCACTCCTGTCTTGAAAGTGCTAACAAGCTGGTTTACATACCCGCGCGGGGAGCCACCGGGCTTCCTTCCCGCTGAAAACAATTGTTTGGAGGAGGGTTCAGTCATGAAGTTCCGTCCGTTGCACGACCGGGTGGTCGTACGCCGTATCGAGGAGGACGAGAGGACTCCAGGTGGCATAATCATTCCTGACACCGCCAAGGAGAAGCCCCAACAAGGTGAAGTCATCGCCGTAGGACCGGGCGCTAGAGACGAGAAGGGCCAGGTTCAGCCGCTCGACGTCAAAGCCTTCGACCGTGTGTTGTTCGGCAAGTGGTCTGGCACTGAGGTCAAGATCGACGGCGAAGAGCTCCTCATCATGAAGGAGAGCGACATCATGGGCGTGCTCGAAGGCGCTGTCGCCAGTAAGAAGAAGGCCGCCTAAGGACAGAGGCCATTAGGAATCGATGGAGTAAGACGATGGTTGCAAAGGAAGTGAAATTCTCTCAAGACGCTCGGGATCGCATGCTGCACGGCATCGACATCTTGACCAATGCCGTGAAAGTTACGCTCGGGCCAAAGGGCCGCAACGTCGTGCTCGACAAGTCCTTCGGCGCTCCGCGCGTCACCAAGGACGGTGTGACCGTGGCGAAGGAGATCGAGCTCGAGGACAAGTTCGAGAATATGGGCGCGCAGATGGTGCGCGAGGTGGCATCTAAGACCTCGGACACCGCCGGCGACGGCACCACCACCGCCACCCTGCTCGCGCATGCAATTGTGAGAGAAGGCGCAAAGGCCGTCGCCGCTGGCGCCAACCCGATGGATCTGAAGCGCGGCATCGATCTTGCCGTCCATAACGTGGTCGAGGAGCTGAAGAAGAAGTCAAAGAAAGTCACCTCGAGCGACGAGATTGCGCAGGTCGGCACAATCTCGGCCAATGGCGACCAGACCATCGGCAAGATGATTGCCGAGGCCATGAAGAAGGTCGGCAATGAGGGCGTAATCACGGTCGAAGAGGCGAAAAGCCTCGAAAGCGAGCTCGAGGTGGTCGAGGGCATGCAGTTCGACCGCGGCTACATCTCTCCCTACTTCATCACCAATGCCGACAAGATGGTGGCCGAGCTGGAAGACCCTTGCATCCTTATTTACGAGAAAAAGCTCTCGAGTCTTCAGCCGCTCCTGCCGCTGCTTGAGCGGGTGGTGCAATCTGGCCGTCCCTTGCTCATTATTGCCGAGGACGTGGAGGGCGAAGCACTGGCCACGCTCGTGGTCAATAAGCTGCGCGGCGGTCTGAAGGTCGCGGCAGTAAAGGCACCAGGCTTTGGCGATCGCCGCAAGGCCATGTTGCAGGATATCGCCGTGCTCACGGGCGGTGAGATGATCTCCGAGGATCTCGGCATCAAGCTTGAGAACGTCACCATGGAAATGTTGGGACGTGCCAAGCGGGTCTCGATCACCAAGGACGATACCACCATCGTCGATGGCGCCGGTAAGAAGCGCGATATCGAGGGCCGGATCGCACAGATCAAGCAGCAGATTGAGGACACCACCTCCGACTACGACAAGGAGAAGCTGCAGGAGCGACTGGCCAAGCTCGCGGGCGGCGTTGCCGTGATCAAGGTGGGCGGGTCGACGGAAGTCGAGGTGAAAGAGAAAAAGGACCGCGTTGACGATGCACTGAACGCTACGCGGGCAGCAGTCGAGGAAGGTATCGTTCCGGGCGGCGGGGTGGCGCTGATGCGCACGCTAAAGGCGCTCGACGGTCTCAAACCCGCGAATGACGACCAGAGGGTCGGCATCAACGTCGTGCGGCGTGCGCTACAGGCGCCGGCGCGGCAGATCGCCGAGAATGCGGGTGAGGACGGCGCCGTGGTGGCTGGCAAGATCCTTGACAAAAGCGACTATGCCTTCGGCTACAACGCCCAGACCGGCGAATATGGCGACCTCGTGAAGCAGGGCGTCATCGATCCCACCAAGGTCGTGCGCACGGCATTGCAGGATGCGGCCTCTGTCGCCGGTCTCCTGGTTACCACTGAGGCCATGGTAGCCGAAAAGCCGAAGCCCAAAGCCCCGCCGGCGATGCCGCATGGTGGTGGCATGGGCGACATGGATTACTAGTCGTTTCTCTCGAGTCAGTTCAGAAGGCCGCCCCAGAAAGGGCGGCCTTCTTTTTACCGACCGAACGGAGAGGCGTTAGAAGGCGCGAAACGCGTTTCATGGAGATGGGTTGCGAACAAAACGAGAAACTGATCCAGTGACCCGCCCTGCACCCACTGATTCGTAGCCCATGTCCGTCGCCTATCTCGAGAAACTCAACCCCGGGCAGCGACGGGCCGTCGAACACGGCGTCGGGGAGGCGCATGCGGTTCCCAGTGCGCCGCTGCTCGTCATTGCGGGCGCGGGGACAGGGAAAACAAATACCCTGGCTCACCGCGTCGCCCATCTGATCGTGAACGGCACTGATCCTTGCCGGATTCTTCTCATGACCTTTTCGCGGCGCGCCGCTGGCGAAATGAACCGCCGGGTTGAGCGGATCGTGCGACAGGTGAGTGGCGACAGGGCCGGGGCCATAGCGGATGCTCTGATCTGGGCCGGGACCTTCCACGGGATTGGCGCGCGGCTCCTGCGCATTTATGCCGGCCAGATCGGCCTCGATCCCGCGTTCACGATTCATGACCGGGAAGACAGCGCAGATTTGATGAACCTCATCCGACACGAGCTCGGCCTTTCGAAGACGGAGAGCCGCTTTCCGGCAAAGGGCACGTGCCTCGCCATCTATTCGCGTTGCGTCAACGCCGAGCTGCCGATTGAAGACGTGCTGTGGGCTTCTTTTCCATGGTGCTCATCCTGGACGGCGGAACTCAAGAAACTCTTTGCATCTTTTGTCGAGGCGAAGCAGCGGCAGAACGTCCTCGATTACGATGATCTCCTACTCTATTGGGCACAAATGGTCAGCGATCCGATGCTCGCCGACGATATTGGCGGCCGCTTTGATCACGTGCTTGTCGACGAGTATCAGGACACAAATAGACTACAGGCGTCGATCCTATTGGCGTTGAAGCCGACCGGCCGTGGGCTGACGGTCGTCGGTGACGATGCACAGGCAATCTATTCGTTTCGCGCAGCGACGGTGCGCAACATTCTCGACTTCCCCGGTCAGTTCAGTCCGCCGGCCAAGATTGTCACGCTCGATCGGAACTATCGCTCGACGGAGCCAATTCTGGCGGCGGCGAATGCCGTCATCGGTCTTGCAAGCGAGCGCTTCACCAAGAATCTCTGGACCGACCGCACGGGAGGTGAGCGGCCGCGGCTCGTTAGCGTGCGCGATGAGACGGATCAGGTTTGTTACATTGTCGAACGCGTACTTGAGAACCGCGAGGCCGGCTCGCTACTGAAGCATCAGGCAGTCCTGTTTCGCGCATCCCATCACAGTGGGCCTCTCGAGGTGGAACTGACCCGCCGCAACATCCCCTTCGTGAAGTTCGGGGGCCTTAGGTTCCTCGATGCGGCACATGTCAAAGACGTTCTGGCACTCCTGCGCTTTGTCGAGAACCCACGCGACAGGGTGGCCGGATTCCGCGTGATGCTACTCGTCCCCGGTGTCGGGCCGAGTTCTGCGCAGCGTGCCCTGGATCTCATGGCGGACGCAGCGGATCCAATTGAGGCGCTGATGGCAGCACCGCCACCCTCTCGCGCCGGTGCCGATTGGCCTTCCTTCGTGGATACCATGGGCGCGCTTCGATCCGGCAGGGCAGGCTGGCCGGCCGAACTGGAGTGTGCCCGCCTCTGGTACGAACCACATCTCGAGCGCATCCATGAAGACGCCGTGACTCGCCGTAACGACCTCATCCAGCTCGAGCAAATCGCTAGCGGCTACCCCTCCCGTGAGCGCTTCCTCACCGAACTCACACTCGACCCTCCCGACGCTACAAGCGACCAGGCGAGAACGCCCCTTCTCGACGAGGATTACCTGATTCTTTCGACGATTCATTCGGCCAAGGGCCAGGAATGGAAGTCCGTGTTCGTGCTGAATGCGGTAGACGGATGCATTCCGTCGGATCTGGGCGTGCGGACCGCGGCCGAAGTCGAGGAAGAGCGGCGTCTGCTCTATGTCGCCATGACCCGCGCCAAGAACGACTTGCATCTGGTGGTGCCGCAGCGCTTCTACGCCCACGGGCAGAGAGCCGACGGCGACAGGCATATCTACGCCTCGCGCACGCGCTTCATTCCGGATGACCTCCTGTCTCTCTTCGAGAAAATGGCGTGGCCGGTCGTGGAACCACAGGCCGTCCAACCTGCAGTCCAGGCAATTCGCGTCGATGTTCGCGCCCGTCTGCTCGGCATGTGGCGGTAGCTGAGATGAGTTGGGGCTGGTATTTGCTTACCGATGTGCGGCCGTATTATCCAGAGCTCCAGTCCTCTTCACCTGGCCATCGTCGATGGCCTCGAGGTCAGCGACAGCCGGATGGGGAACATTCGGCCCCGCTACAACGCAGCGCCCAGCCAAGAGCTGCTCGTTATTCGGGAGAACCGCAAGACTGGTGAGCGCTCGCTCGACCTCATCAAGTGGGGTCTGATCCCCCATTGGTTCACAGACCCGAGGGGTGGCCGTAGGCCCATCAATGCCAAGGCCGAGAGCGTTTCCAAGCTCCCCACATTTCGCGAAGCTTATGCTCAGCGGCGCTGCATCGTGCCGATCGACGGCTTCTTCGAGTGGCGGGCCATTAAGGGCGCGCGGGCCAAGCAGCCTTACGCTATTGCCATGAAGGACGGCTCGCCCTTCGGCTTGGCGGGCCTGTGGGAGAACTGGCGCAATCCGAACACAGGAGAATGGCAACGAACCTTTGCGATCATCACCGTGCCCTCCAACTCATTGGTCGGGCAGATCCACCATCGAATGCCAGCCATCTTGCAGCCCGGGACTTACGAGCGCTGGCTCGGCTCCGCACCGGATCCCCACGATCTTCTCATTACCTATCCGTCTGAGCCCATGACCATGTGGCCGATCTCCACTCGGGTGAACGCCCCAGAAAATGACGATCCTTCGCTGCTCGATCGAACGATGGACCAGAGCGACTGGCAGAGCCCGCTTACTAGGTTTCATCATGAGAAAAGGTCGATGCGGTGAATTCGAGGGTACGCGGCAATTTGGCGGTGCGTATATGGGTCCTTCTCATACTCGCCACCGCATTCGTGGCTCCTGCTAGGGCCGATCAGCCAAGCGCCTACGGTCCGGAGCTTGAGGGCTTCGAGTATCCGTTCACGCCCGAGCGGTTCAGTTTTCCCTCACAGGGCCAGACTGTATCCATGACCTTCATGGACGTGGCACCCAACAAGCCCAACGGTCGCACGGTTGTACTGCTGCACGGAAAGAATTTTTGTGCCGCCACTTGGGAAGCAACCATCAAGACGTTAGTCGAGGCCGGTTATCGCGTCATAGCGCCCGACCAGATCGGCTTCTGCAAATCAACCAAGCCGGAGCATTATCAGTATAGCTTTCAGCAGTTGGCGGAGAACACGCATGGGTTGCTCAAGTCCCGAGGTATCGAGCGGGCGATCATCGTAGGTCACTCAATGGGCGGAATGCTCGCCGCGCGTTACGCTTTGATGTATCCGGATGCGGTCGACGAGCTCGTGCTGATCGATCCGCTTGGGCTTGAAGACTGGAAGGCGGAGGGCGTCCCGTATGAAAGTGTGGATCGCGCCTACCAGACCGGGCTCACGACCACGTTCGAGAGCATCAAAGATTACCAGCTCAAGTTCTACTACCACGGTCAATGGAAGCCAGAATACGACCGTTGGGTTTCCATGCTGGCCGGCATGTATGCCGGCCCCGGGAAGGAGCGTGTAGCCTGGAATCAGGCGCTCACCTCGGACATGATCTTCACCCAGCCCGTGGTCTACGAATTCGAGCGTATCCGGGTGAAAACGCTATTGCTGATTGGCGATGCCGACCGCACAGCGCCTGGCTCCAACCGAGCTCCCCCAGATGTCGCTGCGCGACTTGGGAACTATCCTGTGCTCGCGCGCCGCGCGGCCCAGGCGATTCCCAATGCCAGGCTCATCGAATTTCCCGAACTTGGCCATGCACCCCAGGTCGAAGCACCGGAGGCCTTTCATAAGGCGCTGCTGGGGGCATTGGCGGAAGGACGCCAGCCGAATTAGGCCGTGTGCTCATAAATCTTCCCTGCCGCAGGGCGCTGAGATGTCCGACGCGCGTTGCTGTAGAGCGGGTCAGCTACCAAATCGCAACGATAGCCGCCCGCACACCGCAATATTGACCGTGCACCCCGACGGCAGGAACTCAGATGTGGCCAAACAGAAGCAGTTCGGCTGTTGGCACTTAACGGATCGATGCTGACGCTGAGCATGTCTGCTTTCAGGGGTAAAACGGACATGTCTAGTTCGCTCGCTAATGTCCGCTAATGACCCAAAGCAGACGTAGGTTCAAATTAGGAGTAACCAGCCTATGTGGAATCTACCGACTGCAACCTGGAACACAAGCGGCGGTGTTCACCACGAGCGTTTCTAGCGATAAGGTAGGTGGGGCACCATGACCAAACCCATTAATGAGATTTTCCCATGGCAAGACCACTTCAGATACAGATAGTCGAAAGGGCTCGGGCCCTTATTGCAGATAAACAGCACTGGTGTCGTGGCGAACTTGCCCGAGACGTAAATGGCGAAGGAGTGTGTCCAACCTCTGCCAGCGCAGTGAAGCGGTGTGCTCTAGGCGCAGTGATCGCTGCAGCTCACGAACTCACGCATGACTTAGACTCTGCAAACGACTTTGCGTTCAAAGCCCTGCGTCCACGATACGGCACCGCCACACTGGTTCGCGTCAACGACATGAGAGGACATGCGGCTGTGCTCGCGCTGTTCGATACAGTCATCGCAGCGGAGAACGGATAGGTGTTGCTCGCTAGAGCCTGACACGCCGCTTCGCTTGGCCGAGGACTTCTCGCTCATACGGGAGGGATTCGAATGTCGATTTGGGAGAGGCTTTCAGCTGCTACACGTACCCCATCGCGTCAGCTACCCTGCCTCGCCGAGATTGACGATAGCGTTTTGCGCGAGCGGATCGGGCGCGGCGACCGTCACCGCCGGGTGGCTCGCGTAATAGCGCCGCAGGAGGAAGAATAGCCCCGCCGCGCCGAGCAGCGAGAGGAGAATGGCGACCGACAAGGAAACGCCGGCCGCAGCAAGAAGCGCCGCAACCAGGCATCCGCTTGCCCCGCCAACATCCCAGGCACCTTCCGTCGCAACGTGGAACCTGAGCGTGCAGGCGGAACGCTTCGCCTGGTTGTACACTGCCGTCATCAGCGTCGGGATGTAGAGGCAGACCACCAAAGCGCCGAGCGCGTTGGCAGTGATGGCGAGTAGGGCGTGGCCCGGCGCTGCGGCGCGCATGATCGTGGTGAGGACGAGCACGCCAAGCGCGTAAACGACGGCACTCCGCCCATGGCCCGCATCGATGTGCCGCCCCAGCAGAAGCCCGGCAGCGGCGCCGACCAGCGCCGATAGCGCAAGCGCGCCGCCATAGGCGACGTAGCTTTGGCGCAACGAAAGGAAAAGCGCAATCTGCCAGACGAAGTGATAGCCGGCGGCGATCCAGCCATCGGCAAGAAAGAGCTGCATGCCCGGAATGGCGCCTCTGATGGCATGCGGAACATGACGCAGGACGACGATATTGGGCGTCCAGAGAAGCGGGAGTGCGGCCGAAAGCAGAATGAGTGCGGTCGCGCCGAAGGCAACAGCGGGCCCGAGCGTGAAGAGCGCCCATCCTGTGACGAGTGGGCTCACAATGCCGACGAGCGCCGCAATCGCCTCGCGCGCACCCACCTCCGAGCCGCGATGCTCATGACTGCCGAGCGCGGCGAAATAGGCGTGATAGCTCGACCAGTAGAAAGTGTCCCCGAGCGAGGTCACCACGCATAAAGCGAACAGGCCCACGCCCACCCCGTGCACCGCCGCAAGCAACGGGTATTGCAGCGCGGTGAGGCAGGTGCCGGCGATGACAAGCGCACGCAACCCGGAATGCACTGCGATCGGCACGACGACCGGCCGGATCAGGAGCCGACCAGCAAGGATGAGGGAAAGCGACGCGAGCACCCAGGGCAGCGACACGCCCGCCTTGAGCAGATAGACGGCAAAAAAGGCGCCACCCCCGCTAAGCGCGATGGAGTGGATGCCGTAATGCAGGTTGAGGAGATTAACCGCCCTGTCGCCGAAGAAGGCCATGCCGCCTGCCCCGATTCCATCTACGTGTTCAGGGTCTTCCTAATGGTCCCTTCGCGCGCCGACAACCTTATGCACGGTCGTACACCCGCAATTCACGAAACGGCTGGTAGCCAGTTAGTCGCAATATCGCCAGGAGTTTCTTTGCGATTTCTCCGCTTCGAGCGACGACATCCTCATCCCCATCGACCTGGTGAGCGAAGCCTGCCAGCGTCAAGCCATTGAACAACTCGTTATCGGCTCCCCCAAGATTCTGGGTGTCGATGTCGCTCGCTTCGGTGATGACCGCTCTGTGATCATCAGGCGGCAAGGGCTTGTCGCCTTCGCGCCGATGGTTCTGTCGAGCATCGACAACATGACGCTCGCCGGCAAGGTCGCGGCCGAGATGAACGTATGGCAGCCGGACGCGGTGTTTATCGATGCCGGTCGTGGCGAGGGCGTGATCGACCGGCTGAGACAGCTCGGGTTCTCCGTGATCGAAGTGAATTTCGGCAGCAAGGCGCTCGTCGATGCCTATGCCAACAAGCGGGCAGAGATGTGGGACGCGATGGCCAAGTGGCTGCGCTCCGGCGGATGCTTGCCTAACCACCCCGAGCTCAAGACCGACCTATGCACGCCAACGTACAGTTTTAACTCCGCTAACAAGATGGTCCTCGAATCCAAGGACGACATCAAAAAGCGTGGCCTCCACTCGACCGACGTTGCGGATGCTTTGGCGCTCACCTTCGCCATGCCGGTGGCTCCTAAATCGACCTCGGTCTACCCGAGAGGGCGGCATCGATCCCATTGGGACCCGATGGCGGACGAATATCGTAGGGCCGCGCAACGTTTGGGTTTCGATGCCAACCGGTGGGGATTATGAGACTGAACCCGAATGCATGCGTGATGAGGAGCTATCATAGAGATGCTGATCGCGCGGCTACATCCGCCAGAGCGCAAGGAGGGCGTTCGCTATAATGGCCTCTACTGCGTCGAGTTTGACGGCGAGTTCACAGTCAGTGGGCTCGCGCGACCCGGAGCATGACCTGGGATGGACTTCGCATCAGGAAGTATCGCGGTAGCCCGGATAGCACACCGCCCACGGCCGAAGATGAGGTGATCTTATGCCCCCAAAGGCAAACGAGGCTGCATGAATCACTCTCGCAGCGGCCGTCTGCCCCAAGCGGCAGAATTTCTCAGTCAAGACGGCCGCCGGCAATAACATCGTTTTCACGTGCGTTCCGGCGCCCCCACAGCCTCAATGAGTTGGATCGCCGATTGCAGCCAACGAAAAGCCCCGGCGAGCCGACAGAAAAGGGCGCCGACCAGAACCGCACATTGCGGTTTGCGAAGCCGACGCCATCGCGGGTTCGGGGTCATATCGCGTCAACCTAGCGCCGCGCGGCGTCATAGTCCAAGGCTTGTTAGTTCACCCTCCCAATACGTGAGGGCATCGTTGATCACGTTCTCAACGGAGTGCTTGGTCCCGTCGTCCTGAACTATCTCTAGGGTTGGCCTTCCCACTTGAAACACGTTGTTCTGGAGCTGTAGCCCCCCCCCTGCCTTTCGCCGGTTGTTATCGTCGCGGTGGGGCGCTGTAATGGGCCTTGCTTGTGTGTGTCATGAACATCTCGAACAAGAAGACGGATCGGCGAGTTTTGCTCCGTCGCCTTGCGCACATTTGCGATCTGCACTCTGGTGAAGCCAGGATGCTGATGGATGATGACATGATCAGCCAGGATATCGATCTGGCTGATAGCAATGACGGCTTTGCGGATGTTGAGCGGATCTAGCTCCCAGTCCGTTACGCACGGCATGACATACTGATCGAAGAACTGGCGAGGATTGAGCACGTCTCACCATCTCACAATCCAAACGAGACTCGCGCGCCTTCTCGTTGGCGGCCTGCCGCGCTTTCCGAACTTAACTTAACGTAGATAGCGAGAGAGCGACTCATCAGCCGGAGCTGCGGTTTGGGCCAAGAGAACGTGGTCAGCGCTCGGAAAGCCCCGGTGCGGGTGGACGTTCGCACCTAGGCTCCCGGAGACGAAGCCGGGCAGGGAAGCCCGGCACCTCTGATCCTATCCGAAAAAGAATTGCACTACTATGACGTATAGAGAGAGGCTGCCGGGCCGAAAGCCTGACTGTCGTGCTAACCTTCGAGGGATGCCCGCCGACTGCTGTGAATGCAAACAACCCCTCGTGGAAATCGACAACCGCGGCAAGCGCCTCACGGGCTGCATGACAAGCAACATCTGGTGGTCGGCCGACGACGAGAAGGTTCGGCTGTCTGAGGAGGATCTTCGCGCGCTTCGCGCTATGCGGCGGGGGTGAAGGGCGCCGACCGAAGCCGAGACAAAAAAAGCCCCGGCAAGCGGGGCTAAAGGTCTCGGGAAACCGATCCAGCCCATACAGGCTAGATCCCCGATAAGATAGCACCATAGCGCGTCTTCTACTGTAGCGCGGTAGCCACAAGGCAGGCTAACGGAAAGCGTCACGTCCCCTTGAAACATGTCGTTCCCGTGCGCAGGTTTCTTCCGAAGTTTTGCTAAGGAGGAAAGAGCGATGAGGCTTTTCGTCGTCGTGCTGGTCATGGCGGTCGCGGCATCGACACAGGCCATGGCATTTGGGCCACGGCACCAGCGGGAAGTTAATGGGGGATGTGGAGCGAATTATCACCGCGGAGCGGGGGGCAATTGCGTGCTTAACCCGGACTATGGACCGTACAGGCCAGATCCGTACTGGACGCCTTGCGACTACTCGCTAGGCCCGCAATATCCGGAGGGCTGCGGCAATTAGCAAAGAAAGCTGGGGTCGAGTTCACCAACGGCAAGCGGCCAGAAGGTGGGGAGCGCCGACCGCAGCCGACGCCTCCTTGCTATAATGCCTCCATGGGCTACTCCTTTAAATGCGAGCAAAAGCTCATCGAAATCGACAATCGCGGTGAGCACCTGACCGGCGGTCTGACGTGCAACGTTTGAGCGTGCCTGTGTCCATGCCAATGCCTGTGACCGTGCCCGTGATGGCTCCAAGGGAGAAAAACGTCATGAAAACTTTCATTTCTATATTTGCTGCGACTTTAGCACTTGCCTTCACTGTCCCAGCTTTTGCTGGAGACGCCGCGGCAAAAAAGGCCGAGGAGCAATGCCAGAAGGATAACGGCAATTGGGATGCTAAGAGCAAGACGTGCTCAGGAAAATATTGAAGTGCCTAGTGCGCTAGGTTAATCGGCACTGGGCGTGACCACCAGCGCTATTGCTGCGAGCAAAATCCCCGACCGATGGAAACCACGACTTCCACTTGGGCGGAATTCGTTTCGGCCAAAATTCGCCCGCGCGGCGGACTACCTCTTCGTCCTCTTATTCGGCACGCAATAGCCGCGCGCGCCGCCGTTCGGATGCTGGCAATGCTGACCAGCAGGGCAGGGCCAACTCATAAACCCGCCGCAAAAATTCCCCGCGTACGCTGACGCAGAAAGAGTGCCTGTAAGCAGGAAGGCAAACGAGAAAGCAACCAAGACGACAAACTTGGACATAAAATCCTCCCATTTTCTATCGCGGTTGTTTGGAATGGCACCATGAAGGCTTGTCCTCCAGCATCACAGCCACCCGACCATGATCGAGGCAATGTAGGCAATTGCGATCACCACTGCGGTGACCATGGCTTGATCGAAAAGTCCGACGGTCGCGGAAGCGCGAGGGGCATCGTGCAGAGCGCTATTCGATTGTGTGTGGATTGAGTGCGATGACATGGAGTTGTCCCTCCCTCCCTGTTGTCGCGGCCTCCTGTGCCGAACTATATTGAATTCACCCGACGGCAATAAGGCCAGGGGGCGGCTGTCGTAAATGCGCTCGCTAAGGCAGCATCGAGCTGGGCGAGAATGGCAGTATCCTTCGGAGGCTGAGGGGGAAGGCGCGTAGCCAAATAAAAGGAGCGCCAGGCCAAAGCCGACGCCCTTCTTTGACCGCTGCTCAGTACCCGCAAATCCAAATCCAACCAGTGGGGGTGAAACGCCAACAGGAGCCAACGCCATAAGCGTACCAGCGACCGTGCCAGTAGCGGCCACTTCCAGCGTACCAACGACCGTTGTGCCAACGACCATTATGTCCATGCCGATGACCATGTCCGTGACCATGCCGATGACCATGTCCGTGACCATGCCCATGCCGATGACCATGTCCATGTCTGTGACCATGTCCGCGACCGCCATGTCCGCGACCGCCATGTCCGCGACCGCCGCCACCTCTGCCGCCGCCACCTCTGCCGCCGCCTCGTCTCACAAGGACAATTTCGCTTTCGGGTTTGACAAGCTCGGGATCCAAGCCGGTGCGCAGCATTGACACTGCGGCGCGAGCTGGCGCTGACAGCGCGGGCAATGCGGCAGCACTCGCGACGGCAATACCGAGCAGGAAATCTCTGCGCGAGAGTCGCTCTTCGTGGTCGGGATTGGTACCTGGGAGATTGGTATCAAGCATGGCAAAATTGTAGGGCTTGCCCCTGCCACCCAGCAATGGTGATGATACCGATATGGTAAACAGCGCCGACCGAAGCCGACGCCACTTGGAACACCCGATCCTATCGCGGGTTGAATCGACGCCGGTGGCTGGGAACGCCTCCCTGATCGTCGCCGGTATCAGCCCCCAGCTGAGAGAAGTCCGGTCAAGGTCCACCGCGACCGGGCTTCTTGCATTTAACTCCAATAACGGTGGAAGCCCCGGACGTGTCACCGAGGCTTCCCCACGGTTTTGGCCGATGCGGGGTCGAACCCGAATGCAGCTTGGCCGCGATTTGATCTTTACACTTATTTGTGGTGGCGCATGTGATATTTGCCACTGAAAATAGAAAAAGCCCCGGCGTCTAACGGTGCTGTTACTATGCGCGCTCCCCGCTCATCCCGCTTTGCCAAGTAGGGTTGGCAGCTTGGCGATGTTGCTCGCTATGTGGCGAGCCTCATCCTCGGTAAGCACCTTGGCCATGTGGGCGTCATTCGGCTTCTCGCGTGAATAGATATACGCGAGTGATGGCCAGGTTAATTCGGATAGGGAGCTTGTGACGGCCCGCCGCAGAAATATTGTTTACCGTCAGGGGGGCCACAGTCCAGATTCATAGAGCCTCCAGCCGGAAAGTCGAAATGCGGTCCGAAGTCCTTGGGTGTGGGCGGCATCTTAGGAGGTCCCCAAACGTCCCTCAATTTAAGACGTCGAGGACGAATCACGAGCGAGTCTGGGTTGATCTGAGAGCCTTGCTGTGCCTGTTGGGCCTGGGCCTCATGGCTCGGCCAGCCAAACACATAACCGGCCACTAAGACCATAGCCAGAGCGAGAAGCCGAGCGGTGCGCTGTAGCACAATCGGGCACAAGCCTGGTGTGATGCTTACCATTGCGTCACCGCCTTTCGGAAAGCAGACCTTCCCATGTAAACGGCCAGAGCTTTGCTTTGGATAAGCGATCCTCGTTGATGCCCCATGACGTGCCCTCCCTATCGCCAGCTTACCACAGGAACCGGCTCGACCGACACCCGCCACACATTCTGCCATAGCGACACCCACATGGCGAAGATGGTGAGAAAGCCAATGAAGGTGGCAACGAGTGCAGCGCCTTTGAGTCTATCGAATGTTGTGAGGTCCGTCATAGCGCGGGACCGTCAAACAGCTTTCGCTGGCTTGCACCGTAGATAATAGTCTTTCGCGTTGTTGAGATGCCGACGAAAAAAGTGGAGCGATCCGGTAATTCGATCCAGCTTCCCTTGCGAATAAATGCCGGACGAAGCTTTATTTTGAAACCAAATATAATTCTCGGTAACTCGGGTAACGGGAATGCCGTCAGCGTCGGGCAGGTCTGACATATGGAAGCTTGCGAGTTTCCGATCTAAGTCGATTGAGAGCGAATAATCATCTTTCCCTTCGCCATCAGAGCAAACAAGCGTGATCTTGTCGGCGGCGTAGCTGGCTCCAATTGTCGTTGTGGCGCAGAAGATCGCAAACCCGAAAAGCCACCACCAATTAGACGGCTGGCACATAGCTAGCTCTTCCTTTTTGCCAACTCTGCCAAAGCCGCTCTCTCCGCTTCTAGAATCTCCGATAAGCGTCTCGCGTCTTGCTCACGCAGCTTGCGCATGGCATCGACCACGCCTTGGCACAATCTCCACAATCCGAGTCGGAGCTCGCCTTACGCGTTCAATGATGGCTAATTGCCTTGGAGTCATGGTGAGCCTGCCCAGCACCAACTCGGAGATTATAGACTAGCCTCGCGTTTGGTTCAGCGGCACGATTGCCGCCGTGGTGAATGCCCTATCCAAGGCTGGCGTTGAGCTAGGTGAGCATGGTGGGGTAATGCCCAGGCCGAAGGGAAAGCTTGCGTTAGGTGAGATTGCGTGGGTAAGGGAGACCTAAAACCCCTTTAGGATCAATAGACCCTTTTGGGAGCGTGGGTAAATCTAAGTCTTTGATTTAGCTTGATTCACCAGCTTGCCCCCAAAAGCGGACATTCGTCAGGGGTTTGAGCATGTCTGCTTTGTGCCATTAGCGGACATCGAAGACGTATCGCGTTTTCCGCAGCGGAATGCAATTGCCGCTCATCCGGGGTGGGCTTGTCTCGCAGCAGTGACGCTAGTTGCTACAGCAATGCTATGGATTTGGCTGCTTGCAATGGTAAGCCATAGCCTGTTGAGACGAGCATAGCAGACTTGTTTTTCAGCGGTGTCGGCTGCGGCTTTTCCGCGCCGCTCGACGCGGTTCAGTGTCCTTCGGAGCCTCCGCATCCCCATCTAGTAAAGCAGCGGCTCTCGCATTCGATGGCGCCATCGGAACACTTGTTGTTGCAGACGCGCCAAATGTGATCGGAAAGCCTTCCAAGGTCACGTGCGACACCGCACCGATGTAGGCAGTTGAGTTTCTCGTAGTGGCATTTTTTATGAGTTGCTTTAGCGGCGTTCCCCGATCCGACGATGATTAGTAGAGCTAGCGTCCAAGCCACGCCAAGGCTACGCCGGGTCATGTCGCGTCCATATTGCTCGCAGGGAATATCCCGGTTGCGCATGATGATCAGAGGCCAGAACTTTGCAACAGGCGGGCACGGCTGCCGACTGAGGCGGCACAGTCCTGGGAGATTGCAGACGCTCCTCTTGAGAGGGACGGAGGCGAAAGCCCCGCGCGATTTCGAGCCAAGTCTGTCTGAACGCCTCGGCGCACAGTTCAAGCTGGTGGCGGTCTAGAGTGTTCGCGGGCGGCTTAAAAAACGGCATCGAGCGCCTGTCCAATCTGTTGGGCAGCACCTTCCCATCCGATTTTCTTAACTTGCGATTTGATTCGGTGTTCCGGAAGGCGACGCAACTCTCATGGCTCGAAGACGTTAATAATGACTGGCACTCGCCAGCGAAACCCCCCGACGTTTTTGAGAACGGAGACAACCCACATGGATTGGAATCGCGTTGAAGGAAATTGGAAGCAGGTCAAAGGCAAGGTCAAGGAGAAGTGGGGCAAGCTCACTGACGATGACCTCACCACGATCAACGGTCGCCGCGACCAGCTCGAAGGAAAGATTCAGGAGCGCTATGGCTATGCCAAGGACCAAGCGCAAAAGGAAGTAGACAACTGGTATAACTCTCAAAATTGGTAACCGAACGGTCTACGGAAGGAACTGGCCGTCCCCCAGTTGAGTATTGCGAATAGAGCATCCCAGGCCCTGTTCATGAGCATTGAAAGCCCTGGCTCCCCAATGGGACCAGGGCTTTCTCTCAGGAGGACAATATGAGCAATACGACTCTTCTGATCATCCTCATTATCGTGCTGCTGTTTGCGGGCGGCGGTTATTATGGTCGGGGGCGCTGGTACTAGTTTCTTTGCCGACTATCTGCCAGCAGCCTCCTTTTCTGCCGCAGTGTCCGCGTTCAGAGGCGACTCTGCGCTCCAAAGCCCTTTCGTTGTGGCCGACTAATCTCTGGAATCATGCTGCGCTGATGCTGGCGGCCAACATTGAAGCGGCACCCGACACGTAGGCGCAGGCGATGCTGACGAGCCGTGGTCCGCAAACGGCCGAAGAACTGGAACTTCTGCGAACGTTGCCTCGTTACGACAATGCCAAGCTTTTTAATCGCCACGTTGGCGACTTCGGCTCTAAGCGGGTACGTGCACCCAGCACTACCCCCGGACCGGCGTCGGCTTGAGGCGAGACAAGGAAGGATTTTGAAATGTTATATTGGGCCTTGGTGTTTCTTCTTGTTGCCATCGTAGCTGGCGCCGTAGGCTTCGGAGGTGTCGCGGTGGCATTTGCGGGTCTCGCAAAGATCATCTTCTTCATCTTTCTGGTGCTGTTGGTCATCTCCTTGGTTGCCCACGTTCGGGCTTAAAGGCAGAGCCCCCGGGTTCCGACCCGCAACTCAACGACGAGTTCTTCACCAATCCGCGCACCATTACGCCGGCGCCGCCGGTGGTGGCGTATGGCAGCATGAAGATTAAGCTCTGGTAGAATGGATTCGGAATCCGCGCAGAAAGCAGCTCGTGCCCTGCGCCGATTGACGAGGCCAGGAGCTGGCAAATCGCGACAACGAGGGTGAGACGTATTTCATGACATGATTGCAACGCCCCAAGGAAGGCGGCCCACGGATACTAGGTGCCACCCGGAGCTAATCGTGGAGTTGAAACATCTCGCTGGAAGCAAAGCGCCGCGCCACGCGCGGCTGAAAAGCATTGTTTAAAAAGCGGGGAGACTCCCGGACGAGCCGCCTCCTCTTTGCTCACTTCCCCATACAGTACCGCAATCAGCAGAATACCGAACAAGAGGGTACCCCAGAGCAAGGACACCGCTAGAGAACTCGAATTTGCCCGGGCTGGCTCGCCGCGAGGACGGTCGTAAGGCTCGACGTACATAAGCGACTCCTGCATTGGGCAGTGCCCCAATATCCAACTGCATTGGGCAGTGCCCCAATATCCAACCCTTGACTAAGTTGGTCGTTCCGAAAAAAAGGGTCTGGTGCATTCGATGCTCCTGCCCTTAGCGGAACTCCTCCAACCAATACCTTGAAGCGGCCCCATCTGGAACGTCCAGCAGCTGGGTGATACTTGCCTCGCTGAACTCCAGGCGAATCCCGCTGCAACGATTTTGTGTTCGTGGTGTTTAAGGCTTGCAAGCAAGGAGGTTACGCCATGCCAAAATCAACACCAAGTCAGCGGAAGACGGCTGGGCGAGTCATGCATGAGTTCAAGCATGGAGAGCTTAAAAGTGGACCCCGTGGTAAAGGCGGCAAGGTGAAAAGCCGCAAGCAAGCCATTGCCATCGCGCTGAACGAGTTCTGGTGCCTCGAAGTACGAGAGCAAGACCGAGAACAAGCGCAACCTGGCCAAGAGCAAGCGCAAGGAGGCGAGCGGTCAGACCGGCCAGCAGGAGCGGGAGGGCAAGTCGCATGTCGGCGCTCGCGGTAAGCGTGAATCGACCCGAGCCATGGGTGGCAAGAACGCCAAGAGCACGACCGTGCGTGGACGCAAGGCGGCGCGCGCCCGCTCGCGCGATGGTGGCCCCAGCAAAGCTGAGCTGTATGAGCGCGCTAGGGCCAGAGGGATCGAGAACCGGTCAAAGATGTCGAAGCGCCAATTAGAGAATGCACTCGGGCTTTAGATCGAGCGAGCAGTTCAGGCTGCGGTGAAATCCAGTAGGGAGGCAAGAACCCAACGGAGGCTCAAAAATGCTGGGTAAACATCTCGCCTGTTGTTTCTTCACTCGGGCTGTCATCCGGCGCAACCGGCTTGGGCCAGATGAGAGCATGGCTAGTGCGTTGTGACGCGAAGCCCCGGCGCTTGGGGGACCGGGGCTTCTAGGCTTTCTCATGGGATAGGCCACGCGCGGGGTGAGGGGGGAGGTGCCTATCCACCGCTGTCAACGTGTTGGAGCTAGAATCGTTCCTCCAATGACAAATTCAGCCCGCGACGATTCGAGGTCTTGCCTACGCCCAAGGGTGTCAGCGGCCTTGCGCCCAATTTCCGAAGGGATGATCCGCATTAGCGACCACAACGCGCCCCCGAACCGTGGGTTTTGCAGATTGATGATGCAACTTGCTTGCGTTTGGTGGAGCGGGCTTGGCCGATTGAGGCTCAGTGGTAGATTCTGTCGCAACCGCAGACTGATGGTGCAACTTGTTTGCTTTTGGCCGAGCGGGCTTGGCCGATTGAGGCTCAGTGGTAGATTCTGTCGGCAACCTGAGTGGGTGTTGAGCTACCAATTGACGAACGGTCTTCGACCGTCGGGGAAGAGACAGACGCCTCACTATGCATCTGCGCGGCAAGGACTATCTTAGCCCACTCGGCTGGCTCTGGTTTCGCGCCGACGGCCGGTGTCTTATTCTCTGATGCAGCAAGTTGATACTCTGTGCCGGACTTTCGCTCCGAATTTTGGCTAGCGTCATCAACTAGCTGAGAATGGGTTTGAGCGGGTCGCTGGGAGGTCGCCAATTGCGGATTTTGGCTTGGAGACTGCGCAAGGTACGAACCCCACGAACTCAGTCGCTCGCCGACTGGATGATTCTGAGTTTGGATAGTCTGGTTTTCGTTTGTGTTCCCGCCTGAGATGACTAGGAACCCGTAGATCGCAGCGCCCACAAGGCTCAGAAACAAAAGCGTCCGCATCATGGTCAGAACTCCCTCCACGGCCCCCTTATCTTCGGGGTTCCCCAACGTACTCAATTTTCAACCACGAGATCATGGCGCTTGCGTTTCTGAACGTTACAAATTGTATCCGATTTGGGGCGACCTTTTGGCCCGAGAAAAGTGACCTCGCCGGAATCGGCGTCAAGCCCGAATCGCTGGAACTGATCCGACAAGCTCATTGCGTTTTAGCCCTCCATAATTTGCCAAGAAGAAGCCCCGGCGAAGGACTGGAACGCCGAGCTTCCTGCGATGGTGTGTTGAGGTCCTCAACCGCAAGATCCTACCGCAAACGTATCGTCGAAGCTGTTGCATGGCCGCCACTGCTGAGTGCAAACAGAATTATGACTGAAGCCGACGCCTTCATCCCCCTTTGCCGAGTAAGGTCGGCAGCTTGGCGATGTTGCTGGCTATGCGGCGTGCCTCATCCTCGGTAAGCACCTTGGCAGGCACCATTAGGATCATCGCGCGAATAGACATAACGAGCGACTGGCCATTGGCGTCGCACGGGAGCGTCGGCATCAACTAAATCCTGTTACGGGGTTGCGGCGTTGGCGAACAACCGGGATGACCTCACCTCCACCTAGCGGCGGCTGCACTGCCTTATAAGCCGAATGGCCAGCACGCTTGTTCAGCTACAGGCACCTCACCTCCAATTGGAGCCTTTTGGCGATGTTGCCGGGGCAATGCTTTGCGTTGTGGGTTGGATACAAAAAGAAGACCTACTCGCCACATCCTCCTCGCATTCGTCTCGCACACAGAGGCCAATCACTCACACGTCAGGAAACAAAGCTATGTATGGAGAACTAACGTTGCGTGAGGCATTGGCTGTTGGCCTGTTAGAACGCTTTGTTCGTCAGGAGGAAAGTCGTGGTAGTGAGCTTACTCACGGCTCTCAGCTTGAGCGCGCTCTTGCTCTGCTAGTCACCCAGCGCAGATTAGCTGACGAGTGGTCGGCGCTCATGCTGCATGGTGGTGGGAATCGAAGCATTGGCAGAGATTACATGAAAGGAGAGCCGACCGAAGCCGAGGCAACAGTCTCTGGCGCAGAATAGGCTAATCGAGGAGGCCGCGGAGATTTTTGTCGCCACGCTCGACGCTAACCGCGATGGTGCGCAGCCAGTTGCCAAGCTGGCTATTGGATACGCCTGCTTCGGAAGCCATGACGGCCATAGCGGTGCAACACGCGGTAGTGGTCGCGCCAGCACTCAGTACATATCTAGCTCGGCCTGACCTTAGGACGCGCAGGATAGTTCCTGCCAACTTTGTTTCTGCCTTCTCATCATAGGTTAAAGTCATAGCGCTCGATCTGGAACTTTGAACATAGCTCAAAAGTCGTTATTTGAGGGATATCCCCAGATCGAGAAGATCACCACTAGGATGGAATGTTCCGTCATGCTGCCGCGATAACCATGGGCTCCCGCCTTGCTGCCCAGCTTCCGGGCAGCGCCTCGAACTGGCCGGGACAGATTTCGCCGCAGGCGGCACAGCGACCGCCGAGATCAAGGCCCCACGCCGTGATGGTGTACCAGTCGCGGCCGATCAGCCGCGCCCCACAACCATGACAATAGGTACTCTGGCCCGTCTCGTCATGCACGTTCCCTGTATAAACGTAGCGTAACCCCGTCTTTAGCGCGATCTCACGGGCACGTTTGAGAGTGGAACGCGGAGTCGATGGAACATCGCGCATCTTCCAATCGGGATGAAAGGCCGTGAAATGCAGTGGCACGTCGGGTCCAAGCCGCCTCGCCACCCATTCGCAAAGTGCAGCTACCTCCACGGACGAATCGTTCTTGCCTGGAATAAGTAAAGTGGCGATCTCGAGCCAGGTCTTGGTCTCGTGTTTGACGTAGATGAGCGTGTCGAGCACGGCGTCAAGCGAACCGGTGCAAAGTTGCTTGTAGAAGCTCTCGGTGAACGCCTTGAGATCGATATTGGCGGCGTCCATCGCGGCGAAGAACTCTGGTCGCGCAAGCTTCCCGATGTAGCCCGCGGTCACCGCGACAGTCTGCAGCCCGGCTTCCCGGCAGGCAGCCGCAACATCGACCGCATATTCGAGAAAGATCACCGGATCGTTGTAGGTGAACGCCACCGTGCGGGCGCCCTTCGCCCAAGCCGCCTGGGCGATAGCTCGCGGTGAAGCCTGCTGCTGCAGCCGATCCAAGTCGCGGGCCTTAGAGATATCCCAGTTCTGACAGAACTTGCAGGTGAGATTGCAGCCGGCAGTGCCGAAGGACAGAACGGCCGTGCCGGCGAAGGAAATCGGTTTAAAGGCTTCTTTTCGATCGGATCGAGGCAGAAGCCTGACGAACGGCCGTAGGTCGTAAGGACCATCTCGTCACCGGCACGCGCCCGCACGAAGCACAGCCCGCGCTGGCCTTCGTGCAGTTTGCACTCTCGCGGGCAAAGATCGCATTGGATGCGGCCATCGGCGAGGGCATGCCAATAGCGGCCGGGCACTCCATCACTTGTGTAGACGCTCTCCATTGGATGAAGATGCGCTGGTCTTGAAAAGAGTCAACGCTTCTCATGTTCGCCAAGCTACGGAACGAGGTTCGCCGCCCGGCAGTTGCCGGAGACTTCTACCCTAGCGGAGCCCAAGAGCTTGAGAGCACCGTCGCGGCACTGCTCTCACAAACGACAGAGAGGAAGCCACGTCGCCTCTGCGGAGTGGTGGTGCCGCATGCGGGCTACCCATATTCAGGGCCAATAGCGGGGAAGGCGTTTCGCTTCTCCCTCCACGCGAAGGATGCTCCCGAACCGCATTTCTGCCTGATCGGCCCTCCACCCTACGTGCCGGTGCGCGGTATCGTTGCGCCCTCTACGCCCGCCTTCGCCACGCCCTTGGGCGATGTCGTGGTCGATGTCGACGCGGTGGAGTCTTTGCGAGATGCTGGACTCGTCACTATCGACGATACCCCGCATACGCCCGAGCATGCGCTCGAGGTCGAACTGCCATTTCTTCAGAGCGTGCTTGAGGACTTCACCATTGTCCCATTGCTCGTTGACGCAGCTTCTCCGGAACAGGTGGCGCTGGTCATCGACAAGGTGCTTGGAAGGGAACGCTGCTCGTCGTGAGCACCGACCTGTCCCACTACCTCGACTACGCAACTGCGGAGCGGCGCGACCTTGCCACGGCAGGGACAATTGAGCGGCTCGACTACACCACACTTGGCCCGATGATGCTGCGGTTTCAGCGCGCTGAATGGCGCACTTTGCGCCGCTTCGAGGTGCAACTGGACGGTGACGCGCCTCGATTTACGTAATTCTGGCGATACGAGCGGCGATAAGCGACAGGTGGTGGGCTACGGCGCCTGGGCCTTCACGGCCGTCGAGGACGCCATGGACCGCATCCGCATGGCCAAGAATGCCGCCTTGCTGATGATCGCGAGCCTGCTCACCCGCGAGAAACTCTGGTCTTAAAGAACGTGCCGCGGCTCGCCGACGTCACGCTGCTCGGCCGCATCCTCGGCACACGGGGTGGACATCACCGCGGTCGGCAAGAAGGTGGGCCAGAGCACGATCGATGGCCAGACCTTCAAGCTCAAGGCGGCGGAGATCTTAAACACCACCGCGCCTTACGAAATGGTCTCGCGCACGCGTGCGAAACTCGCGCGGCTTGGCGCCCGCATCGACCTCAAGGGCGATACTGCCATGGTCACCGGCGTCAAGGGGTTAACCGGCGC
>CAVUZR010000009.1:0-133209 GCA_963745855.1 uncultured Alphaproteobacteria bacterium | reverse complement strand
GATGGTGATCGGAATCTTGAGATGGAGCGGCTTCTTGGCGAAGCGGGTGCCGAGCATCACGTCGGTCGCGCATTTCTCGCGATAGCCTTCCAGAGGATAGCGGCTGATCGAAGCGCCCAGGAACAGCAGATCGTCGAAGTGGGGAACCCTGCGCTTGGCGCCAAAACCGCGAATGTCGTAGATGCCGGTCGCGGCGGCGCGGTGAATCTCCGCGATCGAATGCTCGTCGAAGGTCGCGGAGTAACGCGGCGGCGTATGCACCCAGCGGGTTTCGGCCCCCATCAATACGCCTCCAGATTGTCCATGTGGAAATGGTAGAGCTGCCGCGCCGAGCCATAGCGGCGAAACTCGGAGAGGTCGACCTGGCTGTTCAATCCCGCATCCTTGAGCAACCTACCGAGCTTATCCTTGTACTCGTCGCGGAACGGCTTCTCGATGCAATCCGAGCCAAGACTATTCACGTTGCCGCGCACGAACAGCCGCGCCTCATAGAGCGAGTCGCCAAGCGCGTCGCCGGCATCGCCAAGCACCACCAGCGTTCCGGCTTGCGCCATGAAAGCCGACATATGCCCGACCGAACCTTTGACCACGATATCGATGCCGCGGGCCGAGATCCCGCACCGGCTGGAAGCGTTGCCGTCGATCACCAGCAATCCGCCGCATCCGGTCGCGCCGGCCGAGGCCGACGCATCGCCTTTGACGTGCACGCGGCCGGACATCATGTTCTCGGCGACGCCGACGCCGGCTGACCCATTGACGATGATATTGGCGCGCTTGTTCATGCCGGCACAATAGTAGCCGGCATTGCCGTCGATCTCGATGGTGACGGGCGCGTCGACGCCGGCGGCGATGGCATGCCGGCCGCGCGGATTGAGCACGCGGAAATAGGTGTCATTGGTCCCCTCCGACAGCTCGTGCAGCATTTGATTGAAGTCGCGGAGTGAGGTGACCTCGAGATCGACGGTCGGCATCAATGCCGTTCCCAAAAATAGACGGTAGCGGGCTTCGGTTCCCAGACATGCGCCTTGTCGATGCCGGGAAGGCTCGCGAGCGCGCGATATTCCGAGCCGAAGGCGACATAGTCGTCGGTCTCGGCCATGACCGCTGGCTTGCAGGCGATCGGATCGCGCAAAACACCGAAGCCGTCCTCGGTGCCGACCACGAAGGTGTAGAAACCGTCGAGATCGGCGAGCGAATGTTTGAGCGCGTCGCCGAGGCTGTCGCCCTGGCTGATGCGCCAGGTGAGGTAACCGGCGGCGACCTCCGTGTCGTTATCCGTCTCGAAGCTCAAGCCGTTGCGCTTGAGCTGCCGGCGAAGCGCATTGTGATTGGACAGCGATCCGTTATGCACGAGGCACTGATCGCGTCCGGTGGAGAATGGATGGGCGCCGTTGGTAGTGACGGCGGACTCTGTGGCCATCCGGGTGTGAGCAATGCCGTGCGACCCGGACATCTGTTCCAGATGGAAGCGCTTGGCCACGGCATCGGGCCGCCCGACTTCCTTATAGATCTCCATACGCGTGCCCGAACTGACGATCTTCACATCTTCGTCCAAGGCTTCCACGAACTGACGCGCTGCCTGCTCGGCGCCCTCCGGTACGGTGAAGACCCCATGACTTTCGCGAATCTCGACCGGCACGGGCGAACCCACTGTTTCGGAAAGCCGCGTGGCAAGGTTGGCGAAGTCATAGTTCGGCGACGTCGCCCGCACCGTGAGCTTTACATGGCCGCGATCGCCGGCCCCATAGACCGCGAAGCCCGCACTGTCCGGGCCGCGGTCGCACATGGTGGCGAGCATGCCAGCCATCATGCTGCCGAGCTTGGGCTCGAGCGCCTTGTTTTTCAGAAAAAGACCGACAATTCCGCACATTTTCCCACCGCCGCAAAAAAAATCCCGCAGCCATCAAGGTAATGGCGCGCCATCGCCCTTGTCAACTGTGAGGAATAATAATTTCCTGCAGAGAAATGAGGCTTATGTGCGCGGATAGATGATGATGGAGAGATAGGTCATAGGCAGCTTGGTCAGCTCTTCCGGCCCATGCAGCGCCGCGGCATCGAAGAACAGCGCGTCTCCCGGCACCAACGGATAGGCCTTGTCGGCATGGCGGTACAGCACCTTGCCGGTCAGCATGTAGATGAACTCGACGCCGGCATGCTGAAACATGGTGTAGGGCTTCGCCTCCTCGGTGAGGGTGATGAGATAAGGCTCGACCACGACCTCGCCCGAGATCGAATGTCCGAGCAGCTGGTATTGGTGCCCTGCCTTGGTGCCGCGCCGCTCGATAGTCACGCCCTGGCCACCGCGAACATGCGAGCAATCACGTTGCTCCTCATGGCTCGTGAAAAATGTGGTGAGCGGCACGTTCAGCGCGCGGGCGAGCGCCTCAAGACTTTCGATGGACGCCGAGACCGCTCCGTTTTCGATCTTGGAGAGCATGCCGGCAGACAGCCCCGCCTGATCGGCAAGCTCGGCGCCGGTTAAATCGAGCTTGCGACGGAAATTGCGCACCTGGGTGCCGATCGATTCGGCGATGGATCGGCTCGCCGCTGGTTGCGGCGCCAGCGACCCCGTCTTGAGATCGTCCTCGCGCCTCGGCTGCAGCGCGCGGCCACTTGGCTTAGAACTTGGTTTCAGCGCAACGTTTCTCTTCGCCATGGATCGCACTGCTTTCTTCTGCCAAGACCTGTATGATCAGGGAGCAGCACTTCGCCCTTTGCCCCGCCCAAGTCAACGATGATTTATCCACAGGAAACACGCGAGCCAACCATTCGCGACCCGCAACCGGCGGACGAATCGGATTGGCGCCTTCTGTGGTCGGGCTATTGCGCATTCTATGAGACCGAAGTGCCGGAGGCGGTGACCGCAGCGACCTGGGAAAGGATGCTCGCGGCGGGGTCGCCACTCTTCGGACGCATTGCCGCCTGGGATGGTCGGGTCGCGGGCTTCGCCATCTCGGTTGTTCATGAAGGCTCATGGGCTATACGACCCTATTGCTATCTGGAGGACCTTTTCGTCGCGCCTGATTTCCGCGGGCGGGGCATTGCTCGCGCGCTGATCGAGGACCTGCTGCAGCTCTGCAGCCAGCAGGGCTGGTCACGGCTCTATTGGCATACGCGGAGCTCGAACAAAGAGGCGCGGCGGCTTTACGATCGATTCGCGGTAGCGGACGACTTCGTCCGCTACCGCATGCTCCTCAACTAGACCGCGCATTCGCGCGGGCAAAGCTGCCCAAAAAAACACATACGCGAGCAACCGACCATACTCGTTGGACTGGCGAGAAACTTTATTTCCTGGTAGTGTAGTTGCCGACGTCGCCGGCCTCGGCGCGATACCGCAAGTGGAGGGGCAAGATCCATGGCTCCAAACTCCAAACAGACCTCTGCCTCCGACGAGCTGCAATACGCTTCAGGAGGGTTGAAGCGCGAGACAGGCTGGTGGGGCGCCTTTGTTATCGGCCTGGCCGGCACAATCTTGGTGACCGGTATCGCCCCGGTCATGGTGACTTCACTCGGCGCTTCTGGGGTGCCGGTCACGGTCTTCATCACCCTTACGGGCTGGCTGCTTTGCCTGATTCTGGCCGAGCTGGCGGCCATGATGCCAGAGCGCACCGGCGGATCACCATCGTACGCCTATCCGGCCTTCAAGGATCGCTGGCCAAGGTTCGCAAAGCACATCAACGGATTCACCGCTTGGGCCTATTGGCTCGGATGGTTCCCCGTGGCGCCGCTCAACATGATCCTGGCGTCATTCTACTTGGCTGATCGTTTCCACCTCAACACGACAGCCGGTTTCACGCCGATCCATACTTTCATTGCCTGGTCGACGTTGATCATCTCGATCCTGGGCTTGTTGCTCTTCTTCATCCCGGCCTATCGCGGCATCCGCTTCGGCGCCAACTTCGCCACGGTCCTGGCACTCCTGTCGATGATCCCGCTGACCTTCATCGCGATCGCCTGGATTTTCCACCCGAGCGTGGTGAACCTCGGCGAGTTGTCTGGATTTCCACGTCTCGACGGGTCGAGCTTCTTCTCCGATATGTCCGGATTCAAGTGGTGGCAGGTTTATATCGCCTACGGCTTCTTGCTGACGTGGAACGTAATCGCCATGGAAGCGGCGGCCTGCTACATCGGCGAATGCGCCAATCCGGATCAGGATGCCAAGATCGCCATGAACCTCGAAGGCGCCTACGGAGTATTCATCTACACTCTGATCCCGATCGCCTTCATCGTCGTTCTCGGAGCGAAGGCGCTTTCCGATCCGGCGCTCGCCGACCCGAAGACAATCTTCGTCACATTCGCTGGCAAGGTCTTCCCGGGTATTGGCGGCGAAGTCCTTAACTGGATCATCGCCTTCATGCTTATCGTGGCGTTGGCGCTCTCAGCCCTCAATGCCATTCTAGGCTCTGGCCGAGCTCTTTATCAGATGGCACTCGATGGTGAGTTCCCCACCTTCTTTGCGAAGATCAACGAGCATGGCGTGCCGGCGCGAGCCATGGGCTTCAACGTCGTCGCATCCCTCATTATCGTTTTGCTGGGCGGTGCGGTGGAAATCTACAGTTTCTCCAATGTCGGCTACACCGTGTCCTTCCTGCCGGTGCTGATCGGCTACTACTTGCTACGCCAGGACAAGCCGCATCTCAGGCGACCCTTCAAGCTCCCGGAGTTCATGAAATACGTCGCCTTGGCGTTAGCGGCGATTTTTTTCGTCTTCTGGCTCTTCGGCGGCCTCTGGTACTCGAAGATCGGCAATGTCCAGATCTATTATTGGCTTGGTTGGGCGACGCTGCTCGCTTACCTGCCTCTTTATTGGTATCGGGTCTACGTCGAAGACAAGCGGGCGCCCGCGGTCGAAAGCAGGCGCAAACCTGCTTGAGCTGGACGTTCCGACGGGCGCCAACCTGGCGCCCGTCCCCCTCGCAGACATGGCCACGCGTGTCTTACTCTTGAAGTCGCCTCTGGCTCTGACACCCGCGGGGGGTTTTTGTAGCGCGAGGGCGCCTTCCCCCTCGCTTTTTTAATGCCTTTGGCCCATGTGTCGTGGTCGTAGCTTTCTCCTGAACCTTCACCATTGGAATCAGGAATGCCGACGACGGGCCCCGTGGAAGAGATCGCCGATTTTCTCGTCGGTTTTCCTCCGTTCGATCGACTTTCCCGCGACGATCTGCTCCGCGTGGTCGAGGAGGGCACGCTACGGTCCTATCCCGCTGGCACCGACATTCTGATCGAGGACGGTCCCCCTGCGCGTGAGCTTTTCGTCATCCGGAGCGGTTCGGTAGAGCTGCGCCACCAAGACGAGGTGGTGGACATCCTCGAACCCGGAGAGAGCTTTGGTCACCCATCGCTGCTGACCGGCATGGCGGCAGCCTTCACCGTCCGAGCGCACGAAGATACGACTTGCTACGCGATTGGGCGGGAGGCGGCGCTGGAGGTTCTCGGCAGCCCCGCCGGTGCCATTTTCGTTGCTCAAACGATGCGCGAGCGGCTCATCCGCACCGGCCATACGGTGCACGGCACACCGGAGATTCGCACGATCCGCGTTGGCAACCTCATAGCGGGGCCGCCGGTGCTCTGCCGTCCAGAACGAACGGTGCGAGAAGCCGCCAGTTTGATGAGCGCAGAGCGCGTCTCGGGGCTCTTCGTCTCCGCGCCCGGCGAACTGGGCATCGTGACCGATACCGATTTCCGCCAAAAGGTGGTGGCCGGCGGTTTGTCTTCCGACGCGCCTATCACCACAATCATGAGTCGCCCAGTTGTGAAGGTCCGAGCGGACCGCTTCGCGGTGGATGCCGCACTCGACATGCTTTATGCGGGCGTGCAGCACCTTGCCGTGACGGACGCACGGGATGCGATCGTGGGCCTCGTGTCCGCTGGCGACCTGATGGAACTGTCCTACCGAAGCCCGTTTGCCCTTCGCGCCGCCATCTTAAACGCCTCTAGTGAAACGGCACTTGACGCCGCCATCAAAGAACTGTCCGGGCTGTTCGTAACTCTGGTTCAGGCCGGCTTCAAAGCTCCCGACATCGGACGTGTTCTGGCGTTAAACTGCGACGCCCTTGCCACGAGGTTGCTCGAGTTCGCCATGGCCCGCCATGGACCGGCGCCCCGCGCTTGGGCCTGGCTAGCGCTTGGGAGTGTGGCCCGCCGTGAGCTGAGCCTCGCCTCGGATCAGGACAATGCGCTTGCCTATGCCGATCCCGCCGACCCCGAGGTTGACGCCTATTTCGAGCGGATCGCCCAGGATGTGAACTCGGGTCTGGTCCGCGCAGGATTCGGGGCCGACATTTCGGGTGTGGTCGCTGCGAACACCCTCTGGCGCATGACTGAGTCACAGTGGGTAAGGACCTTCGAAGACTGTCTTGAGTCGCCCGACCTGTCACGCTTGGTCCGAGCGGTGGTGGCCTTCGATTTCCGGCATGTGGCGGGTGGGTTGGAGGTAACGCCTCCCTTACTGGCCGTGCTGCGGAATGCCCCCGCGCACCCAGGCTTTCTCGCTCAGCTTGCCCGAACTGCCACCGACGCTCCTCCGGCCTTGCCACACCGATTTTTCGCGTCGCGATGGGAGCGGCAAGAAGTTGATCTCAAGAAAGGCGGAGTCCTGCCCATCGCCAACTTGGCGCGGTTTCACGCCCTGGCAAACGGCATTACCGTCTCCTCCACCCTTGACCGGCTCGTTGCCGCAGAGGCGCTGGGAGCCATAGACAAAGAGACCGGGCAATCATTGCGCGAGGCTTTCACGGTGATCTACCAAGTGCGATTGGATCACCAGGCTCAGCAAATTCGTGACGGCCTCAAACCCAACAACTTGATTCGTCCAGAAGAGCTGCTCCCGGCCGCCCGCGCCGAACTCCGCGGGGCCTTCCAGGCCATCGGGCGGGCCCAGCAGCAGCTCAACCGATTTGTCCCTGCCGGAATATAAAAGCCTAAGCGATCAGAACCTCCAGCTCACCCAGCACCCGCACGCGACCGATCTCCCACGGCTTGTGCAAGTGGCCGCAGACCACTTGGGGACGCCCTAGGATCTGCCATGCCTGCCCCACCGCCAAGGCCGAGGGATCCGGGGGCAGCTGAAAGAAGTGGTAAACGAAAGCTGGCGGTGTGTGGCTTACGAGGAAGTCCACTCTGCCTACGTCCTCGAACCGGGCAACATCAGCCAATGTCACCTCTTCTTCCGGCCACCAGTCCACGCCATACCGCCGCACAGCCCTGTCGATGACCGAGGATCCGCCCCCAAGAAAGGCAATTCGTCGCCCATCAAGCTCGAGTATCGTGCCCCTTGGAACGAACACGAGGTTGGACGCCATCTCGGTCGGCCGCGTAATCCCCCGGTAAGATGGCTCGTGATCGTGATTCCCGGTCACGTAATAAACCTTATGCGCCAGCGGAGGTAGGCCGGGTCCGGTCGGGCTGAGGTCATCCGAATGGAGGCCGAGATCGCCAACCTGAATTGCAACATCGACGTTGGCGGGGAACGCCGCGACCGCCCCCGCGAGGCGGTCGAACGCACGATGAACGTCGCCGATGAACCCGATCATGCTCGCTGACCCGCTACCCTCCCACAATTGCTGGTCTCGACCACCAAATAGACGGGGATGGAGGCCAGCCGGCGTACCCGATATGGCTCTTGCGACCAGATCATGCCGGCGATGAACCAGGACTGCGGTGGATCCGCTGCCATCACGATCGCGTCGGCACGGCGACGACGCGCCTCGGCCAAGATTAGCTTCGCGGCGTTACGCGTGCCGGTCACCTGTCCGCTCGCCGCGATATCGCGTTGCTTCAGCCAGGTGACCGCACCTTGCACATGATCGTACTGTTCCTTCAATTCTCGTTTGTTGGGCATCAACCCAGGATTCGGCAGGCCGAAGCTCGTGCCCCATATGCGAGCGATGGAAAGCACATGCACTTCGGCGCCGGCTTTTTCCGCCAGGCGCCAGGCAAGCTTCGTCGCAGCCTGCGGGATTGGGCGCCCTTCCGAGGCAAGGATGATCAATTTGCCCGCGAAGTCATCCGGAGCGGGCGGCTCCGGCGGTGCGGCCCAAGGCCAGCGCAGAGGAATGACGCGGCGAGACATGTCGACGGACCAGTGAGCGATTAGCCTGTTCATATTGCCCCAGCAGTACCTGCCCGGCAATTAAACGTACGGCTGCAAAATCAAGCCGGTCGTCCGGATGCGCTTGGCACGGATTGCGGTTGCGCCCTAAATCCCCTCGCCGATGTTGTCAGGAAAACACGTCTTGAGCCGAGGAGAGCAAAGTGAGGGCTGAGGGCTTAGATGGCGCCGGTTTTGGACTCGCCTGGGCCCTCCCCTTCGCCGGCATTTTGCTGTCGATCGCAATGATCCCGCTGCTCGCGCCGCGCCTTTGGGAACGTCACTTCGGTAAGATCGCATGCGCCTGGGCGCTTGCCTTCGTTGTTCCTGCCGCCCTGGCGTTTGGCGCGACCTCGGCAGCCGCGGAAGTCTGGCACATGCTGGCGCTCGATTTCTTCCCCTTCATTCTCATGCTGTTTGCTCTCTTCGTGGTCGCGGGCGGCATTCGCGTCACCGGCAATCTCGTTGGTACGCCGGCCACGAATACCGCACTCCTTGCTTTCGGCACGCTCTCCGCAAATCTGATCGGCAGCATCGGCGCATCGCTACTGCTGATCAGGCCCCTGCTTCAGGCCAACAAGGATCGGCAACGCAATGTGCACGTCTTCGTCTTCTTCATTTTCTTGGTCTGCAATATCGGAGGCTCGTTGACCCCTCTTGGCAATCCTCCGATCTTCCTCGGTTTTCTCAAAGGCGTGGATTTCCTATGGACACTCGGGAACATGATGCGGCCGATGCTGCTCGCGAGCGGCATCCTGCTTCTCCTGTTCTATGTCATCGATCGGCTGGCCTGGAACCACGAGCCCGCCGACGTCAAGGGTGAGAAGGGCGTGCCTCGCCAAGTGCGCATCGAGGGCCTGCATAACGTCTTGTATCTGGCGGGCATCGTCGCCGCGGTGCTGGTAAGCGGCATATGGGATCGGGAGCAAATGATCTCGATCGGCCTTGGCAGCAAGATGCCGGTCAAGGGCTTGGCGCGCGACGCAGCCTTGCTGGTGCTGACCTATCTCTCGTGGAAGACCACGCGCAGCTCGATCCGCATCGAGAATGCCTTCTCTTGGGCGCCGTTTCAGGAAGTGGCGATCCTGTTCGCCGCCATCTTCATCACCCTGATCCCCATCCTGGCGATGCTCCGCGCCAGTCACCAAGGACCATTCGCGCCGCTGCTCGATCTCGTGTCGATGCCGGACGGCCAACCAAACCCGGTGGCCTATTTCTGGCTGACCGGAGCCCTGTCGAGCTTTCTCGACAATGCCCCCACCTATCTCGTCTTCTTCAATCTTGCCGGCGGCGATGCGCGGGAACTGATGGGGCCGCTGGCCAGCACGCTCGCCGCCATCTCCGCCGGCGCGGTGTTCATGGGCGCCAACACCTATATCGGCAACGCGCCCAACTTCATGGTGAAGTCGATCTGCGAGGAGCGCGGCATCAAGATGCCGAGCTTCTTCGGGTACATGCTGTGGTCTGGCGCCATCCTGCTGCCGCTGTTTGCCTTGCTTACCATCCTTCTCCTCCTGTAAGGCGAGACGCTTGAACCATGGCGAAGTGGCGTTCTCCCAAAAAGATCCGTGACAGCTTTCTCGGTTGGCAATGCCGCATCCGCCAGACAGCGATGCGCGATGACGGCGGCCGCCCCTCTCCCGGCATGCGCCCGCGCGTGCTGGACACCGCCGGGCGCGAGCTCGCGCCGGCCGTGACCGTTCTCCTGATCCCCAAGGAGCCAGAGGAAAGCACGGCCTTTTTCCGTTTTCAGGTGATGAAATCGCCCGACACCCGCGACGTTTACGAGCGTGCCTTGGCGTATCTCCAGGCCGACTATTTTCAGAACCCAGAGACTTTCAGCGATCGCCTCGTGACAGTGGTTCCCGCCAATTCCCCAATCGCCGCATCGTTGATCGCCGCAAAAGAGTGCACTCTGGAGTTCGACGAGGCCCGGCAGCGCTACCGTGTCCCATGCGAGTCCCGCGCGCTCAAGCCGGGGAACGCCACCCGGGAAGCGGCGATCTGGCACAACCGGCTGTTCAATCCTGCGCTGCCCGACACGGTGCAAGTGATTGCCTTCAAGCCTGACTGGGCTGCGGCGAGGACCGACGCGTCGCCATGACTGAGGACAGCTAGAATTTCCGGTAAGCCTTGTTCAGCTGCAGCAAGGGGTGATGCGGCGAAGTCTGAAAGCGCACAAGCAGCTCGCGTGCCAGCATATCGCGATCTTGCTGGTTGTCAGGCAACTTCATCGACTTCGGAATGCGCACCCAGCCATTGATGTTGCGGTCGAAGATGGCGGGCTCGCCGGCTTCGTAGCCCATGTGCACGTCCTCAAGCCAATTGAGGTCGTCCCAACCCATGAACTCCATATAGGCCTTGAGGTACGGCGTGAGCCGCTCGTAGTCGGGGAGAAGATTGACGTCGTAGCGATATCCGATGTGCTGGCCGATCAGCTGCTCGCGCGCGGTATCGAGACCTGCAAAGTCCGTCAGATATTTGTCGACGTCGTTCTTTTCTTTCTGCTTCCTGCCGTTTTTGCCGACCTTGCCGCCCATCGCGCTCGCCTCCGCTCATCCGATCTTGTGATAATTATCGACGCCGACGGTATAGTCGGTGCCGGCAAGCGGCACCTGCGCCATGGCTGAGGCTTCCATGGTGAGCGCCGCAAGGTCTTCCGGCTCGAGGCTATGCACGCTCGTCTTGCCGCAGGCGCGCGCCAGCATCTGCGCTTCGAGCGTGAGCGTGTGCAGGAAATTATAGACGCGCTCTGCAGCCTCGTCGGGATCGAGGCGCTTGCGCAGCTCAGGGTCTTGCGTGGCGACGCCCACCGGGCAGCGGCCGGTATGACAGTGATAGCAATAGCCGGCAGGAACGCCGATCTCGTTCTCGAAATCGAACTCAGGAATTTCCTTATTGCAGTTCAGCGCCATCAGCACCGAGTGCCCAATAGCGATAGCGTCGGCGCCAAGCGCCATGGCCTTCGCTACATCGCCGCCGTTCCTGATGCCCCCGGCGTAAACCAGACTGATCTCGCCGCGCTTGCCAAGCTCGTCGATGGCCCGGCGCGCCTGGCGGATAGCGGCAATTCCTGGCACGCCGGTATCCTCGGTGGCGATATGCGGCCCGGCCCCGGTGCCGCCCTCCATGGCATCGATATAGATGGAGTCAGGTCCACACTTCACGGCCATGCGCACGTCGTCATAAACGCGCGCAGCGCCGAGCTTGAGCTGGATCGGGATCTCCCAATTGGTCGCCTCGCGCACTTCCTCGATCTTGAGCGCAAGATCGTCGGGGCCGAGCCAGTCTGGATGACGGGCCGGTGAGCGCTGGTCGATTCCGGCCGGAAGCGAACGCATCTCCGCCACCTGATCAGTCACTTTCTGGCCCATCAAATGGCCGCCGAGACCGACTTTGCAGCCCTGGCCGATAAAGAACTCGCAGGCGTCCGCGAGACGCAAATGATGCGGATTGAAGCCGTAGCGCGACTGGATGCACTGATAGAACCATTTGAGCGAGTAGCGCCGCTCGTCCGGGATCATGCCGCCTTCGCCGGAGCAGGTGGCCGATCCGGCCATGGTGGCGCCGCGGGCGAGTGCGATCTTCGCCTCATAGGACAGTGCGCCGAAGCTCATTCCCGTTACATAGACCGGGATGTCCAGCGTCATTGGACGCTTGGCGCGCGGCCCGATCACCGTCTTGGTGTCGCATTTCTCGCGATAGCCCTCGATGACAAAGCGAGTCAGCGTGCCAGGCAGGAAGGTCAGATCATCCCAATGCGGGATCTTCTTAAAGAGCGAGAAGCCACGCATGCGGTAGCGGCCAAGCTCTGACTTCACATGGATGTCGTTGATGACGTCCGGCGTGAAAATCTGGCTCTTGCCGAGGATGAAGCGTTTCGCTTCGGCCGGCACCTTGGCGCTGTGGCCTTTGGCCCTTCCTGTTCTTGCTCATCAGTTTTTCGGGCCTTTCACGCCTCACAGCACCATCTTCTTCTCGGTCGGCTCGAGGTTGTCGTAGTTCCACAGCTGCTTGCCGGCGACGATCTTGCGGAAGCCGCCAACGCCGGACTTGGGCAACAGACCATAGAGACGGAGTTTGCGCTCCAGCCAGCTACGGTCGAAGTCGCTCATCTCGGCCCACACGGCGTCGACGCCTAAGCTTGCCGGCTCGCCGCCGATATAAATCGTGCCGTCATACATGGAGTCGCCGAGATTCTTGCCGGCGTTGCGGCAGATCACCATGCGACCGCGCTGCATCATGAAGCCGGTGAAGGCCCCGGTGTCGCCACCAACGATGATGGTGCCGCCTTTCATGTCGATGCCCGTGCGCGAGCCGACATCCCCCCTGCAGACGAGGTCGCCGCCTCTGATCGCGGCGCCGAACTGCGAGCCTGCGTTTTTCTCGATCAGGATGGTTCCGCTCATCATGTTCTCTGCGCAGGACCAGCCGACGCGGCCGGAGATGCGCACATTGGGGCCATCGATGAGGCCGAGACCGAAATAGCCGAGCGAGCCTTCGATGATCAGGTTGAGCCGGTTGAGCAGCCCGACGGCGATGGAGTGCTTGGCACCCGGGTTCTTGATGACGATGGTGCCGTAGCCATCCTGCATCAGCTCACGGATGCGCAAATTAACGCTGTTCGACGGCATGTTGGAGGCGTCAATCTCGGCCCGTTTGTTGTAGTCGACATCGTACGTATTCGGCAGGCTAAAGCCGTGCACAGTCTCGCTGAGGTCAAAATCGAAGAAAACCTGCTGCGAGCGGCCGCTAAGCTTCTCGGTATGCAGTCCCATATCGTGGGAGAGCTGCTCCTGCGCTGACAGCTCCGATCGCACTATCTCCGCCATACGCGAACCTCTTCGTCGTAAGGATCGGAAGTATCGATCTCGCGCGGCACGATGGCGCGGATGGCGACCTCCTCTGAGGCGAGTGCCACGAGCTTGTCGCTCTCGAACAACACCATCGGTTTGGCGGCCATGGTGTCCTTGGCCATGCCAAGCTCGTTCTCAGTTGCGACGACATAGGTGAACACGCCATCGATGTCCTTGATCGAGGACTTGAGCAAATCCTCGAGCGTGGCGCCCTGCTCGAGATTGTTGGCTGTGTAGACCGCGAGCAGCTCAAAGTCGCAATTCGACATGAAGCGATGACCAAGCCGCTCCATCTCTCGGCGCATGATCCAGTAATTGGTGATCTGCCCGTTATGCACAACCGCTATGTCGTTATAAGGATAAGCCCAATAGGGGTGTGCCGAGCGAATATCGACATCGGACTCCGTCGCCATGCGGGTGTGGCCGATGCCATGCGTGCCGCTGAAGGTGCCGAGACCATATTGCTCCGACACTTGCGTGGCGTCGCCGAGATCCTTGATCAGCTCAAGCGCGCTGCCGAAGGACAACACCTCGGCGCCCTCGATCTGCTCGATCTCGGTGGCGAGCCTTCGCGTGTCGCCGGAATAACGAAGGCGATAGCGGAACGCATAAGGCGTGGGCTCGGCCGCCTCAATGGTCTCCGCCCCAAGCTCGGCGAGACGATTGTCGACCTCGGCCTGACGCTGCCTGATTTTCTCGCGGATGCGGTGATCCTTCGCCAAGTCCTCTTGCTCGGCGAGTTTCAGCCGCATGACATATTCATTAGCGTTAGACGTGCCGTAAACGGCGAAGCCCGTCGAGTCGGGACCGCGATGCTTGAGGCTCTTCAGCATCGCCGTCATTTCCTTGCCGACGCCCGTGGCGCCGTCACGATGGATGACACCGGCAATTCCGCACATCGTTGTAGTCTCCTCGGCTTCTCGCTGCCGCTACGGCAGGCAGTCGAGATAGGTCTTCATGTCCCATTCGGTCACGGTGTGCAGGAAGCGCTCCCACTCATCGCGCTTGTACTCGTCGTAAAGGCGGTACATTTCCCCCGGCATCGCCGAGCGGATTACGTCGTCCTTCTCGAGCGCGGCAAGCGCATCGCCGAGCGTCATCGGCAGTTTCTTCACCTGCTTGCCGGCCTCCATCGCCTGGTAGATGTTGCGCTCCTCGGGCTTCCCCGGATTGAGATTGTTCTTGAGCCCGTCATCCATGGCCTTGAGCAGGGCCGCGGCCATGAGATGCGGGTTCACCATGGCGTCCACGGCACGATATTCGAACCTGCCTGGCGCCGAGACACGCAAACCCGTGGTGCGGTTCTGGAAGCCCCAATCGGAGAATACCGGTGCCCAGAAGCCGGTATCCCACAGCCGTCGATACGAGTTCACAGTGGAGCAGCCGATGGCGGTAAGCCCGCCGAGATGCTTGACTATGCCGCCGATCGCTTGCAGCCCGATCTCGCCCGGAAGCTGAACGTCGTCGGTGTCGGGCATAAAGGTGTTATCGCCGCCGGTAGAGTAGGCGTAGTTCTGCGGCATACCGGGCAGCTTCTTCGTATCGTTGCCGAGCGCCTTCATCTCTTGCTTGCCGCCACGCCACAGCGAGATGTTGTGGTGGCAACCATTGGCCGAGACGCCCATAAAGGGCTTGCACATGAAGCAGGCGATGATGCCAAACTCGCGCGCGACCTGCGCGCAGATCTGGCGATAAGTGGCAAGCCGGTCGGCGGTCCTCAGCGCATCGTCGAAGGTGAAATTGAGCTCGAGCTGCCCGGGCAAATCCTCATGATCGCCCTGGATCATGTCGAGGCCCATCTTCCGACAGTATTCGATGACCCGCATATAGACGGGCCGCAAGCTCTCGAACTGATCGATGTGATAGCAATAAGGATTCGAATAGCCGCCGTTGGGCTGGCCGTTCTCGTCCTTCTTGAGCCACATCATCTCAGGCTCGGTGCCGTGCCGAAGCTGCAGCCCGTGCTCCTTCTGGAACTCGTCATGGATACGGCGCAGATTGCCGCGGGCGTCCGCCGTGAGGAAGGCGCCTGGCTCGACGCGCTCCTCGCGGTTACGGAACAGCGTGCACCACATACGCGCCACGCGCTTATCCCACGGAAGCTGCATGAAGGTTTCGGGCTCAGGGATGCCGATCAATTCGGCTGCCTCAGGCCCGTAGCCGAGATACTCGCCGCGCCGGTTGACGAAGAAATTCATGGTGGCGCCGTAGACGAGCTGGAAACCCTTCCGCGCGACGCTCTCCCAATGGTCAGCCGGGATGCCCTTGCCCATGATGCGGCCGGTGACCGACACGAATTGGAGGTAGAGATATTCGATGCCGAGTTCGTCGATCTTCTTGCGAACTTGGGCGACGAGCTCTTTTCGGCCCGGCGCGTCTACGAATTTCTCGATGTCCGTGGTCGTGGACCGCCCAGTTTCTTTTTTCGTTGCCGTCTTGATACGCTGTTCCATCGCCAACTCCCGCTCCCGACTTAAAACGCTCAATCGCCGTCGCCTCAGCTCCAAGGAAATGGACTGTGGGACGTCGGATGTAATTCGCCCTTCTCGAAGCGTGCAAACCGGAACGGCTCCAGAAGCGCGCTCTTCTCGCCCATGATCTCCTGTGCCACAAGCTTGCCGACACCGAGCATTTTATACCCGTGGTTGGAGTCGGCGATGACATAGACGTTCTCGCAAAACATGTCGAACACCGGAAAATTGTCCGGGGTGAAGCAGCCAAGACCGCCTGATTTCTCTTCCGTGTTGTAGTGCGGCATCTGGCCCTCGAAGCGCTTCTGGCAATGGGCGAGCGCCGAGCACCACATGTCGACAAAGTCGGGGCCAACGACGAAGTCAGGCGAACTCCGGTCCGTATGGATCGACCGCGACCGCGTCGGCGTTCTGGTCGACTTTGTAAGGGGAGGCGCCGCCTTGTATGCCGCCAAAGCTGAAATCAGGCTTGTAATAGATGCCCCACAGCTTCTCAGTGATCAGGTGCCCGTCGCGATCAGAATAGAGCGGTGCATCGGTATCGACATGGATAACCGGCGGGAAGCGCCCGTCATTCGTCTTGTGCATATTGGGATCGACGGCGAGCGTGCCCTCTTCCAGGCACCAGAATTTCCACATCGGCACGTCGTGATGAACTTGGCTGGTGAGGTCCTTGACCGTGATCCGCTTCGGCAGATCGAGCATGTTCCAGATATTATTCACCCAGGGACCGGCGCCCACCACCACCGTCTCGCAGCCGATGCGGCCTTGGTTGGTGTTGAGTCCAGTGACGGCCCGAGAGTTCGAGCCGAACTCGAAGCCGAGCACCTCGGCGCCGGACAGGATTGAGACACCCTCGCCCTTAGCCTTGGAGGCGAGACCGAGCATGCTTGCTCGGTTGTTGGCGTAGCCGCCGCGCTTCTCGTGCAGCACCGAAGTGATACCCTTCGCCTGCCAGTCGTCGAACAGGCCTTTCATATAGCGTTCGGCGGCTTCGGCACCCTCGATGAACACCAACTCATAGCCGATGTCGTGCTGCTGCTCATAGATCGAGGCCACGTCCTCGCGCATGCATTCGGGGCTGATCTGCATGTAGCCGACAGGGTGATAGCTATAGGTCTCGGGGTCGCTCTCCCACACATCGACCGAGTGCGCCATCAGCTCGCGCATGGCCGGCTGGAAGTAGTTGTTGCGCACAACCCCGCAGGCGATGCCCGAAGCACCGGCCGCGATCGCGGTCTTATCCACAACAAGGATATCCTCGCCGGAGCCTCTGCCGCTCTTTTTCAACATCTGCGCGAGGTGGAAGGCGGTGCTCAGCCCGTGAATCCCGGCGCCAATGATGGCATATTTGACTGATTGAGGGACTGCCCCGATATTCGCTTGATCCATGCGCCCGGCTCGCATCCTCAGTCTTCCAAGGGAGTAAGGAAGACGTAACATTTGCTATCGATTTCCCGCGCATATTAGGGCATGGTCGTAGACCAATGTAAACCAATTTGTTGATCGGGCCCAAAGCGGGCCCATCCAAAAGGTGATGGCTTTGACCAAATCACGCATCCGAATGGCCGAGGAGTCCCTTACCGGGGACTTTGAACAGCGCGGTCACGGCGTCGCCACCATCGCCGCCTATCTGCGGCGCGCCATCGAGACCGGAGCCTACAGCGAGGGCGACCGGCTGCCGCCCGAGCGCCAACTCGCCATCACCTTCGACGCCGCGCGTAGCACCGTTCGCCGCGCGCTCGACCAGCTGGAGAAGGGGGGTTTGGTCTCGCGGCGACTGGGAAGTGGCACCTATGTCGGCTCCGGCGCAGGCCCGCGCGGCGCCGATCTCGCCGATCAGACCAGTCCCTTGCAGCTCATCGAGGCGCGGCTTGCGGTCGAGCCCTTCACCACGCGCCTTGCCGTGCTACACGCCACGCGCCGCAATCTCGATGACATGGAGGCGGTGCTCGCCCGCGCAGAGGCCTGCACCAACGACAAGGACTCCTTCTCGCGCTGGGACGGGGAATTCCATTTGATGATCGCGCAGGCCTCAGGCAACCCGCTTCTGCTCAGTGTCTATCGTCAGATCAATCAGGTCCGCCTGCACGCACAATGGGACGCGATGAAGGAGAAGATCCTAACCCCGGACGTGATCATTGATTACAACCGTCAGCATCGCGGCATTTTCAACGCGCTGAACGAGCGCGATGCGATCGCCGCGCAGTCGCTGATCGCCGAGCATCTCGAAAAGGCGCGGGATGACCTCCTGCGGGCGAACAGCCCCTAGGCACCAATGAGTTCTTGCTCGGCTTGTCGCGACGATCGCTTGAGGCGCCAACGACGGTTGAAGGGAACGCTGGCTAGCTTGAGCGGATTTACAGAGTGGCCGCGCGGCGGTCCTGCAGCGCGTTATCGCGATTTTCGACATCTTGCATGACGTGGCCGATGGTCTCTAGCTGGTTGACACAAGAGGCCGCGAATTTCATGTAGCTCTCGCCGATGGCCACGAGCTGGCGCCACAGATCTTCATTCATTGCCCTGAGGCTCACGAGCTCGCGCTCCTGCAGTTCCACGCGGCCGCGCAGATGATCGCGCTCATGCGTGAGACAATGGATCGCCGCCGTACCGTCGAGGACGGCGTTTTCGAGATCCTTGTAGGATGGTAGTCCGCCCTGCCCGTCGCTCATGGGATGACCCTGTCAGCGCCCGCTTAAAGTTTGGTTACCGTTAGGTTGCGGTGATCCATGTGCCGCAGTGCTTCTCTACCCAAGTGGCGCCCTGGGCAAAGCGATCGCGGCCATTCTGCTGGAGCACGACGTTTCATACATGCCCCTCGATTTGGCGGCCCAAGCGAAGGCGCCAACAACAAGCGCAGGCACCAGGCCCAATGCGAAGGCAAGGATCAGAATCCAAAAGCTCATCGAAAAGTTCCGCCGCGCGCCGCGCCTTGCATCTCTTTGGCTTGGGCCCGGTCTCGCAGGGATTAGGGGGCGCAACCGGTGCGCCATCACTCCTGGCGAGATGTCGGTGCGACGCTCCTCGATCCCAGCGCGTTTGAGCGCATCTCGAAAGGACTCGATGCACTGATACGGAGTGTTAGTGCCCATGATCCGCCAAACTCGACTGAGTCTTTATGTTGACGATGCGCAGTGATTTAGCCTTACGAACTCATGGTTAACATGAGATTACCAGGGAGGCGCGGGCGCCGTCGCGCGGGAGTCTCCAGTCGCCATCGGCGGCGGCCCTTCGCCAGCCTTGCCTTCACGAGGAAGCGTTATTAGGGTCGTGGGGTACGCGGAGCGCACAATATTCTTCCAAGTTCTAAACGGTTCCTCGGGATGGGTCTCTGTCACAAGGTCGAGCTGCGCAGCCGGTGCATCGTTGCAATTGCCGCGGTCAGTTTCGCCGTGGCGTTCAGCGCAAAGGCCCATGCCGGCGCGCTTGCCGTGGAGCTGAACAAGCTTGAGTCCCAAAAGGACAGCTGCCGGGCCTATATCGTCGTCACCAACAACAGCCCGACCGCCTATCAGGTGTTGAAGCTCGATCTCGTGCTGTTTCAGCCAGACGGGGTGATCGGGCGCCGCTTCGCCCTCGATCTCGGTCCGTTGCGGGCACAGAAGCGCTCGGTAAAACTCTTCGACATCGATACGCCCTGCGATCAGGTGGGCAGCCTCCTCATCAACGACGTGCTCGAATGCAACGGCGAGACGGGCTCGATCCCCAACTGTCTGGCCGACATGACCGCCACCTCGCTCACCAAAGCGAAACTCAGCAAGTAACCCAGTGCGCTAAGCACGTCATCGCACTCAATCTTCCTGTCGATCATCGCGGTGATGCCTGAAAGGCACGCGATCCCTTTTTTCACCGGGCATGCTGCATCGACGTTTTCGCCGCAATGAGATTCTGTTTAAACTCGCCGTCGTCAGTCACGTCGGTGATTAGCGTTGTCTCCTGTCTCTTCGCATGTCGGTATTTTGCGTGGTGGTCCCGATGCGTGGAACGCTTGGCGCCGAAAGCACCCTTCCGCGATTCCAAATTTGACGGGCATCGCCCTCGGGCAGAGCGAGCGGCAACTCGGCCCACTGGATGGAGGGCCGATCAATCTCCGATTGGCATTGCTGCGGGACGCGATGTTGCGCTTCGCAACGTTGACCACCGCCGATCTGGCGGCTGCCGATTTGTCCGGCGCCAATCTTGCTCATGCGCGGCTCGATAAGGCCAATCTCAAAGCTGCCGATCTTAGCAAGTCCTGTCTCGACTACGCCAATCTAGACGGCGCCAATCTTTCGAAACTGTCTTTGCACGGCGCGAGCATGCGTTTCGCCAGGCTATCGGCCGCAGATCTCGAAGCCGCCGACCTTTCGGGCGCGAACCTCACCCATGCACGGCTCGACCAGGCGAACCTCAAAGCCGCAAATCTGAGCCAAGCCCGGCTCGACTATGCCGATTTCGCAGGCGCCAACCTCGCGAAGGTCGATCTAAGCGGGGCGAACCTGCAAAACGCCAAGAATCTGACCCCCTCACAACTTGAGGAAAGCATCGGCGACGATTCAACCGTTCTGCCCCCGCACCTTCAGGGTTCGGTCTCATGGTCGCGAAGCGCCGACCAAGGTACGGCCGCTGCCCTTGTCTATCGTGATCCGCAAAATGCGCAGCTCTGGGTGGCCAAGTCCAGCGGCCCATCCACTGGTTCCTATACACGCCCGACCTTTGTCGCTGTTGTTATTGTGATCGCAGCATTTTCTATCGCCGTCGGGTGGCAATACATGCCACCGGCGATATCGCGTCCCCCACTCAGCAAAACCGAAACAACCAGCAAACCACCGCGGCCAACCCAAGACTTCAGCAATCGCATCTCGCTGCCGAGCGCCCCCAGTAACCCTCAGGTCGCAAAGCCGGTCGGGGCGCCCACCCTGAGTGCGCAGACGACAGACTGGCCGGACGACATCGCTCTCGAGCAGCGAAGCGCCGCTGAAACGTTGGCGCTCACCCCGGCCATATCGCCGATGCCGGTCGAAATATCACCATCCTCCAGCCATCTGATCGAAATTACTGAACTTCACCAAATGCCTACCGAAGTCAGAACGATCAGCGCGCGGGAGACCGGTGGTCTTGTCGAACTGCATGCGCCAGATCGACAAAACCGGGATCTGGCGTCGCTCGTGCTGGAATCCACGCTGCCCCAGGTCACCCCAACCAATGCGCCGAGGGACGCCGAGATCCTTCACCCGTTGCCAGCGCGTTCCGTGATTTTAACCTCAGATATCCTTGAGGTTCATCCGCTCGCTCCCTCGGTTTCACTCTTGGGCGAAGCACGGCAGCCTCCTGTCGTGGGGCTCTTGCCATTTTCCGCAAAAAGAGGGGATGTGCTCACCGCATTGCCCCCAAGCTCGAAGATCGCTTTGACGTCAGTCAGAGTGCAAGCCGCGCCACGTGAAACCAGGTGGCAAAGTTCGACCGCGCGAGCCCATGGCGATCCCCTCATGCTCAGCGTCTCGTTGGATCGTCAGATGATCGACGTCTTTAGGGGTACCGCGCTCGTCATGAGCTCAAAGGTGTCGAGTGGAATGCCGGGCCACGAGACCAAACCTGGTGTGTTCAGCATCCTCGAGAAGCAAAGATTTCACCACTCCAATATCTATAGCGGGGCGCCGATGCCGTGGATGCAGCGGCTGACCAGATCAGGGACCGCACTGCACGCCGGCATGGTGCCCGGCTACCCGGCCTCTCATGGCTGCGTCCGTTTGCCGTTTGCGTTCGCGCCTAAGCTGTTCCAGATGACGGCGGTCGGCGAGACCGTGCTGATCGCGAGCGAGCGATTGGCGCCGAAACCCATCGAGCATCCCAAACTCTTCCAGCCACGCCCTCGTCCGGTGGCGCTGGCGATGGCAGAGAGAGCGCAAATCCCCTGGCGCCTGACAGATGGCGCTGAGGAAAGTCGGGCCGGTACCGCGATCTTGCCTCTCGTGATCGCCCGAGACGCAGGCGTCACGCCCGAAACCGCGGAGTCGGCCTCATCGGATAACGGTGACGCTCTGGCGCCTACGCCATTGCGCATTCTCGTGACCCGCCGCACACCGCGAGACCAATTGATCGGTGTGCAATACGCCCTGTGTTCGATGGGCCTTCTCACGCGACAAAACTTCGACGGCACTTTCGGCAAGGCAACCGCGGCTGCGATCAGGGCATTTCAGACGGCGAACGGCTTGACTGAAACCGGAGCGTTGAACGGTGACCTGGTGAAGAAAATCTACGAAGTCGCAGGCAAACCCGTGCCCCCCGAAGGTCATCTCTTCGTCAGGCAGGGTTTCGCCCGGGTGTTCGACGACGCAATCGCCTTTCGCCAGCCAAGTCAGCCACTCGGCACCCATGTCTACACGGCGCTGAATTTTGCAGCCGACGACACCAAAGTGCGTTGGGTCTCTTTCAGCTTGGACGGAGGGGATGCAGCGAGCGCACTCGACCGGCTTGAGATCCCGGAAGACGTTCGCCGGACGATCTCAGAGATGCTGACGCCTGGGTCGTCGCTCATCGTCGCCGACACCAGTGTCGACTCGGCTATTCTGCCGGAAGGCGACGATTTTCTGGTTTGGGCCAAAGAGCCTGAGGCCAACGAGCCTTCGACCAAAGCGCCTGCGCTGATGGTTCAATCACCAAACATTAAACAGGCGAACATCGAGCCAGTGAAGCCCAAGCGTACGGCGCGCCCTCGCGCAACTGCTAGCCCACGCGAAAGTTGGCCGCGCCCAACGAGGCGATACACTGCCAACCGCCCACCGAGATTTGAGCCTCCTCGGTGGTTTTCTCCCTGGTAAATAATGCAAGCGTTGCCCACGGCTATCAACGCGACGCGCTCCTCTGAACGCATCAGTCCACCGGGCAGCCGCGATCACTGAGGTGAAATCAGCGGATCAAGCATGCAGTTCAGAGTTCCGCCTCACCTTTCTTGCGGCGTCGGGCCGCTCCTGCTGCCTGCTTCACGTTCCCTCTTGGTTGCTTCAACTGCGTGAGGAGGTTCTGCAAGATTTCGATAACGTCAGACCGGTCCTGCTTGGTCAGATCGACCAGCACGTGCAGACCATCACGCTCCTCTAGCACCACCCTTCCCGCCTTAACGAGGTCGTTATAGGTGCCGACGAGCTTGTAACCCGAGATCGGCTTCGGGAATCCCTTCACCGTTATCGGAGGCTGTTCCTCCGTCATGACCAGGCCCTGCACGAGGGCATTCGTTTCGTGCGACAACAAGATGCTTCCTGGCTCGGTGGCGGATTGCAGCCGCGCCGCAAGGTTCACCTCATTGCCGATGATGGTGTAATCCATCCGGTCCCGGCTGCCGAAATTACCCACGGTGCAGAATCCGGTGGTGATGCCCATACGTATGCGGAACGGCCGCAATAATCCGCGGTTTCGCCATTCCTGTTCCAGCTCGCGCATCCGGCGTTGCATGGCGATCGCCATCAGGACGCAAGCCTTGGCATCCTCGGCGACACCTTTCGATTCTGGATCGCCGAAGAATAGCAGCATCGCATCGCCGATAAATTTGTCGATTGTCGCGCCGTGCTGAAGTGCAATCACGGACATCTCGGTGAGGTAATGATTGAGAACGTTTGTCAGCTCCTCTGATTCCAGGTTGTCCGTCGTTTCGGTAAAGCCTGCGATATCGGTGAAGCAGATCGTAAGCTTCTTCCGCTTGGCGGAGATCTCGACATTTTGCTCCCCTCTAAAGATGGACTGATAAATTTGCGGCGAGAGATATTTCGACAACTTGGAGGACAGGTTTTCGAGGATCTGGTTCTTCTCCGTAACGAGCCTGTTCGCTGCTTCCGTTCTGTCCTTCTCGGTCTGCAATTGGATCAGGCGAACGCGATCTAGGTCACGAAGGCGCTTCTTCTCGATGGAGGACGTTGCGCGCGCGCGAAGCAAAGTGGGATTGAAGGGCTTTGGCAGATAATCCTCTGCCCCGGCCTCGATGCACCTGACCGCGTTTTCGATCTGATCGGCCCCGGAGATTACGATGACCGGCAACCCTCCGAGTTGAGGGTTGTTCTTCAAAGCGAGAAGAACCTCGATGCCGTTCATTTCCGGCATCTCCATGTCGAGTAGCATCAGGTCGAAAGGCTCCTGGAGCACGAGTTCGAGCGCCTGGCGACCGTTCTTGGCCTCCTTGATATTGTCGAAGCCGAGTTCGTTCAGCGCCCTAGTAAGACTAAGCCGCATGGTGCGACTGTCATCCACCACCAGCACCGAGGCCCGCTGCAATGGGGCTGCCGATGGCGCGGAGGATGACTCCGCAAGTTCTGTCGCAGACTTTGGTGCGTCTCGGGTCGCTGTGCCTTCTGCGTCCCCGCCGCGTTCCGACCGCGGGTCCGGCCTTCTTTCGCGCCGGTCATGACTGGGTCGCGCTACCAGCGAGATGGCCCGGGCGACTTTCGCCAGAAAAAGCTCCTCGCTAAATGGCTTGGTGACGTAATCGCGAACACCCAGGCGGGCCACGGTGGCGATGCTTTCCGCGCTCGATTCAGCGGTCAGCATGATCACCGGCGTACGCCTCAGCTCGGCGTTTTCACGCAGCTGCCGGAGCATGCTGACGCCGTCCATAACGGGCATGTTGTAGTCAAGGATGATCAGGTCCGGCCTTTCCCGCACGGCCACTGCCAGACCTTCCTCTCCATTGGCGGCTTCGAATAATTCACATGCGAACGGTCGAAACAGCCGGGCCAAAAGCATCCGGACGGCCTTGCTGTCGTCCACACTCAGAATTTTTGGGCTCATCTCGACTTGAAGCTGAACTGCAACGCGACAGTGAGCAAATGTCCCTCGCAAGTCCAGTCGCTCCGGCAAGTTTTGGCACCTGGAGAAACCTCGAGTTCCAGTTGGTGGCCGCGGACGACCGTGGGAGTGCTCAACTTGCCGGAGTAGCCTGCCGCGGCGAGGCTCGCTGCGACACGCCCAGCAAGCATATTACAAAGTTCGCCCGTCATGTCGGGGGCGCTTTCATTGGTAACATTGGTCGCCGCTTGCCCAAGCAGCAGCGCCGTCAATTTGGCGACGAAGGCTTCAGGCAACCGGAGGTGTACACCGCCAGAAACCCGCCCTCCGGTGAGTGTCACCGAACCGACAAGGGCTTCTTCGGTTGCGCCCGTGACTGGCTTATCAGCCGATGTTAAGGCAATTGCTGAAAGTTTGAACTGCGTGGCAAGTACTTCGGTGACGGCGCTAGCGGCGACTCGGCCGAGTTCGGGGATTGGCGGTTCAGCTATCATTGCGGACGGGCTTCGCGAGAGCCTTGAGAATGGCTTGCGGCATCCGGGGAAGCGTTACCACCTCCTCCGCGGCGTCGAGCTTGATCGCTGCTTGAGGCATTCCGAAAACCACGCAACTTTCCTCATCCTGAGTGAGGGTGCGTGACCCTGCAGAGCGCAGCAATTGGAGACCGCGCGCACCATCGACGCCCATCCCCGTGAGTAGGACCGCGACGGCTTGATTCCCGGCGAGCTCCGCCGCTGAGCGAAACAAAACGTCCACCGAAGGGCGGCAGTGGTGCACGGGCGGCGACTGCGTCAACCGGACTCGGTAGCCGCCGCCTGCGGCCGCCAGTGCGAGATGAAAGTCCCCGGGCGCCACCAGGCAAAAGCCAGGTCGCAATTCCTCACCATCCACGGCCTCACGCACGGTGAAGGGGCACAGCTCATCCAAGTGATTGGCTAGGATGCGGGAAAAATTCGGCGGAATGTGCTGCACAACCACGATCGGCGGTAGCCCATCGGGCAAGCGCGGCAGTAGAAATCGCAAGGCCTCGACGCCCCCTGTGGAGGATCCAATCAGGATGACCCGACGGGCGGAGAAGGTGCCGGGAAGGATTGACGGCGAGACCGGTACTGCTGGCTCTGCGGCCGGCTTGAGACGCGGAGGGTCGCGGCGCGAGTGTGCTGCCGCCTTCACATGATAAGCCAACCGATCCGCCAACAGTCCCAGGTTCCCGCTGCCGTCCGGCTTGGCCAGGACATCCAAAGCGCCAGCCGCAAGCGCCTCCAACGCCTTGGCGGAGCCGGACGGAGTGAGCGAACTCACCACGACGACCGGCACTGGGTAATGTTCCTGTAAAATCTTGAGGAAGGTAAGCCCGTCCATGCGCGGCATTTCCACGTCGAGCGTGACCACATCGGGTTGGAGAGCCAGAATCTGGTCGCGCGCCACATAGGCGTCGCTGGCGGCGCCGACAACCTCGATCTCGGGATCGCGCGCAAGAGCCTCGCTGATTGCACGTCGGGCGAGTGCGGAATCGTCCACGATCAGCACCCGGATTTTGCGCTCTGCACTATTCATCATTGGTCGCCGCGCCGTCTCTCTTGTGGAAGCGCAAAGCTTGACGGTGCCCGAGGTCGCGAACGTTCATAGCCGTTGGTAAATGCCTTGCTGAATTGGTTGCAAGCCGTGGCGTGTGCCAAGCAGGCTTTCTGAATGTCCGACAACCAGGTAGCCGCCCTGGGACAAGTGCTGTGTCAGCCGCTGCACGGCGATTGCGCGGGAGGGTGGATCGAAATAGATCATGACGTTGCGGCAGAAGATCACGTGCTGCTTCCGAGCCACAGGATAAGTAGGCTGGAAAAGATTAATCCGCTCAAAGCTCAGGCGCTCCCGGAGTTCACGCTTGATCCGACAGCTGCCGGCCCGGACGCCGATTCCTTTCTGAAAATAGCGCTTCAGCAGTTCCGGCGGCACTGTTTGGACGGCATCCATTCGATAAATACCCTGTTGAGCGTGCTCGAGCATGCGCCTGGAGATATCCGAGGCGGTGATCTGCCACTCGAGCGGGGGATAAGCGCGTAAGTGCTCCGCGACAACGATGGCCATCGTATATGGCTCCTCGCCCGACGAGGCAGCTGCGGACCATAGCCGCAGTGGCGACCGCAAGGAAACCAGCCTCGGGACAAGCGCGGGCAGAACCCCGCTGACGAGAAAGGAAAAATGGTCGGGCTCGCGGAAAAATCTCGTATGGTTGGTGGAGATCAGATCCACCAGTTCCTCGATCTCTTCCGATCCCTCCGGAGATTCGAGAACGGCGCAGTAGTCATCATAGGATTTCAAGCCCAGCACGCGGAGGCGCTTCTGCAGGCGGTTCGCCAGCAGCGTCTGCTTGTCAGCGCCCAGCCGGATGCGGCTGTGCTCGTAAACCAAGTCGACCAAAATTCGGTATGCCTTGCCGGAAAAGGACATCGTCACAAGAAGCGTCCAATCGATTGTTGCGTGACCGGCAATGTGGGCTCAGAAGTTTCGAAAGTTCCCGTCGTCCGCGTCGGCCTTGGCTACATGATCTTCGGGCATAGGGATGGCACGGCGCCCAGTGTTGGTGATGGCGGGAGTCCTCTTTGTGAGGAGCCGCGCCGAGGACACCGGCGTCGGGCTGACGGTATCGGACTTGCCGCCGACGAGCAGACGCAGTCTTGCCACCAGATCTTTCAGGGTTTCCGCTTGTGCATCGAGTTCTTCCGCGGCGCTGGCGCTCTCCTCGGCGCTGGCGGAATTGCTTTGGGAGACCTTATCCATCTGGGCGATGGCTGCGTTGATCTGCTCGATACCCTGCGCCTGCTCGCGGGCCGCAGTAGCGATTTCCGCGACAAGCGAGTCGGTAGAACTCACCTTTTCGGCGATCTGCGTGAGTGACTCCTCGACCTTAGCGGTGCATTGAGATCCTTTTCGACTGTTGACGATCGCCGCCTCGATCTTGTCCGCCGTCTCCTTGGCCGCGGCGGCGCTGCGCTGGGCTAGCGATCGAACCTCGTCGGCAACCACGGCGAAGCCGGCGCCGGCCTCGCCAGCCCGCGCCGCCTCAACCGCCGCGTTCAGGGCGAGAATGTTTGTCTGGAAGGCGATCTCATCGATATTCTTGACGATCTTGGCGACCTCGGCACTAGACGAATCGATCGCCGCCATCGCATGGGTCATTTCGGCCATCGTCATGGAACTGTTTGCAGCCACCGAGCGAGCTTCGGAGGCCAGATCTTTGGCCTTTTCGGCATTTTCCGCCGTTGCGCGGATCATGCTGGACATTTCTTCCAGCGACGTGCTCGTCTCCTCGACCGATGCCGCCTGCTCACTGGCCCCGGATGCGAGGTTTTGACTCGCCATCGATACCTGGCGGGCCGCCGAGGCGGTCTGGAGCGCCCCCCGGTCGAGGTTGACTGTGATGTCCTTGAGGGCTCGGTTTGTCGAGCGAATGACCTGCCATGCCAGAAGGAATGCCAGAAGCGAGGCGAGGCCGAGCGCGATGCCGATCAGTCGGCGGCTGAAGAGCGCGGATGCCTTTCCTGCGTCGGCGGCGGCTTGGCCAAGCTTGGCTTTGTAGTCAACAGTGAGGTCGATCGCCTTGAGATATTTCTCATAGTCGGGGATGACGGTCTCTTGCTGCAGTTGCTGAGATTCCTCGGCCTTGCCTTCGTGAGCCAATTCTATCGCGCGAGCGCGGGATGCTGTCATAATCTCTTTCGCGCGCTGAACCTCCTCGAAGAGCCGACGGTCTTCGTCGTCGGCGATCATGCCCCGGTCTTTGTAACTCTTGAGCAACTCGTCCCGGCGCACCGTGTTCGCGGCGATCCTTTGTTCGTGTGCGGCATTACGCTCGGACGACCCCGTCTCGTCGATCTGCAGAAGGTCAATTAGGTTGCCCCGAGAAACGTCGGATGCCTCGTTCAGCAACAGCACGCTTGGGAGACTACTGTCAGCCAGGTCCGCGACGTTTTGCGCGAGGCCCATCAGTCGCCATAGGGCGAACACCCCGAGTGCGAGAATGATCAGCAGCATGGTGGCAAAGCCGGCGATAACCCGGCGCGAGATGGTCCAGTTGTTCATGGTCATCCTTTTTCGGGTTGAGAAGGGTCCGGCTTTGGCAGAGGCGGCAATGAGAGGGTCCCGTCCTCCAAGAAGATTTTTTCGATGTTGAGCAGGATTTTGACGCCGCCCTCGATCGTGGCCAAGCCCAGAATGTATTGCGTCTCCGGCGCCCCTCCGAAGTCCGGCGTGGCCTCGATGTCGTCCGCGGTCAGTTGTACCACCTCTTCGACGGCGTCCACGACGGCACCTATCAAAGTGCTGCCGCCGGAGGGCGCGGCGACCTGGACGACGATGATGCAGGTGCGCTCGCCGTAGCTCTTGGCGGTGAGCTGGAACTTGGCCCGCAGGTCAAGCACTGCGATGACCGTGCCGCGGAGATTGATGACACCTTTTACATGCGTGGGCATCCGGGGTACCGGCGTGATCGGACAGAGGCGGATAATCTCCCGAACGTTGAGAACGGGAAGTCCATAGGACTCGTCGCCAAGAGTGAACGTCAAATAGCGTCCTTCCTTGGCGGCAGGCTGAAGTCCGGGGTGATGGTTTTTGGCTCATGGTGTGGCGTGGACCGCAGACTGCGGTGGTTGGTGGGGCATTTGGACTAGCGTGTCCACGTCGAGAATGAGGCCGACCCAGCCATCCCCGAGAACAGCGCCACCGGCAAGCAGATTCTGTTGCCTGAAAGCCCGGCCGAGACTTCTTGATCACAACCTCCTGTTTGCCGATGAGTTCATCCACAAGCAGGCCCCGGGCGGCGTCGCCGGATTCGACCACGACGATGATGCCGTCTTCGGGCTTGACTGCTCGCGAAGCCGTTCCGAGATAGTGGCCCAAGCGAAGCAGCGGCGTCTGTCGCCCGCGCACGCTGACCACCTCGCCGCGCCCATGGACGGTCGTCACCATGCCGGGCGGAGGTCTGAAGGACTCGCGGACGGAGAGCGTGGGAATGATGTAGCGGTCGCCGCCCACCCCGACCAGCAAACCGTCGATAATGGCAAGGGTCAGTGGAAGCAGGATGGTGAAGGTCGTGCCCTGTCCAGGTAGCGATTGGATCTCGATCTTGCCACGCAGGTTCTCGATGTTGCGTCCTACGACATCCATGCCAACGCCACGACCGGACAGATCGGTGACCCTTTCCGCCGTGGAGAACCCGGGTTGGAAGATCAGCGAGAAGATCTCGGACTCGGTCAAATTTGCGTTGGCTTTCACTAAGCCGCGGTCGATAGCCTTGGCAAGAATGCGTCCGCGGTCGAGGCCTTTGCCATCATCTTGGATGCGGATCAAGATGCCGCCGCGCTGGTGGGCAGCGGTTAGGCGGATCGTGCCGAGCTCCGGCTTACCCTGCGCGACGCGGTCCGCGGGATGCTCGAGCCCGTGATCGACCGCGTTGCGGATCATATGAACAAGGGGATCACTCAGCTTTTCGACGATGTTGCGATCGAGCTCGGTCTCCTCACCTTCCAGCAAGAGCTGAACCTGCTTGTGCTGTTGCGCGGCGAGGTCGCGCACCAGTCGATGCATCTTGTGGAACATCGCGCGGATCGGGACCATGCGAAGCGACATGGCGTTCCGTTGAAGTTCCGTGGTGATCCGGCTGAGCTGGCGCAGGCAGCGCACCAGTTGAAGGCTGTTGATCATCTGGACTTCGGGGTTCTGGACCACCATCGACTGGGCGATGACCAGCTCGCCCACGAGATCCACCAAGTTGTCCAGCTTGACGGTATCGAGCTTTACGAACCCGCTTGATGGGCTGGCTATGGTCAACTCCCGGGTCGCCCCGACCGCACTCTGTCGAACCCTCGGCTCTGCTGCCAGTTCCGAGGTCTTCGCCGTCGGAGCCGACGAAGTTCCGGCCGTTTGGGACGGCTCTACACTCTCAAGGGAGTCCGCGGCCTCCGGCGGCGGTTCACCCCGAAGGGAGGACTGGACGCGCGCGATGATCTGCCGCGTGGGGACGAAGATCGGTGCGCCAGAATTTGTGCCCTGGAGTTGCGAGCCAATCTCGCGCGTGAAGTGCGTCAGTGCATCGGCACCGGCGAGGATCAGATCGATGATCTCCGGGGTAATCCGCAGCTCCGAGCGGCGGACGGCGTCAAGTAGGGATTCTAAGTCATGCGCGAGGTCGCGCATGGCGTCGAGATGCAGGAAGCCGGCTCCGCCCTTGAAGGTGTGAAAGGCGCGAAAGATCGAATCGATTGTGGCGGCATCGGCCGGATTGTCCTCGAGCACGAGGACACCCTGCTCAATGCCCTGCAACAGCTCCACAGACTCGCCGTGGAATTCTCGCAAAAGTCCAAAATCTTCTGGCAGGTTGAGGCAAATTGATGGCTCCTCGACGCCTGAAGGTGCAAGGGTTGCCGCGCTACCGGCTTTCTCGGTCAGAGCCCAGCCCTCAGGCAAGGCCGGCATCGCCGTTCCCGCTTGCCAGGCCAGCAAGACCGACGTCATCCAGGCGTGCCACCCGTTGAAGTTGCGGATGGTCTCTTCGGTGAACTTGCCTGGGCCGTCCAGCGTCTGGTCCAACCATGTGCGCGCCACCTGCAAACCGACAGTTATAGGGGGTGGGACATCCGCTTCTGCGAGTTCTTCCAGATCCATGACGAACCTGTTGACGGGCAGAAGTCCGGTATCTTGGTCGGGAGCGACGAACGCCAGTTCCTCGCCAAGTCGGCCAATGATCTCGGTCGCTTTGGAGAAACTGAGAATGGCGGATTTCTTTGGGTTTTCGGGAAACACACCGGATTGAATTGAAAATGACCGGCCAAGTCAACGCGCACGAAGGAAGCCGTTGCAGATTGAAGCTTCCGTCCGATCGCAAAAGGGCGGGTAGATTCCCGAAAGAAAGGGTTTCGTTAAACGGTGCATGGCACGCTGCCGTGAGAAAACCGCGCAGATGAGGGGGACCCATGTGCAAAGACAACATCATGGACAAGATTCGCAAACTGTTGGCCATGGCAGATAAAAACTCTGGTGCCAGCGAAAACGAAATGATGACTGCGATGGCCATGGCTCAAGCTTTAATGCGTCGGCATCGTCTCTCCCCAAGTCAGGTCCGAAGGTTTACGGCGCATCAACCAGTCTTGAACTAAGCCGTATGGGCGGTGGTTACCGTTTGTGAGCGGATTGCCGTAGGCCGCTCCCAGCACTTAGTAGCAATATTTCCGAATGCGGCGCCGAGGGTCAGATGCAATGATGGCGTCGGCTCTCGCACAAGCTGGACCATAAGGAGAAGTCTCCTGATGCAGACGTCCTTCAAAGTGATCATCCCCGCGGTGCTGATAAGTGCCGGCTGGCAAAATGCTTCGACAGGAGAATTGATCCATTGCAGTTAAGATCGCTCCTTCTGGGCATCATCAATATCGTTAGCCTCATCATCGTCGTCATCATCGCCTTGTCGAGTTTGCCCCGATCTTTTGCCGCGGAGCAACCGGCAGACATTCCGGCTTGGCTGCGGGCCCATGTCGGCGAAGGCGACGGTCAAATCGCACAAGTGGTTTTACAGAGGGCGCGCGCGCTATACCTGCAAAAAGTGAGCGAAGGCGCGGTCAAGAATCCCTGCTACTTCGCCATGGATGCTACGCGGCCCGGCGGGTTGGGGCGCCGGTTTTACGTTATATGCGAAACTAATCAGACGTTTCGCGTGGTTCCAGTGGGTCACGGCAACGGTCGCGATTTGAAAGGCATCGCGAATTTCGCAAACGGAATACAGTGCGCGAAGAACTTCAGCAATGCGATGGATTCCAAGCTGACGACCGGCGGGGCCTATGTGACGGGAGAGGAGATCACGTCTTTCAAAGGTTACTATCGCAACTCATCGGGAAACTATGTGGCTTTGAGCCGCTCGTTCGTGCAGTTCGACGGCAAAGGCGACACCGCAAACGCCAGACCGCGCGCCATCGGCGGGCATCCGGCCGTATTGTTGAGGGAGGTATGTCTGCGAAAAGATCCGGACAGCCCGTACGCGAACCACGACGGTTACGTTCCGTCTGGAAAGCTGGTGGATTACGCCGGCGGCCGCAGCAACGGTTGCACCAGTTGGTCGGCTTCGGACGCCGGGCAAATCATCCCGATAATGAAGGACAAGCCGACGACGCTTTACATTTATCCTGAATCACACGACATCGACGCCGTCGCGCAAGCGGTGAAGGCCGGCCGGTCGCCGTCGCGCGCGGGATTATATTGGAACGCCTCCTGCTTGAAAGAAATCGGCTCTCCGAAATTTTGGCCAAAAGAAACCCTGGAGCCGATCCTCGCTCAATACAAGAAGGATCATCCGGCGCCGCCGCCGCGGCCGGCGCCGATTTGCAAGAGCCAGTGAAATTTGTTCCTTGTCTCTTGTCTGCTGCCGCGAAAGGTGGCTGACTTGAACCTCAATGGCGGAGAGAGGTGCCCTGATGGGGGCACTTGTCGCCCTGCATTGAAGTGGCACTTAGCGGACATCGCGGCTCGCGAGCCTTAGGTCAGCTTCTCCGGCTACAGCTCGGACTCGATGGCCCGGAGCAGCCGGAAGCGCATCGCGTTGTCGTTGCTCTTGAGCGAGATCACGAAGCGCACGCGACCGTGCTTTGAGGTGTCGGCGTAGCCCGCCAGCGTGCGGACGCCGTCCATGGTGCCGGTCTTGTTCGCGCCGCCGTCGTGGCCGTGAAGCAGGTCGGCGTAGGGCGCGAAAAGGTTGAGCACCTGGGCGAGGCCTTGGGCCGTGAAGTGGTTGTCGCGGCTGATGCCCGAGCCCTCCTCGAGATGGATGGAATCGGCGAGGCCATGCGCGGCGAGCATCTCGTTCGCGACCTTGAGCGATTTCTCGAGACTGACGGGTCCGCCCAGGCGATGCCCGCCGATCTCCAGGAAGACCTGGTTGGCGATGTAGTTGTTCGAGGCGAGGAGCAGCGCGGCGAGGATCTCCGAAAGTGTGCGCGACTGGCGGTGAACATAGACCGGCTCCAGGCCCTCGGGCACGGATCCGATCGAGATCTCGCCCTTCACGTTGCCTCCGGCCCGCTCGATAAAGGCGGCGATCAGCTCACCGGCGTATTTCAGGCTTACCGTAGGATCCTGGGCCAGGCTGATGCGGCCGCTTCCTTCGGGACCGCGCGCCCGGAACTGGCTGATCGCAAGCGGCGTGATCGGGGTCTGTGGCTCGGCGGAGCGGACACTGTTGCCCTTGCGCACGGCGTAGATCGTGTCGAAGTTCACCGCGAGCGCGGAGTTCAGCGCGTCGTAGGCCTCGTCGCTGTCCTCGATGCCCGGGATGCGGAGGTCGGAGGGGTAGTAGCTCGCATCGAGCACGACGCCGGTGATCGGTTCCTTGCCGATCGCGGCGACCAGCTCCGGCGCGAGCTTGGCCAGTTCCTCGGAGACCAGGAAGGGATCGCCGCCGCCTCGCACGTACAGCACCCGGTTGTGGTCGAGGTAGAAGCGGGTCTCGAAGCGGTAGTCGCCGCCCAAGACTTCCATCGCCAGCCACGCTGTCACGATCTTGGTGACCGAGGCCGGAGTGAAGGGCTGGTCGGCGTTCTGAGCGATCAGCTTTTGCCCCTCGGCGTCCGTCACGAGCACCAACCCCGACGGAGCGAGCGCTGCGACCTTCTCCTTGGCGCCGGCCAGGGCGGGGGCGGGTAGCAGGAGCAGGGCGAGGGCGAGGGCGAGGGCGAGCGCGAGCAGGCGAGACCACATGGCGACTCCAGTCTGCTAGGAGATTTTGCTTACTGAAACCGGGCAAATCACCCTTGTCTTTGCTTGCATCTCCCTAGTTGGCTCAACCTAGCGCGATGGCCATTTTTTGGCACCAAGTGGAAGTCAGCTGCGGCCGGGTGATAGGTCGATGGGCACAAAGCGGACCTTCGTTGGGAATTGGTGGCGTAATTGACACACGACAACCGAGCCCGCGTCTAACGAGCCCAGCTGACCTCCACCAGTGCTACCAGCGCGCAAGCCTTGCGATTGCAAGGCGACCCCAAGCGGCCAGCCGTGAGTAAGTTCCGCTGTTGGCACGAGCGGACAACTCTACGCCGCGCTGAGACGTCAGCTCATGACCCTGAACGGACATTGCCGGTTTGGAGAGCACTGCTATCGCCTCCCGACAAACGGACAAATCGGCGACTTCGCACGGGCGCCGCGCAGCAAGTTTATCGTTGCTCTTTACAGCACTTCGGTTGGTCGGCGACTGTCCCTTAGAATAGAAGCACTGAGCAGAAAGACCCACACCGGGAAGACAAGAAAGCTCCAGCTGATATAGAAACTTCCGAATAGCAGGATAAGCGCCAGCGCAAAACCAAGAATAGCCAGCCAACGCGGCGCAATCGCGGTGTAGATCGCCACCGTCGAAGTCGTGATCATGAAGACGCTCGCCATCTTGATCATGTATACGTTCACCAGGCTGTAGGCAGTAGCGCGGGCGAAGTGAAACGTCGCCGACCCGATCAGTTCTTGCGGGTGCGTGGCAAAGGCGATCAGGATGGCGCCGATGATCGCCGCCGCGGTGAACAGCATGGCGAGTAAGAGAAGGCCGCTTCCGAAAAACACCGTCGCGAAGAACTGGTCTTCCTGTCGACCGAGACGATCGCGCAACACCCCGATGAACCATAAGAAGGCAATCCCCGCGAACGGCATCAAGTTGAGCGCGAGCGCCACGGAGCCAGAATTGCTCTCGAGCCAGGAGCCGGGTTCCTGAGGATCAGCCGGGATTGAGGTTCGCAGCAGCCAGAAGACGGTAATCAGCAGAACGGAGAAGAGCATGCCAGCAATCGCCGCGGCCTTCGGCGTCTTCAGATTTGCCCGGGTGAGAGGCTCGTTCGGCATCCGCGTGGCAATCATCCCCCAACGCCAATCCTACCGGCTCCTCGTCCACTCAGGTAAGCTGCACTGTCTTGTTTTGCAATCTTGATCGACGAGCGCGATCCTTGGGGGGAAGCCGATGACTTGGAACAAGTGGTACGCGTTCAGGAGCTACGTCAGATCCTCCCTCTGGATCGTTCCATTCATCGCCCTTCTGCTCGAACAGGTGACATTTCGTGTCCTCTACGCACTCGACGCGAGATTCACGTGGATTCCTCCCTGGCCCTTTGGCTTGTCAGGAACACAGACGGCGCTGCAGACGATTATTACGTTGGTCCTCTCCTTTATCGTGTTTACCTTCGGCTCATTGCTGGTCGCCATTCAGGTCGCGAGTGGGCAACTGACGCCGCGCATCATTGCGACCACGTTGCTGCGTAACAACGTCATTCGTCGCACCGTAGGGTTGTTCGTTTTCACGCTGCTCTTCGCCCTCGGAACCGTGGCGCGCATCGAGACGACTGTTCCCGGTCTCGTCATGTGGGCGGCGGCAATCCTTGGGCTTGCCTCGATTATGGCCTTTCTTTTTCTCATCGACTACGCAGCCCGGCTGTTGCGCCCGGTTAGCATCCTATGGCGCGTCGGCGAGAAGGGTCTTTCGGTCGTCGAGAGCGTGTATCCTAAGCCCATCACGGACGCCGACGCAGCGCCCCCGCAGCGCCGTCAGTTCAACGCCCCCGACCGTATCGTAACTCATCGGGGTACCTCGGCAATCGTGCTGGCTATAAATCTCGAGGCGCTCATTGCCGAAGCCAGCCGTGTTGACGGCATGATCGAAGTGGTGCCCCGAGTCGGCGACTTCGTCGCAGGTGGCGAGCCCGTATTTCTGCTCCATGGTGGCGGCAGTGCGTTCGACGAGCGCAAGTTGCGAGGCTCGGTTGCCTTCGGGCCGGAACGTACTATCGAGCAAGACTCCACCTTCGCCTTTCGCGTGATCGTGGATATTGCGATTAGGGCCTTGTCCAAGGCGATCAATGATCCGACGACCGCGGTGCTTGCCATCGACCAGCTTCACCGGCTGCTTAGGAATGTCGGCAAGAGGCACCTGCACGACGAGCAAATCATGGACGATGCCGGGTATCTGCGGGTGATTTTCCCGACTCCGAATTGGGATGATTTCGTGCAGCTGGCTTGTCGGGAGATTCGCCTCTACGGAGCGGAAAACTTTCAGATCGCGCGCCGCTTGCGCGCCATGCTCGGCAATCTGACGAAAACTTTGCCGGAAAGTCGTCGGCCAGCTCTTCGCCTCGAGCTTGAGCTGCTCGATCGCACCATCGAGAAACTTTATCCTCTTCCGGAGGATCTGGCGGTGGCCCGCATTGCAGACACGCAAGGTCTTGGCGGATCGTCCGGTGCGGAGTAACAAGGCTTCAACGGACGGCGGAGTGTTTGAAGCGGTAGTTCTCCACCGCATCCGTTGTTTTCACAGCCTCACCCGGACATGCTATGATTGATTTGATCGGCATCAAGGGCCGCATCGGCAAGCGGATTTTTCTCGGTGGGATGCCGATGTAATGCGTTGAGCCGATTCTGAATGTCCCTCGCCTCTCGGTTCTGCGGTCTTGGAGAGTGACGTATGTCAAAAGACACCGTTCGGCGCTTCACCCTGTCCTTTGCCTGGTTCGCCAAGTGGGTGCTTGCGCCGCTTATCTTGGGCGCCCTCGTCATCGCCGGCGGCGTCGCCCTCTACCAGCAAGGCATCGATTTCGACACCTTCCTCAATTATTTCGCACTTGGGCTTCTGATCTTCGTGGTGATCACGCTGTTCTACGGGATCATCGCCATCCACGACGTGCCCTACGAGATTGCCCACAGACGCGACCATCCCCATCAAGACGCAATCCACGTCGCAGGTTGGGTGAGCCTGTTCACGCTCCACGCCCTTTGGCCGTTCCTGTGGATCTGGGCGATGCTGTACCGGCCTGAGCGCGGCTGGGGCTTCAGTCATGGCACTGCACAGGCTGGCGAGGCGACCTACTCCGACAAGCTCGATGATCTGCTACGACGGGTACAGGAGCTCGAAGCACACGCGAAGCGTGCCGAACTCCCGCCAAGGCCGGAGCGCATTGAGACACGAGCCAAGGGCCCGGACCTCGTGGCAAGCACGCCGCTTGAGACCGGCATCAAACGCGGAGCGAAGTAATGGAGCTCCTGCTCATTGCCACCTACGCCGCGATCTGCGTCGCGGTGTTCAAGATCTTCCGCATCCCCGTTAACAAATGGACGGTGCCGACCGCGGTGCTCGGCGGTATCTTCATGATCGCCGCGATCCTGCTCGTGATGAACTACAACCATCCTTTCACCGCCACCGCACGCATCTATTTCGCGACCACCCCGATCCTGCCGGCGGTCAAGGGGCGCGTGATCGAGGTGCCGGTCAAACCCAACACACCCCTGAAAGAGGGCGACGTTTTGTTTCGCCTCGATCCGCGGCCCTACCAGTACGTCGTCGACCAGAGGAAGGCTATGCTCGCCGAGGCCGAGCAGACGGTCAAACAGCTTAAGGCGGCTCTTGATAAGGCCCAGGCGGCGGTGGAGAGAGTGAAGTCTCAAGTCAGTCTCGCGCAAATTGAGTACGACAGACAGTCAACGCTCGTCGAAAAGAAGGTCGTCGCCCAGACGGTGCTCGATGTCGCGACCCGCAATCTGGATGCTGCGAAGCAGGCTTTTTCCGAGGCAGAGGCCGCCGCGGAAAGCGCTCGGCTTGCCTACGAATCAGAGATTGCTGGAGTCAACACCACGGTCGCGCGCGTGCAAGCCGAGCTCGGCGACGCACAGTACGACCTCGATCAAACCGTGGTGCGGGCGCCAGGTCCCGGTTATGTGACGCAAATGGCGTTGCGACCAGGCATGTATGTCGTTCCCGCTCCACTCCGTCCTGTCATGGTGTTCATTCACACCGACGATGAGGCGCTTGCTGCCGGTTTCCAGCAGAACTCGCTGCAGCGTGTTCGCGCCGGTGACGAGGCCGAGATCGCCTTCGATGCCCTGCCCGGACAGATCATCAAGGGTAAGGTGAAGCATGTGATCGATGCCATTGCCACGGGGCAGCTTCAGGCGACGGGAGCCTTACAAGATGTGGGCGGTGATATTCCGGGCGGCCGGGCCGTTGCCATCATCGACATCGAGGACGACACCTCCGCCTACAACCTTCCCGGCGGAGCGGAGGCGCAAGTCGCGGTCTACACGCCGTTTGCGCACCACTTCGCCATCATCAGGCGCATTCTGCTGCGCATGAAGAGCTGGCAGAACTTCGTGTTCCTCGAAGGCCACTAGAACGAAGGAGCGCGTTGATCACTGTCGGTTATCCCGCTCTTTTTGGACCGCTGGTCCTAGTCCCACAGACATCATGACAGCAACCTCGCCGCTATGTTTGCGCTAGCCCTACTGCCCGCTATGATCTTAGACTTCCCAGGTCAGGTTTGCACTCCCATCCGGTGATATCGATGAAGCCCTACGCATGTTGAGGTCCGGGATCATCATGCTGCCGACGTCCACATCCACAGTCCGAAAGGCATCTTTCCATGCTTAATCCCACTGCAGTCCCATTGCGGCCGCGCGTCCTTGTGGTCGACGACGAACTGGCGAAGCTCGATACGGCGCTTGGGCGGGCCGTCGATGGCCTCGCGGAAGCACTCAGCGCGCGTAACGTCGACGTTGTCAGGGCGCTCTCGTACGAGGACGGTCACGCGATCGTAGGCTCCGACGCCTCGTTACGCGCCGTAATGCTCGACTGGAACCTCGGCCTAAACACCGAAGGCACGCACGCGCAGGCGACCGCGCTGCTGCACAAGCTGCGGGAGCGGCATGCAGCAGCGCCGGTGTTCCTGCTCGCGGACCGCGAGCGCACCCGGGGAACCATGACGATTGAGGTCGCCGAGATGGTCGACGAGTTCGTCTGGCCGCTCGAGGACTCGGCCGACTTCGTCGCGGGCCGCGTGATGGCGGCCATCCGACGTTATGAAGCGCAACTCCTGCCTCCGTACGCGCGCGTGCTTGCCGAATATGGAAGGCTCCGCGAGCACTCGTGGTCGGCGCCCGGCCACCAGGGCGGCATCGCATTCACCAAGCATCCCGCGGGGCGCGCGTTCTTCGACTTTCTAGGCGAAAATATGTTTCGTATCGACATGGGCATCGAGCGCGGCGCACTCGGATCGCTGCTCGACCATACGGGACCGGTCGCCGAGAGCGAGAAGTACGCCGCGCGCGTGTTCGGCGCGCACCGCAGCTACTCGGGCGTCGTCGGCACATCGGGATCGAACCGCAGCATTATGCAGGCGTGCATGAAGGAGAACGACTTAGTGGTCCTGGACCGCAACTGCCACAAGTCGATCGAGCAAGGCCTGATGCTGACTGGGGCACGGCCGGTCTACATGGTGCCAACGCGCAACCGCTACGGCATCATTGGCCCTATCTCGCCCTCCGAGATGGATCAGCAGACGATCCGCGCGAAAGCGCAGGCGGGCTCGCTCACGAAGGCGATCGCCGACCAGAAACCGGTGTACGCGGTCGTCACGAACTGCACTTACGACGGCCTGTGCTACAACGCCGTGCGCGCGGAGGCGCTGCTCGAGAAATCCTGCGACCGGATCCACTTCGACGAGGCCTGGTACGGCTACGCGCGCTTCAACCCGATATACAAAGACCACTTCGCAATGCGCGGCGACCCGGCGGCGCACAGCGGCCCCACGGTCTTCGCCACGCATTCCACACACAAAATGCTCGCGGCGTTGTCGCAGGCCTCCTATATCCACGTGCGCGACGGCAAGGGCGCGATCGACCACCATCGCTTCAATCAAGCGTACATGTTGCACACTACCACCTCACCGCTCTACGCAATCGTCGCGTCGAATGACATCACGTCAGCGATGATGGACGGAAGCAGTGGACGCTCGCTGACGCAGGAAGTCATCGACGAAGCGGTCGACTTCAGGCAGGTGGTGGGCCGCTTGTGGCGGGCGTTCGCGGACAAGAAAGACTGGTTCTTCAAGCCGTGGAACGTCGAGACGGTGAAGGACCCCGCAAACGGCCACAAGATAGCGTTCGAGGATGCTCCAGCGGCTCTGCTGTGTCAGAACCAGGAGCCCTGGCTGCTCAATCCCGGCGACAAATGGCACGGGTTCGACGACATTGCCGACGATTGGTGCATGCTCGATCCTATCAAAGTGAGCCTCCTTACGCCGGGCATGGGCGATGACGGCAAGCTGGAGACTAACGGGGTTCCGGCGGCGCTGGTGAACGCGTGGTTTAACCGCTTCGGCATCGTGCCAACGCGCGTCACCGACTTCCAGGTGATGTTCCTGTTCTCGATCGGCATCACCAAGGGCAAATGGGGCACGCTGCTCACCAACCTGCTCGCATTCAAGCGAGCCTACGACTCGAATCGTCCGCTCGCCGAGGTGCTGCCGGAGATCGCGGCGCAATACCCGGACCGCTATCGCAACGTCAGGCTGCATGACCTTGGCGACGAGCTATTCGAATACTTACGCACGAACCGTCCGGGCGACCTGTTGAACGCTGCCTTCGAGCGCCTGCCCCACGCGGATATGACGCCGCGCGAAGCTTATGGGCGCCTGGTCACTGGCGAAGTTGAATCTGTGCCGGTTGAAAGGCTCGCCAAGCGTATCGCGGCGAATGCGGTGATGCCTTATCCCCCAGGAATCCCGATGCTGATGTCGGGCGAGAACTTCGGCGATGCCGATTCGCCGCAGATCGGTTATCTGCGCAGCATGCAGAACCGGGAACAGCAGTTCCCGGGGTTTGCAGGCGTGATCGAAGGGGCGGAGCTGATCGACGGGAGCTATCACGTCCTATGCGTGAAGATGTAATGGTCGGATCGTAGTAAATTCAGCTTTCCTGTGCCAGGCCCATTCGAACTGTCCCGACGGTCGGCAATCTCGCTAAGGCAGAGATTCCCTGACCGAGCCGCCGGCAGATTAGTAGTTCGAGTTGGTCCGGACTGTCTGCGATGGTATTCTTATTTCCTTGTCACACATCGGCGGAGAACCTGATTTATTCCGACAGAGTGCTCAACCTGAAGAACATGGCTGCATTTTCGTCGGGCTTCCCAAACCATTTCACGTACAAGCTGTGGAACTCATCTGATCCAAAGAACTGGCTCAAGGTTCGATCCACAACGAGACGGAAGTCTGCGTCGTTCCGCTCGAGTGCAAGGGCCAAAGGGACGTAAGTGAATTGGCGCTCGAGGACCTTTAAATCACCCGGCGACGCGCTGCGCTTTGCGGCGTCTAGAAGGATGGAGCGGTCTGCAAAAAAGACGTTAGAACTTCGATCGAGCACGCTTTGAACACCAGCGTCGTATCCTTCCACAGGTGCGACCTTGGCAGTCAGCTCGAATTTATCAAGTTGGTCGCTCAACCATTTCTCGCTAGGCGTGCCCGCTACGACCGAGAAAACCTGTTTCTCTAAAATTTGTGCAGGGTAACCACGCCACAGAGGGCCAGAGGGTGGGCGGCCGGATAGGACCTCCCTTAATCCGGCGGGAGCGTCGGCACGGAGAAGTGCTCCGATTCCACCCGGGAAAATTGGGATCGAGAAATCGACATCCTTCCGGTTTGCCAAGGTATCAGCCGCTCCGCATAGCAGGTCAACCTTGCTCTCCTGCACAGCTTTAAATTGATCCTCGCCGGTCACCGGAACCCACTCCACTGCCAAGTCGGGCAGGCTGAGATCCGATTTCACCTTCTCGGCCACAGCTTTGCACAATGAGACCGCATAGCCGTCTGGATTACCGGACTCATCCTTGTGCGAAAACGGGGGCGCATCGGTCCGATAGCCAAGTGTCAGCTTGCCAGTTTGCCGTACCCGGTCCAGGGTTGCCGCCGACGCTGTCGCTGTCCAAGCGATCTGCAGCACAGCAGCCGCGAGACATACTATAGCGAGGATCGCGATCCGAACACGAAACCCCTGCGGGCGATCCAACCGTGCGCATTGCATGTTAGCTCTCCTTTTAGTTGGAGTTCGCTTAAGCCGCTTTGGCAACTTTGCTCACGCTTGCTCCCGCTGGCGTGAAGCGCGGGGCAATAAAGCCCCAAATTATGAAGGCGATCGCGGTGACCAGCATGCCACCAAGCACCGCATCCTTACCCGAAGCATAGAGGGCGTAGGTGCTGTAAAGCATCGCCACCAGGGCCACCACCATGTTCCGCCGGTATGTCGACTCCGGGACCTTCGCTGCCTGCATCATCACCGGTAAGGCGGAAAGGGCGATGATGTAAGGGATCACGTTGGTAACGACAGCGAGGTTGACCAGTTTCCCGAATTGGTCACTGAGGCTTGGCGAGATTGTCGACAACGCCAGCCCTGACTGGACGATTCCCAGAACAATCATGCCGATGATCGGTGCACCAAGACTGTTTACCTTGGAGAACAAGGCGGGAAACATGCGTTCGTCAGCCGCCGCTTTTCCGGTCTGTGCGATCGTGAACTGCCAGCCCAGTAGCGAGCCGAGGCAAGCCATGACGGCTAGCGCCATGATGATGTGGCCAACCGTCGGATTGAACATTTTTGCGTAGGCAAGACCGAACGGACCGGTAGATGCTGCCAGTTCCGCATTTGGCACGATGCCTTGGATCACCGTCGTCGATAAAATGTAGATGACGGCAGCACCAAGCGTGCCGAACAGGCACGCCAACGGCACATCGCGTTTTGGATTCTCCACTGCGGCCGAGTTTTGCGCGGCAGATTCCATGCCGAGAAAGGCCCACAAGGTCAGCGCGATGCTCGAACCCATACCTTCCAACAAACTTAGCCCCTGCGGATTCCAAGCTGCCGCGAATGTGGCTGGTTTGAACCAGAACCAGCCGATGAGAGAGAGAAGCCCGACCGGAATAAGAACTCCCCAGACCGTTATTGAGCCGATGCGGCCCGTCCAGCTGGGTCCACCGAAGTTCGCAACCGTTGTCAACCAAAGTAGGGCAATCACGCCGATGCAGGTGGCAATTGGTGTCGATGAGAGCCACGGAAAGAACGATGCGAGGTAACCCACCGCTGAGATTGCAATCGCCACGTTCCCGATCGCCAAAGAGAGAAAGTAGAGAAGGAACACCAGGAAATAGCCAGACTTGCCGTAGGCGTCCTCAGCGTAGGCCGACATACCTCCGGGACGCTGATTGAAGATGCCAGCCTGAGCGAATCCGTAGGCAATTGCCATCGAGCCCAAGGCCGTTACTATCCAAGACAGCAGTGAAATCGCCCCGACTTTTGCCATGTTCGTGGGCAGCATGATGATGCCCGAACCCATCATGTTTACAGCCACGATGAACGTCAGCTGCATCAGGTTCATCTTTTTCTGCTGTTCCATCAGCGCCCTCCTGAAATGTCCTGCTCGCGCTTATTCGCGAACCACATAGGTGTGGAACTTGATGCGACCATTCACCCGCTCCTGGAACACACCCTGCACCTCGTAATTGAACCCCGGGAATCGGTTGAACGATTCTTGAAAGGCCAAGAAGTAGTCTAGCATCGGCTGCGCCTTGTTGTCCCAACGCTCTCCGGGCACGATGACGCCAATACCCGGCGGATAGATCAGGGCAAGCGTCGCGGAGATGCGCCCCTTGACCTCCTCGAGAGGTACATAGTCGACGTCGTTCGCGACCAAGGCCTCATAGGCCTCCTTCGGCGACATCGCGAGCTCGGGAAAGCTTGACGCACGGAAGCAGAGCCGCTGCAGCTCCTTAACGTTAGCGTTGCAATAGAAGGCATGCATCTCGTTGCAGATTTGCCTGAGCGTGTAGCCCTCATAGCGCCCGCGGTTGGCTGCATAGACTGTCGGCAGAACCTCAGGCAGCGGTGCGTCGCGGTCCCAGAAGTTCTTGAACTTCACCAGCTTGGCGATCAGCGTGTTGAGCTTGCTTTCGTCCTCTGCAGGGGTCATCAGGAAGAGAATGCTATTGAGATCGCATTTTTCCGCGATGACGCGCTGCTCACGCAGGTAATTCGCGACTACCGTCGCGGGCACGCCGAAGTCTAAATACTCGCCGGTTTTGCGATCAATTCCGGGCGTCAGCAGCGCGAGCTTGTTAGGGTCCACCATCGCATAGCCGTCTGCATACCCTGTGTAGCCATGCCATGCGCTGCGAGGATGGAAGTTCCAGCATTGCTGCTCGCGCTTGATCACGTCCGTGGGAACATCCTCCCAAGGTGAATCAGTGACGTCATCGGTAAATCGGGAGCCACGGATGGTCACCACGTCCGGCACGAACGGATCGAAGAACCATTTCTCGTCACTCGACTTGCCGATCCCTTCGTAGTAGCGGGAAAATTCTCGGAACTTCTTCCGCGCCTCGATGCCGAGTTCGATGCACCGATCCCACAGCATCTCGCCTGCTTTGCCCGCGTGAACCTTGGCATTCACGTCCAAGGAAGCGAACAGTGGATAAAAGGGTGATGTTGAAGCATTCATTAGAAACGATTCATTGAACCGCTTGTGCTCGACATAGCGGCGCTGTCCTCGGATGTGTTCGTCACGCTTGTGAATTTGCGATGCTTGCGAAAAGCCGGCTCCCTGTTTGTGGACCGACTGAGTCGAGAACAATCCAGGCATCTCAGGTCCAAGCGTCACGATGCGCATTGGACTGTGATCCTCGAAAAGGGGATGGAACGCGTTATAGCCGATCCAGGCTTCATCCCAGAGCACATAGTCGCAAAGATGCCCAATCCTCTCCATGACCTTGCGGACGTTGTATATGGTGCCGTCGTAGGTGGCGAGCTGGATGCAGGCGAGCCGGAAAGGACGCTCGGCCCTGGATCGCTCGGGGTCTTTGACCAGCGGGTTCGTCCGAATCTGCTCGCGAAGATAATCCTCGTCCCAGGCATCCCAATCGACGGCGCCGATCATGCCGAAAGCGTTGCGAGCCGTCGGCAGAAAGATCGGGATCGCGCCAGCCATAATCAGTGCGCCTTGGTGTAGCGACTTGTGATTGTTGCGGTCGAAGAGCACCAGGTCGCCGCGCCGTAGCACTGCGTTGGTAACAACTTTGTTCGACGTGCTGGTGCCATTAAGGACGAAGTATGTCTTATCGGCTCCGAAGACCTGCGCAGCATGCCGCTGTGCCTCTACCGCCGGACCCTCATGAATCAGCAAATCACCGAGGTCCACGTCGGCATTGCATAAGTCGTTGCGGAAAATGCTCTCCCCAAAATGCTGGAAGAAAAGCTGCCCCGCGGGTGACTTCCGGTAGAACTGACCGCCCTGATGTCCTGGGCAGGCGAAGGCAATGTTTGCCTCGCCGTCGTATGCCATCAGGCCACCGAAGAAGGGGGGCAACAGCGTCTTCCCGTATTTCAGCAGGCTGGCGATGACCTGTTTGGCGTAGAAGGCGGGTGTCTGCTGTCCCAGATAAATATAACCGTCGACCTCGCCCGTGACTGATAAGGCCGCAAGGTTGGCGATGCGGTGTGAATCCGCGAGCGCCCATAAGGGGGTTTGAAAGCCGATGTCGCGAACCGAACGCGCCAGCTTACGTGCGCGCTCGAGGCGATCATCGTCGACCAATGCGATGTAGGCACCCACAGCGGCGTCTTCAGATACGTCCCGCTCGTAGTCGTCGCAGACTTCGACTTCGAAATTCTCGGCGGCAATATGATTGAGAAGCTCTTTGGTCTCCTCATTGTTGCGATCGACGATTGCTACCACTTTGAGCAATTTGTGGAAGGGTATCGGCGCCGTAGGGGATTTCACGTCGCGCGGAATCATCGCTCGCTCCCTTAAGCGATGCAGTCCACAAGATAGCGCCGCCCGTCAGAGGTAGGTTCGAATCTCAGACCGTGAATATCAGTCTCGAAACCCGGGAACCTTCTGTCGAATTCGCGCGCATAAAGCAGATAGTCATAAATCGACTTGGTCGCTGCAGTGATGCGCTCGCCCGGCATGATCAGAGGAATGCCGGGCGGGTATGGCACCACCATCACGGCGAGTGTGCGACCCATGAGTTTGTCGATCTCAACGCTCTCCACACGCCCCCGAACAAGACGCTCATAAGCATCGGCAGGTCGCATCGCCATCTCGGGAAGCGTCGTGTACATGTCTTTTTGCGCCTTGGGGACATTATCGTCCTTGTACACTTGGTGCACTTGCTCGCAGAGATCTCGAAGGCCCATGTTCGCATATGCCGCCGGGTGTGCCTCGACCAACGCCGGCAGCGCGCGCTTGAGCGGAGCATTGGTGTCGTATAGATCCTTGAAGTTCAGGAGCTCGGTGACCAGTGTGCTCCACTTTCCCTTGGTGACCCCCATCGAGAACAATACGAGGAAAGAGTAGAGACCGGTCTTTTCGATTTCGATCCGCCGGGCGGACAGGAACTTCGTCACTACGGCCGCGGGGATGCCGTGCTCCTGCATGGTGCCGTCCGCCGACAAGCCGGGAGTGAGGATCGTGACCTTTATGGGGTCAACGAGGACATGATTTTCGGCGAGTCCCTCAAAACCGTGCCACCGATCTTTGGGGTTCAGCACCCAAAGATCTCTTTTGTCCGCCGGCCGTGCAGCCACAGCCTCGGGCTGCCAAACCTCGAACCACCAAGAGCCCTTAAGATCTTTTTGCACGGCCGCCATGGCTCGACGGAAGCTAAGCGCCTCTTCGATCGTCTCCTGCACGAGCGCGCGGCCTGCTGGTTGTTCCATCATCGCAGCAGCTACATCGCAAGACGCAATGATGCCGTACTGAGGCGACGTGGAGGTGTGCATCATGTACGCGTCGTTGAAACGCGCCATATCCAGCCGCTGCTTGTCGCTGTGCTGAATGTGGATCATGGATGCCTGTGACAGCGCGGCCAGCAGCTTGTGAGTGGACTGCGTGGCAAAGGTTATTGAGTGCGGCGAGCGCGCTGGATGTGTGGACGAGATGGCGTGATAGCCATCGTAGAACTCGTGGAAATTTGCGTAGGCGTACCAAGCCTCGTCGAAGTGAAGCACATCCACGTTATCGCCGAGAAGTTGCTTGATACCGTCGATGTTGTAACAAAGACCATCATAAGTCGAATTGGTCATGACCATAAGTCGAACTTTGCCGTTCGACTCCTTCGCGAACGGGCTGGCGGCAATCTTTTGGCGGATAGATTCCGGCGTGAATTGGTCTCGTGAGATTGGCCCTATGATCCCGAGCCCATTTCGCGATGGCACGAGATAGATTGGCGTTGCTCCAGTCATGATGAGCGAGTGCAGAATCGACTTATGGCAATTGCGATCGCACAGCACCAGGTCGCCCTTGGCGACCATCCCGTGCCAGACAATTTTGTTTGCGGTGGACGTGCCTCCCACCACGAACAACGTTTCGTCGCTGCCGAAGATGCGCGCGGCATTGCGCTCTCCCTCTGCAATGGCTCCCGTGTGATCGAGCAGTGAGCCAAGCATGCCCACGGATACCGAGATATCGGAGCGCAGCGTGTTCTCACCGAAGAACTGATAGAAAAGGTGCCCTACCGGGCTCTTGCGAAAAGCGACGCCGCCACCGTGACCAGGCGTGTGCCAGGAGTAGCTCGCATGCAAGGTGTAATCCATTAACGCCTTGAACATCGGCGGGGGTAGCCGTTCCAAATAGAGATTCGCCGCGCGGGCAATGACGCGGGCCAGGAACTCTGGCGAGTCTTCGAACAAACGCATAAAAGCGTTGGCGTGCTTCAGCACACTCGCCGGAACCATCTCTGCGGTGCGCTCATCGCCGAAAAGGAAGATCGGTAAGCGGTCATTGCGGCGTCGCTTGGCAGCTAGCACCTCCTCCAGGATCTGCCACTGTGTGGCGCCTGCCTCGGCGCCGTCGACAGACACGAGCCAGCACGACTCGCTGTTGAAGACCTCGACCAGTCGTTGTGCGTCGGCGTAGCTGAGGCCGGCGACAACGCGAAAACCCTCTTTCTCGATGGCCTCGGCAAGCTGACGCATGCCGCGCCCGGCGGCGTGCTTGCCCTCGTAGTCTTCATCGATGATGGCGATGGGGAAGGCCTTGACAAAATCCATTGTACCTCCTCGGGCAGACCTCTACGGGGTGCCACTCATGTGTGCCTTACATAACTCTCCGTTGAATTGATCTGCATCTGGACGGCAGCAAGGAAATTCTAGCGGATAAGCTCATATCGTACGATGACACTGCACGATAGACATCGTTCTAAGAAGCACATAGACCAGCCGAGGGTCACGTTCGACGCCTCTGCCAGACGAAGACGGGAATGCCCAGCACCAGCATTATCAAGCCATATAGTACAGGTTCCGCGCCGCATCCATAAAGCGTGAAAACAGCAAAAATGAATGCAATGACCTCGATGATAGTTAGTCGCGGCGCCGGCCCTCCTCCCGCGGCATACGCGGCGACAAGTCCAGTAGCCAGCGCACAGAAAGCGTAAGGGATAACCGCGGCCATCGTGCTAAGGCCGACGACAAGATTGTAGACGGCTGAGAAGCCGGGCGGTCCGGCAACCTGTGACAAGACCAGCAAGGTGGCGAATATAGCGGAGATCACGATGCCTATGGCCGGCACTCCCTGCGGCGATAGCTGGCCAAACAGTGGCGGAAACAGTCGATCTTGCGCTGCAGCCATTGGAACTTGACCCATCAGAAGCGTCCAACCATTGAGAGCGCCAAGCGCCGAAAGCATCACTGCGATCGAGATTGTGGTCGCACCCCATGGGCCCCATAGCACCCGCGCTGCGTCGGAGAACGGTGCGACCGATTGCACTAGCTGCTCGCGCGGCACTAGGCCCATAACGGCTATTGTGCCGAACACGTACAGCAGCGTGGCGATGGTGATGCCAAGGACAGTCGAGCGCGGAATCGTGCGCTTTGGGTCCACCACATCGCCCGCTGGGACTGTGGCAGACTCCAGCCCCAGGAACGCGAACATTGTAAGCGGCGCGAGTGCTGCGCTCGCTCCGAGCAGTGACTTGCCGCTCGGGTTGAACTCGCTGAAGTTTGTTGTGTCAATGAAGAACAACCCGAACAAAGCAATGGCGGCGAAGGGAATCATTTTTGTGTAGGTGGTGATCTCGGAGAAAGTGCCGGCGGCTTTGACGCCGCGCAGATTGACGAGCACGACCGCCCAAATAGCGCCGAGCGTGAGCACCACAGCCATTGTGCGAGTGTGCAGGCCTGGGAACAAATCCATCGCTGCACCGGCGAATGCGATGGCGATCACCGGTAGTGAGGTCCAAATCGAAATCCAGTATCCCCACGCCACGAGAAAGCCCGCGAAATCGCCGTAAGCCATGCGCGTGTAGGCGTAAGGCCCCCCTGTCGCCGGTGCCAACCTCGCTAGCTTCGCAAAAGTGAGACCAAGGCAAGCGGCGCCGAGGCCCATGACCACCCAAGCCACAATTGCGAGGTTGCCATAGGGCGCGACTGCCGCCGGGGAAAGGTAAAAGCCGGAACCAACCATGTTGCCGACCACGATCGCAGTGCACGCCGCGATGCCGAGGCTTTTCCCATTTGGGTGGCTGGCCGTTGTCATGGCGAGTCAGTTCTGGTGCGCCAAAGTTGAACCAAATAGCTCTTCGGCCGCATCCGTCCTCCCTCCAGGCCAATACTCTCACTCGCCTGGCTCAGAAGAGGCCGCCCTTCATCAACTTGGACCACGTAAGATCGAGGGAAATAGTGCCAACGACGCGCGCGTCACAGCCGTCCGAAAATCCGCTTCGAGACGACGCATTCGTCGGCTTTGAGGTTCGTGTCCCAGTAGCGGACATCGAACGTCAGTGACTTCCAATAGTAGGAGAGCCCGGCAGTCCAGACCAGATCCTCGTGTGCATTTGGATCTCTCGAAAAACTGATATCCCACACCTGCGTACGCCGCGAAGTTTTTCCAAAACTTCACCCTCCCACCGCCGGCGACATAGGTGGCCGTAAAGCCGGTTTGACTGAAGTCGGGCGCAAAGAAGACGAGTGCACGAAGGGTATACTTATCATCCTCGCCGAAGGTGTAGTCGGTCTTGGCGTAGATTTCTCCATAGTCCGGACTGACACTTTCCGGCGCGTAGAAATAGTGAACATAGCCGATGTTGGGCGACCACTTCGGTCCGAGGAACTTTGGTTTGAGTCCAGCGGCAACGTCGATCTCTGCGCCGTCGAAAATCGTCGCCAAAGTCGACATTGGAGGCCCATACGTTGACGATTGCATCACCCAAGACGGGCCCTAAACCGTAGCTCGGCTCCACATACCCTTGAATAGCAGGACTGCTATCGTCTTGGCTTATGCCACGGGAAACGTAATCGGTCGTGCCGTTTACGCCGAAGGCCATATCGAATTTTCCCGCGGCCGCCACCGGGGGTGCGGGCGCAGTAGGCTCTATCTGATCTTCTCTCGCATAGCGCTGCCCGCCCACAAAAGCATCACACCCACTGTCGCCACCTGCAACAGTGTTCCCCACCACCTGGGATTCCTCGTCATTATTCTTATTCCCCCGAGTTAATTTGGCCCCTTTTATTTGGTCCAGTACCCAACTTCAAAAACGCACCTCCGCCGAGTCAGCTCGTGTGCACCATAACGCCGGGCGCATGAGGGGGCAGTAGGCGGGGGGTGGATAACTGCATAATTCTCATTGCCGTGACTTATTGGCTACAGGTCGCTTGATATGTCTACCTGCCCCAATTGGGAGGGCTGCGTCATAGAACCTTCGTGGCCCATGTCAGCCGCCGAGTCCTCTGTCAGCCACGCGAGAAAGAGCTTGTAGCCGAGGGCCAAGACGACGGCGCCTATAAACAGGCCGATGATCCCCTCGTGTAGAAATCCACCGATGGCTCCCACAAAGATGATGAGCATGGGAACGTCGACGCCACGGCCCAGCAGAATGGGCTTCAGGATATTGTCTACTGGCGCAACTAGGATGGCCCAAATCAGAAATCCGACCGCGGTGACCGTGTCCGCTGTTGAAAACAGATAAATCACTACAGGAATCAAAACGATCACCACGCCCAGCTGCATCACGCCGAAAAGAAGGCAGACCAGGGTAAGAAGCCCCGCCGCCGGGACGCCTGCCACTAGAAAACCCAATCCCGCCAGCAGCGCCTGGATCAGCGCGACGCCGAGAATCCCGCTAGCAACACTGCGCACGGTCTGCTCCGCAACGCGCGCAAGTTCGGGCCCGCGTTCTCCCGCAAAACGTGTCGCAACGGTCTGCGTCATGCGGCCCGCGGCCTCAGATTTGGCGAGAAAAGCTCCAGAGATGAGAATCGCCAGAACAAACTGCAAAAGCGCAATTCCGGCTCCCCCGGCGGCACTGAGGAGCCAGCTCCCGAAGCCCTTAAGCAGGGGACTGGCCTGGCGCAGAGCCTTCTCCAGGTCCTCGGATGCCAGTGTCCAGGTCTTAGCGATGGGCTCGCCAATAAGCGGCCAGCCGGCGACGCTGTCCGGCGGCGGCGGAATGTGGAGTTCTCCTTTCTGGAAAAAATCCATAACCTTGTGCGCGCCGCTCACCAGCGACTCGCCGAGGAGCAACGAGGGCACGACCAGCAGCACCAGCATCAACAGGGTGATCAAAACTGCGGCCGTGATGCGCCGGCCGCCGAGGACAGTTTGCAACTTGTCGTAGCCATGAAAAACGGCGACCGCGATGATGGCGCCCCAGATAATAGGTTTCAGGAAGGGCCGCGCGATCAAAAAGCACCAGGCGATGAGGCCGGCGATCACTCCTATCCGGATGGCGGCTTCCATCGTTCGCTTCATGAAGACGCCGTCGCTGCTGGATGGTTCTTGAAATGCCATAGGGTAGCCCTGATTGCGGTGGCAATAACCATATCTAGAAGATGGCGGCGCGCCTATCTTACCCGCAATCACCGCTGGCTGAAAAACTTGTTCTCAACGGGCTCTTGCGGCCGGACATGTCCTCCGGCAGTGTGGCCCTTGATCCTTGCTTTGGGGTACAGGGCCTGTCTTGAAGATGGGATTGCTGCAACTTCCTGAGCCGCTGCGAGACCTTTAGTGTGAGGAGGAACAGATGAAAGGAATGCGCCCACTCCTCTGTGCTGCCGTGATGTTGATGTCCGGGATAGCCGTTTTCGACGTCCACGCGCAATCGACAGGGGGAAACGCCTTATTTAGCTACCCTACGAGAGGGCAAACACCGGAGCAGCAAGCTGCTGATCGCGCTGCCTGCCATGAATGGGCGGTTGCTCAGACCGGACACGATCCCTCGCTTGTATTTGCGGCGCAGCAAGCGGGAGTGCCAACTAGAACAATCGCCAACGTTACGCGGCGGATGGGCACGACCAGTGCAGGTCCAATAGGCGGAGCCAGGGGAATGTCAGAGGTCCGCCGTCTGAACGAACGCTACGAAGCCTACCTTCGTGCCGGTCAGGTTTGCTTAGAGGCAAGAGGCTACCAGGTTTCAAGATAGGAGCCGGCAATGCCAATCTCGATCTCAAGAGCGTATGTAGGGTTCGTTTTTCTTTGCATGACTTCGGCGACTGGCATCGCCGAGGAGAAGTCTTATGTTTGTGCGATCAACGAAGTGTATGAGTGTGTGACTGTGACCGGGTGCAGCCGCATCTCTCTAGAGGATGCAAACGTCGCCGGTATCATGGTGCTCGACCTCGAAAAGAAGCAGCTTCGCTCAGCGCCCCTTGGTGGAGAACCTCGTGCGGACGACATTGAGGATGTGGCCGTAACCGATAAGGCCATCCTCCTCCATGGCACCGGCAAGAGGGAGACCGACAGAACCTGGAGCGCACTCATTTCGCTGGAAACGGGCAATTTGACCGCTGGCATATCAACTCTGGATTCCTCGCTTTCTCTGTTGGGGAATTGCTCAGCCAAACCTTAATGCGCCGGCAAACGTTGACCGATTGTTGGCACATTGCGAAAAGCTAACGGCGGACGGTGATTGTGATTGCGGACGCCGTTCAGCTGTTGTGAGGCGCCAAACGTCCAAGCCCAGGCTTGCGACTAACATCAGCGCCTGAACAGCAAGGTGGAGGATGCGCAAAGTTGTCGCCCAGGGACGAACTGGCTGCGGCGCTTCTTGTCCAGGTAGCGGCTGTGTCGAAAGGGCGCGCTATTTTTGTTCGCCAATTCCATACATTGGGGTCAACAGCTGTCGAAACGAGCGAAGTTCCTGCTAAGCTCACTCTCGGCTAGACGGCGGTTGCCACCGGCATTCGTACCCATCGGTCAAACTTGATCAACGACTGCTCAGTGGAAGGATGACAGATGACTGCAACCTTCAAGGAATCTCTCCTTGAAAGGATCACATAGGAGGAAACAATGGTCCGATTGATCGCTATCGCCTTTGCCTTGGCCCTTGCTACATCGGCGCAGGCCACACCGCTCGCGCCGCTCCATAAGGACGGCATGATCACGCAAGTCCGTGAAGCATGCGGTGCCGGTTATCACATGGTCAACGGCACCTGCATCCGCACTGCCGCCCGCCGGAACGCCGCCAGGTGTGCGGTTGGAATGCGTACAGTCGGCGGCCGTTGCGTTCATTGAATGCCGGCTATCATCAAGACCTACGCTTATCGACTGGCGTTACTTCGCTAATTCAGCGAGCCTGTCATCAAACTGAAACAAGATGCGAGGTTGATAGCTATCAAGCGGCCACATCACTCAAATCGCTAGTGCCCCCCGTCTAGCCGAGATGTGCCCGCTTAGCGTGCCGGTTTTCCCTCCCGGCACGGCGCGAAAACGCGCTTCTGGCGTCCGATCAGCCCCCACTGATTGGACGCCTTTTGTTTGATGTGGCGCGAATGATGACGGTCCTCATCCGCCAAAAAAGGGAATGCCATACATGGTCGTGACCGTCTCGCCAGAGGGCGTGACGGCGACAGCGGTTGAGTTGAAGGACGAAGCCATCCTCGGCCCTGGCGACGCGCAGCCTCAGGAGCAAGCGCCAGGATCGAACCCGATTGCCGACATGCTGGCGTCCCCGGCGGCCAAAGCCGTGCTCGCTGGCATCGCGGCCAAGGTGGTCAAGCGCGTCATGCAGGGTTCGTCGCGAACGGCGTAGCGCATGGAACCATGGTGTCGCCAGCGGGGCGGGTTCGATCCCACGCCGGCCTCACGCCGGTTATTGGCCGCAGACGCTCGAACCCGTAGTGCAGACATAACGGACTACTACGCCGGTAAAACAAGTCGTGTAGAACTGCGCGGTGACCAGGTCGGGCTGAAGTCTTGCGTGCGCTGGAACCCCGTTGGGACGAACGGCCTTCCAGAAGGGATCTCCCTGCACCGGGTGAGCAGACAGAGTGATGTGACTCCACCCACTTGCGCGCTGTAAGTCATAGGCGCTCTGGAGGGCGAGTGCTCGTGAAGTCTCGACAGCTTTTGCCTGAGATCCGGCGCTGTGTGTAGCGTGTATTAATTGGCAACCGGCCTCGGCGGGCTGGAATCCGAAGAAAGCAAACACCGCAATACCGAGACCAATCGTGGACAAACAACTCTTCATAATCACGCGCTCCTTGCGGACAGGACCTGCCAAACTCCAAACACCAAAGCAACAATGGCGGCTAGTGCGGTTATCCACCCGGACATATCCCCGAGGACGCTTTGCTTCAGCCAGTTAATCATTTTCCCTAGTGCCGTCTTTAACCGTAGCCGCCTTAGTATTACAGGCGACCGCGCCGAGTCTCGCCAAGCTCGCCGGACTTGCCAAGGCGAGTATGGAAAACCGCTACACTACGCTGCACGGTTTGATGACGCGACCGAAGCCGACGCTCAGTGAGCCTCCTATCCGCACACGTTGCTTTGATCGTTCCACTTCATGCCTGCCGTCTTGCAGCCCTCCTTAGTAAGGGGTGGAGGCTGCGCGTGTCCTTCTTCCTTGCCCATCGTGGCTGACTCCTCAGTATCCTTTTTCGCCTTGGCCTTTTCGGCACCGAGCACGAGGGTCCAATAGGGCCATCCGCTACTGTTCTTTGCCATCGCGACACCAACAGCGGTCACCTCGGGACGCAGCAGGTTCTCCCGATGGCCCGAGCTTCCTTCCCAGCTGTGCATGACGTCGCTGAATGATTTCTGCCCGGAGGCGACATTCTCCGAGGCGATCTTCGCAAGATAACCGGCGCGCGCGGCGCGTTGAATAGGATTCGAGCCATCGGACCCATCATGACCGATGCGGCTGCGCCCGGCCTGGGCTTTTGATTGAGCGGCGGCGGCGCGAGAAAGACGCTCATCAAGGACAACGGGCTTCCGCCCATTCTTCGTCCGGTAGGCGTTGATTTGCGCCAAGGCAGCTTCCGGATCGAGCGACTGCACCGGCTTCGCGGCATATTCGGGGGACACGAACGTTATGGAGCAGCCGCCGAAAATGCACGGCAGCGTCCATCCGGCAGCCGCTGGCGTTGCCAGCAGCATAAGCGCGGCTATCATAATGCTTCGCAGTAACATCACCCCCCTCCCGCGATCCGGACTTTCAGCCCGCGTGGCGTGACGCACGGCGCGGGCGTTGGCTACACGAGCACCACGTTTGGACCTATCAAGCAAGAGGTCTCACGCTGTACTTGTAGCGCTGAGTTTCGGTCCAGCAACCGGAATGAAAGGCGATGCAACCTCGACGACCTCACAGGTCGAGACAGTGGACGGGCAGATCACTGTCACGCGGCCCGCGACGAACGCACACAATCACTTATCGAAAATCAGCAGACGCCGCAACTTGAACTGGCGCATAGCGTGGATCGCTGTAGGCGCTACGACGCCCGAAATCCCAGATTTTCGCACTCAGGCATTCCAGGTCGCTGTCAATAAGCCGCGCGAGGTCGGCTGGATTGTTTGCTGGGGGAAGTCTTCACACGAGACCAACAATGAGGGCGAACTTTCACACCCCAAAGGCGTTACCCCGTCGAAAATTCGAAGAGAGGGAATTCACCTATGGGCCGCCTTTTTGCGTTTACAGGAATTTTCCTGCTCGTCCCAACTGCCGCCTTTGCCGAGCAAGTGCGAGCAACGTGGTATGGAAATGAACTTCGAGGGCATCGAACCGCATCGGGGCAAGTCTTTAATCCCGAAGGCATGACCGCAGCGCACAAAAGTCTGCCATTCGGTACTTGTCTTGTGGTGGAGAATCCCAGAAGCGGAAAAAGAGTGCGTGTCACGGTCAACGATCGCGGCCCGTTCACGCCGGGCGTGGTCTTAGATCTTGCGTGGGGGGCCGCGCGTGCAATTGGCATGCTCTCCACTCAAAGCGTCAATATGCGACGTTGTTGAGCGACCGAACAGTTCCGTCACTTATGTCCGCTTTGGGTCAAAAGCAGACCTCGCGTCACGTCCGCGTCATGTCCGTTGTTCCCCTCAAAGTGGACATTCGTCAGCGCGTTGAGCATGTCCGCTTAGTGCCAGAAGCAGAAATAAGGCATGGCACGGCAGCCCTCGCCAAGTGGAACGGTTGGCATGGACAAAGGGCCGACGGGGGCCAGCTCGCCCCCATCCGCGATCAGTGCTAAAAATCGCTACCCCGATGGTCTCGGCAGAGGAAGCCTTCATGGTTGTCCGACTAGCTCTCACTGCGCTGCTCTGTCTGTCTGGTCTTGGTGCGGCCCTCGCCACGCCGGCGCGCATCATCATCTTGCGCCACGGCGAGAAGGCCACCGCTTACAAGCTTTGCGACGTTGGGCGTGAGCGGGCTGAGGCACTCGCCACCACTTATCTCGGTCGTGGCGCCGCCAAATCGCTCTTTCCCGGCGGCGAGGCGCCCGCCGCGATCCTCGCCATCACCTTGCACACGCTCGAACTCGCCTCCCCCTCAGCTGCGAGCTGGGGAGAGCCGCTCACGCTCTACTCCCTGTTGCCCGACAAGGACGCCGATGAGGACGAAAAGGCCGAGCTGCTCAACCGCCGCACGCAAGAGGCAGCGCACGACGTGATGACGGACCCGCGCTATGCGGGCAAGACCGTGGTCATGGTGTGGGAGCACAAGCACATCGCCAACAAGAAGCTGGAAGATGCATTCCCCGGGGAGGCGGTGACGCTGCGGCAGCTCTTAAAGCTCGATAAGCTTCATGGCGTCCCGGAGAAGTGGCCGAGTGGCACCTACGATTATTTCTGGATCGCCGAATACGGGAATCAAGGCTCCGACGTGCCGACCCGCTTCAGCATGGTGAAACAGGAGTTCGGCGCGCCTTATGAGGCGGTTCCTTCCAACGATTGGGACCAACCAAACGGATTAGAGCCCGAGAGCGGCTGTGACCTCAAAGGCGCGCAAGACTGAACCCTTTTCGTCTCCGTTCAACACCGGCACAAGGTGGTGGCGGCCGAGAGCATCGGACCTGACCGTGATGCACAGCTGCTGGATTTGCATAGCGAGCGAACCTAAATCGCGTGTAAAATGACGTGGGGGACTTCCCGTTTTCTTGCTGATTACCCGGTGCGATTGCGATTGGGCCGGCAACGTCGGATGCCCTCTGCTGGACAAGCCGTGCGCCTGATCAGGATGGACGGGGAGAGCGTAAAGGAGTTTTGCCGATGTCGAGAAAGTTAGCTTTGATCCTGGCTTGTAGCGTGCCGGTGTCATTATTTTCGTTCAACGTCCAGGGCCTTACCCGTTTTGTCTGTACCTGCGCAAACCGCGGCGCCCGATACCACATTGGTGCGCGGCTTTTGTGGGCTGGGCTTTCACCGCGGCCCATATGGCGGCTGCATTCGCAACGGCACGGTGTATGCGCCACCGGTGGTGGTCGCGCCGCCCGTGGTGGTAGCGCCGCCCGGCGCCGGCTGTGTGCCCATACGGCTACTACCTTGGTCCGTATGGCCGCTGCTTGCCGTACTAAATCGACAGAGTTCGACGCCCCTTTTGCTGCCGCTCGCGGCGCCTTTCCAAACGATCAAATATTGGCGAAACGAAATGTCCGCTCTGGGTCATTAGCGGACATTGTACAGTGTCCAGCGTCATGTCCGCTTTACCCCCGATAGCGGACATTCGTCACCCTAATTGAGCATGTCTGCTTTGTGCCAATAGCCGACCTGCTTCTGTTTGGCCACATCTGAGTTCCTGCCGTCGGGGTGCACGGTCAATATTGCGGTGTGCGGGCGGCTATCGCCTATCAAAGGGTAAGCCTTGGCTTTATCGTGGAAGACACCGGCGATGATGTGATATTTCAGCGCTTGATGAATCACCGGTGATGAAATGCCGTGAAATTCGTTGTTGGCGTGGCGCTGGTAATCCTAAACGGCCTATTGTTGTTCACCTCGGCCCGAGGCGATGATCCGCTGCAAAGTCTCCACTTCGGAACCTGGGGCTTCGATCTTTCCGGGGAGAATGCTGCGATCATGCCTGGTGACGACTTCTTCGAATTCGCCAATGGAGGCTGGCTCGCCCGAACACCTATGCCGGCTGACAAAATGGGCATGTCCGTTGACGTGCTTATCAATAATCGCACCGAGGCGCAGCTTCGCAACATCTTGGAAGAAGCAGCGCAGCACGCGGGCCATGAGCCTAAGGATTTGGAGGGGAAGGTTGGTGCCTTTTACCATGCCTTCATGGATGAGGATCGGATTGAGGCACTCGGCAGCACGCCCGTTGAATCCACACTGACGGCGATCCGCGCGGCAACCACTCCTGAGCAGCTCGGTCGTCTCATTGGCCGCAATAACTTCGACTTCGAAGGCACATTCTTCGAGATTTGGATTGATGCTGATCCCAGGGATCCAACTCGCTACGCCGTCTTCCTCAGCCAAGGAGGATTAGGTCTGCCGGACCGGGATTACTATCTCCAGCCGGCCTTCACGGCACAATTGGCCAAATACCAGCAGTATATCGAGCAGCTATTGCGGCTCATCGGTTGGCCCAATGCGGCCGGAAATGCGGCGGCCATCGTGGCGCTGGAGACGCGGATCGCAGAAGTGAGCTGGACAAAGGCCGAGCAGCGTGATGCCAGCAAGACCTACAATCCCTTGACGGTATCCGAGCTTGAGGCGTTCGCGCCGGGCTTCCCCTGGAAACAATTTCTGACAGAGGCGCGTCTTGCCTCGACCGACAACTTCATTGTGTCGGAACAAAGCGCCTTTCCGAAGATCGCGGCTATTTTCGCCGATACATCCATTGACGCTTTGCAAGCGTGGCTTGCTTTCACTTTCGTCGATAACGCGGCGTTCTATCTTTCCAAGTCATTCGCCGACGCGGCATTTGAGTTTCGGAACAAGACGCTGTTTGGCCAGCCGGAGCAGGCGGGGCGCTGGAAGCGTGCCCTCCGCGCCGTCAGTGGCGGTGATTGCCCCGAACAATGTTTCGGTACGATGAACTGGGCGGTCGGGCAGTTGTACACGGAGCGCCACTTTCTACCCGAGACCAAGGCAAAGGTAGAGGCCTGGTTGCCAACTTGAAGGCCGCGTTTCGTGCGCGCCTCGAGCTCCTGGACTGGATGAGTCCGGAGACAAAGGCCGAGGCGCTCAAGAAGCTCGGCACGTACACCATTAAACTGGGCTATCCCAACAAGACACGCGACTATTCAAATTTGGTCATCCGTGATGACGACCTCGTCGGGGACGTGCGTCGGGCCGCAGAGGCGGATTGGGCTTTCTATGTGGGTCGCTTGCAGGAAGCCGTAGACCGCGACGATTGGGTCCTAACGCCCCAGACCAATGATGCGTTTAACAACGAAACGCTGCGCGAGATCATCTTACCCGCCGCTATGTTGCAGGCACCATACTTCGATCCCAACGCCGATCCGGCGGTTAACTACGGCGGGGTAGGCGCAATGATCGGTCATGAAATGACTCACGGCTTCGACGACGAAGGCCGGAAGATCGACTCCGCAGGAAGACTACGTGACTGGTGGACGCGCAAAGACGCCAGGACCTTCGAGAAAAGAGCAGCCAAGCTGGGCAGCCAGTTTGCCGCTTTCGAGCCACTACCGGGCCTGCACATTAATCCGCAACTAACCATGGACGAGAACATTGCCGACCTTGGTGGAATAGCGATCGCACTGGATGCCTATCACCTGTCGCTGCGGGGCGAGTTGGCTCCGGTGATCGATGGATACACAGGTGATCAACGCTTTTTTCTCGCATACGCGCAGTCCTGCAGGGGAAAGCTTCGCGACGAAGCACTGAGAGACCAGTTGGTGAGCGACTTCCACTCGCCGCGACAATTTCGCGTCGATGGCGTGGTGCCGAATATTGATGCATGGTACCCGGCGTTCGACGTCAAGCCAGGGGACAAGCTATATCTTTCTCCGGACAAGCGGGTTGCGATTTGGTAGCTGACCCGCTCTCGTGGTGATCCGCCTCACATTCGCACTTGATGATTGGATGCGATTTCTTGGCACTCCGGCATGATGTCCGCTTTGGGTCATTAGCCGACATAACGGTCCCTTCGCGTCATGTCCGCTTTACCCCCGATAGCGGACATTCAGCGGATGGGCTGACATGTCCGTTTTGCGCCATAAACGGACATGGGGCCTCTTTTGAATTTTTAGAGGTGCCATGAGCCCCGAGCGCTCTGGGTTGACATTGGGCTGTCATCCTTGCTGGGCATCGCAACGCTCTATCTTCCTGGCCCGCGTTTCGATCTTCGCCGTAGCGCCACGTCGGCTACCGCCGTCGGCCCGCCCCGCCGCCCCGCGCTAGCCACTCTTTCCAGGTCATGAATTTAAGCCCGATCCGATCATAGTTGACCATTAAATATCCATTGTGATCGCGCCAGACTGCGCCGGGTTCGATTTGTTGTACTTCCTGCGCCATCACGCCCACATAGGCAGTGCGATCGCTACCCTTGTAGCGGAAGCGATAAAGTTCAAGACCGTTGCTGAGCCGCATTAACGGGACGATGTTTTCCTTGAGGCGGATGTCGGAACGACGCCCACCGCCACGCCCGCCACCGCCGCGACGCCCGCCACCACCGTAATGTCTGCCACCGCCGCGATGGCTCACATGATGGCCGCCGCGACGCCCGCCACCACCGTAATGTCTGCCACCGCCGCGATGGCTCACATGATGGCCGCCGCGATGCCCACCGCTGGGACGCACGTGGCCACCGCCCTTGTGAGGCCCACCGCCGCTAGGACGCACACCACCGCCCTTGTGAGGTCCACCGCCGGGTGCTGCGACCTTTGCCAGGATTTGGCTTCTTCCCCCCAGCGCAGCATGCTGAGTGGGCCGCTTGCCTTGAGCTCCGCCTGGACCCTTACCGAGATTTGGCTTGTTACCCTGCAGTGGCCCTTGGCCGCCGAGATTGCCGCCTGGCTTGTTGCCGGGCCTCAACACCGCCTGTCCATTACGTCCCCGATAATCGAGCTTGTGGTTACCCGGTCGGACATTGGCATTGGCAAACTTGTTCCGGACCTGCTTGTTGTTATAGCCCACGCCGCGCCGGTGATAGGCGTTGTGCTGCCAATGCTCGACCTTCACGTTGTTCCTGTCGACGTGCCTGTCGAAGTTAAAGTTCTTATCGATATCGACGTTAATGTTGCCGTGCCCCCAATCGAAGTTATCCCAAATGGCATTGCCAACGGCATAGGCTGCTCCCCAAGCGATGCCCGTAGCGAGTGCTCCACCGACAATGTAACCAGGGGCTGGCGGGAAGTAATAAGGCGGGTAGTCATCGTAGGGCCAAGTGCCGTAAACGACCGACGGCTCGTAATAAGGCACATAGGCAGTCTCAGGGGAGGTCGGCTCAATCAGGATGACTTGTTTTGCGGCTTCCTGAGTAACTGTCACCTTTTGCTGCTTGGTCGTAGTGAGCTTGCCGTTTGCCTGAGCCTTGGAGCGCAGGCGCTGGATCGCGTCCATGACATCCGCTTGTTGCGCTAGCACAGCATCGCCAAGCTTCTCGAGCCAATCGAGATCGCCATTCATCATCGAGAGGACGGTAGGCGTCGCAACGAGCGCCTTGACGCTCCCGTCCCAATCCTGGCTTGTCAAAGCCTCTTTAAGTTTGTCTCCCTTCAAGGCCTTGTTGGCCTTTGCCCACCGGTCGGCCGCGACGATCTCTAGCGGGTAAGTCGAAGCCATCAGTACCTGTGCGAGTAGAGCGTCTGGGTAGAGCGCAATCGGGGCCACAAGCGCGTCGAGCTCACCCTCGCTAAGGACTTGCTGTTGCGTGCTAGCGCCTGCTGGCGCCTCCTCCGCGGTTGCATAGGGCGACACGGACGCTAAGAGAGCCAACGATGCGAAGATTGCCAATAACCGCATGACTGAGGTGACTTTCAAGCGTTCCAGGACTGCGAATGCTCAAGCAAAACCATGGGCACCCAGTTGGCGCAAGTGTCAAAGGATCGTAAGGTATATTGAATATCAAGCAGGTTCAGTCGAGCCTGGAATCTGACTTAGGGGCCTACCGACCAAAAGCCATCGGGGCCATCACTGCGTTCGCGGTAGTGCCCGTCCTGACACTACTTTGGCAGGCAGTCCGCCCGGCCCGCTGACGCACATTCCCCGGTCTGACATGTCCGCTTTGGGTCATTAGCGGACATAGTGACAAGCCCGCGCCATGTCCGCTTTACCCCCAATAACGGACGTTGGGCAGGGCAAGCTTCATACGCATGGGAGTCCCGTTTTCTGTGGCGCGGATCTCCCCCGTCAGTCGGAGATGCTGCGCTCGCTGGCTCGAATGAACCTTGTCTCAACGCCATACGCGTTGCTTCGCGCCGGATCATTCCGGCTTGGAAGCCAATGTCCTGCGATTTGACAATCCGCTTCAAGCTGCGAGACGTTGCAGCACATTCCCCACCGACGAGTGATCCCACTTGCCTCCACGGGGCGTCGCCACCTTCCGCTTGTTCAACTCACCAGAGATCTTCGCCAGCGACAAACCCTTTTCCTTCAACTCGGTGATGACAGGCTCAAGCTCCATAGCCCTCTGGCGAGCCTCCTCCTTGAACTTGGGCGCAAGAACCTCCGCACCATGACGGCCTAACCTCACGCCACGCGCCTTGCCCCGGCTGTGCTCGTGGGGACGGTGCTTCCCACGCCGTGACACCAACACGACAGGGTAATCGCGGCGGTCGCCCCAAGGTGCTGGGGGAGTTCCAAGAGCTTGCGCGCAAGCACACGATTGAAGCCCTCGTGCTGTTCCCGTTATTCTAGGCAATCGCCGTAACTGAGACAGGCTCGTTAAGGTGAATGTGTTCGCTTTTGTCGCCGCGCCGATGAAGTGGACGCCGGAGCCAAGCCGAGAAGCATCCACCACCTTTCTCGACAAGCTCAAAAGCGTTGCGCTTGCTGCCGCCTTCATTGGCGTACTCATCATCTTCGCCATGTGGGTGTCGCTGTGGGAGAACGTGTGGCGCGTGTCGGTCGACGCCCCTTCAACCCCACCCCTGGCCGCTTGCCGTTGGCCCGAACCAGTGGCTAGTGGGAGTCTCACGGTGCCCTTGACCTCTGGGGGGCCCATTTGATGCCACAGCCGACGAAGAGCGCATCGCCCGCCCACGAAACGGCACACAAAGGAATTCCGCAATGGCGCTCGATCCATTCACCCTCGTCGGCATTGTCGGCACGGCGCTCATTATACTCGCGTATTTCGCAACCCAGCAGAGGTGGCTTACGGCGGAAGACTGGCGGTACTCGCTGGCCAATCTCGTCGGCGCAATCCTGATCCTGCTTTCGCTCATTACCGCATGGAATCTTCCCGTCGCCATCATCGAGAGCTTCTGGGCCGCGATCAGCGCCTACGGACTGGTGAGAACCGCCGTCGCGACTAGCTAACGTGATGGTCAAATTTTCCCGGCTGACATTGCGGCCCATTGGGCGCTTCTTGACTCAATGGGTTTCAGTCAGCGTCGAACCAACTACGTTTGTTCGAGAACACATTCGTCTAGGCGACACCACAAACTTCTTTAGGGCGATCAACTTTTTTATTTCCGCGATTTCCACTGCGTTTTTGGCAGAGGTGGCAACGCTATACCTTTTGGGCATCGGCGATCTGACGGAGTCGTATTACTGGTTATTCATTCTGCTGACCTCGATACCTTTCACATTCGAGAGCGTCATGAGGCCGAAGACACCACGCCCAAAGGGGGGCCATAGCGAGCAACATCGCCAAGCTGCCCGCGAAGTCTACTCGGTGCTGGCGAACGCTGACTAGGACTTGCTCAGTCACGGCCTTGCCGTGGGCACCTATTCAATAGCGCCACCCCCAACAACCGCCGCAGCCTCCCCAGCCGAATCCGCAGCCTCCGCAGCCTCCGCAGCCTCTGTGGCAGCCTCCGCAGCCGTGATGGCAGCCTCCGCAGCCGTGTGGCAGCCTCTGCAGCCGTGGCAGCCTCGTGGCAGCCTCGTGCAGCCTCCGTGTCTGACGAGTTGTAAGCCGGGTGTGCTGGGGTTCTCTTTGTCGAAGACATAGAACGTCGCCAAGCTGACGTCAGAGATTTCCTCCTCACCGAGAGTGATTTCGTGCGCTGCCGGCCCAACGGTTGCCGCGGATGCTCCGCTCGCCAGCGACAACGACAACCCGGCGGCCCCCAACAACGGTACCGCGCATGCCCGATGCTTCCGCTTCGAGGGTTTCTTTGCTTGGGGCATGGTGACCTCCCATACCTTTAAGTAGGATCGTGAGAAATGCCATCGTAAGCTTGGCATAGGCCGTAGACAAGCGTGTCGCTCGTTTTTCTCGCCCAAAGCTCTGTATCAATTCGTCGATCAGTAAACGGACAGCACCGAGGACGAGCCCAGGCGCATAGCGGCAAACATCGCCAAGCTGCCAAGCTTACTTCAAAGGAGTTGAAGGTCGGCTTCGGTCCACCAAAGGGAACACAAACGGCGCAGTGTCGTTTGATGCGACATGGACGACCTCCTTCATAAACTCGACGAACCAGACCAGTGGTGGTTCGCTCCCCTGATTTGGGCGGGTGCCTATGCGGCGATTGTCTTGGTCCTGGCCTACTACGTAATGGGCGTGTAGGCAGGAACGCACCCGGTTGTCGTGAATACCGAGACTAACCGCGTCCATCGGACTTGGGTGGAAAGGCTGAGACTCTGGCGACACGCTTACGAGACGAAAGTCTCCGCTGTCACCCATGAAGCCACTGGCCGTGGCCCTACTTTTCAATCGCAGGAAATTTTACCGGTATAGCCAGGCAGGCTCGCCGCGTCCTTCTCGGTCGCCAAGTGCAGAGCAGCATTGGTAGCGCTATCGAAATTTGTATCTATGTCGCTAGTGGCGATGCCCGTCTGCGCCCAGTGCGCGCGAAGATAGTCGGCCCACTGGAACTCCAAGTAGTCCTCGCCGCTGGAACTCGTATCCCCCTTCTCGAACCCACAGGACTCCCGAACCGCACCAGCCAGGCTACGGAATGGATCGTTTTTGAGGTTTTTGACAGAGGTTGGAAGGTCATTGGGTTTGATCGGATTGCCGTTTTGATCTTCCAGATAGACTTCGTTATTGTCTTTCAGGTGTTTCCAAAAATCCTCCGCCTTGGCGTCGGAAAGGTTATCGACGATGTTGCAGTAGGTTGTCGATGCGCCGACTTCATAGAGCGCTCGTGCCAGATGGTGATGATCGGTGATGTAGAAAATTCCGCCTGGTCCAATGATGACCGGCTCTTCCTTATTATGCTTCACCAAATATTTGAGAAAATCATGCTCTGATTGCCGCTGAATTTCATCTTTTAGCTTCTCTGCCTTGATCCGCACTTCCGCCATGCCGACCGACGCCTGGGTCGGATGAAGATCGGAAAGCTTGCACAGGCAGATATCGCCCTTTGTCGATTGCGCGTCGCATACTTCCTTTGCCAGGGCTCGCTGGCTGACCAAGGAAGCAATCAAAGCGACATACAGCCAACGCGGCAGTGAGTTTCTCATCGAGAACCCCAACAATCTTAATCTAGGGCCCAGGGCCGGTTTTGTGCAATGCAGTGCACAATAGCATCATATATGACTAGTCGTCGTATGCATCGAAGCATCCCAAAAAGCCGCCGAAAAGCGATGGCTCGCACAGCGGTCAGCTTCGGTCGAGAAAATGAAGCGCGGCGCATTGCCGGCAACATCGCCAAGCTGCCAGAGCTACTGAAGCAGATAGCGACTAACTAGCTGTGATGCCGAATAGTGTGGCGCATTTGGTATTCCGCGCCGTTGTTGTCCATGGGTTGTGCTGGTGCATGGATTTAAAAACGCGGCCTAAGATGGAGCCCCTTTAGCCACGCGGTGACCGCGTAGCGATGAGCGTCTCGCGGAGCAACTTCGTAAAGTTTTTGGCTAGTCGCCATCGCCCGCCACTTGTGGGCCAGATCGAGGAGACTCTCGCGTTGCTCGGGGGTCGAAGCATTTTGCGCGAGAGAGTCGCAAAGGCCCGCAAGGTGTTCAAATTTACTTTGATCGCTGGTCATGACTGACGCCTCCTGGCTTCAAGCGGGAAAGGTCGCGTTGTTAGGCCGAGCTTGGGGTGCTTATGAGGCGTGGGGGTTACGGAGCTGCAACTTCTCGGAAACCTCGTGCTTACCGTACAGTGCATCCGAGGACGCGATCTTGGCGCGCTTTTCGCAGCGCTCGATAGCGGCCAGAAGGTAGTCGCGCTCGCTCATCGGTTTTTGCCCTGCATGAACTCAATGCGGTCAATCTCAGCGTCGACGAACTTCTGCACCGCATCGACCGGCGCACCGCTGCGGATGAGCGAGGCGGCCAGCTCGTTGAGGGCGTCGATCTTCGCTGCGTCCGTGGGCCAGGGCGTCGGCTTTGGCCGGCGCGCTTATCGCAATGCACAGACCCTCTGTTGCACCGCACGCCTAGTATCTTGATTTCGGAGCGTTATGGGCCTCTGCTGAATGGCAACCTGAGCGTGAAGTAGCGGCCTACTCAAGTTCAGGAGGGGGCCAATACGGGCCCTTTGGTCTTCGTGTGCCCAACGCCTGGGGAGGAAGTTTCAACCGGCATCCAAGTCGATAGAACCAGCTTCAAAGGCCTTCCTAGGACGAGGACGGCGATTTTTTGTCCGCGCTGCCGCAAGAACCACAAGCCGTCAGTGATCTGGGCTTGGTTGGTCAGCGAGGTTCCTGAGCCTTCGGACGCTGCCTAGATCGTTTTCCCTAAGCGATCCAGCCTAGTTCTCGCGCCCTGTCGTTCGCCAGACGCCATGCTCTGGCGAGGAATTGCGTTTGCGTAAGTCGGGTCCGAGCGTCGTCCTTAGCAGGTGGGTAGGCAGCAAGAAGCTGACGAGAGACAGCCGGCTTGTGGTACGTGACCGTATAACTGTTGCCCGGTAGGTCGACGGGCGCGATAGAGGTGTGGGCTGAAGCAAATCCTTCGCGTTTCTCGGTAATCTCATAGGACAAGTCGTGGATGGCGGTGATGCCGCAAAAGAGCGTGATGACGACAAAGATGAGAAGCCCCAGAAAGCTACGCGAAGCCCATCGGTTCGCTTAGGAGCACATAGCAGACGTGACCCAAATGGACGGTCAACGAGCGGAGACAGCTGGGGCGCGATAGGCCGACGCATTAGCTTGCGACCTCAGGACCTCTCCCTTATAAACGCGGCGCGCCTCAGGCCCACCTTGGTGGGGCGAAGGATAGGCCGACAGGAATTGCTGTGCAAAGCGACAACGACACTGGGATGACTTCGATCCGGCATTCAATCTCTCAACGCCCGCATAATCGATGCGTCGGACGACGCGTGAGATGACCGGAGCCGTTTCCGATAGAGCAGACCGCGTGACCGCGCCTCTGGGGTCCTCGCGTCACGGCCTACCCGATCAGCGCCGCGATGGGGGCCATCGGAATGACGCACCACTCGAGACAATGGGCGTCCACGGGGATGCTACGCCATGATCATCGAGTCGCCCTTAGACATAATTTTTCGCGACCTGTTCTATCGTCTCCGCTCCTTTGCGCGGGGCCACGACGTATTCCTAAAGCTCGAAGGGTTCAACGTATCCGGCTCGATCAAGGTGAAAACGGCAATAGGTCTCATCGAGGATCTAGAGCGGCGCGGCATCGCCAGGCCGCATAAAACCGTCATCGTGGAATTGTCGTCGGGAAACCTTGGAATAGCGCTCAGCCTCGTCTGCGCGATCAAAGGCTACAAGTTCATCTGCGTCACGGATTCCAACTCCACCCACGCCAACATCAGAGGCATGGAGCTCTACGGGGCAACAGTTCTCGTCGTCAACGACCGGGACGCCGACGGCGGCTTCCTCACCAACCGGTTCAGGATGATAGACGACATCTTGCAATCGGAGCCGAACGCCGTCTGGCTCAATCAGTACGACAACATAGCCAACAAGAATGTTCATGCCGCGGAGACGGCAAATGAGATCGCCAACGAGTTCGAAAAGGTCGATTGGATCTTCGTGGGAGCCGGAACCACAGGCACGCTCGCCGGGATTTCAGAGCGCCTTGGTCACGAGTTCCCAAAAATCAAGATCGTGGCCGTCGAGCCTGCCGGCTCCGTCACGTTCGGAGGCAGCCCCGGTAAGCGAAACATTCCCGGTATCGGAACGAGTTTGCGGCCGAAGCTGGCGGACTTGTCCAATCCGGACCGAATCGTCGCGATCGACGAAGCGACGACCGTCGAAATGTGTCTGTCGTTCGTGCGCGATTACCATCTGCTTGTTGGCGGAAGCACCGGAACCGTCCTCGCCGCCGTGCAGAAGCTGGCCTCGGAGTTCACGCCCGGTGATACCATCGTCGCCATCTCCGCGGACCTCGGCGACAAGTATCTGGACACAGTATACAACCCGGCCTGGGTGCAGAATGTCATCGCACCTCAGGCCAAGCTGCTCGCAGTGGAATAAGGCTTGGCAACCGCTCCAATCTTCCACGTTGTTCCCGGCTCGGCAGTTAAGAGTGCGATCGACGGCAACCGGCAGAAAGTTTTTGAAGCCGTCGAGGCGGCATACCGTCTCCACGCCGCCGGCGAATCCGTAAACCCCAACAGCTACTTTCTTCGCTATCCGGACAACCCTACCGCCCGCATCATCGCCCTGCCGGCTCATCTCGGCGGCGAGGTGAAGAAGAGCGGCATCAAATGGATATCTAGCTTCCCGGCCAACAGGGCCGGCAACCTTGCCCGCGCGTCGGCAGTCCAGATTCTGAACGACGCCACGACGGGCTATCCGCTGGCCTGCATTGAGGCGTCGCTGATAAGCGCGACGCGTACCGCCGCCTCTGCCGCAATAGCGGCCGAGCACATGTCCCCTGCGCCTTTTGAAGGCACGCTGAGCGTTATCGGCACCGGGGTGATCGCCCGCTGCACGACCGAGTGGCTGCTATTTCGAAATTGGAAGTTCCGCAAAATCAGCTTGTACGATGTGGACCGAAAAGAGGCGGAGCAATTCGCGACGTGGCTCCGCGATCAGCAGGGCCTCGAGACGGAGCTGTATAACAGCCTAGAGGGCGCTCTCCGGGATGCGTCTCTCATAATGTTCACCACCACGGCCCTCGAGCCCTACCTCGCCGATGAAAAGCTGTTCGCGCACTCGCCTACGGTCTTGCATCTATCGCTGCGCGATATCTCGGTGAACGTGATCTTGGCGTCGCAAAACATCGTCGACGATGTCGACCACTGCCTGAAAGCCAACACCTCACTGCATCTGGCGGAGACGGTGCGCGGAAGCAGAGACTTCATCGGCGGCACCCTGGTGGATGTTCTGGATGGGAAGCTTGAGCAGGACCCCGGCAAGGCGCGCATCTTCTCGCCCTTCGGGCTGGGCATCCTGGACATTGCGGTGAGCGATTTCGTGCTTCGGGAAGCCGTAACGTCCGGCACGGCGCTGGCGCTGGCTGACTTTTTTAGCAACTCCGTCCGATGGTGAGGGACTAAAGAAGCTCGGTGGCTCGTGCGCAAACACGGCACGCCGGGAGCGCAGCATCGAGTTAGAAGATGATCTTGAACCGGCCAGGTTTCGCAATACCGGTGGGGAGGCGTCGTATCTATGTCACTTGTCTGGAGCTGCAACGAGTGGGATCCGCTCGAGGAAGTCATCGTCGGCAATCCGCTGAACGCGCGATATCCGACGCCGGACCTAAGCACCCAGCTGGCAGAATTCCCCGACCGTTCACTGGCTGACATTCCGCGCGGCCCTTTTCCGCAACGGATCATTGAAGAGACAGACGAGGATCTAAACGAGTTCGAGCAGATCCTGGAGAAGGCCGGCGTCACGGTAAGGCGCCCGGACGCCTGGCCCCACGAAACCACGTTTTCGACCATCAACTGGGAATCCCAGGGGTACTATAACTATTGCCCGCGGGACATCATGCTGGTGATTGGTGACCAGATCATTGAAACACCCAATGTGATCCGCAGCCGCGCCCAGGAGACGTTCAGCTATCGCACGCTGCTGATCGACTACATGGAGTCGGGCGCACGGTGGTACAGCGCGCCGAAGCCGATGCTTTTAGACTCGCTGTTCGAAGGCGTCGATCTGGAGAAGCCTACGCCGCGCAACGACGAGCCGGCCTTCGATGCGGCAAACGTCCTGCGTTTCGGCCAGGACTTGATCTATCTCGTCAGCGCCACTGGCAACGAAATGGGCGGCCACTGGTTGCAGGGCATACTAGGCGATAAATACCGGATCCATTTCCTCAAGGACGTATATTTCGGCAGCCACATTGACTCGACCCTCGTGCCCCTGCGTCCCGGCTTGATCCTTTGCAATCCCGGTCGTCTCAATGACGATACGCTGCCACCGGTCTTGAAACAGTGGGAGGTCATCTATAGTCCGCCGATGGAGAATACGGACAGACATGATGCCGATTACATTTCCAAAAGCATCGGTAGCGATTGGATCGATATGAACGCGTTTAGCATCAATCCGAATCTGGTTGTCGTCGACCGAAACCAGCCCTCGCTCATCAAGCTTCTCGAGAAGCACGGCCTTGACGTCATCCCATTGAAATTGCGGCATTCCAAGCTGTTGGGCGGCGGACCCCATTGCGTCACCTTGGACATTCGCCGTCGAGGCACGCTGCAGCGATACTTCGACTGAGCGCTACCGGCCATGCTCGGTCGACGCGGGGTTTGACACCTGCAGGGCAAGAAGCCCAGATACGTCAAGGGTCAGAAATTTCGGAAATGTGAGGAAGAGTTTTGGCGCTCGCAGCTACCCTCCTGGCGGCCTTCTTTGTTCTGACGTTTGCAGCGTGGCGGCGGTACCTCTGGGCGGCGAAGAAGGCGGCGCACGAGCCGAAGGACACGTGTCCGTACAGCTTGACGGATGTCTTCGGCGACCGCCCGTTCGCGAACGTTCCGCATCAACAGGGCATTCGGTGGCTCACGGAGGTCTTCAGCCGTTCCGCCGAGAAGTATCCCAATTTTACGGCCTTGCAGATCCCCCACAGCGGAGAGTCACTTACCTTCGCTGAGCTCGATGCGCACGCAGAAAACGTGGCCGCGGCCGTACAGCCGTTGCTGACGGGGCAGGACCAGGTGGTCGCCGTGGCCATGTCGCAGGACAACTGGCAGATCGTCGCCGCGCACCTCGGCGTGCTTAGGGCCGGCGGCACGCTGGTGGTGCTCGATACCACCCTGCCCGACGCGCTCATTACCCACATGATCAACGACGCTCGGCCGGTAGTCGTTCTCACGCGCGGACAGGGCAAGTTTCGCGACCTGCCGACACTCGACGTCCTGACGTTGCCGGAAAGAGCGCCGAAGAGAAATCCGCCGTCGTGGCTCGACGATCCGACCCAGCGCCTCGCGACCATCTTCTATACGAGCGGGACCACCGGGATGCCGAAGGGTGTCGAGTGCCCGCACGCTGGCTATGTAAACCTCGCTCTTACCTACGCCGATTATTTCGCTCTCATTCCGGGCATGGACGCGAGCTCGCTCACCTCATCGCTGGGCTACGACGGCTGCATTTCCGAGATGTACAGCGCCTGGGTGTCGGGCTGCGCCGTCGTCATGCTGACCAAGGAGGAGGTCAGCTCCGGCCCGGACCTTGTTCCCGTGCTGCGCGAAGCCGAGGTCACGGTACTTTTCTGTCCGCCGGTGCTGCTTTCCACGCTCACATCAACACCCGAGGTGGATCTTCCATATCCCTTGTGCCGCTACATTGTGCCTGCAGGCGAAGCCTTTCCCAGCGCGCTCGTAGAGCCGTGGACGCGGTGCAGGCGCCAGGTCATCAACACCTACGGCCCGACGGAGGCGAGCACCGACACGAGCCGCCAGAAATTGCGGCCGGGAGAGCCGATCACCCTCGGCTCGCCGTTCGCCAACGTCACCTACGTCATCCTCGAGATCGGCGAGCTCCGACCACTGCTCCACGGTGAGGTCGGAGAGCTTTGCATCGGCGGCGTCCACCTCGCGCGCGGTTATCGAAATTTGCCGGAGCAGACCGCGCAGAAGTTCATCACGCACTCTCAGTTCGGCCGCCTCTACCGCACCGGGGACAAATGCAAAATCGACGTTCGAACGCAGCGCGTGCACTTCCTCGGTCGGATCGACGCACAGCTCAAAATGCGCGGACACCGCGTCGAGGCACAGGCCGTCGAAGACATCTTGCAGACGCAGTTCAGCGAGATCGAGGCCGCTGTGCTGGACTACCAGAACGAGGCGCTCGTCGCCTTCGTCATGGCACCGTCGATCTTCGCAGGAGAGATCTCGGTGGTCGCACCTGCGCCAGCGGAGTGGACCGCGCGGGTGACGGCGACGCTCGCCAAGCAACTTCCGGCGCCGTCGGTCCCGACCAGAATCTTCCTCGTAGAAAAATTCGTTATGAAGCCGGTGTCGGGGAAGATCGACCGCAAGTGCTTACCGGACCTATCGCTGCTGCTGCGGAACGGCGACCTCGAGACACCCCCTAGAGCGCAAGACACGGAGCTTGGGGAAGCGACGCCGACTGACGCCGACACGGGACTGGAGCCAGGCGCCGAGGAAGTGCTGGCGATCTGCAGGTACGTGTTCAAGACGCCCATCGGATGGGACGAGGGGTTCGCCGAGGCCGGCGGACACTCGATCGTCATCGCGCGCCTAGCGCGGCGCTTGCAGGCCGCGGGATGGGCGGTCTCGGTGCGCGCGCTGCTCAGCGACTGCAATACGGCACGTAAGGTAGCGAGCCGAATGCGGCAGGTTCAGTCGCCCACAGCGGCGGCAACGGTCGCCGCAAAATCCGCGCAGACCAGCGCTGCACGCAATGAGAGCGCGGCAAAGGTACTGTCGGTCGGACGCTTCACGATCCTGCAGATCCTCTTTGCGACTTTGCTTTATTCGCCAGGCTTGCTGGCGTCCCTAGACGTCTTGGGCACCGTCGAAATAGGAACCTTCTTCGCGACCGCCAGCATTTGGACCTTCATCGTCGCCGGCATCGGCCTGTACCTGCTCAGCCTGCTCCTGCCCTTCGCCTGTCTGCTCTGGGTCATGGGCATCAAGTTTCTCCTGGGCGGCGATATCTATCGCAATAACGTGACGCCGGGTGTCTACCCCAAGTGGAGCAAGATGCACCTGCGGGTCTGGTGCATCGGACGAATGGAGAGCCTGGTGCTCCTGCCCCTGCGCACCATCTACCGCAGCGCGCCGCTCATGGCATTCGTGCTGCGGCAACTCGGCGCCACAGTCGGCAGAAATCTTCAATGCGCGTCCGACGCGTATTTGTCGGGGCCCCTGGACTTGATTGCCATCGAGGACGATATCGCCATCCAGACCGGGGCCTACGTCCAAACGACGAGATGGTCCGGGCAGAACCTGCTCGTCGGCCCGATCCACCTTGAAAGCGGTTGCAAGATCGGAATGCGCGCCGCCATCACCAACAATGTGAGGGTGGGCCGCGGCAGCTGGATCACGCCGTTCACACCCATCTTGCGAGACGTCGGCGCGCATGAGATTTGGGAAGGGGCGCCGGCACGCCTTGCTGGCCGTTGCACGGAGCTGCGGCGTACGGCAAGCGCCTGCCGGGACACTCACCCGATCTGGCTACTGGAGGCCTGCAACGTCTTCATGCAGATCGCGGTGTTCTCTGCGATCAGCGTGGTACCCGCCGCCGTGATCCTGGGGTTCGCCCGCGATTTCACGCCGCTCGCAGATGCCGACGTATACAGCAATTACTTCAGCGTGACGCCGCTGTACGAAATCATTGGGTACCTAACGCTCTACACCTTCATTACCGCTTGGCTCACCATCGTCGTTACTTCGTTGCTGGGCTGCCTCTTCATTCGCTACACGGCCGCATCGCCAGGGCTGCACAGTGCGCGCGGCCTCAGTGGCGCGCTGCTCATGTACCGAATGCGCAAGCTCAACAACATCCAGCTGCTGTGGACCTGGACCATCACTGGGCAATACTTGCGCGCGCTCGCCGGCATGCACTTCACGCGGTTGGGCGCGTCCGAGTGCGACGTGATGTTCAACCTCGTCCCCGAGTTCGCCACCGCCGACGCGCAGGTGTTCTGGTCAAACGGCTGTTTCACGAACATGCTCGACTACGGCGCCAAGCACCTCACGTTGCGCCATCTCGACATGCCGCGGAATTTTTTCAGTGGTAACAACTGCGTGGCGGAATATGGCCAGTTGCCGACGAACTTCGTCCTCGGCGTATCGACGCCCTGCAGCGACATAGACTTCCGGCGACAGATGCGGTCGCGACTCGACGAGCCGAGCACTGTGGCGGGAAACCCGCCGCTGAAGTTTGCCAGCACCGAGGCCGAGAACGACCAACTGCCGACCTTCCCGCTCTTTCTGACCCGCGTCTTCCTGAACGACTTCTTCAGCATCGGGATGCTGCGCGTCACCGATGGGCTGATCTTTACAATCCTGTACATCTGTTCGCTGCGGATGGGCTTCGGCCCACTCATCGGCGCGCTGCTGGCGCTGTTGCTCAGCGAGGCCCATCTGATCTTGCTCAGCGTCGCGATCAAGAACGCTCTCGTCGGCAGGGACTGGGGCGTCAATCACGCGACGCCCTTCTGGTCCTTGCGGCACTTCGCCTACTTTTTCGCGCAGGACTGCTTCTTCGTCTGGTGCCAGAGACCTCTGAACTTTTGGGCAGGAACGATCCTTGCGAATCCGATCTTACGGTGGATGGGATGCCAGATCGGACAGCGGACGATCGTGACCGAGCCCCTGCAGTGCTCCGACTGGAACGCCGTGAAATTCGATGACAATTGTGTCGTCGGCGGCTTCCTACAGTTCCACACCTTTGAGAACATGATACTGAAGGTGAAGCAAACCCACATCCAGGACGGGTGTGCTATATGCTCCGGCGCAACGGTGATGAGTGGCGTGGTTATCGAGCGGGACACGACGGTCTTGCCGTTGTCGCTCGTCCTCAAGGACATGAACCTCGTCTCGGCCACCTACCAGGGCAGCCCCGTGGAGCCCGCGGCCGGGTCAACTGCTTACAGAGGCTTACGGTTCGGATGACATGGGACGCTAGCGCAGGCGTCAACGACCTATTCGCCGCAAGCGCGCGCGACTGCACCCCGGCGCCGGCACGTCATATGGCGAGCGTTCTGTTTGCGCCGGTCTCGCGCGATCCGGAGGCAGTTAGCCGTTGCGCGTCCGTCCTCTCGGATGCGGAGAAACGGCGGGCGCAAAGCTTCCTGGCGGAAGGCCGCGAAGCACACTTCAAGCAGCAGCGTGCCTTTCGCCGCTACTGCGGCGCCCTCGCGGTCGGCTCGGCGTTGCCCTTATCGCGCATCGCCTTCGAGGCAACGGAGAAAGGGCGTCCCTACCTCCCCGAGCTGCGGGGTTGCTGGTTCAGCTTTTCCTCCTGCCGGCTTGGATACCTCGGGGCATGGTCTTCGACACGACGCATCGGTGTCGACATCGAGGATCAGACAAGACACCTCGAGGCGACCGAGCTCGCGCAAGCGTATTTTTCAAGAGCCGAGGCAAAGGCCGTTGAAGGCGCCGGCGAACGGACCCGCATGCAAACCTTCTTCCAACTCTGGACGCTCAAGGAAGCAGCCCTGAAATCCATCGGAGAGGGATTGCCCTTCGGCCTCGACGCGTTCCAATTCGAGCTGGACCCGAGCATCCGCATCGTCGATGCGCCACGAGCTTACGGTGGGCCGGAGCGATTTTGCGCCTACGCGATTGAGACGGCCGGTAGCTGCGCAGCTCTTGCCATCCGCAGCGATGGCTGACTATCCCGCGCATGCGACGCGAGTCAGCTGAAATCACGCTACCGGCCGCTTCGACTTCAACAACTCGAGCGCGACGGTGATCAACGGGTCGGCCCCGTTCTCAATATCAGCGGTGCTGTTGAACAGCTCGATATCGGCGGGTACGCCTTTGCCTTCGTAACACACCATGTCGGCCGAGAAGTATTTCTGGTATGACAAGCAGTACTCCCAGCCGTTCGGAAGTTTCTTCTTGAGTTGGTAGGAGAATATGCCGTTGGTATGATCGCCCAAGATCGTGACGTAGGGCAGCTGCCGTATCGCTAAGGCGAACGCCTCGGCGCCGCTGAAAACGGCATCGCAGGTCAGCAGCACTATCGGCCTTGTAAACTGCACGTCACCCTCAGGCTCAATGTGCCAGGTCTTCAACGGTGTGAACGCATCCTCCCCAGGACCGATCTTTGTCCTCCTGTGGAACGCCACTCTCACGCGGTCGCAAAACCGATTGATGATGGTGACGGCGGTGCTGTCGTCGCCGCCGGGGTTGTCGCGGATATCGATGATGAAGCCCTGCAGATCCGTGAAGTCGAGGGCGATCTTGTCCAGAGCGGCTGTCAACTTGCTCTTCTTGACGCCTTCCAGCTCGAGGATCCGCATGTAGCTAACGGTCTGTGACCGGCAGTACCGAAGCATCCAGGCGCCGGTTTCCGCGAGGCGCCCGAAGCCCTTTGCAACAAGCGTTTTCTCGGTCGTCTTGAAGAGTTCCTTGATCTGGGGCTCCGTGAACTCCTGATAGAAGCGGGGCCTTTTCTCCGCGGTGAAGTAGCGCTTCTTCCCCTTATCACCTGCTTTTGACTTCAGCTCGACATGCCCGTCATCCAACGGGTCGAGCATCTGGCAAAAAATATCGAAGAGCTCATCATCGCTGGTTTTACTCGTGACCTTCGGCCTGTAGATGTCGTACTGCTTTCGCCAGTCGACCTTTCGCAGCTCGAAGAAGGGATACCTGTGGTGAAAGGTCTCCCACAGCTCCTCGAAATTTTTTTCGGGATCGCGAATGCTCATGGTGGTTCCGATCGTGGCGCTCCCGCTGCGGCGCTGTCACACTAACTTCGGCGTAGGGCCTGCGGTGAATCGCCTGTGTACAATCTCTCATATCACCGCCCGCTTTCCAGCCGAGGTCATCCAGTATGCCGTCTGGTTGTATTTCCGATTTCCTCTGAGCTTTCGGGATGTCGAGGATCTGCTGGCCCAACGTGGCATCGATGTCTCCTATGAAACCGTCCGCCGCTAGTCGGTAAAATTTGACCTTGCCTACGCCAGAAAGCTCAGAAGATCGCATCCACCCGCAGACGCGCAGCCCAGAGATTTCTTTCAACACACGCCGCCATCTACAATACCTTCAACGTTCGGCGTCACCTGATCTCGCGCCGGACCCTGCGCGTGCTTCGCGCTCAAGCTATGTTGACGTGGCGCCACGCGACCGTCGCAGCGTGAACCGCTGCAGCCATATCATTTGGCTTGCAAATTTCTGCTTAACGTGACAGTGCCCTCTAGGCCACTCGAAACCCATTGGCGATAAGCGTCTTCTCGGTCGCCTTGAAGAGCTGCTTGATCTGTCGCTTCGTGCATTCCTGCCAGAAAAGCAGTATCATATTTATATGGCCCAAAGTCACAAGTACGACCGGCGATGACGAACTCTTCGATATCATATGCCAGATGCTCGCCCCGCTGAATGGCGGGCATGTCGAGCTGGAGGACAAAGTTTCGGGGTCTCGAATGGTCATGGCGGTGTGGGTCTTAGCTCGGCTGCGCCGCTGAGTCTCATTTTGAGAGCATCGGATAAACCGCTGTCGCCACCCCAAAGGAACAACTTTGAGCGCAGAATCGCACGGCGCCACGCGTTCTACTCGCCCACCTCCCGCCGTCGACAACACCGACTGGCTGAAAGCCGCCGCGATCGTCTTGGTCTCGGTTGACCACTTCGGCTACTTCTTCATGGAAGACGACCTTTGGTCGAGCGCTTTCGGCCGCCTGGCGGCTCCTATATTCTTCTTCCTATTGGGCTTTGCGCAGGCCCGGACCGTCCCGCTCCACTGGATCTGGCTCGGTGTCGTCCTTACTCTGCTTGAAAGCTGGAACGCCGACTGGACCTGGGTGGTGCCGAACATTCTCTTGAGCTTGGCACTCATCCGCAATGCACGTCCCTATGTGCAAATCCTTGTGCAACACGACGGGTGGGCCGGCTTCTTTTTCCTCGTCTGCGGGCTCTTGGCGGTGCTGCCGCTAACGTCGAAAATAGTCGACTACGGCTCGGAGGGATGGCTGTGGGCCCTGTGCGGCCTATGCCAACGCATGTATGTCGACGGCAGAACAGTTGTCGATTCGCACGGCGCAGCCCAAAACTCGGCACCGCTCGTGCGCGCGATGACAGAGAACGTGGGGCTGATGCGCCTGCTGGCCTGCGTCGTCGCTGCGGTCGTTTACGTCTGGCAGGAACAAAGGGAATACTCGTTTCCTCAATTCCATTTCGCCGCTTTCATTCTCGGCATCGGTGTTTTGTCCGTCAGCCTGTGTCTGTTCCAGCGCGGCCCGAGCCGCATCCAACCGCCGGAAGCCATAGCCGGCTTCCTGCGTTTCATCGGCCGGCACACTCTGGAAATCTATGCCATCCAGCTTGCCGGCTCCGAACTCCTTATCAAGTTGGTGCCCGATCTCGCTCCCTGATCGAGTTCAGCTAATGGGATGGACCGGCTGGCGCGGGGGCCTTTGGCGAGAAGTGAGCTGAGCCGACAGCAGTTTACAGGCTCACCTATTTTGGTCGCACGCTCCATGTTGCCCAGCGTCGCCGCGAACGATCTCGAGCTTCGAGTAGTCGCGCCACTTGTCAGGGTAGCCAATCTTATTGGCCATGCTCGCGAGCTTCTCAAGAGCGCGCGCCTTCGTCTTATCGCTCATCCAATCGAGCGTCTTGATGGCCGCCTCCATCGCCTTCTCGATCTGGCGCGTCATTGCGAGCACGCGTTGCTTGGCCTCGGGGCTGAACTCCCGCTCGACGTAGGCCTCTCCTAGAGCCTCGCCGAGCTGCTCGTCCGTCGCGTCGACGCTGCGCTTCCAGCGCGCCTGGATTTCAGCCTGACCGCCGAGCCGCTTGTCGAAGAACGTGAAGTCTTCGTCGACAAACGCCTTTGGCGCCGATGAGACGAGTCCGTTAATGACGGTCCAGCGCAGATATGCCTTCCAGTCGGCGAGGGAGACGGACCTCAGCAACGCTTCGAGTCCCTCGAAGAAGCCAGGATCCGACGCGTCCAACGACGCGAACGCGGGGACGCCGACTCCGGCAAGGTATGCCATCCAGTCAAACGACGGCGTTAGCTTCGCGAACTCGGCGAGCGTTATCTTGTGATGGACGTTCTTCGGCTCGCGGCGCTCGACGAGTCCCATCGCGGCCTTCGCGAGCGCGGTCTCGACACGCATCGCCGCGTCGGCCTCAGCCTCGGCCTTCTTCGCGCGCGCCGAGCAGGCCGAACATACGCGCCAGATGCGCGTGATATGCCTCCTTGGTCAAGTAGTAGTCGCGGCCGGGCAAGTGCGAAGCCACCCTGGTCGGCCCGCGCAATCATCATGGTCGCGTCCGTGTAGTCCTGGGCGGACGAGAACGAGAACAACGGCTTCGTGCCAAGAAGGTGCAGGTGCGAGACCACCTCGGCGAGCCCCTTCTTGTCCCGGAGCGCCGCAATGCGCTCTAACGCCGGCGCAAAGGGCTCGAGGCCCTTCGCTTCGATCGCGGACTCGTCGTCCGATGCGTAGTAGTCGCCGATCTTGCGGCGGTTCTGTGTGTTCGCGCCATGGCCCGCCGCGGCTTCCTCGAGGATCGCCGCCAACACCGCCCGGGTGTGCTCGTCAAGCTCGCTGATTCGCCACCAGATCTGCTGATCCGCAGGGATGGGGCTGGCCTTCATCCACGCGCCGCATGCGTACTGGTAGAAATCGACGCACGGCTCGACGCTCTGATCGATCGCCGCGGGATCGAACACGTGGGGCAGGGGCTTCTTGAGCACGTCCGCTGGCGTCTCCGCGCGCGCTGCCCAAGTCATCGCCGCTGCGCCTACGACTATCGCACGGAAGATTCGCTTCATGTGCCGTGCTCGTCGTGCGCTCCCTTGCTCCTCCCGTAAGCACGGCGCGTAACACGTCTCTGGTGCCGTAGGAACCGCCGAACGACGGTTCCTGGTAAAACGATACGCGATGTGCTCACAATTTCTGCGCGACCTGACCCATTCTTGTTTGGGCCGTCAATGAAGAGTAGGGGTCAGTTTCTGGCGTAACCACGCCTACTCGAATTGGTTGGCTTTGTGCCAGAAGCGCACCTCGCAGGCTAGACGTAACCCGCGTCCTCGCATTGGTTCTGGCGCCCATGCCTACCGGTCCGCTAAGTGCCAGCCGCTGACATCAACCGATTTACTCACCCTTGTGGTTTGACGCACTCTCCAAGAGAGGCGAAGACGGAGCGCTTGACGACAGCGTGCGTCTGAAAACCCTCGCGCGCCATTAACTGTCGGTGCAGGTCGGGCAAACGATAAAACGGGACGCTCGGATACCAGTGATGCTCAATGTGGTAGCCGACATTGCACGGTAAGATAAAGATCGACTCGAGCCAAGTCGGGATCGTGGTGCGGGTAATCCCATACTCTTCTTCGTCGCTTTCGACAGCACTGTGCTCGCAGATGATACGCGCGTACTGAATTGCGATATGCCAGGTGCAATAGGGGACGATCCAATACAGCAAGAAAGCGTACCAGGCACCCAAGACGGTCAGAACGCCGCCAACAGACGCATAGAACGCGATCCTAGCCGCCACCATCCAATGCGGTGAAGGGATAAAGGACGACCCTACTAGACCCCGCACGATCCAAAACATTCCAGTGAGGAAAAAGGCACGGCGCAGGAGCACTAGGGCCAAGCCAAGCCGCGTCTTGGGAAAGACCCACCCAGGGTCCAGTTCTCCCGCCGCGTTATGGGTGTACCAGATGTGGCGATTGCCATCGCCCGGAAGATTTGTATGTTGGTGATGCGTTGCGTGAAACTTGCGGAAGCCCTCTACCGACGCAAACACCGGCCACATCAGGAAGAGGTTGCCAACGAGCTCATTTTGCCAGCGAGTCGGTAGGTAGCGATAGTGCGAGGCGTCGTGTCCCAGGATGATCAGCGCGTGTTGGCGCGCGCCGATAAACATGACTGCAATCAGATATAACGCTGGGTGCCAAAAGATCGAACACAGCGCAATCGCCGCAGCAATCGAGACCCATTCTCCAGCGGTTGCTACAAGGGCTCTAGCAGGATCCAGTGCAGATAGTTCTTTGATTTTCGCAGCGGGCAGACGCTCCGGAATTGTTCTGCTGGTGTTGTGCGGATGTACGACGATTGGATTTGCCGATATGTCTTCCACCGGGTTCTCCGACCGGAGGAAGGCGATAGCGCTGGTGAGTTTTGCCACGGGCGGCATCAATCCCTTACTTGGTCCTGCGGAACGAGCCATAGCCCCACTTAATGCCAGATGCGGAATTAATTTCTTCATCCTCTAATCCCCGCCATAACTCACAGAACGCCGAAATGCATGACGATGGCGAGAGGCTGATAGAGCCGAGCGCACCCAGGTACATTCCGATCAAGAGTCCTTCGGCCAAGCGATCGTTATCGCGACTGCGTATTGCCCCCGCGATCGCGACGAGCGGAATTGTCAAGCCGACAATGGCAAAGATGAGACGGATGGTCGCCATTACGTACCACTGAGGGCGTGGTGCACTCAAGGCAGCCGATGAGCCGCGCGCCGTAGTGATCGATCTCGAGGTGTTCCAATATCTGTGTCCGGTATCGAGGGCGTTGGATGGGCAAGAAGAGCGCTAAGCGGGTCAAGCGGGCCTGGGCGGCATCACGAGGCGGTGGAAATGAAAAGCCGTCGCCCGTGATGGCATTGGGTGGCACCTGCCCCCAATTGCCAACGCCCTCTGATCCGTGCCCCGTCGCGATGGTTCGGCGGAGCATAAAGCGTGTGGCAGGAGGAGCAGACATTATCCGTATCAAATTTTTCTGGTTGTTGTCCCCGGAGTACGCTGGCTCGGCCAACCCGGCAACGGCAACCTCACCGTCTGTGATGTAATGGTTGACGTTCTCAGTGAGCAATTGGTCTCCGGTTCTGTATAAGATCACGTTTTCGACTACGCCGTGCTTCCTGAGCTCGTTGATGATGTAGTCCCGTTCAGCGTTGGTGTCGGAATGCGTGGCGTGCGTAAACTGGAAGGTCAGCCGGGTAAGGGAAAATCCGGTATCCTTTGTGCCAGCGCCGACCCAAAGCACGCGATCATCATCGGTCGGCCTGTCGGTGTTGAGCCAGAAACTGGCTGTATCCACATTGGCTTCGACCTCCGCGAGGCTCTTGGCCCAAAAGCGGACGTGGTGCCTCTTGCGCGGGCTGTCATGAATCGCCTGCTGAAATCCGAGGTCTTGGCCTCGTCCGAAAAGATAAAGAGTGCTGAACGGGGCAGTCGCATAGGGTTTGTTAAAGACGAAAGCCCGTGCCATGCGCCACGAGCTTGCTAAGCTCAACGGGTCTGCCCCTGCCCAGCCCGCGGTAGCAAACGCTGCGTGAAGCTGCCCTAAGGTGCCGACCAACGCTAGATTGACGGGGTCGCCCGGCAGCCCGTCCCCGGTAACCGTGTAACGGGGGACATGTCGGCGTTGAAGAATTTTTAGGCCCATACGAACGGCGCGCGGGAGGATGACATAGGCAGCAAGACCGTAAGTCATGCTCAGGGCCAGAATCCAAGGAAGGCCACTGTCCACCCACCTGAAGACAAACGCAATCAACCAGACGCTGAGCACCCCGAGGCCCAGAATCGCCACGCGCTGCAATATGCGAACTACAAATCTCACGCTCTGAAGACCCACGATGGGCCGCGCACTCAGTTTCCACACCGAGAATTCCTAAAGCGAGGGATATGAGCAAGACAAAAATTCCTACGGCCCCCACCTCGCCGCTGCAAACAGCCGAAATGTCCGCTTTGGGTCATGAGCAGACAACGCGTCACGTCCACATCATGTCCGTTATTCCCCTCAAAGCGGACATTCATCAGCGCGAGTGGCACGTCCGCAAAGTGCCAGAAGCGGACATCGCATTCGTCTTCGGCGCAAAAGTATCGAGACAGGCTCCGCACCAGCAAGCAATTGGAACGACCCGGATTCAGTAAGGTCTCCGTCGGCAACGATCTGTCTCGTCGACGATTTAGCTTCGTGATAGGAGTGCGCGCACGAGTGGAGAGGCGTGCATGGCCATTAATTTCAATCACACCATCGTGTGGGCCCGAGACAGCGAAGCATCGGCGACGTTCCTGGCCCAGATCTTGGGCCTACCGGCTCCGAGGCGGTGGGGGCCGTTCCGAGTGGTCACGACCGACAACGGCGCTAACGTCGATTTCATGAATGCCGATGGCGACATTGCCCCACAGCACTATGCCTTCCTCGTCAGCGAATCAGAGTTCGACGAAATCTTTGGTCGGGTTCGCGAACGGTCGCTTCCCTACTGGGCCGATCCTGCGCAAACGCAAGCGGGTGAGATCAATCATCACGACGGTGGGCGCGGTTTCTATTTCGAGGATCCCGACGGGCACTTCTTAGAGGTCATCACCCGCCCTTACGGCAGCGGCGGCTGGAAACCGTCACGGCGGCGTGCGTTGGTTGAGGCTTTACCAACATCCGATTTGCACTGCTGAGCAGACACAAAGGCTCGATGACAATAGAAGACTGCACTGCATGGCGTTACCGCCGCCGGCCAATGGTGAGTAAATATTCGCGCTTCATGTGCAGCCCGGCCGGGACAGCGTAGTGCCGATGATAGGCGTCGACGTCGTGCTTGAGTTGCCCCACGCGGTCTGGAGGAAGGCTCTCGGCGAGCTGCCGTAACGGTCCAAAGCCGCGCGTGTACCAGTCCCAAGCAACTCGCGATCAGCAAACTATGATGATTTCGACGAACGTAGACAGCAGCGGGGCCTCCTTGCTGATTTCGTGCGCCTGTCGGCTGAAATGATACCGGCTGAGTACAAACCGTGCTGACCAAGGTTACGGCGCTTTTCAACGCCGTAACCTTGGTCTTTGTCTCTATTCTTTGCCAGCGGCAGCGTTCGCCAGCGCTTCTTGGCAGGGCGCGCTAACATCGGCGAGGTGATCTTTCATGCAGGCCTTGACGCGGCCCAGGCCAGGCTTGGTGTCTGCGCAAACTTTTTTCACGTCAGCGGCACAGGCCTTGACGGTTACAGCCTTGAGGACCACGTCTCGACACTGCTCGGATAGGTCCTTGAGGTGTGTCTTGACACAGTCCCTGATCCGACCTTCTCCGGGTTTCACCCCCGGGCACTGTGCCTTGACGTCACTCACGCAGGCTTTGACAACTCCCCTTAGTTGTGCAGATGCCGTGGTACATGGGAGCAGCAGCATCGCGATGACAAGAAAAATAGGGCTAGCGATAGAAAGACGTGTGGTCATTTGAAACCTCCGATTTGAGGGCGGTTGGGACGCGATACGCTGTCGCGCGCATGCCAGAGGGAAAACCGGCATACTAAGCGGACAAGGTTCCTATATTTTTGATGACAGGGTTTTTTGCTCAGACGCTGTGGCTAACCCATCAAACGCGAAATCTCCTGCTGGGTCGGCAAACGTCCTTCGGGCGTAAGCTGGTCCACCGTGTTCGGAAGAACCTGGGACAAAACGACCAAGATCTGATCCTTTGGGAGCCCGGTGCGTTGCGAGAGGGCATTGATGATGTCTGGACCCAGGGCATTCGAGACTTGGTTAGCTGCGACGGGTTTGTTCTGCCCGGTGCCTACCCAGGAATTGATCTCGTCGCCGAAACCATTCTGTTGAAATTGTTTGAGTAGGCCCCCAAGGCCGCCGAGGACGTCACCGGGAGAGGCATCTGGTTCCGACGTTGCCCCAGTATTTGGATTAGCCGAAGCTGGAGCGTCCTTTGATCCTCCGCTCATGGAACGCGACGCAAGAAGCGCAAGCAAAGCTATCACCAGCGGCTTCGTGACATTACCGCCTGGAACGGCGGTGCCGGTGCTGGGGCCAGAGATGTTGTCGAACAATCCCATTGTAACCTCCTACTGATGTTACCCATCTCACCCCGCCCCAGCACTCTATCACCGAGTTTTGTTCGCGGCTAGTTCAGCGAGTCATCGTACGCTCAGGTCGTCTAAAGAACGCGACAATCAGCGTCATTGAATTTAATGTTTCCGTGTAACGTCTTCAATTTTTCTGCCAGTGCGGCACGGGTGCTCGATGGGTGCCAGAAAGGAAACGACGACTAAACCCGCAACCCGGAAAGACTCACGATCTTCTTCTTTGCCACCAGCCGAAGCTCAGGCTGAGAAAGCTGCGTTTCGCGATCAACTGAGCCGCCTCTATTTCGGCAAAAGCCGTGTCGCGCAGCAGTTTCGCTACGGGCTCCTCGTTTTCGATGCCGTGACCATCACGTTTATCGTTGGCACGTCGTTTTTACCGCGCACGACTTGGCTCGAATGGCTCGACGTGATCTTCGGATTTATTATTCTCACCGATTTCTCTGCCCGCCTCTATGTGAGCCCTCATCCGATGAGGGAATTCGCTCATCCAGCCACTTGGGCGGACATGGCGGCAATTGTATCCTTTCTCGCACCCATAGTCGGAGAAGGTTTAGGCTTTCTGCGTATCCTGCGCACGCTTAGGCTACTGCATGCTTATCAGGTTATTGCGCGGCTCCGCGCCGACAGCTCGTTCTTCCGTCGCCACGAGGAAGTAATCACCGCAGTGGTGAACATCGCGGTGTTTCTCTTCATTATGACGGGCTTCGTTTACCAGACCCAGCATTGGCGAAATCCGGCCATCGCTAATTACATGGATGCGCTCTATTTCACCGTCACGGCGCTAACTACCACGGGGTTCGGCGACATCACATTGCAAGGGTCGTTAGGGCGGCTCACCTCGGTCGTCATCATGATCTTTGGTGTCACCCTGTTCTTACGGCTGTTACAAACGCTCCTGCGACCCCACAAGGTTCGCTATGCGTGTCCCGATTGCGGGCTTCAGCGCCACGACTCCGACGCTGTTCATTGCAAGGCCTGCGGCTTGCTCCTGAACATTCCCGATGAGGGGGGCTTCTAAACGCTCCCACTGGTTAGGCCCCCTTGCCACTGTGCGCCCCTGTGGTGAAGTCCGCTATTGGCACTTAGCGGACTAACTCCATCTTAGCAGTGATGTCCGCCAATGAACCTAATGCGGACATTGGTAAGCTAGTCACGGCCGGTCGCCCCGACGTTGGAGAAGACGAAGGCAAGCTCGGCGCGAAGACGCCGAGCGTCCTCGCCAAAACGGAAGGCAATCAAGAAAACGCCAGACAACTTCACTTATCTAAATCCGGCCGACTTTCCTGAGCTGTTCGCGGCCGATCTACCGCTTGAGCAGGCGCAATTCGCACCGAGGGTTTCGGATCCCACCCTCTCCGTTTCAGCTTGAGGCAGTCCGAGGGCTACATGTTGCTTGGAAAGTTGCCCCACACTTTGCCCTACACGCACACGGTCGCGGATGAAACTCGCAGGGAAGGCCGCTGACGCCCGTCAAAAGTGCCCGCCTGAAGTTCCTACCTGAAAATTTGCATGCGAGTCGGGGCACAAAGTCATCTGCAGGCTCTCGTTGATGCCGAGCAGACGCAACGCACTTGATCTCGTCAAAAGGGAAAGGCCGCAGCAGCACCGCGGCCTTTCCCCGCGAGGGAACCTAGTTCGCTGATGCTACTAACCTGTCACCAATAGCGATAATGGTGATGATAGTAGCCGCGGTGATTATAATAGCGGCCGTGGTAGCGGTAAGGGTAATAGTGGCCTTGGTGGTAATAGTGGCCGTACCGGGTAGGGTGCTGTGCCGAAGCAGACGTCGGCACGAATGTCATCGCGAGCGCGCCATACTACCGCAAAACTAATCAAAGTTTGGCGCATCGGTTCCTCCTTTGGTTTAACCTTTTCGCCCATCACTCTAGGTGATCGCCTGCCATCGCGACAAGCGGAAGCAGCGTTCCGCATTCGTGTCGCATTCAGGATGTAAGGAGTGCTCCTGCTGGGTTCCGAGAAAATCTCGGGCTTCGACTTACCTTCCTTACCGCAGTGGCTTTCATCGTCGTCCCCATGGATCTCGATTATTCCTAGGCAGTTGATTCTGTCGTCACTTCTTGTAGCCGACGAAATAAACGCCGATGATTGCTCCTGATGCGTCCTTGATCGGCTCATAGCCGCTGATATAGGGCGTCCCAAGAACCGGCGCCTTGCCGTAGTATGCATTGCCCGCTTTGATCGAACTCGAGGGCCGGGCCGGTCAGAACACGTCCAATCCCACGCCCACTTCCTATCCGCGTCGACACGTTGGTCGCGACGCGGATGTAATCATTGCCGCTTTTCACGAACAGCGACGCCGCCATCCCTTGTCCGCCTTCCTCCGCAACCGCGTCTACCACGGAAAAGTTGTTGTTCATTTTGGTCGAGCCGAAATACAGAGCAGGAGCATCCCTGCCGCCGACCGCATCATTTCCATCAATGTTTGGCGCTCCTAATTTCGTGGTCTGGTCTTTCAAAGCCGCCATCGATTTCGCGACTCTTGCATCCTGAGCATTGCCAACACTTGGCATCAGCACCGGAGTTGCAAGCAAGCCAACCGCAAGGACAAACATGCCAATGACATGCGCCTTTTTGAATGACCTAAGGACTATGGATTTCATTGGTTCATCCCCGGATTGAGCGGGGGGCTTCATGCCTGTGCTCTAACCATGGAACAACGGCTCCCGTTTGGAAAGAATATCACTGGACGCGCATCAATGACTATATGGCGAACGTCGTAAATTCTGCGTGTGGCTTCTAGGCGTAGCCACGCTTGCCGCGCGGTGAAAATTGCGACGAGCGAGCGCGGTTGGTGCATAGATGCTGACGCGATAGGCCATGTCGGTTTCGGGTCACAAGCGGACATAACGTGCACTTATCAGCGAGTCCGCTTTCGCTATGTCGAGACCGATGGTTGTGACCGTTTGCATGATTGGCTCCTCCGAATCGCGGGAGCGTTAACTGCACCCCACATCCTTGGCACCCGTGTGCCGGTGCGGGAGCCGTCCACAGCATCAAAAGCAGACATGTCTAACTAGCTCGCTTCTTTTTGGTGCGGCGATGGCCGAGCGGAATTCCGAGCGCACGGGCCTTTTGTCTTAGGGCACCTGGCGTACGCTTCAGCGCTCTAGAGATGGTTTTTACCCGCGTTTTGTCCTTTGAGTGCTGTCTTAGTTCTTTAACGTCGGCACGGGTCCAATCACGGCGGACAAGACGCTTTCTCCTGGCAATAGTTTTGACCATAACTTTCTCCTCTTTTCTTCGCAGCTCTGAGTAGCACAACTTTTTTGCCTGCGCGCGCTTTAATCCCGTTGTGAAGCAGTAAGCGCTAAAACGACCTGAGGCTGACCACAGTCGAAGTCCCTTCAATTTCCTCCACTGGGAACGGTCATTAGCCGACATCACAGCGATGAGGGGCGTAGGTCCGCTTTGTGCCAATAACGGACGTCGTCCGTCCAGGTCTGCCTCCGGGCTTCTATTGCACGAAAATCTGCATGTTTTCGAAGTCAAAGGTTACGGCAAAGGGCTTGAAGAAATCGTGGCCGACCATGCCAGCGAGGTGGAAGCCAAACTTGTTCTCCCATGGGAACGACCCATCGTAGAGCCCGGCGACGTTGTCTTCCCGTATGTCTCCGAAGAAAAGTTGGCGCACCGTGTAGGGCACGATCTTCAGCTTTCCGCCGCCGCCCGCCCCTTCGTAAGCTTTGTCTTCCTTGAGCTTAATCCCTCCTTCCTTGATGACCGACTCCGCCAACTTGACTCCTGCGCCCGCGAGGCCGGTGTCGACGAACAGGAGCACCGGCGGCATCGTCTCCACGCGACCCCAGCCCACCATGAAATGGTCACTCGCAATCCAGAACGGAACCTTGACGCTATCGCCTGATAACTCTGTCGCGAACTGTTCCAGGCTTTGCGCGGTCTTGCGGCGCAGGACCAGCTCGCCGTGCGGATAATCGAGGGTCGCCAGGAAGTGGTAGAACAGAGTGGTGCCGATGATGCCATCGATGCGCTTCACGCCAAGGCCCGCGGAGAGTTGGCGGAGCGCAAGCGTTACAACGGGCAGGTTCTTAACGGTCCAGTCGCCGACGGTGAGCGAATTAATACGCGATTGCCCTACGTCCGCGTGCTCGCCGCCTGAGAACGTCCCTCGCACTTCCCCGAATTGCGGAAGGCCAAGCTCCTTGGCGAACTCCGTGTCGAGCGCAACCTCAGAACCGCCAGTATCAATGAAGAAGCTGACCTGATCGCCACCGTTGACGCGCACGCTGACCACAGGCAGCGGACCATTGTTCAAGAACTTGAGGCGCGTCTCTTGCCCGTCGCCCTGCACATCATAAGGCGTCTGGCCCCTGAAGCTCTCGAGCTTCGCGACATTCAACGCCGGATATTGCGCAATGATCAGCTTGTTGGTGCTGACCTCGACACCGTCAAGCGCAGCCGCCGCCTTTTGGAAGTCGTCGTGGAGATAAAGCGCCTCCGCCAGCATGACTTTGGCATCGTCGTCACCCGGCTTCAGGGCGATGGCCTGCTTCAACCATTTCTGCGCATCGTCCAGCCGGTTGGCAAGTAGCGCAATGCGGCCCAACTGCAGGATCGCCGTGTCATCCTTGGGATTTTGGGCGGCGATTCGCGCGTATAGTTCGCGAGCTTCGGCAAATTTCCCACTCTCGAAGAGCCGATTGGCAGACTCGATGTCCGCCTGATTGGGCTCAGAGGCGGCTGGTCCCGAGAAACTGCAAGGCGCGACCATCACGGTAAGGGCGATGCAGACGCCAGCATATTTCATTTTTACCCCGCGATCAGAGTGAGCGTGCGACGCCCGAACTGTATCAGAGCGTGGGCCTGGCCGAACTGCAGAAACTCGGAACGAACGGCCAGTCCCATCTATGCGTACGGCCGCGCTCGCCCCTCAATTAGAGTGGCTCCAAAGGGCCGCATTGGTCCGGACACATGGCGCAGGCGGCAGTTTAATACGGGGAGAACGTCCGCTATGGGTCATTGGTCGGCATAATGGCCCGTTTGCGTCATGTCAGTTTTACCCCCGATAGTTACTACTCACGTCGAAAGGTGATTGCGGCGGATTTGCTCCTCCGCTACCGCCTTCATCATCCAATTTTGCGCGACAGATTATTCCTCGGTGGCCAGGAGGAACAGCGCACTTGGCTCATCGGGTCACGCCTTGTCGCTGCGCATTCCCTGGGCCTTCGCGATCGCCTGCTGGATCACTTGCGGATCGGGCATGTCGACGATGGTGAACTCCGGCTCATCACCGGCCGTCGAGATCTGGATGGTCCCTACGCCGAGGATGCGATCGATGAATCCTTGGGCGATACTTACAGAGCGGACGTGCTTGAGCGACATCGAGGTGCGGTCCTTGCTCAAGATGCCCCGCACATACAAGAGATCGCTGTCGGTGACGGTTAGCGCGGTGGCACGCGTTTTGGTGTACCAATAAACCAGGATGATGATGCCGACGCCAAAGGCGGCCATCAGCAGGACGGCGATAAGCACGGTGTCGCGCATCATGATGATGCCGATGCCAAAGAGGGCGATCAGCAGCACGCAAAGGACGAACCAAAAGGGATGCGCCCGGAACATCGCCGGATGCGCCTCGTAAATCACGTTTCCCGCCATAATCGGTCTCTCATCCTCCTTCGGCCTCACGGACCTTAGTCCGGGGACTTTCGGCTGAAAAGCTGAGATATGCGGCAGCGCAGATACAGGAATATTTCGGGGCGCAACCGTCCTTTCCTCACAACGTCCTCGAACTTGCGCCTTGTGGTGTTCGCATAACTGAAACAACTTTCGAGACGGGCCTCAAGAGAAGGTTCGAAATTACCAAACCGAACGGGGTGGTAGTTTACGAAACCGAATGGAAGTTTGGCCCAGCCGCGGCGGAGGCGGCCGAGGACATGTCAGCCGCCGTGGTGGTCGCGGTGGCAGTGGTGGGCGACGTGGAGGCGGGCGCCGTTCCGACATTCGTCTCAAGGAAGACGTCGTCCCGCTGATGCCGCTCACCAATGGCCTTGAACTCTATCGCTTCCGCTACAAGGGCAGCGATCGAACTGTTTATGTGGGAATCATGTGCTCAGGGAGGTGCAGCAAATCGAACCCAACGCCGTCTGGCGGGACCACAACGGATATTTGATGGTCAACTACGATCGCATTGGGCTGAAATTCATGACCTGGAAAGAGTGGCTGTCACGGACCGGTGCGAGCTCCTTGCCATGAGGCAAGGATGCGCTCGATCCCGCCGCGCCAAACGGCGGGGCTTCGCTACCGCTCAGGAATCGAACAGCCGGTGAAGCGCACTCAAATTTGATGGTTGCCATGGTGATCAAAGCAAGCCCCCTTCTCTTGACCGTTGCGCTCTTCTTTTATTTAATGCGCCAACCTTTGCCCAGGGCGGTTCGCCAGTCCTCAGGCCGCCATCGACGCCCTTGCTGCAGCCGCCAGATCAGGAGATGTCAACGCGATTCTCGTGAGCGCCTATGATGCCAAGCACGCCATTGAGACGGAGGGCGATGGCACGCAGACCCTTGTCATTGGTAACAACGATTGGTCCTTTCCGATTCCGCTCGTCAACAAAGGAGGTCAATGGCAGCCGATACCTCGGCCGGACTAGATGAGATGTTGCGCCGACGCGTCGGTCGCAATGAGCTTTCCGTGATCCAGGTGTGTCTTGCTTATCTCCAGGCGCAGAATGAATATTCCTCGCTTGATCCGGCTGGCCTTGGCCGAGGTGTTTATGACTCAGCGGATTGTGAGTCGTCCGGGAAAAAAAGACGGGCTTTACTGGCTGAGCGCAGAAGGAGAAGTGTCCAGCCCGCTTGGCGAGCTCTCTGCAAAGGCTGCAGCCGAGGGCTATAAGCCCGGCAGCACCCCGAGCCCCTATCATGGCTATTACTACCGTACATTCTCAACGCGGCCAATCTTTTGCGGGTTGGAGCCAGGCGTCCCGATTGTGATGGGTCTAAGGGGATGCAAAGGTCCGCCGGTGACGGTAGTCCACATCCGCTTGTGGCGTTTGCGCTGCCTAGCTCACGTCAGCTACGACCCCAAAAGCGGACATTTTTTATTGACCCAAAACGGACATTTTTGTCGCCGATCGGGCGATCTAAACCTAGGTATAGGTCAATCTCCGCGAAAGTCGGGTTGAAATCGAGCACCTTCAACCCGAGATAACGGTGGGCGCTGGGGAGGGAGACCTGGCTATGAAGGCGTTTCTGTTATTCTTGATCCTTGGGGGCGCTGCCCTCTACACGTTTCTAGTCGTTACCCATGACGCCTTACAGGACGGAAAAACAGAAAATACCCTCGCCGTCCAAACTCAACCTAACCAACCTGTCGCCCAGCAGCTGAGTTCGTGGGGCAGTCACCTTTCTAGCAGTTCTTTAAGTCAAAAACCGGAAGCTCCGTCGGCTCAGCAAACTGCTTTATTGCCTCCTCAGCCGAGTCCCAGCCAAGAATTGGAGCGAATGCCCGGCGCAGACCACCAGTTTGCCGCATCAGAGGATAAAGCAGCGACCGCCGACAGCGCGGATCGAGAGCCGGCTGTCGCGGATCAAGAGCCGGTTGTGCGCGCTAAGGTAGTGCTTGCAGCCCAAATGCACAGTGAGGGGTCTGTCTCCGCACCTACGGTGCGGTACTATCGCCCTGGCACTGAATTGCAGGTTGTCGGGCGAGCAGACGGCTGGTTCCAAGTGTCGGACCCGGTAACACAGGACCGCGGCTGGATCTTTGAGAAATATCTTTCCTCAATTGAAAGCCCCAGCCTCACTCAGGCTGCAATGGAATCGACTACCACTGAGCCCCTACCGGCAAAGCCGGTCTTACAAAAGCCGAAGAAGCAGATCCGATCCGCAAAGTCCGCGGTTCGGGTTGTTGCGCAGTCGGATCCTTGGAGTGGCCGAGGGGCTGGACGCGCAGATCGGCGGCGCGGGTTTGGGCTGTTTATGTTCCGCCCCTTCGCAAGATCGGCGCAAAGGACTAACTCGCCTGTCCTATTTGCTGGTCCCCAATGAGGGGACATTCAAGATCCACTAGAGCCTGTAAAAAAAACTCCAGCCAGATCGAATAGGTGAGTCAATTTGAGTCAGGGCGAGCGGAGCCGAGCGGGCACTCCCCTTGGCCAAGGGACTCGCGCAGGCTCACGGTGCCCGGCTGATATCCACCTACTAGGCCCTCACGCCGCCATAACGAGGGGAGCGCGTAATTCTCCCTGACGGCGTCCGACCTAGCTGCAGACTACGGCCGCGCTTTTACACGTTGGGCGGAGCCCTTCCACCCCCCAACCCTGGCAAGCGTTGCGAGGCCCGGCTCGGACGCCCCAACCACTAAGGTTGCTGGTGACGTATCGCTGCAGTCTTCTGTCAGCTCTCCTGGTGGCAATGCCTTGGGTTGCGCCCTGTGCTGTGGTTTTCACGATTGAACAATGTCGCGCTTGGGCCGCTTGGGGAGCAAGATTGAAGGCGGCAATAACGCCAACTGCGACAGCAGCAACCAGCAATTTACTCATGGCACTCTCCTCTCTTCAGGTCACGGTGCGTGGGTTCTCTCAAGGCTTACACCCTACGCCTTACCAAATTTATTACCAGTCGTCGCTTGGGTCTCTGGTTAAGGCTAGCTACGCCCGCATGTGTCGACATCTGCGTCCGCTCCTATCCCGCAGAGCACAACCAAACGCGAGGAGAGCCGCAAATAAATTACGGTGGAATGTGTGTCCAAAATGTCACCAACTACCGAGTATGGGGTCCTAAAGTATGCCAAGGACATCCGGAGGGATCAGCATGCGCATCATCATCGTCTGCACGATTGTGCTTACGGCTGCAATAGGGCTCGGGGGTTGCTTTTTTCACGGTTGGCACCAGCAGGCCGTGACCACGCAGCCGCTGAAGTAGGTTGAGACAGCGAGCCTAATTTTCCTGCAACCAACTCTCCGGCAAATGCCAATCCCCGTCGAGAACTTCTCGACCGGGGTTCACGGTTAGTTACGCCGCAACAGCAAACAGCCAATCAGAGAGAAAGCCAATCGGTGTCGGGAGCAAAAAAAGAAAGCCCCGGCCAAGATGGATCGACCGGGGCTTCGCCTAACCAAAGGGGTGATCGCAGGGAACGACCACCGCAACCGACTTTAGCACAATCCCCCTCGTCGTCCGTGATTATTAGGAGAGGGCGAACCGCCCCCCGGGCGAGTTCGTACCCCCTCAGCTCTACCCATTTCCTCTCTGGGTGCCCTCTCGGTGAACCCTGAATCAAATCTCTAAATTTCCAATCAAGTCTAAAGCCTGGTCCTTCGGTCCAAGCGCGAAGGCAGCTTCGGGTAGCCATCCTCATTGCCTTCAGGTACTAACTGAGACGCCACCGAAGCGAGCCGGGAGGAACAGAGCGGCGTTCAAACGCTCTGACTCTCCCTGGCAGGTTTTTACGGCGAGCGCAATTCCGGGATGTTGCGCCCGCTGCGGGCGCCGCAGCCGCCAAAAACTAAAGTCCAAACCAACCCCGGCGGCGCTGCAAAGCGCCGTGACCTTATTTGGAAGTTTCCGACAGCTCCAACTTCGATGATGACGAGTGCCGCTTTTAAGCCTCAGGCCGCAATCTCTTGCCAATGCTCCGCGACGATCCTGGCGGCGCGTGATGCTGTACGCTTGAAGGCAGCATCATCATGCAGAACTTCGAGCGCAAGAAGTTTCTCTGCTTCTCCGTCCCATCCGTCTCGCTGAACGCGCCAGCGTGCGGTCGAAGCAGCCAGCGCGATGACGGCGACGGTCATGCCGTCCTTTGCCGCGCTCTGTCGGAGCATCACTGCCACGGCACGCGGCGATAGCGGCGCTCAAGGATGACTTCGGAAAAGGCGGGATAGCCCATAGCGCGGGCAGCGACAGCGCACGCGGCAGCGTCGAGCGACATGAGCATCGGACATATCACGGCACCCGATTGCTGCGATGAAGGAGCCGAATAAACTTACACTTTTTTCCGCTAGGTCGTTCGTGCCTTGTAGCTTCATCCTCACGCGAGGTACCACCCACACTGAAGAGTCCGTTTCGTCCACATCCGGCTTTCGGCGACGTTCAGCGGAAAAACACGTATTTCACCAGGGCCGTTACCAATACCACCACCGTGAGGACAATCAGCCCCCCTCGCCTCGGATCGTGGGAAGGGCCACGTCATCGGGTGCGAAAGGTGCTTATTCGCCTATTGCCGTAAAGCGGGGTTCAAGGGCTTGACGCCTCACGTTCTTCGCCACACCTTTGCGTCCGTAGCTGGCGATCTTGGGTACTCGGAGCTTACTATCGCAGGTCTTCCACGTTCCGCATGTCGGCTAAGAGCATAAGTCGCGGCTGGTTGGCAAATGAGTCCACTTTACCGACTTCGTTCGATTCTTCAGGTATGTCGGCGCTCTCGTTCAAAGCGTAGCGTTAGGCGTCCTCAGAAATGGTCAGCGGTCTCCTTGCACTTCTAGACGATGTTGTCGCCCTTGCGGAGGTGGCTGCGGCCTCGCTCGAGGGCGCCGCCGCGCAGGTCGTCAAGGCGAGCGGAAAGGCAGCCGGCGTTGTGATCGACGACACCGCCGTTACGCCCCGATACGTGGTGGGTTTCGCAGCCGAACGCGAATTGCCGATCGTCGGACGCATCGCGCTGGGGTCGCTGAAGAATAAGATCCTGTTGCTGCTACCGGTAGCCTTGCTCCTTTCGGCCCTAGCTCCGTGGGCGATCACGCCTCTGTTGATGATCGGTGGTGTGTTCCTCTGTTTCGAGGGCTACGAAAAGGTGCATCAGATGCTGGCGCCGCATGATGCGCACGCAAATGCCGCGCATGCGGCGTCCTCCGCCGTCGATGCCAGGGCGCTCGAGGAGGAGAAGGTGGCCGGCGCGATCCGCACCGACTTCATTCTCTCCGCTGAGATCATGGCTATCAGTCTGGCCAGCATCACGACTCCTGACATTCTCACGCAGGCAATCGTGTTGTGCACGGTCGGCGTCCTCGTAACGGCCGGCGTGTATGGCGTGGTCGCGATCATCGTAAAGGCTGACGATTTTGGCGTTTACCTTGCTCAGCGCGGCGGAACGATTACAACCGCCATTGGCCAGGCCATCGTCTATGGCATGCCGCCATTCCTCAAGATGCTGAGTTTAGTTGGCCTGGTTGCCATGCTTTGGGTCGGGGGCGGCATCATCATTCACGGGCTTCACGCGTACGGTATCGATGGCCCGGAACACGTGGTCCATGTCATCAGCGACACCGCGCGCGCCGCCTTTCCCACCATTGGCGGCCTGCTGGCATGGCCGGCTGGAGCCATCACTTCGGCGACCTTGGGCCTTGTCATCGGGGCCATCACTGCGTTCGCGGTAGTGCCCGTCCTGACACCACTTTGGCAGGCAGTCCGCCCGGCCCGCTGACGCACATTCCCCGATCTGACATGTCCGCTTTGGGTCATTAGCGGACTTCGACATGCGTCCGCGCACCTTCCGCTTTGCCCCCAAAAGCGGACATTCGTCAGTGCAGGTGGGATGTCCGAAAAGTGCCATAAACCGACATAGGCGAGTACTTTCCGTCTTTCGTACCGAAAGTTCACCATGGTGACCCGCCATCGTTACCCGGATCTCGCCGGTGGTGCCTAACCTCGTTCTTTACGTTTTCGGTTGACGGTCGCTGCCCTGGTCAGATGGGGGCTAGTCCGACGCGACATGAGAGGCTCTCCAGCCTCACCGCGCACAACGGTCAGCGAAAAGGGAGGAAGGCTCACCAGGCTGCTGCCGGCGAGGGTGAAGTGACGCGGAGGATCGGTACGAAGGGGACGACCATCCTCGCCCGCGCTCTTCCAGGTATATTGCTGGGGAGAATATTGGAAGACGTCGATTCTGTTTTTGAACGGCTGCTTGGATGAATTCCTAATGACTCTGACGCGGACAACGTAGCCGGCTTTTGCATCCTTGTTTACCAGCATGACCGCCAATTTGTGGTCCGGACGCTTCAGCGCATAAGCTGTGATGAGCGGTCGCCCTTGGGAGTCCTTCACGTCCGAGGTGGCGGCGTAGAGCTTGTGCGAGCCGTTGACTGGTTGCGCCCAATCCTGGGTGATCATGTAGGTCGCAAAATAGGTCGGCATGGGCCTGCGCGCCTTGAGGTTTTGATCACCCTCGAACAGCATCAACTGACCGTAACCCGCGCACGGCCTTCGCTCGTTAATTGGCGAACTCGGCTCGTAACCATAGAGATAGGCTGTCTTTCCTCCGAGCGTCAGGAATTGGCCGACGATATCGGCGTCAAGCAATGCGCTCGGCACCTCGACCATGGTGCGTCCGGCAAAGGCTGAAAAGCCGTACTCGCTGATGATCCAAGGCAGCCACGAAGGAACACCGCTCTGCCGAAACTCCCGAAAGGCCTGAACCAGCCGCTCTGGCTGTTCCATGAGTTGGCTTGAGGGTCGCTGACAGAGGTCGTCGAAGGGGTACCATTCGAAAGAGAGGAACTTGTAGTCATTCAGACGATGGCGATCACGGAGATAACGGAGAAATCGAGCGACCCATGAACTGTTCGGATCGACATCGAACCCTGAGCGGACGATGCCGCTCTGAAAGCTCGGTCCGCCGAGCGCAACGGTCGGATCGACAGCGTGGACAGCTGTGGCAAATTCCAAATAGAGCGCAGCATCATGTTCCGGCGAGACATATTGTCCGTCAGGTTCCTCTCCCATTTCGAACTGGTGGATCGGATAGCCACGCGCCTTGAGAAATCTGATCTCGGCCGCTGCATTCTCTGGGTTGTCATAGAGAACTCCCACTGGCATCAGCACCGGCAGGTTGTGAGTCAGGCCGCTACTGAATACGAGATCAAAGCCAGGCTGCTCGGTATTCGGATTTAGATCGATGGCGCGGTGCCAGGGGTCGGTGGAAGAGGTGTAGGTAACTGTTTGACTTTTGTTGGTGGGAAAGTGCTGAATCGCATCCTGCAACGTGCCACTGTCGTCGACGACCCCGAAATAGAGTTCGTCGATCGCAAAGCCAAGGGAATCTCGGACATCGGTTGAGCCGATCGGAGCAGTCCCGGAGGAGCCACGCAGCAGGATCCGCACGTAGCGTGTCCACACTGGAGTGTCGCTGAGGTGGATCAGGTCGACGCCGCCGTCGCCCCCGAAAATTGAACCATTGGGAAAGCGCTTCCATTCGCCATCCTCCGTGACGCTAACGTCGGAAATTTTGCTCACCCAATACTGAATTTCGAATTGTTTGGCGTATGGCTCTCCCCAAAAAATCTTCGCCGCGTCTATTTCTTTGACCTTGCCAAAATCGACCACCACCCATTGCGGGTGCGTCTCCTCCGCGTCTCCGGTGTAATGCGGGTCGAGATAGGGATTGCTCTTCCAAAAGCTCGAAGTGTCACCGTCGGTTAGACGCGAATAGCCATCGGCTTCGGCCTGGTCGATCGTGTTGCCCCTGCGTGGCAGCCGATAGCCATGGGAGACGGTAATCCATTGGTGGGGACTGCTGCTCGAAACCCAGTAACCTTGCTGGTGCTCAGCATCACTCCATCCTCCTCGCTCGCTCCAATGCCAAGCCTCGATGCCGAGCTCAGTGCGCAAGCGATAGGTAATCTTCCGCAGCCCCGCGCTCCGCATCTTGCGGATATTCTGTTCTGTATAGATTTTGTCTACCTCGCCCTTCTCCAGCCCATCAAGTGCAGCACCAAAGGTCTCATCGGGGCTGAACTCCGACAGCGGCGCGCCTGACAGGTCGACGGTGACGTTCCCCGCAATGATTCCTTTGCCGGCCGAGCTCGAGGTTGAGCAGAGCAGAAGACTTACGGCGGCGAGAACACTGCCGAGGCTTCGAAGTAAGTCGGCGTGGCATGACATCGGGTACGGTCTATCCCTCATATTGTTCCCAATGAGTGGTGAACGTTAGCTTGAGCAGGCCAGCGTGACAGTTACCCGTTCTAATCGCAGGCTGACCCCTCCTTCACGGGAAGCCCCGGGGGTGGACTAACTATTATTTTGGCCGCCTGCATCGTGAGCCGATCCTCGCACTCAGCGAGTTTCTCGCCGCTGCCAGATACGTACAAGTCGATATGTGGCTTCTTGCGTATCCAATCCTCTGAGCATTCAACGCAGGTGTCTTCCACCACGTAGTAACGGTGCACGGCTGGCACGTAGACCTTCGTCCCTGGAGACAGAAACTGCCTGTCCGCTGCCATTGTCCCGGGTTGATCATACGTGCCAACGTCTTCATTCGCTGAAGTATGCACGATGGGGTGCGAAATTACGCCCGTCCCGCGGTGCGCGGGATTGCCGTCGTCATTGTCGTCAAATCCGTAAAACGTCACATAGGTCGACAATTCTGCGGAGTCAGAACGGCCCGTCAGAAACCACAAGGCCCAGAACGACTAATGTGAACAAATGCCTGATGTTCCGATTCATCATGCCTCTCTCACTCATTGGCCGGGATGCTCCGCCCGAAGGCTGGCATCATTCTGACAGGGAATGTGGCTGAAGGAAGCACCCCCACGGTTTGGTCTTAGGCGCTTCACTCAATTTCACTCAGGAAGCAATCCGCCTGACTTCGTCATCCCGCAGGCCAAGGTTCACGGCCATCTTCGGTAGAATCTTGCCAATAATCTGTATCTGATGTCGCTTAGCCTCACATTTTCTCGTTTCAAACCATTGCCTGAGGTGCTTTTGCAGGGCTTTTGAAGCTGGTTTCTAGGCCGTGTACTCATAAACCGAAATTGGTAAGCAGCGGTTGGTCAATGTCCACTTTGCCCCCAAAGCGGACATTCGTCAGCGCATTGAGCATGTCAGACAGCGCCGGCGATGTCCTCACCCTCGCCAACGAGGTGTTCGACGCGGACGACAAGGACAAGATCGGCACCAATAGCGTCTGCTTCCGCACTTCCGTTAGTGCCAAAAGCGGACATCCTGCTCTGTGGCGTCTACGTCGATCACGCAGTTTTCTACAGTGGGGATGCCGCATCAAGGCGCCTGAGTGCGCAACGTGTCGCAGCTCGCCACATCCCCCGATTTTAAGCCAGTCATAAACCATTGCGTACGTTGTGCTGAAGTGCCGTGGGTGAATGAGTCCGGCACGACGCGGCCTTGCGCTTGGTGCTGCAACCGATCATCTCCAATGGCCGAAGCCGTCTGCATTGCAGCTTCAACGTCTCCGGGCTCAATGAATTGCCACTTAGCCTGCGCGCGGTTCCCCCAGACTCCCGCGAGGCAGTCTGCTTGCAACTCCACTCGGACCTGGAGACCGTTTGCCTCAGCTTGCCCCATTGCACGTTGCGCCTGTTGCACCTTCGGCAATAATCCGAGCTGGTTCTGGACGTGGTGGCCGATCTCGTGAGCAATCACATAGGCTTGCGCGAACTGGCAGGTCTTGCTGCCGACGTCGCAAGCGCCGAAGCGCCGCTCAAGGTCCTGAAAGAAGCTTGTGTCGAGGTAAACCTTCTGGTCATTCGGACAATAGAACGGACCCATTGCGGATTGCGCAAACCCACAGCCCGACTGTGTCGCTCCTGAAAACATGACCAGCGTCGGCGGTTTATAAGTCTTCCCGGCGTCAGCAAAAACTCCGGTCCAAACTTCTTCTGTGCTGCCGAGGACAGGCCGGCGCCGAGGCGTCAGTAGTAGCCCACGTAAGTGTAATACCGGTCCCACCAATACGGACTGCCGGTAATTAGTGCCTCGTTATACAACCACCCGCAATCACCATAGCCATACCCGTAACCGTAGTAGCCTGGCCACCACCTCCGATTCCAACTGCAACGAAGCAGTTGTTGAAGTGATCATGGAAGCGGTGGTCATGGACGAAGTGGTCATGATCATGCCGATTACCATGCCAAGCTTCGTGGCCACCGTTCCAGGCATAGTGGCGAGGACCGCCATGCCAAACGCCTGGACCAACGCCGCGGGCAGCAAAATGGCCTCCATGCCAACCACTTGGGCCAAACCCCCGGACCGCCGAGGTGGCCCCATGCCCGGCAACTTCCTCAGGCAGGCTGCGCGATTGACCAGCTAGCGGATAACGATAAGGTGGGGGATGCACAGGGGAGACTAGATGAAGCGGGTCAAGCGGGAAGAATTCGAACACAGGAGTGATCTTGAAGTCCTTCACAGACCCACGGGCACTAGTGTCGCCACCTACCGATATGAGAATCCTGAAGATGCATGCAGTTCTATAAAAGTGAACTTTGGCATGGCCGACACTGAGTACGACCGTTGGGAGATTTGCAGCGTAGCCTGCGATTTGCTGCGCGAAAGCGCCCGCCTTTAGCAGCCGTTCGCCTTCTCGTTCATGGCGCGTGCGAACCTGTTACGTGCTTGTCGCATCCTTTACGCGTCTAGTCGCGAAGCAGTTTTTGGGGCGCAGGCTTGGAAGCCAGTACATCAGAAAGCCCGCGCCGTAGGCCCAAGATACGGGCAATTGTTCTGGCCTGGGCGCGTCGCATGGGTGATGCTTCAGCACCATCGAGGTCGACCGGAAGAACTCCATTTCGCCCGTGCATTCCTTAGCCGCCGACGGGTTCGCCAGGCAGGACAAGCCGAACCTCGCCCTCAGTGAGCCCCCAATAGTTCCCCTAGTTGCCCAACGTGGACTTATTGCCTGCGGGGGCTGCTTTGTTGTTGGCTGAGCTTTATTGCCCGCGAGATAGTCGGCGGCGCGAAGGTGCCATTTGGCAACTCGCGAATCAGCTCGCTTCGCGACAAGCTCACAAGCATAGGATGCACACCCTGAGCCGCTGTTTCAGTGTCTGGGAAAAATCCCTCCTTCACCGCGAGGTCTAGAAGTCCCTCTCTCGACATCGGTCCGACCTCATTGAGCCTACGCATGAAAAGGTCCGCGAGCCTAACCAGCACCGAGGATTCGGCCGGGGCCGAATCGGACATAAAATACCGCTCCTCAAACTCCATGAAATGGCCGATCATTGACAGACCCGATTTTAGGTCACCCACTCTCGCTTCGTGTTCATCTTTCAGTTGCTCAACGGTTTTCTCAAAATGGGAATACACGGCTCTGATCTGTTCATCGACTAAGTTCGCGCGCTCTTGTAAATCGCTCCGAATGTCCCGCATGGATTGCCCCCTTCTGAACATGACTCGCTATATGGAAGTTGCATGAAGCCGCAAATTCATCGCGAGTGGCAAATGCCGCGGCTGTTTCATTGACCGCAAAAAAAGAAGCCCGAAGGCGGGGGTACGCAATACGGGACCGAGTTCGGGAAGTTCTGGCACTGCCACCCAAGCCCGAACGCCAATGACCGTACCCCAGTTCCACTGTTCTGTGGCAACTACCCCACCTCGGGATGAAAACAGAGGTCGGTCTCACCGCTTCAGTTGGGCGACTGGCTCAGCTCTTTTGGTCCGCTAGGCACATAGCGGAAGTCACTGACTCCGCGTGCTAGGTCCGCTATGGGGCGCAAAGCGCACCACCACGGTCATGCGCTTGATGTCGGCAAATGACCCGTAGCGGACATGTGCACGGTCTTCCAACTTTCCTTCAACTTTTACCAGAGGGGTTCAAAACCGCAGTGCAGTGGACTTAGCGTCCGCTTGGATTTTCAGAAAGCTTGATGTTGCCGACGCATAACCGCTGACTGTCGGCAGCACGATCCGATAAGGCACATACATGCCCGTTTTCGGCAGCGACACGAGCCATACCTCGATCTCGTCGGACTGCGACATAAGCCTGATATCAGGATCGTCGGTTCGATAACCCGAAATCGGATTGAATTTGACTCTGCACACAGCAGCAAAGCCGGAGTACGCGGTGGATGCATTCTTTTGGAGCCTCACCGTGCGCTTTGGTCTCAGCACAAGATCGAAACGTTGCTCTCCATCGAACACCGGCACGGTGTGATCGCATACTTTGAGGTCACCATTGGGGTTGTCGGAGCGGGCATAAAGAAACACCGCGGTCACGGGATCGAGTACGCCTTGAAGCTGCGCTTTGGTGATTGGAACGACGTGGGGACTCGACTGATTTGGAGGGTCCGTCGACACCTGAGTGACGGCGCCGTTTTCAAAAGTGATATGAAGGCGCTGACTACCGTCCCCGCCGTCGTAGTTGAAGGCATAGGTCGCAGGCTCGGGGCCGCTGTCGGTGACCTTACCCTTGCTCGAAGTAGAGCCACGCCACGCGTAGAGCAGACCTCCCAGCACGGAGAATTGCCCTTCACCTCGCGTCTCATATTCGGACCCACGGAGCACTGTTGTTAGGCGGAAGCTTCCGAGATTGAAGCCGCCTAAATCGACGCGATACGTGGCAATGATCCTGTGAGTGGAGGTAGCACTGTCTTCAGCAAAGGCAGCTTCACGCCAAGTGCCGTTGCTCAACCCATAACAGAGGATGGTGAGGGTGAGGCTCAAACATTGTCGCACGGTGCGCATCGCAGGATACTCGTCTCAACGCTTACCCCGATTGCTGGCTTGCTGACGGCTACTTGAGTGGTTGATGCGTCGGAGGCGGCAGCGGTTCCACATAGGCCGCCTGATTGTGGTGGAAGCAACCGCTCAACGCGAACGTAGCTCCCAAAAGGGCGAGAGCTAGTATGATACGCATTATTGACCCCCGAATGTTCATTCCCTCAACGATTTTGAGCAGACGACCCTGGGGTGGCGGTTTTAAGGCCGCGCCTCGATTCGGAACAATCCGGTGTGCTACCCTGCGTGTTCAGGAGATGCCCCTTCGCCGGAGTGGGGGCCCAAGGGAGGCAGCGCGGCCGAAGCTGACGCCAGGACCACCCGATCTCTCGGGTTGAATTTGCGGTTGGTGTATAGCTCGCTACAACCTTGCGCAAAGAGCACCGCCTCGCTGTGCCTTTGCTGCAACGCACTGAACAGACGTTTTCTGCTATGATTCTCATATGCGGGGGCTAGCAGATATTCACCTCGATGTGAGGGGCGGCGATATCATCGTCGATCTACCGGGCACCAGTTACACCGTCACCTATCACAAGCCCGCCGTCTCTCCTCAGCTTCTCGCCGCCTACCTACCTGGTGAAAACGATCCTCGGACCGAGCTCACGCAAGCGGAGTTCCTCGCACGAGCGGGGCGCTTGGCGAACGAGAAGGCTCGTGAATTGGATTGGATCGTTTAGAACCATAGGCAAATGATCTACGCAGCAGACTTCGTAGAAGTGCTGTCCTCCGGACTTTCGGGGACCTCGTCAACCAACCAAGCCCAGATTGCCGCGAGTATATGGTTCTTGCGACAGCGCGGACAAAAGACCGCCGTCTTCGTTCTCGAGAGCCTTTTGTAGTTGGATCTGTCTACTTCAACGCCGGTTGAAACTTCGTGCCCAGTGGTTGGGCACACGAAGACCAACGTCCCCATGTGGTGGCCTCCTCCTGAACTTGGTTTACGCCGCTACATCACGCTCAGGGAGGCAGCTAGCAGAGGCCAATGACGACATGAAATCAAGATACTAGACGTGCGGTGCAACAGATCCATCTCGCAGTGCCGAAAAGGGCGGCGCTGACGGAAGTCCCGGTGTCCGCTAATGGCACAACGCAGACTGCGCCGGGTGCGCGTACGTCCGCTTTCGACCAATTCAGCGTACATTGGAGCGGTGCGATCTGTCTGGTTAGGGCGCTCTTCGCAAGCGCGCTATCCGCTGACATCGCGCAGGATAAATGGCAGATCGCGCCGCAGGCCTTTGATCTCGGCTAGGCCACGAGCGAACCGTGCCTCTGCGCTTCGTTTGCGGTCACCGGCGAAGTGACCGGCAATTGCAGCACGGTGGCGTGCTGACCTTTGCACAACTGCGTCAGTAGCACGATCTTCCCATCACCGAATTCAAGGGCGTCATGATGAGCGTTTGACCGGCCGTTGTTGACCTGCCGGAACCGAGCCACTTTGTGCCCGAGCCTCCAAGCGAAGAGCACGCCCGTCTCGCATCGGACCTCCTGCTCGAAAGCAAGCTCGGTGCCGGGGAGCACACAAACGGCCACGTTAGGGTCATCCACTGATGCAAAGCCGCGCGTAATCGTGTGGGGAAAGCCCGTCGATACCAGCTTGTCACCAACCTTAGCGGGCCGGGATTCGACAAGCTCTAAACTATAATCACACATCGAAGGTACTCCGATTTCTGAACCATAACAGTACCCCCATCTTACCGTTCTGGTAGTCGATAAAAATGGCAATGTCAGGACCGCCAATGAACACTTCGCGATCGATCGTCGCCCGTGGCATTATGCCTTCTCAGCCGCGACCCCAGCCTCCCGAAGCTCTTAGTGTCGGGCATCGCTTAATATTTACAGTCAGCGTGGAGTCCCTCTTCGGCGCCTTTTACATGCGACAAAATTGAACGTCCTTCCTGTCTCGGCTGCAACATGGGAACACAATCCTTGTTACGATAGTGCTTCAGTTTTCATGCATGGATGGAGCCCGCCATGAAGGTAGCTGATATCTTACGAATCAAAGGGTCTGTCGTGAAGACAGTGCCACCGCACGAAACTGCGCTTCTACTCTCAGGGCAAATGCGCGCTGAGCAAATTGGTGCCCTGGTCGTGAGCCGCGACGGGAACTCGATTGAAGGCATCGTCTCCGAGCGCGATCTTGCCTATGGCCTTGCGACATATGGAGGCAGGTTGCCAACGATCCCAATCTCCGAATTGATGACGAAGGCGGTTGCTGTCTGCTCACCTGAAGACAGCGTGACTGATGTCATGAAGCTGATGACGATGCGGCGTATTCGCCATGTGCCTGTCAAGGACGGCGATCAACTCGTGGGGATCATCAGCATTGGTGATGTTCTCAAGCACCGTCTTGGAGAGTTAGAAGTCGAAGCAGACGTACTTCGGGATTATGCCGTGGCTGCTCGGCACTAGGCTACGGTGCAGCGTTCCGGTGCGCGGAAGCGAACGCGATGTCGTCCGCTTATGGTAAGGGTTGGCGGCCGTAAGTTGCGGTATTTCCGCTGGTCAATTTGCCCACCGGCGACGAAGACCGCGGGCTCGGGGCAGGCCACGTCTTAGTGTTTCTCCCGATGTGGTTTCAGAAGAGCTTTGGCGATTGGACCATCGATGGCGGTGGCGGCTATTGGATCAACCAAGGTGGCGTAGGTGACAAGAATTTTTGGTTCTCTGGTTTGTTGCTCCAGCGAAAGGTGACCGACAAACTTTCTGTCGGTGGGGAAATATTCCATCAAACCGCCGACACAATTGATGCCCACGACAGCACGGGGTTCAACATCGGGGCGATCTACGACATCAATGAACACAACCGCTTGCTGTTCTCAGCCGGTCGCGGCCTCCAAAATCCCTCCGACACCAATGTTTTCTCATGGTACGTGGGATATTTAATTACCGGTCCCTAACAAAAACCTGAGATTCGGCGAGGTTCCGGGCGGCTATGATTGCCTTGCGACTGCAATCCTTGGGGCGGGCGTGATAGTCGGCGAAGGTGTCGTAACACAAGGCTGAGACGCGGGAGAGTCTGCGGTCACATTCATCGGCGCGTTGTTGGTCGTTTTGTTGCCCCAAGCATTACGTGCCCAAGCGACGGGCTGCCAAGATTTCTATCCTGACCGCTCAGTATCTAGTGAGGAACGTGCCCGGATGCTGGCCGAGGATGGAAGAGCCTGCGTGAGAGAAGGCAAACCTGTGCAGTCGATTGCCCTGTTCAGCGAATTGATTGGTCTCAATCCCCAGAACGCACAGCCTATTTGAACCGCGGGAATGCGTATCTGCGGGCTGGGCAATTTGAGTGGGGAATGGCCGATTTGGATCAAGCCATTAAGCTGAAACCCGAGCTGACAGAGGCCTGGTATAACCGCGGGACTGCACTCCTTGCAGTCCATCAATATGGTCGCGGGATTGCTGATTTGGACGAAGCGATCCGGTTACAGCCCGATCTCGCTCGCGCGTACTGCAATCGCGGCTTGGCTCACGCGAGACAGCAAGATTATGACGCAGCGATTGCGGATGCCGGCACCGGCATCGACGAGGATGCGGCCCTCCCGCTTTGCTACTTCGTTCGGGGCAATTCCTACATGGCGAAGGGTGAGTACCAGAAGGCAATAGGAGACCTGAGTACTGGTCTAAAACTATACCCTGCTAATGCAGAAGGCCTCAGCAGGCGGGGTGAAGCCTATGAACGGGTAGGCGAGCGCGACAAGGCGCTGGCGGTTAATAGCCCCTGGCTCCGAGGCTGCGCGGGCAGCACTCAATCGTCTCACTACCCCTTAGAGTGGGTCCGGCCGCGGGTGACGATAGCTCGTCTGGCTCCGCTCTGGAAATGGTGTTTGACATCTCAACATTGTGAAATTGTCAGCCGATGTTCCTGGCGCACTCTTGGTAGTATCGTGTCCCCTCAAAAAATGAGGTGTGGTCATGCAGCTGCAAGTCGTCAAAGACTATTACGGAAAGTTGCTCGGAAAAGCTCGAAGGATCTGAAGACTTCGGCCTGTTGCGATGGCGCAACCGTACCCTCCCACGCGCAACCGCTCCTGGACAATGTGCACCCCGAAGTTGCCTCCAAATATTATGGCTGTGGACTAGTCGCTCCGGCAGAACTTCGCGGGCGCTGCATCCTTGATCTCGGCGCAGGATCAGGCCGTGACGCCTATCTCTTGGCGCAATTGGTGGGGCCTTCCGGCGACGTCGTCGGTGTCGACATGACCGACGAGCAGCTCGAAACAGCCAAGGCTCATGTAGCCTGGCATCAAGAGCGCTTCGGGTATGAACGTGCCAATGTTCGTTTCCTGAAAGGCTACATTGAAAGACTGGACGACCTTGGCCTTGAGTCAGAAAGCTTCGACGTGATCGTGTCTAACTGCGTCATCAACCTTTCTATCGATAAGCCTGCGGTTTTCCGTGGTGCCTTTGAGCTATTGAAGCCTGGTGGCGAGCTTTACTTTTCCGATGTCTATTGTGATCGGCGCCTTCCCGACAGTGTCAGGGCCGATCCAGAACTCTACGGAGAGTGCCTTGGCGGCGCGCTCTATTGGAATGACTTCCTGCCGATGGCGAAGCGAGCAGGCTTCCTCGATCCCCGCCTCGTCACGAGCCGCCAAATCGAGATCACCAATGACGCTGTGAAGCAAAAATTGGGCACGGCGAAATTCTTCTCCGCCACCTATCGGCTGTTCAAGCTCGATGACCTCGAGACAGCGTGCGAGGATTATGGCCAGGCTGTCCTTTACAAAGGAACGCTTGCCGAGCAACCCGACGCGTTCGAGCTCGACGGTCACCACCTGATCGAGCGAGGGAAGGCTTTTACAGTCTGTGGCAACACCTGGCGCATGCTCGCGGAAACAAGGTTCGCGCCGCATTTCGATTTCATCGGTGACTTCTCAACCCACTGTGGGATTTTCCCTGGGTACGGAACGTCGATACCATTTACGACCTCGTCATCTTCGAAGGCAGGGACCAGCGCCTGCTGCTAAGTCACACGGCTAACCAGGAAGGAGTTGGGGGGATGGGATGGCGAGTTTCGATCGGACGCGCCGCTTGACAGCGGAAGCATTGGGCACGGCCTTGCTGGTCGCGCCCGTGATTGGCTCGGGCATCATGGCTGCGCGACTATCGAGCGGCAACGACGTGCTCGCGCTTCTCTGCAACACGCTTGCCACCGGCGCCATTCTGGTAGTGATCATCACTATCGTCGCACCCATCTCGGGCGCCCATTTCAACCCTGCCGTCACCTTGTGACGATGATCAGGGGCGAACTCTCCCGCACCTCTCGCTCAATGTCTGCTAAGTGCCAATAGCCGACATTGTTGGCGACGCCCGGCTAGGCGGAGTAGGCTGCCGCTGCGTAGTGCGTCATCTTCTCTTGTAGTCAGCGTGCCTATCTGGCGGATATACTACCCGTCCCCCGTAACCTGTGATGGAGGTCGCCATGAACTGGGACCGCGTTGAAGGAAACTGGAAGCAGATGAAGGGCAACGTCAAAACCAAGTGGGGCAAACTCACGGACGACGACTTAACTGCTATTAATGGCAAGCGGGAACAACTCGAAGGCAAGCTCCAGGAGCGTTATGGCATTGCCAAAGACCAAGCACGCAAAGAGGTGGATGACTGGTTCCGTGCACAAACTTGGTAGCTAGGCGCCACACCCGACGTAGCAGGCCCGGCCGTTCAGCCGGGCCTTGCTTTGCCAACTTCAAGTGCCCTTTTTTGGAGGGGCATCTGGGTCCTTCCACCCAATCTTCATGACCTGGATCATTGCCAGCGGAGGAATGATCATGAGTACGATCAAGACCAAGGACGGCACGGCGATTTACTACAATGATTGGGGTGACGGGCAGCCAGTGATGTTCAGCCACGGCTGGCCCCTCAGTGCCGACGCCTTCGAGGATCAGATGTTCTTCCTGGCCTCGCGCGGATATCGCTGCATAGCACATGACCGACGAGGCCATGGTCGCTCCAGCCAGCCTTGGGACGGCAATGACATGGACACTTATGCCGATGATTTGGCGGAGCTTGTGAAGCAGCTCAAACTCAAGAAGGTGATCCATGTTGGCCATTCGACGGGTGGCGGTGAAGTCGCTCGCTACATCGGTCGCCACGGAACTAAACGCGTGGCAAAAGCCGTGTTGATTGGTGCGGTGCCACCCTTGATGCTCAAAACTGACGCAAATCCTGCGGGCACTCCACTGAAGGCGTTCGACGACTTGCGAGCGGCCGTACAGAAAGACCGCTCGCAATTCTGGAAGGATTTGAGTCTGCCCTTTTACGGCTACAACCGGCCCGGTGCAAAGATCTCCCAGGGTGTGCGCGATTCCTTCTGGCTGCAAGGCATGATGGCGGGCTTCCCGGCCTCTTATTTTTGCATCAAAGCCTTTTCCGAAACCGACCTCACCAAAGACCTGAAAAAGTTCGACGTGCCGACGTTGATCTTGCACGGAGACGATGACCAAATTGTTCCGATCCAGGCGTCCGCACTTCTATCGTCTAAAATCATCAAGGACGCTAAGTTGAAGATTTATAAGGGCGCGCCACACGGCATGTGCACAACTCTTAAGGACGAGGTCAACGTGGACTTGCTTGCATTCATCGAAGCGTGACCGACAGGTACACACCCCGGCTGACCGGGTCTGTTGTCACTCCCTGACATCGCTGCCGCTGCGAGAGCGCACTTGGGAGGAGTTGATGAAATCTGATAGAGACGGCATCGACTTATCGGCCAAGCCTAGCGGCACTGGTTGCGTCGAATGTCTGGCAACGGGAGGGTGGTGGTTTCATCTTCGCCGATGCGCCCAATGTGGTCATATTGGATGCTGCGATAGTTCGCCTAACCAACACGCCTCGAAGCACAACGCCGCGACCCATCACCCGATCATCACAAGCTTCGAGCAAGGTGAGCGCTGGTTTTACGACTACCGTTCTAATGAATTCTTCGCAGGTCTAACTCTTCCCCCTCCTTACTCCCATCCGCTAGACCAACCAGTGCCCGGACCAGCCGGACGAGTACCCGCAAACTGGCAAAGGCTGCTCCACGAATAGGAAGTCGGAGAGGGTCGGCTCTAACCAATCCGTTTCGTCTATCATCAGAGATCCATGACGCCCGGGCGCGCGTCTGCTTACGGAGGACCGAAACATGTCGACCGAGCAGAATACCAGCAACACAACCGCCCCAACTCAATTTCTGCAGGTAAGCAACGAAGCCTATGCTTACCGTCGGTTAGGGTCTGGCCCCGGACTTCCTCTACTGTGTCTTCAACATTTCACCGGAACACTCGATAACTGGGATCCTGCGGTCACCGACCCTCTTGCATGTGGGCGAGAGGTCATTCTGTTCGAAAGCGCAGGTCTCGGGCGGTCCACAGGCAAGGTGCCTGACACGATCGCGGGCATGGCAAAGCACGCATTGGCTTTCCTAGAGGGGCTTAAACTCACTTCCTGCGACGTTCTCGGCTTCTCACTCGGCGGGATGGTTGCGCAGCAGATGGTGGAGGACCGGCCCTCTGTTTTTCGTCGGATGATTCTCGTTGGCACGGCACCCCGAGGTGGAGAAGACATCATGCACCTCGAAAAGCCAAACCTCGCCAAACATCTCAGCGATCCCAAGCTCCAAGGATACACGGTCCTGCAGAAGATCTTCTTTGCGCCCACGGAATCGAGCCAAAAGGCTGGCGCGGCCTTTATCGAACGGCTGACTCAACGGACGGAGGACAGGGAGCCTATCTCAGGGCCGGCCGTCGCCCAAGCCCAACTGGCGGCGTTCGAGACTGGGAGAAATTTACCGGTCAGCGCTTTGCGAACCTCAAGACCATCCCGCATCCAACGCTTGTGGTGAACGGGATCCATGACGAGATGATTCCAGTCCAGAACTCCTATTGGTTGAGCGCGAACCTGCCTAACGCGGTCCTTCTGACCTATCCCGACTTAGGCCACGGCTCCTTGTTTCAATTTCACGAGTCCTTCACGCGGCAAGCGGCGGCATTCTTGGCTTCCGACTCAAACTTCGCGCCCTATTGAACTCGGCGGCTGTGCGTGATGCACCAAACCACCACCTCACACGGAGGGTATCATGGCCGTCATGTCGAACCAAAACATCCACTCGCAATCCCGCACCATCGACGGCCTGTCCATTCGCTACGCCGAGAGTGAGCCGCGGGACGACCACGCGCTCTTGCTGAGCCCGTGGCCGGAGAGCATTTACTGCTACGAGCCCACCTGGAATCGGTTAGCAGAGCATACCCATTTAGTGGCGATTGATCTGCCGGGGTTCGGGCAGTCAGAGCGCTGCGATTCATTGATGTCGCCAAGGGCGATGGGCGAATTCATCGTTCGCGTCGCAGATGCGTTCGGCCTCGAGCAACCGCACGTCGTGCCGGCAGCCACGCGTAAAACAAGAATATGCCAAAGGCCATGATGGCGAGGCCAGCCAAAACTAGCAGAATGGCACCTAACACCGACATGTGATTGCCTGCTTAGGATCCGCGTTGCTGCCGCTAACACTACCAGCCCAGAGCGGCACTGCACCGCCGCGGCGGGCGCCCCGTCTACATATACCCACCGGCGTGAAATGTCTGCTTTGTGCCAGAAGGAGACATTAGGCCCGTTCTTCTTCTTTGTTGAGTTGTCACCGCCCCGGCGGCGTTGGTAGTGAGTCCCGTGTCCGTAGAGCTAAAGAATTGGCAGCCACGACCACGCCCAGCGCGCACACCGGTCGAAGGCCGCTTTGTGCGGCTGGAGCCACTAGACGCGGCGAGTCACGGCGATAACCTGTTCGAAATCGCGATAGTTCCGGATGCAGCCGATCGCTTCCGTTACCTCAGCAAAGAACCTCCCGAGAGCCGGGCGGCCTTTCAGACGTGGCTGGAGAAGGTGCAAGCGAGTGAGGATCCGCTTTATTTCTCCGTTATCGATAAGGCGTCGGGTAAGGCGGCCGGTCGGCAGACCTTCATGCGCATCGAACCAGCCCATGGTCGCATCGAGATTGGCCATATTCACTGGGGACCGGCCATCGCTCGAAAGCCAGCCGGCACCGAGGCGCACTATCTGTTCATGCGGCACGCCTTCGAGGACCTCGGCTACCGCCGCTGGGAATGGAAATGCAATAGCCGCAACGAGCCGTCGAAGCGCGCAGCCGAGCGGTTTGGCTTCAAATCCGAGGGCGTTTTTCGTCAGCACATGATAGTCAAGGGGAAGAATCGCGACACAGCCTGGTATTCGATTATCGACACCGAATGGCCCGCGCTGAAACGCGCCTACGAGGAATGGCTCGATCCGGCCAATTTCGATAATGCAGGCCAGCAGCGGCGCCGGCTGGAAGAGATCCGCGCCGGCCTATGACCTGCGCGTTCCGGCACACATCACGTCGGCTATGGGTCACTAGCGGACATTGTCCAGTGTCCGCGTCATGTCTGCTTAGTGCCGATAATCAGTCATGGAACGATGAGCCCTGACTGCGGCGATGACGCAAAATTGGATTCATCAATGGTCCTCTGCGGAGCTCCCCCGGAAAAACAAACCGAAAAGGTAGAAAAGCCAGACCACAATGGCCGATACCGCCGCGGCCACGTAGGTCCAAGCCGCAGCTCCCAGGACCTTCTCGACTTCAGCTATCTGCTCACTTAAGTGATCTTGCGGCGAGTAAATTTCCGGGAGCTGCGCCCCCGATGAAGGCTGACAACGAATAAGGACCCGGCGCGCAATCAACTGCGGGCCAGTTCATAACTCCGACCGAGAGATTGGCTTGCTCGGTCCGCTGAAGTAGTCTGCGTGCTTCACATGGGAGGCGACAGATGGCAGCGACCAAGAAACTTACATCGGGTCAGAAGGCTGCGCAGACGCGGAAGCGGCGGGCGGCGGGACGCAAGGCAGCGGCAACCCGCAAGCGTCGGGCAACCGCCGCCAAGGCCGCAGCCACGCGGAAGAAGAACAAGGCTTAGGCCCGTTCTAGAGCCCTTGGCACCTAGCGCCGCCGCCACTGAGGTGGCGCTCATCACGCTCTTCACCCGTCCTGCTACTGTGGGGCTTGTGGATGCAATAAAGGCCGACCCGGCGGTTGGGGGCACTCGGCGGGGCCGAGCATGGCTACGTAGTCCACCCTAGCTCGCGCGCCTTCTCGGTCGCGATGCGCCAAGCCAACTTCATGAAGTTCGCGCTGGTTATGCCAGCTAATGGATCATCTGCCTTCGGCAACTGGTAGGCAACAAGCTTTCGGCCACCGCCATTCGGCCTACGGTACCGGACGCGATAGGATGTGCCTGGCATAGCGACCACGATGTTGTTGCCGTGAGTTTCAATGAGGATGTCTTCGGTCATGCCGACCGCCTCTAGCACCTCGAACATGACAGGATTGTTTCATCGAAGAACTCGTAGTCTGGACACAGCGTCGCATCAGACAATCCACCCAGCTCGCGCGCCTTGTCGTTGGCCGCCTGCCATGCTTGCACGAGCAGTTCGTGGTCGTCAGTGATCTTGCTGCCCATTGCTTGCCATTAGCCCGTGAAGTTTTGGGCTACCAGGGACAAGGCTGAACAAAGCGCTGCTGGCGTGGACACAGGTTGAGGAGATGACCGACGAATTTCACTACCGGGGCCGTATCATCAGGGCGACCCCTCACCGTTCGTCAGGTGGTTGGACGCATGACGGCGTTGTGGAACACCATCTTGGTCATGCCGTCGATGCTCACAAGTTCTGCGCGCCCGGTAAGTCAAGGACCCGCGAGGAAGCCGTGACGGTGATCCTAGTCTACGGGCAACGAACTATTGATAAGGCGCCGTGAGTAGTCCCCTCACTCTTAAACGATCCACCCCAGCTCGCGCGCCTTGTCGTTGGCCGCCTGCCAGGCGTGACCCAGGAACACACCTAAAGTCATGGGAGCTCGCGGATCTATCTCGAATGACAGCTATGTCTGGGACAAATTGGCCGCTCTTGATGTCGGGCGTTTCATCGAACTCGGTTCCAAAGAAATTGGCATACAAACTTCCCGATGGTACCAAGAGCCATTTCTGATCGTGTATGGTCTTAGGGCTCATTGAGGGCCAGGGCCGCCGGAGTAACCAGCCAATTCTGGCCAGCGAAGGCGTTCAACTCTCTCATGGTGAAAGACCTTCAGGTGGGAGCTACGAGGATAACACAATCAGCCATGGGCCGCGTGCCGCTTGAGTCCGCTTTGTGCCAAGAACAGACGTTGCTTGTTTTACCGAATCTGCTCTGCTTCCAGTTCGAAGCGGCCCTTCCGGGGACCATAGATACGGAAATACGAAGTAGCTGGCACTATTTGGGGAGCCCAGAAAGATCGCAGGGTTCCCCCGGGAATGGACTCAGGCGCTCGTTCCCAGAGCCCTTGATATATCGGCGAGAGTCGCCTTCTCAGCGTCGCTGACTTGCACGCCTCCGATGCCGAGAAATCCGCCTTCCGAAGATGCCTCTGCCACGTTCTTGCTCATAGTCTGTAGCCACGCCTTAAATCCAGCCGCATCTTGTGGCGCCTTGGCGTTGAGGATGGCCGATACCTCCTTCAGATTGGCGAGCGAACTTTGAACAACGTCACCGGGCTTCTTGGCGCCGGCAAGCTGCTGGCGCAGCGCTTCCTGAACTGCGGCTCGCCCCTCCTTCGTCTCGAAATCTGAGACGACGGCCTTGACGAGTTCATTGGCCCCGGGATCCGACTTCGCTTTAGCCAGCGTAGAGCTGCTGGCGACTGCCTCTTTGAGCGCACCCAGTAGCCCGTTTGGCTCCGCTGCCGAAACCGCCATACCCGCCAACATCGTGCTTTCTAAGATCTTGGTCCACTCTTCTGGCTTGAAATTCTGCTTATTCGCCATGGCAACCTCCATACTCGATACGACCTCTTCCTTAAACTAGTTCGAACAGAACCGACGCCGCTCTGAGCGGTTCAGCAAGACGATAGGTGACTGAAGGGCGATGTAACGGACCGGCAGGCCTGTGCTCGGTCCGCATTGGAAGGAAGGCGAAACGCAAAACACGATGCATGCGCAAGCCTCCGCTGACAAAGCTTAACGCATTGCGAGGAAAGGTCACTTGGCATGCCTCTTAAGAAAGGGTCTTCCCACAAGACGATTAGCTCAAACATCAAAACGGAGATGAAGGCCGGCAAGCCACAGAAGCAGGCAATTGCCATCGCACTGAGTAAGGCTGGCAAAAGCAACAAAAAGCGCGGAAAAAAGTCCAGTCCTCATAAGTAAACGAGCAGCGGAACTAGCGGGATGGTCATATCCGTCGCGGTCGTCGTCGGAAGCCTGCGGCACGATCTGATCGTCATCCCCGTGAAGGATCAGTGTTTGTACGTCGAAGGCTTTCAGATCCTCGGTGAAGTCAGTTTCCGAGAAAGCCTTGATGCAGAAATAGGCAGCCGGCATTCCAGCAAAGTAGCGAGGTTTGTGTGCGTCGTCACCCTAACGATGGGCAAACGGTTCACCGGAACAGATGCTTCAGCCTCGCTTAGGGGCCTCGACGTAGCCGGCGGTGACCTCGCCTTTGTGGGCGGCGAAGGCGGCCAGGACTTCGGTCTTCTCACGCTTCGGGACCTTGAAGAAATCCAGGGTCCGTCCGAGCTCCGCTGCGACCTCATCAAATTCTGCCGGGGAGATCCGGAGGTCCCGGTGGGCCTCTTCAAGGCCGAGCGGCGTCGCGCCGGGCTTGGTGGCCGTGAACTGGAACGGCCCACCCGAAACGTCGCAGACCCACAGCGTCCGCATAAACTTGAGGCCGGGCAGCCTTCCTAGATTCTTGGTGTGCCATTCCCGCAGCTGCGGGTTCTTGGACTTCTGGCCGACGATCGGGTTTTTCACGACGGCGTCGCTGAAGTGATCCACCACCGCCGCGATGGCGAAGACGCCGCCCAGCCGCTCGTACAGACTTTTCTCAGGCGTGGTTTGCTTGGCCTGCGCGTACGCTTTATCCGCCCCCGCCAAAGCTATCGGGGAGGCGCTCAGCGCCAGCCCTGCGACCATGCTTCGTCTCGTGATAGAAGTCGAAATGTCCTGTGCCATTGCTCATTTTCCTCAGTTATGGCGACAGGCTCAGGTCCGAGCGTGCTTCTGCCGCCAGGTTACGTAGCCTGAACATTTGATGGCACGAGGTCTCTGGAGGTTCCCCCCAAAGCGGCATTTAGCACCGCCTTTTGGGGCGGACTTCAGAATTCCGAATGGCATTTGTGTCAGCGAATTTGCTCTGACCTTTTGACGTTTAGGCCGGTTTCGATGTCCGCTTCGGCGCCTAAAGAATTCGGGATTGGTGTGAGCGCGTTGAGCGCGATGTGTTGCTCAGGCAGTGAGCCTCATCGCTATCGCATAACGCATGTCCGCTTTGGGTCATTAGCGGACATTATCCAGCGTCCGCGTCATGTCTGCTTTACCTCCACTCACGCCGCTGGCTCAATGCACTCTTCCGTGTCGTTCTTGAAGCTGTTGACCGCGCGGCTGACCGCATAGGCCTCCATCAAAGCCGGATCATAGGGCTTGAGCATGGCCTTAAGAGTCGCGGGTTTCGGGAAGGTGGCGTCGGGGTTACTTCTTGCCAACTTCGCGCCATGAGGGTGGCCCGGACTTACTCAATCCATTTCCGCTGACTATCCGCCAGCATTCCGACAGTCATCGCGGGCTTTTCTGGGCGACCGTCAGACTGCTCACCATGTCGCGTGTGTGTCGCGGGGAGTTGCCGCGCCCGTCTCGTACTCGTTGGAAATCAAGGGGTGTATGTCGCAGTATGTCGCGAAAAGAAAAGGCCCCGCTGTGGGGCCTAAGTTCTTGATTTGATTGGTTGCGGGGACCTGCAATCACCGAGAGTTAAGATTGCCGCCCGTACCAATCTGAGCTGGGGACTACGGTCTCGAAAGCCGTTGTACGGGTAACCGTACCGTGGGTTCGAATCCCACCCTCTCCGATCTGGCCAATTGAGGCACAAGGCTTTGCCCTCGATTCAGAAATCTGTGCAACAAGTTGTGCCCCAACGAGGGCGGCGCAGCGGCCGGCAGCGTTTGGGCTGTTCTAGGTGGTGAGGTGCAGGAACTCAATCTGCCTGGGTTCGTAAACCACTTAGTGCCGATCACCGAGTTCAGCTTTAAAACCGAAACGAGCAATTTCGATGAGAGTGAGCATACGACCGGCACAATTAACCCCGGGCTACTCTACGTCGCGGACAAGTACCAATTGGGCGTGGAAGCAATCATTCCCATAAACCGGGCAAGTGGGGATGGCGTCGGTGTCATCGGCAATCTGCACTTCTTCCAGAAGAAATTTTCCCCAACTCCCTGGGAAAGCCGCTTTTTGCGTCGGCGTCAGGAGAACATCCCGAGCGCTGAGTGGTCTCAGGCCACCGCCAAAATTACTGATGCGCCCCGCCATGCTCGTGATCGTCGTCCATTTCCATATGTTGCATTAGCTCCTCATGTTTCGGAGCGTTCTTGACAAGAGTTTCATATTGCTCGGGCGTTAGCTCTGGCAGCTTGCGGACGAAGGCGACCACATCCCAAAGCAGGTCGTCGTCATGGGTGACGCCCCAGGCGGGCATACCCGTCATTTTCACACCGTGCTTGACGATCCAGAACTGTTCGGCAGGCGTAAGATCAGTTTTGCGCCGAAGCTCGGGCGCGCGTGGGTATAAGCCTTGGCTGATCTCCGTCCGCTTCATGCCGGGCGCAAGGTGGCAGCCGCTGCACATGTCCGCGTATTGGCCCGCACCCCTTGAGATGCGGCTCGGATCATTCAGATTGTTTGGAACAACAACATCCCGCGCTCGCGCTGTGATCGAACGGTCTCGCACCGTTTCAAGCAACCAGTAAACCGGTTGCGTGTGAGGAACGTCAGCCGCGATATTGTACAGGCCAGCATAAATCCCGATTGCAGCGACGCCTACAAGCACCAACAACGCGCTTGCAACTATCGCCCAACGCCTTCCGGCGTCGCTCATCTATTTCTCCGTGGCCTCCATGGCGCTGTGGATGTGGCTCTTGCATCCCTCCATATCATTCTTGGCCATCAACTGTTGCGCCGTCTCCATCTCCTTTGAAGCCGTCGTCTTCGCCTCACCCTCGCCCATCGCCTGAATGTCAGCCTTCAAGGCGTTTATTGCCGTGTCTGTACACTCCGCGTGATGGCCTTCATGGCCGAGAGTTAACGTCGGTGAAAGCACCACAAGGCTGGCGACAAGGAGAATGCGGAGGAAGGATGTCTTTGGCATGAGATGTTGCTTTCTCTGCCCATAATCGCCCGCAGTTCTGTTCGGCGGTTAGATGGAAGCTGGTACCAAAAGGTTCCTCTGACGAGCCTTCGCCGTAGTCAAGGAAAGCCCGGCACCGAGAAGCCTGGCAGCGGCTCACCTAGAGTCCCATGGCCGTATGCGCCTGCTTCATGTACTTCATGCAGCCATCCATATTGCCTTTTTTCATCTCCGCTTTTGACATGTCGAGAGCCGTCGTCGCCTCTTTCTTCTTAGCGGCGTCGGTCATTTTGGCAATCATTGCGTCCATTTGCTTCATGTGAGCATCGGTGCATTCCTTAGGCGCTGCGCCATAGGCGGGGGCAAGCGCCATCATCGCCACCACAGCTAGCATATGGCTATCGTTTTGGACATCTGTTTTCCTCCAAGTTTGCGGGGTCACACCGCTTTCTAGGCTAAACGCCTGAAAGCAGATTTTTGCTTGCCCGCTGAAAAAAATGTCGCGGTGAATGACTTGGCGAATGCGTCTAGGTGGGGCCTGGTTTCGGCGCCGTGAGGGGGCGAATAGCCACCGAAACCGACAAGCGCAATCAACCCGCGCTCCCTCCCTTAAAAACGACCTTCGTCCCCCCTTGGCCCTCGCGCGAGGAGCGGCTGGCCTCCTCAATCTCGGAACGGAGGCCCCCGAGAGCGCGTTTGTAGGAGAAGGGAGAGTTAGTTCCATCGTAAGGAGAAAAGCCATGAAAGCCCTAATCTCCGCTCTCGCAATGGCCTTAGCACTTGCCTTCACCGGCCCCGCATTCGCTGGCGATGTAGCGACCGCAAAGAATGCGGCCGATTGTGCCAAGGCTGGCGGTATATGGAATGCTGCCACCAACACGTGCTCTCTGAAAAAGATGTAAGAGCTAGTCAGCTTACACGAGCGAAGGGCGTCGGCTTCGGTCGGCGCCCTTTTTGCTCGCACGATGCCTCGGGCCCGCTTTGTGATAACGCCTGCCATTTTTTGAACTTTGTTTGAAAGAACGATGCGCTCGATGAGGATTGCGCGCATGGAGAAGCCCCGCCCGCGCAGCACGGGACTTCTCCGGTTCCAAGGGGGAACCGGTGACGGCCGGGGGAGACCGTCACCAATAAATAGGTAGTTGCAGGGCGTTCATTATCAAGCGGGGCGTCGGCTTCGGTCGGCGCCCTTTTTCGTTTGATATAGCCCCCAAGTTACAGCGTGCACGACAATGGTTGTGCTACTCCATTGGTACCTGATGGCCTAATGGTCAGCAGTACAAGTGCCATCATGACCCTAAGCCCCGGCAAGTAGTCCCCAACCGCCGGGGCTTAGTTTTTGGAGAAGTCGGATTCGGTCGGCGTTGCAGCAAGGCACAGCGAGGCGGTCCTGTTTGAGCAAGGAAGGACGCGCCATCCCTAAACGCGAAACCCGAGTAACAAAATATTATCGAAAACCTCGATGGAGACGGAACCCTGATCGCCAATGGAGTGTTTTTAGGTGGGGGAAAATTTGATTGGCGGCGAGTGAGGGCTGCGCCACCAAGACGGGGGACTTTCCATGACCAAAATAGACATGCTCAATACCCAAAGGGCAGAGAAATTTACCGCGCTATGTGCGTTGGTGGCCCGTGACCTTGGCTATGGCGAGTTGCCACAGCTAAGCGAAGTGGATCGAAATCACATTGAGGGTGAAGCGAAGCATTATGTAGAGCTTTGGGAAGAAACGGTTGAAATAAAAACCAATCCCACTATTCGCCCGATCACGCCCTTACGCCGCCTCTTGGCTGAGTATCACGTTACTTGCGAACGAATCCTCGATGAACAAGAAATCGAGGTCGGTCTCTGGGCTTACAAGAAACGAACCCAGGGACCTAGGCGCCGGTCGGCGTCCTTCTAGTAGCAGACGAAACTCGAAGACAGAGGGCGTCGGCTTGGGCTGGCGTCCTTTCGTTTATCACGCCGCAGACTAGCCTACACGCCGCCTCGCCTGCGTGCTCGACGAGGGGACGGCAGTATCACTCGTAGCAGGTTGAAGTTCGCCCAGCCATGCTTGAACGTGCGCAAGAAGGTGCGGATGAGCGCAATGGGGACAACCGAATGGGGTGATGCTACGCGGCAGGGCGGCGAAGCTTTGCACGTCCAAATCAATGCCCGTGTCGACCTCGTTTCCGGTTGCTGGGCAAATAAATTTCAATGGCGGCATTACAAACCCTCATGCCTCGGGCAAAAAAAGAAGCCCGACCGGGGGAAACCGGGGCTTCTTTTTGGTTCGTTGGGGGGAACCAGTGAGGGAGGGACTTCCATCACGTGGGGGTATTAGCGCGTGACCGGCGATAAGCTCAAATTGTATTTCCTTATTGGGATGATAAGTGGGTCTTATCGTGCTCAGGCGACGAAGGTCGTCGATGGCGGCTCGCGCTCGATCCGGTCGGATGATGCCTACATGTCGCCATCGCCGATGGTGCCAATGTGATCAAGCCCGGTCGCCGGAGCGAGTGTCCTAATTCATGAAATGTGCTTTTGAGAATAAGCCAATTGGTCTAAGCGGAGTCGCATGCATCGATCTATAAGCTCGTCGGTACCTTGGCGTGCGACGCTGTCTGGAGATGCGGGGTATCCCCCGTTGTGGTTGGTGATCGTCTACTACAACGCCGATTGGCCGGCGGTACACAACCTCGATTCTGCGCTCAAGGCTAAGGTGCTCGCTGAGGATGGCGGCAGTCAATTACCCGATCGTTTCTATAGGGCCTTAGAACGATGATGGCGGCGCTCCCGCGCAGGTGGTCGATCAATCTGCCAGTGACTGAGTCGAGCTCAGCGCAGGATTTACTACTCAAGTACAGATACAGTGAGAGTTGCCGGAGGGAGACAAATTTGGGTGGTGCAAGCCTGCACCTCAATGCGCAACGACGTGCTCACGGCCGAAGTTAGCCTGCCCTTCGGCAGGTCGGCTCTGATTGCAGCTGACCCTTCGTAAACCGAAATCCCTTCGGGCGAGAATTTTGGCTTGAAGACGTGCCCCGCGGGGTAGGTGATCTTGGCGTCGGGTGCGCTTAGGACTGTCACCACGGTCGGTATTAGATAGTCGATCGAGGCGGGATTGGCATTCAGGTGGTAGCCGGGATCTATGGTGAGGGTCACGAGGATTTCGTCGTGGTCGGCATGAAGCGCGGCTTGGGCCGCCGCTTTCACGTGGGCGGCGCTGTCCAGAGCGGCTTCCGTTTTCGCCTCCACAGTTTGCCCGTAAAGTGCGGCATAGGCCGTGAGGCTTGCCCAAGCGGCGGGCGCAGATTGAATTTTATTCGTCATGCGCGCGAGCATCTTGGTCGCCGCCTCTGCGTAACGCGTGTCGGTCTTGCCCAATTGCGCCAAAAGCGCATAGGCGGCCGATGTCCCTGAAGGCGTATCATGATCGTCGAGATCAATCGCCGGCGTCACCAAGCTTGAATTGGCCACGGAGACCACGACCAAGCCGTCGGGCTTGGTGAAGCGCGTCAGGATGGCTGAGGCGAGAGCTTGAGCGCGGGACACCCAGACCGGCTCGCCGGTCGCTTCGCCGAGGGCAAGATAGGCGAGCCCGAGCATCGCGTAATCATCGAGGAAGCCTTCGCCCGCCGCCTCACCCTGGAATAGATGGTGGCGGAGGCGGCCGCTCTTTTCATCGAAGGCGTGCTGCCGGACGAACTCGCCGGAGCGGCTGGCCGAAGCGACCCATCGCGTTTCGCCAAGAATCATTCCCGCGTGCGCCAGGCTAGCAATGGCAAGCCCATTGAGCGCCACCACGATCTTGTCATCGCGTGCTGGCTGCGGTCGCCGATCACGGACCTCGAACAGCCTGGTCCGCAATTGGGCGAGCTCGGCCACCCTGTCATGAAGGCTCGCTCTGTTTCCCTCTGAGGCAATCAGGTCCTTGCGGATACGCAATACGCCCGGACCATTCGGGTCGCTCGGCAGTGGTGTCAGCTCATAGAGCCTGAAAAATCGATCGGCGTCGGCTAATCCCAAGACGTCTGCGATCTCTGCCCGTGTCCACAGATAGGTCTCGCCCTCCTTGCCTTCGATGTCGGCATCCTCGGCGGTGTAAAAACCACCTTCCGGTGCCGTCATGCGCCGGGCGAGGTAGCCGGCGAGATCGACGGCCATGTCGCGTGCGAGGGGCTGACGCGTGATCGCATAGTAATCGGCATAGAGCCCGATCAGCTGGGCATTGTCGTAGAGCATCTTCTCGAAGTGCGGGATGGACCAGGTCGGCTCGGTGCTGTAGCGGTGCATTCCGCCGCCAAGATGGTCGTGGATGCCCCCAAACGCCATGGCATTAAGCGTTTCGGTGACAGCTTGCAGCGACTCCGCGGTGCCGTTCAGACGATAGTCTGTCAGAAGAAGGTTGAGCACAGGCGCTTGCGGAAACTTGGTTCCACCGCCCCCATCGAGGCCGCCATACACCTTGTCGCGTTGGCCAAGGAATTGATCGCGCGCTTTTGAGAGCCAATCGGCCGGCATCATCTTCAAGACGCTCGTGGACTTGCCACCGGTGTCGTCCGCCCAACTCAGCGCGGCTTGCACCTGATCGCCGATTGCCTTGATCTTGACGGGGTTTTTTTGCCAATCGTCGTGGATCAGCTTGAGAATGGTAGGAAAGCCATTCGTGTCCCCCTGATCTTCGGGTGGGAAATAGCTTCCGGCAAAAAAGGGGTTGAGGTCCGGCGTCAGAAACAGATTGTTTGGCCATCCGCCCGAGTCGGTCAGAACCTGCCGCGCAAGCATATAGGTCTGGTCGAGATCGGGGCGCTCTTCACGATCCACCTCGATGCTGACAAACCACTGATTTATCAGCGCGGCGATGGCGGGATTAGAATAGATCGTTCGCTCGGCCACATGGCACCAGTAGCAGGTGCTGTAGCCGATGGAGAGGAAGATCAGCTTGTTCTCTTTTCTTGCCTTCCCAATCGCTTCCTCGCCCCATGGGTACCAGTCGACTGGATTGTGGGCGTGCTGCAGGAGATAGGGACTGACGGAGTTGATCAGCCGGTTCGTATGCGCTTCCGCTGGTGTCTCCGCGAATACTGGGACAGCAAAAAGAACACACGCGACCGCGACCCCGGCTAACAGCGGCACGAGCGATAAGTGCAAGCAATGGTGGTCTGTCAGCGTTTTGATGGCATCCGCCTTTAGCGAGGTGCGAAAGCTTCCCAAGAACAGCCAGATGACGAGGGGCTTGTTCATTGTTTCGGAACCCGGGGTTCGAGTCTCTCCAAAAACATAGGGCGTGTTCGAGATACGCCAGCGAGCTCGCGACGGCAGGAAAGTAGCGCACTGGGAACTCGCCTATAAGCTGCTCCCCCGCGGGTCTTACCATAGTCAAATTTGGTCGATACAATTACGCTTGGCTGACGTGGGGGTCGCCCTTGACGAAGGGTCCATGCAGGGCTGATCCTCTGAACCCGTAATCTGCATACGCTTTAGAGCCGTTCTGCTGGCAGGCCCGAGGAGGCGAGATGGCACTCCCGAGGATTGTCGTGCGCGGCAAAGAGATCATTCTTCTGAGCGGCTTCAAGGATGAAGCCAAAGCGACCAACGATATCCGTCTGCGGCGTAGTCGTGGACGACGAGGTCAAGCTGCAGCAAGCCGCCAAGCGGGATCCTGACGCAGTTGCCTTCGGCTATGTGGCGGGCGAATGGATCGCCGCTGCTTAAGCCCCCCTGCGATGTTGCCACGTCACCTCTCGCGAGAGAGGACTTATCTCTGAGAAGGAGGAAACCATGTGTGACTTTTCGCTGGAACTGTATCGCAGCCGGCCTGCGCGGGTCGGCGAGCGATACGGCTTCATTGCCCCGGGCGATGTCTCGACCGCCGTGTGCATGGCCTATGATACGCACCTCAGGCTTGAGGGAATTCTCAGGTAGTGCAGAACGCCTGCGGGGTGATGGCAGACGAGGACGTCACTTTCACGCGCCTAGAGATCGGCCAATTCCACGACGGAGTGCGCTTCGCAAACGGAGCGCAGGTGACACTGCAGCGGCTTGGTCCGGGCGTGAAGGGCTCCGTCATCGACGCGCTCCTGTCGCCCCTCTGGGCGCCAGAGATGGCAGAGGTACTTTGACATCGGCTATTTGATGCACACTCACCACAACCTTGTCCCCGCCAAGTTCCGGCGGCGATTTTTTTTGCCATAGCGTCGGACTAACCGGCTGGTCGCGGTTGGCTTGGGAGAACGCAACTTTGTTCGAGATGTGCCAATAATTGCTGCCACTGGAAACGCGCGATCGTTGCAAGGCGCGGCCTGCTGGGCAAGCTGATAACATGATTGTGCTGTTTACGGATTTCGGGTTGCACGGCCCCTATACCGGTCAGATGAAGGCGGTGCTGCACCAGATGGCGCCGGGCATACCTTCTATCGACCTGTTCGCCGACGCGCCGGTCGGTGATCCCAAGGCATCGGCCTACCTATTGGCGGCCTATGCCGCATGGTTTCCGGCGGGAACCGTCTTTCTCTGCGTCATCGATCCTGGCGTCGGCGGGACGCGGCCGGCCATTATCCTCGAGGCTGACGGCCGGTGGTATGTCGGCCCCGGCAACGGCCTGTTTGAGCTGGTCCAGCGCCATGCCAAAGAGACGCACAGCTGGGACATCGACTGGGAGCCGGAGCGCCTCTCGGCCAGCTTTCACGGGCGCGACCTCTTCGCACCGGTCGCAGCCATGCTTGCGCGCGGCGAGCCGCCACCCGGCCGGCCACGCAAGGATAGCGCGGATCGCCTGGCAGATTGGCCGGACGACCTCTGCGAGATCGTTTACGTCGATCATTTCGGCAATGCCATGACCGGCCTGAGGGCGGCCATGCTGCCGCCCAATGCAAGGCTTGCCGCGGCGGGTCGGGTATTGGAGCGCGCGGGGACCTTCAGCGATCGGGAGCCGGGCACGGCTTTCTGGTATGAGAATTCGAACGGACTTGCCGAAATCGCCGTCAATCAGGGGCGCGCCGACCGAGCGCTTGGACTCTCGATCGGCACTCCGGTTGAGATCGTCTCTTGAATGAAGGCGGGGTCCTTCACAGCTTTGAACTGCGATGCGCGAACCAACGAAACAGAGCCCGGGCAGGGATCGGCCGAAGCCGCAAAAGCGCCGCGAGAAGCCGCAGGCAACCGGTAACAGGCGCCTTGCCGAGCAGATCCGCAAGATTCTCGGCCAGCACTACGCGAGCAAATATCGGGTGCGGTGAATTGCGATCGCTGCGCCTGAGGGGGGCGATCGAAACGTGCTAATTCCCCTGCCTATCGGCTGAAGACGTGCACGGCGCGATGGCTAGCATGATTGAAGTCAGGTGCATTAGCGACGACGACCCTCTCGAGTTCAAGGTGGTCGTCCGCGACGGAAAGGGCGAGAGCCGGCACCATGTGACGATGGCACGAAAGACGTACGAGCAGTTGACCGCCGGCAAGCACACGCCGGAGCGCTGTCTTGAGGCGGCGTTCCGATTCCTCCTTGACCGCGAGCCGAAGGAATCGATCCTCGAACGCTTCGATGTGACCGTGATCTCACGTTACTTCCCAGAATTTGAGCAAGAGCTCCCGCGTTATCTCTTGCAATCCTGACTTCAGGCGCCGTTCCGGTCGGGCGCCGCGCTGTTGGAGGATCATTATGGCCGACACGTTCCGAGCATTGCTTGTGACCAAAGAAGGCGACCGGCAAAGCGTCGCGGTCACCGAACTGACGGATGCCGATCTCATGGAGGGCGATGTCACCGTGGCGGTCGAGCACTCAACGGTGAACTATAAGGATGGCCTTGCGATAACGGGCAAGGCGCCGATCATCCGCAAATTCCCGCTCATTCCCGGCATCGACTTGGCCGGCAGGGTGCTGCACTCAGAGGACCCGCGCTTCCAAGCGGGGGATCGCGTCGTACTGAACGGCTACGGTCTGGGCGAGGTGCACCACGGCGGCTACGCCGAGCGGGCCCGGGTCAAGGGTGACTGGCTTATCCGGCTCCCTGAGAACATTTCGACCGCCAATGCCATGGCGATCGGCACCGGATTGGCGTGCGGAGGTCGACAACAACCTGTTGAGTGCGTTTTTGACATCGCGCGCAGCTTTCCCGCATCTGCAAGCTGCCGGGGACAGTGTCATCATCAACTTCGCACGGGCTGGCCAGCCTCAGGCCAACATGCCCCCTGTACGTTCTATGCTGATTGCTGCTCGCAACGAGCCAGCATTTTTGATTTATGCAGCTCTTGTCTTCCTTCTACTCGTGGGTTTTGCGCTCCTGATACCCACTTCCAAATGGCGGAAGTGGGTTACTGGCCACAAGCAGAATAGGTCTTAATCGCTTAGTCGGCGGCATCGTCCATTCATCTTCAAAATCTCTCAGGTGGTATTCGTGTCACGCCCGTCGCAGAAGCAGCTCCAGACGCCCCCGTTCCTTGCTCTTATTGCGCGACGTTTTCGCGTCATGCCGCGCGGTGAGCGCAACTCAGGCCGATCACCATCCTGTCCGAGCCCGGATAGCTCAGATTTTTGTTGAACCTAGTGCCAACTCTGCGACGCATTCACCGATCGCCAGCGACGCAGTCAGCCCCGGGGACTCGATGCCATAGAGCGCGATGTAGCCCCGATGGCCGGTTTCTTTCGGACCCTGGATGGTTGCGAAATCGCCGGGCTCTTGATCTCGAGCTGTCGTGTTTGCCCTGATTCCCTGAATAGGCCGGCATCAACGCGCCGTCGGGAAGCCCGGGCCAGTAGCGGCGGATCGAGGCATAGAATGATCGGCCGCGCTGTGGATCGACATCGTAACTAATTCTATCGACCCATTCCACGTCGGGTCCAAATCGCGCCTGGCCGGCCAGGTCAAGGGTCAAGTTGATCCCGAGGCCGCCTGGTTCTGGCACTGGATAAATCAGGTGGCGGAAAGGAGCCTTACCGGTCAAACCGAAATAGCTGCCCTTTGCCAGGTATCGAGGCCGGGATCGTAGCCGCGTCGAGCCCGGTCACGCGGGAGGAGAAGTCCCAGGCGTCAAGACCTGTAGCGTTGACAACCAATGAGGCCTCCAACTCAGCCGGCTCGACCCCGCCCGTGCGAAGTTTAACGGCATGGCCGTCGATAGCAGCTTGCCAATACGGGGGTGCGGAAAACGATCGTCCCGCCCGCTGCTTCGATATCGGCCTGATAGGAAAGCATAAGGGCGTGGCTGTCGATGATCCCGGTACAAGGCGATATCAGCGCGCTCAGTCCTTTCAGACTTGGCTCGAGCGCCTTCAGCCCTGCGGCGTTGACCAGCTCAAACTCTTCGACCCCATTCGCTTCCGCCTTTTGTGCCAGTTCGTCCAGATAGGCTTCCTCGCTGGCGTTGGCGGCCACTACGAGCTTGCCGCATCGTTTGTGGGGCAGGCGCTTCTCGTTGCAATATTGGTAGAGGGCACGACGGCCGTCCACGCAGAGACGAGCCTTTAAACTGCCTGGCTTGTAGTACAGGCCGGCATGAATGACCTCGCTATTTCGCGAGGAGGTCCCATATCCGATGCCACCTGCTATTTCGATTACAAAGACCTCGATGCCGCGCAGCGCAAGGGCGCGGGCGATAGCCCAGCCCAACAACGCCCGCGCCAACTACAACGGCCTCAGTCTTGTACGTCCTTGGGCACGTGTGCTCTAGACGATCAACATTGAAGTTAAAAGCCGACATTCATTGCTAGGGCCTGATGCCAAGAGCTGCAAATCGGCCACACCGACATATCAACAAACCGCAAACGGGCGCAGATAGCGCGGAACAGATCGTAGCATCGAGCCGATCGCCCAGGCTTACCAGCCGCCAGCATGTCCATACGGCCGAAACGGCGGAAGCGACGTTCCGCTCATCAATCGCAGCGGGCCCTTGAAGACATTTGCGCGTGGGGTCAGGCGCTAAAAGACGCCAAGGCCAAAGTCACGCCGAAGCGCGCTAAGTGAGCCAGCTAGGCGCTGCGCTCGAAAGGACGCGATCGATGCTCTGCTTAGCCTCGGCCACAGCGTCTTCCCGTCGTGGCGCCAAGGTATGCAAAATAGACCGCGAAAAGAGCGGCAAGGCCCACGCGTGGGGTAGACGCCCACACACCAGCTCGACCACTGACGCGTTGGCACGATGTCGTACCCGCGATAGCGGCGGGTTTGGTCGTTGTCATCGTAGGGCTCCTAAGAAGCCCCCGTTACGGCTTAACGTCGCAACCGATACCGAGGTTCAGATCCATTTGGTCCTACCGCCCTGTATTTCTATCTGGCCTTCCGGCTAGAAGCGAGACGCCCACGCAGACGACCAACAACCTCACGGTGACTGAAACGTGCGCTGTTGGCCTCGGCTACGCGTAATCCTTGGTGTTCCCGGCGCTTTCGCGGACCTCGCAATCTGCTCCGGCGGCAGATCATAGAGATTCTTGTCGATCGGATCGCCAGACTTGATGAGATGTTCGATACCATCCAGGCCGGCCATAAGCATCGCGGCAAAGGCGAGATAAGGATTGGCGGCTGGATCCGGGCAGCGAAACTCTACGCGCTTGGTCTTGGGGTCGGCTGAGTACATAGGGATGCGGCAGGCCGCGGAGCGATTGCGCTGCGAATAGCCGAGATTGACCGGCGCCTCGAAGCCAGGTACGAGCCGGCGGTAAGAGTTCACAGTCGGCGCGCAAATGGCGCAAGAGCGCCGGCGCGTGCTTGAGCAGGCCGCCAATATAATAGCGCATCGTTTCGCTTGATCCGGCATAGCCATCACCGGCGAAGATCGGCTTCTTGCCTTTCCAGATGGTTTGATGGACGTGCATGCCCGAGCCGTTGTCGCCAAAGAGAGGCTTGGGCATGAAGGTCGCGGTCATGCCGCGCTTCCACGCGACACTCTTCACCCACATATTTGTAGATCATCACATTGTCGGCCATGCGCGTGAGTGTGGTGAAGCGCATGTCAATCTCGCCCTGACCGCGTCGCCACTTCATGATGGTGGGCCTCAACCGGAATACCGAGCTTCTCTAGCGCCAGCACCATTTCGGTGCGCGCATCCTGGAGCGTATCCGCGGGAGGTATCGGGAACATTCCTCTGGGGTGCAGCTCTTGCTACTCTAGCGCTCGGGCCATTCCCCTCGCCCGCATCCCAGTTCGCTTCATGCGATTTGATCTCGTAGAAACCGTAATTCGTGCCTTGGTCATAGCGCACTCCGTCGAACACGAAGTGCTCGAGCTCGGGGCCGAAATAGGCCGTATCGCCGACCCCGGTTCCTTTCAGGTAGGCTTCCGCCTTTTGTGCGATATGGCGGGCGTCGCGGCTATAGCTTTCACCAGTTACGGGATCGCGGATCGTGCAGATCACGACTAAGGTCGGCACTTCGGAGAACGGGTCGAGAAAGGCGGCGGTCGGATCCGGTTGCTCAAGCAGCCGCTTTTGTCACTTGCGCGGACGTCAATGATCATGTCCGTCGGCGAGAGAACGTCCCGATCTTCATAAGAGCTCCAATTGGCGGGAAAGCTTGGCGCGTTCGCATGGGCCGCCTGCTCGCAAGGGAACTCGCGAAGGAAGGGCTGCGGCTTAGTCCATAAGTTAGGCTTATCGCGCGAATAGAAAAGACTGATTTGATGTTATGGCCGGCAGCACGCTATACGACCCGCCTGGTGATGGTTCCCCCTCCATCCCTCGTTCCCCCAAAGGAACCGAAGAAGCCCCGTCTTGTCCCCCGAACGGGGCTTCTTCTTTTGAGCTACAAAGCCTGTTTACCGATCACGGGGTGGTGGCAATGACCAGCCGGTTTCTGCGGCGGAGAGGAACTGATCATGACTGTTCAACAAAGATCCAGCGCTCTCCCCAAGTGGCGGGAGGCGGAGATGGTCGACACGAACTGGACGATTTACGGACGTGAGTCTGCTGAACTGCAACTGCTCCGACGGCTGCCCCTGCCAGTTCAACGGATTGCCTACTCACGGACATTGCCAAGCGGTGACGGGGATGGAGATTGAGCAGGGTCACCATGGGGACACGAAACTTGACAGTCTGAAGTTCGTCGCCATTTTCCGCTGGCCGGGCGCTATTCATGAGGGTGAGGGCGAAGCGGCAGTGGTGGTCGATGAGAGGGCGACGGAGGCGCAGCGTGGAGCCCTGTTGCGCATCATCAGCGGGCAGGACACCGAGCCGGGAGCAACCATCTTCAACGTCTTCGCTTCGACGTTGGAAAAGCTGCACGATCCGATTTTCGCGCCGATCGATTTTCAGGCGGACGTTGCGGGCCGCAAGGCGCGGCTGTCTTCGTGCCTAGCATAACGGAAGGCCGCGGCGAACCGATCCTCAATCCGGTGACCGGCGCACCTCATCGCGTGCGCATCGACATGGTGGACGGGTTCGAATACTCGCTTGCCGAAATCGGACGCGGTTGGACCAAGACGGCTCGGCCAATCAAGCTCGAGCTTAACGACAGCTATGCCCAATTCGCCGAGATCCATCTCGTCAAACTGGCATCGTGCGCTAGCGACATGACCGATGCTGCACTTGAGGCCGTGCTGCGGCGTGATCGAGAATCGTAGCCGCCGCGCTCTTTGTGCTTGCCGCGCTCGCTTGGGCTTACGTGCTCTGGCTCGCTGCCGATATGGACATGGGCGACATGGACATGTCCGGGTTTCGGATGATCCCCGCCGGCACGGCTCTGATGATGCCGACGACCGCGCCATGGACCGCGACCGAATTCGCATTCGTCTTTGCAATGTGGGCGGTAATGATGGTCGGGACGACGACGCCATCGGCGACGCCAATGATTTTTATCTATGCGCGCTTGGGGCGTCAGGCGGCGCAACAGGGAAAGCCATTCGCCGCGAGTTCCTGGTTTGCAGGAGGCTATCTTCTGGCCTGGGTCGGCTTTGCTCTCGTTGCGACGTTCTCTCGTGTAGTGGGCGCTGGAACGGGGGAGCTCGCGACGCCTGAAATGGCAGCCGCGAGCGGAGTCCTCAGCGGCATCGTGCTGATTGTAACCGGTCTTTATCAGTGGACTCCGCTCAAGGACGCCTGCCTGCGGCAATGCCGGACGCCACTGCAATTCATTCAGCACCACGGCGGGTTTCGCCCTGACGCGTTCGGCTCGCTCGCACTTGGTGCCCGTCACGGCGCTTATTGCGTAGGCTGTTGCTGGGTCCTGATGGCCATATTGTTCGTCGGCGGCGTGATGAATGTGCTGTGGATCGTCGCGGTGACGATATTCGTGTTGGTCGAAAAAATGATTCCGGTAGGCCGCGTGATTTCGCGGCTTACCGGAGCGGGCATTTTCGCAAGGTGGTGTCTGGGTGCTGGCACAAACACTCTAGGGACCCCGCGACACAACGTCGCCTTTGGGTCATCAGCAGACATCGCGTCACGTCCGCGTCATGTCCGTTCTTCCCCTCAAAGCAGCTACGGCAGCTGGAGACTCGAAAACGTGAGATCGCCGCCGATTTGAAGGCCCAACCTCGCGATACCGAAATCGCGATCCATCCCAATCTTCCGGACCTCTACCGCAGGAAGGTCGCCAGGCTGCAGGAGGTTTTGGCTGATGAGGCGACACGCCCGCAGGCTGTCGAAATCATCCGTTCGCTCCTTGATCGGATCGAAGTCCGCCCCGGCCAAGAGCGTGGCCGCTGCGAGGTGATTATTGTCGGTGCGCTGGCTCAGATTCTCCCGCCTTTGCCCAACAAAAACCGACCGCCGCCTCCTCGGGAGACGGCGGTACGTTCTTGATGGTTGCGGGGACTGGATTTGTTCAAGAACGTACCAGGTGGGAGCTGAGAAAAACGGTCTAAAATTGGTTGCGGCCTTGGCAATCGCCTAATTCCGTAATGATCGTCGCGACGTCGCAAACAACGCCAGGAATGTCCGTTTTGTAGCTAAAAGCAGACTTCCCCTCACCTCCCGCTCAATGTCCGTTTAGTGCCAATAACCGACATGTGGCCGCCGCGAACTCCCGTACGCGTTGCACGACCGTGCTGACCCCCCTGCTAACCTCTTGGCCGTCGGTGGCTGGGCGTTGGAACCGTCGATGGTAGAACCGTTTCCCTCCAGTTTCGTCACTGATCTCGATGAGCCAGTTACCTTGTCGAAGACATCGATTTCGTCCGAAGCAGCGGACGATAACAAAGAATTGCCCCGAGGAGGCTCAAGCGGGAGCTGGCGGAGCAGCGCCGAGCCCCATCACGTCTGATTTGGGTCATAAACAGACATCGCGTCATGTCCGCTTTACCCCAAAAAACGGACATTCGTCAGCGCATTGAGCATGTCTGCTTTGTGCCAATAGCGGACATCGGATGGCACGAGCACAGCTCCTCGACAACGCTGTCTTGAAAGTGAATTGTCCCAAGCGTCCCGAAGCAATCGGCAAACAGCGCACGGTACCAATTGGAACGCGATAGAAGGTAGTGGCAAAGCGCAGTCGGCGGCTGTGAATGAAATAGACGATCAAGAGTACGCTGAAGAAGAACAGCCCCGATGATCCGAGGGCATTGTGAAGACCATTTTCGCCCTCACCATCAGGCCGTTTCCTAATTGGGGCTGGGTACTCGCCAGCGGC
>CAVUZR010000008.1:0-191276 GCA_963745855.1 uncultured Alphaproteobacteria bacterium | reverse complement strand
GCCCAGAGATAGGTCCAAGGGAAGATCAGGCCCATCGTCAGAATGTTGTAGATAAAGGCCGAAATAGGCGACGTCGCCGCACCAGGCCCGATGCGTTACGGGTGAAAACTTCCGGCTTTGCTGCAGCCACCATCGTCGTTCTCCGTTATCCCAACTCGGGTTTCGCTCCCGGCCGCAATACTTCAGCCGGCCGTCAGCTGATAATTCTTCACCTCATCTCGCGCCAAAGTCAGCAGGCAGCCACGGAGCACGCCCTCGCCATATTCGCTGCCGGGGTTCACGGAGGTTGTCCGGCCGATTTTGACGAGGCCGCCAAATTCATGAATATGGCCGTGCAGGCTGAGCAGCGGTTGATGCGTTTCGATTGCCCGACGCACGGCCTTGCTGCCGGCACCATGCATCACTGCCTGGCCTCCCTTGACGATTTGGGTCGGCGAACTCGTGCTCCAGTCAAGCATCGGACAGGTGTCGAGCGTCGAATCCACCGGCGGCACATGGAAATTGAAAATCGCGTGCTGCGTATCGGCAACGCCGCCCGCCAATCCTTCGATCATCTTTCCGAGGTCATCGTCATCGATCTCGCGCGGCGTCTTCCATGGCGTCCGATTGCTGAAGCCAACGCTGATCATGGTGTGATGGTCGTCGATCTCGACCTCTTTGCCTTCGCAGAAGACGATGGATTGCGTGTCGGCATCTTTCAGCAGCTCGAGCACCTCTGGATCGTCGTCATTGCCGCCGATCACGAACATTCAACTCCGCTTCCCAGCGAGACGCGTCTCGGCCAAGTCAATCCAAGAGGCAAGCCGTTCGCGGGCGAGGTCGTGGAATAGGCGATCGACCCGCAGGCCTGTCTGATTGAATCGCCTGATACTCATCCTCATCCATGATCTTGCTGTAGTAGCCGAGCGTTCCGATCCGGGCCTCGAAGTTCTTGAGGTCGGCTTGCCCCTGAAGATGCTCGGTCTTGCCCATGAGGTGGGCCCGGAAATAGCCGTTGCTCTCGCGAATGACGGGAATGGCGAGCTTGCCGACCACGTCGCCGCCCATGATCAGGACGTTGGCCTCATAGTGCTTTGCGGCATTCACGAACTTGCGAAAGATGCGCTGAGAGCCGTGAAAATCGGAGGCAAAGAACAGGCGGGTCAGCCTCTCGGTGGTCTTTGGGGCGCTCCTTCGAAACAGAGACATAGAACCTGCCTTGCCCCGATTTCTTGATCCCAATCCCAGAGAGCTAGTCTACACCCACTGCGACCTCGGAGGTAATCCTCGTACGGGACGCCGCGGCTCCGACTGCCGCACAATCTAGAACCTGCGAGATCGGCCCAACCGCGATAGCGCGCCGGGATGAAATCATGAATGGTAGAGGCGATCGCCGTGTATTCCCCACAGATGCGCGCCAAGGGAACTATCACCAGCACGGGCTGTTTTGCAGACTAGTCAAACATCTCGGTAAGAGCACCGAATATGGTGAAGCACTTGGGCAGCGGTCAAACAATTTCTCGCGAAATTCTCCCATTAGAAATCCGCGCGAACTAGCCTAGCCAACCGCCGGTGCCTCTAGAAGCGCCCTTCGGCCTCAGCTTTAACAAGGCGCCGAGCTTGAATAGCCCCTTCTGAACCCTTTGCGATGGGACCAAGCACCAAAACGAGATTATGGCTATTCTCGCCTTCTCACCTGGCGTATATCTGCGCGGCTCATCAACCGTCCGGAAAGCAGCGGCGCAGGTTTCGATTCCGATATTCGTGACCTCAGCTAAGGATTTAAAAGAGATTGCAGTTGCCAAATCCATTCTTTGTCTCGCCCTCGCTCGTAAAAGCGATATAGGAACCATTGGCAAGCGGGTGAATGGAGCGCTTAACTCCGGATAGCCGGGACGTGCGGCGGCCCGCTTAAAAAGTCCGCTACGTGCCAGAAGCAGACAATTCTCGGAAGGTCAGTGACGCTAGATTGGATGCTCGGCAAAGCCGCCCTCGAATGGCTCCCCGCCTACAGACGACACACTCTGGCCTGTCGCCGGGGCTCGAAGTGCAGGTCGGAATGCTGTAGGATTGCAGTTGGACTAGGCGCCATTGAGGGGAGGGCAGGAAATGGCTGAGAAGCGACATGAAGGCGGGGTTTCCTATCACACCCCCGGCAAGGATTATTTCGAAAAGCGCGAGCTGAGGCGCCATGCGGGCGTCTTCTCACTTTGGGCGCTTGGCGTCGCGGCGGTCATCTCGGGAGATTTCTCGGGTTGGAACCTCGGCTTCGCCGTGGGTGGATGGGGCGGCATGTTCATCGGCACCATCATCATCTCGATCATGTATCTCGGTTTGACCTATTCCATCGCCGAGATGAGCCCGGCATTGCCGCATACTGGCGGGGCCTATTCGTTTGCCCGCACGGCGTTCGGACCGTGGGGCGGCTTCATCACCGGTATTGCCGAGAATATCGAATATGTGCTCACGCCTGCGGTGATCGTCTTCTTCATCGGCTCCTACCTCACCGCGATTTTCGAGACGCCAGCCGCCTTCCAACCGATCTGGTGGGTCGCCGGCTACATCGTGTTTGTCGGGCTCAACGCGCGTGGCGTCGAGCTGTCCTTCACCGTGACGGTGATCGTGACCCTGCTGGCGATCGCGATCCTTCTCGTCTTTTTCTTGAGCGCGATTCCGTTCTTCGACTTCGGCAAATACGCCATGAATATCGGGAGGGATGCCTCCGGAGCGGCGGTCGAGTTGCCCAATGGCCATGGTCCGTTCCTGCCTTTCGGGAAGCACGGCATCCTTGCCGCGCTGCCCTTTGCGGTATGGCTGTTCCTCGCTATCGAGCAGCTGCCGCTCGCGGCGGAAGAGTCGGCCGATCCCAAGCGCGACATGCCGAAGGGCATCATGCTCGGTATGTTCACGCTGATCGCGCTCGGCTTCCTCGTTCTCATCTTCAACCCGGCGATCCCGATTACGCGCGAAGTGACCGATGCAGCGGGTGCAACGACAACCGTCCACGGCGCATTTGCCCTTGGCACGTCGGGCGAACCGATTCTTGACGGCTTCCGCGCGATTTTCGGTTCAAGTGCGGCGAAGGTGTTGGCGCTGATTGCCGTCGCGGGGCTTATCGCAAGTTTTCACGCGATTATTTTCGCGTATGGTCGGCAGATCTTCTCCCTGTCGCGGGCCGGCTACTTCCCGCATTTCCTGTCAGTCACCGACAAGACGCATAAGACGCCAAACGTCGCGTTAGTTGCCGGCGGATTACTTGGACTCGCCGTAATGCTGGTCGTGTGGTTCACCATGGGCGGCGATGCTGCCGGATCGTTCATCGGCGGTGTGCTCCTCAACATGGCCGTTTTCGGAGCGATGTTCTCCTATCTGCTGCAAGGGCTGACCTTCATTCAGCTTCGCCGCCGCTTCCCCAACATCGAGCGTCCGTATCGCAGTCCGTTCGGCGTGCTTGGTGCGGCACTCACGGTGATCATCGCCCTGGTGACCATCGGTTTCCAGCTCGCTGATCCCTTATATCGTACCGGCGTTATCGGGGTGGCGATCTGGTATGCGCTCGCCATCATCTACTTCGCCGCTTATGGACGAAAAACTCTTGTCTTCTCGCCGGAGGAAGAGTTCGCAGTGAAGCATCGCGAGAAACTTGGGACGAAGTGACCAGGGTCCTGGAGCCCCACTTAGGAGGATCATCATGTCTCGTCACATCATCATCGACCCATCGGGCCACACCACTTTCGAATTCGATAACACCAACACGATTGATCTTGCTGAGGCCGAACGCCGCTTTGAAAGGCTCGTGGCGAAAGGCTTTATTCCTGCTGAAAGCAGAGGCGACGGCAAACATCATGTGCCAGACCAATCCAAAAGAGTCTTTGACCCAAACTCTGAGGAGACGATTTTTATTCCTGCTCTAAGGGGTGGCTGATGATCCCGCTCGGCTGGATCATCGTTGTTCTGGTAATAGGCTCCATATGCTTGATCTCTGCTCGATGTGTGGCTCAGATCGAGTTCGGCAACAGCCAGGAAGCGGAGTTTAAGGGAACCCAACTCCTGTTGGAGAATCTGACCCCTGAACAAAGCCTGCAATACTACCGTTTTGGCTACTTTGATGTGCAGGGATCACGAACGGGCAAGCTCTACCGGATTCGTCAAGGGACCTCGAGCAACGTGAATGAGCTTGTCGAGGAAAACCAGTTGGGTGCAGGCCGTTGCTTCGTGCCCAGCGGCAACTTAGTTGCGAGCGACTGCATGCTCGCTCAGAAGATCATGCTCGAGAACTGTGAGGACGAGGCGCTCAGAGTGGCATTGCGCTTTTGAAAGCCGCTGCTCCGGTAGACCCTCATTTCCGTTGGTAGTCGATCCCGTTCGCGACCTCGATCGTCACAGTGTTGGGCTCGCCAACAGCAGAGCCGGCACAGCCGCGTGCAATCATCGGCGGCCACCTGGTCTCCACGCTCGTTGGTCTGCTCATCGTAAAGCTGTGCGGACCCGCGCCCTGGGCCGCGGCGCTGCGAGGTCGCGATGCACCTGACCCGCACGTTTCACCCGCCGGCCGGATTGATCCGCTGGTGGTGGTCGCTAACAACATGTCGTGGAGCTTCCTGGTTGCGCCGGTTGGCATCGTCGCCACACTGTTTGCCTTCGCCTGGCACAACCTCGTCGCGCGAGGGCCCAATAGGGGTGATACTTGGCCGACGCGGTGGTGGTGAATGCCCTGAGCGAAATGTGCTGAACTAAATCAGGACATCGCAGGTAATGCCCCGTTCCTAAGCCCACCTAAACTCTGGTTCGATAGCCCCACGTGTTAGCCGTCTCAATATGAACGGTAAAGCTGTACTGATCTCGGGTGCCGGGATCGCCGGACGAACACTCGCCTTTTGGCTGAAAGCGGCGGGGTTCGAACCGACGCTGATTGAGCGTGCGCCTGCATTGCGTGCTGGCGGCTATGTTATCGACTTCTGGGGTCTCGGTTACGACATTGCAGAGCGAATGGGCCTGGCAACCGACATCGATCGGATGGGCTACCACATGCGTGAGTTGCGGATTGTCGACGATCGAGGCGAGCGTGTGACCGGCTTTGGGACGAAGGTTTTCAATGAGCTTAGCGGCGGACGTTTTGTGACGCTCGGGCGCAGCGACCTTTCACGGTTGCTGTTTGAAAAGATCAAAGATACGACGAAAATCATTTTCGGTACTGAAATTGTCGACCTGCAAGAGCACGCGGATAGTGTGCAGGTTCAATTCAACACTGGAGATGAGCGCCGGTTCGATCTGGTGATTGGCGCCGATGGCCTTCATTCAAATGTTCGCAGGCTGGTATTTGGGCCGGAGGATCGGTTTGAGAAGCAGCTCGGCTATTTGGTCGCTGCGTTCGAGGTCCGCGGGTACCGTCCGCGCGATGAGGATGTATACGTGATTTATAGTGAGCCAGGCCGGATGCTTGGGCGCTTTGCATTGCACGCCGATCGGACGCTGTTTTTATTCGTTTTCACCGCCGACGTTGATCCTTTACCAGCGGTGCTCGACCTGCAAAAGGCGATGCTGCGGGAAAGATTTGGCGATGGTAAGTGGGAATGCTCACGAATCCTTGGCGAACTGGATCGCACGCAGGACCTCTATTTTGACCGCGTTAGCCAGATTATGCTGGATAGCTGGTCGCGAGGCCGCGTTGCGCTCGTTGGAGATGCCGCGTTCTGCGTATCCTTGATGGCCGGGCAAGGCTCAGCCCTTGCGATAACGGCTGCATACGTGCTGGCGGGCGAGCTCGCCAAAGCGCGCGGGCGGCACGAGGTGGCCTTTGGCAAATACGAGGAGCTGTTGCGCGCCTATATCGAAATGAAACAGAGGGGCGCCGAGCGCTTTGCCGGTGCCTTCGCTCCGAGGACCCAATTTGGTCTGTTTTTTCGCAATCAAGTTATAAAGGCCTTCGCAATCCCGGGGCTGGCTAGGCTTGCATTCGGCAGGGACATCATCGACACCATGCAACTTCCCGACTACCGGTGGCCAGCGCTTACACCAACCAGCAATTAGATTGGGATCCTCTCGCATTGGGCTTTCGAGGTCGGCTTCAAAGCGCTTAAAAACCCGCGTTGTGACGCGCTTCGAACGACCGTTGTTGGCACGAAACGGAAGGCAGAAGCCTCACAATGTGCGTCCGCTAAACCGCACGAAACGGACCTCGGGCTACGTTGGCGCACCTGTCCACCTTTTACCCATAGCGTATGGAATGCGGCGGAAGCGAGATAAATCCCCTCGCCACCTTTCAGCAGCAAAGACTGTCGCCGATCAGCCGTGGCGGCTTTGTTGAAGAACTAGGTCGGGTACTCATAAATCGAGATTGGTAAGCGGCGGTTAGTCACTGTCCGCTTTGCCCCCAAAAGCCGACATTCGTCAGCGCATTAAGTCAGCGCATTGAGCATGTCTGCTTTGTGCCATAAGCGGACATAGCCTAATTGCCTCGATGCTGGGCATTCAAGTCCTCGATTGGTGGCAGAGGTGATAGCCTGTATCCAACGAAGTAGGCACCGATGGTTTCACCCGAGGCGTCTTTGATAGGCTCATAGTCAGTAATATATGCCGTGCCAAGAACATCGACTTCGCCATAGTAGGGTTCGCCTGCCTTTATCGAGTTCGAGCGCCGGAGGCCTCAGAACAGTTCCAACTGCTCGCCTACCGTCAGGGAGCGGGAGCCGCACGCTAGTCGCAACGCGGATAAATTCGTCGCCGGCCTTCACGAACAGTGTGGCCACCATTCCTGGCCCGCCTTCCTTTGAGACCTCATCGACGACGGTGAAATTGCTATTCATCTTAGTGGAGCCGAAATACAAAACTGGGGCACTTTTACCACCAACCTCCTCCTGTCCCTCAATCTTTGGCGCTCCCAGTTTAGCGGTCTTATCTTTCAAGGCCGCCATCGACGTTGCGTTTCTTGCATCCTGAGCATTAGCAGGGCTTGCCATCAGCACGAGACTTCCGGGGAAGCCAATTGCAATCACAAGAACCACAAGCGCTTTTTTTGCAACAAGCCTTACTGTGCGGACCGTGATCAATTCCCGCGTGCGTAACATGACTTCCTCCATAGAGCCGCAACGGGCTAATGTTTCGCCAGCAACTCCTTCCTAGATGAGAGGCATAAGTTGGCACTGCAAGGTTGTCTGCCATGACCGTCGCCGCCGCCATTCCACAGCTATGAGACGCTACCGCGCATCCAGTGAACTACGCTAGATCTGAGGCAAGCCTGACATTCCCAAGGCCCTGCGCGCGACCTCTTAAATCTTCCGCCGCCACTCAATGTCCGCTAATGGCACAAAGCAGACATGCTCAATGCGCTGACGAATGTCCGCTTTTGGGGCACGCGGACAGTGACCAACCGCTGGCTTACCCTCGATTTATGAGTACATGGCCTAGCCTGGGCCAGTATCTCCGCACCTAGGGCGTGTACTCATAAACTGATAGCCAAATGCTGACCTGGATGTGCCGCCCGACGTCCGTTATTGAGGGTAAAGCGGACATGACGCGAACGGGTCGTTATGTCGGCTAATGACCCATTCGAAGTCTCTTGGGCAAGCTGCACTTCTGGCTGATGTTTGTCGGTGCCAACATTGCCTTCTTCCCGATGCACTTCTTGGGCTTAGCGGGCATGCCCCGCCGAATGAAGCTGACACCTGAGGCGTTCGAAATCTATCTTTCCCCGGTTGGGCGGAGTGCAAGAAGCACTACTCGCCTGAGTTCCTCGCGTGGCTCGAGCGATTCACCGAGGAGAACAAGAAGATCGTTGCGTGGGCTAAGGGCTTATGAAGAGATTATCGGACAATCCAAGGTTTGTGAAAGCCGAGGAGACCGGGATAGCGTTCATAATCGTTGGGGCGAGATCTTCTCACCATGGCGATCGCCGAGTGAAAGCGCCGCGGGAGCATCGTCGGCGGTACGCTAAAAAACGCCTAAAAAACCCAACAAAATCAATGAGGTTGGCGGAGAGGGTGGGATTCGAACCCAAGGTGAGGTTTCGCAAGCTATTCCGAAACTCGCTCTAGCTGGCGCCACGTGAGAAAAGACCACCCAAGAAGTTGACGGATTGCTTCCCGGAGCAGCGGGACTCCTACGCCTAGCTACAATCACCCCCCGCCCCCCATTTTGATGCCCCCCGGCCGGCCTCAGATGGGACCCTAAAGCGGGCGGCTCTTAAATCCTTGACAGTGAGTCCGGGAAAGCATACGTCCGTATGGTATCCCTGAGGGAGGCCATTGGATGCCAGCACATCATGGAAAATACGTTGCTTACTACCGCGTGAGCACCGACAGGCAGGGCAAGAGCGGTCTGGGCCTCGATGCACAGAAGGCGGCAGTTACCGATCGGCTCAATGGTGGTCGCTGGCAGATCGCGGGAGAGTTCACCGAGATTGAGAGCGGCAAGCGCGCCTCCCGGCCTCAGCTTGATGCCGCGATCGCAGCATGCAAGAAGCATAAGGCACGCTTGGTCGTGGCGAAGCTCGATCGTCTATCCCGCAACGTGGCCTTCCTGCTGAAGCTGATTGATGCTGGCGTCGATGTGCTGTTTGCAGATCTGCCAGAGCTTAACGGTGCGATGGGTAAGTTCGTGCTGATCACTATGGCCAATGTCGCGGAGCTCGAGGCCGGGCTGGTCTCAGAGCGCACAAAGGCTGCGCTGAAAGCAGCCAAGGCCAGGGGCGTACGGCTGGGACGCCATGGTGCTGAGGTTCTTGCCCCCAAATTCCATGAGGAAGCCGTGCAGCGAGCTAAAAAACTGAGAGCCAATCATCCGTGAGCTCAAAGGCTATTCACTCAGCCGGATTGCGGCGGAACTCAATAGACGAAAAATAACAACACCCCGCGGGGGTCGATGGGACCACTCATCGGTACGGAATGTACTGCAGCGGCTATAAGCGTTACTACCACATAAGATATATGCGTTATCTATATTACTGCAAATCCAAGCTACCAATGTTTTAGCTACTTGGCTTAAGCTACTGAACTGTAAGGAGATTACGATTTTACTATCCTGCATTCCCGCTCATGGCAGGGGCTTACGTTGTGTGGCTTCTCCTCCAGAAGGCTCTAGAATCCGCCTCCATTGACCATCTAAACCCTTGGCGCAACAAGGGGTTATTGAGGTAACTACCCCCTGCAAACCGCCTGTTACCGGGTATAAGAGCGGCCAATATACTGCAAATCCACTCATTGCAGCGCGGCTTACACACCCTTAATCCATTGACGCCACAAGGGGTTATGGAGCTCACTCCCCTCCAGTTAGGAACGCTTTTATCCTGGTTACCCCCTCGCGTTCCCCTTGCCGCAAAGGGCGTGCAGAGCCCTGCAACTCTCTGTTATTGCAAGGACTTATCGAGCATACTCCCCTGCATTCCCGTTGATACCAGGTGCCACCCCGGGCCGCTTGCCGCCCACAAGCCAGGGGTCCGGATGCGCTGAAAGTTGTTCACCAAATTGTTCACCGCGCGAAGTTGGCTTTTCCGCCACGTCATTGCGGGAAGCCTTGGAAATCAAGGACAGCAGCGGACAGTAAGGGAACACAAGTTATTAGAAAAACGGCGAATTGCGCTTTAGCAAACCGCCGCCTTCAGCCTCTCGGCCACGTCTCCGCGTAGGCAGACCAAATACTTAAGTGGCGTCCCGTTGGCAACAAACCATGAATTGCCCACCGTTTGCCCACCACACTGCTAGTGGATCGTCCGGCCTGTGGCTGTCATCACGCCACCCCCCGCCGCTTTCGGACTGCACGCCCTCTGGAAGCAATTTAGCTTTAGCGCTGTTAACTAGGGCGTGTACTCATAAAAAGGCATTAAACGCCCAAAGCGTCCAGCACCACGACGAGATCACCCTCGCGTCCCATGAATAATCATATCACTGCAAGACAAATGAGAGGGCAACGACCGAAGCCGACGCCCCGCAAGGCTTGATACTAAGACCGCGCAAGTACCAAATCAGCGGTGACGGTGTTTCCCTCCCGGCACCCATGTGTCGGCGGGGGAGTCGTCCACAGCAACGCTTACCGAGCGAAGAGCCCGACGCGGAACCCGATAAGCCCGCGCTTGATGGTCAGCGACCGCCAGATGGACGAAGCGCCGACCGCGAGGAACCTGGAGGCCGAGTTAGGGCGCGTACTCATAACCGACAGCCAAACGCTGACTTGGATGTGCCGCCCAACGTCCGTTATTGGGGGTAAAGCGGACATGGCGTGGACTTGTCAGTATGTCCGCTAATGACCCAAAGCGGACACTCTCATAGCTCAGGTCGACGCCAAAACTTCCTCATTTGTGTAGGAGTATTTCGCGAGATCGATTCGGTGCGATGATTATGGTCATTTCGAAAGGCAAGAGGCGAGCGCCGGCGGTTCTCTCGAGTGCCTGGCTGCTCGGAGCGTACTGCATATCGTTCGAAGCTGCTGCGCAGTCGCGCGGTATGGAATGTGCAGAGGCGCCCACAGCATCACTTCTCGTCAACGTCAAAGACAAGGGCGCAACGGGCGACGGCCGGACCGATGATACGGCCGCGATTCAGGCGGCGATTGACGAAATCGGCGGGACGGGTGGGACGGTCCTTGTGCCCAACGGCACATACATGGTGGATGCAGTGGGAAAAAATGGCATCGCTCTCAAAAGCGATATGACGCTCAAGCTGTCCGAGAGTGCGACCCTCAAGGCTATACCCAACAGTTCGAATGGATATGCCGTTCTTTCCATCTCGGGCGCGTCCAACGTGCGCATGGTCGGGGGGACGCTTGAAGGCGAGCGCGATGAACACATGGGTAAATCAGGCGAATGGGGAATGGGCATACGCATCGATGACGGCTCCGAGCACATAACCATTAGCGGCGTGACCGCCAAGAAGATGTGGGGGGACGGCTTCTATGTCCAAAGCGCCGCGGATGTTAAGTTTTGCTCGGTCACCGCCGACTACAACCGGCGTCAGGGAATGTCGATCATTGAAGCCGATGGACTGGTCGTGACGAACTCAGTCTTCAAGAATACGCGGGGGACACGCCCCAGCGCTGGCATCGATCTTGAGCCGGATAAGGCTGTCCAGGAGATAACCAATGTTCGAATACAAAGCTCGAAGTTTCTCGACAACGCCGGTACCGGGATTGTGATCGCTGGGAAAAAGGGACGCATTTCAAAAGTTGAGGTCGCGCACAATGTGTTCAGCGGCAATCGCCCCCTTCTCGTCGAGAACGCTCCCTTCGTTGGTGCCTCGGCGATCTGCAACAATCGTCAGATCACATCCCAATCGGCGCCATCCGGCGGCTTCGATGCCTTCGCGGACCCCATCGAACTCGTCGTCCATCAAAACGACTGCCAGGATGGTCGAGATCCTCGCTTTGAAGTGAACAGGCAGAAACGCAAGCGATCCAGATGACGCGCCTCGTTATCGCCTTCGCGGCTCATCCTTCCGGCAGTCTTTGTCAGCTTTGATGGCGGCGGCCGCATCGGTGAACTGGCATAGCCGGCGATGTCCGCTTCTGGCACCAAGCAGATATGCTCAATGCGCTGACGAATGTCCGCTTTTGGGGGCAAAGCGGACCAGTGACTAACCGCTGCTTACCAATTTCGATTTCTCAGTACACGGCCAAATTGGCGTTGAAGACGGAGAAGGAGAAGGACGCCAAGGCGGGGTCGAAGGTGCGCGCTTGAATATGTTTGTCACAATATTAATACGATTAACATGGATCTCAATCGTGACACGGAACGCTCCTCCGAGCGCGTCGTCACAACGTCCGTCCCTCGCGAGGGCAAGAACAGAAAGAGAAGATGGCGCCCAAAGAAACGTGAGCGACAATGATCCGAGATTTTATAAACGCTTTCGCCTCAAGACCGGCGCGCAGCGTTCGCGCATTCGCGCCCACATTTTTCCAAAACGGACATAGGGCAATAACCCCATGAAATTGCCCACTAACCACCTCCGAAAAGCCAGTCGAGAATGGGTTGAATCCGTCCGTAGCGAGTACGAGCTAGAGCCGCACGAGGACATGGTGCTGATCGCTGCCGCGGAGTGCCTCGACCGTCGTGAAATGGCGCGCGAGGCTATTGCCAAAGACGGTTTAGTGCTGACTACGCAGCGCGGCACGAAGCGCGCTCACCCGCTTCTCGCCGTCGAGCGTAATGCGGCGCTGGAGTTTCTGCGCATCGCTAAACAACTAGGCCTTTCCGGCGATGGTCGGATGCGGCCGCCGGTCCCCGGTATGCGGTCACACAAGGGGCCTAGTTATGCCAGCTAAGTGCAAGGCCGGACACATATCGCGTGAAGCCGAACTGGCGGCTTGGTCGATGTTTTTTCGAACTGGCCATGATTTCTTCCGCGAGCTGGCGCCTGCGCTCGATGATCCTAAGCCAACGATGAAGGCCGCGGCCGAAGCGTGGTCGAGGCTCGGCGAGACATTTCTCGCACAGTGGGTACCGACTGAGGTGCGCGCCAAGCCGTGGGCGCTCGTGAAATTTGGACGCCCAGATAGAAAGGTAAATCACCATGCAGATTAAAACGATGATCGCCGGCGACGACCTTCGCGGCCGGCTTCAAAAATCCGCCACAACGCGCAACGGCGCATCGCCAGGAAGGCGCCTGGACACCTTAGTTCAGGACTGCATGAAATCTCGCGGCATTGGCTATGGGGCAGCTATGCGCTTGGTGCTCGACGCCAGCCCAGAATTGACCCGCCAATTTGCAGCCGAGCCGAATGGGTAACACAAAGGGCGACTTGTCCATGGCGACGAGCGCGCTTGAGAAGTTGGCATTCCAAGCCGCGGCGGCCGAACAGGAGGTTCGCCGGCTTCATCAGGCCGACGGACAATTAACGCCAAAGGCCTTTGTTGAGGCTCACGCCGCCGTCGCCGGCGCCGACCGCGAACAGGCAAAGCGCATCCTGGCCGAGCTTGAGACGGACGAGGGGTTCCGGATGCTCGCCCCGTCATTCAGTCGCCTGAAAAAAGCCATGGGCGATTGGCGACGCTCGGCGCCGATTGCGAAATTTTATATTTACCTCGATGCCGAGGCTGACGCGTGTCTCGGCCGCATCAACTGTACTAGGACAAGCCTCGCGCTGGCCGCGGCCATCGACTTCGCCAGAGCGCACAAGGACCACGCGGGCACTTTGGTAGTCAAACGGCACCTGGCGCCCTGCAGCGAGAGCTTGAGGCGGCGATGCGCAAGCGCGATGCCCTGAAAAAAGCTCTATCGGACAGTTGGCAACGCGCTGACGTAATTCCATTGCCTGTTACTGGCGATGACATTGCGCGCGGCATGTGCCGGCTTGCGATCAGCTTCACTATGAACGGCGATGTTCCGCCGGTTACGGTCGGCCCGGACCTTGGCGCGCATTTGGTTCAATTGGCGCTTGGCCGGCGGCCAATGGTGGGCGGCAAGGCGGCGGTATGAGTGTAAGGCCTTGGGTCGTGTCGGTGGACGACTTCTCCCCCAAGGCAACAGGGCGCGAGTCGCGGCATCGGCCCGCGTCCACCTAAGTGCTCGGTGGCGTAATGGAAGACCCTACCGGGCGCACGGCCGCGGCGGCTTCGGTCACTCCAGCCGGGGTTGGCGCGGCACTCTAAGCGCCAGCGCTCGGGATCGCCTCCCTCCGCTAACCAGCCGGCGAACTAAGGCCCAGAAAAAGTTTGTGTAGGCGCGCGCGGGGCGGAGCGGAGGGCGGGGCGGAGGGGAGTAGACGGAACGTCCGCACGCCCAGTCACTTCAGGAGGCGGCTTCGGCGTGGGCCATCACCTCTCGCAAACGGCCGGTGTTGACATCGAAAATGAAGCCCCGCACAGGAACTTCTTTCGAAATCCAGGGATGCGACCTGACCATCTCGATCTGGTCCTTAGTTTGCTGCTCCGGGTCCTTGAAGGCAAAGAAGCGCATCGGGGCGGGTGTTGCGTCTCCAGTCAGCTTCGAGAATTTGGCGTTTAACTCTGCATCGGTAAAGGTCGTAAACCCGCAACCAGTATGATTTAGGAGCATGATCTCTTTGGAGCCGAGCACCCGCGTCGATACAAGCAGCTCCGCCAGAACATCCTCGGTAACGGCAGGCCCTCCAGTTCGGATCACGTCAATGTCGGCGTGCTTCAATCCGAGAATCCCGGGAAGGTCGGAGAGCCGAGGATCCATGCAAGTCACGGCCGCAAGTTTCGGCTTGGGAGGCCCCGCCCCCCACTTCGGGTCATACGTCTTGGCATACAGTTCGTTTGCTTTCAGCGCTTGGTCGATAACGCTCATGACCGTCTCCCATCTTAATTGCCGCACCTACCGCATCGAACCAGAAAAAGACAACTCAGGACAACACCGAAGAGCTGGATCGGGAGACCAGCGGTGTGGAGCGCCGAGAGCGCCCTCCTACTGATGGTGCAAGGCGCTAAACCTCGAACCGCTTGATCGGTTCCTACCTCGCACAAGAGGGCGCGATTGGTCGCATGTACGGGAAACAATTCGTAACAGTCAGAAACACTGAGGCCATGATGCTACGACAGGATTTCACCGTCCCAATGGGACACCCCTAATCATCCTCTACTAGGCCCCGCAGAGAAGCACTGCGGGGTCTTCTTTCGTGTAGATAAACTCTCAAATCCTTGCCGACGAATCGCCGACGCAGCATCTCGGAGCGATGGCGGTCAACGTCGCGCCGCGCGACGGGTCGGGTCATTTGTGCTACCCTGCCGGGGGGTACAGGATGAGGGCCTTTATTCCCGCCATTGCACTCCTGCTATTGCTTACGGGCTGCGACACTTCCCGTAACAACGGATCGACTTATCCTGAGGTTCACCTAAAGGTGCCTCTGTGAGCACGGCGCGGGGAGCGCGGGCGGCAATAATCAAACGGTCGCGCCGTACTGCGTCGACATTGATTTCGTCGCCGCCCCGCAAGCCATGCCTAACACGCGAACAATGACGGCGAAGGTCAGCTGGGCGCCAGCCGAGCAGCGCTGGCCGGCCCGCAGAAATTAGCGAATTGTCGGCCCGGGCCCACAACAACTGTCCCGGTTGCAGCAGATGAAACGCTCGTTACCAATAGTGCAGTCACACTCATTGTCTCCGCACGGACACCTTCTCCGCGCAGAGGTGGCCAAGGCGCGCCCGGCTCGGACGCGCCTCATGTGGACCTGACAGCCACCGTTTCAGCGATCAACGCTGAAAGGGAAACCCGGCCCGTGCGCATCGTCGCCGCCGGGTTTCTCATAAAAAAGGCGCCGGCCGAAGCCGACGCCTTCTCGGAGAAGACACTGGGCGCGGAGGCATCCTTGCCGTGTGCCTCGACCCCTAAAACCGCTGGCGCGCTGGCGACCTGCCGTTTCGTGCCGATGACAAGGGTTGAACGCTGCTTCAGTGCCTTAGCATTCCGGCGTCCCAGTGATGTCCGCTTTGGGTCATTCGCGGCGACGCAGTTCGTCCGCTTTCTGCCAGAAGGAGACATTAGGCCCGTTCTTCTTCGGAGTTGAGTTGTCACCGCCCCGGCGGCGTTGGTAGTGAGTCCCGTGTCCGTAGATCTAAAGAATTGGCAGCCACGACCGCGCCCAGCGCGCACACCGCTCGAAGGCAGCTTTGTGCGGCTGGAGCCATTAAACGCGGCGAGTCACGGCGATGACCTGTTCGAAATCGCGATAGTTCCGGATGCAGCCGATCGCTTCCGTTACCTCAGCGAAGAACCTCCCGAGAGCCGGGCCATATTCACTGGGGACCGGCCATCGCTCGCAAGCCAGCCGGCACCGAGGCGCACTTTCTGTTCATGCGGCACGCCTTCGAGGACCTCGGCTACCGCCGCTGGGAATGGAAATGCAATAGCCGCAACGAGCCGTCGAAGCGCGCAGCCGAGCGGTTTGGCTTCAAATCCGAGGGCGTTTTTCGTCAGCACATGATAGTCAAGGGGAAGAATCGCGACACAGCCTGGTATTCGATTATCGACACCGAATGGCCCGCGCTGAAACGCGCCTACGAGGAATGGCTCGATCCGGCCAATTTCGATAATGCAAGGCCAGCAGCGGCGCCGGCTGGAAGAGATCCGCGCCGGCCTATGACCTGCGCGTTCCGGCACACATCACGTCGGCTATGGGTCACTAGCGGACATTGTCCAGTGTCCGCGTCATGTCTGCTTTACCCCCGAAAGCAGACGTTCGTCAGTGCGGGTGGGATGTCCGCTAAGTGCCAATAACGGACATTCCGACCAACCTCGGTAGGCAACGCCTGGCCCTGATTTCTTTTGGCCAGTGCTTTGAGCAGCGCCCGTCAGAAGCGCGTCAGGTTTCCTGCAGGCGGGTTTGGATATTTCTTGAGCGTTTCCTTGTATTTCTCGACCACCTCAAGCGCGGGGCCGACAGCACACAAGTCGTTGCCCTTCGGTACCTGCCTTGTGATTGGCAATCCAAAGACGGGGCGCAAGGTTGCGGTACGCCTGAATGATCGGGGACCATTCACGCCAGGTGTCATGCTTGACCTTTCATCGGGAGCGGCAGAGGCCATTGGCATGCGATCGACACAAAGCGTGACGATGAGACGTTGTTAGCTCTCCGCCATCAGCCAATCGGTCACTAACGGCCCAGTTGTTTCTTCCGTCGATCTACTTCGGCTTGGGAAACCTGTCCGGTTCGGACCAGCGCCGTGACACATGTGTTGGTCAGTCTGTCGCCGTGCTTACGCATGCAATTTTCTAGGCCCTTAGTTTCGAGCCCCCACTGATGGCAGTACTTTCGGTAATCGTCTGCACAGTGTTTGACGTCCTTGTGGTGCGCCGCTTGCACCGAGCAGACCCCGAGAACACAAACAGCGCTTGCAAAAAACATCGTCCTTAGAAACTTGATCATTCGTCCATCTCCTCAACGAGTTCGTCTGCCGTGCAATTAATTGCACAGTTTACCCGAGTGATGGAAGGGAGTGGGGGGTGGGGACCGAGGCTCAGCATGCGGGAGAGTTTAAGTTGCGGGAGAAATGTTGAGACACACCTGCCCTATTTGAGCGGCGGGTGCGCGATAGGCTCGACATAGGTAACCTGATTATGGTGAAAGCAGCCGCTAAGTCCAACCGCAGCTGTAACGACGATGGCGCAAACGATTAGGGCGCGCATTTTGAGTCCCCGTTTAGTTGGACAGATCGAGCCATAGGACTATTGGCATTGGCGATGGTGGCATTTTTGACACAGCCGGAACAAAAAGGGGCCGACGGCATCCACGCCTGCGCTTAGATTTCTCGTCCAATCAGCAATAACGCTAACTTCGTTTGGCGACATTGAGGGAGGAAATCATGCCACTAGAACTTTCAGCGCCCAAAGTCATCACGTTCATTATCTCCGTTATCGCGGCCGTAATCGCCGTGGTCATTCACTACGCGCATATTTCAATGCCTCATGTCCACAGCGGATTCGTGGTTCTCTTGGTGGGCTATTTGATACTGGTCGCTGGCAATGTCCTTCGCGGAATCTGAGCCATCGCGCGTGCGATAGTGTCGGCGGGTTTGCCGCACCAAAAAGACAAATTGCGGCTCAACACGAACCGCCGTCGCCTTGCCTCGCGAAAGAATCCTCGGATGGCGAAGGTCCTTACAGAAGATGAGACGATTGCTCGATCGCACCATCGAGAAGCTCTACATTTTGCCGGAAGATATCGCGCTTGCCCGGATTTCGGACAGGATGGCGGATCATCGGGCACCTTCTGGCGGATGATCTGAAGCTCGCGCAATCGCATTCGATTGTGGAAGATAGGCCATGCGCAGACTGATTTCGGGAATCGTCGAATTCCGCGAGCGTCAGTTGTCCAAGTATGCGGAGCGGTTTCGCGACCTAGCGCTTGCGCAGTCACCCGATGCACTCATAGTCACCTGCTCGGACAGCCGGGTGGTTCCAGACCTGTTGGCTTCGACCCACCCGGGCGACCTGTTCACGATGCGTAATGTCGGCAATCTGATTCCGCCGGCGACCGCGGAAGGGATCTCTATGGGTGACCTCTCCGAGGCGAGTGCGATCGAGTACGCCCTGCTAGTTCTGAAGGTCGCGAACATCGTCGTGTGCGGACATTCCGAATGCGGCGCCATGAAAGCGGTGTTGGCGCGCAACCCGCTGCCAGATGCGCCGAATCTTAAAAAATGGCTGCATCATGCCAGCACTGCGGCATTCAGGCTCGAACACGAGGGCGCGCTAGATGCAGCGCTACAGCCCCATGACCAGCTGTCGCAGCTCAACGTGCTGGTGCAGCTCGAGCACCTGATGTCCTACCCCATCGTGCGCGCGAAGGTCATGGCGGGAACCCTCCATCTTAGCGGCTGGTGGTTCGACATCGCCACCGGCACTATGTATTCCTACGAGCGCACAAGCCGCTCGTTCGCGGTCATCGACCGCCAGGTGGCCGAACAGCTGATTGCTCGTCTCGAGAGGGCGTGATGGCCTATCTCCAGCGGCTTTGCCGCGGCCACCAAATGATTGAGAATGTCCCCTATTGGCACATAGCCGACGTGCCACTCGCGCTGACGAATGTCTTTTTGAGCAATATTGCACTAAACCCGCGCGATTGCACTAAACCCGCGCAGCAGAGCGACTCTTAGTAATACCGAACGCAAACGCCTCCATTCCATCGCGCACACCTGCGGACGGCTCGGCGGGCGTGCCGGCAGGCGTAGCCAACGCAGACTTTTTCAATGGGTGAATAGTTCTTCGTTAGAGGCGTCAGACCGCCGACTTCGGTTGACGTTGTTGCATCTGCCTTCCACGCCAAACCTCCAGCAAAAATCAGCCAACTGCTTCTGGAAACACGGCATCCTTGGTCGCTGGAAGTTCATCTGCAATCCAGACTGAACTATGGAGTCTTACGCGGCTTTGCAGCGCCTTTCAGCTAACCTTCACCCCGGGGAGCGATCGATGTCGGCTGTTGTCACTTTTCGGACATTCCAACTGCACCGATGAATGTTGGGATAGTTGGGGTTGCCTTAATTTGCGGCAGAATCCATGCTTGCGTCTGCGTAGCCGTTGGGACTGCTGCGGATGGGGTTTGTCCATTCCCTCCTGTTGGGCGGAGGTTCGCGGACAGACCACTTAAGGGGGAAGGGGGATCGGCGGAATGTCAAGCCACGGTCCAAGTTGGGCAATGCACGTTTGGATCTGGGCTCGCGGGTTTCGCGTTTTCGGCCCTCACTTTCTTCCACTGATTGCTGTGCTCGGGCTCAATCTAATTGTCGTCGGATGTGCGGGCACCGATCGCCTCCCCGCTGAGCCGCTTTCGATCGCGTCCAAGCTCGGTGTTGATATTCCGGATGTCCGATTCTACCCGGATACGGATAAGGAGCGTATGGCGGTGTTTGCCGCCCAAAGCTACAAACGAGCGCTGGCCGCCCACCACGGCCATCTGCCGACCGCCTACTTTCTTGCAATATCGGGGGGCGGCGACGACGGTGCCTTCGGTGCCGGGCTTCTTGCGGGCTGGAGAGCGCGCGGCGATCGTCCGGCATTTGATCTTGTGACTGGCGTTAGTACGGGGGCTCTTTCTGCACCGTTCGCCTTCCTCGGCGGCGAATACGACGCCAAGCTCAAACAAGTCTACACCGACACAAGTGCCGGCGACATCTTCAATAAGCGCAGTCTCCTTGCTGCCGTTGCGAATGATGCGATGACGGACACGACGCCCTTGAGGAACATGATCGCGAGCTTCGTCGACAAGGCCATGATTGACAGGATTGCGCAGGAGTATCGAAAGGGACGTCTCCTCCTCATCATGACGACGAATCTCGATCAAGGTCGTTCGGTAATTTGGAACATCGGTGCGATCGCTGCCAGCGGCTACCCGGGAGCGCGAGACCTGATCATCGACATCTTGCGCGCATCGGCGGCGATTCCGGGTCTGTTCCCGCCGGTGATGCTGGACGTGAGCATCGACGGTAAAAATTATCAGGAAATGCACGTCGATGGTGGGGCGGTTGCCCAGGCTTTCCTCTATCCGCCCTCCCTGAACCTAAAAACGAACTCTGCGCGCTTCGGCATCCAGCGCAAGCGCGTGGCATATATCCTTCGGAATGGTCGCCTCTTCAGGCCCGAGAAGGAGGTAAAGCGTCAGACGCTGTCGATCGCCACGCAGGCCATCTCCACCATGACAGCCACGAGCGGCGTCAACGATACCTATCGCATGTATGTCACCACTAAGCGTGATGGCGTCGACTTCAACCTTGCTTACATCGACAATGACTTCACCCTGCCTTACAAAGGGCCCTTCGACCAAGGATACATGCGCGCCTTGTTCGAGTACGGCTACGACAAGGGCAAGACTGGCTATCACTGGCACAAGACGCCGCCGGGCTACCATGAGTAACCTCACGCCTAAGAGCGACGCGTATCCCCGCCTTCTGTCTGAACGCGACCCGGCCGACCACACAGCTCGTCCAGCATGAATCAAAAGTTAGCCTGGTTCTTACTGGGGGCGGCCTTTGCATCCCTGTTTTGGGCGATTGTTATGGGCGTGCTGAACGAACAGCTGCTGCAAACCTTCTTTGGATTCGGCGGTCATTAATTGCTCGATCGCGAATTGCTCGATCGCGCCTGACGGTTGACGATCGACGACACTGGCCTCAGAAGAGAGAGCGCCGATCGAGCCAGCCGGCCATGCATCGTCCTCGGGGCGGGTACACATGCTATCCGAGTATTCGGCCCGGAAGCTGCACATTGCTCCACCTGAGCCGTCCGCGTCTACGAGCCGGCGTTGGTAAAGGTCCGATCGCCTCGTCAATGCGGGCGGCGTGGAGACGTCGCAACACGCCGACATGGCGTATAAGGCCAATGAAGGTCCGTGCGCTACATGCGCCGCGAGAGAAGCCAAGGACAAAATCTGATCCCCGGGATCGTAGTTGAAGATTACGAAGCTGTACGCTTTCCGGACAATCTCGACGAGTCCGACACCGAGAACGCCGCCACAGCACAAGAAAAACGGCGGCTTGCGCTTTAGCAAACCGCCGCCTTCAGCCTCTCGGCCACGTCTCCGCTTAGGCGAATCAATTAGTTGCTGTCAGCCCCTTTGGCAACAAACAGTGAATTGGTCACACCGCTCCCTCGCTGTTTTTATTGTGTGCCGGTTTCACCCTTGGGGAGGGCTGTGACATGACCCGCACACGATTGCGTTTCTCGTCGCTGCCGCATTCGCTCTTACGCTCATGGTGCAGGAGGCGAACTCGGCTTTCTCAAACAACCTACTCAAAGAAAGCACCACTGCGCCTGACATTGTGCAAAACGTCCATCTCCGTCGTTGTGTTTCCAATTACCATTGGGGGTGGTACCGCGCCGGGAATGGCAAGATCTACACCGGATGCCATCACAATGATTGGTCGTCGCTTGGGCGTCTCCTTGCAACCCGAAAGCTTGTCGCTGGTGGTGGCGCCGACCGGGCGCTTAGTGGATCACTCCGCCTGAAACGGTCATCTTTCTAACTGCGCGAGCTTTGTTTTTTGTTGCTGACAGCCCCTCAAGGATGGTCTTAGCCAGCCCTTCAGCGTTGGCACGCGTCATGGCAACAGCCGTATGAAAGCTGACTTCGGTCTCGCCTACTTGGCCGAAGACAATCTGCCCTGCCTTGGGGCTAACCCTCACTACAGTCGAGACATTCGCATACCGGCACGCCGGCAGCAAGCAACAGGCTCGTATGGGTATGCCGCAGCGCGTGGAAGCGCCAGCAGACGCCGCCCCAATCGCGGCTGAGATTGTCCGACGACAGCAACCCGCCTTCGACCGTCGAGAACACGAGCACAGGTTGACCGCCCTGCCCTAGCCAGCCGACGCTCGATTTGTTTCTTCCCGTGATCGCGGAGCATGGCAACCGTTTCAGGCGGCAATGCGATGTTGCGACGCCCACGCTTAGTCTTTGGCGGCTTCACTCGCAACCCGCGCCTAGTCTCTTCCACGGACCGCTCGACGCGGAGCGTGGCGCGGTCTAGGTCGATATCGCACCATTGGAGCGCGAGAAACTCGCCGCGGCGCATCCCGGTCGCAAGGTGCGAGGGACGCAATAAGATGCAGACTGTGACCCACCAGCGTGTCAAGGACGGCTTTGGCTTCGGCGGTCAAAGATCTCAATCCCTTTCTCTTCGACCTTGGCGGCTTCCTGATCGCCGTTACGTTGCATCCTGGTAAATTGAAATTTGATTCTCAAAATCCCCGCTTTTTGGATGAAAATCTAAAAAAAAGACATCATCCAGGCCCTTTATGACGACTTCAATGTTTCAATTCTCCCATTAAATTTGGTCTCTGCCCGGAGAACGCCGCGGATGGTGGCCAGGCCTATAGAGAAAGCGCCGGCCAATGGCCGGAAGCCTGAGCGTTCGAGCCGACCGCTGAAATTATCGTTGAGGGAATGGGCGACCCAAGCACACGATTTTGCCTGATTTGTCTCGAAATTTGGCCCTTGCAGTCGCCCGGAAAATCGTCGGTTCACACGCGCTACGTGCTAGACTGCAACAGCACGGGAGTCACAGGGGGAACGTTCCACGTCATGCGTGCTCGCGCCTACCGGATAGGCTCGCAAGCCCCCCTCGCGGTGGCCATGGCTCTGTGTGGCCTCTCCCCTGCCTTTGCCGGTGAGGCCAGCTACTGCGTCACCTGTCAGGGCCCCGATCAGACCTATCTCTGCCGGGTTACCGGCGACGAGATCAGCCAGAGCGACGCAGTCAAACTCTACTGCGTGGTGCGCACGGCCAAGGAGGGCGGACACGCTTCCTGCGGGGCGCGCAATGCCGGCGCCGGCTGTAACGGCATCGAGAAGGCCTACAGCTATAACGGGCCGAGCATCCCTGAGAGTATTGCCGAAGATCCACGTGCCAAGAAATTCGTGGGACGTATCGAAAAGGACCAGAAGGCCTTCGACAAGGAGGACAAGCGCAAGTCGTTGGTCGAGGTCACCGGCGATGCGCTGAGCGCGTCCCGCCGTGGCTGGCGTAACATGCGCGCCTCGCTCGGCGCCCACGAGGAGGCGAACCAAGCTCCGGGGCCGAGCGGCTCGACGCCAGAGCCATTGCCAGAACTGCCGCACGGGACGCCCGCCGTCCCCTTGAGCGCGGTACCCGCGGAGAGTGCCCCGCCGGAGCACAGGCGCGGGGTCGGATCATTCGCGCGCAACACCTATCGCTGTGTCCGCTCGCTGTTCCGCCGATGCGGCAGCGACGCGGCACAACCCCCGAACTAATCCTTTAGTTGGTGGCCAGCCACTCGCGGGCAAGCTTCTGCGCCAGCGCGATCTGGTTCGCCGTCATTTCGCGGGCAAGCTCGGTGCGGCGAGCGAGAGCCGAGCGATTGCCGCGCAGCGCCGCGAGATTGAACCATTTATGCGCAACGACGAGGTCCGCCTCTACGTCTAGCCCGGTCGCGTACAGCAATCCGAGCTCAAACAGCGCGTCCGGCGCACCGCTCTGAGCCGCAACCGCGAACCGATCCATCCCAATGTCCATGCGTGCCATTCTACCCGCCCCCTATTGTCTTCCTGATCCCTGCCCCGCCGCGATCAACTTCGATGCTGGTGATCTTCGGCGTGCGCGTTAAACAACGTCTAAATCGGCGTGCTTAACGCAAGCTGACCAAAGCTAAACAGGGAAGTAACACTGATTGACGGGTGAACGCGTTTGCGGGGGGCAATAGTTAATTGGGGGGTTCGGGCAACGACTCCTTGACCAATCCACGTCACCGGCCGCTAACCAAGAACGGTTTTCCCCAGAGATCGACGGGTGCCGCTAAAATTCGGGCAGCGTGGCGGGCAACAGCACCGTCGATCCGGTGGTGAGACGCGCCTCGAGATCCTGATGCGCGCGCGCGGCCTTGGCCAAAGGATAGGTCTGGTTGACCGAGACTTTCACCTTGCCTGAGCCGATCACGTCGAACAGATCGTTGGCCGCGGCGACCAAATCTTTCCGGCTCGCCGTGTAATGGTGGAGGGATGGCCGCGTCGCGTAGAGCGAGCCCTTCTGCGACAGCAGCGTGATCTTGAACTCAGGCACCGGCCCAGAGGCCTGGCCGAAGCTCACCCACATGCCGAGCGGCTTCAGGCAATCGAGCGAGGCCGGGAACGTGTCCTTGCCGATCGAGTCATAGACCACGTCCACGCCCTGGCCCTTGGTATAGGCCTTCACCATGGTGACGTAGTCATCCTCGCGATAGTTGATGACGTGAGTGCAGCCATGCGCCCGCGCGATCAGCGCCTTGCCGGCGGAGCCTACCGTGCCGATCACCGTGGCGCCGAGCGAAGCTGCCCATTGGCAGGCGATCAACCCTACACCTCCCGCCGCCGCATGGAATAGCAGCGTCGTCTCGGGGCCGACCTCGTAGGTTCGCCGCAGGAGATATTGCGCGGTCATGCCTTTGAGCATGATCGAAGCAGCGACTTCATCGCTAAGCCCTGCGGGAAGCCTGACCACCCGATCCGCCGCGATCAGCCGCTCCTCAGCATAGGCGCCGATCGGTCCGGCATAAGCGACCCGCCTGCCGACCTTGAGGTCCTTCACCCCTTCACCAATGGCGGTGATGACGCCGGCAGCCTCCACACCTGGGATGAACGGCAGCGACGGCTGCGGGTAAAACCCGGTCCTTGAATAGACGTCGATATAGTTGAGGCCGATCGCCGTCTGTCTGACCCGCACTTCCCCTGGACCAGGCGTGCCGACCTCAATCACCTCCCATTTGAGGGCCTCTGGGCCGCCATAGGCGTGAACGCGGATCGCCTGCGTCATGCATCTTCTCCATTCTGCGGTTCATTGAGCAAACCAAAACACAGTTGGCAATGTCAGATTTTTTGTTTCTGCAGACGGGAAAAACAAACCAGACGCATGACAAGTTCTTCTGTCGATCAAAAGGCAAATTAGCGGGGGACTTGAGTCCCAGCCACACGCCCCTTCCCTGAATAGGCTCTCGGCATCGTCAACCCGTTCAAGCGGAGACCAAACATGTACAAATCGGTCTTTACCATCGTCAGCTTGTGGTTTGTGATCAGCGTCAACACGGCCGCGGCGCATGATTCAAGGGTGCCCTACGCCACCCAACTTACAGATGGTGAAATTGCCTACATCTACCTTCAAGCCAATCAGTTCGACGTGGAGGAGGCCGAGCTCGGCATCGCCCGTGGCACGGCACCAGAAGTCAAGCAGCATGGAGAGATGGTGGCGAAGGATCACAGCGGGGTCATTGCGGCGTTCGAGGGAATTCGGAGCACGGCATCAAACCAACGGCCCCTTCCGACAACGCGGCGACTGAGCAACACCACCAGGCGGTCATTGACTCTCTAAGCCAGGAGCGGCGCCTTCGGCAAGAAATGGAAACTGGGAAAGTTTGCGGGGATCAAGCATCCGGCGCTGCTCAAATCCCAACCTTTTTCCTGACCAGCTCGTTGACTGCCTGCGGGCTCGCTTTGCCTCCAGTCGCCTTCATCACCTGGCCAACGAACCACCCGGCAACGGCAGGCTTCGCTTTCGCCTGCTCGGCTTTTTCGGGATTGGCGGCAATGACTTGATCGACCGCCGCCTCGATCGCGCCCATATCGGTGACCTGGGTCAGGCCCCTCGCCTCGACGATCGTGCGCGGGTCGCCACCTTCGGTCAACACGATGTCGAACACGTCCTTGGCGATCTTGCCGGAAATGGTGCCGTCCTTGATCAGATCGAGGATGGCGCCGAGCCGGTCCGCCGACACCGGGCTGTCGGCGATGCTCTTGCCTTCTTTGTTGAGGCGGCCGAACAGCTCGTTGATCACCCAGTTCGCAGCCTGCTTCGGCTCGCGGCCTTTCGCCACCGCCTCGAAATAGTCCGCGGCCTCGCGCTCGGCCACAAGGACGTCGGCGTCGTAAGGCGAGAGCCCGAACGTTTCGATGAACCGGGCCCGTTTCTGATCTGGAAGCTCCGGCAGGCCGGCGGCAAGCGCGTTCACATAATTCTCTGTGAGCTCAAGTGGCAGGAGATCGGGGTCCGGAAAATAGCGATAGTCATGCGCCTCTTCCTTGGAGCGCATGGATCTGGTCTCACCCGTCCGCGCATCGAATAGCCGCGTCTCCTGCTTGATCGTTCCGCCATCTTCTAGAATTTCGATCTGGCGGCGCGCTTCGTGCTCGATGGCCTGGCCGATGAAGCGGATCGAATTGACGTTCTTGATCTCGCAGCGCGTGCCGAGCGGTCCTCCAGGCTTTCGCACCGAGACATTGACGTCCGCGCGCAGATTCCCCTCCTCCATATTGCCGTCGCAGGTGCCGAGATAGCGCATGATAGTGCGGAGCTTGGTAAGATAGGCCTTGGCCTGATCGGCGGAACGGAGGTCAGGCTTCGACACGATCTCCATCAGCGCGACGCCAGAGCGGTTCAGATCCACGAAGGAAAATTTGGGATGCTGGTCGTGGAGACTCTTGCCGGCGTCCTGTTCGAGATGCAGCCGCTCGATGCCGACAATCACCCGCTCGCCGCTGAGCAGGTCAACGATGACTTCGCCCTCGCCGACTACGGGGCTTTTGTACTGTGAGATCTGATAGCCCTGGGGTAGGTCGGGATAGAAGTAGTTCTTCCGGTCGAACACCGAATTGAGATTGATCTTGGCTTTCAGCCCGAGCCCGGTGCGGATCGCTTGGGCGATGCACTCTGCGTTGATCACCGGCAGCATGCCGGGCATCGCGGCATCGACCAGGCTCACATGGGAGTTCGGCTCGCCGCCGAATTCCGTCGAGGCGCCGGAGAACAGCTTCGATTTGGAAGTGACCTGGGCATGCACCTCCATGCCGATCACCACCTCCCAGGGACCGGTCGCGCCTTCGATTAAATTGTTCTGCTTTGCACGTTCCTGCATGTCAGCGCCGCATCTTACCCCAATCCGCGCCTAGCTAGTCCTCGTCGTCACCGTGGCTGCGGATCTTCTCCTCCTCATACTGAATGAACCAGCCGATCATCTGCCGCCACAAGGCCTCGGTCAGCTCGCGTGGCAGCCCCTTCTCCGCCGCCCGCGCCCGCACCTTGTCAATCACTTGCTGAATGCGCCACGGCACCCGCGCCTCCGCCGGCGACTGCTTGAGCTGCCAAGCGCGATCGACATAGGTGAAGCGCTCGCCGATGAGATCGACGAGCGCTGTATCAATGCGATCGATCTCCGCCCTCACCTGTTCCATGTCGGCGCAGTCCTCTGGTGTGCGGGGCGCCATGCGACTACCCTCCCGCGGACGGAATGACGGCGTCGGCCTCGATCTCGACGAGCCAGTCCGGATTGATGAAGCGCGAGACTTGCAAAATGCTGGCTGCCGGCCTGATGTCGCCGAACACCTCTCCATGCACCCGGCCGACAACGTCCCAATGGGCAATGTCCACGAGATAGATGCGCGTGCGGATCACGTCCTCGAAGTCTTGCGCCCGCATCCTGCAACGCCTTGCCGATAATCTGGAGGATGGCGCGGGTCTGCGCCGCGGGATCGCCGACGCCGACCATCTTCCCGCCGCTACCCGCGGTGGTACCCCCCACGGCGACGATGTTGCCGACGCGTACCGTGCGCGAAGAGCCGATGATCGGCTCATAGGGGCTTCCCGAGGAGACGTTAACCCGCTCGCCCACCGGCCCGATCGAATGCTCATTCATGCTGCCCTGCTCCACCAATCCTGCGGCTTGACCAACGGTCCCGCCGCCTCTTCAATGGCGCGGGCGGTGCGGAACAATGTCTCCTCGTCGAACGGCCGACCGATCAGCTGCAAGCCGAGCGGCGTTCCTTCCGATGAGAGGCCGGCGGGCACCGACATCCCCGGCAGCCCCGCCATGTTGACCGTCACCGTGAAGATGTCGTTCAGATACATCTCAACCGGATCACCGGACTTCTCGCCTAGCGCGAAGGCCGGCGACGGCGTGGTTGGCGTCAGGATCACGTCCACTGCCTGAAAGGCGGTATCGAAGTCGCGCTTGATCAGGCTTCGTACCTTCTGCGCCTTCAGATAATAGGCGTCGTAATAGCCCGCCGACAGCACATAGGTGCCAATGAGAATGCGCCGCTTTACCTCTGCTCCGAAGCCGGCCGAACGCGTGCTCTCGTAGAGCGAGATCACGTCCTTGCCCGGCTCGCGCAATCCATAGCGCACGCCGTCATAGCGGGCGAGGTTCGAGGACGCTTCCGCCGGCGCGACAATATAATAAGAGGGCAGCGCATATTTGGTATGGGGCAGGCTCACCGGCTTGATCTTGGCACCGGCGGCCTCTAGCCACTTCACCCCCTGCTGCCACAGCGCATCGATCTCCGCCGCCATGCCTGGCACGCGATATTCCTCGGGAATGCCTACGGTGAGGCCTTTCACCCCGAGAAGTCACGGCTGCCTCGTAGTCTGGCACTTGAGCATCGACACTCGTCGTGTCTTTCGTGTCGTGGCTCGCCATCACCTTGAGCAGGATCGCCGCGTCTTGCACGGTGCGGGCGATTGGCCCCGCCTGGTCGAGCGAAGAGGCAAAGGCGACGATGCCCCAGCGCGAGCAGCGGCCGTAAGTTGGCTTGATGCCGACCGTGCCGGTCACCGCCGCCGGCTGGCGGATCGAGCCGCCGGTGTCGGTGGCGGTGGCGCCCATGCAAAGCCGCGCCGCCACGGCCGCGGACGAGCCGCCCGAGGATCCGCCAGGCACGAGATTGGCGTTCGAGCCCTTGCGCCGCCAGGGATTGACCACCGGGCCGTAGTGGCTCGTCTCGTTGGACGACCCCATGGCGAACTCGTCATTGTTGAGCTTGCCGAGCATCACCGCGCCCGAAGCCCAGAGATTGGCGGTCACCGTCGACTCGTAGGTCGGCGTGAAGCCGTCGAGAATGTGCGAGCACGCTGTGGTGCGCACACCCTTGGTGGCGAACAGATCCTTGATGCCGAGCGGGATGCCTTCCAGCGGCCGCGCCTGGCCTTGGCGGAGACGCACGTCGCTCTCCTTCGCCGCTTCGAGCGCACGCTCCGGCGTCGGGAGCACGAAGGCGTTCAGCGCCTCGTTGGCGCGCCTGATCGCCTCGATATGCACGCGCGCGAGCTCTTCGGCGGAAAGCTCTTTGCGCGCAAGCGCCTCACGCGCCTCGGCAATGGAAAGGTCGGTTGGATCGGCCATGCACTTTACGGCTTGACGTGTTCACACTTGACGAAGGCGCTGTAGGACTCGCTCGCGCTCTGCTCATCGGCGCCTTGTTTGCCCGGCTCACCGGCTGTCCCCGGCTCGGCGCTGGCAGCCGACTGCTCTGGGGCGTCGGACTCTCCGGTGTCAGTTTGCGCCGACGCGTCGTAGCCGCCTTGCTGGGTCAGGTCGGTGATCCTGGTGATATTGAGCTTGCCGTCGTCTTTTTGCTTGATCGAGAACAGGTCGGGATAAGTGTAGCCGGCCTCATCGCAAAACGCGGTCGCCACCCAGCTCTTGGCGTCATGGGCAAACACATTGACGAAGTCGCAAGCCTGCTGATAGGCGACGAGACCCTTACTGGTGAGCACCTCGAAATCGAAATCCTCGCCGAGCTCGACCGGCGTCTTGGTCGCGAGGGTGACGCAGTCCTCAGGCGACGAGGCGAAGGTGCCCTCGGGGAGACTGTTCTCGGGCGCCTGCGCGAACGCCAAACCGGCACCGAGCAGCGACAGCCCCGTCGCGAACAGAATGGCTTGCTTCATCACCGATCCCTACTCCACGATCTTGGGCACGACGAAATAATGGTCGTCGACGGCCGGCGCATTCTTGAGAATGTCGTCGACGCAATTGCCTTCGGTCACCTCGTCTTGCCGCTGCTTCATGGTCATGTCGACCACGCGGGTCATGGGCTTGACGCCTGACGTGTCGATCTCATCGAGCTGAGCGACCCAATCGAGAATGCCCGACAGCTCCTTTTCGAGCCGCGCGGCCTCGCCTTCTGTGATGGCAATGCGGGCGAGATGAGCGATGCGGTGGACGGTCGCGCGATCGACGGACATGACGGACTCTGGCAGGCCTGAAACGCTTGTCTGCGCTCCTGTAGCACCCGCCTGGGGCCACAGCAACTTGGCTCGCCCCAGGGTCGGCGGTCAAACCTCGAAAGGAACGCCGACCTTAGGCACCACCACACTGTTGCCGCCCATTTCCGCGACAAATTTGTCCGCCGTCTGATCGATGATAGGAAAGGTCCCGTAGTGGCAGGGGATCACCTTTTCGAACTGAAAGAAGCGTTTGCAGGCGAGCGCCGCGGTCCTCGCCCCCATGGTGAAGCGATCCCCGATTGGCACGATGCCCACTTGCGGGCGATAGATCTCGTTGAGCAGCCCCATGTCGGAGAAGATCGCCGTGTCGCCCATGTGGTAAACGGTCTTGCCTTCACGCGCGGCGATGACGAGCCCGCAACAGGCGCCGAGATAGATCGAGCGTCCCTCGTGGAAAATGCCGGAGGAGTGCCAGGCCGGCACGAAGGTGAGGTCGAAGTCCGTGTGAGATTGGGTGCCGCCGGTATTGCCCGGATCGATCTTCGCTACCCCAAGGCTCGCCATATGTACGGCGAGCTCATATACCGCTATCAGCGGTGGCGCGGTCTCTTTGCAGATCGCCACGGTATCGCCGGTGTGATCCTCGTGCCCATGGGTCAGCGCCACATGGGTCACGCCTTTGGCCACATCCCGCACCGTTTGACCCGAATCCTCGAAGGTCGGATTACCGGTGAGGAAGGGGTCGACCAGGATGCGCGATTTGCCCGTATCGATGCGGAAGCAGGAATGGCCGAACCAGGTGATGTGCATGGTCTGTCCAGCGAAAAGCAGCAGGGTCTCGGACTATAGGGAAGCGGAGTGAGTTGACAACCTCGCAGCGGTGCCGCACCCCCTTGGCCGGTGACGGACGCAACAACAATCGCCATCGAAGATCTGCCGCCGCTCCTGGCGCGCGACGCAAGGCTGCTCGGCCTCGATGTCGGCACCAAGACCGTCGGCATGGCGCTCTCCGACGTGAGCCGCAGCGTCGCCACGCCCTTCGACACGATCCGCCGTACCAAGTTCACGGCCGACGCCAAAACGATTCGGGAAGTCGTTGAAAAGAATCAGGTCGGCGCTCTCGTGATCGGTCTCCCCCTCAATCTCGACGGCAGCGAAGGTCCGCGCGCCCAATCGACCCGCGCCTTCGCCAGAAACCTCGCAGCTCATGTGATGGTGCCCATAGTTTTCTGGGACGAGAGGCTTTCGACCGCCGCGGTCGAACGTCACCTGATCGAAGCCGATGCCTCGCGCAAGCGGCGTGCCGAAGTCGTTGACCGCATGGCCGCCGCCTACATCCTACAAGGGGCACTCGAGCGGCTAAGGCGACTTGAGCAGCGCTAGTCCGAGATTTTCATGGAAGATGAGATAACCGCCAGGCACTTCGGGACACAGACCGACGCCGCAGATGGCAAGCGTCGAGGCCACGTTGCCGACTGCGAGCAGCGCAAGGAGTGCCACCGCCGTGAGTGGAAAAACGGTCAGTGGTAAGGGCGGCGGCGAGGACGACTCGAACTGGCGGTCGAACATCAGCATGACGCCGCTTCCCGCCACGACGACTGCAAACGCGATCAGCGACCAGCTGTAGAAATGCAGTCCGAATATGGCATTGCCATACGAGCCTGTCCCCGGAACGATATAGTGCAGCACTTGGTCCGCGGACATGACGCCCCCGACCATGGCGCCAATGATGGCAAGGCCGTAGTGGCTTGGCCGCGGGCCGAAAATCAAATTGAGCGCAAGGCCAAATCCCGCGGCGATGAAGCCGGCCCGCTGCAGGATGCAGATCGGGCACGGCAGATCGCGGAACCAGAGCTGGTCGGCAAAGGCGAGCACCAGCACCGTGTCGAGGGCGACGAGCGCCAGGGCGTTGAGCAGCCTCGACAGGTCTGCCGTCAACTGACTCTCCTACTACAGTCCGAGATTCAGCACGTCCGTCGCGTGAAACCGGAACAGCACAAGCAGTATCAGTACGCCGGCAACCCAGAACCCCATCGCGGCCTCGCGCCGGCTCGTCCATGCCAAGCCGAGACCGCAGGCAAACAGAAGGAAGGGCAAGCTCATCATGGTTTAGCCTCCGCCTGACCGAACCTATGACGCCGTTACTGCGATCGACTGCGACAACAAATGTCTCCGGCTAGCGCCGTCACCCACTTGACGGCGTCCCCCGAAGATCGCTCGCGGCGATCCTCAATGATTCGCGCCCAGGCGTAAACCGCAACTTATTGAAATTTGGGCCTGGCGCGGCCGGCGAGGAAGTAGCACTCATTTGCCCGCCTAGGCCCCACAGCGGCCTTGACCAAGATCAAAATTGGGCGTTCAGGCAAGCATCGGCGCCGCGCGCGCGGCGATGCCCTGAATGTCGCTGCCGCCAAGCCCGACGCCATAGTTGTGCCGGAACGCGCCATAAAGCCTTGTCGCCAGGAAGGCATCCCTCACCGCCGGCGGTGCATGGGCCTGAAGCAGCGCACCGGCAGCGGTGAGCGCGAGCAGCTCGACCACGGACCGAGCCCTTGCCGGGTCGCTCACGGCTTCGCAGAGCATGATGCGCACGCCATCGACGGCAGACTTCAATCGCTGCTCGCGGCCGCTCGCGGCATCGATTGCTGCAAGCACCCGCTCCAAGGTCTCAGGCGAGCGCTCGACCGCACGGAGCACATCGAGGCACATGACGTTGCCAGATCCCTCCCAGATAGCGTTGACCGGAGCCTCGCGATAGAGCAGCGGGAAGCCGCCCTCCTCCACATAGGCATTTCCGCCGAGGCACTCCATGGCCTCGAAGATCAGCGGGGGCGCGATCTTGCACACCCAATATTTGGCGACCGGCGTCATCAAACGCCGATAGGCCGTCTCGTCTGGATCGTCGTGTCCGTCGAAGGCACGGGCGAGCCGAAAGACGAGCGCGGTGGCAGCTTCCACGTCGAGCGCCATGTCGGCAAGCACCTGGAGCATCAGCGGTTGATCGATCAGCCGCTTCTGAAAGACCTTGCGATGCTGCGCATGATGAATGGCGCGGGCGAGCGCCTGCCGCATCAGCCCCGCCGAGGACACGGCGCAGTCGAGCCTCGTCAATGTCACCATGTCGATAATGGTGGCGACGCCTCTCCCCTCTTCGCTCAAGAGATGGCCGATCGCGCGGTCGAAGCTCACTTCGGCAGAGCCATTGGAGCGGTTGCCGAGCTTGTCTTTGAGCCGCTCGATCCTGAGCCTGTTCACCGAACCGTCGGGCGAAAAGCGTGGCAGGAAAAAGCAGGACAATCCTCCTTTGGCCTGGGCGAGCACCAGGAATGCATCAGACATCGGCGCCGACAGAAACCATTTATGGCCGCTGATGGCGTAGCCCTTGCCCGGCCCCGTGCCGTTGACAGGAACCGCAGACGTCGTATTGGCGCGAACGTCGGTGCCGCCCTGGCGTTCGGTCATGCCCATGCCAATAGTGATGGCCTGCTTCTTCTGCCAGGGAGCGAAGCGCGGGTCGTAGCTCCGCGCGAGCAGCTTCGGCAGTACGGTGCGGGCGAGGGCCGGCTCATGCAGGAGCGAAGCCACGGCGGCGTGGGTCATGGTGATCGGACAGCAATGGCCGGCCTCCATCTGTGCCGCCATATAGCTGCCGGCACAGCGGGCAACATGGGCCCCAGGCCGTGGGCCGCCCGTCGTGAGATAGTCCCAGGGTGAGCAGTGCAACCCCTGCGCCGTGCTGAACCCCATCAGTCGGTGATAGGCAGGGTGGTAGTCGACACGATCGATCCGCCGCCCCTGTGCATCGAAGGCGCGAAGCCGGGGTGGATTCTCATTGGCCTGTCGTCCGAGCTCGGCGGCAGCGGCGCTGCCGGCGATCCGCCCGAAAGCTGCGAGATTATCGGCCGCGTCGGAACCACCCTCGCGCGCGACGGCTTCGCGCAGAGCGGTATCGGACGTGAACAAGTTCACTTCGGTAAACGCCGGGCTTTGGTTGAAATCCGCTTCCGTTTTGCGAGCCGTGGCCACGACAGCTCACCTCCTTTAGTCTTCTTCCCAAGCTTATCGTGCAGTTGCACCCCCAGAAATAAAAACGAGGGCGCCGGCTGCCCCCGAAAATGCGTAAATACCGCCGACGCTTCGGTCAAACTAGCAAGGAGGACACACGCAGCCAGTCTTTTTCTTGCAGAACTGGTGCGTTCACTCCCGCAGTCATGACAATCGCGCGCTTAGACATGTTTCCTCCCGGGTGAGTATGTGCCTCTGTTGTTGCGACGCGGGATAACGTCGGGATGCATAGGGCAAAAACAAAGGTTTAGCGATTCACCTTCACGTCTTTGACCACTTCTCAAGCTTATGGCGCAGGGCCGCTTGTCGGCCGGGCAAAGTCGGCCTATAGAGTCCCCTTTAATGAGCATTGCGGCCGAAGCGACCGAATTCTCCTTCCCTCATCGCCATCTGCTTGGGATCGAAGGCCTTTCGCACGACGAGATCGTGGGCCTGCTCGACCTTGCCGAACAGGCATCAAGCGTCAGTCGCCAGGTTGCCAAGAAGCGCGACGACCTCCGTGGTCGCACCCTGATCAACCTATTCTTCGAATCCTCGACCAGAACCCAAAGCTCCTTCGAGCTCGCGGGCAAACGGCTCGGGGCTGACGTGATGAACATGTCGACCCGGACCTCGTCCATGTCCAAGGGCGAGACGTTGATCGACACTGCGGTGACGCTGAACGCGATGCGCCCCGACCTTCTCGTAGTGCGCCACCATGCTGCGGGCGCCGTCGAGCTGCTCGCCCAGAAGGTCGACTGCTCGGTGATCAATGCCGGCGACGGCAGCCACGAACATCCGACTCAGGCCCTGCTCGATGCGCTCACCATCCGCCGCCATAAGGAGCGCATCGTGGGACTCATTGTGGCGATCTGCGGCGACATCCTGCATTCGCGGGTCGCCCGCTCCAACATCTTCCTGCTCAACACGCTCGGCGCCCGCGTTCGTGTCATCGCGCCGTCGACGCTGCTCGCATCCGGCATCGCGCGACTCGGAGTCGAAGTCTACTCCTCGATGCGCGAGGGCCTGAAAGACGCCGATATCGTGATGATGCTCCGGCTCCAGCGCGAGCGCATGTCGTCGAACCTCGTGCCGAGCCAGCGGGAATATTTCCACTTCTTCGGGCTCGACCACGACAAACTCTCTTGCGCCAAGCCCGATGCGCTCATCATGCATCCAGGACCGATGAACCGCGGCGTTGAGATCAACTCAAGCGTCGCCGACGATCAGCGGAGCGTGATCCGAGAGCAGGTCGAGATGGGCGTGGCGGTGCGTATGGCAGTGCTGCAGGCGCTTGCCCGACACCTGCCGAATCATTGATGACCATGCAAGCCCCTGCCGCAGATCGCGACGGTCGCCCCACGGCGCTGCTCAATGCGCGATTGATCGATCCCGGCACCGGCCTCGACGTGACGGGCGGCGTTCTGATCGCCGACGGCAAGGTTGTCGATTTCGGTCCTGGCGTGACCGCTGCTTCCCTCGGCGATGCCCAAATGATCGAGTGCGGCGGTCACGTGCTCGCGCCTGGCCTTATCGACATGCTGGTGTTTTCCGGCGAGCCGGGGCACGAGCATCGGGAGACGCTTTCCACGACGAGCCGGGCTGCGGCAGCTGGCGGCGTCACCACCATCATCTGCATGCCCAACACCGAACCGGTGATCGACGACGTGGCGTTGGTCGATTTCATCATGCGCCGGGCGCGCGACACGGCCCAAGTCAACGTGCATCCCATGGCGGCGATGACCAAGGGCCTGCTCAGCGAAGAGATGGCCGAAATCGGACTCCTGCGCGACGCGGGCGCCATTGCCTTTACCAACGGCAAGACGAGCCTCGCTGACGCCAAGATGATGCGGAACGTGCTCGCCTACTCCAAGGATTTCGGCGCGCTCATTATCCACCACCTCGAGGAGCCCACTCTCGCCCAGAACGGCGTGATGAACGAGGGCGAGGTTGCGACGCGACTAGGTCTTCCCGGCATTCCGCGCGAGGCCGAGACCATCATGCTCGAGCGCGATCTGCGCCTCGCGGAGCTGACCCGCGGACGCTATCACGCGGGTCAAATCTCCTGCCGCGGATCACTCGACATCATCCGCGCTGCGAAGGGGCGTGGCCTGCCTGTGACCTGCGGCGTCTCGATCAATCATCTCACCTTGAACGAGAACGACATCGGTCCCTACCGGACCTTCTTCAAGATGCGGCCTCCGCTCCGCTCCGAGGACGACCGGCGCGCCATGGTCGAGGGTATCGAGAGCGGCGATATCGATGTGATCGTGTCTGCCCATGATCCGCAGGACGCCGACGGCAAGCGCCGGCCCTTCGCCGAGGCGGCGGACGGCGCTATCGGCGTCGAGACGCTGCTCTCCGCAGCACTTCGCCTTTATCACGACGGCAGCGTCGGTCTTGTCACCTTGCTCCGGGCGTTGACGGCAAACCCGGCCAACCTGCTCGACCTTCCGAGCGGGCGTCTTGCCAAGGGTGCGCCGGCCGACCTCGTGCTCATCGACCTCGACACCCCCTTCGTGGTGAACCCTGAGCTCCTGCGCACACGGTCGAAGAACACGCCCTTCGACGATGCCCGCCTACAAGGCCGGGCATTGCTGACCCTCGTTGCCGGACGCACCGTGTATAACTACGCTGATCAGCACGGCAATTAGCCTTTATTGTAGCGGGGTCTCGCCGACATGCTCGCGGCCGATTGGAGCCTTTACGATCTCGTCGCGCTCGCCGTTGGCTACCTGCTAGGCTCCATTCCGTTCGGCCTCATCCTCACCAAGCTCGCCGGTCACGGAGATCTGCGTGACATCGGCTCCGGCAATATCGGCGCCACCAACGTGCTGCGCACCGGCAACAAGGCGCTTGCGGCGCTCACGCTTATCCTCGACCTATTGAAGGGCACCGCCGCAGTTCTCATCGGCGCGCGTTTCGGCCAGGATGCAGCGCTACTCGGCGGCCTCGGCGCCATCCTCGGCCATCTGTTTCCGATCTGGCTTGGCTTCCGCGGCGGCAAGGGGGTGGCGACCTATATCGGCGTGCTGCTCGGGCTCTATTGGCCGGCGGCGATCGTCTTCTGCGCGATCTGGCTTCTGGTTGCACTCATCACCCGCTATTCATCGCTCTCGGCTTTGGTGGCGAGCGCGGCTGCTCCCTGCCTGCTCGTCTTGGTCGGCGAGACGCGGATCGCGGTGCTGTTCTTGATCTTCACGCTGCTTCTTTATTGGCGCCACGCCGACAACATCGGACGACTGCTACGAGGCGAGGAGGGACGGATTGGCGCGAAGAAGGTCTGAGCCCGGCACCAAGGCGCCGTCAGCCCGTTCTGCTGTTCAGCTGAACGATCGTCAGCGCCTGAGCTGGCTCCGGCTGCTCCGCAGCGAGAATGTCGGGCCCGCGACCTTCCGCGCGCTGGTCAATCAGTTTGGTGGCGCCGAGGCAGCGCTCGCTGCACTGCCGGCGCTGTCACGGCGCGGCGGCCGCGCTTCGATCCGCGTCTTCACCGAGGCTGAGGCCGAAGCCGAGGTTGAAGCAGCCGATCGCGCCGGCGCTCATCTCGTTGCCATGGGCGAGACTGGCTATCCCCCGGCATTGACCCATGTCGATGCGCCGCCCGCCACTTCTTTATGCCAAAGGGCAGGCTCGAGCTCGCGGAGGGTCCCATCGTCGCCATGGTCGGCGCCTGCAACGGTTCGGCCGTGGGCAGAAATTCACACGCCAGCTTGCCACCGAGCTCGGACTCGAAGGCTTCGTCATCGCTTCGGGTCTTGCGCGAGGCATCGACACCGCCGCCCATTTTGCCGCGTTTGAGCGCGGTACCATCGCCGTTCCTGCCGGTGGCATCGAGCGATAAGTGGCAATCCGGCGGCCTGGGCAATCGCTTCAAGCTCGTCAACCAGCGCGGCGATATACTCCGCAGCCTCTCGCCGTGTCATATCGGATTCCGTTGATGGGCCCTTTCTTTCCGGGCCCGTTTCTCCGGGCCGTTTTGCTTTTTCTAACGCCAGTTCGCCAAACGCGCTCTCCCTTGGGTTCAACAGCTTCAGGTTGTACTACTTAGTATATACCTCCTAGAATTGTCAATTTCGTGCCGCATTGCCAGTTCGGGGGAAATTGACACTCCTGTTGCAAGACACCATTTTCGCCGTATTGCGAGGGCAAGACGCGGCAAGCACCTCCCTCGAGCCGGGCGCCTTGAGTGCCGGCTATGGAACCACTTAATGAACATCGTCATCGTTGAGTCGCCGGCTAAGGCCAAGACCGTGAACAAGTATCTGGGGTCAGGCTATCGCGTGCTTGCCTCCTACGGTCACGTTCGCGACCTGCCCTCCAAGAACGGCTCGGTCCTGCCTGACAAGGACTTCGAGATGCATTGGGACGTTGAGCCCAAGGCAGCAAAACGGCTGGACGAGATCGCCAAGGCAGTGAAGGGGGCGAACAAGCTGATCCTCGCGACCGACCCGGATCGCGAAGGCGAGGCGATCTCCTGGCACGTCTACCAGGTTCTGAGCCGCAAGAAGGCCTTGGACAAGGTGGCGGTCGAGCGGGTGGTGTTCAACGCCGTGACCAAGGAAGCCGTGCTCGACGCCATGCGCCATCCGCGCGAGATCGACGGGCCGCTGGTCAACGCCTATCTCGCCCGCCGGGCCCTCGACTATCTCGTCGGCTTTACCCTTTCGCCGGTGCTGTGGCGGAAGCTGCCTGGCGCCCGCTCGGCCGGCCGGGTTCAGTCCGTGGCGCTCCGCCTCGTCTGCGACCGAGAGCTCGAGATCGAGCAGTTCAAGACGCAAGAATACTGGTCGCTAATCGCCGAGCTTGCCACCGGTAAGAACGAACTCTTCCCCGCCCGCCTCGTCGCAATCGACAGCAAGAAGCTCGAGAAGTTCGACATTGCCGATGAGGCAACCGCCATGCGCCTCAAGGCCGCGCTCGAAGACGGTCGCTTCGTTGTTGCGAGCGTGGAAAGCAAGTCGCAGCGTCGTCACCCGGCGGCGCCCTTCACCACCTCGACGCTCCAGCAGGAGGCCTCGCGCAAGCTTGGCTTCTCGCCGCGCCATACCATGCAGCTCGCGCAGCGGCTCTATGAGGGTATCGATCTCGGCGGCGAAGCCGAGGGGCTGATCACCTATATGCGTACCGACGGCGTGCAGATCGCACCGGAGGCCATCGCCGCCGCCCGGCGTACCGTCGAGCAGCTCTACGGGCGGAACTACGTGCCAGCCTCCCCGCGTCAATACGAGACGAAGGCCAAAAACGCGCAGGAAGCACACGAAGCCATCAGGCCCACGGACTTCGGCAAACCGCCGGAGAAGGTCGCCCGCTTCCTTGATGGCGACTCCGCCAAGCTCTACAAGCTAGTCTGGCAGCGCACGCTCGCAAGCCAAGCCTCAAGCGCCGAAATCGAGCGCACGACGGCCGAGATCGAGGTCACCGGCAAGGACGGCGTCCCCTACGGATTGCGCGCCACGGGCTCGGTGATCCGCTTCGACGGCTTCCTCAAGCTCTATGAGGAAGGCACCGACGATGTCATCGGAGAGGATGGCTCCCTCCCCGTGCTGGCCCAAGGCGACAAGCTCGAACGCCGCAAGATCGAGGCGAAGCAGCATTTCACCGAGCCGCCTCCCCGCTATACCGAAGCGAGCCTGATCAAGAAGATGGAGGAGCTCGGCATCGGCCGGCCCTCGACCTATGCCTCGACGCTCAACATTTTGCGCGACCGGGAATATGTCAGGCTCGACAAGAAGAGGCTCTATCCCGAGGACAAGGGCCGGCTGGTCACGGCGTTCCTCGAGAATTTCTTCCGTCGCTACGTCGAATACGATTTCACCGCCGATCTCGAGGAAAAGCTCGATCTGATTTCGGCCGGCCAGCTTGCTTGGAAGGACGTGCTGCGCGACTTCTGGCGCGAGTTCATCGCCGCCGTGCAGGATATCGGCGATCTCCGCATCACCGAGGTGCTTGACGCCCTGAACGAGATGCTTGGGCCGCACATCTTCCCCGGCACCGAGGCCGGCGGCGATCCACGCGCCTGCCCCTCGTGCGGCGCGGGACGCCTGAGCCTCAAGATCGGTAAGTTCGGCGCCTTCATCGGCTGCTCCAATTATCCGGACTGCCGCTTCACCCGTCAGCTCGCCGACGGCGGCGACAAGACCGGCGCACTCGGGAGCGAAGGAAAGCTGCTCGGCACCGACCCCGAGACCGAGCTCGACGTGACGTTGCGCACCGGGCGCTTCGGGCCTTACGTCCAGCTCGGCGAGAACGGCGAAGAGAAGCCGAAGCGCGCCTCGATCCCCAAGGGCTTCGACCCGGAAGGCATCGATCTAACCCGCGCGCTCGCATTGCTGTCGCTGCCGCGCGAGGTGGGGGCTCATCCCGAGACCGGCAAGCCCATCACTGCTGGCTTCGGGCGCTTTGGGCCCTACGTGCAGCATGACGGCAAATACGCGAGCCTGAGCAGTACCGATGAGGTCTTCACCGTCGGCAGCAATCGCGCCGTGAGCCTGCTCGCCGAGAAGGCCGCGAACCGCATCAAGCGCGGCGCAACGGTGATCAAGGACCTCGGCCAGCACCCCGAGCTCAAGGGCGCGGTGCAAGTGTTGAGCGGTCGCTACGGCCCTTACGTGAAGCACGGCAAGATCAACGCCACCTTGCCAAAGGACCGGAACCCAGAAGAGGTGACGCTCGCCGACGCCGTTGAGTTGATCGCCGCGCGCGCCGCCAAGGGACCGGCCAAGAAACCCGCACGCAAGGTGAAGAAGACCAAGAAAGAGAAAGAGGTCGTCGAGGAGACGGCACACTAGTTTTGTTCTGCCCGTGCTAAAAAGGGACTCGTGGCCAAGACCAAGAACGCTCCCAAATCCCCGAAATTGGGCACGCTTCCCTCTAAGCAAGAGATTTTGGATTTTCTGCAAGGCTCAAGCGTCGAGGCCGGCAAGCGCGAAATCGCGCGTGCCTTCGGCATCGAGGGTGGCGACCGCATCGCGCTGAAAGAGCTGTTGCGCGACATGGCCGACGACGGGCTGATCGCCGGCTCTCGGCGCAAGTTTCAGCGCCCCGGCGTGCTGCCCTCGGTCACCGTGCTCGAGATCGTTGAGCGCGATTCGTATGGCGACTTCATTGCCAGACCCGCCAATTGGTCAGAGGAGCACGGGCCGCCGCCCCGCATCCTCATCGCCGAGAGCAAACAGGATAGGGGCCCGGCTTCCGGCATCAGCGATCGCGTGTTGGCGCGCATCAAGCCACTCGGCACCGACGCCGACTATCCCTACCAGGCGCGGCCTATCAAACGCCTGCCACGAACGACGCGGAGCCAGCTCGGCATCTTCCGCGCCCTCCCCGGCGGCCATGGTGTCATCGATCCCGTCGACCGCAAGCAGCTCAAAGAGTGGCGGGTGGCGCGTGGCGCGACCAATGATGCGGAGCATGGCGAGCTTGTCCGGTTCGAGCTCGGCGGAGGCCGCTTCGGCGCCGCCAACGCCCGCATCACCGACCGTCTCGGCAACCCTCAGGATCAGCGGGCGACGAGCCTCATCGCCATCCACGCCCACGGCATTCCCGACACCTTTCCAAAAGCTGTGCTGCGCGAGGCGGACGCCGCGAAAGAGCCTGACCTGAAACGCCGCGAGGATTTGCGGCACCTTCCCCTCGTCACCATCGACCCGGCGGACGCTCGCGATCGCGACGACGGAGTGTGGGCCGAGGCTGATCCTGATCCCAAGAACCGAGGCGGCTGGGTGGTCATGGTCGCCATCGCCGACGTGGCCTCCTACGTCAAACCCGGAAGCGCGCTCGACAAGGAAGCGAGGGCGCGCGGCAACTCCGTCTATTTCCCTGATCGCGTGGTGCCGATGCTGCCTGAGCGCATCTCAAACAATTTGTGCTCTCTGCAAGCGGCGGAGGCGCGGCCCTGCCTCGCGGTCCACATGGTGTTCGACAAGGACGGCCGCAAGCGCAGCCACCGCTTCCTGCGTGGCCTGATGCGCTCTGCCGCCGCGCTGACCTATCAGCAGGCGCAAGCCGCGATCGACGGCCGCCCCGACGATACGACCGGACCGCTGCTCGATCCCGTACTCAGGCCGCTCTGGGGCGCCTATGGCAGTCTCACCCGGGCACGTGCCGAGCGCGCCCCCCTCGACCTCGATCTTCCGGAGCGCAAGATCCAGCTCAGCGATCAGGGGCAGGTGCACGGCGTCATCACTCCTCCCCGCCTGGACGCTCATCGGCTGATCGAAGAGTTCATGATCGCGGCCAATGTCGCCGCAGCAGAGGAGCTGGAAGCAAAGCGGACGCCGCTGATCTACCGGGTGCACGATCAGCCCTCGAAGGAGAAGCTTGCCGCCCTCTCGGAGTTTCTCGGCACGCTCGGCCTGAAATTGCCGACAACCGGTCAGCTCAAGCCGGCGCACTTCAACCGCATCCTCGCCGAGTCGCGGTCAAGCCCTGCCGCCGAGCTGGTCGGCGAGATGGTGTTGCGGAGCCAAGCCCAGGCCGAGTACAGCGCCGGCAATTTCGGCCATTTCGGATTGAATTTGCGCCGGTATGCGCATTTCACCTCGCCGATCCGCCGCTACGCCGATCTGATCGTGCATCGGGCGCTGATCCGCGCGCTTGGCCTTGGCAGTGACGGCCTGACCGACGCCGAGATGCCGCTGCTCGAGAAAATCGCCGAGGCGATCTCCTTGACCGAGCGGCGGGCCATGGCGGCGGAACGCGAGACCGCGGATCGCCTGATCGCTGCCTATCTCGCCGATCGCATCGGCGCCCGCTTTGCCGCCCGCGTTTCGGGGCTCACCCGCACCGGTCTTTTCGTGCGCTTGAACGAGACCGGCGCCGACGGCTTCGTTCCCGCCTCCTCCATCGGCCACGAATATTTCTATCACGACGAAAAGCGTCAGGCCTTGATCGGCGAGGAGACCGGCGCCGCCTTTCAGCTTGGCGATCCCGTCGAGGTGCGCCTGGTCGAGGCAATCCCATCAGCTGGTGCCCTCCGTTTCGAACTGTTGAGCGAAGGTCGCATTATCGGCGTGAAACCTTCGCGCGGGCGTATCCAGGGGCAATGGAAGAAGCCGCAAGGTGCCCGGCGTGGGCGGGCTCGTGGCCGCCGCTAGAGCAAGATCCCGAAAAGTTGCAGGCTTTTCGGATATTGAGCGTCCAAGCCATACGCGGCCAAAGGCCGCGTCGACTGTTCACGGTCAGCGGGAGCACCTAACTTAGCTAAGGAATCGAAATGCAACAGCCACCGATCATTTCAGGCATGAGCACGGGCGACCGCGACGACCACGATCGACTGGCGAGCGCTCGATCCTGCTTTCGCTTTTGAGGGGCGCTCGGCTCACCTGCCCGGCTTGCGGCAAGGGCGCCATGTTTCGCCGCTATCTCAAGGTCTCAGATCACTGTCCGGCATGCGGCGAAGCCTTACACCATCATCGCGCCGACGATGCCCCGCCCTATTTCACCATCGTCATTGTCGGCCATATCGTGGTTGGCCTTGTACTCGCCGTCGAGATGGCCTACCGGCCCCCGATATGGGTGCACGAGGCGATCTGGCTGCCGCTTACCGTGCTGCTCGCGCTCCTACTTCTGCCCGTGATCAAGGGCGCTCTTGTTGGCCTGCAATGGGCGCTCCTCATGCACGGCTTCGATCCCAACGCCGAAGACGAGAAAATCGAGAGCTTCGATGCGGGCGTTCGCAACGGCCCGGTGTGCTGACGGCCTGGTCTTGACTTCCCGATCGTGGCGAGTAGGGTTCGCCCAATTTTTGGACCAGCGAGGATGAGATGGCAAAGCCCGTCACGCAAAAGATCAAGCTCGTGAGCAGCGCGGGCACCGGCTATTATTATGTAACCAAGAAGAATCCGCGGAACCAGAGCGAGAAGCTCGTCTTCAAGAAATACGATCCGGTCGCCCGCAAGCACGTTGAATTCAAGGAAAGCAAGATCAAATAGCGGCGACCGCCCCTGACGCTGGCCGGGGCGCACCTATCGCCGATGCGGCGATGGGGCAATGAATGTGTCGCGAACGAAGCGATTGGTCGCCAGCGCAAGGACATCGCCTTGGATTGGGTGGCCGGTCGAAACGCGGCGCTAACGAGGAGGCCACTCAAACCGCGCTCCGACCGGCCGAACCCCACGGACCCAGGAGATGCGGCGGACCTGAGCATTCCGTAGGGTTATCTCATCGATGATGTCGAGTCTGCGCGCGTACGAGCCCCGCGCGTGCAACCCTCACCCCATACTTTACCTCCGGCCCCTAATCCCACCGGCGTCAAGTCAAATATAATCTAGACGACAAATCGACAAAATCAAACTCTATTGCGTACTTAATATGATGAAAACGCAACCAGTATAATGCCTTAAGGGGAACGCTTGAAGCACAACGTCAAGTCGAGGGTTAGGCCGGCTGCCAGCAATCTAAGTGATTCGGCGTCTGGACGCCTATCCTGAAGCCGTCTTTAGCTGCGTCGGCAACGACACGGGTTGCGGCCATTCCGGGCTCGCATCGGACGCGCCAGATCCGGCCGCCTTAGAATGGAGCTCGGGGTCTCGCCGAAAAATTCGAGCGACCCCGAGCCCACGTGCGGTCGGGAATCGCTACCGGGCTTCGCCGATGAACTGCCTGACGGTGTCCAGGAACATCGACACCGAGATCGGCTTGGAGATGTAGGCTTCGCAGCCGCCTTCGCGAATGCGCTCTTCATCCCCCTTCATGGCGAAGGCGGTCACCGCTACCACCGGGATCTGCCGAAGCTGATCGTCCTCCTTCAGCCACTTCGTCACTTCGAGGCCGGACACCTCCGGCAGCTGGATGTCCATGAGGATGAGGTCTGGCCGGTGCTCGCGGGCGAGCGACAGCGCCTCCATGCCGTTTCGCGTCTGCAAAGTCCTGTAGCCATGGGCGTCAAGCAGATCATGAAAAAGCTTCATGTTCAGCTCGTTGTCCTCGACGATCAGAACGGTTTTTGCCATCGGCTGCGGCTCAGGCGATTCGATCAGCCTATGATGGGCGATCTCGCCCTCATACGCCATGGTTCTGAGAGCGGGCTTACACCTTTAAGGACATTGCAGCGCGCTCCCATTGGTAGACGGAGTTGGCCGCAAAGGCGTAACCAAATGCCTGCGGCGACAGCCAATTATTGCGGGAAATTTGCGATTTTCTCCCGGCAGTTTGAGCCCGCCTGTCGGCTATCTCGTAGGCACCACCACAGGGCAGGCCTCTGCCTTCAGATAGTCGAGCTTGGAGAGCGTCCCATGGATGGAAAAATCGCCATAGTCGATGACGAGCTCGCGGCTCACGCCATTGGCATAGAGCCGGAAATCGATCTGATAGCTCGGGGTCAGATCTCCGCCCTTCGCCTCGAAATAACCGATCGACACCGGCCACGACACGAGGTCGGCGAGCCCCTTCTCTTTGGCTGGAGCTTCGATCTTGTCCTCGCTTCCGGGCGGCACCGGCTTGCCGATGAACGCCGTGGTCTCATAAACCTTTTGGCCCTTCTCGGAGCCGTCATAGATTTCCGCCTGCAGCAGCAATTCTCCCTCTTGCGCCGCATTCATCAGCGCGAAGCTGTGCTGGGTAGGAAATAGCACCTTGCCCGAAAGGTTGAGTTCAGCATGGCTCGGTTGGCTGAGCTTCACCTGGACAGCGGGATCGGGGGGGGTGCGCGTCGCCCGCCCCATGGTGACGTCGCCGAGCTTGTCATTCAGATATTGCGCCGACTGAAACCTGAACTTCTGACCATTGCCCTCTTCCCAGGTCGACGATCGAAGATCGGTCAGGTTGGTTTGGCCTTGCGAGTCGGTCATCTGCGTGACCATGCGCATGTTGAGCGTATAGCCGTCGCACTCCGACCCGGTGAACTCGAACACCATGCGCCCATCGATCCCAGTGATGCCGGAGGCCGAGCGGGCCTCGTCGAGAGTCATTTCATAGACGGCGCGGTGAGGCGTCAGCTTGACGGGCTCCTTGCCCGCAAAGGCCTCGGCCGGACGCGCCATGCCGCAAGCGAGCATTACCACCGCTGTAAATGTCACCACCAGTCGAAAAGCCACAATCGCCATGCCACTCCTCACCCACTCTTGCCGCCTAGAACTTCAGACTCGGCCGGCGATTCTTGGCACCAACAGCGCGCCGGGACAAGGGTTCCGCTCCGCTTGCGGAGGCCCCGATTTTGGCAGATGTTCCCCTGCCCCCGCGCACGCACACAACTCTGAATTGGAGACGGCATGGCCGGAGAGATCGAAGCGAGGCTCAAGGCCCTGGACCTCGCCCTTCCTGAGGTCCCCCTCCCCGTTGCCGATTATGTCTCATTCCTGCACCTGAACGGCCAGCTCTTCGTGGCGGGCCAATTGCCGCTCAAGGATGGGAAGCTCGCCGTGACCGGCACGCTCGGGGCCGGTGTTGATCTTCCCCAGGGCCAGGAGGCCGCACGGCTCTGCGCCCTCAACATTCTCGCTCAAGCAAAGGCAGCGCTTGGCGATCTCGACCGCATTGTCCAGTGCCTGCGCCTGAATGGCTTTGTCAACGCCACGCCCGGTTTCCTCGACCATCCCAAGGTGATCGACGGCGCCTCCGAGCTGATCGTGAAGGTGCTCGGGCAGAAAGGGCGGCATACCCGAATCGCGGTTGGCTGCTCGAGCCTGCCGCTTGGCACCGCCGTTGAGATCGACGCTATCTTCGCGGTGGATTAGCCCAGCGCTGCCCATGACCTGCGCCGCGCTCGATTGGTTGAAGCGGCCGATCGCCCATCGTGGGCTGCACGACGAGGCCAAAGAGATCGTCGAGAACAGCGCCTCGGCGGTAGAGGCTGCGATCGCCAAGGGCTACGCCATCGAGCTCGACCTCCAATGCGCAAAGGATGGTCTGCCGGTCGTTTTCCACGACCGCACTCTGGACCGCTTGACAACAGAGGCAGGCCTTGTTGCCGCGCGTGACGCCGCCGACCTTTGCGTCATTCCCTTGCGCTATAGCAAAGACTGCATCCTGTCCCTTGAGGGGCTGCTCAAGATCGTGGAAGGCCGCGTGCCGCTCCTGCTCGAGGTCAAGAGCACCTGGGGCGGCGACCCGCGCTATGAGCCGCGCATCGCCGAAATCCTCAAGCCCTACACTGGCCGCGTGGCGGTGATGTCGTTCGATCCGCAATGCATAGCGGCGTTCCGCCGTATCTCGCCGTCCCTGCCGCGTGGGCTGATCTCGGAGAGCTTCGCGGACAAGGACTATTGGTCTGAGCTCTCAGCCGGGCAGCGCTTCGCCATGCGGCATCTGCTGACCGCGGCCATCGCGCGGCCCAACTTCATCGCCTATGATATCAGGGCCCTGCCGGCCTTGGCGCCGGCGATCGCGCGCAGCCTGTTCAGGCTGCCTCTCCTCACTTGGACGGTGCGCAGCGAGGCGGAAATGTTGCGCGCGCCCCACTATGCCGAGGCTATGATCTTCGAAAGGGTCGTGCCCTAGGGGCAAAAGCGATGGGCCACATCGAACAGCGCTCGCAAAGAGACCAAGACGGCGCCGCGCTACGTGTCGTGCTGCGCATCGCCGATGTGCCTGCGGCCGAATGGGACGCTTGCGCCCGCGGCACAGATTCGAGCGGCAATCGAGGCCGCCCCGACAACCCACTCATCTCCCATACCTTTCTGCACGCGCTGGAAGAGAGCGGATCTGCGACGCGGACGACCGGCTGGCTGCCGCAGCATCTCCTCCTGGAGGACCCGGGCGGGGGCCTTGCAGGTTGCATGCCCTGCTATCTCAAATCCCATTCTTATGGCGAATATGTCTTCGACCATGGTTGGGCCGACGCCTATGAGCGCGCCGGCGGCGACTATTATCCGAAGCTACAATGCTCCGTTCCTTTCACGCCCGTCACCGGCCGACGGCTGCTGGTGCGGGAGGGTCCGAACCGAGCCGAGCGCGAGTCGATCCTGTTGCAGGCGGCGACGACACTTACCGAACGGCTTCGAGCTCTCCTCGCTCCACATCACCTTCCCCACGCGAGAGGAATGGGAACTTGCTGGCGAGCTCGGCTTTCTCCAGCGCAACGACCAGCAATTCCACTGGCGGAACGAGGGCTACCGAAGCTTCGAGGATTTCTTGAGCGCGCTTGCCTCACGCAAACGCAAATCGATCCGAGGCGAGCGCAAGCGCGCCATTGAGGGTGGGATCGAGATCGAATGGGTGACGGGCGCCGACCTCACCGAGGCCCATTGGGATGCTTTCTTCGCTTTCTATATGGACACCGGCTCGCGTAAATGGGGCTCGCCCTATCTCACGCGGGAATTCTTTAGCCTGATCGGCGAGACGATGCGCGACGAGATCCTGCTCGTGCTCGCCAAGCGAAACGGTCGAGCCATCGCCGGCGCGCTCAACTTCATCGGCGCCGATACCCTCTACGGGCGCTATTGGGGCGCGCGAGAGGAGCATGCCTGCCTCCATTTCGAGGTCTGCTATTATCAGGCCATCGACTTTGCTATTGCGCAAAAGCTCGCGCGGGTCGAGGCCGGCGCCCAAGGGGCGCACAAGCTCGCCCGCGGCTATCTGCCGGTGCCGACTTACAGCGTGCACTGGATTGAGGACCCTGCGCTACGCCACGCCGTGGCCGATTACCTCAAGCGTGAGCGTGCCGCGGTCGCCCGCGAATTGGCATTGCTCGGCGAAGAGTCGCCGTACCGACGCCCACAATAATCTTGTCGTGCCCGCGCAGGCGGGCACCCAGTACTCACCGGCACCCGGAATTACTGGATCGCCTGGTCGAGCCAGGCGATGCAAGGGAGTGGTGTGATTTCAATATTCTGGTTGACCTTGGCGCGCCAAGGACTCGAAATACTCGCGAAAATCGCAGTGAGGCGCGTCAATGAGCTACGACCGGAACAACGTCTTCGCCAAGGTGCTGCGCGGCGAGCTGCCCTCCCACAAGATCTACGAGGACCAGAACACGCTCGCCTTCCTCGACATCATGCCGCGCTCGGAGGGCCACGCGTTGGTCGTCACCAAGGAGGAAGCCCGCGACCTGTTCGACGTCTCGCCCAAAGCGCTCGTCAAGCTCATGGCGGTCGTGCAGAAGCTCGCCCCGCAGATCAAGGACGCAATGGGTGCCGACGGCGTGCTGATCGCGCAATATAACGGCGCCGCAGCGGGCCAGACGGTGTTCCACCTCCACGTCCACATCATCCCGCGCAAGGAGGGCGTCGAGCTCAAGCCCCATGGTGGCAAGATGGCAGACCAGGCTACCCTCGCTGCCACGGCGGAGAAAATCAGAAAGAAGCTGCAATAAGGCTCATCGACCTAACAAAGCGTCATGGCCGGGCTTTGTCCTGGCCATCCACGTTTTTGCACCTCGAACACTGCAATTCGTGGTTGCCCGGCACAAGGCCGGGCATGACGACGTGTTTTTAGTTGTGAGCCTAGCGAGAGCCGAGCGGCACCTTTGGCACTGGGCTTGAGCTCATGCCGCGGCGGGCGCCTGGCCGGCGCGGCCCGGGGCGCCTCAGGGGGCGCTTCGCCTTGGGCTTCGGCGCAGATTTCACAGGACCGCCTCCAGAGCCGTCAGGCCCGCCATCCTCGGGATCGAAATCCTCGCCCTCGAGCTCGTCCGGTCCGCGCGGGCGGATCAGCGCATCGGCCTTGATGAATTCGAAGCCCAGCACCTTCTCGCCCTTCTCCTCCTTGACGAGCACCCGCACGATGCCGCCGTCTTTCAACGCCCCGAACAGGATCTCCTCGGCAAGCGGTTTCTTGATGTGCTCCTGGATCACCCGCGCCAGCGGCCGCGCGCCGAACTTGTCATCGTAGCCACGCTCGGCGAGCCAGGCATTGGCCTCCGGCGTAAGCTCGATGGTGATGTTGCGGTCGCCGAGCTGCGCCTCGAGCTGGAAAACGAACTTCTCCACGACCTTGGAGATGACCTCCGGCGAGAGGTTAGCGAACGGAATAATGGCGTCGAGCCGGTTGCGAAACTCAGGGGTGAACAACCGTATGATCGCCTCTTCGTCGTCGCCTTCACGCTTCGAGCGGTTGAAGCCGATCGCCGCCTTGGCGAGATCCGAGGCGCCCGCGTTCGTGGTCATGATCAGGATCACGTTCTGGAAGTCGACCTTCTTGCCGTTGTGGTCGGTCAGCTTACCGTGGTCCATGATTTGCAACAGGATGTTGAACAGGTCCGGATGCGCCTTCTCGATCTCGTCGAGCAGCAGCACCGAATGCGGATGTTGGTCGATGCCGTCGGTGAGCAGGCCGCCCTGATCGAACCCTACATAGCCAGGCGGCGCGCCGATCAGCCGCGACACCGTGTGCCGCTCCATATATTCGCTCATGTCGAAGCGGAGTAGCTCGACGCCGAGCAGCAGCGCGAGCTGACGCGCAACCTCGGTCTTGCCGACGCCGGTGGGCCCGGAGAACATGTAGCAGCCGATCGGCTTCTCAGGCTCGCGCAAGCCGGCGCGCGACAGCTTGATCGCGGCGGCCAGCGCCTCGATCGCCCGGTCCTGGCCGAACACCACCCGCTTCAAATCCTGGTCGATGGCGCGCAGCACCTCCGCATCCGACTTCGACACCGTCTTTGGCGGGATGCGCGCCATGGTGGCGATGGTCGATTCCACCTCCTTGACGCCGATGATCTTCCGCCGCTGGCGCTCCGGCAGCAGCATTTGCGAGGCACCGGTCTCGTCGATCACGTCGATGGCCTTGTCCGGCAGCTTCCGGTCATGAATGTATTTGGCCGAAAGCTCGACCGCCGACTTGATCGCCTGGCGCGTGTAGCGCACCCGGTGGAAGTCCTCGAAATAGGGTTTGAGGCCCTTGAGGATCTCGATCGCATCGGGAACGGACGGCTCATTCACATCAATCTTCTGGAACCTGCGCACCAGCGCCCGGTCTTTCTCGAAGTGCTGCCGGTATTCCTTATAGGTGGTCGAGCCGATGCAGCGGAGCGTGCCTGACTGGAGCGCGGGCTTGAGCAAGTTCGATGCGTCCATGGCCCCGCCAGAGGTGGCGCCGGCGCCGATCACGGTATGGATCTCGTCGATGAACATGATGGCGCCGGGATAGGCCTCGATCTCGCGCATCACGGCCTTGAGCCGCTCCTCGAAATCGCCGCGATAGCGGGTGCCGGCCAGCAACGCGCCCATGTCGAGCTGGAAGATGGTGGATTCGGCAAGCACCTCCGGCACGTCGCCCATGACGATGCGGCGCGCCAAGCCTTCAGCGATTGCCGTCTTGCCGACGCCTGGGTCGCCAACGAAGAGCGGGTTGTTCTTCTGCCGCCGGCAAAGCACCTGGATGGTGCGCTGGATTTCGGGCCCGCGGCCGATCAACGGATCGATCCGGCCTGCGCGGGCCTTCTGGTTCAGATTGATGCAATAGACCTCGAGCGCATCGGCGCCGCGCTTCTTCTCGTCGCCGCCTTCGACGGTCGCGGCGTCCTCCTCCACACCGCGCACGGTGCGCGGCTCCGACATCCCGGCCCGCTTGGCGATGCCGTGACTGATGTAGTTGACCGCATCGAAGCGGGTCATGTGCTGCTCTTGCAGGAAGAAGGCGGCGTGGCTCTCCCGCTCGGCGAAGATCGCCACCAGCACATTGGCGCCGGTCACCTCCTCGCGGCCAGAAGACTGCACATGGGCGACAGCGCGGTGGATCACGCGCTGGAAGCCCGCGGTGGGCTGGGCGTCGTTGTGCGAATCGAGCACGAGGCCCGCCAACTCGTTGTCAAGGTATCCGGTGAGCTTGTCCCGCAGCAGGTCGATATCGACGTCGCAAGCCCGCATCACCGCTGCGGCGTCGCGGTCATCGAGCAGCGACAAGAGCAGATGCTCGAGCGTCGCATATTCGTGACTGCGCTCATTGGCGTATTGCAACGCGCGCCGTAAGGCCTGTTCCAGACTGGACGAAAAGGAAGCCACCTAAATCCTCACTCTTTCTCCATGGTGCACTGTAGCGGGTGCTCATGCTGACGGGCAAAGCTCGTCACCTGCGCTACTTTAGTCTCAGCCACCTCGTAAGTGTAAACTCCACAGATGCCGACGCCCTTCTGGTGGACGTGCAGCATAATCCGAGTCGCCTCTTCCAGCGGCTTATTGAAGAAACGCTCGAGCACGTAGACGACGAAGTCCATCGGCGTGTAGTCGTCGTTGAGAAGCAGCACCTTGTACAGGCTCGGCCGCTTCGTCTTCGGACGCGTCTTGGTGATGATATGAGTGCCGGTGTCGCCGCCCCGGCGAGTGTCGCCGTTCCGCGCCATCGTCAGCTCCTATGTGGCGTCTCGTTCTTCATCTGCCAAGGCGACCATTTGGTCATTTTGAGCCCGATCGTTGTCCTGATCCATTGTAACGGCATCGGGCACGGGGCTGCAAATCGGTATCTCGGAACCTCGATAAGGTGATGCTGCAAGCATCACATCCCGATGCTCGGCAACGCGAAGCTCCATAACATAGTGCCGATTGCTGACGGGAAAACGGCAAAAAAAAAGACCCGGGAAACAATCCCGGGTCTTTTCGATAGACCAGGTGGAGTCTGGCAGGTGCCGTTAGGAAACCTTCTTGCTGAGAGCGGTCTCGACCGGCTTGTAGGCATCGCGAGCAAGGCCCGCATACATCTCACCGAGCTTGGAGACCTCGGCGATGTAGGTGTCGTACGCCTTCTTCGCATACTGGGATTGAATCTCGACGGCCTGCTCTACCGACTTTGCGCCGATGAGCTGCTCGAAAGCGCGCGTGCCGTCCTCGAACGCCTTCTTGGAATAATCGGTGACCTCGGCAGCAATGGCCTGGAAGCCCTTGTTCATCTCGCCGAACGACTTAACGGCCGCATCGAAGCCGTCCTTACCCACTTTCTGGAACTCTTCGAAACCTTTGAGCATCATAAGCCCTCTCTTTAGAAAAATACCTATCCTGCGTGGCGAGCCATATATATGCATTGCACAAAAAACGGTCAATCAAAATTTTTGCACTGCACAATAAGCACTTTTCGACCTTAACGCTTTGGCAACCGCCGGATTTTAGCCTTCTTCCGAACCCGGTCGCGCCAGCAAGTTGCGACAAAGCTCGTGTCTCGTGGGTGCCGGTGGGAAGAGTCGAAAATGCGGGGGCGAGGCCGAAGGGCCTTCGAGGACGGGGTGACTATCCGAAAGTATAGGTATTGGGGAGAGCCGCGGCCGCGCGCCTGGCGTCCGCTTGCGCTCGCGCTTGCTCTCGCCATCGCGGCGCCGTCCACCGGGGCACTCGCCAGGTCTAAAGCACGATCTGGCGGCAGCGCGATTGCGGCGGCGATCGTGATCGACATGAATTCCGGCCGCACCCTGTACGAGCAATCCCCCGACGTCCCCCGGGTCCCAGCCTCGCTCACCAAGATGATGACCCTCTACGTTCTGTTCACCTATATGCGCGTCGGCGCCATTTCACTCAACTCGGACATTGTGGTGACGCCCTACGCCGCGAGCCAAGCGCCGACCAAGCTTAACTTGAAGCCCGGCGCCACCATCCGCGCCGCCGATGCCGTCAACGCTCTTGTGACCCTCTCCGCCAACGATGCCGCCGTAACCATTGCCGAGAATCTCGCCGGCACTGAGCAAAACTTCGCCAGGGTGATGACGCAAAAGGCCCAGTCGATCGGCATGATGTCCACAACGTTCCGCAACGCGTCGGGGCTGCCGATCGACGGGCAGGTCACCTCGGCGCGGGACATGGCGATCTTGGCGCAGCATTTGATCCACGACTTCCCCGAATATTACGGCTGCTTCCGGACCAAATATTTCATCTACAACGGCAGGCGCTACCGCAACCACAACCAGCTGCTATTCGGCTACAAGGGCACCGACGGGATCAAGACGGGCTACACCAGGCTCGCCGGCTTCAACCTCACCGCTTCAGTACGCCGCGACGACAAGCACCTGGTGGCGGTCGTGCTTGGCGGCAGGACCGGCGGTGGCCGCGATGCGGCCATGCGCTCACTGCTCGATCAGAATTTCCCCAAGGCCGTCGCCGGCAGACCTGCTACCGCGGCGCCCCTGGTGGCTAGCCTCGAAGCCCCGGCCCCGCCACCGCCGGTTACCAAGAAGCAGGTCTTTGCGCTTGCCTCCGCCGCGCCGGCGGCCGCGCCAGCAAGCTTTGCCCAGGCCAGCGCTGCCGCAACCCCAGCGAGGCTTGCGCCCGCACAGCCAGTCGCCGCCAGCGCCCCACCGGTGAGCGCAAGCAAGACTAGAACGAGCGACGGCGACTACCATGTGCAGGTTGGGGCCTACACCTCTGAGGCCGAGGCGGAGAGTCGGCTCGGCGAGGTTCAGGGTCGCGCGACGACCCTCCTCGACGGCCACCAGCCGCTTGCGGTTACTTTCCAAAAGGACGACACCCAGTGGTATCGCGCGCGTTTCGCCGGCTTCTCGCAAGACAGCGCTAAAAGCGCCTGCGCCGAGTTGAAGCGCATGTCCTTCGACTGCGTGGTGATGCGCGCCAACTAGTCTCCTTTACGGTCCGGCAGGCTTTCACACCGGCAAGGCTGCATTTCGAGCGGTTGACCGTGCCGAAGATCGGAGGGATATGCGTGTCGATCAGCCCGGGTGGCACCAGCTTTCCATCGAGGGGCACCACCTTGGTGGAAGCGCCGATCAGCGGCGCGACGTCGGCATCGTTCCCGACGGCGGCAATGGTGTGTCGAATGCTATCGCTTGCCGCATCGATCGCGCTGGATCGGCAGTGTAAATCTTGCCGTTGCGGAGAACGACATCCGCCTTGCCCTTCTCCGCCTCACGGCGGCAGGCCAAGCGCCTGTTGTCAGCAAGGCGCTGCAATATCCCTACGATCAGTGGTCGTGGCGTCATCCACGCATTCCCCTTTTCCAGCTCTATACCCTCGCATTTGGCATCACTTGCCGACGAGCAGGAGATCTCTCGCCTCGTTGATGCGGGCGGCAAGATAGGTCGATCCGCCCTGATCGGGGTGAAGCTTCATCATTAGCTTGCGATGCGCGGCGCGGATCTCCTCGTCACTCGCGCCTTTCTTAAGCCCGAGCACCTCGTAGGCCTCTTCCCGCGTCATGCGGATTCGCCCGCCGCGCGGCCGCCTCGGCTCAGCCCTTGGCGCCTCTTCCGCGCCCTGCTCCCGCCAAACTTTCGTACGCCAGTCGAGGTAAGCCCCGATCAGTGCTGCGCCTTGTTGGTCGGAAGCTTTCAGATCTTCGAGAAGAGCGAGGAGTTCTTCATCGCTCAGTGAGGAGAGGGTCCTTCCAGCGAACCGGCCCGTGAGACACCGACCCTCCATGTGGCCACTGTCATGGTCGAGTTCTATTTCGAGGGTATCGGTGTGCACCTCCGATTTCCGTCCCGGTGACTTGCGTTCAGACCAGAATGGGCTGCTCGACCCGAACCAGGATCCGAGCGGCAGTCCGAGCAGGGCAAAGCCGAAAAACGCAAAAGGAATAGCGAGCGGCGGCACGCGCACCAGTAGGACGGCGGCAACCAGAAGCAGGGCAATACCACCCGCGATGCGCATGCCGACGGCGAGCTTTTGCGGATTCGCCGACGCCAGCAGGCGCGCGCCGAAGATGAGAAGCAGAAGGGCCGCAAGACCGGCAAGGAAGAATGGCATTGGCGTTTTTTCGTCAGGCGAGCTGTTCTAGGAGACGTACCGCGGCGTCGCTCTTGGTCGCCGCGCCGTAGTCCTGCAAGGCCTTGCGGCCGCCAGTGGCGTAGACCGCAACCGCCGCCAATAGCGCCCGGAGCTGACCGGCCGATCCGGCGTCGAAATGACAATAGGCGCCCCGCGTCAGCCTGGCGATTTCCTTGAAGGTACGCTCGGCTCGCGGCTCGCGCCCCTCCTGGAAGAGGAACATCGGCACGCCGAGGAGCGCGAGCTCGCCCGCCCGCGCGCAGAGCTCGTCGATGTCCTCCTCCATGCAATCGCCGACATAGACGACGGCATTGACCTTCGCCTTCTTGCTTTCCCGCTTTGCATGGGCAAGCACTTTCCGGATCTGCGTGAAACCGCCCTCGCAAGCAACCCGCGACATCAGCCGGGCCAGCGCCTCCGGATCGCCGACCCATTTGCTTGCCCGCGTCTCATTGAGCCCGCGGAAATAGACGAGTTGCACGTCGAGCCCGCCAACTTCCTTCACAGCACGGAACATGTCGGACTGGAGCCTGAGCGCGAGGTCCCATGTCGGTTGCCGGCTCATGGTGGCATCCATGGCGAAGATCAGCCGCCCGCCCCCCGAGACCGCAGGGGTCATGGACTTAACGCGCGAGAGAAAGGCATCGACCTCGGCGCCGCTCGAGCGGCTGGTTTCGACCGCGCCGCCGCTCTCAGTTTTGACCGGTGTCTTCGACTGAGCCGCCATAATTCAGGCCTCCAACCTGCGTGCCCCCGGCGCTAAAGATGGACCCTCCCACCCCTGCCGACAATGCTTTGGCGTCGCTATTCTTCGTCGGCTGCCGCGGCGAGGAGCGCGGCGTTACCGCCGGAAGCGGTGAGATCCGTTGCCCGCACCCGCTCCAACGCAAAGCCCTTGAGATAGTTCGGGCCCCCGGTCTTTGGCCCGGTGCCCGACAGATCCTCGCCACCGAAGGGCTGCACGCCCACCACGGCGCCGATCTGATTGCGGTTCACGTACAGATTGCCGACCTTCACCCGCTCGGCCACGAAGTCCGCGGTCGCTTGCACGCGGGTATGGAGCCCGAGCGTCAGCCCATAGCCGGTAGCGTTGATCGCTTCGCACACCTCGACCAACCGGTCGCCGGCGAAGGTGACAACATGCAGGATCGGCCCGAATACCTCCCGCGGGAGCAGCCTGAGCGAGGGAATGGCGTAGACCGCCGGCGCGACATAGGTGCCGTGCGCGCAGGCCGCGGGCAACGGCAGATCGAGCAACTCGCGTGCCTCACCCCGCATGCGCGCCTTGTGCTGTTCCAGCGCAGCCTTCGCCTCGGCGTCGATCACGGGGCCGACGTCCGTCGCATAGTCGAGGGGATCGCCAATCACGAGCTCCCGCGCCGCTCCGAGCAGCATGTCGATCATGCCGGCGGCCACATCCTCCTGGAGGAACAGAACGCGCAGAGCCGAGCACCGCTGGCCGGCACTGTCGAAGGCCGATGCTAGCGCATCGTCCACCACCTGCTCCGGCAAGGCGGAAGAGTCCACGATCATGCAATTCTGGCCGCCGGTCTCGGCGATCAGCTTCACCATAGACCCGTCACGGGCGGCAAGCGTCCGGTTGACGGCGATGCCGGTGTCAGTGCCGCCGGTGAAGGCGACGCCGTCGATCCGCGCGTCGCGGATCAGCGCGGCGCCGACAGTCTCGCCGCGTCCAGGTAGGAGGTGCAGCACGTCTACCGGTACTCCGGCGGCATGGAGGTGACGTATGGCGCGGAAGGCGGTCAGCGGGGTCTGCTCAGCCGGCTTCGCCACCACGGTGTTGCCCGCAGCAAGCGCGCCGGCGATCTGGCCGGTGAAAATGGCCAGCGGGAAATTCCAGGGCGAGATGCAGGCAAAGACGCCACGCCCATGCAGCGACAGCTCGTTGCGCTCGCCAGTAGGGCCCTTGAGCTCGACGGGTGCGGCAAAGCTCCGGCACGCTTCCGCCGCCGCGTAGCGAAGGTGGTCGACCGCCTCGCGCAAGTCCCCTTGCGCATTGGCAAGGGTCTTCCCCGCCTCCCGCACCATAAGCCCCATCAGGACCGCGCGGTCGGACTCGAACAGATCGGCGGCGCGGTCGATGATCGCGGCGCGGGCCTCGCCGCCCATGGCGTCCCAACCGTGAGAAGCGGAATTTGCGGCGCTCAGCGCCCTGTCGATGGCTGGCGGATCGGCATGTCGGCACGTTCCGACAATGACTCTGCGGTCATGCGGTGAGGTGATGTCGATGCTCTCGACTCCCTCCAACGCCTCGCCCGAGACGATGGCACCGGCCTCAGTTGGCGCCGCCAGCGCCTGCTTGATGGAGGCCAGCAGCGGCTCTCGCACCTCAGCCTCCCAAAGTGGCAGCCCCAGGCTATTGCGCCGCTCGGGCGCGAACAGATCTGGCGGGATCGGGATCAGCGGGTTGGCTTTGGGCTCAAGCCTCGCTGCCTTCTCCACCGGATCGGCGACGATGGCGGAGATCGGCGCCTCGTCGTCAGCAAGGCGATTGACGAAGGAGGTGTTAGCGCCGTTCTCCAAGAGCCGCCGCACGAGATAGGCAAGCAGGTCCTTGTGGCCGCCGACCGGCGCGTAGATACGGCAAGGCTTGCCCAGCGCCTCGGGCCGCACCACCTCCCGATGCAGCGCCTCGCCCATGCCGTAGAGGCGCTGGAACTCATAGTTTCGTTCGTGCGCGAGCACGGCGATGGCAGCGATGGTGTGGGCATTGTGAGTGGCGAATTGCGGAAAGAACGCCTCCGGCCGCTCAAGCAGTGCCCGCGCCGCGGCGAGGTAAGCTACGTCGGTATTCACCTTGCGGGTGAACACCGGATAGCTGGCAAGACCGGCTTCCTGCGCCCATTTGATCTCGCTGTCCCAATAGGCGCCCTTGACGAGACGCACCGGGATGCGGCGGCCGGTGGCATCAGCCATGTGCGAAAGCCAATCGATCAAGGGCAGCGCGCGCTTGCCATAGGCCTGCACCGCAAGCCCAAGGCCATTCCAGCCGACGAGCGCCGGATCGGTGAGCAGCGTCTCGAATAACCCAAGGCTCAGCTCAAGCTTATCCTGTTCTTCCGCATCGATGGTGAGCGGCAGCCACGCCTCGCGCATGGCGACTGCAAGCTCCTGTAACGCCGGGAGAAGGTCCTCGCGCAATCGCTCTTCCTGCGATGGCTGATAGCGCGAATGCAGTGCCGACAGCTTGACCGACAATCCCGGCCGCGCCTGCAGCTCCTCCTCGTCGCGCAGATGCGGCGAGCCTGCCCAGTCCGCGATGGCCTCGACCGCTGCGTGATAGCGCGCCGTATGCGCCGCCGCGTCCTCGGCGGTACGTGCCGCCTCGCCCAGCATGTCGAACGAGAAGCGATAGTCCTCCGCCGCTTCATCCTCGGCGTTGGCCAGCGCATCTGCAATCGTTTGACCGAGCACGAACTGGCCGCCGAGAATACGCATGGCCTGGCGAAGCGCTTGCCGGATCACCGGCTCGCCACTCCGCCCGATCAGGCGCTGGATCATGCCGCCGGGGGTATTGCCCTCCCCCTCGCTCCAATCGATGACCCGCCCTGTCAGCACCAGCCCGTAAGTCGAGGCGTTGACCAGGAGGGAATTGGAGTGGCCGAGATGCCGCGCCCAGTCGCCGCCACCGATGGTGCCGGCGATCAGCCGATCCGCGGTGGCTGAGTTGGGGACGCGCAGCAATGACTCGGCAAGGCAGAGCAACAGCACCCCTTCCCGCGAGGAAAGCCCATATTCGTGCAGAAAGGAATCGACGCCGCCGGACTCGCGCCGCCCCGCCCGCGCCGCGTGCACGAGCTGCTCGGCAAGGCGTGCAATCTCGTGCTGCTCGCCCTCGCTGCACCGCGCGCGCTCGATCAGCGCCACGAGGAGCATGCCTTCGTCCGCAAGCAGCGCCTCGCTTAATGACGCGCGGCACGGCGCCGGCGGAGGCACAAATCTATGGCGCTTCGGCTCGCCCATTGGGAAAACCCTAATCCTTCGGCCCCCATCCTCCTATCTTGATCGGCATCATTTCGGCGGCCACCGGAATCCGGTATGAAGCCTTCCCAATACGAACCTCTCTGCGGGAACCGGAATGTCTCAATCCATCGCCACCGTCCGAACTGTAAAGGACTTAAGGGCGCAGGTCGCCAAATGGCGGCAGGCGGGAGAGCCCATCGCGCTGGTCCCGACCATGGGCGCGCTCCATGCCGGGCATCTATCGCTGATCGCCGTCGCCAAGGACCATGCCAAGCATGTCGTCGCCTCAATCTTCGTCAATCCCGCCCAGTTCGGTCCCAAGGAAGATTTCAAGCGTTACCCGCGCGATGAGGCTGGCGATGTCGAGAAGCTCGCGGAGGCTGGGGTCGAGCTCGTTTTCATCCCCGACACCACCGAGATATATCCGGCGGGATTCGCCACCAAGGTAAGCCTCCCGAGCCTCACCGAGGATTTGTGCGGCGCCGCGCGGCCCAATCATTTCGATGGCGTTGCTACCGTCGTCACCAAGCTGCTCCTGCAATGCGCGCCGGACGTCGCGGTGTTCGGCGAGAAGGACTATCAACAGCTCCTTGTCATCAAGCAGCTCGTGCGCGATCTGAACATCCCTGTGCAGATCGTCGCGGGGCCGATCGTGCGCGAGCCCGATGGCTTGGCCCTGTCCTCGCGCAATGGTTACCTCTCCCCTGCCGAACGGAAGACTGCCCCAATCCTCTACCAGGTCCTGAGCGAGGCGGGAGCGGCCCTGGCCAACGGCGAAGGCTGTGACGCAGCCTCCAGCGCCGGCCGCTTCAAGCTTGAAAGCAAGGGGTTTCGCGTAGACTATGTGGCGATCCGCGATCCAGAGACCCTAGCTCCACTCTCCGGCCCGATCAGGAGACCGGCGCGCGTGATGGGCGCGGTCCATCTCGGCACCACCCGCCTGATCGACAACGTGCCGACCGCCCCTAAAAATCGATGAGGCGAAGCTCGCGCAGGTCCGCGCGCATGGCCCTTGGTATCTCGCCGTCGTCGTCCTCGACCACGCGGAGATCCGCTGGTGCGTCGGCCGCCGGCAAATACCGCCAGCCTTGAAAGGCGCGCCGTGCCCGCGCGCGGGTCGCGACGAGCTCCGGGTCCAGAACGATCCCGCAACAGGCCGTGCCGTCATCCTTGACGTCGGGCCTGAGATCGAGCACGCGCTGGCGCACGAGGATCACGCCCTTGATCACCCAATAGAGCGACCCGCCGTCGAGCAGTTCGTCCCGCCGTCGCGGCGTCTGGGAGGTGCGATGGCAATGCTCCGGCGTCTTGCCGGCGCGTTTGAGGCGCTTGAGCCGCTCGGTCTGCCAGTCCTTGAGCTCCTGCACCGTGTCGCAGCCGACGCAGAGCTTGACGAGATGGACGGTCATTCCCGCGAGAAACCTCTGAAGGATGTCATGGTGCCGCCATCCTATCGCGCCAGGTTCCGTTACCCAACCAGGGCGCCCGTATTTTCCCCGCGAAAAATCACGCGAGACTGACGCAAGCGTGATCAGGAGTGACGAATGCACGCACGGATTCCCCGCTATAGCTCGATCGGCGGCTCGCCGCCGCCAGTCCACGTCCACAAGAACTCATGCGAGAGGAGAGGAAGAATGAAGCTCACTCAGAAATCGGGTGCGCCGATACCTTCGACGGGCCCGACGCAGAGCAGCTGAAACTCGCTCAGCTTGCCGAGATCTGGACCAAGCTTGTCTTCGCGCCGCACCCTACCGCGCTTCGCCTCACTTTCGCGACCAATGCACCCGACATTTGGCCTGCGCTGCGCGAGGAAGCGCTCCGCGCCATCCTCGTATGCTGCCTGAGCCGCAAGCCACCCTCGTGTGGCGCAGGATGTAACCGCGCGCTTCCGGTCGCTCGGCCCCGAGGAAGCCATGATGTGAAACGAAGCCGCTTCCGGCACACGCTTCGGCGTGCTCTACGAGATGGTGGCGACCTACGGCGGCGAAGACGGCGCCGACTTCCGCGCCGCGAGCTATCTCAAGGATTGGGTCGACATGGGGGGCTTGGCGGACTGCCGGCTTTCGCCGTAGCGAGGTCGCAGCCGAGGCTCGCCAGTCTGGGTGCCGGGAACAGCACGGCACTCCGCCCGGCGAGCCAATAGGCAAAGAGGCCAACCCACTCCCGCGTTGCCACATCGACACGCCGCAAGCCTTCCGAGACCTTGTCGAAGGGGCGCGTGAGATCGGCGCGCCCCCGCGTCCGGTAATCCACCGGCCATGGCTCGACCTCCAACCCTGCCTGGCGGAACGCGGCAATCGCGCGCGGCATGTGATAGGCGGAGGTGATCAGCACCCAGCGCTTTCCAGGTCCGAGCAGGTCGAGCCTGTCGAGCTCGGCTTTGAGATTCACGGCGTTCTCATAAGTGTCGCGGGCACCTGCCTCCAGGATCAGCCGGTCTGGTGCAACGCCCATGTTAGTGAGCATACGCGCGGCGCCGGCTGCCTCTGAGTCAGAGGTGTAGAGGATGCCGGCATCACCGCCACTGAAGGCGATCTTCGCCTCGGGGAATTTGCGGGCGAGTATCACGGTTTCCACGATCCGCTCCCCGGCCTCGTTCAGCGTTGGCGCCTTGCGCGCCGTTCCCACCAGCCTGTCTTCCGCGCCGCCAAGGACGATGAAGCCGGTTGGCTCCGGAGGCTCGTCGAGATTAGCGCGCGGGAAGCGGTCTTCCAGCGGCAGAATGAGCGTGTTGCCGAGCGGCGACAGGCCGGCGATCAGGAGCAGGATCGCGCCGATGCTGACGAAACGCCGTCCCCATCTCGCCCAACCCGTCCAGATCAGGATCGAGCCATAGGCAATGAGCAGGGTGATCAGCGTGGACGGCTGGAGCAGGAACCACAGGACCTTGGCGACGTAAAAGAACATGCGCCGCGCCTGCTCTCACGTCAGCCACAAGGCGGCGAGGCCGAGAAAGGCGAAGAAGCCGACACAGTCCGTCATCATGGTGACGAATACCCCCGACGCGATGGCCGGATCGAGGTCGAGCGCATGCAGCCCAAGCGGAATGAGAATGCCGGACAGCGCCGCGACCAGAAGATTGATGATCATGGCGGCTCCGATCACGACACCGAGCTGACCGCTGCCAAACCAATAGAAGGCGATCACGCCCATGATCACCGCAAACATAAGCCCGTTGAGCAGACCCACGATGGTCTCGCGGCCGATGACGCGCGCCGCGTTGACCGCGCCGAGGTCCTGGGTGGCGAGCGCGCGCACCGCCACGGTCATGGTCTGCGTGCCGGCGTTGCCGCCCATGGAGGCCACGATCGGCATCAGCACGGCGAGCGCCACCATCTGCTGGATGGTGGCGTCGAACAGGCTGATCACGAACGAGGCGAGGATCGCCGTGCCGAGATTGACGAACAGCCAGATGAAGCGATGCTTGGTCGTTTGCCAGACGGGGTCGGACACCGACTCTCCCGCGACGCCGCCGAGCCGCAGGATATCCTCCGACGCCTCTTCCTGGATAACCTCTACTACGTCGTCGGCGGTGATCATGCCCACCAGCCTCCGATCCGGATCGACCACCGGCGCTGAGGTGAGATTGTAACGCTCGAAGGTACGCGCCACCTCTTCCTGGTCCGACGACACGGCGATGGGATGAATATCGTTGTCGGTGATCTCTTCGATGGTGATCGGCCGCTTGGAGCGCAGCAGGCGATCGAGCGCCACCGACCCGATCAGATGAAAGGAAGGATTGACGACGAACACCTCGTAGAAGCGGTCCGGCAGATCCTCCGCGTCGCGCATGTAGTCGATGGTCTGCCCCACCGACCAGAAGGGCGGCACGGCGATGAAATCGGTCTGCATGATGCGGCCGGCGGAGTCCTCGGGATATTCGAGGCTTCGCTCGATGGCCGCCCGCTCGAAGGAGGGAAGCTTGGCGAGGATGTCGGTCTGGTCTTGCTTGTCCAGATCCTCGATGACGTAAACTGCCTCGTCCGAGTTGAGCTGCTGCAGCGCCTCGGCGACCGCCTCGTTCGGCATCTCCTCGAGCACCTGGTCGCGCACCCCTTCGTCGAGCTCGGAGAGCGCCGCGGCATTGAAGTCGCGGCCGAGCGTGGTTATGAGCGGTTCACGCTGGTCAGGCCGCAGCAGCTGAATGAGGTCGGCAAGGTCGGCTTCGTGGAGATCGACCGTAAGTTCGCGCACGGTCTTGGCATCGTCCGCATCAAGTGCCGCTTCCACCGCGTGCAGGAACTCGGCGCGAAGAACCCCCTCCTCGTCGCGCAACGTGATGTCGTCTGCCGCGTCCTGCATCCCGCGCTTCCGATCGCAAAATCCTAAAGGGCTTCAAGCTGGAGCAAGGCCGCCGGCCCGAACCCAACAATCGACGCGAGGGTGACGCTTTGCGAGATTGCTGTTTCCGGCCTGCAAGACAGGCGCGGCGGATCGCGCCACTTAAGCCTTGTTAGGGACGAATCTCCAGCCTAAAAATGGCCGCAGACATGAGGAGCTCAGCCGTAAACGGGCCTAGAGCTTGGCCGCAAGTTCCGCGAGTTTGGCGACGGTCTTCATGTTACGCGCCGTTCCAGCCTTGGCCGCTGGAATCTTGAGCTTGGACTTGCCCATCCCCTCCCCGTAGTGGACATAAATCTCGCGCTTTCCGAGCGCGATCAGCTCGTCTTTTCTGCCTGTCACGCGATCGAGCGTGTCACGGGGCGGCCCTGCGTCAAGAAAGAAGGCGATGATCCGGTTGGCCGGCGCGTCGGGAAAGGGGTTGTTCGCCGAAACTTCCGCCATCTCCACAGCGGTTCGAACGAACACACCTACTCTCTTGCCGGCGTAATCCGAGAGGCTCGCCTCCAAGACGGCCTTGACCTGCGTCTCCGACTTTTGGCAGCTGAAGATCACGTTGCCGCTGGCGATATAGGTCTGCACCTTGGTGAAGCCGGCTGCAGTACACAGCAATCGCAAATCTTCCATGGGCAATTTGCCGGTGCCACCGACATTCACTGCGCGCAACAGGGCAACGAAGGTCGTCACTTCACTGCTGCTCGTCTGAGAGATTTGGTGCGGTCGAGAGTTGTGCCATATTCGCGCCGAAACAACGCCTTGGCGTAAGGTGCGGGCGTAAAGGCGTCGTTGACGTACAAAAGGAATTTTCAGCGGCTCCAGCACGGCGATTTCGAGCCTCCCATTCTCTCCCAATAGAAGTCCCGTTTTCTGTGGGCGCGGGTCTCCCCCCGCCAACAGCATTTGCGTTGATCCTGGCCGCGAATGAACCTTGTCTGTTCAATTCTCGGCCTGGAGAGCACAGCATGGGGGACTAATTATCTGATTTTACTAGGGACACCTGAAAGTCGGAAAAGCAATCCCTGATCCGATTGCCACTGCCAAGGTCACCGGCACGCATTTCGGCGGCAACACGCAGAAGTTGTCGAAAACTCTGAAATGGACAGGGTTCGCAAGCAGCACCGCGAGGTTCCAGGCAATCAATGCCGCCAGAGTTTAGGCTCCAAGAACCGGCCTTAGTTATGTCATTCGTTGATGAAGCTCCTGAAAGCTATTTCAAGCGGCTTAAGCCCGATCTGGAAGCCTAGGGCTCAGGAAACAACAACGGCTTTGCGAGTTCGAATTGCCGCCTAGGACTCCTTCACGAGTGGGGAAAGCAATGCCTAGAAGCGCTTCCGTTGTGAGTTACTCGCGCATGATCGCCGCGGCCGCTGCGACCGCGCTGCTCTGCCTTGCGGTCCCAGCCGAGGCGGGGTGCAGCAAGAGCGTTGTCATGTACAACGCGTCTTGGTGCCCCTACTGCCGGCAAGTCAGGGCCATCCTCGCGCGGAACCACATCAAATACTCCATCCTCGACGCGACGACCCCGCAAGTCCAAGCGGTCATGCTCAAGCGGTTTGGCGACACTGCCGTTCCGCGCACCATAATCGGCGGCGTCCTTGTCGAGGGCGTTGACGAGGCGCGGATCAGGCAGCTCTGCCGCTAGCACCATTACTGCCTACACGCCCATTACGTAGTATGCCAGGAACAAGGCAATCGCCGCATAGGCACCCGCCCAAATTAGGGGAGTTCTTCTAGCCAAAGAAGAAGCCCCGGTGCTGGGTTAACCGGGACTTCTAAGAGAGCGCCGACCGAAGCCTCTGTGCACATCTAGTGACCTTTTGGTAACGCGAGGAGAATAGTCTTTCTTGTTGGTAGGGCCACCCTAAGATACTAAGTGTTCAGGCATACATGGGTTCGTGATTAGATATCATGTGCGCATACTATCTAACCCATTGATATCATTTAGCTTGCATGCGGTCAGGCTAACGTAGGGTTACTTAACCACAGTCAGCTTGGCCTTGCTGATGATGGCGGCAAGCTCGTCGTCGGTCATGTCCGCCGCCTTACGGAACTCGTCGGTGTCGCCGGTGTGCTCGACGCTTGAGAGCCTTGGGTGCAGGATATGGCGCAGCCGCTGGCTAACACTTAAGCCGCGAGACGTGGCAGCACGCCCACCCTCACCGGTGATGTGCTGGGGAGGCTTGCCATAGCCTCGATCGAGTAACGCGTTTGCATCAGAGACTCTCGCCGCAGGTGCAGACTTGGGAGTCGTCATTATCGACACGAGAGTTCTGAACTGCCTTGCCCGTATGTGCTCGGGCAAGGTCCCGTACCTCGGCGACGACCTTGGGTCTTCCTCCAGGGTTGCCCGCTCTGGCCTTTTTTAATGCCCCGCCCCGACTTGTCAGCATCAGTCCAATCTAAGCCCAGTCCGCACCAAGCGGAGACCAATCTGTATCGAGGGTGGCCCCGCAGTGCTTATCCTCTAACTCGCGACATTAGCCATCTTAAGGGCCACGAGATGGCGCGCGCGAGCGCAAAGCTGCGTGGGATCGCGGTCCGCAACTGGTCACGCAGCCCAGGCCCCTGAACGGCGACAGAAGTGAGCGAAGCGACAACATCCCTTGGCATGGCGACGCGCCAATCTGAGCGTCCGCGCCGTTCCTTGAGGTCCTTTAGAATGCGAAAATCGCTATCATTGCGGGTGAACTTGGCGCAGGCATGTCGCTTGGCCTCGGCCCCAATCCCCGCCGCTCGCTCCGGATCATCTAGAAGTTCTTCGATGCGCTGTATAAGTTCGTTGGCGTCACCCGGTGCATAGGACAAGCCCGTAACTCCATCATTCATGTACTCTGGGATCCCGCCACTTCTTGAGTAAATCACGGGACGGCCCAGCTTCATTCCTTCTACAACAACTCGACCGAATGCCTCGTTGCGCGAACAGACGAGAATAATGTCTGCTGCAAGCATGGTTGGAAAAGGCTCCGGGAGAAAATCGCTGATGCGGACTCGGTCTCGGAGTTCGCGGCCCGTTTAAAGGCTTGGGTGTCCGAGGTGCTAAACGTCGGTGCTTTGCCATAGGCGCGGTCAAGCAGGGCAATGGCTGCAGATACGCGAGCTCCCGGCGTGCCGTTCTTGGCGATGTCGGCCAGCGTCTGGATGGCCTCAGGCGCGTGCTGGCGCGCAAGCTCTTGGATGCTGTGAGCCGCTTTGGGGCGACCACCGGCATTGCCGCTCATGCCTTTCGGAAACGGTCGTCCAATCATGCTGATGCCGCGCTCGATTAAAAGTTTTGCGCCGTAAACCAAGCGTCTACGTCCTTCCGGGCTTGATCCTTGGCTATGCCGTAGCGCTCCTGGATCTTGCCTTCGAGTTCCTCACGGCGGCCCTTGATGGCAGTTAGGTCATCGTCAGTGAGCTTGCCCCACTTCGCCTTCACCTTGCCTTCGACCTGCTTCCAGTTTCCTTGAACACGGTTCCAGTCCATGACACTCTCCTTGATAGATTTTCGGGTCAATTCGATGGCGGTGCTGACTAGACAACGGATCCGCAGAGCATCGATCACTACTCAGTTCTCAACTGAGTACAGCGTACCTGACAGAAATTATTGGGGGACAGGTGCGAATGATTGAAAAATACTGCGCTGTTTAATCTGTAATAGCAAATCAATTCAGCTTGATGCCAAGAGCCAGTCTAGCACTCAACGAATGGAGGCTCTGCCTGAATGGTCATAAAAGCCGGAAGGATAGAGAGGCCATTGTAGATCGGAGGTCCCTATGTAGGGCTAACCAAAGCTACGGCGCTGTCCAGCGCCGCAACCTTGGTTACTGATTTTTGACTCTAGTCTTCGCCAGCTGCCTCATTCGCCAGCCCTACTTTGCAGGCATCGCTAAGATCGGCAAAGTGACCTTTGATGCACGCCTCAATGCGGCCCTCGCCAGCCTTGGTGTCTGCGCAAAATTGTTTCACGTCAGCCGCACAGGCCTTGGCATTTACAGCCTTGAGCACCACCGCCTGGCAGTCATCGGACAGGTCCTTGAGGTGGCTCTTCTCTTCTTTAGCGCGAAGACATTGTCGTCTCATTGGTAATCGTGACGAGAGCCAGCGACGCTGAGATGGTTCGGCCCTCTTATCGACGCGGTAGGGCGCTCGACATGTGATCAACGACGGTGCGATGGGAAAGCCTTCTTTGGAAGGAGAGGAACATTAGAGAACAGCTGCTTGAATCTCGCTTCCCTCATCACGGCGGCATTTGCGAGAACGTCGTCTGGAGAGATCGGACGCCAAGTACCATCGATTAGCCACCAAGCTTCAAGGTCGGTAAAGCGAACAGCGTTTCCATCGAGCATGCCGAAACTGATATCAGGCTGTTTGGCTAGCGGCGTAGTGTCTGAAGACGCTCGCGCCTTTGCCTCACTCCTTGCTATTCGAAGCTTTGCTTTCTCTTCAACGGAGACTCGCCCTGTAGATTTTTTAATCGTCTTAAGCTTGTCGGTAGGTGTGCCCTTTTTCTGAACCTCGGACTGCTTTCTATCAAGCGGATTAAGACCTGATCCGGTTTTGCGCGCAGCGAGTCGCTGCGTCTTAGGTTTCTGTGTGCCAGACTTTTGTCCCTGTCTCGCGGTAGCGGGATCTTGCAAGCGAGCGCGTGACTTCTTGGTAGGCTCCTCGACGGCGGAACTCGGGTGAAGGCTCGAGCATCTTGTGCTCGGCTGCACTAAACCCAAAGAGGCGATTGCGGGCTTCCTCAGCTTGGGCCGCAAGCTCACCGAACTGCTTCCGCCAAAAGCTTGTCTGCAGCCTTACGATCTCCGATGGATTCCTAGCGCCCCCTGCTAAGCTCTTGGCTAGGTCGAACCCCAAATTCAAATTCCTCTGGGTCATCTCAATAACTTTGCGGTTTACCGTTGCAGCGCTCTGGTTCGCCGCCTCAAGAAACTTCGTTATAGAATACATCGCAGCTTCGGCGTCCTGTTGGAGGGGCACTTGGATGGCGTCTGGGCACCAAGACTGTCAGGTACGCCTTCTTGTAAATGATTACTACATTTGGTTACAACTAGCCTTGCTTATCTGCAGTGAGTTCGCCAATTCGCCGTCCTGATGCGATACAGCCTCCACGAGATCGACAACCACCATGTTGTTGCCACGACGCTCGCAGCCGACCGTGACGAGGCATTGGAGTGGTTCAGCGAAAAGCTTCGCGTGATGTTGACCTTTGAGGGCGACCCTGTGGCCGCCGACTATGCGCTTGACGAATGGCCTGAGGGCCTTCTGGCACACACCGCAAACCCCACCATTCCGGTTTTCATAGTGAGCGCAGTAGCTGCACACCCGCAGGCATCAAAAGGCGCTGGATGTGGTCAGATCGGAGCTTGAGCAGCGCCCGACGACGAAGCAAAAAGCCGCGTGACGTGCGCTAGGATAAAACTATGACCTGACCCCGCCTTCCTTACAATCTCAACCGGACTGCCGATCGAAAGACCGAGCTCACGGTCGGCGCGCCCCTGATTGACGGCGATCTCGGCAAGCCCATTGGAATTCTCATACCAGAAAGCCGTGCCGGGCTGCCGATCGCTGAAGGTGTTTGCGCGCTCCAGCACCTCACCTCCGGCGGCAAGTCTTGCGTCTTCAGGCAGCATGGTTGCGCGGAGACCAGTCATGGCATTGCCGAACCGATCCACGTAAAGAATCTCGCTGAGGTCATCCGGCCAGTCTTCCCGAGGGTCAGCGTCGTCCTTACGAGGCCGACCGGGTGGCGGCTCGCCCCGAGCCAGCATGGCCGCGACCGGTGCGAAGAGATCACGCCCGTGGAAGCTGGCTGATAGGTGTTCCGGTTTCCAATCGATGTCCTATCTCTGCGTCTTTCCCGCACGGACCAGCTCGAATAAGCCGTTGCCGGGGCCGACATACCACCGGCCGTCGGCCTTGAGAATAATGGCCGGCCGCATCCCGCCGACGCCGGGAGATGCAGCACCGCCTTCCTCTGACCCGTATAGGGGCCGTGCAACCCGAAATCCGCGAACAGCACAATCAAGTTATCAACTCGTCAGCGGGTCCTAGTGTGATGTTAACCACCTTACACGCGGAAGGCTTGCTCTGCCTCGCTTCGAAGCCTGTCCTCCTGCTCGCGGTAGCGGGCCGCTCTCAATCAGGCACCCGCCGGAAGACCTGACCTTATCACTGGTTGAATCGAGGTCGGCAGCCGAGGTTGGCGACCCTCGCCGGGGCCAATTCATTGGCTGCCGGAATCAGCACTGATCCGCTGAGAGGAACCCCGGTTCCGGCTAAGCCCCGGCAGCCCGGGGTGGGGCATCGTGCAGAGCGCTATTCGATTGTGTGTGGATAGAGTGCGATGACATGGAGTTGTCCCTCCCTCCCTGTTGTCGCGGATTCACCCGACGGCAAAAAGGCCAGAAAGTCGAATTACCCGGCTGTTATGCTTGGCCTCCCGCGACGAGATTGACGGTCACCTCGTGTAGCCGCTGCATGTGGACGTGATGCTTTGGCGGGGGACGCACGTGCCCAAAAAAGGCACGACGCGCCATGAGGATCGCTCCATCTAAAGGATCGCTTTGTGCCGTAGTTAAACGGTCGCGAATGCGTGAAGGCAGCCATGGCGTCAATGGCTCCGCAAGTCCGCCTACCAGACTAATGGCAACCGACCCGGCATCGATAAGCGGTTCGAAAATATGTTGCGCCGCGTCTGCGGCTTCTTCGACGATCGCGACGGCTAGCGGATCTTTCGCCGAGGCATATGCAAGGACCAGAGGTGCCAGCTCGGCGTAGGCGGCAGGCGTTGCCCTTGAAGCAAAACGAACAATCCTCACAGGGTCCCACGCAAAACGGTCGAGTATGGCTGCCGAGAGTTCTGTTTTGTCGGCTCGTCCATCAAAAGCCCAAAGCGCGCGGCGTAGTGCTTCCCGACCCATCCTCAAGCCACCTGCCTCGTCGGAGATCTCGGCACCATATCCGCCAACAGAAATGCGCTGTTCGTTAATTACGGCCAGCCCACAGGAACCAGTGCCCAATATCACAATCCCGCCGTCGGCGGCGCGGTGGGCACCAAGCCAGGCGACGTAGGCGTCGGTATCGAGCACGATCGATCCAAACATGCCCAGTTTAGAACGCAAGCGATCGCACGCGCTCTGAATGCCAGCACCTGCTAGGCCCAACCCGGCGTACGCACGTTGAAGGCTTCGCCGATCCAGGCCAGCAGCCCGGACAGCTGCCTCGCTTGCTGCCCGAACGGACTGTACCGCCAGCGGCAAATCCGCATGGATATTCGCAGGACCGCCCCGTCCCTCGCCCAACAAGTTCCCCCCAATATCGCGAATGCGCGCTCGGCAAGAAGTGGCGCCCCCATCGATGCCGATGAAGAGGTGCTTAGACATGAATGCTGTCGTCTGGGCGATGCAACGGCTTGGCTCCGGACAAATATCTGGCGAGGCCCGCACCCCGCCTTTAAGTCAAAGTCAAAATTTCATCCTCTGATCGGTCCACCTCCGTCAAAAACTTACGCGCTGATCCGTTCGCCTTCGTTTTTGTCTTGGGTCGGTCCGCCTTATCCAAGGCTTGTGTCTCTGATTGACTCGTGGACAACTTTGTCGCTGGTCGGTCGGCATCCGCCAAATTTTGAGGTTCTAACTTGTCGGCCTTGGTAAAGAGGGCCTTATTCGCCTCAAGGACCCTCACGAGGAGTTCCAAGTCGTCGACGCTTTTCAAGCGTGCCGAAATCTCAAGCGAACCTGACAAGACCGATACGCGGTAACAGGAAGGTGCTGCTGTGGAAGACGCACAAAGCTCAACTGGCTCTTCCATTTTCGATCATTTCGTCACCTTCGACGGCCCATTCGGACTGTCGCCCTCAATATTGTAGAGCGTGGCAAAGCATGGTTAACGAAATGTGAAAGTACTCTTGGACAAGCACGGGGACACGAAGGTGCTGATCGCTTCGCGTGGCAACGCGAACAACGCGCCGAAGATGCCGATGGGATGAAAGTTCGGACAACCCAACCAGTTTTCCGCGGACAACTCACGAAGGCCGATGCAACACGCGCCGGTCGAATTCCGAATTGGCAAATGCGTCATCGCTCCAGCGGCAGGTAGTCAGCGTATCGATGCCTCGGTCCCAAGCCAACGCTGATAGCAGAGGGCCCCCGGCAGGGAGCTCCTTGGTCTTGATCCGATAAATTGGATCACGATAGGACGTGTCGGGGCTGACAATCTTCCAGCCGTGCGCCCGCAAGCTCTTAACGAGATCTCCTAGAAACATGGTCGTCACATCGGCTTCGTGCAGCAGCATCACCTGGGCAGGCGCGCGTCCAAACAGTTTGCGCGCCAACGCATCGGCGCACTCGGCCTCGTCGACATAGGCCGTAACGAACATATCCTTCAGGGCGGCTCGATCGATCACCTTGCCCGTCTTAACGGCCTCGACCGTGCGGTCTTCCATGTTCCAATCCCAGCCGTCGACGGTGATCGCGGCGTCGAACAATCCGCGCGCCTTCAGCGCTGCCCGGACGGCATCGCGCTTCGTCACATCGTCACCGCCTTCATCGAGATAGGGAAAGCGATACCAGGGCCGGAAATTCTTGCGCCCCCTCAGCCAGGTATCCGCACGATCAACATCTTCGAGATAAGCCTGGACCGATACGTCGCTGAGCGCGAGGTGTGTGAAACTGTGATTGGCAATGATGTGGCCCGCGTTGGCATACGCCATGATCGGCTCGGGATAATCCGGACTCTTTGCACGGTCCAGGTGCCCCGGGTTGGTGAAGAATGCTACTCGTCGAACATGGGCGAGCTTTAGCGCAGCGATCAGGCGCTTCTGTCGCTCTGCCATGGTCATGAACGCACCAGGCTCACGCGGAACGTCATCGAAGGTGAGAGCAATCTCCTTGCCGTGTCCCGCCGCGCACGGCAATGTTGCGCAGCAGGCCAGCGCAACGCTGACAAGCACGATCATCAAGGCGCGGATCATAGCGTGCAAGTCTGCTTGCCTAGAAATGGCGGCTTGTCGGGATCGCGGCCCCGACGCGCTGCAAAGGCTGCAAGCAGGGGATAGCTCGCTTGCAGGATCTGCAGCGGCCGCAAGACGGCGTGCGAAGGTGGCGGGAGCGGCAATGCGCCCCCGGGCTCGGCGATTAGGACTTCGCCCCTCTGTTCACGCAATCGCCTGGCGACTGCGCGCACCAGTTCGGCGGTCTCGTCTTCCTGCACCAATGCGATTGCCGGATGCTCCGGTCCGGCGAGTGTTGCCGGTCCGTGCAGCACTTCCACGGCACTGAATGCTTCGCGTGCCGCTTCGATCCGGAATTGTGCGCCCGGCTCGGTCATTTAGAGACGTGCTCATCGCTGTTGAGCAGGCTGACGGCGAGCAGCATCCAAGTCGTATGCGGCATCCATTGCTCGTTCCACCGCCACTTTTCCTGCTCCGGCCCCTGCGAGAAGGCAATTCCGCGCCCTTCGTCATTGCCGAAAGCGCCGGTGATGCCATCGGAAATACCGCCGACCAACATAAAGCCGCCGGCATCGGTATAGGCCGGGTTATGCTGCCCGAAGCCGTAGAGCATTGATATGTCATAGGGGTTGCGGCCCAAGGTCCAGTCAAGACGATGTGTCGCTGCTTGCGCCAATCGGTCCGAAACTCCGAAGGTCTTGCCGGCTTTGCCGATGGCCCGGCCACCGACCACCGCAGCCACGGCCAGCGAGGACAGGCGTGCGCTTTCGCCTTGCCACCAATAGCCGGTCTCGTTCGCATGCGGCATGAAGAAGCCTGACGAAAGCGGCCCATAATGGCCATTCGCATAAGTGCGAAACTGCTGGCGCGGATAATCGAAGATGTTGGTCACCGCATCGTCAAGTGCAACCTGTGCATCGAGCGCCTGGCGGATTGTCGCCCTGACCTTCTGCTGGTTGGCCGGGCTGGCAATGTCCAGGTATTCGGACAGCGCCAGCACCGGCATGCCGGCCTCGACGCCATGATAATAGGGCCGTTCTCCGTCGTCGCTGCGCCACCAGCCGCCTGGTGTCATCCGCGCCATCAGGCTTGCCGCGCGGGCATCGGCAGCCTGCTGATATTCCAGCTTTTCGGTCGACTTGGCCAACTCGACTGCGGCAATCAGCGCGCAGTAATCGTCGATGATGTTCTCCTTGCCATTGTCGTCGTAGCGCGTGTTGTAGGAGGACAGATGCGCAAAGGCTCGTTCGGCATCGGCCAGGTAAACGCTTCCCGCGAAGGCTCCCGACTTGCCGGTGCTCGTGGCGAGCCGCGCGGCGCGCGATAGCGCCGCGATCGCCATTCCGCCGCCTGCACGGAAAGCGGCATGATAGTCACCGGTGTATATGCCTTCCTCGCCAACGTAGCCGGTAATCACGCGCGGCGCGTCGAGCCTGCCCCAGCCCTCGAACACCGTCATGTAGAAATAGCCTTCGGGGGAGAGCATCCGGTGCATGAAATCGGCACCCCAGAATGCCTCTTCGACGATGTCGTTGGCGAGACCGAGGCTGCGGAACCGATCCGGGCTGGCGTCGTAAGATCGCGCCAGCGCCCAGGCGGTCAGCCCGGCCTGCTGCGGGTTCATGAAATTGGCGTAGCTCAGGTGCGAAAGGTATTTGCCATCGTCGCCGCCCGCATCCTTCCAGCCGCCCCACGCGTCCACCCTGCGGTCGGTGCCATAGACGCCGATGTCATGGTCGCCTGCGTCGAGCCAGCGGCTTTCGCGAAAATAGTGAACCAGCGCAGGCGCGATCTTTCGGAACAGCGCATCCTTGCCGACCGCGATCGTCCCCGACGCCGCGCGAACCGTGCCGTCCTGGGTGCGCACCAAGTAGCGACCGGTTTCAGTGAGGGAGCTGAAATCGGCAAGATAGTAGTGGCGACCCTTCCCCCAGTCCGGAAAATCCGGCAGCGGCTTCAAGGCGGCGGAAAATCGGCGCTCACCGTTGACGAGTACGGAGAACCTGCCGTCCGTAAGCGTAACATTGCTCTCCACGATTGCCGATTTCGGGCCGATCGCTTCCAGCGCCACGCGATTAACATGGACCTTGAGGTATTCCTTATCGCCGCCTTCCGTGGCCTGAGCGGAGACATGGGTCGACAGCGCGGCCGTCATGATCAGGAAAGCGCCCTTGCCGCGGATCAACTCGCAACCCGCGCGTCGGAGAACATCAATCAAGTCTGCCAAGGCCAGACCTTTCCGGGCGGGGAACGCGTCCGAATTTGCTTGCGCTCGCCATGCCGTGTCAAGCTAAGACCGGAACTCGCCGCGCGTCGGGGACAGCAGAATTTCCCTTGCAAGCCAAAGACCTGGACAGCTTCAAAAGCCCAATTGACAAGCTACACGGTCGGTAGGAATTTCCCGACGTCCGCCACTACGATTGGCCAGATTTGGCTCCAGCTCCCTCCGCTCTGACCGTGATTGGCGACATCGGGCTCGATTTCGTACTCGGACCGCTTGCGCATTGGCCAGAGCGAGGAACCGAGCTGATTATCGACCAGCACGAAATGCGGCCCGGCTTTTCCGCAGCCAACGCCGTTGCCGCTGCGGTTTCCCCAATCGGAGTCCCGTTTTCTGCGCTGGCAACTCCCCCCGGTGGTCGACATGCCTAGATTTCCCCGACCAAATGAACCTTGTCCGCCGAGATTTCATCACTCTTCTCGTGCGTTAGCAGCTAAGCCATTGATATCGTTGTGATGGTCAGCGCTTAGGCTAACACAGGGCTACTTGTGCCCCTCCAACATCGGAGCCCCGTTTTCCGTGGCGCGCTTTCCCCCGGTGGCTGAAGGTCCTCGATGACCTGATTTTCAATGAACCTTATACAACCGTCAGCTTGGCCCTGCTGGCGATGGCTGCTAGGACGTGTACTCATAAACCGACAGCCAAATGCTGACTTGGCCGCGCCGCCCAAACTTCCGTAATTGGAGGTAAAGCGGACATGGTGTGGACTTGTCAGTATGTCCGCTAATGACCCTAAACGGACATCCAGGCGTGATAGAGGTGCGCGCCGAATGTTCGGCCTTCCCTAGGATGTAGGCGCAGTTGTCGATGCTATCGAAGTAGATGGGCTTGCTCGTCATTGCCGACCCAATCATCAGGGGCGGCGGCGTCAGGCCGACCATCGGGGCAAGCGCCTGGCCCCGGGCGGCAGAGGACCGCCCGGCGCGTCTTCAGCCGGCCAGGAAAACGTGCTCGATGTCCGCGTCCGGCCCAAACCTGGCGCGGAACAGTCGATTATCCGACTCCCGGAGCCGTCGGCTCACTTCCCGGCCCATGTTCATCTGGATCAGCGCGAACTGCCTGAGATCCTGCGCGTAGACCTGGTAGAGGTCGGCGGCTGAAAGACGGATTGCGGTGCAATCTTCGACTGCGCGGACGGAGGCGCTGCGCGGCAAGAGGTCCATCACCGCCATCTCCCCGAAGCAGTCGCCCTCCTTGAGGGTTCGGAGGAAGTACTCCTGTCCGCGCCAGGATTTCAGCACCGCGGCTTTGCCCGCTTCGAGGACGAACATCGAATCGGCTTGGTCGTGTTCGCGGAAAAAGAACTCGTTCGCCGGGACGGACACGACCGGACACAAGCCGAGCAGGAATTGGAGGACGTCGGCCCGGATTCCGCCGAAAACGGGCATGCGCTGCAGGAGTTCGATCCGCGCCTCTTGCATGGCGACACTTCCGGAGTTGTCGTCATTATGATCTGCGGCGGATCGGTCCGCAAGGAAGAGCGACAGATCGACCACGACCGTGTTGAGGTACACTGGGTGACTGCCGACCGTACCAAATCCCGCCGCGAGCATTTGGGCAACGTACGTCAGCCGACGGTGACGCTAGCGGTGTTAACGCAGCTCGTGAAAAGAACTCGTACGGTTACGAGGCGTGTCTTCGAGTTTAGCACACTTCACGTCGACAACCGCATCCAGGCCGAGGTGTTGCGACTGGCGACCTTGGCCGGTCGCGTGGGCAAGGGTGCGCGTATCGTCCCAGCACCCACGCATGTTGAAATCGCCAGCCGCGTCAGCACTCACAGGGAGGCTGTGACTCGTGAGCTCAATCGCTTATCTCGAATCGGTCTCGTCACGCGCAGCGGCGATGCCCTGCTGGTCACTGACATCGAGCGCCTGGCTCAAATGGTTCAGGAGGCAACCGGCGAATAAAGTGGAAGCCATGAGCCGGTATTCGCCCCCGTTTCACGATCGGGTTTTCCAATCGCTTGATCAAGCTACTGATTTCATTGCATTAAATGTTCTGATTAGTGCCAATTGCCACAGCGGGAATCTGCGCCAGCAGCTAGAATCTCTACCATGCTCAAGATGATCTTGAGCGGCCACTCCAAAGGAGATTCCACGATGTTCCCGCTCTCTCACAACTTCTTGAAATTCGCAGCTGCCGGCGCACTGTTAGCCCTCACTGTTTCAGGCACCCCCGCCCGCGCCGATGAGATGGTCCAGTACCTAGGACCAGTCGGGCCTCACGACCCCATTCTCACCACGGTTGGTAATAAACGCGTCATAGCGTTTTATGAGCCGGACAACGGTCACTGCGCTGTCAACGCGGTGGTCTTCGACAAAACCGATGCCGACACCGGCATGACCACAGCGGCCCGCTTTCGGGTCAGCCTAAATCCACACGAGGTGGTTCATATCGATAGCGCCGACAACGAGTTGGTCAAGTCGCTCAATTTGCAGTGCGGTAAAAATGCTGAAATGCTTACGATCATCGACACCGATAGCTTGGTTGCCTCCGGAATCCAGCCACCCAGCCAGCCCATCAAAGCCGGTGCAGCGGGCTTCTGACCGGGAGGACAGTTAGGTTGCCTCGAAGTAGTGTTGGCAAGTCATTTGCAGTGTGCAGTAGCGACCATGCGGAGTGGCGCGGAAGCGGCGCGATGTCCGCTTCCGGGCTTTTCGGAAGTCAGCGCGAAGGTGCTCAACTCCACCAAACATGCTGACTCGAAAACCATGAGCACCTTCGAGGCCGATGAGCACCTTCAGGGACGCCGTCCCAACGGGCACTCTCGACATGTACGAGACTCCAATAATCGCTATAAACAGAAGCAGGAGAATGGGCTCCAATACTCCCATCACCCACGCATTGTCGTGGTTGATTTTGTCTGTCATTGACTTCCGCATTGGACACCGAAGGGCTGCCGACTGGCCTCCCCACCGAGAGAGGCCAGTCTCGCTTCCTCATTGCGGTCACTGACCGCGATATAGCCTTATGGGCTCCTGCTGTTGGCTTGGGCATGGGGCTACCCCACAACTGCCCGGGCTCTTACCCGAGTGGCTGCCATAATCGTGGGCCGCGACGCCCGACGTCAGGCTCAACATCGCGCTAAGCATCAGCGTGGCGGTTGCGATTGCTAGTAACGTTTTCATGTCTGCGCTCCTTTCTGATCGTCGATGACCAGGGACGATCATTCCTGAAGCGTGACAGGCCGAGCCTGCTCGTCCTAGTATGTAACGGTATGCAACTACACCCCGATGCTGGCGGGATTGGGCTGTCTTGACGCGTTTGGAGTTAGAGCGTGACGGCAATTTCGCTCAATTGCTGGAGCGAATCCGACCAGAAGGCCATTCGTGAGCAACTGGTCCGCATCCTTAACAGCGGCCCGTTCCACCAGTCACAGCGCCGGCAGCGGTTCCTGGAGTACCTCGTCAATGAAACTCTTGCCGGGCGCGGCGAGCGGCTGAAGGGCTACAACGTCGCTTTGGAGGTTTTCGAGCGTCCCGAGACGTTTGACCCCACCGTCGATCCCCTCGTGCGGATCGAGGCCGCCCGCCTGCGTGAAAAGCTTCGCGAATATTACGGAACCGATGGCCAAAACGATCCCGTTCGCATCGATTTGCCGAAGGGCACGTACACACCGCAAATCGAGTTTCGGCACCAGAGCGCTCCGCAAATTGCTCGCGAGAAGGGATCTCCGACGCATCAAGTTTCCTCAACTGTACCGTCCCTAGCCGTTCTTGCGTTCGATGATCTGAGCACCGACCAAAACCTTGGCTATTTGGGCGACGGCGTGGCGGAAGACATCATCACGGCGCTCTCAAGATTCCCGGACATGGTGGTGGTCGCCCGCAGTTCCTCCTTCGCTTACAAGGGTAAGGCTGTCGACGTTCGGCAGGTCGGAAAAGACCTGTGCGTCGGCTACGTGGTCGAAGGCAGCGTACGCAAGGATGGCGACAAGCTTCGTATCGTCGCTCAGCTCATTGACGCGAAGACCGGCGAGCATGTTTGGGCCGAGCGCTTTGACCGGTCGGGCATGGATCCTTGGGCGCTCCAGGACGAGATCACCGGAATGATCGTGAGCGCCATGACCGGGGAAAAGGGCGCATTGAAGCAGGCGCAGTATCGGCAAGCGTGGGGGAAGGATGCGACGACACTCGAAGAGTATGACTATTATCTTCGTGGGCACGAGCAGTACATGAAATATACCCAAGGAGATAAGGAGGGGATCGAGCAGTCAGGCGAGATTTGGAGAGAAGGACTGGCGAAGTTTCCGAGTTCGCCGCTCCTCAGAGTGAAACTCGGCTGGCACCATATGATGCGCGTGATGATCTTCTACAGTGATGATCCACCCGCCGATGTTCGAAAAGCAGGGGAACTCGCTCGGCATGTTCTTGCCAATGAGCATCTCTCTCCGCAGGTGGCGAGGCTTGCCAACTGGCTTATGAGTTACGTGCTTGTTCAGGAGAGAGACTTTGATAGTGCGCTCGCTGCGACGGACAAGACTGTCGCTCTGGCGCCCTATGACATGTTCGCGCTCTCTCGCTTGATAATGGTTCTTTTGCAGGCTGGTTGGACTGATCAAGCGCTGCAGTGGGCTGACCAGGTTGCGGCGCGGGATCCGGCGCTCGGTTGGTCCTACAACTATGATAGGGGCTGGGCGTATCTAGTGCTAGAGAGATTTGCAGAGGCCGCGCAGGCGCTGACGCAAACCGAATTCAACGACGCCCACCTACTCTTGGCGATCGCCTACGTGCGCCTTGGCCGCATGGCCGACGCCCGAGCAGAGGTAGTGAAAATGATGAAGATCAACCCTGCGATCACGCTGCAAGCGTGGCGGCTCGGACACTCCTTTCGAGACCCTGCAATCCTCGACCGCTACGCCCTCGATCTCGCACAAGCGGGCTTGCCGGAGGCATAGCGCCGTTTCGCCCTGCCGAGCGAAGGTCTGCATTGGCACAAAGTAGACATGCTCAATGCGCTGACGAATGTCGGCTTTTGGGGGCAAAGCGGACAGTGACCAACCGCTGCTTACCAATCTCGATTTATGAGCCCTGCCCGCACCATCGCTGAGATGTCCGCTTTCGTGGGCAGAGCAGTCATAGTTGGTGCTGTGATAACAGTCCGCTTTTGACCCCATAGCGGACATCCCGCACGGACTAGAGCGGCCCACCGCACAATCGCTCCCAGGTGTCAGCGTCCTCGAACGACACGACACCCAGACGATGCGGACGTTCGTCAACATCTATCTTCCGCTCGCCGCTCACAATACACCGACCTGATCCAGGCGATGATCTTCCAAAGGTCGTCATCGGTCTTGATAACCTCGCCGAAGGGCGGCATCGGCCCGACTACGGCCTCGGAGCCCTTGCGTTTGTAGCCCAGCTTCCCGAACGCATCGCCGGGACTAAGCTTACCTGTGCCAAGCGTGATCAGCCGGAACAGTGTGTCGTCGTCATCGCCATAGATCCAAACTTGATTGGTAAGGGGCGCCGCCATGCCGCCGCCGCCGCCACCTCCATGGCAGCCATTGCAGCCTGCAGCCATGTACTTGCGGTGGCCTTCCTCGGCGACGCTGGCGAAGTCCGCGTAGGGGTTTTTCAGCTGACCTTTAGGCGTACCTGCGACCCGCTCCATCGGCGTCATGGTTTGCTCGGCCGCTACAACCCCGCCTCCGGTCAGAGCGGCTAGTGTTAGAACCATTAGAATTCCGGCTACTGGCCTATACATGGCGCTTCGGCCCCATGCTTTTCAGCATGGTGGCAAGGTGTGGGGCTTCTCTATTAAGACAACGAAACAGCCTTCTGCCTCTCAAGAAGCTTGTTTCATTACCGCAAATCCCCAGTCCGTCAGCATCACGGTCCCGTAACGGAAATAGACAAGCAGCGCAAATGCCGCCGCGAACACGGTCGCGGTTGTTAACGCGTTCATGAAGCGGTTCTGGAAACTGATCGTGTTGCCAATCAAGTCCGCGACGAACACGGCGACAGTTCCGATAGTAACAAGCTCAATCCAAGCGTACTGGACGAACTGATCGCCCGCGTATCGTAGCGACGGCGTGCGTCATTTTCCGACCATCACCTCAGACGCTTTGATGACTGCAATCATAGGGACCTCAGGACGCCTGTTCCTTTCGTCCTGCGCGGTCCAGGGCAGCGAACTCTTCATCCGAGAGCTGGATATCGACGGCGGCCACATTTTCCTCCAGATGCACGACCTTCGAAGTGCCCGGAATGGGAAGCATAATCGTGCTGCGCTTGAGAACCCAGGCGAGAGCAATCTGGCTCGGGGCTGCGTCGTGGGCATTGGCGATCGAATCGAGGACCGAGCCCGGCTTGGCGAGGCTACCTGCAGCAAGGGGGAACCATGGGATGAAGCCGATGCCGTGGTTCTCGCAATAATCCAACACATCTTCACTAGCGCGATCGACGAGATTGTAACGGTTCTGCACGGTCGCCACTTTGAACACCTCTGAGGCCGCCTCGATTTCCTCCACGGAAACGTTGCTTAGCCCCGCATGACGGATGATCCCTTCATCCTGCAATGACTTAACCGCTGCAAACTGCTCGTCGCGCGGCACCTTCGGGTCGATGCGGTGCAGTTGCCAGAGCCCGATCTGTTCCAGCCCAAGCTTTTCGCGGCTATTAATCGCTTGTTGACGCAGATATTCCGGCCGACCCTCGGGTTCCCATTGACCCGGACTGGGTCGCCGCAATCCCGCCTTGGTGGCGATAAGACATACCGTCATATGGATAAAGTGCCTCGCGGATGAGCTGCTCGGAGACATCCGGCCCATAGGAATCGGCGGTGTCGACGAAATTGATTCCGAGCTCAGGAACCCTCTTAAGGGTTCGGATCGCCTCTGCTCTGTCTGCGGGCGGACCCCAGATGCCGGGACCGGTGAGGCGCATCGCCCCGAAGCCGAGGCGATTGACCTCGATTTCGCCACCGATCCTAAATGAGCCGGATTTGCTCGCGTCCAGCTTAAGCATCGTGCATCCTTCTTTTTTCTGAGGTCGTTTCTTGTCTAGTGATTGGCATTCTTGGAAGTGCTTGCCCGCTCCTTCAGTTCAGGGCGATGTCTGAGAGGTCGATCGCCGCTTCTGGGGGCAAAGCGGACAGTGCGAGGAGAGAACTCACGGCCTCATACTAACAGGGCACGCAATGACATCTGCGCCGCTCGGGATTCGGTGGCAAGCCGCAAACAAAATGGGAGCCGACGCCGCAGTACCGTCCGGCCAACAGGCACCCGCTTCTGAATGGGGAGTAGCTCTTGGCCATAGCGAGTGGGCGTATGGCTACCATCAACGTAGTTGCCTCGGCCTTCCACGTAAGCCCCGCGAGCACACAGCTACCGTCGCCGCTAGGGCACATACCAGCCTAGTCATCACTGCCTCCTCGGTGTATCAGCGCCCTACGCGGGCTCGTGTATTTCACGAGGACCTCTGACTACTGAACCACCTTGGCGCGAAGGCGCGTGAATTCCTCAGCGCTAATCGCACCTGATTTTTTAAGCTTATCAAGTTTCGCGATTTCGTCGGCAGCACTGAAACCAACGACACGCCGAAGTTCATCGCGCGCCTGCTGGGCTTGCTGGCTACTGCGCTCCGCCATGCCCCGTCCTTGGGAGATCAGGTATGCGAACACGCCAAGATACGGAAGGACCAACAGAAAGATAATCCAGAGTGCCTTACCCCAGCCAGATATGTCGTGACGCCGAAACAAGTCGCTGAACACTAAAATGAGCAACCAGAACCAAACGACAAACAAGAACACCGTTAAGACGTCCGTCAGGAAATTGGCAAAACTGAAATCTCATCCGAAGAGCATCGCGATCATCCTTCTGTTTTCAGGTGCTATCGGCGTTACTCGCTCCACTATACCCGGGTATATACCGAAAGGAACGGCTGAGCTGCCGCCCGATGGGGATCGCCAACGTCCTGCTTTTGGCACAAAGCAGACAACTCAATGCTGACGAATGTCCGCTTCTGGGGGCAAAGCGGACAGTGACTAATCGCTGCTTATCAATCTCGATTTATGAGTACGCGGCCTAGCTCCCGGGTGCAGGATCGACGAAGGCGGCGTAAAATCTTCATGCGCGGCTGGGGTAGCTCCCGAATACCGAGTTTCCGCACTCGGCTGCCGCGCGACCTCTTTTGCGGGACACTGCGGAGTGTCGCCTTGTCGCCCAAACGGCAATCGTTTCCCCCGGACTTGAGCAAGGTTCCCTCAGAGTTCAAAATTCTATGTGATGATCACGGCGGCCCCGTCCCGCTGTCAGATACGGTCGAACTTAGGTCGTTCGAATTGGCGTGCGGACAGTTTCCATTTGGCCGCTCGTGGAATGCCTATCGCGAATGGGAGCCCGATAAAACGGAGGCTATGCGCCACTGGCCTTGGGTCGCGCTTGCGGCAGACCAATATCGTTTTGAGCGCGAAGCCAAAGCGCAATATGCCAACGAGCCAAAGCGTCCGAGGTAACGACGCTAATAAACAGCATCGCGACCGATGCTAAGGCTCTGCGCAACAACCTGATGCGACTACAGGAGCTTTCCTATCGGCTAGGCGATGCCCAGGCCCCACTACGGCGACCACATATTTCCTGGCTGCATGAATTCATTTCGTAAATTCACTTAGCGGGGCCACGTGCAGAGATTGATGATGATCCAACAGTGATGGTAGCAGCGGATTCCAAGATAGCCGGGCTCTATCGGCACCTTACTCGTGTAGAGTTGGCGGCCACCGCTGCTGCGAAACGAATTGCGCCAGAATTGTTAAGGCGTCCCAGGAGGCAATCCGATCCGGGTCTACCTCACTTGGTTGACCATGCTGCAGTAATATGGGTGAGCCTCACCCGGCGTCGCGCGAGCGTCAACAAAGTCACCCGACGCGGCGCTGATAAACGGCCAGACTTTGCAATCTTCGTGACGAATATCGCCAAGATGGCTTGCGGCCACGAGCCTACGCTTGACGAAATCGCCACCGCTTTCCGCACCCGCAACTCTGCAAAAAGTAAATCGCTATAGCCGGTGTGATTTTCCCGGCTCGAACGTCGATGTTGCACCGTAGTGCAGAGGAATCTCTGGAAAACGGAAGGTGCAACGATGGCTGAACCAAAGCGAGTGTTGCGAGCCCCAGAGGCCGCGAATTACATCGGACTAAGTGAGAGTACGGCGGCCAAGCGTCGTCTCTATGGTTTGCCGCCGGTCCGTCTAAATCTTGGCGGCAGAGCAATAGGCTACGCGATTGATGACCTCAACAGCTGGTTAGAAAGCTGCAGGCGGCGATTTACCTCGCAACCGTCAACGAGCCCGGAGGGCCTGCCTCCTCCCAAACAAAGGAGGCCTGCATGAACGACATCAGCCTCCTAGGCGGAGCACTGCGCGGAAAGACGCGACCACGCGGCTTTGCACCCTGGAGGCCGCAATCCGCCGCGCTCGCCTTGCTCGACCATGTGCGGGCGGTGTTGGCGGAGTATCGGATATATCTCCCCCTCACCCTGCGCCAGGTGTTCTATCGGGCTTGTTGGGGCTCACGGCTTAGACAAAACAGAGCGCGCCTATGAGCGACTTGGCGAAACACTGAACCGAGCGCGCCGTGCTCGACTGCTCAGCATGGAGGATATCCGCGACGATGGTGGCAAGTGCATCGAGCCGGGCACTTGGCTCGATGCCGAGGATTTTCTGGCAACTTCGGCGTTTTCGAGCAGCCCAGCAAACGCCCCACCATAGGTGCTCAACCCCCCTCCGAAAATGGCGGAAATCCCTATAGGTGCTCAACCCCGAAGATGAGCACCTATGCAGGAAATGAGCACCTATGCGCCGACCAAGTTGATCTCGAAGAGCGGGCTGCAATCCTTGAATACGACGCCGGGCTCACCCGAGCCGAGGCTGAGGCGCTGGCCGCAAAGGAATTTCCCGAGTTACCCGCCTTCCTCGACCGGAGGGCACGGCCATGATGGACCTAAACACCCGTGTCGGGAGCGAGGCCGCGTGATGGCCCGTGGCCCCCTCACCTTCCGACAGCGGGATTTGGCTCGGGCGCTCAAAGGCACCAAAGCTGCTGGACTGGAAGTCTCCAAGGTAGAGATAGACAAGGACGGCAAGATAGTCGTTATCATCGGCAAGTCCGATGCGCCCCGCGACGCTAGGGAGATCGTCCTCTGATGCCGCGGCCACGCCCACCGCACCTGCAACGAGAGATCACCCGCCACGGCAAGGCCGTCTGGTATGTGCGGGTCGGTCGCGGGCGACGTGTGAGGATTAGGGCGGATTATGGGACGCCGGAATTTGACGCTGAATACCGCTCCGCCCTCGCCGGCACGCCAACCCGGATGGCCGCGCCGTCGTGCAGTTCCCTCCAATGGCTGCTTGCCCGCTACCGTGAGACTACCGACTGGGCCGCGCTTTCCGCCGCCACGCGGCGGCAGCGCGACAATATTTTTGTGAGGGCGCTAGAGTCGGCCGGACATGAACCGTACACGCGGATCACTACCGCCACAATCCTCGCCGGCAAAGAGCGGCGCGCTACGACACCGGCCCAAGCGCGGAATTTTCTCGATGCGATGCGCGGCTTGTTCAGGTGGGCGCTTAAGGCGGGACTGGTTAAGTCCGATCCGACCGTGGCCGTCCACAACCCACCGCGCAAGCGCGGCGAAGGGTTCATCCCTTGGACCGAGGAACACGTCGCGGCCTACGAGGCACGCTGGCCAATTGGTACGCGGCAACGGGTGTGGCTCGACGTGTTGCTCTACACCGGCTTGAGGCGCGGCGATGCTGTTAGTCTGGGCCGACAGCACGTTCGCGACGGCGTTGCCACGATCAAGACGGAAAAGAGCCAGTTCGAAGTCTCGTTGCCGATCCTGCCGGTGTTGGCCGACACGTTGGCGTCCGGACCTTGCGGGGACTTGGCTTACATATGTGGTGCGCGGGGCGAGCCGCTGACGAAGGAGTCCTTCGGCAACCTATTCCGGGACGCGTGCAAAGCGGCTGGCGTGCCGGGATCAGCGCATGGCGTGCGCAAGATCGCGGCGACACGCGCAGCTAATGCTGGCGCGACCGAAGCGGAGCTGGACGGCGATCTTCGGCTGGACCGACCGCAAGATGGCCGCCCACTATACGCGCAGCGCAAACAGACGACGGCTTGCGGCCCAAGCAATGGCCAAGTTGGCGAACGCCGGTGGAACATCTATTCCCGCACCTTCGCATCCGGTGCGGGCCGCACGAGGAAAAAGCAAATGAAACCAATGCTGTTTTTTGAAGTTGGTGCGGTCGAGAGGAATCGAACCTCCACGGGCTATGCCCACAGCGCCCTCAACGCTGCGCGTCTACCTATTCCGCCACGACCGCATGGGAATTTCCGAGGGTTCAGCCCGGGATATGGCTGTAAGTTCGCCCCGCAACAAGGCTTAATCGGGGTCGGGCTGCATTAGCAAACCTGGCTCCAAGGTGCAAGGCGAGGCTGAAGGGGTTAGGCTTGGGCCGCATTTCTTCTGAGGTCGCCTTGCCAAAGCCTGCTGTCCTCAACGTCAAACGCCAAATTGAGTCCGTCGCGTGGCTCTCGAGCCAGTCGCCGGTGCCCTACGAGGCCGCGGTTGAGGCCATGGAGGCCCGCGTCAAGGCGATCCACGAAGGCCGTGCGCCAGAGACCGTTTGGCTGCTCGAGCACCCTCCCCTCTACACCGCTGGCACCAGCGCCAGGCCTGAAGAGCTGCTCGAGCCGTCGCGCCTACCCGTGTTCCGAACCGGTCGCGGCGGCCGCTTCACCTATCACGGGCCTGGCCAGCGCTTAGCCTATGTCATGCTCGATCTTTCGCGCCGTGGCGGAGACGTGCGGGCCTTCGTGAAGGCGCTGGAGGACTGGCTTATCGTCACGCTTGCTCGCCTCGGTGTCGAGGGCGAGCGGCGCGAATGGCAGATCGGAGTCTTTGTCGGTGAAGCGAAGATCGCAAGCATCGGCATCCGTATACGCCGCTGGGTGAGCTTTCACGGCGTAAGTGTCAACGTCAATCCAGATCTCGCACAGTTCTCCGGCGTCGTGCCCTGCGGTTTGACAACGCCGGTCACCAGTCTCGCTGCGCTCGGGATCGACGCCGATATGGATAGCGTGGACGCAGCTTTGCGCGAAAGCTTCGAGGAGACGATCGGCGGGCTCAGCGCCAATTCGTTCCGATGACGCGGAAGCCGGGGCCGACTGAGCCGCCTTCTTCGATCACCGTCACCTTTGAAACCCGCGCATCTGGCGGGCCTTTGGCGCAAAACTTCAGCATCTCTTCGACCTTTTCGGCAGGACCAGAGAATACCGCCTCGACGCTGCCGTCGCTGGCGTTGCGCACCGTGCCGTCGAGGCCAAGCCCTCTCGCGGTGTCATTTGTCCAGGCGCGGTAGTAGACGCCCTGCACGCGTCCTTCGATTTTGACACTTACCGTTCTGGTGACCTCGGCCATGCTCACGCAAATTCGAGGATCACGGCGTCGACATTGAGGCTGTCGCCGGGCTTGGCGAGCACCTTGGACACCTTGCCGTCACGCTCGGCCTTCAGCACGTTCTCCATCTTCATCGCCTCGACGACGCAGAGCGCGTCTCCGGCGCTGACCTCCTGCCCTTCGCTCACCGCGAGCGACACGACCATGCCTGGCATCGGGCAGAGTAGGAATTTCGAGGTATCGGCCTTCTCCTTGACCGGCATCAGGGCCGCAAGCTCGGCCTCGCGCTCGGTGAGCACGCGAACCGAGACCTCGACGCCCTCGTAAACAAGCGCATGGCCGTTGAGGATCGGGCGCACCTGCACGAAGACAGGCTTGCCGTCGATGGTCCCCTTCCACACCGGCTCGCCAAACCACCAGGAAGAGGCAAGGCTGATCTTCTGCCCGCCGCCCTCAAAGGTGACGGCGAAGGGTCCCTCCACGTCGCCCTCCACGGTGACCCGTTCGGAAGCGCCGGCAATCTCCACGATACGCACCTCGGCAAATTTCACCGGCTCGCCGTGCATCTGCAGGGTGATGGCACGGCGGCGCCGATTGCTCATATGGTCGATGGTGGCGGCAATGGCGACGATCGCGTCACGCTCATCGCCCGTGGGCAGTGGCGGCTTGAAGCCACCGGGGAACTCCTCGACGATAAACTTGGTGGAGAGCCGCCCGTCGCGCCAACGCTTGTTGCGCATCAGCACGGCGAGGAAAGGAATGTTGTGGCGGAAGCCGTCGATGGCGAAGGCATCGAGCGCCTCGCCCATATGCTCGATGGCCTGTGCCCGCGTCGGCGCGTGCGTGATCAGCTTGGCGATCATCGGATCGTAGTAGACCGGGATCTCGCCGCCCTCGCCGACGCCTGAGTCGAGCCGCGTGGTGAGTCCGTCGACCGTCGGGCCCACGCGCGGCGGACGATAGCGCACGAGCCGCCCCGTCGAGGGCAGGAAGTTCCGCACCGGATCCTCGGCATAGATGCGCACCTCGACGGCCGAGCCTTCGAGCTTCACGTCCTTCTGCTTGAGCTTGAGCTTCTCGCCGGCGGCGATCCTGAGCATGGCCTCGACGAGGTCTAGCCCGGTGACGAGCTCGGTCACCGGATGCTCGACCTGGAGCCGCGTGTTCATCTCCAGGAAATAGAAGTTGCGGTTCTTGTCGACGATGAACTCGACGGTGCCGGCCGTGTCGTAGCCCACTGCCTTGGCGAGTGACACGGCCTCAGCTCCCATGGCGGCGCGGGTCTTGTCGTCAATGAAAGGGCTCGGCGCCTCTTCCACGACCTTCTGATTGCGGCGCTGAATGGAACATTCGCGCTCGCCGAGATGGATCACGTTGCCATGCTTGTCGCCGAGCACCTGAATCTCGATATGGCGTGGCTCCTCGACATATTTCTCGATGAACACGCGGTCGTCGCCGAAGCTCGACTTCGCCTCGGACTTCGACGAGGTGAAGCCCTCCTCGACCTCTTTGCGGCTAAAGGCGATGCGCATGCCCTTTCCGCCGCCGCCAGCCGACGCCTTGATCATCACTGGATAGCCGATCTCCTCGGCGATCTTCACCGCCTCCTTCGCCGACTCGATCACGCCGAGATGGCCGGGAACGGTCGAGACCTTAGCCTTGGCAGCAAGCTTCTTCGACTCGATCTTGTCGCCCATGGCCTCAATCGCCTTGACGTTCGGGCCGACAAAGGTGATGCCAGCTTTGGCAAGCGCCCGGGCGAAGGCTGCGTTCTCGGAGAGGAAGCCGTAGCCGGGATGGATGGCGTCCGCGCCGGTCTCCTTGGCGGCAGCCACGATCTTGGCGATGTCGAGATAGGACTGGCTCGCCGCGGCTGGGCCGATGCGGACTGCTTCATCGGCCATGTCCGCATGCAGGGCATCGCGGTCGGCGTCAGAATAGACCGCGACCGTGGGGATTCCGAGCCGCCGCGCAGTCTTCATGATGCGGCAGGCGATTTCACCCCGATTGGCGATGAGTAGCTTGGCGAACATCGTGGCACCCCGCTCTGCCCGCGTCTTCTAGAGGCTCGCTTGCAGCGAGTAAACCGGTGACTACTCGGCTGCCGGGGTGAGCCGTTTCTTTCGGGGAGGTCGGCGTCCGCCCTTGCGTCCCTTGTCCTGCCCGGTTGAGGCTGCGACCGCGGCCGAGCTGAAGGCCAAGACCTCTGCCGAGTGCCCTTCCTGTTGAGGGGTTTCCTCCACGACCTTGGCCACGGCTTCGGCATGAGTCTCTTGAGCTGCCGCTTTTGCAGGCATCTCAGCCCCCGCCGCGGCGGGAGCAGTTTCAGGCACAGAGGGTGCAGCCTGTTCGGCGGCGCGCGCTGTCGCCTTCTGATGGTCCTTGGCGAGAAAGGTGTAGACCGCAGGGGTGACAAACAGGGTGAACAACGTACCGATGGTCATCCCCGACGCGAGCACCAGGCCGATATCGAAGCGGCTCGCGGCGCCAGCGCCCTTGGCAATCAGCAGCGGCACCATGGCCACGACCATGGCCGTCGTGGTCATGAGGATCGGCCGGAGCCTGATGGCGGCTGCTTCCTCGATCGCCTCGCGCCGGCTGACACCCTTTTCCGCCTGCAGCTTGTTGGCGAAGTCTACCATCAAGATGCCGTGCTTGGAGATCAGCCCGATCAGGGTGACGAGCCCGATCTGCGTGTAGATGTTGATAGTGGCGAGCCCGGCGTTGAGCGGGATCAACGCCCCAAACATCGACGTCGGCAGCGCGACCAGGATGATGAACGGATCGCGGAAGCTCTCATATTGCGCGGCGAGCACCAGGAAGATGACGATCAGTGCGAAGATGAAGGTGTAAACGAGGGTACTGCCTTCCCGCACGAATTGCCGGCTCTCCCCCTGGAAATCATAGAAGAAGCCTTCCGGAAAGCCCTTGGCCTTCTCCTTCAGAAAATCGATGGCCTCACCCACGGTGCGGCCCGGGAAGGGGACTGCCGACAGCGTCGCCGAATTGAGCTGCTGGAAATTGGTAAGCGCATTCGGCTGCACCGTCTTGGTGGTCGAGGCGACGTTCGCTAACGGCACCAGTGTGCCGGAAGCGGTACGGATCTGATAGCGCGTGAGCCAGCTCTCGTTCAGCCGATAGTCGCGCGGCACTTGCGGGATAACCCTATAGCTGCGGCCGTAGAGATCGAACAAATTCACGTAATTTCCGCCAAGCAGCGTCGCCAACGACCCGCCGATATCGGCCATGGAAATGCCGAGGCTGTTCGCCTTGTCGTGATCGATATGGAACTCGATCTGCGGCGTCTCAAAGCGCAGATCGGAATCGGAGAAGATGAACAGCCCGCTTTCCCTCGCCGACTGCTCGACATCGGCAAGCACATCCGCGAGCTCGCGGAAGTCCCGCGTGGTGGTGATGACGAATTGCACCGGCGGCCCGCCAGTCGACCCCGGTAGCGCCGGCGGCGAAAAGGCGATCGCCTGCGCCGTCGCCAGGCTGTTGATCCGCGGCGACAGATCCTGCAGCACGGCCTTCTGGTTGCGCGTTCGCTCATTCCAAGGCTTGAGCAGGATGCCGGCGAAGCCCTGATGCACGTCGCCCAAGCCGTTGATGGTGAAGACGTGTTCCTTTTCTGGAACGGTGCTGTACACCTTATACAACTGTTGGGTGGCATCCTCGAGATAATCGAGGTTGGCGTATTGCGGCGTCTTCACCAAGGTGAAGAGAATGCCCTGGTCCTCTTCCGGCGCGAGTTCCTTCTGCGTCGTCATATACATCAAGCCGGTGCCGACGATGAGGCCGGCAAGCACGAGCAGGGTCACCGGCCGGTAATTGAGGGTGCCGTGCAGCCGCCTCTGATAGCGCCGCTTCAGTCCCTCGAATATGCGATCGAGGAAGCGGGTGAAGCGGCCGCCGCCACCGCCGTTATGAGGCTTCAACAGGCGCGAGCACATCATCGGCGACAGCGTGAGCGCGATCACCCCGGAGACGAGCACGGCGCCAGCAAGGGTGAAGGCGAACTCCTTGAATAGCGCGCCGGTGAGGCCTGAGACGAAGCCGATCGGTGCGAACACCGCGGCAAGCGTGATGGTCATGGCGATGATCGGATAGACGATCTCGCGCGCGCCCATCAGCGCCGCCTGAAACGGCCGCTGTCCATCCTCGATATGCCGGTAGATATTCTCCACCACCACAATGGCGTCGTCGACCACGAGCCCGATGGCGAGCACCAGCGCCAGCAGCGTCATCAGATTGATCGAATAACCGAGCGCGAGCAGGAGCCCGAGTACGCCGATCAGCGAGAGCGGGATGGTGACGATGGGGATGATGGTCGAGCGGAGATTGCCGAGGAACAAGAAGATGACGACGATGACGATGATCGCCGCCTCGCTCAAGGTCTTCACGACCTCCCACAGCGAGGCGCGAATGAAATTGGTGGCGTCATAGGCAATGGCCGCCTCAAGCCCCGCTGGCAGCTCACTTTGGATCTCCGGGAAAGCCTTGCGCACATCGGTGATCACGGTGAGCGGGTTGGCCGATGGCGTGGCGTAAACGCCGATAAACACGGCCTTGAGCCCGTCGAACACCGAGGAGGAATCGACGCTTTGCGGCCCAAGCTCGATCGTGGACACATCGCTCAAGCGGATCAGCGCATCGCCGTGATGTAAAACCACGAGCCGGCCAAAGGCCTCCGGACTATCGAGCGAGGTCTTGGCGTCGATATTGGTCTGCACGAAGTCGGCTTTCACCTGGCCCGGCGCGGAGACGAAGTTGTTGCTGGCGAGCGCCGCGCGCACGTCGAGCGGGGTGACGCCAAGCGCCGCCATACGGTCAGGGTCGAGCCAGATGCGCATGGCGAAGACCTGGCCACCCAGGATCTCGGCACTGGCCACGCCGTTGATGGTCTGCAGTTTGGGCTGCACCACGCGGGTGAGATAGTCGCTGATCTGCGAGCCGCTCATGACCTTGGAGTTGAACGACAGGTACATGAGGGCATAGCCCTCGCCCGTCTTCTTGGTAACGACGGAGTCGTCGGCCTCGCGCGGCAAGATGCCCTTCACCTGCGCGACCTTGGACAGGACGTCGGTCATCGCCCGGTCGGGATCGGCATCCAGCTTCAGATTGAGCGTAACGGTGCTCACATTCTGGGTTGACGACGCGACCAGCGTATCGATGCCTTCGGTGCTCGCCACGGCCTGTTGAATTGGCACGGTGATGAAGCCCTGGATGAGATCGGCGTTGGCCCCGGGATAGGACGTGGTGATGGTGATGGTGGTGTTAGAAAGTTCCGGATATTGACGGATGGGGAGCTTGAGGCCCGCCTGTGCGCCGATTAGCAGGATGAGCAGGCTGACGACCGTGGCCAAGACCGGCCGCTTGATGAAGATATCGGTGAAGGCCATGAGAGCTTACTGCTTTGGCCGCACGGTCGGGGGCGTTAACGGCTGCGAGTTGTCGATCCTGACTGGAGCGTCGGGATGCAGCTTGAGCTGGCCGCTGGTCACCACCTGCTCGCCCTCCTTCACGCCTTCGAGGATGGCGACATCGTCTCCACGGCTTTGTCCCACGCGCACGAACCTGCGCTCGACCGTAAGCTGTGGCTGGGACGCAGCGACCTCCCCAACGCTGGCCGTCTTCTGGTCCGGGGTCGGACCTTCCTTCACGACCCATACGCCGTCGCCATAAAGACCGTAGGTCACGGCCGTGCGCGGTAAGGTCACGAGCTGTTTCGGCGCGCCCTCCAGCACCGCCACGTCGGCGAACATGCCCGGCAGCAGCCGGTGGTCGGCGTTCGGCAGCCTGCCGCGCACCATGAGTGTGCGAGAGTCCTGCGCCACGCGGGCGTCGAGGGCCTCGATCTCGCCCTTGAATGTTTGCCCCGGATAGGCGCCGACCGTGAGCTCGATCGGCGAGCCGACTTTCAGTTTGCCGAGCTCGCTTTCAGGCACCGGAAAGTCGATCCAGATCGGGTCGAGCGATTGAAGCCACACGAGCGGATCGCCGGCCTTCACATATTGCCCCTTTTCCATGCGCCGCAGGCCGAGCCTGCCGGCGAAGGGCGCGGTGATGTTCTTTTGCGCAATGACCGCTTCCATGCGCTGCACCGCCGCAGCGGCCGTATCACGCTTCGAGATGGTCGTGTCGACGACCGCTTGGGACACGTTGCCCTTCTTGACCAGGCTCGTCTGGCGCCCGAGATCGGCATTCGCCTCGAGCAGCACGGCGCGGTTGCGTACGAGATCGGCCTCTTCCACCGAGGTGTTGAGCTCGACGAGCTTGGCCCCCTTCTCCACGTCTTTGCCGCTATCGAAATAGTACTCCTTGACGATGCCGGCAACTTCCGACGACACGTCGATGCCTTGGATGGCTATCAGCGTGCCAATAGAATGCACCCGGTCGATCCACTCCTTAGTGCCGGCGTGCTCCGCGGTGACGCTCGCCGGCGGCGGCTTCACCTTCGCCATGAATCCGGCGATCATCTGCGGCTTGAACACGAAGTTGAAATAGCCGACCCCGCCGAGAAACAGGGCGACGAGAATGGCGGCAATGAGAAAGCGCTTGATCATCGTGTTTGCTGTTTGTGGCTCGCGTCTGAGACGCATGCACCCCCTAGGCTGACCCTAGCCATTGGAGAGGGCAAAATTGCGCCCGCCATGTGGGCGACAGAACGTGGATAGCAGCCTCTTTGCTGTTTGCAAACTGGCTTAAGCGTCATGTTTTCGCCGCGTCACCTGCCTTAACTTTGCGATCAATCGAAGTCATAACTCAGGGTTCGATGCTCCATGCGAGCGGCGATGCGAAAAGTCCCCGTGGTGGCGACGTGCCTTACCGGTTTGCTTCTGCTCGGGCTGGACCGCCTCGCTCTGGCCGACGAGCCGCTCGGTATTGCGCTCGAGGGCTTCGCCTATCCTTACCCAGTACACATGTTCGTGATCTCTGGCGGGGGCGAGCGGCTCGACATGGCCTATATGGACGTGCCGCCCGAAGGCGATTCGAACGGGCGCACCGCGCTGCTTCTGCATGGGCGAAATTTCCCGTCGAGCTATTGGCAGGCCACGATCAAGCCACTCAGCGCGGATGGCTACCGCGTCGTGGTCCCGGACCAGATCGGTTTCGGCAAATCGTCGAAGCCCCTCTCCGATCTTCACTTCGATGCAGCTCGCCCGCAACACCGCCGCCCTGCTCGACTCCCTCAACGTCGAAAAAGTCGACATCGTTGCGCATTCCATGGGCGGCATGCTCGCCACCCGCTTCGCCCGAACTTACCCGGCCCGTGTCGGGCGCATGGTGCTAGCGGGGCCGATCGGGCTCGAAGACTATCGGCTGTATGTGCCGCCAGTGCCGAGCGAGACGCTGATCGGGCAGGAGGCGAAGGTGACGCCGGAATCCTACCGGCGCTGGCTGACGACCGCCTACGCCGTGACTGCCCCCCTCCGCGCTTGATCCTTATGTCGAAGCCCGCACCCGCGTCAGCGGCAGCGCCGAATATCCGCGCTGGCTCGCGGCCTACGTCAATTCCTACCAGATGATCTGGCGTGAGCCGGTAGCGGGCGAAATCCCGCTGCTCACGGCAGCCCGTCTTGTTTCTCATTGGCGAGAACGACCACGTCGCGGTCGGCCGCGACTTCGCACCGGAGGCCTTGCGCGGCAGGATGGGGCACAATGTCGAGCTCGCAAAGGAGCTCGCCGCCAAGATGCCACACGCGCAAGTCGAAGTGTTCGAGGGGGTCGGCCATCTGATCCACCTCGAGGCCGAGCAGCGCTTCATCGAGTCGGTACTGCACTTTCTGAACCAAGGCCGCTAGACTGGGGAATCTGAGGAAACGCCATGACCATCACCCTCTACGAACTCCAGCCCTCGCCGCATGCGCGCAAAGTGCGGCTGCTCGCGGCCGAACTCGGCATTCCACTCAACAAGGTGCCGGTCGATCCGCGCATCGGCGAGACTCGCACGCCCGCGTACCTCGCCAAGAACCCGAATGGCCGCGTGCCTACCCTCGAGGAAGACGGCTTCGTCCTTTACGAATCCCCCGCGATCCTCAAATATCTCTCGGCCAAGCACCCGGAGCGCGGGCTGTGCGGCGGCGATGCCAAGACGCAGGCTCTGGTCGATCAATGGATCTGCTGGTGGGTCGGCGGTCCCGAAGCGGCCATGGACGCGCTCGCCTGGGAGATGCTGATCAAGCCTAAGGTGCTCAATCAACCCGGCAACGACCCCGGCATCATGGCCGATGCGCGTGCGCGGCTTGCCCGCTTCCTGCCCGTGCTCGACGAGCAGCTTGCGGGCCGTGACTACATTCTCGGCCCGCTCAGTGTCGTCGACTTCCTCATCGGCCCGCGCTTCGATGTCGCGCCCTCCATCCTCAATATCGACGTGAGTCCTTATAAGAACATCACCGCCTGGCACGAGCGGCTGCGCGCCAAGCCCTATTGGCAGGACGCTTGAGGCGAAGCTTCAGGATTAGCGCACCTCCTTCTTTGATCTCTTCATGACGAGCTTGCCGTTGACCGCCGCAATCTTGGGCTTCCCCGGCTGAGCTCGCTCGCGTGGCGCCTCCGCTACTTTCTTTGCCGCCAACCTGATCGCCGGCTTGGCGGCGATGCTTGGTTCCTTCACCTTCTCGACCGGCGCTTTGGCAGTCGCGACCGCTACCTTAGGTGCGACCCTCACCGGCTGGCTCGCGACTTTCGGCGCCGGACTTGTCACCTTGGGAGTGGGCGCTGCGACCTTAGGCGCGGGCGCTGCCACCTTTGGCAGCCGCGCTCGCCTTGGGAGCGGGGCTTGTTTGCTTTATCGGTTTCCTCGTAGGTTTCCGCACCGCTTCGGTGGCCTTGATTGGAGCGATGGGGTTTCTGACCGCCGCAACCCGCGGAACCGACAAGGATGCAATTCCCTCGGCGATGGCAGGCTTGGGCAACAACCTCGGCGCGACGCCGCCATTCAGCAGCGACGTCACGCTCATATGATACAGGAGGCTCTGATTGAGATGGTGCCCTGCCCCCGGCACGCGCTCGTGCGTCACGCCGAGGTTTGAATTGGCGGTCCCGAACCAATCGAGGGTGCCGAGATATTGCTTCACAGACTTGAACTGCGTGGGCAAGTCCGACGACGGCGCCAAGCGTGGTGATGCGCAGGCGCTTGAACAATTTGCTGTTGTCGCCTTCCAGATCCTCGACATATTGCTGGAGCGCACGGCTTGCGACGAGCGAGCCTTTGCCGTGGGTGACGAGATATTCAAGCTCTGGCGGATCTGCGAGTAGGATCTCCGACAACGTTGACGGCGAGGCATCGCCCTCGGCCGTGACGATGCCGGCCGGCATGGTGGCGCGCATGCGCTCGAAGAACTTCTCCATCGTGTACCTGATGCGATCGGCGGCGCTGAACGCGAACCAGCCGCCAAGCGCCTCGGCCATCACGTCGGATAGGCCGTAGCCGGTAATGATGCCGGCGACGTCGGTGTCGAGCGCATCGGCGACGGCGCGGGCAAGCGCCGCGGTGCCGAGTGGCGAGCTGCCGACGCCGGCAATAGCGATGGCGCAGATGGTCGGCCCCTCCTTGTTCATGAAGCGGAGCGCGCGCTTGTAATGGCGGATCTTGCGATCGGAATTGCTCGGCGGGACGACGACGATGCTGCCTTCGCGATCGACGAGCGGGGTGAAGTTTGCCCGCTCCGCGAGCGTGATGCTCGCGGTGTCATAGAAGAAATTGTCGAGGACCAGGTTGCGCTGCTTGTAGCCAAGGAAGGGCAGGCTCGCGACCAACTCTGTTGAAGCAGACATTTGATTCTCCCCACTGATTTGGACTTGGAACAAGCTTAGACCTTGAGCGCCGCGTGACAAGGTGCGGACACGCATCCCTTATGGGGAAGAGATGGACGCAGTCTATCAAGACCCTCGAGGCCAAAGCTCTCTTCGACAAAGTCCTCGCGCACCTCGAACGCCTTCCTAACGAGCCGGGGGGCGGCTCTGTTAGGCCGACTGCGTCAGCCGAATGTATAACTGACCAAATCAAGAAGTGAGCTTCGGGATGCCGGACTCCTGACCAACGACGAGTTCAACACCAAAAGGCCGAGCTTCTTGCGAGGCTATGAGGATTTTCTCTCTGGCTAGCGGTCGGGGCCGTGAGGCTGATGCACGACTGCGGCTTCAGGGCGGCCATTAGGCGCGCTGCGCAGCAAGACCGAGCGCGATCAACTTCCGACAATTCTCCCCTCAGGGGTAGGGGTGTCGAGGCGTACTTAACGCCTGTCACAACCATAGGTGCCAGCAGGAAAGTAAGGCGGCATGGCTGCGATGACGGGGCTCCGGGGAGAGCCAAAAGTCTCCTAACGTCACAGTCCAGGAGGCAAACAGGGCAACCCCGCATTGGCGGAGAATCTTCGGCCATAGTACAAAACGTCGCAGCGTCACAATCACCGTCGGTCGATAAGGTGACCGCGCTTGAAAAGGGGGAAACGCCTGATGAACCAAAGCCCAAAAGACAGTGCACTTAGGATTGTTGCAGGATTTTCGGCGCTCTTGATATTGAGCCTTTTAGGCATTGGGGGCCTTAGCTGGATATCCCAGGCGGCAGAAGAGACGTCCGCCGAACATCCTGCCGCCCACGAAGAAAAGGCGGAGGTGAAGGAAAAGGAAGCTGCGGGCAAGGAAGAGGAGTGTTGCAAGGCAGGAGACACGACACCGCCGCTCGATCTGGTGCAGCGAGTGCCGCTAGGGCAATTGCATAGTCCCTATCAGGATTACGCCAAGCTTGCGAAGGAGCACGAGCTCGTCAAAGATTTCAGGCTGCCGGGCTGCAACGAATGTCATGGCGGCACTGGCGGCGGCGGCTTCTGCCCGGCGCTGACTCAAGGCGTCTGGTTCTGGGGTAATACTGACGATGTGCTGTTCAGGCTCGTGACGCTGGGCTCGGCGGACCTGGAAAAATCGGGTTTTGAACGCATCCAATATGGCACCGTGCATGCGGGAATGCCGAAGATGGGTTTCGCCGTCAAAACCTCGGACGACCTTTGGAAAATCATCGCCTTCATTCGGTCGATCAATCCTCCCGGATCCAACCCACCTGAAAAGGTTGTACCGGGAAGGATGCACCAGTAGCTCGGAGCGTGGGCGTCGGGGTCGGAGATCGTCACTCTTCTGATAAGCCGTAGGCTGCTTGAGGCGATGCGGCTAGGCATCAATGTCCGCACCGGTAGGCGGTGGAGTTTTGTAGTAGCCCTGAGGTTCGTCGTAATCGAAACCGCCAAACAAGCCCCTCAGTCTGAGCCTGAGGGGCTTTGATGTGTTGACATGTGCAGACGTCCTGACTGAGCACCGGTTTACTGCGCAGCCCCGGCCGCAATGAGCGTTTTGGGGTCAACGATCTTTAGCGTTTTGGCATAGTCTCCGCACTGGAGGTTGAGCGTCTCATTATGGTGCTGTCGATATGAACCATCTGGCGTGGATTTAGGCTGACCCGAACGCGCGCCGCCGTGGTCATGCCGGTGTAGGCGTCCGTCTTGTCATAGACCACCGCATTGACAGCGCAGCGACCGTTGTCCGCTTCATAAAACGCTATGACGCGCTTCTTGCCGAACGTCGTGAGAATCGTCTCGTTGGGTCCGACGGGCCCCAAGCTCTGAGGCAAATCGTCCGCGCGCGCAGATGTACCCACTGCGGTGAGGGCGACCAGGGCCCCTGCCGCAGCGAAGCTTAAGAAGCGTATTCGAGTGAGCGAGCATATAGTAGACCTCCTTCCCGGGGGGTTCGGCTCAAGACTATCTTGAGCCATACGCACTATCGGCTGCCCCTCCAAATCGCGCTGTGGCATTTGCCACAATGAGAAATTTTCCCACAGGCATACGCCGAGACGAGCAAACCGCGCGCCCTGATCGTACAAGTTCCCGTATGTCCACTCTGGGTCATAGACTGACGTCGCGCCGCCCGTCGGCGTGGCGGAGCTGCACAGCCTGACGATGGCGAGGCGGCCCTCGTTGTGCCAGGGATCGCTATCGCCGTTCTTCCAGTCACCCTCCCTTCTAGTCGACGGACCGAACGAAGCGTGGGCTTGGACGCGCGCTCGCACATTTTTTTAGGTCCTGACGGGAATAAACGCAGAGGATCGCGAGTCTTGGAGTTGCACGGCGGCCGTCGCGATCTCGTGGCAGCTGCTCACAACTCTAATCTTGCAAAACGGAGTGATCCTCAATGTCTCGAAAAATCTCCCCCGTGTTGTTTTGTCTGGCCGTTGCCGGGTCAATGCTCGCTGTCGCGTCAAGCGCAGCTCACGCAGGCGCAAAAGTCTATGTCGGCAACTTTGCCGACAACACGGTCAGCGCGATCGATACCTCCACCGGAAGCGTTGTGACCACCATTCCGGTCGCCACTGGTCCGCACGGCATGGCGATCAGCCAGGATGGCGGTACGGTCTATGTCGCGGGCGACGGGTCCTCGTCGCTCGATATCATCGACACGGCGAGCGACCGCGTCACCAAGACGGTCGAGGTCGGCAAGAAGCCGAACGGCATCACGCTGACGCCGGACGGCAAGCTTCTCCTCGTCACGGTGTATGGCGACGACCGGATCGCGATTGTCGACACCGCGACCAAAGACGTCGTTGGCACCATACCTGTCGCCAAGCCGCATACTGTCTCGGTCCGGCCAGACGGCAAGCTTGCCTATGTCACGTCGCAGGAGCCTGGTCATTTCGGTCTCGCCGTCATCGATCTTGCCTCGCGCAGCGTCATACGCACCGTTCCGCTCGAGAAGACGCCGCGTGACGGTGAATTCGGCGCCCAAGGCAAGCGCTTCTACTTTACCGAAGCAGGCGTCGCGGCGGTCCAGGTGCTGGATCCTGCCTCCGACAAGATCGTCGCCGAGATCCCGACCGGCGTATCGCCCCATTTCGTCGATCTCGTCGACGGCACGAAACTCGGACTTGTGGTCGTGCAGGGCCCCGGCAAGTTGCTGCTGTTCGATCCCGAGACCAACAAGGAAGTCCGCAGCATCGCCGTCGGCAAGCAGCCGCATTGGGCGGCGCTCTCAGGCGACGGCAAGACCGCCTACGTCACCAACGAAGGCTCCAACGATGTATCGGTTGTCGACCTCGAGAGCGGCAAGGTCACTGCGATCGCCGTCGGCCAGCGGCCGCGCAAACTCGTGGTGCAGCCCGCGGCGAAGCGCGACGCTGCCGACGCCGGCGGCACCGCCAAGGTTTCGATCGCGATCGCCTTCAACCCAAGCTCGATCACGATACACCCCGGGGATAGCGCTTGGAGCAATAATGACGGTTCGTTTCACGCCCTCGTGTTCGACGACTGCGCGGGCGGCATTGTGTCACTCTTTCCTGGACAATCGTTTACCCGCACCTTCGCCAACGCCGGGACCTACGGATATTCCTGCTCCTTCCACCCCTACATGACCGCCAAGGTGGTGGTGACCTAGGGCCGGACGTCATGCCCGCGCGCCATCCTTCCTCGGCAAATTCGGCAGATGCGGCTAGACTGACGCGGGAGGCATTCGACCGACTTGAATGTGGACGACCAGACCGCTCAGAACTCGCTTCGCCGAGGTGTTCCTGCCGCATCTCGTCGATGCCTATAGGCTCGCCCGATGGATCACAGGAAGCCGCGCCGACGCAGAGGACATCGTGCAGGAGGCCTCGCTCAGGGCCTTCAAGGGCGTTCGAACGTTCAGCGGCGGGAATACCCGGGCTTGGGCCCTCACCATCGTGCGCAACGCGAGCTACAGTTGGCTCGCAAAGAACCGCCCGTCGGCGGTGGTGTTGACCGAGGATCTGGACTCGCACGCACGTGAGCAGGTGGATCAGGCCACAGGAAGTGACGACGTACCGACGCCGGAGGCTGCACTGATCGCCAAGATGGAAGCGGAACAGGTCAGAAAAGCGGTAGCCTCGCTGCCGTTGCCCTTTCGGGAGGTCCTCGTGCTGAGAGAGATCCACGACCTCGACTACCGCTCTGTTGCCGAAGTGATCCAAGTGCCGATTGGCACCGTGATGTCGCGGCTTGCCCGCGCCCGCAAGCTGATGCTCGCTGCCTTCCAGGAGAACGCGTCATGAGCGTCTCCGAGCAGGACGAGCTTCTCCTCAATACCTATCTCGACGGCGAGCTTGCGCCCATCGAGGCCGGTCGCTTCCAGCAACGCCTGGCCGAGGAGCCCGGCTTGGCTGTCCAAGCCGAGGCACGCCTCACTCTCCGCGATCGTCTGCGTTCGGACCTCGACGAAGATTTGCCGTCCGACGATCTCCGCCGCCGCATCATGGCAAGTGTCGGCGGACCTCCCGAGCGCAAGACCAGACCCTGGGGCTCGCTGGCCGCCTCGTTCCTGGCGGGCGCGGTGCTCGCCGGCGCGCTGAGCTTTGGCGCGTTGAACGAGCAAGGTCGCAACGATGTCGCGAGTGAAATCGTGTCCGCGCATATCCGCGCGCTCATGGCTCCGCAGTCAATCGACGTACCCTCCTCCGATCGTCATACCGTCAAGCCCTGGTTCGCCGGCAAGCTCGCCTTTGCGCCAAAGGTCGTCGACCTTGCCACACAAGGCTTCCCGTTGGTGGGAGCAAGAATTCGACGTCATCGGGCTGGAGCCGGTCGCTTCCCTCGTCTACTCGAACGGGAAGCATATGATCAGCGTGATGGAAATGCCGAGCACGCGGCCACTCGCAACACCGCTCGAGAAGCATGGCGAAAACGGATACGTCGCTCTTTCCTGGAGCGATGGCAAGGTCACGTACTGGGCGGTTTCCGACGCGGCAGCTGACAAACTGAAGACCTTCGTCAGTCTATTTCAAGCGGCGGAGTCCTGAACGCCACAAGATGGATGTTGAGCGCCCTAGCGATACGGGAAACACCGCATGCTTGGCGGCCAAAGCTGCTGAGGCCAGAACCTCTGCAACTCGCGGATCTCGGCCCAGCCGCCGCCTTCGCAGCGATACCTATAGTCAGCCGCGTAGTAGTTCCGGTAGCGCCGGCTGTACCCCGCGTCGACCACTGGAACGCCCGAGCTCGTCAGGCCGAGAGAGGATGCGTGGGCCTGCCCAGGACTTGCCCACACCGCGAAGGTGAACATGGCTGCGCTCGCCGCAATGAGAAAGGTGACGCATTTCGACCTCCTAAAGCTCTTCTCTCTGCGTAGAGCGGCGGCGGCGCAACAGCAACAACGCGCTCATCACAAGATGGTGAGAGACATAGCGGTCTAAGCCCATCGCCTCTTTGCGGGCTTGATGGTTTGCCTGGTGAGCGGCCCAGGGAGAGCGCGTTCGGCCTCGGCCTCGAGCTCTTCCCGGTGCGAATGCAGAAATAGCACCCAGGCGATCACCGCGGCGACGCCAGCGCCGGCCAACGCCAGGGCCGCAGGCTTGGTCAGGTGCTCAATGTCTTGGCCGAGAGTGTAGGCCCCAAGCCCGAACACCGTCGCCCAGAGCATGGCGCCAGCGGCATTGGCAATGAAGAATCGCAGCCAGGACATGCGGTTGATCCCGGCCAACAGCGCCGCCAACACCCTGAGCAGCGCGATGAAGCGGCCGAAGAAGACGATTTTTCCGCCGTGTCTCTGGAACAAATATTGACCGACCTTGATGCGGGGCTCGATCAGGCCGACATAGCTTCCATAGCGAACGAGGAGGCGGAAGCCGATTTCGCGTCCGATCCAATAGCCGATATTGTCGCCGATAATGGCGCCCGCCGCAGCTGCGGCGATGACCTGGTAGATGCCGAGTTGCCCGGTCTTGCCTGCATAAATAGCTGCGGCAATCAAGATGGCCTCGCCGGGCAAGGGCAGGCCCATGCTCTCCAAGCAAACCACGACGGCCACGGCGAACGAGCCATACTTCATGATCAAGGTCGCTGGATCAACCACAGGCTTCCTCTTCGTCGTTAACTGCGCTATTGGAAGGGCGCCCCCGGCAAGCCTTCCTGCCTTGATTTGACCGATTTCCGCCAATCTTTTGGCGCGATGTCTAGGCTAAAAGGTCTTGAGAACACTGGATAACAGGGTTGAGTAACGTGCGAACCAGATATTGTGCCGCCGCGTCTATGGCAATCGCCGCGTCCTTCCTCATTCTGCTTCCGGCCATCGCAGCCGTTACCGACCGTGTGAGGCAGGATTGTCGAACGGACTATCAGCGCTATTGCAGCGCCTATGCGGTCGGCAGCGAGGCGCTTCGCGCCTGCATGTCTCGCTCCATCAAGAAGGTGTCGAATGTTTGCGTGGCGGCGCTCGTCGATGGCGGCGAGATGACAAAAGCCCAAGCCGACCGCTTGCGGAAGAAGTCCGCGACGAAGCACACAACTCACAAGCGCACGCATACGCATAAGCGAACGTATACAAAGCGGTGAACGCATCCCAAGCGCGACCCCCGGCGCCCGGGGTCGACTTGAGCCAGCGCAATGGTCGTCGAGCGATGCACGCGCGCGAGCTTCGAGGATTGGCTCAGGCTGCGCCAAGCTTTGTGGCCGCAGGCAAGCGAGCAGGAGCTTCGCTTGTAAGCAGCGGCCATGCTCGACCGCCCGGATGACGCCGTCGCTTTCATCGCGCGGGACGAGCATTCGAAGGTCGTCGCCTTCGCCGAGGCGACAATGCGCCACGACTACGTGAACGGTTGCGGCACATCTCCGTTCGCATTTCTCGAAGGGATCTACGTGCATCCGCAGTGGCGAAACCGAGGTCTCGCCCGCCTGCTCTGCAACGCCGTCGAGGACTGGGCCGTAGGTCTTGGCTGCACTGAATTCGCCTCGGATGTCGAGCTGCACAACGAAGCTTCGCAACGGGCACATCAGGCGCTCGGCTTCGACGAGACCGAGCGCGTAATCTACTACCGCAAAGAGCTCAGGCGCTGAACGAGAGTTGGAGGCGGGTCGCGTCAGCGCGTGATGCGGCTGATCTTCGAGCCCTCCAGGGTCAAATTGTACATCAGCCCCGACGGGTCGAGGATGAAGCCGAGGACCGGGCTCGTGAGGCTGTCGGTATCGATCGAGCCACCGGCGCCGAGCGTCACGATGGCCACGGATCCGTCGACGCCGACCTTCCAGCCATAGACGTTTTGGAAGCTGGCGAGAGACTGCTCGGTCATGAACATGATGATCACGGAGCGGACCTGCACGCCGAGCTGAAAGCCGAATGAGCCGGAGATCAGGTTGAAGTAGCCGCCGGGGCGCCCGCGGATGATGAGCAGCCCTTCGCCATATTCGCCGCCAAGCCCGATGCCGGCCTTGACCACGGAAGGAAACACCAAGATTCCCGCGGCGTTGCTGGCAAGCTCGCGGGCACCGCGGACCTGGCTTTCAAAACTGTGCAGCGTCTTATCGACGTCGGCATCGATCTCGGCGGCGGTCGACGCCTTGCATCGCGCCGGAGCGGCCATCACGAGCATGGCCATCAGGACCGGCAAGAGGACCTGCAAACCTTTCATGTCGCAAACCTCATCAAGGGGACAGACACCGAACCATCAACGCGGGTGAAGAACGAGCTTTCCGTCGGGAGGCTAGTCGGCGGCACCGCCCCTGGCAACCGCCAGAGCTAATCTCCGACGAAGCCGCTGAGCGACCCCGCGATATCGTTGCCGCCGCTCGCGGTCCGGCTTGCGGGACGCGATGTGCTCGCTTCCTCACCTTGCGGTTTCTTCGGCTCCGGTGGCGGCACGGGGAAGCCCGCTGCGCTCCCGAACATGGCCGTCGCCATCTTGTTGTCGAGCCCATAGACGTCGGCGAAGGTCGAGAGCTTCCCGGCATCGTCGACCACCGCGGTGAAATAGGTCATGTGCACCGGAATTTTGTGATCGAAGATGACCGAGCTGTTGACGCCGTTGTCCCACTGCTCCTTCACTTGCGAGGTCGACCATCCCTTACCTGCGGCGAGAAGCACATTGGCGAACTCGAGCGGCTTCTCCATGCGCACGCACTCATGCCCGATCATGCGTACCGGCTGCTTGAAATATTTCTTCCGGACCGGCAGCGTGTCGTGCATGTAGACGGTGTGCTTGTTGGGGAACCAGAATTTTACCTTGCCGAGCACGTTCTCTGGTCCCGCCCTTTGGCTGAACGCATAGCTTAGAATATTGACACGGCCCCAATCGACCCTAGTCGGGTCCACCGGAGTGCCATTGTAGCTCACCGAGAGCTTGTGAATTTTGAGGATCGAATAGTTCCCATCGCGCAAGGCCGGCAGCAGGTTCTCCGTGACCACCGTCTCCGGCGCGATCCAATCCGGATTGAAGATGATATTCGTCATGTCGGCGGTAAACACCGGCGTGGCGTAGCCGATGGTGCCGACCAGGGTCTTGTCGGCGTAGATCTTCTTCCCGTCCTTGACCACGTAGAGCATGAACTCTGGCGAGTTGTTCCACACATAGACCGGCCCGAGATCCTCCGGCATCCACCGCCAGCGCTCCATATTCATGATGATGCGCTTGATGTCCTTGTCGCTGGCGGCGGGTTTGGCGTTGGTGCCCTCGCCTGCCTTCTTGGCAGCCTCGCCAGGCTTCTTGGCGTCGTCGGAGGCGTTTGCCTCGGCGGGCCTCACCTCGGCTTGCTCGGCGCCCTCCTTGCCGCGGGCTTTGAGCAGCGCCTGGCGTAGGCGGCCGAATTGCTCGTGCTTCGGATGCAGGGACTGCAGATATCGATCCGGCGCGTCAGCAGCGGCGATTTCGGCAAGAACAGTTCTCGGATCACGCACATGCGGCGTCTGATCGAGCAGGACACTGAGCTCCGGCGGATTGAACCGCCCGCCGCGCGCAAAACGCGCGTACTTCAGAACGGCGAGATCGAGCTTGATCTCGGCAATCGCCTGGTCCTCGGGCTTCGCCGGCAGCGCCCCTGCCGGAGGCAATTCGAAGGCGGACGCATCAAGACCCCAATCGTCTGCGTTCCCGATCCCGAACAGGGCCGCCTGCCCTTTCGCCGAGAAGCCCATCTCCGTCGTCCACAAGGGCCCCGCTGTCCTGCTCGCATAGAATGCCTGAACAGCGGCGAGGTCGTCCGCATTGGCGCCCTTGCCGAGCGAAGGATCGGCGAGCATGGCGCGAATGATCTGCACTACCGGATCAGGCTTGGCTTCCGCCGGCGCGGCCTCGGCGGTGGGTGGAGGCTCGCTTGCCGGTACGGTGGAAGGCGCGGAAGGGGCTGAGGCGGGAGACGATTGCAAGACAGGAGTGGCCTGATCCTCGGCGCGTGCCGGCAGGGCAACCCAAGCCAAGGCTTGGGCCGCGCAGATCAGGACGGCGATGAGGCAACCCGCGCGCATCCCCTCCCTCCGATACGAGCGAAATTAGCCCGGGATAGGCCCTTCGGCCATCCTGATTTCGCGCGTCAAAGCAGCAGCGAAAAACTAGGGCCCATCAAGCGATTGGGCGATCGCGAGCCGCTCTTTTTAGCCGGGGCGCCTGCTTCGATGTCGTGGAGCTTGCCCATGAGATCATTCAGAGAGGAACGGCAATAGATTCCAGCATCGACCTTCTGCGTCTCCATCATCATCTTGTAGGCAATCTTGTTGTTGGAGAGCGCTTGTTTCATCAATTTGTCTTTGTTGATCTCGGGATCGCGCTGCACATAGTAGGCTTCGATCTTGGCCAAGGCATCCTTGGCCTTGTCGACGTCTCCCGCCGTCAGGTGATGATGTGCGGCGCAGTCCCTGACGACCTGATAGTCAGTGTAGTAGGTCTTCAAATACATTCCGAGGTGCTGCGTCGCAGCCACTGCGGTCAGCGGCAATATCATTGCGCACCCCGCCAGCAAAAATCGTTTGGCAAATTGGAGCATGTCGCTTCCTTGGAAACGCCCTAGGTTACGCCGACGCGTGGGAGAACAGGCCCAACAAGGGCAGGACAAAAAGATTGCGGCTCTCTAGCACCGCTGCCGGTCGAACGCCTCATTTAGCCGGTTCTTGTGTCGACTTCGAGTCCTAGATGGAGCCTTGCGCTCACGCTCCTGTCATGGCCGGGACTTATTTCGACTATCCGCGAATTTCGGGCCCGGGACAAGGCGTTCAGCCTGATGTGGGAAACACCACAGCTCCAGGCCCGGCGACGATCCATGTTCGGCGCAAAGTGCGAAAGGCACGCGCCGCTTCCACAGGAGAACAGGCCGAGGGAACACAGAGTAGCATCGTGAAGGTGCTCTTGGTCGCTGCGCAACTCACCATTGCGCAGATCGGGATTGCTGTCGCCTGGGGACCGGAAGGCCACGTTGTGATCGCCATGATTGCCGAGCCCCTCGAACGGTGCAAACGATGTGCTCGTGGCGAGCTGGCGATCGAGGGTATGAAGGTAGTCACCCTTGACGATCTCGGCGGCACTAAGCGTGAGGAGCGACCTTCCGTTACCAGCATCGAGCACCTCGACGGAACGCAGATCCGCCGGGCGCCCCAGCGTGTTGACCAGCTGCAGTTCATAGAGCACCTGGTAGCGACGGTCACTGCCCAGTACGGGTACGATCGTCTGCTGGGGCACGATAGGAGACGACGATCGGCGACACTGGGTTTGTGATTTTGGCGGTCGATGGCTCACCGCCCTGGCATTTGAAGGCGGCGGTGGCGACCGGCGTCTCGGCGAGTGCCGACGAGGACAGCGGTGCCGCGACGCAAAGGACGGCGAGCGTGCACCTCCTCCCCTTTTATCGGTTTCAATCGCAGGCACTCTATCTGACGACGTAGACGATCCTCCTGGCGGCCGGCTCGACCAGGACCCTTTGGCCGTTGACGTAGGAGTAGACGTAAGGCGACGCCGGGACAGGATAGACAGGCACTGCCGGAGGCAAGGTTGCCCCGACCATCACCTCTCCGTCGACGAGGACCGGATCAACCACCTGCTGCGTCACGTAGGAGAGCACCTCCGGAGCAGGCAGGATCGGCTCGACAACGGTGGGCGGAGCCGCAACCATCGCGCCGACCGGCGGCGTGGCAACGACGGCGCCGACGCCCGTAGGCACAACGATCGGAATGCCGAGCTGAGCGCCGGATACTTGAAGATTCGTGGGCTTGCCGCCTGCATCGGTGACGAGATAAGGGGCAGAGGCCCAGCCGGTCACCGCGCCCACGGCGACGCTGCACCAGGAATAATCCTGGATGCAGCCGGGGATCGCGGCCGGCACGTTTTGCTGCATTACGCCGACCACAGGATATTGAAAGCCCGGTCCGCTCCGCACATTGAGATGGCCGGTCGGGGAAAGGGCGGTCACTGCAAGGGCGGGCCCCGCGATCAGGGCAGCGCCCACGAGCGACGCTAGACCGATCATTGCATGGCTACGTTGCATTCTACTGCTCCTCTTATGAACGCACATTCGACCAAGACCTTCTTGACCAAGATCATATGTTCGCGAAATGAAGCTGGCTGCTCACAACGGGATGTTGTCGTGCTTCTTCCAGGGGTTCTCGAGCCGCTTGTTGCGCAGCATCTGGAGTGCGCGGGCGACGCGCTTGCGCGTGCCGTGCGGCATGATCACCTCGTCGATATAGCCACGTTCAGCAGCAACGAACGGATTGGCGAAGCGCGTCTGATACTCGTCGATGCGCTTCCTGATTTTGCTCTCGTCGCCAAGCTCCGCGCGGTACAGAATCTCGACCGCGCCCTTGGCTCCCATCACCGCGATCTCGGCCGTAGGCCAGGCATAATTCACGTCGCCCCTGATGTGCTTTGAGCTCATGACGTCGTAGGCGCCGCCATAGGCCTTGCGCGTGATCACAGTCACCTTCGGCACCGTGGCCTCCGTGAAGGCGAACAAGAGCTTCGCCCCATGCTTGATCAGGCCGCCATATTCCTGGTCGGTGCCCGGGAGAAATCCGGGAACATCGACGAAGGTGACGATCGGAATGTTGAAGCAGTCGCAGAAGCGCACGAAGCGCGCAGCCTTGCGCGATGCATCTGAATCGAGCACGCCGGCGAGCACCATAGGCTGATTGGCGACGATGCCGATGGTGCGTCCCTCAAGCCGCGCGAAGCCAACCACCACGTTCTTCGCGAAGGAAGCCTGGATCTCGAAGAAGTCGCCCTCGTCCACGACCTTATGGATCAGCTCCTTGATGTCGTAAGGCTTGTTCGGATTGTCGGGGATCAGAGTGTCGAGCGAATGCTCGATGCGATCCCAGGGATCGCGCGTCGGCAGCTCGGGCACACCGGACTGGTTGTTCGACGGAAGAAAATCCATGAGCCTGCGCATCTGCAGCAGCGTCTCGACGTCGTTCTCATAGGCGCCGTCGCCGATCGACGATTTCGTGGTGTGCACGATCGCCCCGCCGAGTTGCTCCGCCGTCACCTCCTCTTTGGTCACCGTCTTCACCACGTCCGGGCCGGTGACGAACATGTAGGAGGTATCCTTCACCATGAAGATGAAGTCGGTCATCGCCGGCGAATAGACGTCGCCGCCCGCGCACGGGCCCATGATTACCGAGATCTGCGGGATCACGCCGGACGCGAGCACGTTCCGGGTGAACACCTCGCCATAGCCACCGAGCGCCGCCACGCCCTCCTGAATGCGCGCGCCGCCAGCATCGAAGAGGCCGATGATCGGCGCGCGGTTCTGAAGCGCCATGTCCTGGATCTTGACCATCTTCTCGGCATGCGCCTCGGACAGAGACCCGCCGAACACGGTGAAGTCCTTGGCGAAGACGTAAGCGACGCGGCCGTTGATGGTACCCCAGCCGGTGACCACGCCGTCGCCAGGGACCTTGCTTTGCTCCATGTCGAAATCGATGCAGCGGTGCTCGACATACATGTCGAACTCCTCGAAGGAGCCCTCGTCGAGCAGGAGCTCGAGCCGCTCCCGCGCGGTGAGCTTGCCGCGGGCGTGCTGCGCCTCGATGCGCTTGAGGCCTCCCCCTTCCCGCGCCCTTCCCCGCCGGACCTCGAGCTCTTCAATGACTTCCTTCATGCCGCTCCCCAAGCTTCACTGTGACGCGATCGTGACGGTCAATAGCATGGGGTTGTTGCAGCGCAAATGGCACTGCGCTCCCCCTCTCGCCTCGTGGGAAATTGAGGGCCTGAGCGGAGCGAAGTGAGGCAGAAATCACCCCCCACGAGCATTTTGGCCGCAGCGGTAAAATCACGCCACGCCAAAATCCAGCATAATATGGCTAAATTATTGTCACAATTGGAGAAAATATCTCTCGACCAGGGCGCTGGGGTGCGCGGGCCAACTGGCCAAGGGCGTCGAAGCGAGGGAGAATAGTGTCGAGACTGGTCATCACACGGCGTAGCCTGCTGACGACCTCGAGCGCCAGCGCAGGCCTGTTTCTCATCGCCGGAGGAGCACAATTGCTGCGAACCGAGCCCAACCCGTTCAAGGTGACGATGACCACCCTCTTCTGGGTGGGAGAGCCCTCCACCGACGAAAATGATTTCATTCCCAACGATCAGAGCTATTGGGACAAGGATTGGCAGGCCAACTATGGCGGCGTCGATGATCCAGAGCGGCGAAACGGCCATTGGCCCGCCGATTTCACGCCCAAGCAAAACCCCTTCTACGTAGCGCTGCCGTTTGGCGAATTCACCGAGCAAAACGAATTGAAGAAGGACGCGAGACGCGTCCCCTGGTACCGCTCGGGCCTCGACCCTCTGTTGAAGAACCGCTGGGTAGAGATCAATCGGGACGGCCGCTCATGCTTTGCCCAGTGGCAGGATGTTGGGCCCTGCGGCGAAGATGATTTCGGTTTCGTGTTCGGCAAAGCGGACAAGCCCCTCAACACATTCGATACGAGGGCGGGCTTAGATGTCTCGCCAGCGGTCTGGCACTATCTCGGCATGCAGGACAACGGCCATGCAGGATGGCGCTTCGTCGACGCCGGGGCGGTCCCGGCCGGGCCGTGGACGGACATCGTCACCACGCTCGGCAACAATCGCTGAGGGCGAGGGGAAGCGCATTCCGGTCAGCCGCGGAGGAAGTCCAGCATCCGGGCGGAGGCGGCGAAGTCGCGCCAGCGGCTCTGACGCCTCGCCCGCGCCTCCTCATCCTCGCCCCATTGGCTGATCTGCCAGTCGTCATCGACATGTGCGGCGGCCCATGCCCCTTCCGGGGAGAGCCGGCGAAGCGCGACCGCCAGGGCAAGCAACGCCGAGCCGGAAATGCCGGTCATGACGTGGAGCGCCGCGAGGCTCCAGGAGTCGAATTGCCGGAGGCGCATTCTGAGCGTGTCGAGCGACGCAGGCGGCTGGGCAACATGCATTACGCCTTCGGCAAGCCGCATCGGCACGCCGAGATCCTGTTTCGCCCAGACCACCACCGGATCCCAATGCTTGGTCTGACGCGCCACGAGGTTGCTCGGGACTTCGGCGCGGTAGCAGATGAGGTCGGAGCCGGCATAGTTGAGGACGTCGCCGATCACCGCCTCCTCGTGGCCCTTGACGCCATCGATGACGCTGTTGGCGAGCCTGGTGAGCGGCATGTTCGCAGGATCGATGCGCGCCCCCTGCCCGCGCCATTCCTCCGCGACGGCCTCGGCCAAAGCCGCATTCGGCAAAAGGAAGGCGGCCTTGCCGGGAGTACGCACGGGCTTGCCGTCGAGCAGGACCGACGTGCCGCCCGCTTCATCCTTGATCGCCACTTGATTGTAGAAGCGCTTGGGATGACTCGGTCTATCCCTCACCCCTTCGCCAACAGAAGATGCCTTTTCCTGTTCAGTCATCGCGCGGCTTGCGCCTCCCTGAACCGGACCGCCCCGGCTTCGCCGGCACCGCCTCGGCGCGGGTCGGCGTGCTCGTGCGGGATTTTGCCTTGCGGGCCAGCCGCCCGTAGTCCTGCCTCAGTTGCTCGAGCGTTGCATCGTCGACCTCCTCGAGATCGAGCAGGACGTTGCGCGCCTTCTGTGTCACCCGGATCAGCTCGTCGATCTTGATGTGCATGGCGGCGGTATCGCGGTTCTGGGTGTTCTGGATCACGAACACCATCAGGAAGGTGACAATGGTCGTCGCGGTGTTGATCACGAGCTGCCAGGTATCGCTATAGCCAAACAGCGGACCCGTGAGGCCCCACACCACGATGCTCGTAACCGCGAGCAAGAAAGCGATGGGGCGTCCAGTGACGTGAGACACCCATTGGGCGAAATGCACGAACCAGAGTTTGCGGTCAGACATGCTCGTATTCCTCTACATCTTCAGACGGGGCGGCGCTCATCATCAAAACGCGCTCGTCCCCCTATCGGCCTCATCGCTCTCGGCAAAGCCGAAGGCAGCAAAGCTCCGCTGCATATGATCAGGCAGCGGCGCTGTCACGTCGACCACGCCCTCTCCGGAAGGGTACGGAAAGCTGATGCGGCGGGCATGCAGATGGAGCTTGCTATCGATCCCCTCGGGCAGGTCGCGGTCGCCTTGATATTTCTCGTCGCCGAGGATGGGATGGCCAATGATGGCCATGTGGGCGCGCAGCTGATGCTGGCGGCCGGTGACTGGCTTGAGCGAGAGCCACGCGACCTTTTGCCCCGCCCGATCCACCACGGCGTAGTAGGTGACGGCGGATTGCGCCACTTCCTGCTCTCCGGGGCGCGCCTTGCGCACGCGGTCGCCTTCAGGGCCGGAGGCCTTGACCAGCGCCGCATCCACCTTGCCTTGCGGCGGCTTGGGGATGCCCTTGACCAGCGCCCAATAGATCTTGCGCACCGAGCGGGTCTGGAAGGCGCGGCCGAGCCTTGCCGCCACCTCGCGCCGCTTGGCCACCACCAGCACGCCCGAGGTATCGCGGTCGAGGCGATGCACGAGACGAACCCTCGACTTCGGCCCCTCCCCCAGACTCTCGAGCATCCGGTCGAGATGATGCGTGGTCTTGGTGCCGCCCTGCACTGCGATGCCCGGCGGCTTGTTGAACACGAGCAGATCGTCGTCCTCGTAGAGGGTGATGGAAGCAAGGAAGGCACGGTCCGCCTTGGACAGCGCCTTCGATGCAGGCGTTGCAGGCGCAGCCGCCGGCAAAGGCGGCACGCGAATGGTCTGACCCGCGGCGAGCCTTGTGCTCGCCTTGGCGCGGCCGCCGTCGACCCGAACCTGGCCGGTGCGCAGCAGTTTCTCGAGCCGGCTGTGCGGCAGGTCGGTGTAATGGCTCCTGAACCAGCGGTCGAGCCGCATGCCGTCCTCGCCGGCCTCGACCGTCCGCATTTCGACTGGCAATCTCTGCGTCATGGACCCTCAGGCAAATGGGGATGCACTTAACCGGCAATTAGCCTTGATCGGTGCCGATTCAGTACGGCTAAGCTCAAGACTTGACTGCCAAATTCTGACGGATGCCTGCTGCCCCGTCAGCGGCACGCTCAATCTCAGGTCTTGCCTTTCGACCGCTCGGCACGAAGCTTGGCGAAGCGGTCTAGCCGATCTTTCAGCTCCCGCTCAAAGCCGTAGGTGGTCGGCGCGTACAGGCTCTGCCGCTTCATCCCATCTGGGAAATAGTTCTGCCCGGAGAACGCCTCGTCCTCGTTGTGATCGTAGGCATAGCCACGGCCATAGCCTTCCTGCTTCATCAGCCTGGTCGGTGCATTGAGAATGTGCTTGGGCGGCGCTAACGACCCACCCTCGTCTGCCATGCGCTTGGCAGCGCCGAAGGCGACGTAAGACGCATTGGATTTCGGGGCGAGCGCGAGATAGATCGTGGCCTGAGCGAGCGCGAGCTCGCCTTCCGGCGAGCCAAGAAAGTCGTACACCTCCTTCGCCGCGTTCGCCTGAACGAGCGCTTGCGGATCGGCAAGACCTATATCCTCGATGGCCATGCGCGCGAGCCGCCGCGCGACATAGAGCGGGTCCTCGCCGCCGGCGAGCATGCGGGCGAGCCAATAGAGCGAGGCGTCTGGGTCAGAGCCGCGCACCGATTTGTGCAACGCACTGATCAGACTGTAGTGGCCATCCTGCGACTTGTCGTAGATCGGCGCACGACGTTGCACGAGCGCGACCAGCGCCTCGCGGTCGAGCGGCGTCTTGGCGCCCGACTGCGCGGCAAGCCAGACATCCTCGGCCAATGTGATCACCGCGCGGCCATCGCCATCGGCCATGGCGATGACTGCCGCCCGCGCGTCGCCGGTCAGCGGCAGCTTCCGCCCTTCATGGGCCTCGGCGCGGGCGATCAGCGCTTCAAGACCCTCTTCGTCCAGGCGCTTGAAGGTGAGAACGCTTGCTCGCGACAGGAGCGCCGAGTTGAGCTCGAAGGACGGATTCTCGGTGGTGGCGCCGACGAGGATGACCGTCCCGTCTTCCATATAAGGTAGGAAGGAATCCTGCTGCGCGCGGTTGAACCGGTGGATCTCGTCGACAAATAGGAGCATGCCCTGACCGTGCTCGCGCCGTGCGCGAGCCGCCTCGAACACTTTGCGCAAATCCTGAACGCCGGACTGGATCGCCGACAGCTGCTCGAAATGCATATCGGTGACTTCGGCGAGCAGCCGCGCCACCGTGGTCTTGCCGGTGCCGGGCGGCCCCCAGAAGATCACCGAGCCGAGGCGTCCGGCCTTGACCATGCGGCTCAAAATGCCCTGCGCGCTCAAGAGATGCTCCTGACCGACGACCTCCTCGAGCGACGACGGACGCAAGCGATCGGCTAGCGGCCTCGGCGCGCCCTCCTGAAGCCCCACCGCCTCAAACAATGTCACCATGCCTCAGCCCTGAATGGCGACATTGTATAGCTGGCCTTCGCGCTCGAAGGAGAGGCGCCAGCCGCCCTGCGACCGGTCCAGCGCCTTCGCCAGGGCCGCAACCGAGGTCACTTTCTCATTGTTGAGCCCGATTACGAGGTCGCCGCGCTTAAGGCCCAGACTCGACGCTGGCGTGTCAGGTGCAACGTCCAGCACCACGACGCCGGGACCCTCGTCGTCCACGCCAAGCTCTTCAGCGACGGCCGGTGAAAGATTGGCGACCTTGGCGCCGACCAGCGGATGGCGGCCAGTCAGATTGCGGACATCACGCGGCGGATCCTCGACCGCGGCGACCAGCGGCACCGTTACCTTCAGTGCCTGCCCTTGGCGGACGACGCCGAGCTCGGCCGTGCCGCCAAGCCCCTTGGTGGCAAACCGGTATTGGAAGGCCTCAGGGTCCTGCACAGCCTTGCCGTCGACGCTGACCACCACGTCGCCCGGCTTGAGCCCAGCGCCTGCGGCGGGACCGTTGGCATGCAGGTTCTTGATCAGCGCGCCGCCTGGGCGGTCGAGCCCAAGGGTCTCGCCGAGGTCCTGGGTCACCGGCTGCAGGGATGCGCCGAACCAAGGCCGCTGTACCGTGCCGCCTTTCAGCGCCGCCTGAACCACGAGCCGCACCATGTTGGAAGGAATTGCAAATCCAATGCCTTGCGACCCGCCGCTGCGGGAGAAGATGGCGGTATTGATGCCGACGAGATGCCCGTCCATGTCGACCAGCGCACCGCCGGAATTGCCGGGATTGATTGCGGCATCGGTCTGGATGAAGAACTGATAGTCGGAGATGCCGACTTGCGTGCGCGCGAGGGCCGAGACGATGCCGCTCGTCACCGTCTGCCCGACGCCGAACGGATCGCCGATGGCGAGCACGAGGTCGCCCACTTCGAGTCCGTCAGAAGTCGCTGAATTCGATTGACGGGAATTTTACCCCCGCAGCGTTGAGGCGAAGCACGACGAGGTCGCTCCGCTCGTCCTTGAGGATGACCTTGGCCGGGAGCTCGCGCCCGTCGGACAATGCGACTGTGATCTCAGCCTCGCCGCTACCCTGAATGACGTGGTTGTTGGTGACGGCGAGGCCCTCAGGGCTCACCAGCACGCCGGAGCCTAGCGAGTTCTGAATGCGTTCGCGTGGGATGCCGAAATTGTCGCCGAACAGGCGGCTGAAGAACGGATCGTCGGCGAACGGCGACACGATCTGCTTTACCTTGCGGCTGACATAGACGTTGACGACGGCGGGCGCCGCGCGCTTCACGACGGGCGCGAAGGATTGCTTCATCACCACAGCGCTCTCTGGCACCACGCGCTGCGGTTCGGCCTCTGCCGCGAAGCCGGCAGTCGCCATAAGCAGAGCCGCGCCAAGAAGCCCGGCGTTGCGCAAAATCAAGGCAAATCTCGTCATGCTTTGTCCTACCGCCCCGTTGGGGCAAATCACGCTCATGAGTCTAGTGATAACCCAAGCAAACATCTTGGGAAATTATCCCGTTTCGGCCAAATTCAAGGGCTTGGGCCTTGTCGAGCTTCGGCATTACACTAAGATGCCGCCCGGCATGTTGCGACAAATCAATGTAAGTCTGGAGGAAACGCATGCGCATGATGAAACTTGGCCTGGCCAGTTTGGCCGCGCTCCTTTTTACCAGCGCCTCGGCCTCCGCGATCACGGTCAAGAAGCGAACCGAAGGCCCTGGCCTACCCCCGGAGATCTGGAAGGTCGTGGGTGATTTTTGCGCCATCAAGACCTGGCATCCCGTCGTAGCCGATTGCGTTGAGACCAAGGAGGGTGATGTCACCTACCGCACGCTCACGCTCAAGGATGGCGGCAAGATCAAGGAGAAGCTGACCGGCAAGGAGGATCTCGGCTACACCTACGAGATCGTGGAAAGCCCACTCCCCGTCAAGAATTACAAATCCAAGCTGTGGCTCGAGGTCGACGACGAGCCGGATCGCTCGGTCATCTATTGGCAGTCGGACTTCGACGCCAATGGCGCGAGCGACGCCGATGCCAAGGCTAAGATCACCAGCATCCTCGCCGACGGCGTCAAAGGCATCAAGCAGCAGGCGATTGCCGCCCACGATGCGAAAGAAGCCGCTTCCGGCAAAGCACCGGAAGGCGACAAAGGCGGCGACGACGACGATAAGTAGACCTCAAAGGCGCGCCGCTTGAGCCGGCGCGCCACTTACTCACGTGGGCTGCCGGAGTTTACGCCGCGGCTTGGCCCGCGTTCTCGTCCCGCTCTTGCACCGGACCTAAATCGAGGCCGCGCGCACTTTCATCGCGGTCCACGAGCTCGATCACGGCCATGGGCGCCGAATCCCCATAACGGAAGCCAGCCTTCAGCACACGGGTATAGCCGCCGGGACGGTCGACATAACGTGGGCCTAGCGTACCAAACAGCTTCGCCACCATGGCCTCGTCGCGAATGCGCGACATCGCCAGCCGGCGCGCGTGCAGATCGCCCTTCTTGGCGAGCGTGATCAGCCGGTCTGCCACACGGCGAAGGTCTTTTGCCTTGGGCAGGGTGGTGACGATCTGCTCGTGCTTGATCAGGGCCGCGGCAAGGCTCGAGAACAACGCCGAGCGATGGCTCGCGGTGCGATTGAGCTTCCGGCCTGCGTTGCGGTGACGCATCTTGATAACCCCTGGTTTTATAGTCTTTCGCGCCCGATCAGTAATGATCCTCGAAGCGCTTGGCGAGCTCTTCGATATTTTCCGGCGGCCAGTCCGGCACTTCCATGCCGAGATGCAGGCCCATGGAGGCGAGCACTTCCTTGATCTCATTCAGCGACTTGCGGCCGAAATTCGGAGTGCGCAACATCTCGGCCTCGGTCTTCTGGATGAGGTCGCCGATATAGACGATGTTGTCGTTCTTGAGACAGTTCGCCGAACGGACCGACAATTCGAGCTCGTCGACCTTCTTGAGCAGCGCCGCGTTGAACACGAGCTCGGGCTGCCGCTCGAAGGGCATTTCCTTCTTCGGCTCTTCGAAGTTGACGAACACCGAGAGCTGGTCCTGCACGATGCGCGCGGCCAAAGCTATGGTGTCCTCTGGGCGCACCGAGCCGTTGGTCTCGATCTCCAAGGTCAGCTTGTCGTAGTCGAGGATCTGACCTTCGCGGGTGTTCTCCACGCGGTAGGAGACCTTGCGCACCGGGCTGTACAGCGAGTCGACCGGGATGAAGCCGATCGGCGCGTCGTCGGGACGGTTGCGCTCGGCCGGCACATAGCCCTTGCCGGTCGCGGTGGTGAACTCCATGCGGATCGACGCGCCCTGGTCGAGCGTGCAGATCACGTGATCCGGATTGAGGATCTCGATGTCGGCGCCGGCCTCGATATCGCCGGCTTTGGCCATGCCCGGTCCTTCCTTCTTGAGCACCATGCGCTTCACGCCCTCGGCGTGCTGGCGGAGCGCGATCTCCTTGATGTTGAGGATGATGTCGGTGACATCCTCGCGCACCCCGGCGATCGAGGAGAACTCGTGCAGCACGCCGTCGATATGCACCGACGTGATGGCCGCGCCCTGAAGCGAGGAGAGCAACACGCGGCGAAGCGCATTGCCGAGGGTCAGCCCGAAACCGCGCTCCAACGGCTCAGCCACGACGAGCGCGAAACGCGCCGGGTCGCGACCGGAAGAGACATTGAGCTTGGTGGGCTTGATTAGATCTTGCCAGTTCTTCTGCAGCACCTGGAGGGCCCTTTCCTGGTCCTTGAGCGGGGCCGCCTGCCCCAGCTTACGAGAATCCGCGTGCAACATGAGGACGCTTGCCTTCCTTCTTTTTAGACGCGCCGACGCTTGCGCGGCCGGCAGCCATTGTGCGGGATTGCCGTCACGTCGCGGATCGTGACGATGGTGAACCCCGCAGCCTGAAGCGCCCGCAGCGCCAACTCGCGCCCGGAGCCCGGGCCGCGAACCTCGATCTCGAGATTCTTCATGCCGTGCTCCATGGCTTTCTTGCCAGCCTCCTCGGCGGCGACCTGCGCCGCATAGGGCGTCGATTTGCGCGATCCCTTGAACCCCATAGCCCCCGCCGACGACCAGGAGATAGTGTTTCCTTGCGCGTCGGTGATGGTGATCATGGTGTTGTTGAAGCTTGCATGCACGTGGGCGACACCGGAGGTGATGTTCTTCTTTTCCCGGCGGCGAACGCGCGCTTTGTCTTTGGCCATGCTCTAATCCCGCATCTTTACGAATTGGTTTCGGCCGAAGGTCACCTCCAGCCGCGCGTGTTGTGACTCTCTACTTTTTCTTGCCGGCAATCGGCTTGGCCGGACCCTTGCGCGTGCGCGCATTTGTGTGGGTCCTCTGCCCATGCACCGGCAGGCCGCGGCGGTGACGCAGGCCGCGATAGCAGCCAAGATCCATCAACCGCTTGATATTCATTGCGACTTCGCGCCGCAGGTCGCCCTCGACCATGTAATCCCGGTCGATCACCTCACGGATCTGGATGATCTCCGATTCGGTGAGCTGGCTCACCCGCCGCTCGGGCGGAATGCTCACCTTGGCGCAGATCTGCTGGGCGAAGGTATCGCCGATGCCATGGATATAGGTGAGCGCCACTTCCACCCGCTTGTTGGACGGGATATTCACACCTGCAATTCGGGCCACGAAGCAGTCTCCTCAACGCACGCCTTAACGTGCTGAAATCTAAGCGCAATTACCAATGAAGCGCAGCGAAACCGACCTCGGGAAGGCACCGCCCCCGGGACCGGTCGTTCCTATCCAGAATTGGGTCGTGCCTTATCTAGCGATTCCGCTTGACAAGGTCAACCCGGGGGCCTCGCCGGATTAAGACTTAACCCCATCCAATGCCCGCGCGATGGCCCGATGCACCGCACCGATCTCAGCCATGCCATCCACAGATTTGAGCTTTCCTTGGCTCCGGTAATAGTCGATCAGGGGCTCGGTCTGGGCGTGATAGGCCTCGAGCCTCGAACGGACCACTTCCTCATTATCGTCGCGCCGCCGCACGAACTGGGTCGAGCCGCAGCGGTCGCAAACGCCCGGCACCTTCTGCGTCTTGAAAGCATCGTGATAGCCCTCGCCGCAATCGGCGCAGGTGAAGCGGCCCGTGATGCGTTTGACCAGGGCATCGTCGTCGACCTGCATCTCGATGACAGCGTCGAGCGTCTTGCCTCTTTCGGTGACCAACCGGTCGAGCGCTTCCGCCTGGGCAATCGTGCGAGGAAACCCATCGAGGATGAAACCGTTGCCCTTGCCTCCCGCGTCAAGCCGCTCAGCGATCAGCCCAATTACGATATCGTCCGGCACAAGCTTGCCCCGCTCCATGATGTCGCCGGCCTTGCGGCCCAGTTCCGTTCCGGCCGCCACGGCCGCTCTCAGCATGTCTCCGGTGGAAAGCTTGACGAGCGACCGCTCAGTCTCGAGCTGATTGGCCTGCGTCCCCTTGCCGGCGCCGGGAGGGCCGAGCAGGACCAGGATCATTGCCGTCGTGCTCCCCTGAGCTTCGCCCGCTTGATCAGCCCCTCATACTGATGGGCGAGTAGATGGCTCTGCACTTGCGCCACGGTGTCCATGGTGACGCTCACCACGATCAGGAGCGAGGTACCGCCGAAATAGAACGGCGCGCCGGCGTAAGCTATCAGAATCTCAGGCAGCACGCAGACCGCAGCAAGATAAAGAGCGCCGACCACCGTGATGCGGGTAAGCACATAGTCGATATATTCCGCAGTCCGGTCGCCAGGCCTGATGCCCGGCAGGAAGCCGCCATACTTCTTCAGATTGTCGGCGGTGTCCTTCGGATTGAAGACGACGGCCGTATAGAAGAAGGCGAAGAAGATGATCAGCGCGATATAGATCAGAATATGCAGCGGCTGTCCCTGGCCGAGCAGCGCCGTCACCGTGGTCAGCCATTCCGGTCCCTGTCCCGCGGAGAAATTGGCGAAAGTCACCGGCAAGAGCAGGAGCGAGGACGCAAAGATCGGCGGGATGACGCCCGCGCTGTTGAGCTTCAAAGGCAGGTGCGAGGAATCGCCCTGGAACATGCGGTTGCCGACTTGCCGCTTGGGATATTGCACGAGCAGGCGGCGCTGCGCCCTCTCCATGAACACAATCACCGCGATCACCACTACCGCGAGCACCACGATGGTCAGAATGAGTATGGTCGACATCGCCCCGGTGCGGCCGAGCTCGAGGGTGCCGAGAACCGCGTGGGGTAGGCGCGCCACGATGCCGGCGAAGATGATGAGCGAGATGCCGTTGCCGACGCCGCGTGCCGTGATCTGCTCGCCGAGCCACATCAGGAAGATGGTGCCGCCAACGAGCGTGATGACCGTGGTGATGCGGAAGAACAAGCCAGGATCGAGCACCACATGGCCCGCGCCCTCAAGCCCCACGGCGATGCCATAGGCTTGCAGCGAGGCAAGCAGCACCGTGCCGTAGCGCGTGTACTGATTCATCTGCCGGCGCCCCTGCTCGCCTTCCTTCTTCAGCTGCTCGAGATGCGGGGAGACAGTGGTGAGCAGCTGAATGATGATCGACGACGAGATATACGGCATGATGTTCAGCGCGAAGATCGCCATGCGACCGACCGCGCCGCCCGAGAACATGTCGAACATGCCGAGCAGGCCGGACTGGTTCTGCCGGAACACCTCTTGCAGCGCCTGCGGGTTGATGCCGGGGATAGGGATGTACGTGCCGAGCCGGTAAATGAGGAGCGCGCCGAGTGTGAACCAGATGCGCTTCTTCAACTCGTCCGCCTTGGCGAAGGCGGCGAAGTTGAGATTGGAAACCAGTTGTTCGGCGGCAGAAACCATGGGGTCTCTTCCCTTTCAACACTATCGAGCGAGGTATGCGGCCGCTCGCGACATTTCTAGGGCAAGTCTAGGGCAGACCTTGGGTCGAGCCTCCTAGGACTTGTCTTTCTTGCCCCCTTCGGGCTTCGCCTTCGGCTTCCTGTCCTCGGCCTCAGCGGCCTTTTCCTTCTTGGGCGGCTTGGCCGCAGCAGTCTCGGGCCCAGACTCTCCCTTTGCCTTCGCGGCCTTGGCGGGCTTTGCCTCCTCGGCCTCTCCAGGCCGCTCGCCCTCGGCCTTCGGCGCCTTGCCCGACTTCTTCAGCTTCGCCGCCGAGACCGCATCGCGCTTCTCGGCGCGCTTCTTGGCCTTGATCGCATCGGCGACGGGAGCCTCGCGGCCGGTGATGGATTTCAGCGTCACCGTGCCGCCGGCGGCCTCCACAGCCTTGATCGCGCTCCCCGAAGCTCCGGTGACCTCAAAGGCGATCTTGGTCTTGAGCTTGCCATGACCGAGCAGACGCACGCCGTCCTTCGTCCGGCGAATGAGGCCCGCTCTCTTCAGCGCATCGATGGTGATCGGCTTCTTCACGTCGAGCCTGCCGGAATCGACCGCCTGTTGGATGGGGCCGAGATTGAGCTCGTTGAACCTGTTGGCGAAGATATTCTTGAAGCCGCGCTTCGGCAGGCGCCGGTGGAGCGGCATCTGTCCGCCTTCGAAGCCCTTGATGGCAACGCCGGTACGGGCCTTCTGGCCCTTGACGCCACGCCCGGACGTCTTGCCGAGCCCTGAGCCAATGCCGCGGCCGAGCCGCTTCTTGGCTTTGGTGGCGCCGTCCCGGTCCCTGATCTCATTCAGCCGCATGATGCCTACTTTCCTGCCTCGTCGTCCACGATGCGGACGAGATGATGAATCTTTGCGACCATGCCGCGCACCTGCGGGCTGTCGATCAGCGTCCGGCGCTTGTGCATCTTATTCAATCCAAGCCCGATCAACGTGGCGCGCTGAATGCCGGGGCGCCTGATCGGGCTACCGATCTGCTCGATCACGATCGTCTTTCGGTTTTCTGTCTTGGCCATTGTTCAGTTACCTCTGAGCGCTGTGCGGCCTAAGCCTCTGCCTGGCCAGCGCCGTCGCCGGCGCCGTCTCTGCGGCGTGACACGATCTCGCTCACCTTCTTGCCCCGACGCGCCGCCACGCCCCGCGGGCTGTCCTCATGGCGCAGCGCATCGAAGGTGGCACGCACCATGTTGTAGGGATTTGAGCTGCCGAGCGACTTCGCTACCACGTCCTGGATGCCAAGGGTCTCGAACACCGCGCGCATCGGGCCGCCGGCGATGATGCCGGTACCCGCCGGCGCCGCCCTGAGCACCACCCTGCCCGCGCCATGCTGCCCGGTCACGTCGTGATGCAGCGTGCGGCCTTCGCGCAACGGCACCTTGACCAGATTCCGCTTGGCGGCTTCCGTAGCCTTGCGGATCGCCTCAGGCACCTCGCGCGCCTTGCCGTGGCCGAAGCCGACACGGCCCTTCTGGTCTCCGACAACGACGAGCGCGGCGAAGCCGAAGCGCCGTCCGCCCTTCACCACCTTGGCCACGCGATTGATATGCACGAGCTTGTCGATGAACTCGCTGTCGCGCTCGCGATCATCGCGGTCTCTTCGTTCCGGGCCTCTGCCGCCTTTGCGATCCGCCATACCCTTGGTCCTTCAGAAGTTCAGTCCTGCCTCGCGGGCAGCATCGGCGAGTGCCTTCACGCGCCCATGGTAGAGATAACCGCCGCGGTCGAACACGACATTGGTGACGCCGGCCTGAAGGGCCCGCTCGGCGACGAGCTTGCCCACGGCCTGCGCCGCGGCGAGATCACTGCCCTTTTTGAGCGACCCCTTGAGATCCTTGTCCAGGGTCGACGCCGCCGCCACGGTGCGACCCGTGCTGTCGTCGATCACCTGGGCATAGATCTGCTTGGACGAGCGGAACACCGACAGGCGCGCGCGGCCATGCACCTTCTTCTTGAGCGTATGGCGCACCCGGTGTGCACGCCGCATAAAACCTTCGTTCAAAGCGCTCATGGCCAATCCCGCTACTTCTTCTTGCCCTCTTTACGGAGGATGAACTCGCCCGCGTAGCGGACACCTTTGCCCTTGTAGGGCTCCGGCGGCCGAAATTGCCTGATCTCCGCCGCCACCTGCCCCACCTGCTGCTTGTCGATGCCAGTGATCACGATCTCGGTTGGCTTCGGACAGACGACCTGGATGCCCTTAGGAATCGGGAAAACGACGTCGTGGCTGTAGCCAAGCTGGAGCTGGACGTTCGACCCCTGCACCGCAGCCCGGTAGCCCACACCGGTGATCTCGAGCTTCTTGTTAAAGCCTTCGGTCACCCCGGTCATCAGGTTGGAGATGAGCGTCCGCGACATGCCCCACATGGCGCGCGCGTTCCGAGTGTCCTCGCGCATGGCGACCTCGACGCGGCCATCTTCGAGCTTGGCGATGACATCGTCCACGAGGACGTGCTTCAGCTCGCCCTTGGGGCCCTTCACCGCGACCTCCTGGCCATTCACCGAGGCCGTTACGCCCTTCGGAATTGCCACCGGCTTTTTGCCAATACGCGACATCAAAATCGCCCTTCGTTCATGGGTCCTAGAACACGCTACACAAGATCTCGCCACCCACGTTCTCGGTGCGGGCGCGAGAGTCAGACATGACGCCCTTCGGCGTCGACAGTATGGAGACGCCAAGTCCATTTGCGACCGTCGGCAGATCGCGTACCGAGGAATACACCCGCCGTCCAGGCGTGGATATGCGCTTGATCTCCTTGATCACCGGCTCGCCGTCGAAATATTTGAGCTCGATATCGAACTCCGAACGGCCGCCCGAGTAATCGACGCGCGCATAGCCGCGGATGAAGCCTTCCTCCACCAGCACGTCGAGCACGTGCTCGCGCAAGCTGGAGGCGGGGGTCGTCACCTTGGCCTTGTGGCGCATCTGCGCGTTACGGATGCGCGCTAGCATATCGCCTAGGGGATCGTTGATGCTCATCAGTGGTCCTACCAGCTCGACTTGATCATTCCGGGAATCTGTCCGTTGCTCGCGAGTTCACGCAGCGCGATACGCGACATGCGGAGCTTGCGGTAATAGCCGCGCGGCCGTCCGGTAAGGTCGCAGCGGTTGCGGATGCGCATCGGCGACGAATTGCGCGGCAGCTCGGCGAGCTTCAGCCTCGCCGCGAAACGCTCCTCGGCCGGAAGCTTGCGGTCGGCGGCAATCGCCTTGAGCCGCGTCCTCCGCACTTTGAATTTCTTGGCCAGCCGGCGGCGCTTGTTGTTCCGCTCGACCATGCTCGTCTTTGACATTCAGTCCTCCTATCCCAGCGTCAAGCCGCCAAGCCCTTTAGCTGCGGAACGGAAAATTCAGATGCTTGAGCAACGCGCGCGCCTCGTCGTCATTGGGCGCCGTGGTGCAGACGATGATGTCCATGCCCCAGATCTCCTCGACCTTGTCGAAATTGATCTCCGGGAAAATGATGTGCTCTTTCAGCCCGATCGCGTAATTGCCGCGGCCATCGAAGCTTTTCGGATTGAGTCCTCTAAAGTCGCGCACCCGCGGCAGAGCGATGTTCACCAGCCGGTCGACGAACTCGTACATGCGGTTCTGGCGTAGCGTCACTTTGGCGCCGATTGGCATGCCCTCGCGCAGCTTGAAGGTGGCGATCGACTTCCGCGCGCGGGTGATCACCGGCTTCTGCCCGGCGATGAGCGCAAGGTCGGCGGCCGCCGCGTTCACCTTCTTGGAATCGTTGATACCCTCGCCGACGCCCATGTTGAGAACGACCTTGTCGAGCCGCGGCACCTGCATCGGGTTCGCATAGCCGAACTCCTTGATGAGTTCGCCGCGCAGCACGTCCTGATATTGCTGCTTGAGCCGTGGGATATAACCGGTCTCAGCCATCGATCACCTCGCCGGAGCGCTTGGCAAAGCGGACCTTGCGCCCGTCCTTGAGAAACTTGTATCCGACGCGCGTTGGCTTCCCGTTCTTGGGGTCCTCGAGCGCAAGGTTGGAAATATGGATGGCCGCCTCCTTGGAGATAATGCCGCCGTCCTGGGTCGTGGTCTGCCGCTGGTGCCGCTTGATCATTGCGACGCCTTGCACAATCGCGCGGTTCTCCTCCGGCATCACCTTCAGCACCTCGCCCTTCTTGCCCTTGTCCTTGCCGGTGATGACCACCACGTGGTCGCCCTTCTTGATCTTGAGCTTGGCCATCTACAGGACCTCCGGCGCAAGCGACACGATCTTCATGTGCTTCTTGGCCCTCAGCTCGCGGGTCACGGGTCCGAAGATGCGCGTGCCGATCGGCTCGCCTTGCGGATTGACCAGGACCGCGGCGTTGCGGTCGAAGCGGATAATCGAGCCGTCGGGACGGCGCACGCCGGTGGCGGTGCGCACCACGACGGCCTTCATCACCTCACCCTTCTTGACGCGGCCGCGCGGGATGGCCTCCTTCACAGAGACCACGATGGTGTCGCCGATCGAGGCGTATTTGCGCTTCGACCCACCGAGCACCTTAATGCACTGCACGCGCCGTGCACCTGAGTTGTCGGCGACATCGAGATTGGTCTGCATCTGGATCATGACAATTTATCTTCGGCTTGACGCCTCGACCCTCTAGCTCGCCGCCTGCTCGCGCGGCAGCACCACCCAGCGTTTTTGCTTGGAGATCGGCGGGCACTCCTCGATCCACACCATCTCGCCCACCTTGAATTCGTTCTTCTCGTCATGGGCGTGATAGTTCTTGGACCGCCGCACGGTCTTCTGCAGCAAAGGATGCGTGAAGCGGCGTTCGACGCGGACCACCACCGTCTTGTCGTTCTTGTCGCTCACCACGACCCCTTGCAGCACTCTTTTCGGCATTCTGTTCGTCCTTACGCCTTGGCGCCGGCAGCGTTCTTCTGCCGCGTGATGGTCTGGATGCGCGCGATATCGCGCCTGATCTTTCTTACCCGCGCCGTGTTCTCAAGCTGGCCGGACGCCGCCTGGAAGCGCAGGTTGAACTGCTCCTTCTTGAGCTTGACCAGCTCGTCATTCAGCTGATCGAGCGTCATGTCGCGTACTTGGGCCGCCTTCATAGTCCTCAAGCCTCCACGATACGCGTGACGACGCGCGTCTTGAGCGGCAGTTTTGCAGCGCCAAGCCGGAGCGACTCCCGCGCCACAGCGTCGGTCACGCCGTCGATCTCGAACATCACGCGGCCAGGCTTCACCCGCGCCACCCAAAACTCTGGCGTGCCCTTGCCCTTGCCCATGCGCACTTCGGTCGGCTTCTTCGACACTGGCACGTCAGGGAACACGCGAATCCACACGCGTCCAGCACGCTTCATCTGCCGCGTCATCGCCCGCCGCGCCGCCTCGATCTGGCGCGCAGTGATGCGGGCAGGCTCCTGCGCCTTCAGCCCATGCGAGCCGAAGCTCAAGCTGATGGCGCTCGACGCCGCCCCCTTGATGCGGCCCTTGTGGGCTTTGCGAAACTTCGTGCGTTTCGGTTGCAACATGACCGTTCAATCTGCCTCTAAGCCTGTGCCTGCGGGGCTTCGCGGCGACCCGTGGAGCGTCCACCTTCTTGTGCCTCGAGCGCCCGGTGCTCCTGAGCCATGGGATCGTGGGCCATGATCTCGCCCTTGAAGATCCACACCTTGACGCCGATCACGCCATAGGCGGTGCGCCCGAGCGCCGTGCCGTAGTCGATATCTGCGCGCAGCGTGTGCAGCGGCACGCGGCCCTCGCGGTACCACTCCATACGCGCGATTTCCGCCCCACCGAGCCGGCCGCCGCAATTGATACGGATGCCGAGCGCGCCCATGCGTATGGCCGACTGCACGGCGCGCTTCATGGCGCGGCGGAAGGCCACGCGGCGCTCGAGCTGTTGCGCAATTCCCTCGGCCACCAGCGTGGCGTCAATCTCGGGTTTCCGCACTTCGACAATATTGAGATGCACCTCCGAGTCGGTCATCGCCGCAAGCTCACGGCGGAGCTTCTCGATGTCGGCGCCCTTCTTGCCAATCAGGATGCCCGGGCGAGCGGTGTGCACCGTTACCCGGCACTTCTTGTGCGGGCGCTCGATCACGACCTTGGAGATACCTGCCTGCTTGCGCGAGGTGAGGATATGCTCGCGCATCTTCAGGTCCTCGTGCAGCAGGCGCGCATACTCGCCGCGCGACGCATACCAGCGCGAATCCCAGGTGCGGTTGACGCCGAGCCTGAGCCCGATCGGATTGACCTTCTGCCCCATCAAGCAGAACTCCTCGACTTGGCGCACGATGACAGTGATCTGCGCAAATGGTTTCTCAATACGGCTCGCGCGCCCGCGCGCCCGCGCCTTCAAACGCTTCATCACCAGCTTCTTGCCGACATAGGCCTCGGAGACGATCAGCGCGTCGACGTCGAGGTCGTGGTTATTCTCGGCATTGGCAATTGCCGATTCCAGAGTCTTCTTCACATCGTGGGCGATGCGTTTGCGCGAGAAGGTGAGGTCGGCGAGCGCCTTTTCGACCTTCTTGCCGCGGATCAGCCGGGCGAGCAGGTTCAGCTTCTGCGGGCTTACACGCATCAGCTTGGTCACGGCCCTCGCCTCGTTATCCGCGAGCGTGCGTTCGCGATGGGGCTTGCCCATTATACCTTCGTCCTTTTCGCCTTGCGGTCCGCGGCGTGGCCATAGAAGGTCCGCGTCGGCGCGAACTCGCCGAATTTGTGGCCGACCATGTCCTCGGTGACGAGCACCGGAATATGCTTCTGGCCGTTGTGCACGCCGAAGGTGAGCCCGACGAATTGCGGCAGGATCGTCGAGCGGCGCGACCACGTCTTGATCACCGCGTTCGAGCCCACGCCGCGCGCCTTCTCGGCCTTCTTCAGCAAATACCCGTCGACGAACGGTCCCTTCCAAATCGAGCGTGACACGAGCCTAACCTTTCTTCTTCATATGGCGGCTGCGCAGGATGAACTTGTCGGTCGCCCGGTTATGCCGCGTCTTCTTGCCCTTGGTGGACTTGCCCCAGGGCGTCACCGGATGCCGTCCGCCGGAGGTACGTCCCTCGCCGCCGCCATGCGGGTGATCGACCGGATTCATGGCCACGCCGCGCACGACGGGCTTCTTGCCCTTCCAACGCATACGGCCGGCCTTGCCGATCGAGACGTTGGAGCTGTCCGGGTTGGACACCGCACCGACGGTCGCCATGCAGCCGGCCGGCACCATGCGCGTCTCGCCTGAGTTGAGCCGCAGAATGGCGTAACCTGAATCGCGGCCGACGAGCTGCACATAGGCGCCCGCTGCGCGCGCGATTTGGCCGCCCTTGCCTTCCTTCATCTCCACATTGTGGACGATGGTGCCGATCGGCATGTTGGCGAGCAGCATGGCGTTGCCCGGCTTCACATCGACGCGCGCGTCGGCGATCACCGTGTCGCCCGCAGAAAGCCGCTGCGGCGCGAGGATATAAGAAAGCTCCCCGTCCTCGTAGCGGATCAGCGCGATGAAAGCGGTGCGGTTCGGATCGTATTCGAGCCGCTCCACGGTTGCCGGCATGCCGTGCTTGCCGCGCTTGAAATCGACCATGCGGTAGCTGCGCTTGTGGCCGCCGCCGCGATGCCACGCTGAGATGCGGCCTTGATTGTTGCGGCCGCCAGTCTTGGGGAGACCTTCGGTCAACGCCTTGACGGGCTTGCCCTTCCACAGGTGGCTGCGGTCGACAAGCACGAGCTGGCGCTGGCTCGGCGTGGTTGGTTTGAAGGTTTTTAGGGCCATGGCGCGCTAGATCCTCGTAGTCACGTCGATTTTGTCGCCTTCGGCGAGCCTGACGATCGCTTTCTTGACGTCCCGCTGCTTGCCCTTCATCCCACGAAACGTCTTGGTCTTGCCCTTGCGCAGGATCGTGTTGACGGAAAGGACCTTGACCTTGAAGAGCCGCTCCACGGCCGCCTTGATCTCGGGCTTGGTCGCGTCGCGACGCACCTTGAACACTACCTGGTTCGATTCCGAGGCCATGCTCGATTTCTCGGTGATGACCGGCGCGAGGATAACGTCGTAGGCGGAAAGCGCACTCATTTGAACCGCGCCTCCAGCGCTTTCACTGCCGCCTTGGTCAGAACGAGCTTGTCGTGGTTGAGAATGTCGTAGACGTTGATACCGGCCACCGGGAGCACATCGACGCCTGGCAGATTGCGGGCCGCCTTGGCGAAGGCCTCCTGCACCGCGGCGCCGTCGATGATCAGCACTGAGCCAAGCCCGAGCTTCGAGAAGCGTGACTTGAGCTCCTTGGTCTTGGCCTCCTTCAGCTCGCATTTGTCGATCACCACCAACATGTCCGACTTCACCTTGGCGGAGAGCGCATGCTTGAGCGCGAGCGCCCTGACCTTCTTCGGCAACTCGATGGCGTGGCTGCGCGGCTTCGGGCCAAAGGCCTTGCCGCCACCACGGAACAGAGGCGCCCTGCGGCTGCCGTGCCGCGCCCGTCCGGTGCCCTTCTGCCGGTAAAGCTTGGCCCCGGTGTAGTTGACCTCGGAACGATCCTGCACCGAGCGCGTGCCGCCGCGCCGCTTGGCGAGCTGGTAGCGCACCATGCGATGGAGGATGTCGGGGCGTGGCTCGAGCCCGAACACATCGTCCAGCAGCTCAACCGTTCCCGCCTTCTTGGCGTCGAGCGTGGTGACGTCGGCCTGCATTATTCCTGGCTCCCCGCCTCGACGTGTACTGGCTCGACCTCGGGCGCAGCCGTCGCCGACCCGTTTGCAGCCTCGCCGGACCCCTTACGAAAAGCGCCGGGCTTCGGCGCGGTCTCCGGCAAGGTCCGCTTCACCGCGTCGCGCAATAGCACCCAGCCACCCTTGGCGCCAGGCACCGCGCCGCGGATCATGATCAATCCTCGCTCGGGGTCCGTCCTCACCACACGCAAGTTTTGGGTGGTGACTTTCACGTCGCCCATGTGACCGGCCATCTTCTTGCCCTTGAACACCTTGCCGGGGTCCTGACGCTGGCCGGTCGAGCCGTGGCTTCTGTGGCTCACCGACACCCCATGCGAGGCGCGCAAGCCGCCGAAACCATGGCGCTTCATGACACCGGCAAAACCCTTGCCGATGGTGGTGCCGGACACGTCGACGAACTGGCCCTCGACGAAATGGTCGGCGGTAATCTCGGCGCCAACCTCGACCACATTATCGGGGCTCACACGGAACTCGGCGAGCTTCCGCTTGGGTTCGACATTGGCCACGGCGAAATGCCCGCGCGCCGCGCGCGTCAGCCGCTTCACCTTCGGCGTGCCGGCGCCAAGCTGCAGCGCAGTGTAGCCGTTCTTCTCCGGCGTGCGATGACCGACGACCTGGCAGCGGTCGAGCCGCAGCACCGTCACCGGGATGTGCTCCCCGGCGTCGGTGAAGATCCTCGTCATACCAAGCTTTTGCGCGATGACACCTGATCGCATCGAACTTATTCCTTGTCTCGTCTTTCGTCCGCCTAGAGCTTGATCTCGACGTCCACGCCGGCGGCGAGGTCGAGCTTCATCAATGCATCGACGGTCTGCGGCGTTGGGTCGACGATATCGAGCAAGCGCTTATGCGTGCGCATCTCGAACTGCTCGCGGCTCTTCTTATCGATGTGGGGCGACCGGTTGACGGTGAACTTTTCGATGCGCGTCGGCAGCGGGATTGGTCCCCGCACCTCGGCGCCCGTGCGCTTCGCCGTGTTGACGATCTCCTTGGTCGACGCATCGAGAATACGGTGGTCGAAGGCCTTGAGCCTGATTCTTATGTTTTGGCTTTGCATCTCGATGGTCCTTGAACGTCGAAGAGCGCGCTACCTGCAAGACAGCACGCTCTTTCTGCCTCCCTTTATTCGATGATCGCCGCCACCACGCCGGCACCGACCGTGCGGCCGCCCTCGCGAATGGCGAAACGAAGCTTCTCCTCCATGGCGATCGGCACGATCAGCTCGACCGTCATGGCAATGTTGTCGCCGGGCATCACCATCTCGGTGCCCTCCGGCAACTGCACCACGCCGGTCACGTCGGTGGTGCGGAAATAGAACTGCGGACGGTAATTGCCGAAGAACGGCGTGTGGCGGCCGCCCTCCTCCTTGGTGAGGATATAGGCCTCGGCCTTGAACTTGGTGTGCGGCTTGACCGAGCCCGGCTTGGCCAGCACCTGGCCGCGCTCGACACCCTCGCGATCGACGCCGCGCAGCAGGCAGCCGACATTGTCGCCAGCCTCGCCCTGATCGAGCAGCTTGCGGAACATCTCGACGCCGGTCACCACGGTCTTGGTCGTGGGCCGGATGCCGATGATCTCGACTTCTTCGCCCACCTTGACCACGCCGCGCTCGATGCGGCCGGTCACCACGGTGCCGCGGCCGGAAATTGAGAACACGTCCTCGATCGGCATGAGGAACGGCTTATCCTTGGGCCGGTCAGGCTGCGGTATGTAGGCATCGACCGCATCCATCAAGGCCTCGATGGATTTCTTGCCGAGCTCCTCGTCGCGGCCCTCAAGGGCGGCAAGCGCCGAGCCCTTGACGATCGGAATCTCATCGCCCGGGAATTCGTATTTGGACAAAAGCTCGCGCACCTCGAGCTCGACCAGGTCGAGCAGCTCGGGGTCGTCGACCATGTCGACCTTGTTCAGATATACCACGAGCGCCGGAACGCCGACCTGGCGAGCAAGCAGAATGTGCTCGCGCGTCTGCGGCATCGGACCGTCGGCCGCCGACACCACGAGGATGCCGCCGTCCATCTGCGCGGCACCGGTGATCATGTTCTTCACATAGTCGGCGTGGCCTGGACAATCGACGTGCGCATAGTGGCGTTTGCCGGTTTCGTACTCCACGTGGGCGGTGGAGATGGTGATGCCGCGCGCCTTCTCTTCGGGCGCCTTGTCGATCTCGTCATAGGCGGTGAATTTGGCACCGCCCTTCTCGGCCAGCACCTTGGTGATCGCTGCCGTCAGCGTGGTCTTGCCATGATCGACGTGACCGATGGTCCCGATGTTGCAATGCGGCTTCGTCCGCTGGAATTTTTCCTTAGCCATGCTGGCTCTCCATCCTTCAACACAAAAACGTCTGTCTTCTCCAAAGACCTGGCTGGCCTCAGGCGTACTTCGCCTGCACCTCTTCGGCGACCGCCTGCGGAACTTGCGCATAGTGGTCGAATTGCATGGTGAACTGCGCCCTGCCCTGGCTCATCGAGCGGAGCGTGTTCACGTAGCCGAACATATTGGCGAGCGGCACCATGGCGCTGATCACCGCGGCGTTGCCGCGCGTCTCCTGACCGCGCACCTGACCGCGCCGGCTGGTGAGATCGCCGATGATACCACCGACATACTCTTCCGGCGTCACCGCCTCGACCTTCATGATCGGCTCGAGCAGCTTCGGGCCCGCTTTCAGCGCGCCTTCGCGGAAGGCCGCACGGGCCGCGATCTCAAACGCCATGACGGAAGAATCGACATCGTGATAGGCGCCGTCGATGAGGCTCACCTTCACGTCAAGGATCGGGAAGCCGGCAAGCACGCCGGAATCGACGACGCTCTTCACGCCCTTCTGCACGCCTGGGACGTACTCCTTCGGCACATTGCCGCCGACCACCTTGTTCTCGAACTCAAAGCCCTTGCCTGCCTCGTTCGGCTCGATCACGAGCTTGACGCGGGCGAACTGGCCGGAACCGCCGGTCTGCTTCTTGTGCGTGTAGTCGACATCGGCCCGCCGCGACACGGTCTCGCGATAGGCGACCTGCGGCGCGCCGACATTGGCCTCGACCTTGAACTCGCGGCGCATGCGATCGACGATGATGTCGAGATGCAGCTCGCCCATGCCCTTGATGATGGTTTGGCCGGATTCGTGGTCCACCGAGACGCGGAACGACGGGTCTTCTTGGGCGAGGCGATGCAAGGCGACGCCGAGCTTCTCCTGGTCGCCCTTGGTCTTCGGCTCGACCGCGACCTCGATGACCGGATCGGGGAACTCCATCCGTTCGAGAATCACGGGCTTCGCCGGATCGCACAAGGTGTCGCCGGTGGTCACGTCCTTGAGGCCGGCGAGCGCCACGATGTCGCCGGTATAGGCCTCCTTGATGTCCTCGCGGTGATTGGCGTGCATCAGCAGCATGCGGCCGATACGCTCCTTCTTGTCTTTCACCGTATTGAGCAGAGTCGTGCCGGTTTCCACCTTGCCGGAATAGATGCGGCAAAAGGTAAGCGAGCCCACGAATGGGTCGTTCATGATCTTGAAGGCAAGCATTGAGAGCGGCTCGGAATCGGACGGCGCGCGTGTCGCCTCCCCGCCGGTCTTGAAGTCGATGCCTTTCATCGGCGGCACATCGACCGGCGACGGCAGATAGTCGACCACCGCGTCGAGCATCGGCTGCACCCCCTTGTTCTTGAAGGCCGAGCCGCACAGGATCGGCACGAAGACGCTGTGGATGGTGCCCTTGCGGACCAGCGCCTTGATGGTCTCCTCGCTCGGGTGCTTGCCTTCGAGATAGGCCTCCATGGCTCCCTCGTCGAGCTCTACGGCCTGCTCCACGAGCTTCTCGTGATATTCCTTTGCCAGATCGAGCAGATCGGCCGGGATCTCCTCGTCATGGAACTTGGCGCCGAGGGACTCATCGTCCCATACGACTGCCTTCATGCGGACGAGGTCGATGATGCCCTTGAACTTGCTCTCCGCGCCAAGCGGCAGCTGCAATATGATCGGATTGGCCCCGAGGCGATCGCGCACCATCTGCACCGAGACGAAGAAGTCGGCGCCGATCTTGTCCATCTTGTTGACGAACACCATGCGCGGCACGCCGTATTTGTCGGCCTGGCGCCATACCGTCTCGGTCTGCGGCTCCACACCCTGATTTGCGTCAAGCAACGCGACCGCGCCGTCGAGCACACGCAAGGAACGCTCGACCTCGATGGTAAAGTCGACGTGGCCCGGCGTGTCGATGATGTTGATGCGCTTGTCGTTCCAATAGGCCGTGGTCGCGGCCGACGTGATAGTGATGCCGCGCTCCTGCTCCTGCTCCATCCAATCCATGGTGGCAGCGCCGTCATGCACCTCGCCAATCTTGTGGCTCTTGCCAGTGTAATAGAGGACACGCTCCGTCGTCGTGGTCTTGCCGGCGTCGATATGCGCCATGATCCCAATATTGCGGTAGTCCTGGAGTGGCGTGCCTCTGGGCATGTCGAAAATCCTTGAGCTTCGTTACCAGCGGTAATGGGAGAAAGCGCGGTTCGCCTCCGCCATGCGGTGGGTGTCCTCGCGCTTCTTCACGGCAGTACCGCGATTGTTGGCAGCATCGAGCAGCTCGCCGGAGAGCCGCTCGACCATGGTGTTCTCGTTGCGGCCGCGCGCCGAGGAGATGATCCAGCGTATGGCCAGCGCCTGCCGGCGATCTGAGCGCACCTCGACCGGGACCTGGTAGGTGGCGCCGCCGACACGCCGTGACCGCACCTCAAGCGCCGGCATCACATTGCGCAACGCCTCGTGAAACAGGTCGACCGGGTTCTGCTTGGTCTTCTTCTCCATCTGGTCGAGCGCGCCATAGACAATACGCTCGGCAGCCGACTTCTTGCCTTCGTACATGATGCTGTTCATGAACTTGGTTAGCACCACGTCTCCGAACTTCGGATCGGGGATGATGTCGCGCTTATCTGCTTTGCGGCGCCGGGACATAGTTTAGTTCCTTGATCCTTCTTCCGAAGGTCCCCGGCCTGCTTTGGCTTGGCCCGAGTGACCTCCTTAAGTTCCTAAGAGGTCACTTCGGCCGCTTGGCGCCATATTTCGAGCGCCGCTGGCGGCGATCGCCTACGCCCTGGGTGTCGAGTACGCCACGAATAATGTGATAGCGCACCCCCGGCAGGTCCTTGACGCGGCCGCCACGGATCAAGACCACCGAGTGCTCCTGGAGATTGTGACCCTCGCCAGGGATGTAGCTCGTCACTTCGAGCCCGTTGGTCAGGCGCACGCGGGCGACCTTGCGCAGGGCCGAGTTCGGCTTCTTCGGCGTCGTCGTGTAGACGCGCGTGCACACGCCGCGTTTCTGCGGACAGGCCTGCATGGCCGGCACTTTGTTCCGCTTGCCCGGCTGACGGCGTGGCTTGCGGATCAGTTGTTGTATTGTCGGCATCTGCGGCCTTCGTCCAATCTCTTAACGGCCCACAACTCGTCAACCGGCCAAAGGCCCACAACACCTGAGGCTGAAGTGCGGGTGAGCGCGATCTTCAGCCCCTTAAACCAGAGGACCTTGGAGGGCAGGCCCCCAAGATCGTGTGCCGAATTTGACTCGGTTAGTCCGGCAGCGTCTAGCCCGCGAGGTGAAGGGCTACCGCCTGCCGCGAAAGTGCGCGCGTTGTATCAGGCCGATTCTCTTATCGTCAAGGGTTCAAGGGACAGAAATCGGCAATCTGACTTCTGCCCCTTGGAAACTAGACCGTCTCGCGCTCCTCCGCGGGCTCGTCGTCGTCCTGCTCGAGCTCGTCGGAGGCCGACCGCTGCCGCTCCTCCAGGATGAGGTCGTCGCGGTGGCTTGCGATCTTGCTCAACCTTGTGAGCATGCCGCCGGTACCGGCCGGAATCAGACGCCCGACGATGACGTTCTCCTTCAGCCCCTCGAGCGCATCGGTCTTGCCGTTGACGGCGGCGTCGGTGAGCACGCGGGTGGTCTCCTGGAAGGAGGCCGCCGAGATGAAGGACCGGGTCTGCAGGCTCGCCTTGGTGATGCCGAGCAGCACTGGCTGCCCGGTCGCGGGCTTGCCACCTTGCTCCTCGACCGCGGCATTGGCGTCCTCGAAGTCGATCCGGTCGACCTGCTCCCCCTTGAGGAAGTCGGTCGTGCCGGCATCGTCCACCTCGGTCTTCTGCAGCATCTGCCGGACGATCACCTCGATATGCTTGTCGTTGATGGTGACGCCCTGAAGCCGGTAGACCTCCTGGATCTCGTTGACGAGATAATTGGCCAGCTCCTCGACGCCCTTGATCGCCAGGATGTCGTGCGGTGCCGGATGGCCATCTAGCAGGAATTCGCCCTTCTCGATGCGATCGCCCTCCTGCACTGCGAGATGCCGTCCCTTCGGGATCAGATACTCGACCGGCTCGTGGCTCTCGTCATCTGGCACGATGGTGATGCGACGCTTGTTCTTGTAGTCGCGGCCAAGCTGCACGGTACCCGAGATCTCGGCGATGATGGCGTGGTCCTTGGGACGCCGTGCCTCGAACAGCTCAGCCACCCGTGGCAGACCGCCAGTGATGTCGCGGGTCTTGGCGCTCTCCATCGGGATGCGCGCGAGCACGTCGCCGGCGCTCACCTGATGGCCGGGCTCGACCGACATGATCGCGTCCACGGGCAGGAGGTAACGCGCCTCGCCGCCGCGTGACAGCTTGCCGACCTTGCCCTTCTTGTCCTTGATCGCGACCGCGGGCCGCAAGTCCACGCCACGCGGGCTCGCGCGCCAATCGACGATGACGCTGTTGGTGATACCGGTCGATTCGTCCTTCCGCTCGCTGACCGACACGCCTTCGACCAGATCCTCGAAGTCGACAATACCTTCGATCTCGGTGAGCACCGGACGGGTATAGGGGTCCCATTCGGCGAGACGATCGCCGCGCTTGACCTTGGCCCCATCGTCCACGCGCAAATGCGTGCCGTAAGGCAGCCGATGCACGGCGCGCTCGGTGCCGTCCTGATCCGCCACGACCAGGATGGTGTTGCGGCCCATGACCATGAGGCGGCCTTGCGAGTCCTTGACCACGTTGCGCTGCTTGATCTTCACCGTGCCGTCGAAATTCGACTCAAGCGATGATTGGTCGACGACCTTGGCGCTCGCCACACCACCCAAATGGAAGGTACGCATGGTGAGCTGGGTGCCCGGCTCGCCGATCGACTGGGCGGCGATGACGCCAACCGCCTCGCCGAGATTGACCGGCGTGCCGCGGGCAAGATCACGCCCGTAGCATTTACCGCAGATGCCATTGCGGGTCTCGCATGTCAGCGCCGAGCGGATGCGAATCTCTTGCACGCGCGCCGCCTCGATGGACTCGACCTGCTCCTCCTCCATCAGCTCGCCGGCCTTGACGATCACCTTGCCTGTAGCTGGATTCTTTACGTTCTCGGCGGCGGTGCGGCCGAGCACACGCGCGCCGAGCGACACCGTGACCTCGCCGGACTCGATGAGCGCCCGGGCGGTGATGCCGGCGGTCGTGCCGCAGTCCTCCTCGGTGACGATGCAATCCTGCGCCACGTCGACCAGGCGGCGGGTCAGATAGCCTGAGTTCGCGGTCTTCAACGCGGTGTCGGCCAAGCCTTTGCGGGCGCCGTGGGTCGAGTTGAAGTACTCGAGCACCGACAGCCCTTCCTTGAAGTTGGAGATAATCGGCGTCTCGATGATCTCGCCCGACGGCTTGGTCATCAGGCCGCGCATGCCGGCAAGCTGCTTCATCTGGGCAGGCGAACCGCGCGCACCGGAATGCGACATCATATAGATGGAGTTGATCGGCTTCTCCCGCCCGGTCTTCGCATCGCGCTGCACCGAGGAGATGCGCTTCATCATCTCCTTGGCAACCTGCTCGGTACATTCCGTCCAGGTATCGACGACCTTGTTGTACTTCTCGCCGCGGGTGATGAGGCCATCATTGTATTGCTGCTCGTATTCGCGGACGAGGTCGCTCGTCTTGTGGACGATGGCATCCTTGGTCTCCGGGATCACCATGTCGTCCTTGCCGAACGAGATGCCGGCACGGCAGGCATAAGAGAATCCGAGCCCCATGATGCGGTCGCAGAAGATGACCGTCTCCTTCTGACCGCAGTGGCGATAGACCACGTCTATCATGTGGGAGATGTCCTTCTTGGTGAGCAGGCGGTTGATCAGCTCGAAGGGGACATTTGGGTTCCGCGGCAGGAGATCGCCGAGAAGCATGCGGCCTGGCGTCGTCTCGTAAATGTGCGACGCGGGCTTGTTCTTCTCGTCGACCGTCCGGAAGCGGCCCTTGATCTTTGCGTGCAGGGTCACGGCCTTGGCGTCGAGCGCGTGTTGAATCTCGGCAATGCTGCCGAAAACCATGCCCTCGCCCGGCTCCTTGTCCATGGCGATCGACAAATAATAGATGCCCAGCACGATGTCTTGGCTCGGCACAATGATCGGGGAGCCGTTGGCTGGGTGCAGAATGTTGTTAGTCGACATCATCAGCACGCGGGCTTCGAGCTGCGCCTCGAGAGACAAGGGCACGTGAACCGCCATCTGATCTCCATCGAAGTCGGCGTTGAACGCCGCGCAGACGAGCGGGTGCAGTTGAATGGCCTTGCCCTCGATCAATACCGGCTCGAACGCCTGAATGCCGAGGCGGTGCAGCGTCGGCGCGCGATTGAGCAGCACCGGATGCTCGCGGATCACCTCATCGAGGATGTCCCAAACCTCCGGCTTCTCCTTCTCAACGAGCTTCTTCGCCTGCTTCACCGTGGCGGCGTGACCCTTCGCGTCTAGCCGAGCATAGATGAACGGCTTGAACAGCTCGAGCGCCATCTTCTTCGGCAGCCCGCATTGATGCAGCTTAAGCTCGGGACCAACCACAATCACCGAGCGGCCGGAATAGTCGACGCGCTTGCCGAGCAGGTTCTGGCGGAACCGGCCCTGCTTGCCCTTGAGCATGTCGGCGAGCGACTTGAGCGGCCGCTTGTTCGCGCCAGTGATGACGCGACCACGCCGTCCGTTGTCGAACAGCGCGTCGACGGCCTCCTGCAGCATCCGCTTCTCATTGCGGATGATGATGTCGGGCGCACGCAGCTCCATCAACCGCTTCAGACGATTGTTGCGGTTGATGACGCGGCGATAGAGATCGTTCAGGTCCGAGGTGGCGAAGCGGCCGCCATCGAGCGGAACCAAAGGCCTAAGCTCCGGCGGGATCACCGGCACCACGGTCAGGATCATCCACTCGGGCTTGTTGCCAGACTCGATGAAGGCCTCGACGACCTTGAGCCGCTTGGCGAGCTTCTTCGGCTTGAGCTCTGAGGTCGACTCAGCGATTTCCTGGCGGAGCTCGGTGGCGGTCTTCTCGAGATCGAGGCCTTTCAACAGCTCGCGGATCGCCTCTGCGCCGATCGACGCCGTGAAGGAATCCTCGCCGAAGTCGTCCTGCGCCTTGATGTAGTCTTCCTCGGGCAGAAGCTGGAGCGGCTTGAGCGTGGTCAGCCCAGGCTCGAGCACGATGTAGTTCTCGAAATAGAGAACGCGCTCGAGGTCCTTGAGCGTCATATCGAGCAGAAGCCCGATGCGGGACGGCAGCGACTTCAGGAACCAAATATGGGCGACCGGCGCGGCGAGCTCGATATGGCCCATGCGCTCGCGCCGGACCTTTGCGAGGGTCACCTCGACGCCGCACTTCTCGCAGATGACGCCCTTGTACTTCATGCGCTTGTACTTGCCGCACAAGCACTCATAGTCCTTCACAGGGCCAAAGATGCGCGCACAGAACAGACCGTCGCGCTCCGGCTTGAAGGTGCGGTAGTTGATCGTCTCAGGCTTCTTGATCTCCCCATACGACCAGGACAGAATCTTCTCCGGGCTCGCAATACCGATGCGAATCTGGTCGAAATTCTGCTGCTGGACCTGAGGACTGAAGAGATTGACGATTTCCTGATTCATTCTCTCATCTCCAATATGCGGCGTCCGCCCTTCGGTTCATCGTAAATTTCCGCGTCTCTAATTCGCTCCGCTCACTCGGCCGCCGGTCGCGGCAGCCTTGCTCGTGCGGGCTGCTGCTCCTCCGGTTTCGGCTGCACCAGCTCCACGTTGAGCCCAAGCGCCCGCATTTCCTTGACGAGCACGTTGAAGCTTTCCGGGATGCCGGCTTCGAAAGTATCGTCGCCGCGCACGATCGCCTCGTAGACCTTGGTGCGGCCGGCAACGTCGTCCGACTTCACGGTCAGCATCTCCTGCAGCGTGTAGGCGGCACCGTACGCTTCGAGCGCCCACACCTCCATTTCGCCGAAGCGCTGACCGCCGAACTGGGCCTTGCCGCCCAGCGGCTGCTGGGTGACGAGGCTGTAGGGGCCAATCGAGCGGGCGTGGATCTTGTCGTCCACGAGGTGGTGGAGCTTCAGCATATAGATGTATCCGACGGTCACCTTGCGCTCGAACGGCTCGCCGGTACGGCCGTCGTGCAGGGTGACCTGCCCAGAGGTGTCGAGATCGGCGGCCGCGAGCAATGCCGTCACGTCGCCCTCATGTGCGCCATCGAACACCGGAGTGGCCACAGGGACGCCCGCGCGCAGATCTTCGGTAACTTCGATGAGGTGGTCATCCTTCAGCGCATTGATCGCCTTGTCGTCGCCGTAGACGGATTTGAGCAAGTCCTTGAGCGGCTTCACCTTCTTAGAGGCGTTGTAGGCATCGAGTGCCTCGCCGATCTTGCGGCCCAAGCCACGACATGCCCAGCCGAGATGGGTCTCCAGGATCTGCCCGACATTCATGCGGCTTGGCACGCCGAGCGGGTTCAGCACGATGTCGATCGGGGTGCCGTCGTCGAGATACGGCATGTCCTCGATCGGCACGATCATGCTGATCACGCCCTTGTTGCCATGGCGCCCGGCCATCTTGTCGCCCGGCTGGATCTTGCGCTTCACGGCGACGAAGACCTTGACCATCTTCATCACGCCAGGCGGCAGCTCGTCGCCGCGCTGCAGCTTGTCGACCTTGTCGACAAAGCGTTGCTCGAGCCCCTTCTTGGCGTCATCATATTGTCGGCGGATGGCCTCGACCTCGGCCATGGCCTTCTCGTTCTTGAGCGCGACCTCCCACCAATGTGAGCGCGGCACCTCATCGAGTAAGGCCTCGGTGACCTTCGCGTCCTTCTTGAGACCCTTCGGCCCCTTGGCCACGACCTTGTGCATCAGCACGTCTCTCAGACGGCCGTACACGTTGCGGTCGAGGATGGCGAGCTCGTCGTCGCGGTCCTTGGCGAGACGCTCAATCTCCTCACGCTCGATGGCCATGGCGCGCTCGTCCTTCTCCACGCCATGGCGATTGAACACGCGAACCTCGACCACCGTGCCGGTCACGCCGGGTGGCAGCTTCAATGAGGTATCGCGCACGTCGGAGGCCTTCTCGCCGAAGATGGCGCGAAGCAGCTTCTCCTCCGGCGTCATCGGGCTCTCGCCCTTCGGCGTGATCTTGCCGACCAGGATGTCGCCAGGGTTCACCTCGGCGCCAATATAGACGATGCCAGCCTCGTCGAGGTTCTTGAGCGCCTCCTCCGAGACGTTCGGAATATCGCGTGTGATCTCCTCAGGCCCGAGCTTGGTGTCGCGGGCCATCACCTCGAACTCCTCGATATGGATCGAGGTGAACACGTCGTCGCGCACGACACGCTCGGAGATCAGGATGGAATCCTCGAAGTTGTAGCCCATCCAGGGCATGAAGGCGACGAGCACGTTCCGCCCAAGCGCGAGCTCGCCGAGATCGGTCGACGGACCGTCGGCAATGATTTCGCCGGCCTGCACCTGATCGCCAACCCGGACGAGCGGACGCTGATTGATGCAGGTGTTCTGGTTCGAGCGCTGGAACTTGCGCAAATTGTAGATGTCGACGCCGGACTTCGACGGATCGGTCTCCTCCGTTGCCCGCACCACGATACGCGTCGCGTCGACCTGATCGACCATGCCGGTGCGGCGCGCGCCGATCGCCGCGCCTGAATCCCGCGCCACCACCTCTTCCATGCCGGTCCCGACCAGCGGCGCTTCCGCCGTGATCAGCGGCACGGCCTGGCGCTGCATGTTTGAGCCCATCAGAGCGCGGTTGGCGTCATCATTCTCCAAGAACGGAATGAGCGCGGCGGCCACCGAAACGAGCTGCTTCGGCGAGACGTCGATGAGGTCGACCTTCTCCGGCGGCATCAGCTCGACGTCGCCGGCGTGCCGGCACACGATCAGCTCCTCGGTAAGGGTGCCGTTCGGCGCAAGCCCGGCATTGGCTTGCGCGATGATGTAGCGCGCCTCCTCCATGGCCGAGAGATAAACCACCTCGTCGGTCACTTTGCCCTTCACCACGCGGCGGTAAGGACTCTCGATAAAGCCGTATTTATTGACCCGCGCGTAAGTGGCGAGCGAGTTGATGAGACCAATATTCGGTCCCTCCGGCGTCTCGATCGGACAGATGCGACCGTAATGGGTCGGATGCACGTCCCGCACCTCGAATCCGGCACGCTCGCGGGTGAGACCGCCAGGCCCAAGCGCCGAGAGGCGCCGCTTGTGGGTGATCTCCGATAGGGGATTGGTCTGGTCCATGAACTGCGACAGCTGTGAGGAGCCGAAGAACTCGCGCACCGCTGCGGCGGCGGGCTTTGCGTTGATCAGGTCCTGCGGCATGACGGTGTCGATATCGACGGAGCTCATGCGCTCCTTGATCGCCCGCTCCATGCGCAACAGGCCGACGCGATACTGATTCTCCATCAGCTCGCCGACCGACCGCACCCTACGGTTACCGAGATGGTCGATGTCGTCGATCTCGCCTTTGCCGTCGCGCAAACCGACCAGCGTCTTGATCACGGCGAGGATGTCCTCTTTCCGCAGCGTGCGCACAGTGTCCGGGCACTGGAGGTCGAGCCGCATGTTCATCTTGACGCGGCCGACGGCGGACAGGTCATAGCGCTCGGCGTCGAAGAAAATGCCGTTGAACAGGGTCGCAGCGGCGTCGAGCGTCGGCGGCTCGCCGGGACGCATCACGCGGTAGATGTCGAGCAGCGCCTCCTCGGTGTTCGAGTTCTTGTCGATGGCAAGCGTGTTGCGGATGAACGCGCCGACATTGACATGATCAATGTCGAGGATCGGAATTTCCTTAAGACCGAGCTCGCGCAGCGTAGCGACGAGCTTGGCGTCGATCTCCTCGCCGGCTTCCGCGTAGATCTCACCAGTCTCCATGTTGACGAAGTCCTCGGCGAGATAGCGGCCGTGGAGGTCCTCGTCCTTCACCAGGAGCTCTTTCAGGCCTTCGTCGGCGAGCTTCTTGGCGAGACGCGCCGTGACCTTGCGGCCGGCTTCGATGGCAACCTTGCCGGTCTTGGCGTCGATCAGGTCGCTCGACGACTTGATGCCACGCATGCGGTCGGCCCGGAATGGCATGCGCCAGCCTTCCTTGGTCGCTTTCAGCGGAATGCGGTCATAGAAAATCGACAGGATCTCTTCGTCATCGAGGCCGAGCGCATAGAGCAACGTCGTCACCGGAAGCTTCCGGCGGCGATCGATACGCACATAGACGATGTCCTTCGCGTCGAACTCGAAGTCGAGCCAGGAGCCGCGATAGGGAATGATGCGCGCGGCAAAGAGCAGCTTGCCGGAGGAGTGGGTCTTGCCGCGGTCGTGGTCGAAAAACACGCCGGGGCTGCGGTGCATCTGCGAGACGATGACACGCTCGGTACCGTTGATGACGAAAGTGCCGTTCGAGGTCATGAACGGCATGTCGCCCATGTATACGTCTTGCTCTTTGATGTCCTTGACCGAGCGCGCGCCGGTCTCCTCGTTCACATCGAATACGATCAGCCTAAGGGTGACCTTCAACGGCGCGGCGAAAGTCATTCCGCGCTGCTGGCACTCATCGACGTCGTATTTTGGCTGCTCGAAGGCGTAGCGGACAAATTCAAGCTGAGCGCGCTCGCCGAAGTCCCGGATCGGAAACACCGAGCGGAACACCGCCTGTAGACCCTCATCCGGACGGCCCCCTTCGGGCTCGGCCACCATCAGGAACTGATCGTAGGACTGCTTCTGCACCTCGATGAGGTTGGGCATCTCGGCCACTTCGTGGATGCGGCCGAACATTTTCCGCAACCGCTTACGCCCATCTGAAGAAGTCTGCTGCGCCATATGGTCCTCTCAAGCTCGAAGAGACGGCTCACCGGAATCCCCGCAAGTCTCAATGCGGAGGTTCTGGCGAAGCGTCACTGACAATGATGGGTTGTGCCCGGGCGGAATCCGGTCACGGTATATGGGATCCGCCCGGGCACATTTCAACCCGCGCTATTTCAGCTCGACGGTCGCACCTGCGGCTTCGAGCTGCTTCTTGATCTTCTCGGCCTCGTCTTTGTTGACGCCTTCCTTGACTGCCTTCGGAGCGCCCTCGACCAGGTCCTTGGCCTCCTTCAGGCCGAGGCTCGTGATCGCGCGCACCTCTTTGATCACATTTATCTTTTGGGCGCCGGCCGCGGTCAGGACGACGTTGAACTCCGTCTTCTCCTCGGCAACGGCTGCCGGAGCGGCGCCTGCGGCCATCATGGCCACGGGAGCTGCGGCGGAAACGCCCCATTTCTCCTCGAGCATTTTGGCGAGATCGGCCGCCTCAAGGACGGTCAGACCCGAAAGCTCGTCGACGATTTTCTGCAAGTCAGCCATAAGAGTTAACCTCGTAAGTTTCTATACTGGTTCCACCACGACGGCTCACGCCGCCTCGCCGGTTTTGCCGTAGGCTGCAAACACGCGCGCAAGCTGCGCGCCCGGTCCATTCACCACGCGAGCGATCTTGCTCGCCGGCGCTTGGACGAGCCCGACGAGCCTCCCGCGAAGCTCATCGAGCGATGGAAGGTTTGCGAGCGAGCTCACCCCTTGGGGGTCCAGCACCGTCGTTCCCATCGCGCCACCAAGGATCACGAATTTCTCGTTGGCCTTGGCGAATCTGACGGCAACTTTTGGTGCCGCCACGGGATCGTCGGAATAGGCGAGGCAGGTCGGCCCCTTCAGCAAATCCGCAATGCCCTTGGCGTTGGTCCCTTCGAGCGCGAGCTTCGCGAGCCTGTTCTTGGCCACCTTGACGTGACCACCCACGCCGCGAACGTCGCGGCGGAACTTGGTCATGTCGGAGACCGAGAGCCCGGCATAATGAGCGACGACAATTACGCCGGTCTTGGCGAGGGCGTCGTGAAGCGACGTAACGACTTCGCGCTTCTCTGCTCTTTCCACTAGCTCACTCCGTCAGTTGCGAGGCTGGAGCCAAAAGCTCACCGCCTCTTCCACACCGTGCCGCAGGAAGCGCGGGCGGACGGCAAGCCGCGCCCCGCTCTTCCAGCGGCGCTCCGTTGCCTGTCCTGCTCGTACGCAAAACCGCGATTGAGCCACTTACGAGGTTCAAACCGATCTCCAGGTCACGGGACTTCCGAAACCTCGAACCGTTCGTCTCCCGTCTCATGCAGGCCCAAAAGGCTTAGGCGGTCGTCCGCACCTGCAATCTCGGACAGGTGAGCCGCTTTAAACCAAGCGGCCCTTTCGGGACCTCACTAGGAAGCCCCGAAACTCACTTAATCTAATGCACGCCACTCGCAACATCTAATGCACGCCACTCGCAACGCTGGTGGGCTCGATCTTCACGCCGGGCCCCATGGTGGAGGCCACCGCGATGCGTTTCATGAACGTGCCCTTGGAACCTGACGGCTTTGCCTTCATCACCGCATCGACCAACGCGCGGATATTCTCGACCAGCGCAGCTTCCGTGAAGCTTGCCTTGCCCACGCCCGCCTGAACGATGCCGGCCTTCTCAACTCTGAACTCGACGGCGCCACCCTTGGCCCCGGCAACGGCCTGTGCCACGTCCACGGTCACCGTTCCTACCTTCGGGTTCGGCATCAGACCGCGGGGCCCCAGCACCTTTCCGAGTCGACCGACCAGCGGCATCATGTCCGGCGTGGCAATGCAGCGATCGAAGTCGATGACGCCCTTCTGCACCTGCTCGACGAGATCCTCGGCGCCGACCACATCGGCGCCGGCCTTCTTGGCTTCCTCGGCCTTGGCGCCCTTGGCGAACACGGCGACGCGGAGCTTCCGCCCCGAACCGTTCGGCAGTTGACAAACGCCGCGCACCATCTGATCGGCATGCCGCGGATCGACGCCGAGATTGAGCGCGACCTCGATCGTCTCGTCGAACTTCGCCTGCGCTGCGTTCTTGACGAGCTTCACCGCCTCTTCAAGCGAATAGAGCTTGTCGCGATTGACGGTCGCCTTTGCCGCGGTGAACCTCTTGCCGGGTTTGCTCATGACTAATCTTGAACCTCCAGCCCCATTGAGCGGGCCGAGCCCGCAATGATGTTCATCGCCTGCTCCACCGAGTTCGCATTGAGGTCCTTCATCTTCACCTCTGCGATCTGGCGAAGCTGCTCTTTGGTTACGCTGCCGGCACCGGTGCGGCCTGGCTCTTTCGAGCCTTTGCCGATCTTGGCCGCCTTCTTGAGCAGATAAGACGCCGGCGGCGTCTTCATCTCGAAACTGAAAGAGCGGTCGGAATAGACCGTGATCACCGTCGGGATCGGTGATCCCGGCTCGATCCCCTGTGTCGCCGCGTTGAACTGCTTGCAGAACTCGGGAATGTTGACGCCGCGCTGGCCGAGCGCAGGGCCGATCGGCGGCGAAGGATTGGCCTGCCCCGCCGGCACTTGCAGTTTAATATACCCGTCGATCTTCTTAGCCATCGTCTACTCTTCCCGCGCCTTCCCGCTCACAATCCGTGAAACCTAAAGCTTCTCCACCTGACCATATTCGAGCTCGACCGGCGTGGCCCGGCCGAAAATCGACACAGCGACCTTGAGCCGCGCGCGCTCCTCGTCGACCTCCTCGACGAGACCATTGAACGAGGCGAACGGCCCGTCGGCCACTCGCACCTGCTCGCCGATCTCGAAGGTGACGGACGGCTTCGGCCGTTCGACCCCCTCCTGCACCTGTTGCAGGATGCGGCCAGCCTCCTCTTCGCTGATCGCAATCGGCTTGTTCTCAGTGCCGAGAAACCCGGTCACCTTTGGCGTGGACTTGATCAGATGGTAGGTGTGATCGTTGAGCACCATCTTCACCAGCACATAGCCCGGAAAGAACTTCCGTTCCGACGCGATCTTGCGGCCGCGGCGCATCTCCACGACCTCTTCCATGGGCACGAGCACCTCCGCGATCTCGTCGCCGAGCCCGGCGGCTACAGCACGCTCCTTAATCGAACTCGGCGACCTTCCGCTCGAAGTTCGAATAAGCGTGCACGATGAACCAGCGCATTGTCATTGGACCGATGTGACCTCCTATCGGCCGATACCCAGCACGAAGCTCACGAACAAGCTCAAGACCTGATCGGCGGCGAGGAAGAAGAGCGCAGCCGCGATGACCATCACCAGCACCATGATGGTGGTGATGACCGTCTCTCTGCGCGTCGGCCAGGTGACCTTGGATACCTCGGTCCGTACCTGCTGCAGAAACTCTAATGGATTCGTCCTCGCCATTTCATTCCTTGCGCGGAGCAGCTGTATTGGTTGCGCCAGTCTCGGCCCCTGCGACCCCAAAGCGTGGCAGGAGTGGAGGGACTCGAACCCCCAACCCCCGGTTTTGGAGACCGGTGCTCTAGCCAGTTGAGCTACACTCCTATCGCCTGCTCCATCGGAAAGCGGGTGAAGGGAATCGAACCCTCGTCCTCAGCTTGGAAGGCTGCTGCTCTACCATTGAGCTACACCCGCATCCATCTTCCCCGAAGGGTTGCGTGGTGGAGGGGGTAGGATTCGAACCTACGTAGGCATAGCCAACGGGTTTACAGCCCGTCCCCTTTAGCCACTCGGGCACCCCTCCTGTAGAAAGATGGATTGTCGATTGGTGAATTCTAACCAAGCCAAAACACCCCGCCGTCGGCCGGCAGGGTCCGCCAAAGGGGGTTTATGGTAAGCGCTTGACGCGCTGTCAACTGCAAAACCCTTGGCAGACCTTGAAAACCTTGAAAAAGTCTTTGATGCCGAGGGCAATTGCGCCATGTAGGGACCATGCCGCGCGCCAAGACCAAGCCGCCACACAGGTTTCGCTCCCACCACGTAAGGCCTGGAAAGCCGAGGCGTCCGGCCGAGTCCGATCGCGTTCTGCTTTATGGGCTCCACGCCGTAGAGGCCGCGCTCGCCAACCCGAACCGGGCGATCGGCCGGCTGCTCGCCACCGAAAATGCCGCACGGCGGCTCGACAAAGCCTTACAAGCGCGGGGGGTTGGGGCGGAGCCAGCCCTGCCAAGGCAGCTCGACCAGCTGGTTGGGTCTGACGCCGTGCATCAGGGCGTTGTGCTCGTGACGGCGCTCCTGCCTCCGGTCGCGCTAGAAGATTTGCGGCCCGAAGGGATTCTTCTCGTGCTCGACGAGGTCACCGATCCCCAGAATGTCGGAGCTGTATTGCGCTCGGCAGCGGCCTTCGGGGTTGTCGGTGTGGTAATGCCGGAGCGGCACAGCCCGCCGCTGACGGGTGCGCTGGCCAAGGCCGCTAGCGGTGGCCTCGATATCGTTCCGGTGGTTCTGGTTGGCAACCTGGCGCAAGCCCTGGCTCGGATTGGTGAGGCCGGCTTCCTCAGGGTTGGGCTCGCAGAGGAAGGCGCCGAAGCGCTTGAGGCTGCCGAACTGACGCTTCCGCTTGCCCTTGTGCTCGGCGCGGAGGGCAAAGGACTGCGTCAGCTAACGCGGGAGACTTGCGACCGGCTCTGCCGCATAGCGACGTCCGGGCAGCTCGCCAGTCTTAACATCTCGAATGCCGCTGCGATCGCGCTCCACTGGGCAAGCGCTACGGCAAGAGCGCGATAGCCTCGATTCTCTTTGCGAAGAAACGCCTCTAACTCGTTGGCGCAAGAAGCGAATCGGCGTGGTCGGCCAGCTTACTTCATCTGGCCTCCACCCCCGCCGCCTCGATAAGCCTGCGGCGGGTAGTGGAAGTATGGCATGCATCGCGCATAGTCCGCGCCGGCCGTCGTGTAGGGGCGGTAAAACCACCAATAATTTCGCGGATAGCAGTAATAAGCGATGCCGCCGGGCGAGTGACCGTGAAAGAAGACGGGCTCGACGGGTTTACGGAGCCCGCGATCGACACCCTGCGCGACGAGACCTGCGGCGCTAGAGGTGCCAGGGAGAAGCAGTACGACTAGGCCGAACGCGGCAATGCCGCTCAGCACATGCTTCCATGAGCTCATAGCCCGCCTATCTCCTGGATCCCGTCGATTCACTTTAGACCAACTCACCCCACAAGTCCCCGACAAAAGCCTTTGTTGACAAGCTTGGCACGCACCCGTGGCTCGGCCGCCGCAGTCCCTTGACAACAACAATTCTCTCGCCTCTCAACTCTTTCTTGGCAACAAGGCGCTAATAGCCACCACGGAACTGAGGCAGCTTAACCAGCGCTGCCACCTCTTTTGTCAGTAATGAAGGAAATCCCCCCTATGTCCCCAAGCCCACACAGCCCAGACAATCAGGAATTGGCCAACCAGATCGATGCCATCCGTGCCGATATTCAGAGCCTGACCTCCACGGTCGGTCGCATGGCCAACAAGCAGATTAACCGTGCCCAAGACAAGGCGATGGAGACCGCAAACCAGGCGGAGGAGGCAATCCGGCAGAACCCGCTTTCGGCCGTGGCCATTGCCGTCGGCCTCGGCTTCCTGTTCGGCATCTTCACCCGACGCTAGAGGCGAACCTCCATGCTCCGCGCAGCGCTGGCGCTGCTCTCAACCTTGCAGGTCGGCGCTCGGATCAGGGAATCGTTCGAGCGCTCACTGCGTCAGGCCATCGCCATTGCCATCGCCGCGGTGCTGCTCCTCGCGGCCGCGGTGTTCGCACTTGTCGCCGCCTATCATGCGCTCGTCTCGATCTATCATTTCGATCCGGCCGAGGCGGCGGCGATCATCGCGGCAGGGCTCCTTCTGGTCGGTCTCATCGTGCTCGCCATGGTGCCGCTCGTCGGGCGCCAGCAAAAACAGATTGGGCCTGATCCCTTCATCTCGACCGGCGATGCCACAGGCATGATCGATCAGGGCGTCGGCAACGCCATGAAGCAAATCGGCCCGGTGCCGCTTCTCGCCATTGCCTTCATCGCCGGCATTCTGGCCGGCCGCAGGTAGCGTGAGCCTTTAAAGCGAGCTAATTAGTGAGAGAGGCTTTCCCCATATCCGTTTGTGGGACGGCTTTCACAGTTGTGACCGGCGCCGGCTTAGCTCAGGTGGTAGAGCGGCTGATTTGTAATCAGTAGGTCGGGGGTTCGAATCCTCCAGCCGGCACCAAATAAAACAATGGCTTAGCCTGAAGACGATTGTTGGTTAGAAGCAGGGGGCAACATCTGGGGCAACATATTGCAGATTTCGAAGAAAGGCACGGCCGGCGCGTAAAACCGCAAGCTACAATACAACGGCTGGCACGCGGTGGCGACCCGTGCCTGACATTGGCCAAGCTTCATTCGATTCGGATCGAACTCGAAATCGCCGCCTCGGATTTGAACCGATGCCCCGTAGCTATTGCACCACCGTAGAACAAATCAGGAACATGTCGGCTAAATTGACTGAAATTGTAGTGGCTACGTTGCCCGCGAGCTACAGCGTGGGGTTGGTGGTTGTGCTACTTTGCACTTACCTGATGGCCTGATGGTCAGCAGTAGAAAGCCATCTCTCCGTGATGGACTAAGCCCCGGCAAGTGTCCCCAACCGCCGGGGCTTACTTTTTGGAGAAGTCGGCTTCCGTCGGCGCTCCTCACCCTGGCCGTTGGTGAACTACGCCGCAGCAGCCCCCACGCCCCGGTTCTCCCCCAACCGGGGCTTCTTATTGTCCGCTGCCGTTGGTGAATTGAAGGACCTTTTTGTGTCGGTTTGCTTTACACGGAGAGCTGCGCTGAACTGTCACAACTGTCCCCCCACCAACGAAATGGCTCCGATTGCCAGCTGGCATAAATCTTGATTGCGCTTCTTGCGGATTTATCAATTTCGAAGGCACCTCCGCATCTGCTGAATATCGATATGCGCTTGGAGCAAGTTACCGGCGACCTCTAGGCGATGATCGAGTACGCCATGGAGACGAACTCCAAGCACCTTGATAGATCAGGGAGACTTCCAGTGTATCGCATTACTGAGGTCATTGAGAACGACGGAGCACCCTGCCTGATTCCCGATGTTGCCTTTCACCCGAGCGGGGCTTACTTCGCCGTAACGTACCAGGACCTCAATGAGGTGCGAATTTATGAATCGCGAACCCGAAAATTGTTGCATGTATTGAGAAATCCTGAGTCACAACTTGATGAACCCCACGGCGTATTTTACTCAGAAAACTACCTTGTTGTTACCAATAGGCACAGGTTGAAGAAGCCCAGCGCCATAAATGTGTATCGAAATGGCGGATCGAACAAAAAACCGATACAGATTTTCCAAACCCCGTTCGATCACCTGCGAGAGGCCCATTCCTTGGCGTTGCGGGATGGCAGGTTGGTCGCCACCTACTGCGAAAACGTTGGTCGGGCCGGTGCGATCGTTTGCTATGGATTTAATCAAAAAACGGGCCAGAATCACAAACCCTCTGGACAAGATAGAAACCTGGTTTTCAGAGTATGGGCACGCCAAAGGGATATGTTTCAACGAAGATGGCACAAAATTATTGGTGACATTCCAGTCGGACGATTGGGTGCCGTCTTCTATTTATGAAAAGATATTGTTTTCTTTTGAGCGCGACGAGGGTCTTTCGCTATCAAATAAGCTATTAAATCTTTCGCACCGCTCAATTAAGAGCGTTAGAAGAAAAATAGCTTCTCATATTAATAAACCTATTCATAATGAAAATAGAAATCCCAATCGAAATTTATTGGAATTCGAAAACTAAACCCTCCAGAAATTAAGCCAAACAAGAATGGAATTGCGATATTCTCTGTAAATGCGAAAGGTAAAATTGATTGCAATCCCGAACAGACTATAGTGCGTAAAAAATTTTGCCGCCTTGAAAATATAGATATTTTTGACGGTATTTGCGCCATTCCCGATACCTTGCATCAAGTGATACTCCTATATGACATGACGCAGGATCCAAAGCTCAAATACCCATTTCAAACCATAGACCTCGGCAGAACCCTCCCACATGGAGTAAGATTTTCTCCGGACGGTAGACTTCTCATCATAACGACCTTTGGCTTGGAGGTCGTCGAGAATTCTATACGATGGCGGTCTTGGCTGTCACCGCGAGAGGACAAGGTTTTTGTATGCGAGCGCGCCAGTATCCGGAAGCTCAGAGTATTATTAGCGAGGAGCGGCTGCATGAACGGAGGGCTGGTGGGGGTCATTGCGAATTAGGATCCATAACCCCCACGATGGCGAGCGTGGCCTAGCTTGAGGCGGGATTGATCTCGGAGCGTACCAAGCCCGCTCTAAAAGCCGCCAAGGCGCGTGGCGTGAGGTTAGGCCTGCGGAGGTTCTTGCGCCCAAGTTCAAGGAAGAGGAATTCCCGCGGCGGCTATAGCCCAACTGACGAGGACGACGCCGCGCATTGAGTCTTCTGCGGGAAGGTTCGTTGAAGCCAGTCGGCGACCGGCCGGATCACGAGGTTCCAATCGTACCGGTCCGCGATGCGACGTGCGGCGGCGTGCCGGCGCTCGGCGGGGATTCTGAAGAAGACATCGATCGACCGGGCGATGTCCCGCGCGTCGCCCGGCGTGCAGAGAACGCCGGCTTCCAATTCCCGAGTGAGGATCTCGCGGAAAAAAGGGAGATCGGAGGCGACCACGCCGCGTCCTAGAGTCAACGACGTCAGGAGTGCACCGCTGCCGGTGATGCGCCGATAGGGCATTAGAACGCAGTCCGCCGCGTGGATGAAATCTGCGAGTCGTTGCTTATCAACATCCTCCAGGATCAGACGAACGTTTGGCATGCCCTGGGCCCGCTCCCGCAACTCATTGCTAAAGCGGGGTTCGTCTGGGGCACCGACGACGATTAGTTGATATTCGTTGCCGAGAATGCGGAGGGCGTCCAACGCAACATCGAAGCCCTTATACGCGCGGATCCTGCCGAAGCAGACAAGGGTTTTCGCGTCCTCGGAAAGATCCAGCTCGGTGAGTGTCTGCGATCGCTGATGTGGAGAGGGGAAGACACCGTCATAATTTCCGTGGGGCATCACCACGACCCTTTCCGGTCGAGCCCGGTACCAGCGGAGGACGTCTCCACGGATCTTCTCGCTGTGGCAAATGCACAGGTTCGCGCTACGGGCGAGGACTAGATAGCCTAAACGATCAACGAGCCCGCTTCCCTGGTGATGGACAAAGTCGTGGACCGTCCAGACGACCTGCAGGCCGAGCCGCTTGGCCAGTCGTAAATCCTTCCAGAGGCGCGCGATCCGCCAATACTTCCAGACGCGGCCGACAGGCAAGTAGCCAAGCCGGTGACTACCGCCGCGCCAGATCCGTTCGGGCAGCCAATGAATCTGGATGATGTCAAGTTTGGGCGCCTTCTCCCGTAGGATTTTGTCCCGGATAATCAGTCCGTCGCGTGCGCGTACTCCGTATGGCTCGAGGGCCTTGTAGAAGAGCTCGATATATTCATTGTTGCTAAATTTCGGATAGAATTGGAGTTCGATCATACTGGCCGCGTCATTTATTGCTACTGCGTAGCCTTATTTTGGGCAGGAAACAAGAATTTGACTCACCCAGAATGCCGCCAGGCGAAGGCTGGCGTCGGATTGCGAGCGAACTTCGGGAAGTCGCGGCATCCATTTCCACACCGGTTGAAAGTTCGCATACGTCGCTCATCGTTCCTGCTTGAGCCCCTAAGTTCCTATGACGTCTTGACTCCCCTAAGCGGAGGTACGCCTAAAACTCCTAATTTTGAGAAGAATGGGTGGGACTCCTATGCAATGGGTTCCCATACAGCTCGGAATTTTTAGATGTCCCCCGGGGGTGTTGGTGGGACCCCATCTCAGTTTCCCTTCAAATCAGGTTCGAAGTCAGCGTTTCCTTTGGGTTATGAGCACCGTAACGCTCGAATATCGCGCCTTCATCGCCTACAGTCACGCAGATGCACGCTGGGCGAAGTGGCTACATCTCTGGCTTGAAGCCTTCCGCGTGGATAGGGACCTTGGGCGCGACGCTACTGGCACGATCCGCAAAACGCTGCGTCCAATCTTTCGCGACCGCGACGACATCACCACCGCTCATACGCTGACTAATTCGACACTTACCGCACTCGACGCCTCTCGTGCGCTGATCGTTGTTTGTTCGCCGACCTCCGCCAAAAGCCACTACGTCACTGAAGCTATTCGCCTATTCAAGTCTCGTCATCCCGAGCGGCCAATAATCCCGCTGATCATCGGCGGAAAGCCGGACGACCCTCAGATTGAGTGCTTCCCCCCGTCGCTGAAGTTCAAGCTCGATACAGACGGGAAAGTCACCGACAAGCCCATCGAAGTATTGGCCGCTGATACTCGTGAGGACGGTGACGGCCAAGATCTCGCGCTTGCCAAAATTGTAGCTGGGCTTCTAGGCGTGTCCTCAGACGAAGTCTTCCGTCACTCAGAACGTGGCTTTCGCAGCGCCCAGCGCGAACGCCGTCTCCGTGCCCGCATTGCACGCATCAAGGGCGGCATCAACCTCGGCATCAAAGGCGGCATTGCGGCAGCCTTCGTTGCCTTAATCGCGCTCGCCAGCGCCTTCGCCTATTTCGATTACCAAAAGCGGCAGACCCTTGCAGACATCGAGGCTTTGCGCACGAAGTTTGGAGCGATCGACACCGCCAGGGTATCGGCACCCGAAGCAGAGCAAAGCGTGATCGAGGCCATTACCTCGATTGACGAAGAGGCTGGACGCGACCCCCGCTATGCGACGGCGTCTGAACTAATTGGGGCCGGTAAATTCGAAGAGGCCGAACCTCTTTTGGAAGCGGTCGCTCAGGACAAGAAGAACTTGCCAGTTGGCCACAACAAGGAGGCGGCCGAGGCGTTTCGCAACTTAGCGTCCATTGCTGCAATTTCGGACCTCCCGAAGGCACGCGGCTATTATGCTGAGGCAGCCGCGCTCGATCCCGACCATGTCAAAGGCATGTTTTGGAGCGGATGGTTTCAAGCCGAAGCAGGATCACTCAACGAGGCAGAGGCTGCCTATCGGCGGGTTATCCAAACAGCTAAAATGGGAGAGGATGCACAGATCCTTTATTGGGCTCACCTCGGCGTCGGCGACATTTGCTTCAGCCGCGGCGATCTTTCAGCAGCCATTGGCGAGTACCAGGCAGCTAGTGAGCTGGCAGACCGCCTAACCAAAGCTGATCCCGACCATAACGGATGGCAGCGCGATCTTCGCGTCGCCTATAGCAGGGCGGGCGACTTATTGGCGGCACAAGGTAATCTCGCCGAGGCGCTGAAAACGTACCGGAAAGGTCTGGTCATTACAGAGCGTCTGGCCAAAGCCGACCCCGGCAATGCCGGCTGGCAGCGCAATCTCGTGGCAAGCTATGGTAGAATTGGCTTAGTACTTGCTCGACAAGGCGATGCGACCCTTGCGCGGGACGCATTTTACCGAGGACGCGCAATCGCCGCGAGGCTTAGGGAGCAGTTCGCTGACGATGTGCAGTTGCCCAAGCAGCTCGCAGCGTTCGATGAACAGATTGCTACAATCACCCCCACCCCCTAATTTTGCCTACGCCTAGCTACAATCACCCCCCACCTTCAATTTTGGCTACCCCCGGGGGTCTCAGATGGGGCCCCATTACACTGACAGATTCAGGACCCGATAAACGCTTGCTCTACTGATCCCCAATCGCTTCGCGATCTCGGTTGGTCCAATCCCTTCGCCATGCAGACGTCGAATCTCTGAGGCCTTTGCCCGAGCCGTCGGTGCGCGTCCCCGGTACTTTCCTTCGGCCTTAGCCTTGGCGATGCCTTCGCGTTGCCGCTCAAGCATCAGCTCCCGCTCAAATTGGGCAATTGCGCCGAGCATGTTGAACATCAAGCGGCCGGTGCAATTGGACGTGTCGATCGCCTGGTCAAGCACCTTAAGGGCGACGGCCTTCGCTTCCAGCCGGTCACCAATGGCAACGAGGTGGGACACGCTTCGTGCAAGCCTGTCGAGCTTTGTAACAACGAGGATGTCGCCTTCCCTTGCATACTCAAGCGCGGCCTCAAGCTGCTCCCGCTGGGCTGTCGATGAGACCTGTTCGGCGAAAACCTTCTCGCAGCCAGCGGCTTTGAGCGACTTGATCTGAGCCTGGAAACCAGCCTCCTGATCGATGGTGCTCGATCGGGCATAACCGATTTGCATCGTGATCTCTTCGCCTCATTAGATCCTAAGACACTATGAGACGATGTGTTCCAAAAAGCAATAACCCTTTTATGTGAGACACACTGACTTTGCCTCACTAGGGGTTGCTCTATTAAGACAAGGAACATTGATCGGGCCGCATCAACGACGAGTTTCAACACGCAGGAAGTCAGGAAGACTTCCTTATACGCGGCGTAGTCAGCGTGATCTCAAAAGGCTACCAGGAACTACCGTGAGCTGCGCGGCGATCGTCGTCTGCCCTTAGTTGCGCTCCGGCGTGCAGTCGAGGTTGCTTGGGCTTTACGCCTCGGCTTTTTGGCCGGCGTCTTCTTGGTAGCTTTGCGGGCGGTGGCCGGCTTCGTTTTCGTCTTGGTTGATCGCCTTGTCGTTGAGCTCTTCTTTTTTGCTGGTGCAGCCGCCGACTTCGCCTTCCTTGTTGGTGTTCTCGTCCGCTTTCTTGCTGCGCCAATTGCTGCCCCAGAGAGCGCACCAATCACGGTCCCGACGACGGGCACGCCGAGTGCAGTCCCGGCCACGGCGCCAGCCGCGGCCCCACCCAGAGTGCTCCCAGCCGTGCCTATGCCTGCATCACTGGCACCCTGATCTTGATCTTTGTCATCCATGTCTCCCTCCCCCCGGATCGATAGAAACCGACGCTCGCTCTGGTAAGCCTAGCTGTCAACCAGAGGCTCCTCGTTATGCACTGCCGCGAGACTCTGTTGAGAAATTGAAACATTGCTCGGCGTTTGTGCAGGTCGATCGCCCAGACTAGCTACCCACTCCTCAACTGTCGCGCATGGCTCTGGAAGGCGTACGACGTAAGAAGGGCCACCTTCGCCAGTGATGTGTTGCGGCGGCTTGCCATAACCTCTGTCGAGTAACGCGTTTGCAGCTGACACTCTCGCCGCTGGTGCAGACTTGGGATTGGTCATTATCGACACGAGCGTTTCAACTGCCTCGCCCGTGTGAGCTCGGGCAAGTTCCCGTACCTCGGCGACTACCTTTGGCCCGAATCAGACGCTTGATGAAGATCACGCGCTCTCTGGATCGTTGCAATGGGTTCCCATACAGCTCGGAATTTTTAGATGTCCCCCCGGGGGTCGGGATGGGACCCATTAAGCTCGCTAGTTCCTCGGCGAAAACGATAGGTTGTTGGCTCTCGCTTGGGCAGCGAGACGGCTTCGGCACATTCCGCACTTACCGCGCGGCGTCGCGCCCTTCCGCTCGCCTTTCCGTGTTCAGTTCGCCCGCCCTTGAGCCCAAGTTCAAGTTCCCCTGCTAAGTTATTGTTTTTCAATGGTTTAGGAAGCTGACTCCTTTTAGAGCTCCGATCACCCCTAGCAGTTTTCTAAAGATCGCATGGTGCCAATACGGGCCCGGATGTCGGTCGAATCCCATTACATCATCTGTGATGAGATAATCGAAATCACTTGGCAAGGCTGATATTAGCGTGAACCGCTTGTTCAGCAGGTGAAGAATCGGATTGTCTGCGAGACCACTAAAATGTAGCAAATACAGCTTGGCGTTCGTACTCTCAGCGATGTGGTTCGCGAGGGCCGCAGTTACCTTTTGCATCGCCTCTTTTGATGGATCCAACTGCTCGCAGTAGGACCTATTCAGAGAGCAATCTTGCTGGATGTAAGAAAAGCTAACGACCCCGTTCGGATCGACGCTGGCTTTTGGCAATAGCCCCGGTTCCCTGGGCGCCCCCCGCTCCCACTTCGTGTCGTCAAGTTCCCTCAACCAAGAGGGTGCAACGACGTGGCGCTTATCATAGAAATCTGCATAGCCGAGTATAATTGCATCACGATCGGAAATTTGATCTCTCAGCCGTTCAAAATTTAAGAACGCTTGGCTAAGCGAATAGCCTCCAGCGGCCAACAACCTAACGTTGAAGTTTGGCATTGCCTGCTGTAGCAGAAACGAGAATGTTTGCTGTCATGACACCCTCGCCGAACACAAAACTGTCGCCGAAGATAAATAAGGTGGGTTTGTTCGGGTCTGCTGAATTTCCGGTCCACCGTGACCCATCTGCGTTTATTCTAACGTTTATACGTAACTTACTCCAACTCTGCGCCTCTTTCTTTGAATATGTAACCGTATAACTTCCTGGTTGAGGTCGGTAACCTAATTTTGGGTCAACTCGAAAAAAAGGAGATGGATCAACATCCATGCGATGATTCTGATCGGTGTCCGAGTAGCAATGCGGGCAAAGGCCAACGAATTCTAGAGTAGCCATTGTTACTTTATAGACGAAATTCACACTTGAAATATAACTTACCTCAGAATTATTTAAGCACTCCAATTTCTTCAATCGATATAAATAAATTAGTGCTGTTGAAGTGAGAAGCTCAAAACTGAAAAGAATAATAATTGCCGAAATTATGAAGTAAATAGCTCTTTTTTGACAGTGAAAGATCGTGATTAACCATCTTTTATGGTCCTTCCGCGGTTCAAAAAAATGGACATCGGTCGACCCTCGGGTTGCAGGTTTTCTTCGGTCCCAGTTTACATTAACTCATTGATTCATAAATAGCTTAGCGACCTGACTCCCCCTGGCCGCTGGGCCGATGTTCTGGGTGACGCCGCAACGCTTGCCGAAGATAATGCCTTGAGGCTTCCGCCAGTCCTTTTTAATCCGAGGGAATAGCTTCCAGACTGGTTTGCCCCCACCCTTTAGAAGATACAGGCCATCATAGGACCGGCCGTTATAGAGTCCGGGCAGGCCACCGTCAGTGGGAACCTTCAGCTTCACGGCCCATTCCAGCGGCCTTCCCGCATATTGAGCAACTACGCGATGCAGCGCCGCCTCGACCCGGAGCAGGTCGACGCCACCCTCCAACCTCAATTCCCTTCCGACCAGCTTCGCGCCGACGAGCCATTGGGCAGGCAAGTGAAAGATGAGGTGGCTGTGCTCGACCTCCGCTTGCCCCTCTGCTTTCAGCTTGCGCCGCGCCTTAGCCGCTTCTGCCTTGTTAGCCACGATGGGCCTCACGCTCCGCAGGGAGCTTCGTAACGAAGTCGAATAGGGCAGAGGTCATGCGGCCTCCGCCTGCGCCATGCGGGCCACGGCCGCAGGACTCAACGCCCGATCGTCCTGCCTAGGCCGTTCTGTTACGGTTTCGAATTTCCAATTGGCACCCGCATGCCGAGGCAAGGAATCAACAATGAGGGGATCGGCCGAGATGCCACTTATTCTAGGGGGGCATTCATTTATCAGTCAGCTTGGAAACGATTGGCCCGCTTCCGAGGAGGAGCAGCAGAGGATCGTTCAGACATGCCTGGAGCATGATATTCGATGGTTTGATACCACCTACCGACCCGAACGCGTCGCCCTCGGCAAAGCGCTGGACGTGCTTGGTAGGCGGCACGAAGCGACGATCCTAGCTTGGAATTTCTTTACGGATTTCTCGCCCGGCGATCCAGTCGGGGAAGCAGAATACTACCGCCCCGAGCACATCGAAATCATATTGGAGGAGCTGCGCACATCCTATGTTGACTGCTTGGTTATGGTGCCTTTGGGCAATCCAGCAGAGAACCAACGGCAGGAAGAGTTGCTCATGGACTGGCAGAAGAAGGGGTATGTGCACTCCCTAGGACTTTGGATTTCGGGTCCGCTGCTCGTCGAACGCTATCGATATCGAGAACCCTTTCGATTCGCGATCGGACCGTTCAATATTACTACACCGAATGCGTCATCCACCTTCGCCGCCTATAAGAGATTCGGATGGGAGACGATTGCTACGTCGCCGTTCGTTCGTGGATGGGAGCTAGACCGGCGTATCACCGAAGCGTCATTGCGCGGATACGGCGACGCCGAGAAGTCTCCGGCCAAGACTGGCGGACTTGATGTTGCGGTTTTCCTTGTTTCAGAGCAACGTAGATCGAGTCATCGTTGCCATGAGAAAGCTGGAGTGGGTCAGTTCCAACGCGGCGAGCGTGTCCAGAGGAGCGCTTACGGGTGACGAACTTCTTTGGCTGGAGCGCCTCCGCCCGAGTTCAACGAAGCATCGCTTATGGAAACGCGTCCGTTGCTTTCTGTCTGGATTGCACAAGACGTAATCCCGTCCAACGATCTTTGGCTGGAAAAGACGAACATCAGGGTGAATCCAGCAACAACGAACAATCCAGAAGGGCCTCGACCTCATGCGACGAGTCCTTCCACATGGTCGCCTTCGCCAGCTTGCGCGCGTCGGGGTTTGTGTCGAGGCCAGCGGCAAGCCAGCCACCGCGCTTCGCGTCGATCACCTTCGTCTTAACGTAATCCCAAAGGCGCAGGAAATGGGCCTCGTAGTTCATCTGGCTGCCCGGGCAAAGCCGAGCCATGGCCAAAAGTGCCTTCAGACCATCGGCCTGAACCCACCACGCCTTATCTTTCACGAAGACGATCGTGTTCTCAAGATACGCCGGCCCAAAGCTGGATCCGGCTAGATGAAATCCACCCTTGTCGGAATCCCAGGCGACCCGCAACATCGTGTCGATCATGGATTGGGCAACTCGTTCGGTCGTCGAGTCCGATGTCCCAAAAAGCGTCGCAGAAGCCGAAAGTAGAATGTTCGCTGAGCGGAGAATTTGTCCGTAGCGCGCGAAATCGGGCAGCGGCGTCCAATCGGGATGAGCGTACATGTGCATCACTCCAGGCGCGACGACGAGCCGGTCACGCACTATGCGCAGCAACTCCTCCAATCGATCCCGAAGCTGCGCGTTCGGCCAAATGCGATAGAGATCGCGAAAGGCCTTTAGGAGATCTGAGGTAGTGTTTGCGTCCTTGAAACCGATCGGCGTTCCGATTGCATCGCGTTCAGGACCGAGCCCTTGGTCTCTCGTCAGGATCGGAGTTCCGTCTTGCCTGTAAAAAACGAAATAGCCGCCATGCAGATCGTCATGCGCATGCAACTCCAGCCAAGCAAAAGCCGATTTCCCAAGTTCCAAACACTCAGGATCCTTAGTCAACTCGTAGCAGGCTGCGCAGGCGGAAATCGCGTAACTCGAGCCGTGCCCGTGTTTGGTGGATGCCTCGCGGGGAGTGCCATCCCGATCGAGCAGCCGATACCACCCGCCCAGACTACCGTCCCACATTCGATCCTTGAGGTAGCGAAATCCATGTGTGGCGATCTCGCGCAAGCCTGCGAGATCAGACGAGTGAGCCCCACTGCGAGCCGCGGCGATCGTTTGCCGTGCCTGGTACTCAAGCATCTTGGGCTGCGATCCGGCGGATTTCCATCGATAGTCGAAGTTACAAAGGAACCCGCCGTATTCCGTATCAACACTGCGCGGGAACCATGCGGCGACGAGGCGACGTAACTCCGCCTCGAGTTCGCCGCGCAAGAACTACCTTGATCAACATATGGGCTGCGTCATCGCCGGGAGTGGGGTGTCCCCAATATCTGTTGAGCAATTGAAAAACTCATGCACTTGCGTTACCAGGTTAGTTGTCGACTGCTCAGCATCTAGAAGTCGAAGCCCTAAATAGCAGGGTGGATATAGTCCTGCCATCGCTGATGCCCGCTGCGGCGGAGTTCGAGGCCGCTCTCAGACATGACGTCATTGATGTGTGGTTTCCTCGCTCGTTGGACCGCGAGTATGGGGGCTTTCTCTGCGACTTCGATTATCGTTGGAAGCTAGATGGCCCGAACGAGAAGCTGGTAGAATTTCAAGCGCGGCATACTCGCTTTGCCGCCGAAGCGAGCAGGTTTTACCCGAACGATAATCGTCTGCGCCAGGCCGTGGAGCATGGCTTCTCCTATTTACGGGACGCACTCTGGGACCATACTGAAGGCGGCTGGTTCCACCGTCTCGACAGGGCGGGCCAACCAATCGAAGAGCATACCAAACACACTCATGGCTTTGCCTACGCTGTCCTCGCATGCGTCGCGGTGTATGAGGCTACCGGCGATCAAACGGCCCTGGATCTGGCTCGGGAGGGTTTCGAATGGATCTTTCGTAACGCGCGTGACGAGCAGTGCGGCGGGTATTTTGGCTACTTGCGGCGCGATGGCATGGTCATCCGCACTGCCGATGCACGGGCCCGCTGGACCGACACGATGAAATCCCCGCTGGACTGTAAAGACATCAGCGTTCATTCAGCCCTTCTCGACACCTTCACTCATCTGAACCAGTGCTGGGGCGAGGCCAAAGTGGCTGACCAGCTCGCCGAAATGGTCGATATCATCTGCAAACGCATGACCACTCCACTTGGAGCGCATCATCAGTATTGCCTCGCGGACTGGACGCCGGTGCCCCACCTCAACTCGGTTTGGACACGAATTTTATGACGCATTTCGCCTTCTGGACGCGGCGCACTTGCTTGGGGACAAGGAACAAATCCTCGGCACGGCACGCCGGTTTGTGGATCATGCCGTTCGTTATGGTTGGGATCGCCGGCGGGGAGGGTTTTACTACGCTGGACCCGGGATCGAACCCTTGCACCTACTAGCCCAAAATCTCATGGTGCGACAGAAGCAGTGGTGGGTTCAGATGGGAGCATTGCAGGCGCTGCTCGCCATCCATGGCATCGCACTTGAGGGGCAGCACTACCTTCAGCAGTTCAAGGCGCAGTGGAGCTATATTCAAAATCACTTCTTCGATAGGCAGCATGGAGGCATGTACACGGAAAGTCTGGAGGAGTTACCGTGGTGGCAACAACAGGTGCGGCGGTTGGCACCGGCCTCCATCACGCGGAAAGGCAGCGTTTGGAAGGATAGCTCCCATGATGGACGCGCGCTTCTCTACTGCACGTCAGTTCTGCAGAATCGCAAGTGACCTCGCGGCCGTGATGTTAGGGCGAGTGCTGAGCTCCCACTATGATGATAGCCCCCCAGGCCTAGCTATCCCAAATCGGTGAATCTCCACTCCGCGCGCGCGAAACTCTTGCCTGCAATTCACATCCCATCCGCTGGCATGGTACGTTACGGGATCGGGTGAGGGGCAATGACCAAAATCGCATCTCTGTTCGTTGCCCTTCTCCTGGCGGGCTGCTCGCCATCACCGGAAGTGCAACTCGCGAGGGATGAGAGCATCTGCAAGAAGAGCCACACTCCAGGGACGAAGGATTACGCCAATTGCCTCAACAATCTTGCGCTGTTGCGCGAAACGCAACCGCAAGGCATTGGGAGGATGCTCGTGCTGGGCGCTCCAAGCATTGCAGGCGTGCGGAATAGTGTACGCTAGTCGCGGGGACGGTGCTGATGAAGGGGAAGCCTTGGCCTAAAAGCCAGCCAAAAATCTAGCCAACTCCGTCTCAAGCGCAAAATGCAAGCCCTGTTGTTCCGTATGATTAGAATCCCTCTAGCCACCGAAATCCAATAATATGTGCGAAGCAGAGTTGGCGCAAATCTGTAAAAATTCTTGCGAATAACATTGCGTAACGAATAATCCTCGTATTCATAAGCTTTCCATTGAGTTTGAGAAAGATATCTAGAATATTCACCCTTAAGCGGATGATTATTCATGTAGTGCCATGGCTTGCAAGCTCCCGTAAAATGTATTATTTTTGCCGCCTTTGCTCGAGTCTGTGCATCTTTTGTATAGTACATATATCCCCAACGCGAGTTGGTAACGGCAAAACTTTGGAGGTTCCAGCAGTCCGGTAAGGGCGTCCACCGATCACGCAGCACCCAATTCAGCGCACATTGGTCGTTAAACGACATTCTGTTGCAATGCTCTCGAACAAAACGCAGCGTGTCCAACCCCACGCTGATATTCCGCCAACTATCTAAATCGACAAGAAGAACGCCAGAGTTGAAGTATGATGCATCAGGACGAAGGCCGAGTTTGGTTTTGATCCCTACTATACTTTCCACATTCGGGTCTGCTACTGCCCCGACGACAGAATTTCCAAGGTCATGACGCCAAAGTTCTCCTAAGTCCGCTCTTACAATAATGTCAGCATCCAAGTATATAACTCTACTAATATTATTCGGTAAGATCTCTCCCATGAACAATTTATTGTAGGCCGCCGAGCTAACGTGTTTTACTACCCTTAAACCCTTCAACATCTGGCGGTCTATCGGGCAAAAATGTAAGTCCTGCGAGAATTTTGTGCTTATTTCCTTAAGATTTTCTAGTAAGTACTCTCTAATATCATCAGGCGTTAGAACGAACACATTGATGACATTATTTCTATTCTTCTCGAACAACGAGACGAGCATCGCACTTAGATGTTGTACGTAGTGCTCGTCGCTTTGCGTTACGAGATTTAGAACCTGGCTAGTTGCAGAGGCGCTAAGCGGTGGCGCCTCGGTCGAATATCCACTGGGCGTCCACCTGTTCCGTGGACATCCAGGATCGGTGACTCCCAATGACATTGCTAATTTGGCTTCTGAAGCATATGACGTGCGCGCCGTGCAGTCTCGAGGAGGCCAAGGCGGGACAGTATATTGGCAAGACGCTGGCGAGCCGTCTTTGCCTTAGGCGCGCTCTTACGAGTGCTCAGGGATATCTTCGGGGAATGAGAACTCAAAGACGAGATACTGTGCTGGCTCCTCTCCAACATTTCGAAGACCGTGGGGCTGGCCTGCCGAATAATAAATCACGTCATGCGGCTTCACGATTTCGCCCAACGTCTGGACCTGCCCTGAAAGTACTACAATCGCCACATCGTAATCATCAACATGAGGCGCGTAGCCGGCACCTGGTTGCATCGTCGTTAAATGAGCACGGCAGTTTTCCGAGGTAGGCAGTGGATTGCTCGACGATTGGGCATGCCTGGAACGACTTCGAGTTGTCCGTAGAGACGTTTCGGAAGTGGACAACTTTGGGTTCCAGCCCTTGTCCCACCTGTGAATACGTCTCCTCGCCATTTGAACATGAGGTAGGTGATCGGCGATGTGCCGCTGTTGCGGATCGTGTGGTGCTGGCCAGCCGGATAATAAATGAATGATCCAGGGCTGAGCGTTTCCGTGCGTGCATGGCCGGTTGAAGGGCTGTCGCTGATGATGAGCTCTGCCTCGCCCTGCAATGCGATCAGCAGCTCCTCTTCCTCATGCGCATGCGGTGGATGCGGCGAGTGCAGTGGGCTCAGCACCGATACATGGCAGCTCATTTCCTCGACGATAGGCGTCGCACCATTGAACATCGGGTGCGGCCTCCAACGGCGTTCAGGATCGTCCGCGAGCGGCAAGGCGAGGTGACAAACTTGCGTGGTGATCACAGGTGACAGCGGCACGAGCTCGTTAACGTTCCCTAGCCTCCCCCCGCAGCAGAATGACAGGTGCCCGCATGTTCTTGAACCGGAACGGCCATTCAAGTTGCGCGAAGTCGGGCACGGCCACAGGCGTCTCCGCGGCCGCATACTGCAGTAGCAATGCAGTTCTGGCGCCATGACGGCGGTCATTTGGCCCAGCGTGCCACAGACGCCCGTCAAAGACGAGAGCGTCGCCGTCCGTCATGTCGAACTGGACAAGCCCCGCCTTGGCATCCAGGTCCTTGGCCCAGCCCGCCACCATATCGTCGGAAGCCATGCCGCGGCTAACCTCATGCTCATGCATGACTTGCTGGATCGTTTTACCGAAGTTGTGCGAACGTGCGACCAGCCGAAGCGCCGACTCACGGCAGGTATTCTCCAGCCCGATCCAGACCGAGGCAAAACGACCCTCTGGGGCGGAAGATTCGATGTCTGTGTGCCAGGGATGAATGACGCCTGGTTCCCGGACAATGTAACTAGCGCCCCAGAGTACGATACTATCGCCAATCAGCTTTGCCAGCAGCGAGAGTAGGCGAGGCTGGGTAGCAAGATTGCGGACGAAGCGATCTGTTGCCGCCAAACCTTTGAACCAAGTGGCTGGGGGTGACGCTTAAAGTGACAGGCAACACGACCATCCGCGAGATGAACTGTGTGCGGCGCCATCTGTCGGCCATCAAGGGCGGACGGCTGGCTGCCGCAAGCCACCCGGCGCGGATGCTGACGCTGCTCATCTCAGATGTACCCGGCGACCGGCCGATCGACATCGCCTCCAGACCCACGGTGGCGGACCCGACGACCTCCGCAGACGCGCTCGCCATCCTGCGCCGGCACGGCATCGACTTGCCGGGGCCGGTGCGCGAGTGGCTGGAAAGTGGCCGCGGAGAATCCGTGAAACCCGGCGATCCGCGGCTGGCCCGCGCTGCCGTGCGCATCATTGCCACCCCGCAGATGGCGCTCGAAGCCGCCGCCGGCGTGGCGCGCGCCGCCGGCATCACGCCTCACATCCTCGGCGACGCGATCGAGGGCGAGGCGCGCGATGTGGGAAAAATATTTGCCGGCATGGCCTCGCAAGTGGCCGAACGCAATCAACCCTTCCGGCGCCCTGCGTGCTGCTCTCCGGCGGAGAGACCACCGTCACCGTGCGCGGCAAGGGCCGCGGCGGACGCAATGTCGAGTATTTGCTGTCGCTGGCGATCGCGCTCGAGGGTCGCCCGAGGATTCACGCGCTGGCCGGCGACACGGACGGAGTCGACGGCGAGGAGGAGATCGCCGGCGCTGTCCTCGGACCCGACACGCTGGCCCGCGCCTGGTCCCTGGGGCTAAAACCCGGAGACATGCTCGACAATAATGACGGTCACGGCTTCTTCACGGCGCTCGGCGACTCGGTGATCACCGGTCCGACGTTGACCAACGTCGACGATTTTCGCGCCATTCTCATCGAGTAGCCATCCGACCCGGATTCAGCCGAGCCCCACCCCATCCCGCCATTCGCCGATCATGGCAAGCCGAGTCAGCGAGATTGCGAGATGTCGCGAAAAGCTCGCTTCATGCTGGTCACCCGCGCCACATAGTCCCGGGCATCATGATCGCCGCATCGCTGTCCCTCCGCCAACCGCAGGCCGCGCCGCACGTAGGCATCGCCCGCGCCGGCTCCGCAAAGGTGGATGAGCGCCGCCAGCTCCTGCTTTTGTTCCAGCGTCGCGATTTTCGCAGGATGGTGCTGCAGCGCACCCGCCACGCTGCGATCGAGATAGGCCGCCGTGAGCTCGACCGCGTGCGATGGAATCACGCGCGTATACAATCGATTGAACCAGCAGGACTTCCAGTCGTTCCATGGGCCATCTTCGACCACGGCATGATCGTGGATGCAATAGCGTCGGGCTTCGGCAAAGGTGCCGTCCGTGATCTGGTACATGCCCACCGCGCTCGATGCCGGGCGGTAGACCTCGAAGGGTCTGGGATTGAACGACCAGCGCCAGTAGGTCCGCACCACCGGATTGCCGGATCCCTCAACCTGAGCGAGCGCCGCGAGCAACTCGGGGGAAATCACGCTGGTGGAATTCTTCTTGAACAGCGGTGCGTACTGCCGCCAGGTTTCGCGCCGGCGTCTTGTTGAGCGTGCCGCTGACCGGAAAGAAGAGCTCCGACGGCTTGCGCACGACTTGATACATCCAGTTGAGAGCCAGCCAAAGCAGGATGGCGAGCGTGAGCACGATCAGCAGCTGTGCGGTTTTCGGAGCGCGCCGGAACAGGCGCACGGCGCGCCGCCGTAGGCGGGCGCTCGGCATGAACTTGAGGCGCCGGCGTCGCGGCTTGTTCATTGCGGCTATCGGAGAGCCGGGTCGAGCAGCAGTACGTCGACGAGCTCGCCGTGCAGCGCCGGCGCCGCTCGCGGCGGGCGGCGCAGCAGCGCGTTTGCGGCGGCAAATATGGACACGAGGGACGTATCTTGATTCTCGAATGGGCGCACGCTCAGCCGGGCATCGCCGTCCACCTCCACCCACGCCCGCAGATAGGCTTCGTTCTCGCCGTTCTTGTCGACATGGCCGTCGAGCACCGCGCGCGCCCACGGCGCTGCGGCTTGCTGCGCGAGAAAGGCGTGGATGAGTGGACGCAAAAAAAGGCCCGCGCAAACGAAGGCGGCGGCCGGATTCCCCGGAAGGCCAAGAATGGGCGAGCCGGCGACGGTGCCGAACCAGGTCGGCTTGCCGGGGCGCACCGCGATTGCCGGCACCGAAATGTCGAGACCCCGGGCAGCAAGGGCTTGCTTGACGATATCGTAGTCACCCACGGACGCGCCGCCGACGATCACCGCGAGGTCCGCAGCGCCGATGGCACGCCCCAGCGCGTGCGATACCGCCGCGGCATCGTCCGGAGTTGCCGCGTGGCGCACGGCAATTCCGCCCCAGCCATCGATCATTGCGGCCAACCCAAAGGTCACCGAATCGTATATTTGATCCGGACCTGCCGCCGTGCCGGGAGCGGCGATTTCGCTCCCGGTCGCGAGCAGGGCGATCCGCGGCGCGCGTCTGACGTTCAAGGCGGCGAGGCCGGTCGCCGCGGCGAGCGCAATGTGCCCGGCGCCAAGCGGCGTGCCGCCGCGGACGAGCGGGCAGCCGGCGGCAAAATCGACGGCGAGGTCGCGAATATTCTTGCCCGGATTCGCCGCTTCGTCGATGAGGACGTCGTGGCCCTCGCGGCGCACCCGCTCCTGCGGAATCACGGCATCGGCCCCCCGGGGCACCGGAGCTCCGGTAAAGATCCGCACCGCCTGGCCTGGTTCGAGCGAGCCGGGGTAGGCGCGGCCCGCCGCCGCTTCGCCCGCGACTCGCAGACGCTTGAGCGGCAGATCGGCCGAGCGCACCGCGTAGCCGTCCATGGCCGAAGATCGAAAGGGAGGCTGGCTGCGCGTTGCCAGCAGCGAATCCGCAAGGGTGCGCCGCAAGGCCGCATGCAGAGGCACCGACTCGCTTCCCAAGGGCCGCACCGCGCGCAGCATCCGCTCGCGCGCCGCTTCGACCGACAACACCGGCTGTTCCGCTCCGCCCATTCAGCTTTCTTGAAAGCGAGGCATGACCTCCACGATCGAGCACGGCCGGTGGCGGCTGTCGAGCTGCAAACTGATCAGCTTGTCCCAACCGTCGCGGCAGGCGCCGTTCGAGCCCGGCAGAACGTAGATGACCGTGTTGCCGGCAATGCCGGCGCAGGCGCGCGATTGCATGGTCGACACGCCCACCGTCTCATAGGAAATGAGATGCCAGAGCACCGTGAACCCCTCGAGCTCCTTGTCGAAGAGTTCGCGCAATGCCTCGGGCGTCACATCGCGGCCGGTGAGGCCGGTGCCGCCGGTGGAGATGATCACATCGATGCCGGGGTCCTCGATCCACTGTTTTGCCTGCTGCTGTATGCGGGCCTTGTCGTCGCGCACCAGCGCGCGGGCCTTGAGCTCGTGTCCGGCGGCGAGAATGCGCTCCGCGAGCAGATCGCCGGAGGTGTCGTTGCTGGCGTCCCGCGAATCCGAGATCGTCAGCACGGCCAAGCGCAGCGTTTTGAAGGCGCGATCGGCGTCGATTCTACCGCCGGGCATATGGATTACTCATACAGGCTCCCCGTCACCCTAGTTTCTCGCGCACGATCCGGTACACCGACTCGCTCTCGGCGGCGCACTGCGCGACCAGCTTTTCCAGCTCGGCGGTCGCGCGTTCGGCGAACGCGCGGTCCTTGAGGGCGGGGGCGTTGATGTAGACATTCAGTGCGGCGCTGCGCAGCCCGGTGAATCCCGCGAGCACCCCGACACCGCCGTCGCTGATGACGTTGAGATAGCCGCGTTCGCTCGCGCGCCGCGCCAATGCAATGACCTGCGCGCACACCCGCGCGCAGTCGAGCGGCGTCTCGGTCGCGCGGCGCAAGCCCGCCTGAATGGCGTCGGCCCGCCGTGCCTTGTCGTCGTCGCTGGCCTTGGGCAGCTTGTACGCGGCCAATATGCTGTCGAAGGCGGCGATGTCCTCGGCCACCATGGCGGTCAGGCGTCGGCGTACCTGTTCAGATTCCTGCAGTACCGCGCGCATTTCAGGCTCAACCGCCTCGTAACCTTTCTTGCCGATGGTGACATTGCAGACCATGGACACGAGGGCGGCGCCCATCGCTCCCATGATGGCTGCGGCGCTGCCGCCGCCCGGGGTGGGATGACCGCTCGCCAGATCATCCAGAAACTTTTCGACAGAAGCTTGGGTAACCATTGTTTCGCCGCCTGTTCAACCAACCATCGTTTTCGCGATGGCATAAATCTCCTCGGCATCGAGCAGCAAGTCGTTCTGATCGAACAGACGCGAGACACAGGCGCGATGCAGGGCGAGTTTGAGCGCACCGAAGCCGAGGGAGCCGAAGAGTATCTTGCCATGCTTTTCCAAGCCGCGGTCGCCTTGACCCACGCCCTCGATTCCGGCGGGGGGTGAGGCATTGGCGTCGGCAATCAATTCCAATGTGCTGCTGTCGCGCCACTGCTGCTCATCGAGGAGCGTGACGCCGGCAGCGCCGGTGGCGAGGACGATGTGCGCGCCCTCGATGGCGGCGCCGCGCTCGGCGTTGGTGGGTGCTTCGACGGCGCGAACCGCGATGCCGAAGCGCGCTTGCAGGGAATCGCAGGCGGCTTGCACAACCTCGCGCTTGCGGCCGGTAATGGCCACCGTTGCGCCCTCGCGCGCCAGCAGCACCGCGGCGCGCTGACCCACCGGGCCCGAGCCGCCGAGCACGACCGCGCGCTTACCCGCGAGGACGCGGCCATGCGCGAGCCACGCCACGGCGGCCGCGGCCGTCGTGTTCGAGCCGTTGCAGTCGAACATCACCGAGACGCGAAATTTGGCGAAGAATTTCCGGCGCACGGCGGCCAGCACCGCCTCGCCCTCCGGCATGTTGCCGCCGCCGATGAAAATTGCCGTGTTTTTCTTGTCCTTGAGCCCTCGCGTGAAAATGGCGCCTTCGACCAGACCGCCGACGTTCTTGGCGTTGACGCCGCCATAGGCGGCAATGTGGTCGGCGCCGCCGTCATATCCCACGACATTGTCAAAAACCGAGGGGAGCGTGTCAGTGTCGAACTGATAGAGGAGTTTTTTCACTATTGTCGGTCAAGCCTGATCCTTTGGGGGGCTTATGATGTCACGAGATGCTGCGGTTTGCCCGCCGCCCAACACTCGATATTGTCGATCAGTTGGTCGGCGAGGAACTGCATGGCCCCGTCGGACGCCCATGCGATATGCGGTGTCAGAATGAAATTCGGACGCCGGACATCGAGCAGCGGATGGCCGTTCCTGGGTGGCTCGACGGTCAACACGTCGAACCCCGCCCCTGCAATCAAGCCCTCATCGAGCGCCTGAATCAGCGCGGCCTCATCGACCAGCCCGCCGCGGGCCGTGTTGATGAGCAGGGCATTGCGCTTCATTTTGCGAAAGGCGTCGATGTTGATCAGATTGCGCGTCGCGGGCAGCAGCGGACAGTGCAGCGAGATCACGTCTGATTGCGCGAGGACCTCCTCGTGCGGCGTGAAGGCGACGTCCGGCATTTTCGGCGGCGGATGATCGGCAAACAGCACGCGCATGCCGAATGCGCGGCCGATGGCGGCGGTGCCCTGGCCGATGGCGCCCTCGCCGATGATGCCGAGCGTACTGCCGTAGAGGTCGCCGATATCATGCGTGAAAAAGCAAAATTGATCGGATTTGTTCCATACGCCGTTTTCGACGTCCTGCCGGTAGGCAAGCAGATTGCGCCGCAGCGCCAGGATCATGGCGAAGGCATGTTCGGGCACGGTGTGCACCGCGTAATTGCGGATGTTCGCGACGGCGATGCCGTGTTCCTTGCAATAGGCAACGTCCACCACGTCATAGCCGGTGGCTGCCACGGCGATCATCTTGAGCTGCGGCAGCTGCCGCAACGTTGCGGCCCGCATCGGCACCTTGTTGATGATGGCGACGGAGGCATCGCGCAGTCGCGGGACGATCTCAGCCTCGGCGGTTTTTTCGTGCTCGATGTACTCGCTTGCAAAGGAGGGTTTGCGGACCTTTGCCTTGAGCGAGGCGCGGTCCAGGAACACGATGCGCCCCGTCATGCGGCGATGCCGGCGTGCGCCGTCGCAGAATCGTCGGAGAGGCGTACCGGCGGATGGCTGCGCCAATAGTTCTGTGCGGCAGCCACACCGCTGCCCGGCTCGAGTTTCGCGCCGACATCGAGCATGGCCATCTCCGCTCCGGCAATGCCCCCGAGCAACATGAGTTCGTTGAGATCGCCCAGGTGACCGATACGAAACAATTTGCCGGCGACCTTGGACAGCCCGGCGCCGAGCGCAAGATTGTAGCGTGTGAAGGCGCGCGCGATGACCTCGGCGCCGTTGATGCCGTCGGGCACCATGATGGCCGACACGGTGTCCGAATGCCACTTTGGCGCCACCGCGCACAGCTTGAGCTTCCATCCCTCGAGCACGGCGGCACGCGCGCCGGCGGCGAGGTAGTGATGGCGCCGGAACACGTTTTCCAAACCTTCCTCGGCGAGCATGGCCAGCGACTCACGCAGGCCGTACAGCATCGGTATCGACGGCGTGTACGGAAAATATCCCGTCGCGTTGGCATTCACCATGTCGGCATAGTCGAAGTAGCAGCGCCGCGAGGTCGCTCGCTTGGCGGCGTCGAGCGCCTTGGGGCTGACACAGGTGACCCCGAGTCCCGCAGGCAGCATCAGGCCCTTCTGCGAGCCGCTGACGCAGACGTCGACTCCCCATTCATCCATGCGGAAATCGATGCTGGCCAGCGCGCTGACCGAGTCCACGAACAGCAGGGCTGGGTGCTTGGCGCTGTCCATGGCGCGGCGTATGGCGGCGACGTCGCTGGTCACGCCGGTGGCAGTTTCGTTTTGGCACACCAATACCGCCTTGATCCGGTGGCGTTTGTCGGCGGTCAGCAATTCCAAGTGGCGCTCGATCGGAGCACCTTCTCCCCAGGGCGTCTCCAGCAGTTCCACCTCGAACCCCAGCCGCGCGCACATGTCCGCCCAGAGATGGCTGAACTGGCCAAATCGGGCGATGAGCACCGTGTCGCCGGGATTGAGGCAGTTGGTGAGGGCCGCTTCCCAGCACCCGGTGCCGGAGGACGGAAACAGAATCGGACTGCCGGAAGTGGTCTTGAACACCGGCTTCAGGGCGCGCAGGCATGCTTGAGTCAGTTCGGGGAAGACGGGGGAACGATGGTCCTCCATCGCAACCGCCATGGAACGCATGACGCGGTCGGGGACGTTGGTGGGTCCGGGAACGAACAGGAAATTGCGGCCGGCCATACAAGCTCCTTTGATTGCGCGGATTCTACGGATTTAACGTTTATACGATACCGGGCCGGCGAATGACGGCGCGGGCAACGAACGGGCAACCTTCGGGATTCTACGCCCGAACCCGACGCTTTGATATATGATATATTATTGCTCTTTTGCCAATGGGGGAAGTGGGCTATGCGGATTGCCATCGTAGGCCAGAGGGACTTCGGCAAGGCCGCTCTCGATGCCTTCCTCGACAAAGGCGATACCGTCGCCGGCGTGTTCTGTGCCCCGGAAAAAGCCGGGGTCCCGGCAGATCCACTGCGGCTCGCCGCAGAGCAGCGGCGCATCCCGGTCTATCAGCTAGCGTCGCTCAAGACCGAGGAGGCGCGCCAGGCCATGCGCGCGCTCGACACGGATCTCGGCGTCATGGCCTACGTACTGCAGTTCGCGCCGCAGGATTTCGTCACGATTCCGCGCCACGGCATGATTCAGTTCCACCCGTCATTGCTGCCCCACTATCGGGGTCCCAGTTCCATCAATTGGCCCATCATCCGCGGCGACTTGCGCACCGGGCTCACCATCTTCAGGCCCACGGATGGCCTCGACGAGGGCCCCGTCCTGCTGCAGAAGGAAACACCCATCGGTCCCGACGACACCCTCGGCAGCGTATATTTCGATCGGCTGTTTCCGATGGGAGTCGCGGCCCTGCAGGAGGCGGCCGATCTGGTCGTCAATCGCGGCGCCGTGGGCAAGGTCCAAGACGAATCGCGCGCGAGCTACGAAGGTTGGTGCCGCGACCCCGAAGCGCGCGTCAATTGGCACAACCACGTGGATCTGGTCTACAACCTGATCCGCGGCTGCGATCCGGCTCCGGCAGCATGGACCCTGTTCAAGGGCAAGAAATTGCAGCTTCATGCCGCTCGCAAACACCCTGCGCGCACTTTTGGCGAGGTCAAGGGTGCCGTGGGCGCCGTCACCGCCATCGGCGAAGAGAGCATGTTCATCGCGGCGCAGGGTGGTCAGATCGAAGTGTTCAAACTGCGCTACGAGGGCGGCAAGAAGCTGGCCGCCGCGCAAGTCTGCGCAGCGGCCGGACTCAGCGTCGGCACAGTGCTCGGCGAGTAGATCAGAAAAGTCCGACCACGCGGCCCTGCGCGTCGATGTCGATCTTGTCGGCCGAAGGCACTTTGGGCAGTCCGGGCATGGTCATGACATCGCCGCACACGACCACGATGAATTCCGCGCCGGCAGCAAGACGCACCTCGCGGATGTTGACCATGTGCCCGCTCGGCGCGCCGCGCAAGGCAGGATCGGTCGAGAACGAATACTGCGTCTTGGCGATGCAAACCGGGTAGTGACCATAGCTCTTCTGCAGCTCTTCCATGCGCGCGCGGATCTTCGAATCGGCTGAAATGTCGGCAGCGCCGTAAATCTTGGTGGCAATGGTCTTCACCTTGTCCCACAGCGTCTGCTTCTCGTCGTAGACATAGCGAAAATTCGACGCGCCTTTCTCGACGATTTCCACGACTTTGCGCGCGACATCGGTCGCGCCGGCTCCGCCCTCAGCCCAATGCCGCGCCAGCACCAAGGGCACATCGAGAGTCGCCATTTTCTTGGCGAGAAGCGCGTGTTCCGCATCGGTGTCGGCAGTGAAGTGGTTCACCGACACCACACAAGGCAGCCCGTAGTGATTGCGCACGTTGCTGACATGCCGCTCCAGATTTGCGATGCCCTTGTCGAGCGCGGCGAGGTTTTCCTTGTTGATTTCCTTCAGATCCGCGCCGCCGTGAAATTTGAGGGCGCGAACCGTGGCAACGATCACGACGGCGGCCGGCCGCAGACCGGACTTGCGGCACTTGATGTCGATGAATTTCTCTGCGCCCAGATCGGCGCCGAAGCCCGCCTCGGTCACCACGTAATCGGCCAGTTTCAATGCCGTGGTGGTCGCGAGCACCGAATTGCAGCCGTGTGCGATATTGGCAAACGGTCCGCCGTGGATGAAGGCCGGATTGTTTTCCAGAGTCTGCACCAGGTTGGGTTTCAGGGCCTCCTTGAGCAGAACCGTCATCGCACCCTGAGCCTTGAGATCGCGCGCGTGAATGGGCGTAAGGTCGCGGCGGTAGCCGACGACGATATTGCCAAGGCGTTCCTTCAGGTCGACGAGGCTCCTGGCAAGACAAAAGATCGCCATGACTTCGGAGGCGACGACGATGTCGAAGCCATCCTGGCGCGGAAAGCCATTGCCGGGACCGCCCAGTCCCACCGTGATCTCGCGCAACGCGCGGTCATTCATGTCCACCACGCGCTTCCACGCGATGCGCCGCACGTCGAATCCGAGCTCATTGCCGTGATAAATGTGATTGTCGATGAGCGCCGAGAGCAGGTTGTGTGCGAGCCCAATCGCGCCGAAATCGCCGGTGAAGTGCAGATTGATGTCTTCCATCGGCACGACCTGGGCGTAGCCGCCGCCGGCTGCGCCGCCCTTCATGCCGAACACCGGGCCGAGGCTGGGCTCGCGCAGGCAGATCACCGCCTTCTTGCCGATCTTGTTGAGGGCATCGCCGAGCCCCACCGTGGTGGTCGTCTTACCCTCGCCCGCAGGCGTAGGGCTCAATGCGGTGACCAGAATGAGTTTACCGTCGGGTCTGTCCTTCAGGGTCTCGATGTAGTCGAGACCGATTTTGGCTTTGTAGTGACCGTAATTTTCGATGCTGGCGGCAGGAATTCCCAAGCGCGCGGCAATCTCGCCGATGGGCTTGAGGGTTGCACTCTGAGCGATCCCGATGTCGGAACTCACGACTTCTCCTAAGCGTTGTAGCGGCCAGCGCCGCTGGGGTGGATATCGGGCCGTGCGACGGCGCCGATTGGAAGCATTAATTGCCGCAAGACTATAGCATCTAAATGTTATTTCTAGATTGTCAGGACGATTTTTCCGATGTGATTCGACGTCTCCATGAGCCGATGCGCCTCGGCGGCCTCGGCCAGCGGAAACGTGGCATGGATGACCGGCCGCACTCGACCCGCGGACAGCAGCGGCCAAATGTTTTTGTGAACGGCATCGGCCACTTCGGCTTTTTGCGCGACCGTGCGGGCGCGCAGCGTCGAACCGGTGAGGGTCAATCGTTTGGTCAAGATCAGTCCCATGTTGATCTCGGCCCGCGATCCGCCCAGCAGTGAAATCACGACGATCCGACCCTCGAGCGCGGCGATATCCAAATTGCGCGGCACATAGCTGCCGGCCACCATGTCCAAGATGACGTCGACCCCCTTGCCTCCGGTCTGTGCGCGCATGACTTCGACGAAATCTTCCGTGCGGTAGTTGATTCCCCGCACGGCGCCCAGCCGCTCGCAGGCGCGCGCCTTATCGTCGGAGCCGGCCGTCGCAAAAACCCGCGCGCCCCACGCCGCGGCGAGCTGAATTGCGGTGGTACCGATGCCGCTGGTGCCGCCGTGAATCAGCACGGTCTCGCCCGGCTTGCAGCGCCCGCGGTCGAACAGGTTGGTCCACACGGTGAAGAAGGTCTCGGGAATCGCCGCCGCTTCCACCATGCTGATGCCCTGGGGAACGGGCAGGCACAGCGGCGCTGCAGCGACCGCATAGGCGGCATAGCCGCCGCCGGGCAGCAGCGCGGTCACCGCGTCGCCGACGGATTTTCCGGTCACTTTGGGTCCCAAAGCGACGATTTCCCCCGCGATTTCGAGCCCGGGCAGATCGGAGGCTCCCGGCGGCGGCGGATATCGACCTTGACGCTGCATGACATCGGGGCGATTGACCCCGGCGGCAGCGACGCGCACCAGCACTTCCCCGTCGCCCGGGACCGGGAGCGGCCTTTGGACTGCTCGCAGCTGCTCCGGTCCACCGGGCGCCGCAACTTCGACAGCCGTCATTTCACGGGGCAGGGACATGGCGGTGGCTCCAATTTAGTGTAAATTTGATAAAAATCGCTGAATTTTTAAGGCGATTATCGGTCCTATCCTACAACAAGGATCGGCCGCAACCGAGTACAAACGGATCGGTCGCGCGCTAAAGATCCGGGAGTGTGTGATGGCTCAGGTGACCCGGCGTTTCTTCTTGCTGTCGTCTGCCGCAATGGCCGTCGGATGCACCACGCGGCGCGCCATCAGAGGCCGGACCATCCGCCCGTCCGCCGGTCGTCGGTCAGTCCTGGCGCTACTCGAAACAAGACCTATTCACCCAGGCTCACCTGGATTATCAACTCGACCACGTTGCGGCCATCGGTCGCACCGTCGAGATCGCCTCGAGCACCGAGGCTGTCAAGGCCCAAAGCGGTGACGGCTCGAATTGGGGCACGGAAGTATTGCAAAAATACGCGATCAACCGTGAGAAGCCGCCGGGTGTGCTGCCCAGCGAGATACAGGAACCTTGGGGAATGATATTGGCGGATCCGCACTGGGGCCAGGTCCAGGTCTACCAGACACCGATTCCCCTATGGCCGGCGCAATTGCAGCCCGGTTGGCAGACTCACTTCAAAACCATGTACAAAACACCCACCAACAAAAATGCGTTGCTGTGGGATCAAACGATGAGGGCGCGTTCATGGGAGTCCGTTACCGTACCCGCCGGTCAGTTCAAAACACTGCGATTTACCAATATGATCAACTTCACCCAGTGCGCAAGTGACTGTGGCGGGGGGATCGATCTCAACCTTCGTGTCGCTACCAAGCGATTTCAGCAAGATCGGCGCGGGTGCTCCGCATAGTTGTCGATGGGGGCGAGCGGCTCGTAGTTGAGCTTGATCGAGGAAAGCGCCTCAGTGCATTTGGCCTTGGCTGCAGCGACCTCTGCATCACTCCACGGTGTAGTCGGAACCTCACCCGGAGCTGGAGGCGTTTTCGGCGCCGCGACACCGGCGTGCACAGGATTTCGCTCAGGCAGAGCCGGTTGATCGTCATGGGTCGAGAGCCTGACCCTGTCATTGCTAGATTGGCGAGCTGCGATTTCCGCAGTTGTGCCCGCGTTGCCATAGCTGACGCGCCAAATGCTTCCGCTGCCATCCTCGGTTACGAACAACGCACCGTCCTGCCCAACGGCAATACCAACAGGACGTCCCCATGCTTTTTCGTTTGAGACAACGAAGCCGGTTAGGAAGTCCTCATATTCACCAGTGGGCTTGCCGTCCTTAAAGCGAAGGCGGACCACCTTGTTTCCGCTACGCTGTCCTCGATTCCATGATCCGTGCAGCGTGACGAAGGCATCACCCTTATATTCAGTGGGAAAGCTGTCGCCGTCATAAAAGCGCGATCTGCAGGGGCGCGGAATGCGCCTCAAGAGAACATCTGGAACTGTGACCTTGTCCTTAAGGTCTGGCCGCGCACCCTTGTGATGGGGGTCTTCATTGCCGCCAATGTAGAACCATGGCCATCCGTAGAATGCGCCTTCTTTGATATGTGTGGCATATTCGAGCGGTACATCATCTCCGATCGCATCGCGTTCATTGACCGCACACCACAGTTCTCCCGTGGCAGGCTGTACAGTTAAGCCGGCGCAGTTGCGCAAGCCAGTCGCAAAAATCTTCTCGTCCTTACCTTCGGGAGTAAACGAAAGCACATCCGCACGTCGTTCTTCCGTATCCCACGCTGCGCCAAGCGGTTTGGTTTTCTTCCAAGCGTTCAGACCGCCTTCGATCTGGGGCTCCGGAAACATGTCCTGCGCAACATTCGAGCCAGAGCCCACAGACAGGAACATGCGCTTGCCATCAGGCGAAAAAACGAGATCGCGCATCCAATGATGCGTAGAAGGAATTTTTTCGACGATTTCCTCTAGCTTACCTGAGGCTTTCAGATCCCCGTTCTTATAAGGGAAGCGAATGACACCATCCGTATTAGCGACGTAGACCCATTCTGGATTAGGCCCCAAGGGATAGAACGCAATTCCGAACGGCTTACTTAAGCCGCTTGCGTAAGTTTCGCTTTTGACCGGCCGGGCGCTACCCGACGCGACGCGATAGACACGAATGGTATTGGCTTCACTATCGGCTACGAACAAGTCGCCATTGGGTGCAACTCGGATGACACACGGGCCTGCAAGACCCGAAGCGACGAGGTCCACAGCGAAACCTATAGGTGCGATGGGCTTCGCTCGCTTAGACCTCTTTACGCTCTCGGCCCACCTTGAGGTCGATTTGCCGATTGGACGCTGATCTTCTGGCTTTAGTAGCCGTAGTAAACGTCTAACGCCGGGTCTGTCCTTGTGCCAACCGCCGAATGCCTCGCGCCCTTTCAGAACATTTTGTTCGCTCATACTTGTTTCAGCGACAACAACACCGGTGGTAAAAAGTATAATCGTCACAAAACCGGCGATCAGTCCTGCACGCATTGTTGGCTCCGGGATTTTCCCTGCAGAGTTCAACGCCGATGCGGGCTAAATTGTTCACGAGTGAGCTGCTACAGCCGGGACGACAGGCACAGCTTGAGAAGCATGGAAGCCGGTCGGTATCACCTGGCGAAGCCTCTCCAAAACCTTCGCTGCGATATCAGCGATATCGGCTCCGATTGAAAAAGTGGACATGGCGCAGCAGGTTGCGCTGGGTTTGGCAATTCCGAGGAAACCAATCCGACCTGTTTACCAGCCCGGATAGGGAGCCTCGGTAGGTCCGCTATTGAGAGAGTGCGCCGGAAAGTCGAAGTGCGGTCCGAAGTCTTTTGGCGCTGGCGGGCCCAACCGGCTGTCGCTGACATCGAGCCCTTCGACCAAAGTATCGTCCTTCGGCATGGAGCACGACCTGTCCTGAAACCATTCGCGCCCCTTGAACCAAAGCTCGTCTCGAAGGCGCATACAGTTCTCGCGGGGTCGCGGCCGCCTGGCCGACATTGATCGCTCGCGCGGGCAAGCCCATCTCCTTGCAGCGGTCGTAGACCCCCGCGCCTAGACCAATCTGATCGATGAGGATTTCGCTGCGTCTCATGTCATAGTGCGTCGTCTCATACTCGGCCTTGCGAAGCGGTTTGAATTAACCCCGTTACGATCAGAGGTTCGCGTCGGTCATCCTCCTCACTGCCGCTCCTGGCCGCTTGCCGGGCAAACTCCACCCCTGTCTTCCGAACTTTGCATCGGGGCATGGTGCTTTCGATGTTCAGGCGTCGGGACCGGTAGTCCGCGTCACCAAGCCATCCTGCAAACCTTGTTCGTAAGCATCACCGAGAGCTTTGACGAGGGCGGCTTTAAAGCCGTCAATATCGAGCACTTTTCGGTCTGAGCTGACATATGTGGCAAACAGTCGGTCTGTAACCTTAGCCTCGGGCGGCTTTTCATCGGGCATTGCTCTCTCCTAGACAACACAGGGGGCGTCGGAAGCAAGCACGCGGGCGAGTTTGCCACTCTCACGTGGTGGGCTGAAGCCGTTGCGACATAGCCGCCACCGGCCTCGACTCAACCCGCAGTCGGGAGAACCTCTGCGGCAAGGTCCACATCGGCGATCCTAGGATCAGGCGCCCCCAGGCTTAGCTGCTGCCGGGTCGCGCGTTACGGGACTGACCGGTCGCTTTTCACCGCCAGGTCCACCGGCCACGTGGTCAGCGACGAAGGCGCCCCGCTGGCCCATGGGCCGCGGTTTGCCTTCGGTCGTGTCCTTGGCCGTCTGCAGTTCAAGCTCGGCATTGATCTCGGCGCCGAGCAGAACGATGTAGAACGAGATGTAGAGCCAGAACAGCAAGATGATGACTGCGCCAAGCGAGCCGTAGACCCTGTCGTAGTTGGCGAAGTTCGATACGTAGAGCGAGAAAGCCGCCGAGGCGATCAGCCAAACCACCATGGCGAAGAGAGAGCCAACGCTCACCCAGTGCCATTTCGCACTTCGACGGCAAGGGCCATAGCGGTAGAGGAGCGCGAGCAGAAAGAGCACGAAAAGCGCGAGGAACGGCCAACGCACTACACCGACGACAAGCTCGAAGGCGTGGGAATAGCCGGTAACGGCGAACAGGATCGGCACGTAGAGGATGGCGAGAAGCATGACAACGCCACCAAGAATGCCGATGATCGTAAAGGTGAAGGCGTTCAAATAGTATTGGAATAGGCTCCGGCGCTCGGGCTCTTCATAAGCTATGTTCAAGGCGGCCATCATGGCTTGCGTGCCTGCATTGGCGCTCCAAAGCGCCACACCCAGGCTGACAGCAAGGCTCCATCCGAGAGCCCCGCCCGACGCTGCCGAAATGCGGTGGATCTGCTCAATCACGATGTCATAGGCCTGGGTGGGAAGCACGGAACTAAGCATGCCGAAGTGCTGCTCGACGGTCGTGGGATCTGCAGTAAGACCATAGAGAGAGATTAGCGCTGAAAGTGCGGGGAAGATGGCGAACAGCGCGAAGAAGGCGCATCCCGCCGCCACCACCGAGAGATTGTCGCGATTGCTTTCGCTCCATACCCGTTCGGCCACTTGCCACCAACCTTTGAGCGGGATGTGGTGAGGAAGGGTCGCGTCGCGGCCGTAGGGATCGGGCTTGCCGGTCATGGTTGATCAGGATCGTGGGGACCCTACAGGATCGAAAGCAGAATGCAGCGCCGATGCTCACGGTTCCGTCTTATTTGTCGTCGGGGGCACCAACCAGATCATTCTCCAGCATTGGCCGTGAGTGGTACTCCTTATCGAGCTTGCGTTGGTGAAGTCCCTGAGGGCCGCTTCGTTTGACTTGACCGTCGCGCGCTCGCCGGGAAACCAAGATGGGGAAATGGCATATGGGCCATCGCCGAGCATGGCCTGCGCGATGCAAAGCACAAAAAGATAAAGAGGATACTCCCACCCACCATCGGGAGATGCAAACAGCCAACCGTTTCCTGAATGGACCCAGACTGCACCAATTAGGATTGGAGACAGGGCCAGCGCCACCCAGCGGGTCTGTATGCCCAATATGAGGAATAATCCACCTAGCGCCTCAGCAAGAATAGTCGCATAGGCGATCCAAGGCGGCAGCCCGATCGAGGCAAAGAACTTGACCGTCCCCGCTAACGTCAGCGTCAGAAGCATGTAAACGACGCTGTGGGCAATGAACATCGTGCCGAGGGCGAGCCGCAGAAGGAGCACGCCGTAAGACATCAACCGATCGGCCGCCATTCTCCGGCTCCTGTTGCCGAACGGCGATTTTACACGAATGTGATATTCTTGCCAGAAAGAGTGGCTGGCCCGTTACGCTCTGGCTCATGTCGGGCGCAGCTCAATGCGGCATGGTCTCGGTGCAGCGGTATTAACCGCGGTGTTCGAGACTCTCCTCGCACACCTGTGCACCGCTCAGCAGCGGCGAGAGCGCTAGGCAAAGAGGTGCGCAGTAGCTGAGGAGTGCTCGAAATTTGTTGTTTAAGTCCTCGCGCCGCCGTCGCGCTATGTGGGCCATGCTTCTCATTAATCGGTCGTAATCTCTCGCAGCAGCTCCCTGGTGTTAAGCGCGCGCGTTACCATGTTGAGCCTACCGTCCTCTGCAAGCGGCCAATCAGCTTCAGGTCGATCCCAAGAAAGCTCGATGCCGTTTCCATCAGGATCACGCAGATAAAGCGCCTCGCTCACCCCGTGGTCACTCGCTCCTTCAAGAGAAATGCCAGCATCGATCAGACGACGCAAAGCATTCGCGAGTGCTCTCCGCGTCGGATACCGAATCGCAAAGTGGTATAGGCCGGTTGTGCCGGATTCTGGCGGCGACCCTTCCTTGCTTTCCCAGGTGTTCAAACCGATGTGATGGTGATAGCCGCCCGCAGAGAGGAAAGCGGCCTCATCGCCATAACGCTGCATCACATCGAAACCGAGCACACCGCCATAAAATGCAATGGCGCGATTAAGGTCTGAGACCTTCAATGAATGTGGCCAATGCTCGCGCCGGGCTCGATTGGGCGCGGGTTGGAGATAAATGGTTTCGGCGCGGTCGACATGGAGCACCTCGTTCCTCATTCCCTGGAAAAGTACACCAACGTGGCCGCCAGGGCGATGGTGATGCCCTCGCCAATGATAGCCCAAAAGCGCTCTAGCGGCTCGCTGGCCCGGTGTGCCTCTGACGAAGCGCATCGATGTGCCCAAATGCCAGGTTGTTTCCAACCCGATCCAATCTGTTCTTGATGTTGGTCATTACACCTGTTCTTCCTCATCCCTAAATTCGCGGATGCATACCACGAGGTCGTTGGGGCCAATCCCTGCCTCCCCCGCAGCAATGTTGAGCAGCCTCTCGCGCTCAGCTTCCGACGCCTTATCGGGGGCCGTGTAGACGACCACTCTCCCCGGGGATAGTTGCTGCTCAATGCGATCGAGCCTTCTCTTGAAGCGATAGGTCATCGCCCAGCTCTCGCCGCGGCCTGCTCAAGTCGCTTAATTCGGTCCTCAAGCTCTACCGTCTCGATTGCCTTTCGTTGAAGTTCCAAAACGCTGCTCAAGTAGTGGGCTTCGGCGGGGGCGATTTTGCCATTCGCTGTCGCCTCGAGGATCGCTGTCAGCGACCTAGTGACACCGTCAATGGTAGAGGTGTCGGGCAGATCCAATTCGACAGGTTGGCTTGCCTGCGATCTGCCGTAAGCGCGATCAAGGAGCGCGTTGCACGCAGAGATGCGCGCCTGCTCGCTCTGCGCCTCCTTCGCCAAGCGAGCGAGTTCCTGAATTACCGCGGGACCATGCGCGCGCGCCAGCATGCGTATTTCAGCAGTGGCCTTGTTAGGCACTCCTGCCTTTCGTCCGCCACGACGCTCCCCTGGTTTAGATCCTGCCATGGCTACTATTTGCTACTTTTGCGTCGCGCTGGCGTGGCGTCGGCTCGTAGGGCCTGCTGATTTCGCGCCGCTCTGTGTCGCGTTTTTTTTGCACTGGCTCATCAATTCCACTCCTATTCCTCTCTTGTGCAGCCCTAAATTGAAATCGGCAAGACGGGTGCATAAGGAGGTAACAATGGTCAGGTTGCGCGACTGGGAGGCCAGGACGCATCAGCATTACGGCGTTCCTAGCTACTCGGGCGCTTAAACTCTTCCAAAACGCGCGACGAAGGAGCGACGGATGTCCCTACTACAATCAATATGCTCTCTGTTTTCTCGCGGTTGTGGCGAACCGTCTGAGCCGACGACGAGCACCGGGCGAAATGAATCACCAGCCGCGAAAGCCGATCTTGGTCAAACGGAAGCGGCTTTAGAGAAGACCGGCAAAGATCAGATGGGCCATATGGCAGGGGACGAAGCCCGGCATAACCGCCAACCCTAAACATAATGTCCGCGACATGCCGCGCAGATGTTATCTTAGGGCCGCGATGACATGGGTTGCGCTGGCTTGGTGGGACCGAAAATCTAGCTCAGTTTGAGTGGCGACCTGCATCATTGAAAATGCAGTGATTATCCCGGCGAGAACCCAAAGCTTAAAGGGTATGCGAGTCTTCACCGGAAGATTGCGCGGGATTTTCATCGCAATATTCCCTCTAGTGTGTGCCTTCCCTCAATAATCGTTCGTGCGGCAAACATGGTTGAACAGGCCTCGCGCGCGATTGGCTAAATTATCGGAAGGTCCGGGGCCAACGGGTTTACGCTAAAGTTCCACGAAGAAGGGCCGACCTAAGCCTAGACCCTAAACCTTCGGCGGCCTCTTTCGTATTTCGTCACATTGAACCACCACGAAAAAGCGCATGGCAAATTTGAGCCACGCGCTCCGCTGGAGAAGCCGTTGCCGATCACCAGCATCCAGAAGGCAAATGAGGTCTACAGCTCATGGGCAGTCACCCTGGACGACGCTAGTCTTCCCTCTGCAAGAGCCAGGTTTTCACTATCGCCTAGAGATGCAAACACGTAACGCGACAAGATCGGAAGGTCCGGGGCCAACGGGTTTACGCTAAAGTTCCACGAAGAAGGGCCGACCTAAGCCTAGACCTGTAAACCTTCGGCGGCCTCTTTCGTGACGATAATTTCGTCACATTGAACCACCACGAAAAAGCGCATGGCAAATTTGAGCCACGCGCTCCGCTGGAGAAGCCGTTGCCGATCACCAGCATCCAGAAGGCAAATGAGGTCTACAGCTCATGGGCAGTCACCCTGGACGACGCTGTGTTCGCTGAGGAGAAGTGGCTGAAGGATTTCTCCTACTGGAAGGCCTTTGCTGACGTCGCCCCAGCCCGCATTGGCGATAACATCCGCATCTGGAATCGCTCTCATACGGAACGTGTCGACCTCACGGTGGTCAAGGCCGAGCGCCAGGTGAGCGAGGTTCGGTCGAACCGCTCCAGCTCGCTTCGGCTATAGTGGCGGCTGAGATCGAGGGATCGTCCTTAACCGGGTGCCGGCGGTATGGTGCTTGGTGAGCCTGCTCCGCCGTGGGGGATTTGCGACATCAACAAGACGATCTCGGCCAGAGCGGTTCCAGGAGGAACATGACGCCGTATCCGCGATCGTGAACCTGCCGCCTCGTCAGGTCGCCTAACGGGGACACGCTATCCCTGGTCGGTGAGCCTGCGTAGCGGAATGCAGTGGCGAATACGCTGCTCTCCGAAATCAATCCAGTCCGCGGCCGAAGGCGGAGCCCGATCACTCATGGGGATCTCCCGTGATCGTTCCACCGAAAGGCCTGGTACCACCACCATATTTCTCGTCGAAATCCGAACGGTGCATTGTGCACTGGAGCTCACAGTCAAGTCTGCCTGCTTTAAGTTTACTTGCCGGGCTTATCGTAAAACTTGTCATCCACTCATCGTTGGAATTGTAGAATGAGTGGGTCTCCGTCGCCTTTGCTATTCTTAGAACAAAGTCCTTGTCGTCCGAGCAATGCCCCTTGAGGACCGTTTGTTGGTACCCGGCCAGCCATTGAGAAAACGCTCCGGGATTGGGCCACGGTCGCTTGAAATGATAGGTGTAGCTGAGTGTGCGCCCTTCTGCCTGAATTGAAACGTCCCAAAATCCCTTGCCATCCATTACGACTGGTGATGCTTGAAATTCGCGAGCAAATGTTTTCAGGCCCGATTCGCCTAAACGAGCCCAGGCAATTTCCCAATGTTTCTCCCCACAGTCCGAGTTCTCTAATTTCAAATTAAAGTAGCTTCTCAACGATAGTACGTTCGCACCCGTTGCGACCAGCGCAGCCAAAAACACCATACCGAAGACAACCGACTTGCGGCGATCGACAGCCGCCATGAAGAAGCAGGCAGCTATGACAAGATAGAGGACCGTTATGACGGGGCGAAGAAATGAGATGTCGTCAATCGGCGGTTTCAGGTCGTTGTACGCAATTTGAAGCCCTGATGCGAGGACCGTGAATAGGAAGCTTTCCTCTTTAGGCAGTCATGCAGAGACCGCTTATAGACAGCGAGCAGCTGTGCCTCGTCAGACCCCACTGGCTAAAGTCAAATCTGATGTCGGCGATATAGCCGATAGCAACGAGCAATCCGACAACCGCCGATGCCACTAGCGCGAGGGCAGCACCTGTGAAAACTCCCGCACCAATGGGGTAGAACGAGAGGTGCAGAACATCCTTGAATGATAGCGGGGCGACAAGCCTGACGAGCAAAAAACAAACAGGACGAACGGTATTGAGGTCAGCAGAATGAATAGCCAATAATAGGGTTCAGTCAGGTTGCCGATGCCCAATAGGTATAGCGTTGCCACCTCTGCCAAGAACGCGGTGGAAATTGCGGAAACGAAAAAGCCTGCGGCTCGGAGAAAGTTTGTGGTGTCGCCCAGACGAATGCGTTCTCGAACAAACGCAGTTGGCGCGGTGCTGACTGAAATCACTTGAGCCAAGAAGCGCTCAACCGGCCGCAGAAATGTCAGCCGAAGAAATTGAGTTATCGCGCCTGCCGCCCCGATCAAGCCCGTCTCCTCCTGGAAAGGAAAACTAGCACGTCAAGGCCGAGTGACTCGGGGCTAATAGCGGCCCGTCCTGGCTACTCAGCAACGCGAGCCCATCACCGAAACAGCCAATAGCAGATGAAAGCGCACACGAGAATGATGAGAGCAACCTTGGCCGCGGTCGTGTCGAGCATGTCCATGGCAACGATGTGCATCCGGAACCGCCAATCGTTCTTCACGAATGCCAGGGCAAGTTACAAGGACGCCCGCTGAAGGCCCACACAAAATGGCAGGCCCCCGACACCCAGCGATGAATTGGCGAGAATGGCAGCATCTAACCGAGGCCGAAGGGGAAGGGCCGTTAGCCTTCCGTTAGCCGAAGGACAGCAAACCCGTTAGGGTAACAGAACGAGTCAGACGAGCAGTCTCCGCCCTCCAGGCGCACCTGGTGCGGGCGGTGGCTTTCCGGCCATTGCACGAAGAACTTGGGATCGAAGGCGATGCCGCCATTGGCGCCGGCATCGAGCTTCACCATCCAGCCGTCGATGCCCTCCGGATAGAATTGCGGATCGACCGCGCCGTAGAGCGAGTTGGTGAAATAGATGCGCTTGCCGTCGCGGCTGATCTCAACCATCTGCGGGCCGCCGTTGAGCGGACCGTTGGCTCCCGGATGCGTCGCCCGCGACACGATTCCGCCGATGCGCACCTTGCCGGCGAGCTTCGGATTGAACGGGTCGGAGACGTCGTATTGATGGAGATCGCCTGTGCCCCAGCACGCGACATAGAGGAAGCGGTCGTCCATCGAGAGATCGATGTCGGTGACGAGCGGCGGCACGGCCTTGAAGCCTTTGAGCACCGGCGGCAAGAGATCGGGATCGGCAGGCTCTGCCGGGATCTCGATGATCTTCTTGACCGCCCATTTGTCGCCGTCGCGATACCAGGTCCAGATCGAGGCCGACAGATCCTTGAGGCTGATCACGGCATTGACGAAACCGTAGGCCTTGGTCGGGTCGTGCGCCGGCCTGAGCTCGAACACGAGCTGATACTCAGGCCCGAAATCGATCTCCTGCACATGCTTGCGCTTGTGCAGATCCCAGAAATGCAGGCGCCGCCCGTATTTTGCCCCGAGCAGAATCTCGGGGATCAAACCGTCCTCGATCGTGTTCGGCGTGCCCCATTCGCTCGTCACCAGCGTGTCGTAGCCGAGATGCCACCACGCATCGTAGGCGAGAATTTGCGGGCCGCGATCCACTTCCCAGCGGCCGAGCACCTCGAAGGACTCTGAGTTCATGAGGAAGATGCCGCCAGGCCCGTCACCAGTGGCGTTGCCGAGCGCCGAGACGTAGATGCCCTCAGGTCCGCAATGCACGGTGTGCGGGCGGCTGTAGCCGGTCCTCTCGATCACCTCCTCCGGCTCGATCACCTTGGCGATCGTCGGGCGGCGCGGATCAGCCTTGGTATCGATGATATAGATGCGCGAGGAGCGCAAACCAGGCACCACGAGATAGCGGCGCTCGACATGCGGGTGCGGCGCGTTGGGGCAGAGGCACGAGCTGCAAGCGTTCCATCCATAGTGGTGCAGTTCGTCTCCTAGGGCGGTCATATCGACCTGGCTGACAATTTTCGAATAGCTCGCCGAGCTTGGATCGGCGTCGACCACGGCGATGGCATCGGGAACGTCGCGTTTCGGAGCGAAGGTCGCGACATAAGCGAGCGTTTCGACGGGCGCCTTCGCCGCCAAACGCGGGGAAGGATAGAAACTCGGATCGGGCGTCCAACGTGCCATTGGGCTGCTCCCTAGAAATGCCGAGGCAACTTTGCCGCCGCCCTTAGGCTTCGGCAAGCCGCCTTCTCGAATCATTTTTTGTGACAAGGGTTAGGAAGAGCCGGCCCTTGCGCGCTCTGGAGGATAGGCGAATTTCGATTGCCCCACACTTGGACTTTAGCCAAGCCCGAGTGCTTTCTTGGCCTTTGCCGTGATCGATTGGCGGGTTGAGGAAAATCCCTGCCATGGATCAGTCTTTTTGGCCTTGAGCCGCGCCGGCAGCGTCTTCAGCGTGTAGGGACTTGCGGCTTTCAGGCCTTTCAGCTCGTCCCAGCCGAGCGGGCAGGCGACCGGGGCATTGGCCTTCGCCCGCGTCGAGTAGTTCACGATGGCCGACCCGCCGCGCTGGTTGCGCAGGTAGTCGACGAAGATCTTGTTCTTGCGCGTCCGCTTCAACGGGTTGGCGGTATAGCGGTCCGGCCGCACCTCGACCAGCGTATCGGCGATCGACTTGGCAAAGGCCTTGACCTCGTCCCAGCCCTGCTTCGGCGCGATCGGCGCCACCACGTGCAGCCCCTTGCCGCCGGTCGACTTCAGGAAGCTCTTGAGCCCGAGATCGGCGAGGAAGTCGCGCACCTCGACGGCGGCCGCTTTCAGCACGTCGAGGTCTAGTCCCTCGTCCGGATCGAGATCGAACACCAGGCGGTCAGGCTCGTAGAGATGATCGAGCGAGACGCCCCAATCATGGATCTCGACAGTGCTGATTTGCACGAGCCCGAATAGTCCTGGCTCGCCGTCAATATAGAGATAGGGCTTCTTGCTCTCGCCGCCGGAAATGGGAATCTGCTTGATCGCGTCGCTCATGCCTTTCATGGCGTGGCGCTGGAAGAAGCTCTCCCCGTTAATTCCCTCCGGGCAGCGGACGAGGCTGATCGGGCGGTTGACCACATAAGGGAGAATGTAGGACGCGATCGCCTCGTAGTAGCTCGCGAGGTCGAGCTTGGTGACGCCAACTTCTGGATAGAGCACCTTGTCCGGACTGGTCAGCTTGATGCCGGCGAACACCGGATCGCCTTTCGACTTCGGTTTCGCTAATGCACTCTTTGGTGGCGTCACGTCAGCCTCCTCGTTGCTCGGCTCCTCGCGTCTCACCTCGGCCGCAGGCTTGTCCCCCCGCAGCCCCTTGAAACTCGAATGCCTCAGCCTTCCATCCCGGGTCCGCTCGGTGAACTCGATCTGCGCGACCAGCCTTGGCTCGAGCCACACCGCGCCCTTGAGCTCTTCGCGCGGCACGTCCACGAAGGGCGACTTTGCGCGTTCGAGCGTTTTGAACTTGCGCGCAAGCGCATCGAAGTCGGAGGTGTCAAAACCGGTGCCGACCTTGCCGGAATACATAAGCTCGCCGTCCTCGAAGCTGCCGAGCAGAAGCGACGAGAAGGGTTTGCCCCTCACCTCGGAGCGGCTGTAGCCGCCGATGACGAATTCCTCGCCGCGCGTGGACTTGATCTTGAGCCAGTCTCTGCCGCGGCCGGAAATATAAGGCCGGTCGGCACGCTTCGACACGATGCCTTCGAGCCCGGCGGCGGAAGCTTGCGCGAAGAATTCGGGTCCGGAGCCTTCCACGTAGTCGGCATAGATGAGGAAAGGGGAGACGCCCCGCGTCGCCAGTAACTTTGCCAGCTGCGCGCGCCGCTGTTTCAGCGGCGTCTTGCGCCAGTCCTTGCCGTCGAGCGATAGGAGATCGAACACGAAATAGCGGATGGCGGGGTTCGGCGTATCGATATGCTCTTGCAGCGATTTGAAGGAGGTCATGCCCGACGGCAGCACGAAGGCGACCTCCCCGTCGATCAGCGCGATCTCGGCTGGAAGTGTCCGGAGCGCCTGCGCGATGGCGGGAAATCGCACGGTCCAGTCGAGCCCGCTTCGGCTGAACAGCGTGACATCGTCGCCGGCCTTCCGCGCGATGATGCGGTAGCCGTCGTACTTCGCTTCGTGCAGCCAATATCTGCCCGTCGGCACCTCGGTGTCGAGCGTT
>CAVUZR010000007.1:0-323379 GCA_963745855.1 uncultured Alphaproteobacteria bacterium | reverse complement strand
CCGCGCTTTTACTCTTAGTCGGATCTCGCCTGCACCTCTTTTGCTGTCGGCACCGAAAGCTTGCTCGCCCGACCTCGATTGAGGTCTTGCACGAGCTCCAGTGCAGTGTTGCCCGCGAGCCGAGAGCGGTAAAGCTGGAGCGTTTCCATGATCTTTTTCACGTAGTTGCGCGTCTCGGTGAAGGGGATGCGCTCGATCCAGTCGATCGGATCGACATCAGGGTTGCGCGGATCACCGAACTGTTTCGTCCACTCCTGCACGCGGCCACCTCCGGCGTTGTAAGCGGCAAGCGCAAGGAGATAAGAGCCGGAATAGCTGTGGATGAGGTCGCCCAAAAAGGCCTCCCCCAATTGGATGTTGTAGACGGGCTTCGTGAGCTGCGCTGCCTCGTACTTCACATTGTATTGCTTGGCGACAACTCTGGCCGTGGGTGGCATTAGTTGCATCAGCCCCGTCGCGCCGACCGAGCTCTTCGCCTCCGCCTTGAACTCACTCTCCTGGCGTGACAGCGCATGGACCAACGCCGGATCGACGTGCTCATCAAGTAGGCTTTTGAACTCGGGCAGAACGCCAAGGGGCAATGCATACTCGCCGACCGGCATGTCGCGATTGAATGCAATCTTGGCGAGAGTTAGCGCGAGTTTCGGCTTGCCGGTGGTCTTGGCGAGCTCGGCCAGAAGCACGATCTCGCCTGGGCTCTTGAGCTGGCGCGCCAGCGCCAGAAAAAACTGCGGCGTCACTTGGTCCATTTCGACTGCACGCGCGACGGCGATGGCACGCACAGCATCATTCGCAAGGAAGCGCTGAATGTCGGCGGGGCTGGGAGCCTCAGTAGGCAACACGAGTGTCGGCCGCTCGTCGAACACCTGGCGGGCGAGCTGGCCATAGAAATATTGTGGGTAGAGCGCGGCAACACGGAAATTATTGGCCGCAGAGCCGCTGTCGCCCAGTGCGGCTCTCGTGCGCCCGAGCCAATATTCGGTAAGCGCAATCGTCTTCGAGCTCTTAGCTTTGATGCGTGCGGCGAGGAAATGGCCAAGTGCATAGTTGGGCTCGTTCAGGAAACGCAGCGCGATCCAGCCGGCAAGGAACTCCGCTTCGACATAGGCCTCACCTGAGATCAGCCCATGCTTGACAGCGATTTCGTAGGCGATGCGTGACTGTCCTGCATTGAGTGCGGCCCGACAGTTCAACCGGCGCTCAATCCACCAGTTCTCCACGTCGAGCAGCTTATCCGGGTCATTCGGGGCGGAAAGCAGCAACTTCCAAGCTTCCTCGTCACGGTGGTTACGCCGGAGCCACTGGATGCGATTGAAGAGGAGCCCCACGTCTCCTGCGGTGGTACTTTCGGGCAGCGCGTCGAAGAGACTGCCCGCATCATCGTCACGCTTCAGGATCGCGATGCGCGCATTCACTTTCTGCTGCTCGTCCGACGACAGAAGCTTCGCGACCCTCAGCGCCGTATTGGCGACTGCCGGGTCATCCTTATAAAGCAGCCGGTCAATGCGGGCATGGTGGTCCTCTGAGGTCAGCATGGTGCCGAAGCGGTCGAGGATCTTCTTCTCTACTGGCTCGCTGAGGTTATGGTCGCGCCAGGCAGAGGCGATGAGCGGCTTAGCCGCGGCATCGTTGCCTTCCTTCATCAAGGCGCTCGCCAGGGCGGCTTTGCCTGCGCCTGTCACGGGCGGCGATGTTGCAAAAAACGCTTTTGTCTGCTCGGCCGCGTCGTTCAAGAAAAGGGTAGCTTCTGCTCTTGCGCGCAGCTCGCCGAGTGCGGGCCAATCCGGGTTGGCCGTCCGAAAGCTCTCGATCAATTCGGCGGACCCGCCGACGCTCCTATAAATGTACCAAGTAGCGAGCTTGCGGGCAGCGTCATCATTGATCCTGGCCGTCGCAGCGAGCGCGCCATGGGCATCGCCTTTATTGCTCGCGCTGATAGCAGTCTTTAGATTGACCTCATCCCCGGCGCTAAGCGCGTACTCAAGCAGTGGATTCAGTACTGATACGAAATCCATCAGCGGAGGCCGCGCGCCCTGCATAGGGATGGCCACCCGATTTGGATTAGGATCGGGATAGGGAACCTCAACGGTTTTGACTTGGCCTGGGTGAGGCGCGGGCTTGGGGAGCCGCGCCCGCGCGTGCCTCGCTTTCGTGGTGGGCGCCTTGGTGATGCGTGACTTCATGCTGCGCGTCTTCGCCGCGAGCGGGTCGGGCACGAGCGCAGGTGCCACCACACTTACGGTAAACACGAAAAGCAATAGCGTCGCGTTTAAGCGTCTCATCTCGTCGATCGGTACCGGTTGCGCGATCCTGTCCCCACTACGGTCGACGAACAGGAGACCCCCGAGCCGGGGTGCCGCGACGATGGGCAAATCTAGCCTGCCCAGCTTCACAATGCGTGAACGAATTTGGCGGGGGTATGGCTTTTGCCGTTTTTCTGAAGACTACCTAAGGCAAAAACGTTCATGAGTCGCGTCACGAGGTCCTTCCAGCCGAAAGCAGACATGCGCGATTAGCGTATGGAATTTCCGCTTATGATTCCGAGCAGACATGGTGCCCGGAAGGCCCGAGGTTTCAACAGTTGCGCGGAGCGATAATGGTGACCTACCAGACGCGGTACATCGTGGCTGGAGCCATCGGAGTGCCCACCCTTGCAGGCGAATGCCTCGCGGAAACCAGGCGTGTTCATGAGGACGCCGTTGACGCGATACTTACCAGGGGAGTGTGGGTCGGTTTTGGCGGCCTCAAACCGCGTCAAGTAGTGATAATTGATCTCACCCGCTTGCGTTTGTGTAGGATCAGCCCAGTAGGGAAGCGACCGTTCGCGAACCCGACCAAAGATTTCGTCGAACTCTGTTTCGCTGACGAGGAAAGCATTGTGCTGTGGGGCGATCTCGCCGTCGGCATTGATGAAATCGAGGTTAGTGGCGTTGTCGGTCTTGACTACTTGGAACGGTCCCCACCGCTTCGGAGCAGGTAGGCCCAAGATCTGGGCCAGGAACGTCGCCGATGCTTCGCTGTCTCGGGCCCACACGATGGTGTGATTGAAATTGATAGCCATGCACGCGGGTAGCGACCAGACCATGGCTCAGGCAGATTGGGTGGGAGTGCAATCAGCGCATCCGATTGGCCAATGCCGAATCGAGGCAACTAGCCAGCCTCTCATCACTAAATGGCTTGCTCAGAATGTCAATCGCCCCGGCATCGAGCACCTGATTGCGAATTTGCTCATCCAAGACAGCGGTAACGAAAATGATCGGCGTTCGCCGACCCTCCCCGATCAGTCGCTCCTGCAGCTCGATGCCGCTTAGACCCTTCATTTGAACATCGAGAATAAGACAACTGGTATCATTCAAATTTGAACGGAGAAATTCCTCGACCGAAGGAAACGTGCAGGCAGCGTAACCAAGCGACCTTACCAGCGCCTTTATCAACTCGCGAACGGACTCATCGTCATCAACAATTGAGATCATGCGGAGAAGACCCACGGCAGTTTTAGTGAGCCCTGAACATGGGTAACCTCTCTGCGTAAAGCTTGATATTATGTGCCAAAGAATTGTGTTGGGGGGTCAGTCCAAAGTCCGAAGGAATATCGACGTAGGTCGGCACAACCACGCTCGCGTGCAACCTATGCGCCGACTTGTGGGGGTGAGCCGGGAGGCTTCTTGCCGGGTGGGCTAAACCAAGCTTTGGGGATGCTCGTCTCCAGCTTGTCCCGCAGCGCATCGAAATCAACTGGATGGCCATCAACCAGGGCGAATATCCATTGTCGCAATGCCCTCTTGCGCTCATCATCCTTGCTGGTGTCGCGATTGAGATTGTTATCCCACCTGCACCGACGAATGTCCGCTATCGGGGGTAAAGCGGACATGACGCGAACGTGCCGTTATGTCGGCTAATGACCCATAGCTGACATGCCAACGGGCCACGCTAGCCCTGCCTGTCGCTAGCCCTCGGACGCATCCTTGGGGGGCTTCTCCGCGTTGAGCAGCTATGTCAAACATTCACACGACCTCGCTGAGGGCTTATGCGCTCAGTGGGAAAGGGCAAGTCGATGAGTGATGTCGAAAAAGAGATCGACGAGCTCCAATGCAAATTAACTGCCAAGACTCGCGAGATCGAGACGCTCGTGGCGGAGAAGCTGAATCTAGGCGATATAGATGCAATGGAGGGCACCGCTTATGATCGGCTGCGAACCTACGTCGAGGAACTGATCGAGAAATGGCAGCAGGCGGACGTTGATCATCCTGGCTCCAATCCCGCCAACGGCAGTAAATGCACTTATCGCCGAGCGCGAGGAGATCGAGGAGCAAAATTCTCACACTGCAAGTGCCATGAAGAGAGCAGGCAGCGTTCCGCGGTGGCGCGTGCGTCCCAAAATCGTTGGTAGCGTTAAGTCACCTCGCCACGCGCAGACACCATTAACTCGTACCCTACCCGGACCGCATGCTTTGCGGACTTGCGTGATCATGCCATCTGGCTGATGAAGCGGCGCGAGCGGCATGGCCTGGGCCCATGTCGCAACGCCCAAGGCAAAGGCGAGTCTCAATCACGTGGCAGGCCGCGAATTGCCGAGCCCACCAATTGGTTAACCTCCTGAATTGAGAATTTTGTTCAACTATCGCGGGTAACTGAATGTGTTGTCGCGCGGAGCTTGCACAGTCAGCGACGAAAGTCTTACTCTTAGTGACTGGCAGCCCGACCTGGGCGCGCGAGGTTAAAGGTGCCGGCTCGGCCTTCCAGCCTCGCTAACAGCCGCCTGCGTAACACCACCTGCGTAACACCACCTGCGTAACACCAAGAGGCAGTACCATGACCAAGTCCTCAGCTCGCAAAGCTGCCGCCGAAAAGGCGAGAAGTACGTATCGCAAGACCGCTCGCAAAGTTGGCGCCAGGAAGGCGCACCCTGGCGATCGCAAGACAGTTTCCAAAGCTGTCGCCGAGGGAGCGCGCGATACATATCGCAAGACCGCCGCTCGCTTCGAGGAATTCGCTTACGATGCGCAAATGCCAGAGTCGATGCGCGCCCTCGCCGAGACGAGTGTGGCTCAGACGCGGGAGCTTTATGTGCACTCTCTTGAAGCTGTACTAGAGAGTTGGGAGAGATTCGTCGTCGCGGCTGGTCAGGGCACCGTAGCGCTCAACCGTAAGGCTATCGACATCGCTCGGCGCAATATCAGTAACGGTTTCGGTCTCGCGGAAAGCTTGGCAAGGGCGAAGAACGTTGCTGAGGCCATGGAATTGCAGACAACCTATTGGCGCAACCAGGTCGGCGAACTGGCGGCCCAAGCCGGAGAAATACGCACGCTATCGAGCAAGGTGACCGCCGATGTGGCATCGCCGATCAAGGCGCAGGTAACGCGCCGCATGAGAGGTCTTCACAAGGCGACCTAGCCCAGTCAGCTGCCGCTCTTAACCGAAAAGGCCGGCAGCTCTGCCGGTCCTTTTTGCTCACGGCCGTTCTTTGCGTGGACTGGCGCACGAGCCTCGTCGTAGCCAGCGCCTTTCTGGAACTCTCTGATGATCTCGATGCTCGATAGAAGCGTTGAGCAACTATCAGGGCCGAGGACCTAGATGTCCGCTTCTGGCACTTAGCGGACATGCCACTCGCGCTGACGAATGTCTGCTTTGAGGGAAGGAACAGACATGACGCGGGCGTGACACCATTTCCGCTTATGACCCAAAGCGGACTACCGGGAGCCGAGCGCCGTCGGTTAGTGTCGGGCCCGAAGCCGCTATGCTTCGAGGATAGGCTTTAGGCGCTTGAATGTTCGTTGTTGCGGCGCGCAGCATAACAAAGGATCCCACCGCCATGAAGGATAACGCCACGGGCACCCTTGATCGCCGTGATTTCGTGATCGCATCCCTTGCCACGGTTGGCGCCTCGGCAGCCTTCACGGCAGCCGCAGGGGCTGCTGACGCGCAGGACAAAGCAGCTTCGCCACGCCCGACGGGAACGGTTTACACTGGGGACCTGATCGGCGGCAAAAAGGTCATCAGCGCACTCGACGTCAAGGATCTAGACCCCGGCAGGAAACACGCCTTCTATTTTCAGGGCGTACAGATGCCTACGGGGCAGCACTGGTATGTATCCGTGATGGTCGCCAAGGGAGCAAAGCCGGGCAAGCGCATCGCCCTCGTGAGCGGCGTGCATGGCGATGAAATCAGCCCGGTGCACACGATACAGACCGTCATGGACCAGCTCAATCCGACGGAGATGTCAGGCATTGTATTGGCGGTCCTCGACGTATCCCGCCCAGCCATAGAAGGCATGTCGCGCCGCTGGCCCAATTCGGGGAGAGGTATCGACCTCATTGACATTAATCGCGAATGGCCCGGCAATGAGGACGGCGCAAGCGCGCCCACTCGACACGCCGGTCTTCTATTCAACAGGCTCCTCAAATCAAACGCCGACTATGCGATCGATTTCCATACTTCGGCTACGGGCATGGATATGTCGGCGTTTCATCTCGCCCGAATGGACCTGTCGGAGGTCCGAGAGATGGCCGAGTTATTTCCCATCGATCAAATCTTCGACAACCCTGGCTACCCCGGTCTGTTGGCGAACGCGTTCATTGATGCAGGCATCCCGGCGTTCACGCCCGAGATCGGCGCCCCGCGTATTCTGGATCTCAGCATGATCCCATTGTTCGTGGAAGGCACCATGAACGTGCTCAAGCATCACGGGATCATTGCCGGCCCAATGGGTCGCACAGGCCGCGACACGGATATTTTCGTCGCGAACAGCGGGCACGTCGTTCTTGCGACCCACGGCGGGTTCGTCGAGCTTCTGGTCGAGCTAAACGACAAGGTCCAGGCTGGGCAGAAGGTCGCCATCCAGCGGAATACGTTCGGTGAGGTTGTTGCGGAATACACAAGCGAAGTGGCCGGCGAAATCGCGGTTCGCCGCACCGACGCAACAGCCGAGCCTGGCACGCTGCTATTGGCTATTCTGTATAATCGCGCCCCGCCGGAAAGAGTTTCTTACTCGGAATAAGGTCTGCCTACGGAAGTGACCGAGGGTTCAACGCTGCGGTGTCATCTTTCGTTGCGTATCTGTTTACCGGAAGGACCCGCGATCCGCTGATGATGTGAGCAGTCGCACGTCCGCAATTGGCACTTAGCGGACGTGCCACTCGCGCTGGCGAATGTCTGCTTTGAGGGGAAGAACGGACATGACGTGGAAGTGACGCGACGTCTGCTTATGACCCAAAGCTGACATGCTCCACGTCTCTATGCGTTGGCAGACGGCTGCCCGCTTGTAATGACTTGCTTAGAGGTCCGGTCTGACGGAGACGGCCCAGACAATCCAGCCCAACTGACGAGCCTTGCACCAAGTGCGTGCGCGGAACTCATGGTCGTCACACGGGGGAGAGAGGCCGGGGCATTGTAAGCCGGTATGCAAGGGCCCATATGGGGCACGCCAAGCAGAGGTTTGAAGGTCTAGGGGCAGCCCACATGAGCACGCCAGTGAAGAAGGAGGATCGCACTGTCGAAGCCCTGCGCTCGAGCGGAGTCGAGGTCGACGCGTTCATTGCCCGCCTGAAAACCATCACCCCAACCGGCTCCGGCCGTGGACGGCTCATCTTCGCGATGGACGCAACCATGAGCCGGCAACCGACCTGGGACCTAGCGCTCGGACAGCAGGCCGACATGTTCCGCGCCGTGAAGGAGATCGGCGGACTCGACGTGCAGCTCGTCTATTTCCGCGGATTTGGCGAAACCCGTGCGAGCAAGTGGGTCGGCGATCCGGAGGCGCTTGCGCGGCTGATGACGCGGGTTTCCTGTCAGGGGGGTTACACCCAGATCCGCAAAGTGCTCACCCATGCTCGCCGCGAAAGCAAGCGGGAGAAGGTCAACGCTGTCGTTTATGTCGGAGACTGTATGGAAGAGGACATCGATGAGTTGAGCCAGCGCGCGGGCGAGCTTGGACTGCTGGGCGTACCAGTGTTCATCTTCCAGGAGGGGCGCGAGGCAAGGGCAGAGCGCGCGTTCAAAGAGATTGCTCGGCTGACGCGAGGCGCCTATTGCCATTTCGACGCTGGTTCGGCGCGGCAGCTGCGTGAGCTTTTGGCGGCGGTCGCAGTTTATGCGACTGGCGGCCACAAGGCCCTGCAAGATCACGGCTCGGCTACGAAGAGCGATGCTGCGGTGCGCCTTCTCAAACAACTCGGCTGAAGCTAGCGCCCATGGGACCTTGGTTCAGATCGAATGGACCCTTCGCGTCTTCGCGCAACTCGACTGGTCAAAAATCCGAAGTGCGCACGGACGCGCTGGAAATGGAGCTCGATCAGGACACCGGTCAAATCGAGGGACGGTGTCTCAGGGGTAAATTCGCGGGCAGACCGCTTTCCTCATTGAACCATGACGAACAGCTCCAGCTACTTGAGGAGCTCCGCGCCACGGACCCCCAAGGCGCATTTCTGATCGAAGTCCGTCTCGGCTCGACCTCACAAGACTGGCGGGGACGGCGCCGAGAGTCCAAGCCTACAACTTACCCGACGGGTGCTATACCAGTCTTACTTGCAGTGGCAGCTTTCCTGTTCGTCATTACTTTTGGCCGCCATCTCGGCTTGCCGATGGGCCCGCTGAACGGTCCCTTCAGGGCCTCGCGCAAGTCGCCCGGACAGAAATCCGGGGTGCGAACGGAGGCCCTCCAAATGGAGCTCGATCATGACAGCGGCCGCATGGAGGGACGGTGTCTCAGGGGTCGATTCGCAGGCAGAGCCCTGTCTTCATTGAGCTATAACGAGCTGCTCCAGCTGCTTGAGGAGCTCCGCGCCACAGACCCTCAAGGTGCGCTTCTGATTGAAGCCTATCTCGATCGGTGCTCGCATCGTTGGCGTGACCGGCGCTCGGGCGATGCCGCAAGAGGCGAGCCGAGGCAGCCTCGCGGACCACGCGGGCGAATGACCAGCAAAGAGGCCTATGATGTGCTCGGCCTCGAGCCTGGCGCGAAAGGAGAGGCGATTCGTGCCGCGCATAGGAGGCTGATGATGAAGCTCCACCCCGATCAGGGCGGATCGACCTATCTCGCCTCCCGCATCAACGAGGCAAAAGAAGTTCTGCTGGCGCGCAAATGAGGTGACGGGCGATCTAGCCACGGAGGGCTGCGATGTCCGCTCGAATGAACTCGCGACCAGCGGGGGCACCGCCGTAAGCCGACGGGCAGGACCTATCGCGGGTTAGAACTGGTCGTGTTCGCGCCTTCAATGTCCGGCGAGATGATTTCCCGGTATTCATCAATAACTAGGAACGCCTGGTGAGCCGCTTGGGGATGAATGCCGTCCCTCACCACAAGAGCGTGGAACACTGCCAGCACCAGAGCCTTGAGCTGTTCCGAAGACGCATGCCTCCAATCTGTGAGACACGCGCCAGTATCCCGCTTGTACCGAAGAGTCTCTCGTCGGTCGCCGTCGCTGAGAAAGCGAAGCACTTTCACGGAGCCCGGCGGGTGGTCTCCTCGCCTCAGCAACCTTTTCTTGCAGTCGGCTGGCGTCCATAGGAAATGTGCTTCCGTTGCCTTCATGCTTCCTTCCCACCCTCTCTCTCCCACGTGGCGGAGCACTTGTTTCCCAGCAGATTGCTAAGCAAAGAAAAAGCCCCGGCGTCTACGGGGCTTTTCCCTACTCTGATTACTTGGCGCTCCCCACGCGCATTGCTTGGGGGTGGAGGCGGGATGTGGGGCGCGCATAGATAAACCGACGCCGTAGGATGGAAGTTCCAAAGAGTTCATACGATCCATCCAAGCTCACGCGCCTTTTCGTTCGCCGCCCGCCAGGCCTTCGCCAGAAATTCTGACAACGTCATCGAAACGTTCGGATCATCCTCCTCTGAGATGTGTCGAGCGAGTAGCTGCGGAGAGTTCGCCGGCTTGTAATAGGTCACGCCGTATCTCGAGAACGGCAGCGTGACGATGATCTCACCACCTCGAACTTCGACGTGAAGGTCGCTTCGAGACATGCCCCGGAGGCTACAACAAAAAAGACGCCGAAGCCGAACCTATTGCGCAGGTCCCCAGGAACACCCGATCCAGAAGGCTCTATCTGACTTCAGTTGGCGCTTGCCCATCGGCGTTCCACGTCCCTTCTTTGGTCCTGGAACTCTGCCACAAGCCGGGATTGGAGTCATGATCACGTCGACGTTGGCGTCGTAGGTATTCATGGCTCCGGATGCTGCGTCTACGCCAAGTCCAATAAGGCGCCAAACACGACGTTCCCTCCGGTCATAATCTCCGTATGCGAAGCAAGCGTGGCGATTCAGCTCCCCCGAGCGATGGCTGGCAGAACCCGGCGGTCCTGCCCCCAATCAAGTCCCGTACTAGAACGGAAATCCATGTGCAAAGCGATCTCTGGCGGAACATGTTCGGGAAAACGACGGGGCCGACCCCTGATGGGCCTCACGAAAGCGATGATACCGCACCCGCCATTAGGTGAGCCCCCTCGAGAAGTGATATTGCCTTTCCTTCAAGAACGATGAGATAGACAAGATCGGTCAAGGTCGAAGCAAAGCAGTGGAGATTGAGGAGGCTTAGCAACAGCGGACGCCAGGTCGCGTCCCAACGAGTTGCTGACGGCCAACTAAGACATTGAATGAGGACCAAGCCAAACTCGGCGCTGGTCGAAACGGCCATCCCGGCGCGGCTCGACCGGCTCCGCTGGGGACGGTTCCACACTCTTGTCGTCATAGCGCTTGGCATCACCTGGATTCTCGACGGGCTTGAAGTGACGCTTGCGGGCGCCGTCGCGGGCGCGCTCAAGGAAAGCCCAACTCTCAATCTCACCAATGCCGAGGTCGGGCTTGCCAGCAGCTCCTATCTTGCAGGCGCGGTGCTCGGCGCGCTCCTGTTCGGCTGGCTCACCGATCGGCTCGGACGCAAGCGGCTGTTCTTCGTCACGCTTACGGTCTATCTCCTCGCCACGGCGGCCACGGCCTTCTCATGGGATTTCCTAAGCTTCGCCCTGTTCCGCTTTCTCACCGGGGCCGGCATTGGCGGCGAATACACGGCCATTGCCTCGACCATTCAGGAGTTCGTGCCGGCGCGATATCGCGGCTGGACCGATCTCATCATCAACGGCAGCTTCTGGATCGGCGCAGCGCTCGGCGCTGGCGCCTCGATCGTGCTACTCGACCCCGCACTTCTGCCGCCTGACCTCGGCTGGCGCGCCGCCTTCTTCATCGGCTCCGCGTTGGGGCTCTTCATCCTCGTGATGCGCTCATGGATTCCGGAATCGCCGCGCTGGCTCATGACCCATGGCCGGCCGGAGGAGGCGCATAACATCCTCGATATGATCGAGGACGCGCATCGCCGGCGCGGGCATCACCTACCCGATGAAGAATTGGCCACGTTCCGCGTGCGCTCGCGGCGGTTCACGCCGCTGCGCGAGGTCTGGCAGGCATTATTTCGCACCTATCGAAAGCGCACACTCGTCGGCCTCAGCCTGATGACGGCGCAGGCCTTCTTCTACAATGCCATCTTCTTCACTTACGCGCTCGTTCTCACCGACTTCTACGACATCGAGGCCAGCCAGGTAGGCTGGTATCTCCTCCCCTTCGCCGCCGGCAACTTTCTTGGCCCCCTCCTGCTCGGGCGTCTGTTCGACACCGTTGGCCGACGTCCGATGATTGCCACGACCTATGCGCTCTCGGGGTTCCTGCTTGCGCTCACGGGCGCCCTGTTCGCGGCTGGCGTTCTCTCGGCGACTTGGCAAACCGTGGCGTGGACGATCATCTTCTTTTTTGCCTCGGCGGCGGCAAGCTCCGCCTATCTCACCGTGAGCGAGACCTTTCCGCTCGAGATCCGAGCGTTAGCAATCGCCTTCTTCTATGCCTTGGGCACCGGTATCGGCGGCATTGGGGCGCCATGGCTGTTCGGCGCCCTGATCGACACCAGCTCGCGGGTGAGCCTGTTCGGAGGGTATCTCTTGGGGGCTGCACTAATGCTCGCCGCAGCGCTGATCGCAATTCGCTTCGGCGTTGCCGCAGAGCGCAAGCCGCTCGAAGCGGTGGCCACGCCGTTGTCAGCAGCCAATTGAACCATTCGTCGCGGTAGACGCGCTCGCGCCGCTCGTGGCACTCCTGCGATTAGGAATGTCCGCTTGTGGCACATTGCGGACGTGCCACTCGCGCTGACGAATGTCCGCTTTGAGGGGAATAACGGACATGACGCGAACGGGCCGTTATGTCTGCTAATGACCCAAAGCGGACATCGTAGAAAGCCAGCCAATGACCGGAACGGACATGGGCTCAGTTTCGGTCGGATGCAGCCGGTCGGATTTCTTCAATCGGAACGGCCTGCTGAACTCAGCGTTTTAGCTGTCGCGAGAGATAGTCCTGGCCTTCGCACTTCCCGCGCTCGCATGGTGGAATATTTTCGATAAAATCGACGTCTAAAACGCGATTGATGCAAGCTGTTATTCAGCATCACACTCCCCATCCTTCCCAAGCTCGAGGATCCAGGAGCACTCATGCACACAGTCAAATATCGGATGGTTGACTTTAGGCTACGCCCCCGCCAAACGAAATTGGAGGTCCCTGGCTGGGCGGGGCAGCGCGAACCTCGCAAGGATGGCTCGCACGAGTATGCTTGGCATTGCGTTCCGTTTTCCGAAAGTGCGCGCTACGGCATCGAGGTGTTTTATCCCTTCGACAATGAACTTCACGTCACCACGCGAGATGGTCATCTGGTGCTCGAAGGCGACTTCGGGCCCGACCCACAAACAGGATTGCAGTGGCCTCCCTTCCGAAACTTCGGCGACCTCTTTTACACCTACCAGATTCTTCTGGACCTGAAGGTAGAGGAAGGATTGGCAATCAGAATAGAGCCCCATCCGAGGTTCTACACCGACCCTACCGAGACCGTCCCGATAGCGGTGCCAGCTCTTTTGAGAAACTGGTGGCCGATGATGAACTTCGCTCTCTTCAAGTCTCCTGCGGAAGGTCGAACCCACATCTTCCGACCAAACGAACCTTTCGCGCAAATAATAGTGATTCCCGCTGAATCGGAGTTCCAGTTGGTTGAGATGGGTGAAGAGGAGGCCGCCGAGCGGGAACTGCAATCGAGGCGTATCCACGAGAGTCGTGAGACGCTATCCGCAGACACGCATTGGACCTCATCCACCAACACGGTTTTTGACGGGACCTACCGCCATATCCTCGGGGCTGCGAAGGCAAAGAGCAAAAAGCAGCGTCCTAAGGGGCAGTGAGAGGCGGATGACGAGGCCGGGCCGATATGCATCGACCCGGCTCGCTGGACGCTCTTAGTACTCGTGAGGATGATGGTGGTGGTGGTGGTGGTGATGGTGATGATACCACCACGATGGATAGTGATGATGGTGATGGTGGTGATGGTAATTGTGGTGATGATGGTGATGGTGGTGATGGTAATTGTGGTGATGATGGTGATGATCGTAAACGAGTTTCAAGTTGGGATTCTTACTCGACCCAGATTGACGAGCCGCTGCAACGGCTGCCGCGTCTGCCACCCGCAGTAGGGCCGCTGCATTAGGAATAGGATCGAGAAGTTCAGCGAATGACTGTGCTTTGATGAGTTGGGGTGCGCTTGCCACGGGCGTGGCTTGAGCACTCCCCGCCGATGCTAGTCCGGAAATGGCGACGATCAATCCGCCGACCTTTTTATACATAAGCGTCTCCTTAATAGGTGAACGAGGCCAGCCCCAGAGGGACGAAACCAAGTCCTAGGTGCTCCTGCCCGAGACTTGTAGGCGCTTCGGTGGTTGGGAGCAATGGTCGACCCGCTACCGTTTGGCCGTCCCGGATGAGCTTCCTTCGCTTATTGCTCCATGCTGACCAAAGACTCCGGCGAGCCGGCAATGGAAGTTACTGTTGCACTCCGAAAGCCGGCATCGCGAGCCATTGAGTCTAGGTCCGTGGCGGTAAACGCATCGCCTCCTGGAGTGAATGCCAACATGTGGAATGCAAAGACTGCGGGGACGTAAGGCGAGATTCGATCCTCATTAGGCACGAACTCGACCGCTAACGTTTTGCCTTTTGAAGTGAGGCTCTGTCTCACCTTCTTGAGAAGCGCCACGCACGTAGCATAGTCAAAGTGGTGCAGGAAATTAGGGAGCAAAGCCAGATCGTAACCCTTACCCCAATCGACATCGAAGGCGCTTCCGGCAATTGTCCGATAGCGGTCGACAATGCCAGCCTCTTCGGCATTACCCCTAGCCACGGCCAGCACTGATTCCCAGTCCACGGCGGCAATTGTTGCTTTTGGCAGCGCCTTGGCTATCGCGATTCCAAAAAGGCCGTGCCCGGCCGCAATGTCCAGCACCTTCCGCGGCTTGATTGGCCAGGTTGCCACCTGACCAGCTATAGCGTCAGCGCATGGCGCAATGAAGGGCACCATCGCTGTGGAGAACTTTACCCATATGGGATGATCGGGCGCGAGCGATGAAGGTCCCCGGGACCCTCCGTCCCGGACATAAGCGACGGGATCATCGAGAACCCAGCGTATGAGCTCCGGCGCAGCCCTGAACTCAACGGTTCCTCCGATATAGGACGGCGACCGAAGATCAAGAAACTTTCGCGTTGATTCAGTCGATTGATATTTGTCACCGCTCTTTGTCAGAAAACCCTGCACGGTCAAATAATCACAAAGGATACGAATGCCTCGGGGAGAGGCGGCTATCTTTGTGGCGATCGCGTTGGCGGATTCAGATCCATCGCCAATCACAGTAAACAGGCCCAATTCAATGGCAGCTTTTATGGCTGCAGTCTTTTGATACGACATGACAGCATCGACAAAAAGATCTGGCGTAGGCTCACTCATTCATCTCTCCAATTATCAAACCAACGAAGCCGTGCGGTACGCGAATACAATCTGATTTGGGGTTGACGGGCGCTGCGGCTAATGGAGCGGACGTTGCGACGGTAAGCCATATTAGTGGCAGCTGATGTTGCGCCTCTGCCGTTTGTTCACGTTATTCCGCGCCCGGTATGCGAACCATCGACCATTGAATGCCTAAGGGACTCGACGCCGTCTCACTACCTTTTGCGACAGGCTGCACCTAAGTGGCCAGGTCATCAAATGCCCACCGCATTTCTGGCAGTATTGCCGCTGGCTCGTCGGCGTCTTCTGAAACAGGCCAACATATTCGGCGCCTTCCGTGATCCGCACGGCGCTGGGCTTCCACAGCGTAAAAGCGTTGACGGGTGCGGCCGACCACCAACGGCACGATCGGCAATGACAATAACCATGCCTTCCTCCTTCGGATTCGCCCGAGACCTCAACCTGAACGGCCGGCAGAAACACCCCACCCCTTGCCGGTCAACTTGAAGACCAAAAGCCCACCCTCTGTGTTTAGTGGAAGGTCAAAATGGGAGTGCACCGTTCGCATGATAGGATGGTCGCGAGGGGCAACTCTATTTCAGATCGTCAGTTTTGAGGCTTGGCCGCGAACGCTGTTCATTCTTGTGCGCCTTTAAGGTCACAGCCACTCTCAGATTCCAATTCATTCGGTTGATCCCAATCGTTGGAAGGAAGCTCGTCATAAGGCGCGCCGAACTCCTGTTTCACCATGCTGAAGCGGGTCGGCACGTCGGAGCCTTGATTCCCGTATTCGGCGATCCAGAAATAATCGTAGGTGCCACTCGGCCACTTCTCCGGGACGCCATGAAGCTTATCGAGCTTTAAGAGCTGCCGCAGCGTCACCGCCTCCCCGGGGAATGCATCTTCCAGCTTCTTGTTGGCGATGTGCTTGTGCTCCCACACCATGACCACGGTCTTGCCCGCATAGCGTGGGTCCGTCATCACGTCGTGCGCTGCCTCTTGCGTGCGGCGGTTGAGCAGCTCGGCCTTTTCGTCCTCATCGGCGTCCTTGTCGGGCAACAGGGAGTAGAGCGTGAGCGGCTCTCCCCAGCTCGCAGCGGAGGGCGAGGCGAGTTCGAGCGTGTGCAAGGTGATGGCGAGGATCGCGGCGGGCGCCTCGCCGCCGGGAAAGAGCGATTTGGCGGCGCCACGACCGAGATAAGTGGTGGCGAGTGCCTCAGCCCGCTCACGCCCAACGTCGCAAAGCTTGTAAGCGGTGGCCTTCTCGCCGTGGCGCAAGATGATGATGCGCGCCGGCGTGGCGAGGGCCGCACCAAGACCAGACAGACAGAGCAGCGCAGTGAGAGCTAGTCGGACAACCATGAAGGCTTCCTCTGCCGAGACCATCGGGGTAGCGATTTTTAGCACTGATCGCGGATGGGGGCGAGCTGGCCCCCGTCGGCCCTTTGTCCATGCCAACCGTTCCACTTGGCGAGGGCTGCCGCGTCATGCCTTATTTCTGCTTCTGGCACAAGCGGACATGCCAATCGCGCTGACGAATGTCTGCTTCTGGGGGCAAAGCGGACATTGACCAACCGCTGCTTACCCATCTCGATTTATGAGTACACGGCCTAGTTCTTAGTCGCTGGCACGGCGACCCGAACAATCCGACCGTTGCGGCGCTTGCCGCTTGAGAGAGCTGTGTTTGCCGTCTGGTTCATGAACGAATGAGCAAAGCCGAGAAAGATCCTCTCAAGCGAGCGCCATTGCTGCAGCGGCTCCCGTGAAGCGATCATGTCCGCGCTCGAATCCCACGTTGGGGAAACCTACCACTTGGCTGAGCGGCCAATTCGATCAGCCGCTGTCACGCGCTTGGCGAGTAATCACTCATAGTTCGCGTAGAGCTTTTTCGCCGGCTCAATGATTTCCCAGGTGCCGAGAAAGCCGGCGGGCGATACGAACGCGTCGCCTGCTCTGAAGGTGCACTTCGAGCCGTCATCGCCGGTGACCACGATGACACCCGCCAGAAGATGGCAGAACTCGCTTTCCGTGAAGACGACGCGCCATTTTCCGGGCTGGGCTTCCCATATGCCGGATTTGAAGCGGCCATCGGCGCTCTGAAACAAGTTGGTAGCTGCCTGGGCGGGATCGCCGGAGAGGATGCGGTCAGCCTGCGGGCGGTAGCGCTGCGGCTCCGGGAGCGGATCTTGGAAGCTGATGACCTTAGGTATGGGTTTCGCGGACGGGCTGATCGGGTTTTTGCGTTTAGCCCTCATTTGCTCTCTCCTTCGTTGCTGTGCGACGTTGCCGCTTCCTGGAGCTTTGGTCGGGTTGCGGAGTGCAGCAAGGCTCTACACCCTCTTGAATTGGTGGACACGGCACCGAGCCGTACGAACAGTAAACACAGCAACTTCCTGGGAACGGCTTCAGTGTCTCTCCGCAACCGTTACAGTCGTAGAAGGCCACGCAGGCGTACGTTGGCATGATTTCGGTCGCCTGATAACCACACTTCGGGCACGTGATTGTCGATTGGAGCTGTGGTGCCATGCACGTAAACTGGCATGAGGCCGGAGCGCATTCCGGAACTTCGCCTAGTCGCCTTCACCGGGATTGGGGCTGAAGTATTTGGCAAATTTGTCCGGCACGTTCACGAAGGCATCGGCATCTGGGGGCGCAGGCTTTTTCCTCGTGATGTTGGGCCAAACGGCAGAGTATTGGCGGTTGAGGTCGAGCCACTTTTCGGCCCCTGGCTCCGTGTCGGGCTTGATAGCGTCAACAGGGCATTCAGGCTCGCAAACGCCGCAATCGATGCATTCGTCGGGGTGGATGACGAGCATGTTCTCGCCTTCGTAGAAGCAGTCCACTGGACAAACCTCGACACAGTCCGTGTACTTGCAACGAATGCAGCTCTCATTGACGATGTAAGTCAACTGAGCCCCCTTCCAGAAGGCTGCTATCCCGGGACCGATCGGTTCGCGTTGCGACCTCCGGTCAGAGTGTGAGGCGGGTGACGTGTGTCGCCGCGTCGGTTCAAACGGCGCACATACATTATCGTGGCCTCTGGTCGCTCGGCTTTGACCTTTAACGCCGCAACGAGCGTATCTTCGGCGTGGACGACAATTCGGTCCGCCTTTCCTTTCACGCTAAGCCCAACGGTGAACTGCCAAGACATTCTTGAGCCTTCAAAAGTTGCGCGAGGGGGCGCTCGCCATTCCGCGCGAGGACGTGCACCGCAAGCTTACACCGTTGCTGGGGTGCCGCCCAGCACCACAAGTATCGCGAGCGCACCGGTGCCGCAAGTTCCGGAATTCGACCGGCACTTGTCTGAGCGACCCAGTGGGAGGGCCGTTAGAGACCGGCATCGACGGTATCACTGGGTTACAGGCACAGCGCGCCTTTTCATTTACGAGATTCCTATATCGCGGCTTGCTGCTCCCCCTCGTTTTCTTATGGCTTTCAGCCCATGTCAGCAGCCCAGAAAAAGAAAAATTGGAGAAATCGCCATGGCTGACAGACCGATGACTGACATGGACGAAGGTTCGAAGGGTGGCAGAAGATCTGTTTTGGTATTCGGCCTTGTGGCTGCAACGTTGACCGTTCCGCTTATTCTTGTCGGCGTTGCGGGCAAAAACGTGGGACCGAGTACACTGGTGTCGACCCATTCGCCGGCAACCAGCGGTTCGCAAAACCCGTAAAAATTATCAACCTGCGATGAGCAAAAGCCCTTCGGCTCATATCGCTGAACGCGGTCTTTGTTTTTAAGGTGGCTGCGGCGATGCCTACTTGGTGGTCTGGCCATGCGGCTGATGAGCCTCGTCTAAGGCAGGCTCACATGGATAGCGTTTATAGCTTTTCGCTCAAGGTCGCTCTTGTGGCCGCGATGTTCCTACTCGCGCTGTTGATAGCTTACTTGGCACAGTAGGCGCACGATCCTAGCTCCATGTCCGTACCCAAATTTTGCCGGGTAGGATTGATCAGAGGGCATCCTGTGAGGTGGCAAGTGGTTGAGCATCACTCAGCGTCCAGTTCTTCAACTCGTGCTGTAGGACGGCACCCAGTATGGCCAGAGCAAGAGTTGGGGCGCGCACGGGCTCATTGCCCCAACTGAGCCGATGGGGTTTCGTTCGTTTGTAGTAGCAACGACCACCGTGGCGAAAGGCCATCACGCCGAAAGATGGGGCCATTACGCGCGGCATGTCCAACCATGAGTTGGACCCACAGTGGCCTCTGGCACTAAACGAACCACCTCTCGCGCGCCATGATGAAAAACCCAGTGATGTTCGTGGTGGAGGTGGTGGCAGCACTCACCACCGTGATCTTCGTCCGCGAATGGATAAACGGTGGCGAGCATCTTGCCTTCACCTTCCAGATCATTCTCTGGCTGTGGTTCACGGTGCTGTTCGCCAATTTTGCCGAGGCCGTAGCCGAGGGACGCGGCAAGGCGCAAGCGGCAACGCTCCGCCAGACCCGCGAGGAGACGAAAGCCAAGCTCATCGTGGATGAGAAGAGAGGGCTCACAGTGCCGGTGCCTGCCGGCGACCTCGCGCCAGGACAGGTGGTGCTGGTAGAGGCCGGCGATCTCATTCCTTCCGACGGCGAGGTGATCGAGGGCGTCGCCTCGGTCAACGAGGCGGCCATCACCGGAGAGTCGGCGCCGGTGATCCGCGAGTCCGGCGGCGACCGCTCGGCGGTCACCGGCGGCACGCTGGTGGTCTCCGACTGGCTCAAGGTACGGATCACGGCTGCACAAGGCTCGACCTTCCTCGACCGCATGATAGCGCTAGTCGAGGGCGCCGAGCGCCAGAAGACGCCGAATGAGATCGCGCTCAACATCCTGCTCGCCGGCATGACCATCATTTTCGTGTTCGCCACGGCGACGATCCCGAGCTATGCCCAGTACGCAGGTGGCGCCGTCTCAGTTGTGGTTATCGTAGCGCTGTTCGTGACGCTCATTCCGACCACTATCGGCGCTCTGCTCTCCGCCATCGGCATTGCCGGCATGGACCGACTGGTGCGCTTTAACATCCTCGCCTGTCGGGCCGCGCCGTCGAGGCGGCCGGAGACGTCGATACGCTGCTTCTCGACAAGACCGGGACGATCACTCTCGGCAACCGCCAGGCGACCGAGTTTCTCCCGGTGAGCGGCGTAACTGAAGAGGAACTCGCCGACGCCGCACAACTCGCATCGCTCGCCGATGAAACACCGGAAGGCCGCTCGATCGTCGTGCTCGCCAAGGAGAAATACGGTATTCGTGGCCGTGATATTCATGAGCTCGGCGCCAAATTCATCCCGTTCACGGCGCAAAGCCGGATGAGCGGAGTAGAGATCAACGGCTCATGGGTGCGTAAGGGCGCTGTCGACGCGATTCTCGACTATCTCAAGACGCCGGCTCCCAAGACTGCATCTGTCGGCGCTGCAGTTTCGCGCAAAGCCCCCATTAGCGCCGACCTGATGCGCGAGGCCAATGCCGTTGCCGAGACGATCGCCAAGTCGGGAGGTACGCCGCTTGCCGTGGCGAAGGACGGCAAGTTGCTCGGCGTCGTTCGCCTTAAGGACATCGTCAAGGGCGGCATTCGTGAGCGCTTCGCCGAGCTTCGGCGCATGGGCATCCGGACCGTCATGATCACCGGCGACAACCCGATGACCGCTGCAGCTATCGCGGCGGAAGCCGGCGTCGATGACTTTCTTGCGCAAGCGACGCCTGAGGAGAAGCTCAGGCTCATCCGTGACGAACAGGCCAAGGGCAAGCTTGTCGCCATGTGCGGAGATGGCACCAACGATGCGCCGGCACTGGCGCAGGCTGATGTTGGTGTTGCCATGAACGCCGGCACGCAGGCCGCGCGTGAGGCCGGCAATATGGTCGATCTCGATTCCAATCCGACCAAACTCATCGAGATCGTGGAGATCGGCAAGCAGCTCCTGATGACGCGCGGCGCGTTGACGACGTTCTCGATTGCCAACGACGTCGCCAAATATTTCGCCATCATTCCGGCGATGTTCCTCGCGTTCTATCCGCAGTTGCAGGCGTTGAACGTCATGCACCTGGCAACACCGCAAAGCGCCATTCTGTCGGCGATCATCTTCAATGCGCTCATCATCGTCGCCCTTATTCCACTGGCACTGAAGGGCGTCACCTACCGCCCGATCGGTGCCGGCCCACTACTGCACCGCAACCTTTTGATCTACGGCCTTGGTGGCATCGTCATTCCGTTTATCGGCATCAAGGCCATCGACCTCGCGGTCAGCGCCTTGCATCTCGCCTGAGGAGAACCAGCGATGTTGAAGGAATTCCGCCCGGCGATCGTGCTCCTTCTCGCCTTCACGGTTCTCACCGGAGTGGTCTACCCTCTCGTCATGACCGGCCTGGCCAACGTTATCTTCCCCTATCAAGCGCGTGGGAGCCTCCTAGAGAAGGACGGGAACGTGATCGGCTCTGAATTGCTGGGACAGAACTTCACGAGCGACCGCTATTTCCACAGGCGGCCATCAGCAACGGTTGGGCCCGACCCGGCTGACCCTTCGAAGACAGTTTCAGTGCCTTACGACGCCGCCAATTCTGGCGGGTCGAATCTCGGACCGACCAGTAAGGCACTGATCGACCGCATGACCGCCGATGTGGCGAAGCTGAAGCAGGAGAACCCGTCGGTGCGGGTGCCTGTCGATTTGGTAACCACGTCCGGAAGCGGGCTTGATCCCAACACTTCGCCGGAGGCCACCTATTTCCAGGTTCCACGCGTTGCGAAAGCGCGCAACATGCCGGAAAATGACCTCCGCCGGCTCGTCGCGGAGCATATCGAGGATCGCACCCTCGGCCTCTTCGGCGAGACGCGCGTTAATGTGCTTGCGCTTAATCTCGCATTGGATAGCGCCCGCACGCAGTAAGGCGCGGGGACCAAAAGCCCGCGTAAGAACGCATGGCAAATCAGCGGCGCGAGGCTGGCCAGCGTCCCTCGCCGGAGGCCTTGCTTGAGGCCGCCCGACGTGAAGAAGGACGCCTAGGAAAGCTTAAGATCTTCCTCGGTGCAGCGCCCGGCGTAGGCAAAACCTACGAGATGCTGCTGGAGGCGCGCTCAAGGCTCAAAGAAGGCGTGGATGTCGTCGTCGGCGTGGTCGAGACGCACGGCCGCAAAGAGACTGAAGCGCTGCTGGAAGGCCTTGAAGTCATTCCACGCCGCTCCATCGGATATAAGGACCGCCATCTCGAGGAGATGGACCTGGACGGCCTTATCGCCCGCAATCCGAAGCTCGCTCTCGTCGACGAACTCGCTCACACCAATGTCACTGGCAGCCGGCACCCGAAACGCTACCTAGATGTCGAGGAGCTGCTGAGCAAGCGGATCGACGTCTATACGACGCTCAACATCCAGCACATCGAAAGTTTGAACGACGTGGTGGCGCAAATCACGGGCGTCCGGGTGCGCGAGACGGTGCCGGACGCGATCCTCGATCGAGCCGACGCCATCGAGCTTGTCGACATTACTCCCGACGACCTGATTCAGCGTTTCAGGGAAGGAAAGGTCTACGTCCCGAAGCAGGCAGAGCGCGCGCTCGAGCATTTCTTCTCGCCTGCCAATTTGACCGCTTTGCGCGAATTGGCGCTGCGCCGGACCGCCGAGCGCGTGGACGAGCAGCTGCTCACCGAAATGCAGGCGCGCGCGATCCCGGGTCCGTGGGCCGCGGGCGAGCGCCTGCTCGTCTGCGTCAGCGAAGACCCGCGCGCCGCAGGGCTCGTCCGCTATACCAAGCGCCTTGCGGACCGCCTGCACGCCTCCTGGACGGCGCTCTATGTCGAAACCAAGCGTAGCCTCCAGCTCACAGAGGAGGAGCGCGACCGCCTCGCCGATACGCTCCGTCTCGCCCAAGCCCTGGGTGGGGAGCCGGTTACCATCCCTGGTGGGGATCAGCCAATCGCCGATGACGTGATCGTCTTCGCTCATGCCAATAACATCACCCAAGTCATCATCGGCAAGTCCACGCGATCACGGTGGTTCGAGCTTTTGCATGGCTCTGTCGTCCGTGATCTCCTGCGCGGGTGCGGCAATATCAGCGTGCATATTATCGCCGGGGAGGAACTCGACAAGGACGCGATTCCGAAAAAGACCGTTCGCACCGCTGAAAAGGCGGCGCCCCTTGATCTGCGCTCCTATGTCGTCGCCAGCGCCGCAATTGCCGCGGCCCTAGGCGTTGGTATGGTGACTAGACCTCGGTTTGGAATCGAGAATGTGGATCTCGTGTTCCTTGCTGCGGTTGTAGGCGTTGCCGTGCGCTACGGTCTCTGGCCGTCGCTCTTTGCGAGCATTGTTGCATCGCTTTGTTATAACTTCTTCTTCCTGCCCCCAGTTTATACGTTCACCATCGCCGACCCCACTAATGTGGCAGCGCTATTCTTCTTTGCCACAATAGCTATCGTGGTATCGAACGTAGCGGCACGGGTACGCACTCTCGCTGATACCGCTATGGCACGGGTCCGCACGACCGAGTCGCTTTATGCCTTCAGCCGCAAATTGGCCGGTGCCGGTACTCTCGACGACGTGCTTTGGGCCACAGCCTATCAAACGGCATTGATGCTGAAGGTGCGAGTGGTGTTGTTGCTGCCCGAGGACGGAACCATCGTCGTCAAAGCTGGCTATCCGCCAGAGGACGTGCTGGATGAGTCCGATCTTGCCGCGGCCAACTGGGCCTGGGAGCACAATCGTACGGCTGGGCGCGGTTCGGACACGCTTCCCGGCGCGAAGCGTCTCTTTCTCCCCATGCACACGGGCCGTGGCGCCATCGGTGTAGTTGGCATCGACAGCGACAAGCCCGGGCCCCTGCTTACGCCTGATCAGCGCCGTCTGCTCGACGCGCTGATCGACCAAGCGGCGCTTGCGATTGAGCGGGTCAACCTCGTGGAGGACCTGGATCATGCCAAACGCAGAGCCGAGGCCGACCGCTTGCGCTCGGCGCTTCTCACCTCGATCTCCCATGATCTGAAAACCCCCCTTGCCGCAATCATTGGCGCAGCCGGGACGCTAAGAGATCTCTCCCGCTCTTTGGACGACAACGCCAAATCTGACTTGCTCGCGACGATCATCGATGAATCCGAACGGCTCAATCAATTCATCGCTAACCTGCTCGACATGACGAAGCTCGAGTCTGGCGCCATCAAGCCAAACACTGCGCTACACGATCTCGGCGAGGTCGTGGGAACCGCACTGCAACGCGCAAGTAAGATTCTCAATCAACACCGGGTAGAGGTCGAACTCGATTCCGACGTGCCCATGCTTGAGCTTGATGCCGTGCTGTTTGAGCAGGTGCTTTTCAATCTGCTCGATAACGCCGCCAAATATGCCCCGCCGAGAACGACGATCCGCGTGCAAAGCTGGCGCGAAGATAATGCCGTCAAGCTTCAAATCCTCGATGAGGGAAACGGCATTCCGTCGGAAGATATTGAACGCATCTTCGACAAATTCCACAGAGCCCAGAAGGGCGATCAGGTTCGGGCTGGCACCGGCCTCGGGCTCGCCATTTCGCGCGGCTTCATCGAAGCCATGGGCGGCTCAATCACCGCTGCGAACCGCTCGGACCGGACAGGCGCCGTCTTCACGATTGCCATGCCCGTACCAAGGCCGACCCAGCGACTAGACACCGCGGCATGAGCCTAATACCCCTCAAGGTGCTTGTCGTCGATGACGAGCCGCCGATCCGGAAGCTCCTGCGCTTGGGGTTTGGTACGCAGGGCTATCAGACGATTGATGCCCCTAACGCCAAAACCGCACTCGAACTGATGGCAGACAAGCCAGACCTCGTGATTCTTGATCTTGGACTTCCCGATATGCATGGCCTGGAGCTTTTGCGCCTGATTCGTGAGCGAAAGGAAAACGTGCCGATCGTGGTGCTCTCAAGCCGCGGCGACGAAGTTGCCAAGGTCGAGGCCCTCGATCTCGGCGCGGACGATTACGTCACCAAGCCCTTCGGCATGGGGGAACTGCTCGCCCGTATCAGGGCGGCCCTTAGACATCAGCTCCAAATCCAGGGCGAACGGCCAATTTTCACGCTCGGCGACATGTCAGTCGATCTGGTGCGCCGAATCGTGAAGTTGCGTGGTAAACAGGTGAAGCTCTCGCCCAAGGAATATGAGCTGTTGCGCATCATGGTCCAGCATGCGGGAAAGGTACTGACCCATCGATTCCTGCTCAAGGAGCTTTGGGCTACGCCCATTGACGCGCAAATTCTTCGCATTTATGTGCGCCAGCTCAGACACAAAATCGAACCAGACCCCGCTCAGCCCCAGTACATCTTGACGGAAACCGGTATCGGCTATCGCCTCAGGGGGCTGGATTAGCGAAAATCCATCGTCGGACCGAGGCTCTCATGGAGATCAGAGACTTTCTCTCTTCCGACCACATCCTGCTCGACCTTCGGGCAAGTGATAAGGGACGGCTGTTGCGCGAGCTCTCCGCGCTGGCCGCAAGCGAACTTGGCCTCGACCCGAATGATGTCGCCGAGCAGATCGACAAACGTGAGGAGCTTGGATCAACCGGCGTCGGCAACGGCGTGGCGCTTCCGCATGCGCGGCTCAACGGATTGGAGTCTCCGTTCGGTCTCCTTGCCCGCCTCCACCAAAAGCTCGACTTTGATGCTATCGATGGTCAGCCGGTAGACATTGTCTTCTTACTGCTGCTTCCGGGAGCAGGCGATGGCACCAAGGGCAATGCGTTGGCCTGCATCGCCCGCGCGCTAAGAGATCCGGAAACGTTGTGGAAGGTTCGCCGTGGTCCTAATCGTGAGACGCTTTTTCGTGCTGTTGCCATGCGCCACGACGCTTAAGGCGTCGTCCGCTTCTGGCACCTTTCGGACATCTCACCTGCACCGATGAATGTCCGCTATCAGGGGTAAAGCGGACATGACGCGATCGGGCCGTTATGTCAGCTTTTGACCCCCGGTGGACATCCCCAGAGCGGGCTCGCTCAGCGGTGAGCTTGCCTGGCCGGTCCGCTTAGGAAGGCTTAACAAGCTCTTATACATTTCGTATTGAGACCTGACCCAGCGCATGATCGCACGCTTGCTCCATCGCTCAACGACAGCGGCGAGAGAGTCCGAACCGAACATAGTGTGACGAACAGCCAGTTCGTTTGGTCTGGCGAATCCGGCGAGCAAGCTCGCTACCGTCAGATCCGCCCGACTGAAGTGATCGCCGACAGCTCTTTGATTCTTCGCACTTCCGCCAAGATGGGTAAGGATGAAGGCACTCACACCGAGCCCGACCACGGCGCGACCCGGGAAAATGATACGAGCAAGGTCGATCAATCCGAGCGGCGAAATGTTCCGAGCAACGAAGCGCCGAAGGAATAGTGTATCTTCTCTCGAAATGGGGCGTCGGCTTCGGTCGGCGCCTTTTTTTGTAAGCTGTGTCGAAAATGCCACCAAGCTGCTTGAAGAAGCCCTTATAGTTCATTGGAAGATTCTAATGGGGGTCGAATCATGCGCCTTTTGATTGTCTGCGCCATCGTCATCACAGCGGGTGTCGGACTCGCGGGCTGCTTTCATCATCAACAGGCCGTCGTCGCGGAGCCGATTTCACACACTCCGCTGAAATAGCATTCCTGCAAGACTTTCCTGCAAATACCAAGCCCGGTCGATTCATCGGCCAGGCTTTTTGCTCTCTGCCAGCTCGGAGGATAAAGGGGCGTCGGCTTCGGCCAGCGCCCTTTCCTATTTCGGTGTATTCGCATCCAGGAAGTCGAGAACGGTTGCTTCAAGCTGCTCGTTTGTCACTTCCAACAAATTCAGCAACAGCTATCGGTGCAGATGCCCTATCTCACCAAGCTTGAGACCATCGGCTATAATTATTACGCGGATGATATTCATTTAACGACCGCGGGTCAGCTTGCGATAGGCAAGGTAATAGCGGCGGCTCTTCCCGCCCCTTGATCAACACTCCCCCATGCCGGCCCATCCGACGATAGACTGGTTTTGCAGGCTGACGGTGCTCCGGGACTCGATCCGGCCACTGATTGACATTATGATCACGTGCCGTTGCGTCTACTGACAAACCTTCATTGATCTGTCCTCCACTTGGGCGATGCTGCCTCGCACCCACTACGAAGCAGAGCCCCTCGGGGGAATTATTTGAACTCTCATCTATTTAACGCGACGACAAAGTCAATTCAGTATATCGAAGCCAACGGAATGTAGGAAACGCTACACGACCGCGCAGAGCCCATTCGCGAAATCGCTGCCACATGAGTGGACTCATTTTAGTGAGTATGTAGCCACGCTGGAATGTCGGATTCTTTGTTGCTCTTGAAACGGCCCAACGGAGAAACTCTACAGTGGAGAAGCGTTACTGCACGTGGCTGATCGACAGCGATCGCTGGCGGGCTTTCCGGCCACGTCCTGACGACATTATCGTCGCGACCTATCCCAAGAGCGGGACGACCTGGATTCAGCGCATCCTGAGCATGTTGATCTTTCGTTCGGAAGAACCCGTTGCGCTCGATCGCATTTTTCCATGGTGGGAGGTCAACCGGCGGCCCATAGAAGCAGTCGTCGATGATCTCGAAGCGCAGCGGCATCGGCGGTCGGTCAAGACGCATGTGCCGTTTGATGGCGTTCCCCGTTTCGACGCTGTGAAGTACATTCATGTTGCGCGCGATGGCCGAGATGTCTGCATGTCGTATCACAATCACTGCACGGGCTTCCTCTCTGAGGCTCTGGAGAGGATGGACGCCGTCGGCCTGGCGGAACCCACCTTGCGCCGGCCCTATCCAAGGGTCGATCTCGACCCGGCGATTCACTTCCACCACTGGCTGACTGCTGGCGCGATTCCCGGCGAAAATGACGGGACTCCGTACCTCTCATACTTTGCCTATGAGAAGACCTTTTGGGATGCGCGCATAGAGAACAACCTGCTCTTTGTGCATTATGATGATCTCCAGACTGACATGATCGGCGAGATGCGGCGAATTGCGGATTTCCTCAAGATCGAAATTCCCGATGCCGATTTGAGCCGGATGGCGGACTCGGCGAGCTTCGAGTCGATGCGCAAGGACGCGGCCGTACTGATCCCGGAGATGGCGAAGAACTTTGAAGGCGGCGCCTTGCGTCTGGTGAACAAGGGCCAATCCGGACGCTGGCGCGGCGTCTATGATGAAGCGGATGTCGAACTATTCGAAAACAAGCTTCGTAGCGCCGTTCCTGACAGCTATGCCGATTGGCTTCTTGCAGGGCGCATAGCGGGAAGTGGAGTCGATCCTTCGCAGATGTGAGCCAGTGCGGCTGCTGCAAGCTCAAGGCCCTACCGTTTGCTTCCGGCACTCGGCGGAGCTAACCCTTCCTTGACGGTGTGGGTGATGAACGTGACGGAGCTTGGGTCGACGCCGTTTAGTTCTGAAAGGTGGAGCGAGACGAACTCTCCGATCATAACGAGGTCCATCAACACGGCGAAAAGCGTATCGCCTTCCCCTTGCACCGAATGGACCGGAACCTTGCCGCTCAGATATTGCGCCAGCCGATCGATGCGTTGGCTGACACGGGGATCTTCAAACCGATGTCTGAGCAGCACGGTAGCCTCGCGTTGCATAGTGAGGTCGGTCCAGCAATCCCAGGCCACCGCTTCGTTGTGGCTGGCATTCGGTTGCTCGGAAGCAGAAGCAGGCTGTCTTGCATTCTGATTGATCTGAGCCTTCCACCGTTCGGCTGCCGTGGCACCAATGGGCGTGTCTCCCTGACAGAGCACATGCCGGCCGTACAACAATGAAGCCAGACGCTCGGCGGCGTTATCTTTCTGAGCGAATTCATCCCGCCGCCGGCGCAACTGAGAGGCGGCACTCTTAATCCAAGGTCTTGCCTCCGGTAGAAAGCCAACGCTCTCTAGTATCGTTAGTAGCGAGGCGACCACCACGCCGAACGTCGCTCGCGCAGGTTGGATGTCCAGCGGGATGCGGACGATGGCGGCGCCACAATCTTGAGCGAAGTCGATAAGCCACCCTCCTACGCTAACCGCGACGAGCCATGCGCCACGTGCAGCCGACGCCGCGGCTGCGTGATTGACCTCGTCGGTGGTTCCCGAGCCGGAAATGGCAAAAACGAGCGACCGCTTACCGACACAGGCGGGAATTTCGTAGGAGCTCTCCACAAGAATTGGCACTTCAATCGTGGGCGAGCCGAGCGCTCGAACGGCCTGTCCTGCTGACCTGCCGGTTCCCATTCCAAGGACGATGATGTTATCAATATCCGATCGCTGCAGAGGTCTGAGAAGGTCGCGGGCCTCGTCGGCTCCGCGCACCAAATGGTCGGGGAGCGCAAACGCAAGGTCAAAGAGCGACGATTTGCGGGTGGGTGCGGCACTCACCACTAATCAACCATTGGCAAGGCTGAAAGACGTCCGCCATCCTGGCAGATGGTTTGGCCGGTCACATAGGTGTTTGCACCGGAGCTTAGGAATCCGATCAGCGCGGCAACCTCATCAGCCGAAGCAAGTCTCCTTAAAGGAACGCTTGTCTCGTATCGCTTGACCTTCGGGGGCTCGTCAGGCCAGTCTGGATTGACGAACTTACCCGGGGCAACGGCATTGATCAGCACATTCGACAGAGCGAGCTCGAGCGCAAGAAGGCGAGGAAGCGCCGCCACCGCCGCCTTGGCAACGGAGTAGGAGAGGGCGGCTGTTTGCGAGGCGGACAGTCCAGCGGTTGACGAGACGAGCACAATGCGGCCGCCTCCGGCTTTCTTCATCAGCGGCAAGAAACCCTGGATGGTGAAGACGACCGAGGTGAGATTGGCGTCGAGGACCGCCTGCCACCGCGCGTGATCCAATTCACCCAGTCGCTGCGATCTAGAATCGGCGCCTTTGCCGGCCAGACCATGCGCGAGCACAAGCGACGGTGGACTCGACCATAGCGACTCAAAAAGCGACCCGATGGCGGCCTTGAGATCGTTCGGTACGGTTACATCGGTTGCGATGGTCGTGAGATTTGCGCCGCAGGCAGCAAGATCGGCGCGGCACTTTTCCAGCCGTACTGTATCTTTGTCGACCAGAACAAGATGAGTTCCGGGCTTCGCCCACCATCGCGCCACGGACCGCCCGAGATGACCTCCGCCCCCGGTGATGATGATCGTCTTGACCGCCTCCATTGCTTGCCTCCGCCTGACTCACACCTGTTCGAAGTGCGAGACCGAGGCGAGTTGGCCGAGAAGCTCGAGGCAGCCCGGAAACGACACACTGATCTTTTCCCAGCCGGACATCGTTGTCGGTTCCTCCAATGAACTTGCCAACGTCATCGCGGCAAAGATAACGCGATGGTCAGGCGGCAACGCCAATGATTTCGCGCTCGACGGGTCGGAGGGCTCGATGACGAAACCATCCTCGCGCCCCTCAATATGGACGCCGAATAAGCGAATCGTGGCGACTGTGGTCGCAATGCGGTCGGTGTCCTTATCCTTGAGCTCTTGCGCATCGCGGATAACGGTTCGTCCCTCCGCTCTGGCCGCCAGTGCGGCGAGCATGGGAAGCTCGTCAATCATGCTCTGAACCAGAAAAGCCCCGCTGACGTCAATGCCGCTAAGCTGGCGACCGGACTCGACGACGATCTTGCCAACCGGCTCGTTGCCTCGGACTTCCGTGGGTTCGATCTCGATATTCGCTCCCATTGCTTGCAGCGTGCGAACGAAGCCGGTGCGGGTCTCGTTGATGCCAACATCCTCGATCACGAGACGCCGGGGAAGGGGGCTCGCAACCACACATGCGATCGGGAGCGACGCGGTAGAAATGTCTCCGGGAAGAGTAACGTCGAACGCCGGCAGCCGGTCTGGCGGAGTCATGCGAACGGTGGTCTCCGTCTCATCGATCGTCACCCCCAGATGGCGGAGCAGACGCTCGGTATGATCTCTCGCCTTGGAGCGCCGATTGATAACCGTTTCACCGCTGCTTTGGAGTCCGGCAAAGAGCATGGCCGACACCGGTTGCGCGCTGAAGACGTCCACCTGATGGTTGATGGGGCCAAGCCGCGAACCGCGAATGAGTGTCGGCAACCGACCTTGCGTGACTTCGTAGACGATGTCGGCTCCCGCCTGGCGCAGCGGTTCGACGATCCACGACATCGGACGCCGGCGCAGTAGCTCGTTGCCGTCGATCCGAAATTCGCCGGGTGTGCCGGCAAGGAGACCCATCAGGATGCGCGCCGTCGTCGCTGAATTGCCAGGGCTCAATGTCGATCGCCTCTCGGACAGCTTCAGGCCCCGCAACCCCCGGCCTCCGATCACGTAGGACGTGTCCGCGGCCTCCCAGATGTCGACCCCGAGCTGCCGGAGGATGCCGAGATTGCCTTCGATATCGTCGGAGTGGGGAACATTGTGGAGCGTGCTGGTTCCATCCGAGAGAGCTGCGGCGAAGGCGGCGCGTTGAGCGATGGCCTTGTCTCCAGGAGGACGCCAAACGATTTCGCGGGCGCTTGCCAGGCTGAGCCCGACCGTGACCGGCGCTTTTTTGCGCCGCCCGGCAGCGGTCGTCTCCGGACGGCTCGGCGTGATCCGCATGTGATATGACATGCGATCGATGACTTCCGTGTCCGACAAGAGCGTCTCGGTTTCCTCATAGTCGACGGGCGGAGCGGGAACCCGGTCCGGCATCCCCTCGGCGAAGGAGGCGTAGCGAAAACGCTTCCGCTGCAATCCGAGGTTCTCTTCGGCGATGAAGGCCCGCGGCGTTACCGTCGCGAGGCCGAGTTGAACCGCAGCTTGCACGATCTTTTCGCCCTGCGCCGTGCGCGTCATCACGATTGATTGGCGAGGCGGTTTCGCTCCGCTCTGACTGCTTGCATAGATGTTTGGATCGCCATCGGAAATGGAGACGTCGGCGAGTCCGGACCACCAGTCTCCGCAGACCAGACAGCGGTGCGTCTTGAAACGTTTGAACTCGTCGACGACCTCGAAAAACGGCAGCGATCGTCGCTGGCCGTCGCGCGTTTTGACGGTGAACTCGCCGGGATATTCGCCCTCCCGGTAACGCATCTCGGCCACGTCTTGCAGCTTGATGCCGAGTTTCTCGGTGATCAAATACTCGGTGCCGACGAGCTTGGTGCTCGAGGCGCACGCAATTTCCACTGTCAACACGACCTTCTCGGCAACGTCCGGAAGCGGCACCAGGTTCTGCATCTTGCGAACGGCCTGGATCTCGCAAGGCACTCCCACCAAGGCAATGCGCGAAAAGCGGGGATCGCAGAGCAATTGAAGATTGGGCGTGAGGCAGTAGCTCGTTTGTCCGCAACGGATCACTTCGTCTTCGCTGTCGGTGATCAGGGCCGCAGGCACCCATGGGCGGGCAGAGTCGCGTCCCACCACGATCACGGCATCGGCCAACCCGGAGCGCAACGCAGTGAGCATAAGGGTGGTCCCCGCGCCACCGGCGGCTGCTCCCGACAGGACACGCGGATTGGTGGACGTCAAGACAAGGCTGCGGCGGAATATGCCGGTCCAGCGCTCCTCCGGTGTGCGGCTCCGGCCGAAGATCCTGGCCTCCGACGCCGGGGTTGCAGTGTCCTTGCCCGGGCAGACATCCAGGCAAAGCGAACAGTCCTCGCATGACATTGCTTCAGGTTCGAGCGCCAGAACCGGCATGTGATCGTCGCTAATGGTCAGGAAGCCAGGCGGACAAACCGCAACGCAGGCGCCGCAACGCGTGCACATATCCTGATCGAGGATCTCGCTCTTAAGTTCTAAGAATGGCATATCGCCCGTGTTTCCGTCATGACCCCCGGGGGTCCAAGGTCGACGGTGGTCCACCTTCGAACAAACATCATGGTACCCCCACGATGCGAACCCTTCACTATTTGATCATAATAGGCTCGTGGAGGCGACTTTTTCTCTTAGCCCGCTTGGCCGCTGCTTGGAAGGGCGTTTTACCTTCATACCGAACTCATGCGGTGGATACGCCCGGCCGTTATCAAGGTGCTCGACCTCTGGGGCATAGCTTTGCTATTAGAGTCACCTTTGTCGATCGGGCACTCGAAGGTGATCGAGGGTGCTGCTAGGGGTAGGTCTTGAATTCTGTCAATCTAGCCGATGTTTTTGTTGGTATGGCGAGCCGATGGCCAGATCGTCGGGCAATCATCTCACCGCACCTTAAATTATCCTATGGACAACTCGTCGCGAGGGCAGCGCGATCGGCACAAGAACTGCGTTTACGCGGCATCGTCGCCGAAACAAACGTTGGCATCAGCCTTCGCGATCATGCTGAATCCCTCGTTTTGATGATCGCAGTCTGGATGTTGGGGGCGACAGCCGTTCCCCTAGACTTTAGGACGAACGCAGCAGAAAGAAGTTTGCTCGCAACAGAATTTGATCTGGTTGTCATCATCGAAGATCGGCAAATACCCGCCTCCGGTTACGATCATATTTTCATCGACCATTCCTGGTCCGAAGTCATCGCTAAACACGACGGGATTCCTTTCTGGACGAGTGAAGAACACCCTGCCGCCGCAGCATTTATCTCGCTGACCTCGGGTACGACGGGGCGCCCCAAAGGCATTGTGATCGATCATGAGCGGATGCTGTTGCGATCCATCTTCGATTCGTCGGAGCCAGTTAAAGGGCCTTTGCTAAACCCACTGCCTTTGTCGTTCTCCGCCTCCCGCACCCATGCTTTTTCAGCGCTACTTCAGGGCTCGGCAGTCCATTTTCATCCGGTGCTGTTCTCGGCCCAACAACTGGCCGAAGCCATAATGACCGGCGAGGTGAACTCCGTCTGTGCCGTCCCGACAATCATCCGCAATTTCTTCGAGTTATTTGGCGAACCCTCTACCCCCGTATTCTCCAAACTGGAGGCGCTCTACTGCTTCGGTGCTCCAATGTCCCCGGCAGAAAAGGTCAGGGCGAAGAGATTTTTGTGCGATAATTTCGTCCAAGTATATGGCTCTAGCCTTTGCGGCCGCATCAGCGCGCTTTCAGGCCCCGATCTTGAGGCACGGGCCGACACTCTGGGCCGTGTATTGCCGCATGTGGTTCTGCAGATGGTAGATGAGGATGACAAGGTCCTCCCGCCAGGCGAAGCGGGTGTTATCCGCCTGCGCTCGCCGGGCATGGCGCGGAGCATTCATGGAGGGGTCACGAGCGGTTCGGGGGATAGTTTCAAAGGGGGTTGGGCCTATCCAGGTGATATCGGCGCATTCGACGAGGACGGTTTCCTGCATCTCTTGGGACGCACTTCCGATCTCATCATTCGTGGTGGTGCCAATGTGCATCCGTCCGAGGTTGAGCTCGTCATAGGGGAACATGAGGAGGTACAAGACGTAGCCGTTGTTGGATTCACCAAATTGCCGGAGGGCGAGGAGATCGCCGCCTTCGTGGTTTCCTCCTCCAATTTGAGCGAAGCCGCGCTCGATGCTCACTGCCGCACACGCCTAGCCCCAGACAAGCGACCTCGTAGATTTGTCTTCGTGTCCGATTTGCCTCGTAACGCCAACGGTAAAATCCTTCGCACTGAGCTTCGTAAGCGGCTTGAGGAGGCCTATTGAGGGAAGTCTCGATCGAGTCCTTTCCGTCTGATAAGCGTTCCCAGCATATCCTCGATTCATGATCACGAGTTCTTGGTCGTCGCCCTCGAGCAGGCCGGACTTTCCGCGGTTTTGCCGAGGAGCAGACGGGGCTGATCGCTGGCGATGATTGGCGCGCTCAGTTTTGGCGTCGGCATTCGCGGTAGTGCTAAAACTGACAGGCCGTGCCGACAGTGCAGGTCGATTCTGAGAGGCTCACAGTGCTCTAGAAATCGACAGCAGATGCTGGCGACATACGTGTTACAGCCCTGGATGTCTGAGATTTTGCAGGTCATATAGCTGGAATCGCGATTGGTGTCGAAATACTCGCAGTCGGTCAAGAGCTGCCAGAACCCGATCCCAGCGCTGATCGAGCGCAGGCCGCGCGACGAGTGGGCTATAGGACAAGGTGAGACGCTGGCGGGATGATCGCGCTGCGGTTCGACCAGCGGCTCGTCAGACCGAAAAATACATCGGCGAGATTGCAATGCCGTCTCCTGCGGCCGAATTAAACAATCGGCTCTCAATTCCCAGACGGGCTTCAATCATGGCAGACCGAAAGCCATAAGGCCTTGAAGCGGCCGCTCGGCCGTGGTGTTACGCGCTCCCACGGCAGGAGGCCTGAGCCATCTCAGCTGTATCAGGGAGCCTTAGGGTGAGGGTTGTGAGGACATTGCTCCAGAGTTGTTTGCGCCCTCGCCTCTTTGGCTTCCACTTTCGTGGCATAGGACGAGGTCCCACAGCCTGGATGTCTGAGATTTTGATAGCTGGAATCGCGATTGGTGCCGAAATACTCGCAGCGGTCAAGAGCTGCCAGAACGGCGGCGGCGCATCCTGTTACCATGGAGCTGATGTCGGTTTGGCGCCCTGCCGAGGGCCTCAAATTGGACCTCACCCTCCACCAAGAGCTTTTGAAAAAGGCGGCTCACGGCCTCGCGAGGCGAGCGCGCGAGATCCTCGTAGCAGAGGCGCACATATTGATCGGGATACATCCAGCTGAACAGCTCGCACGCAAGATTGGCGGTCCACCAACCGAGCGTGGTGAAGGCGCAACGCAGAGCCCTATTGGAGCGAACATTGCCGCTGCGCTCAGCTCTCTGGACCGTGGACCAGCAAACGGCCCTCGGGTCGCGGACGAGATGGACCAAGTGGAAATGTCGACCCAGCGTCCGCCTGAAGCCAAAAGGCGCGGTTGCCAAGCCCCATGCCGTCTTCGATGAGTTCAACCATGACGGCGTTGTTGCTCGCGACCTGCTCCAGGAGGGCCAGTGTGAGATCTTGATGTGTCCGGCCATTTAGTTTGCGGGAGGCCTCCCAACTTGCGAATCGCGTGACGAAAGCGACTCGGAGTCGAGCTTGCCAAAGGAGAGAAGCGCTGCTGCGGATACCCGCGAGTCGGACCAGCTTAATGACGTGAGGCTGCATGACTAGCGGAGCGTGAAGGTTTACCCACGATAAGGCGATTGCTTCCTAAGAGACATAACAGTGTCGGTCGTCGAGACTGCTAGCAGTCGGGATCATTGCCCCAGCCACTTACTTTGCGCGGGGTTGTTTTTGCGAATTGTCGTTTCTGGGCACGATAACGCGCAATGCGCCTGGCCGCGAACGGTACTGCAGGGGGGGGTGCATCATCTCCACTTCGCCGTCGAGCGCCACTGGCAAGCGGCTTGTCCTGGAGCGGACGAGCACGTCCTTCAGTCTGAAGCTCTCCATGTCGCGCGCATCTGAGACACGCCCGAAGCACATGCGACAGATCATCCAGAAAAAGCCGAACGGCCGCCGTTGCTTAACAACGTAGACCGAGAGCTCGCCCCGATCCAAATGATGACGCCGCCCGAGCGTGAAGGACTCCATGCCGTATTTGTTATTGCCGATGAGGAGGCAGGGCGTGCGATAAGGCCGCGTCCAGCCTTCCGCCGAGATGGCAAGCCGCCGGCGCGGAAAGTGTCGCAGCACACGAAAGACCGCCGGCACCATGGCAATCCACTTGGCGAGCTGACGGTGGGATCTTCGCCGCTCGCGATCGAGCACCATATAAGGATAGATGCCAATCGAGGAGTTGTTGACGAAGGTCTCGCCATTGACCTCTGCAAGATCAATTGCACGCTCCTCTCCCTTGGCAATCACCTCGACCGCGGCGTCGAGCTGCTGGGGGATACCGAGGTCCTTGGCAAAGTGATTGAGAGTGCCAAGCGGAAGGATGCCCAGTGGCACGTCGGTGCCGGCAAGCACGCCGGCCACGGTGCGGATACTGCCGTCCCCGCCGCCCACCACCACCGCGTCAATCTCTCCGGATTTCGCCTGCGCCAAGGCACCCTCGGCCATAGGCTGCAAGTCGGGCCCGGAGCAGAAATTGAGTTCGGCCGTGATGTCTGACGCCGCAAACGCTCTCGCCAAGTCCTCACGCAGATGGTTGGCACCCTTATGGTTGGCGGTCCCCGCGCCAACATTCAACAGCGCAACCAGTTTCAGCCGCGTGTTTGGCAGCGATCGGTTCGGTGTCACCGAAATGTCAGCCCTTCCTTGCTTCCTCGATATAGAGGCGGCGGAACTCGCGCGTGACAGGTCCCGGCCGTCCGTCGCCGATCGGGCTGCCGTCGATCTCCACCACCGGCAGGACGAAGGCCGAGGCCGCTGTAAGGAACGCTTCACGCGATTGCTTCGCCTCTGCCACGGTGAAGGGGCGCTCTTCTACGGTGAGGCCTTCGGCTTTCGCAAGACGCAGCACGGCGCGGCGTGTCACACCGGCGAGGATGTGGTTGCCGAGGGGCTGGGTGCGGATGCAGCCATTCGCGTCGAAGATGAAGGCGGTGGACGACGTGCCCTCGGTGACGAAGCCGTCCTCGACCATCCAGGCCTCATAGGTGCCGCGGCCCTTCGCCTCCTGCTTGCCCATGGTCTGAGCAAGCAGGGACGTGGATTTGATGTCGCGCCGTTTCCAGCGGATATCAGGAAGGCTGATGACCTTGACCCCGCTCACGGCATAAGGGTTGTCGAGGAGCGGCCGGCTTTGGCTGAAGGCAACCACGGTGGGCGGCACGCTTTCCGGATAGAGAAAATCGCGATCGGCTGCGCCGCGCGTGATTTCGAGATACACGACACCCTCGTCGACTTTGTTGCGGACGATCAGCTCGGCATGCAGTGCGCGAAGCTGCGCGTGGGTGAGGGGTCGGGCGATCTGCATTTCGGCAAGTGAGCGGTCGAGCCGGGTGAGATGTCCTTCAAGATCGATAGGGCGCCCGTCGAGCACGGCGGTCACCTCATAGACGCCGTCGGCGAACAGAAATGCGCGGTCGAAGACGGAGACCTTGGCGTCGGCTTCCGGCACGAAGCTGCCATTCACATAGATGGTGCGAGACATTGGGCGGGAGCGACCAGGGTGAAGCAGGGACCTTGGGTAGCGCTGGGCGGGCAGAAGCGCAAGACGGGGCTCGCTGGCGACGGGCGCATTTGACATATTATGCCTTGCCACAACCGAATCGCCTTATTCGGCCGTTTTTTTTCAAGGCAAGGGGAGGACTGAAAAGACGTCTGCTAGCCTGCTGATTGTTTTGATCATAGGTATAGTCGTCGGGGCCCTTACGGGACTGTCCCTCGGTGGTTCGGTCGGCGAGTTGCCGCTCACCATCATCGCAGGCCTGCTCGGCACCATCATCGCCGCCGCCGTCCGCAACATGATCTTGGTCCGCGGACCCGGAGTGGGACCCGACGACTCACGCACACCGCTCTTGGTGATTGGCTACTCGGCAATCGCCTCGCTTGCCGGAAGCTCGACTGCCATCGAGGTGGCAAGATTGAGCGAGGTCTCCGCACCCGCCTGGCTTGGCGCATTGGCTGGGCTCTTCTCGTCGATCCTGCTGGCGATGCTGATGATCACCTACCATACGGATCCTCACAAACGCATGGCCAAATCATTTAAATAAATCAAAGATGTAGCTCTTCCAAAGGGAGGCCAGAGCGCTAAGTAGGTAACCCCAGAGGTAACGTTTTTAACCAACGTCGAATCCGCCTTGTCGATAAGGCACTTGCTCCGATATCTACGTGTTCACAGGAAAAAGGGGAGTTTCGCAATGACCTCCGCAAACTTACTCGTAATCCTACTTGTGGGAACAGCCGTAGGCGCCATCGCAGGTTGGGTGCTTGGTCCGTTTTTCCAACACAGTTTGTACCTCGGAATCGTCGCAGGTTTCTTCGCCACGATCATAGCGGGACTCGTGCGCAACACGATCTTGCCTCGCATGGGAGGCGGCCCGGACACTTCAAGTATCCCAACTCTCGTTATTTTATATTCCGCGATTGCGTCCCTTGCTGGCAGCGCGGCAGCGGTAGAGGTCGCCCACGCGAGCCAACACAACTCACCAGTTTGGATCGGCACTCTCGCTGGCCTGTTCTCAAGCATTCTGATGGCGTTGCTAATGATCGCCTACTACATGAACCCTGAAACCGGTGAGCTAAGGTCCACGAAGCGCAAGTAGTTGGTCGGGGGAGCGAGAGGGCCTGGGTGTTCCTGGGGCGAGCGCCTTCGGTTGCCTACGCACGACCAAACTCATCAAACCGTAACTGTAATGACACAAGCTATCGAAAGCATGGTTTTCCCAAACCCAGCTAAGTCTCCACTAGCCCCGGTCATCACGCCGGGGCTTCCCTTTTATGCACCACTTGAAACAGGACACTGCCAGCCCTATTTACGCGCTAATGAAGAACCCAGGAGTGGGGTTGCGGTCTTCACATAAGTTAAGTAGACCGCGTCGAGAAGCTCCGGATGTCCTTGCGGCCCGGGGGCTTCGCCGTTTCTCAGAGCCAGACCTGGGGGAAGTTTTTGGAGCTCGGATGACCGCGCAAGAACGGTTCGCCTATCGGGGTTACGACATTCTGCCCAAATGGCAGTGGGGAAGTTGGTGCGTGTCTATTTACGCCACGCGGTCCGACTTGCCGCTTTTGGCGCAATCCACACTCCAAATCCTAAGGGCGCACAAACAAGATGCGATTGATCAGGCCAAATACGCGATTGATCACGCTTTGGACGGGCAAGACAAGGTCGCCTAACGCGAGGCTTGACCTATTCGTCTCTTTAGTTTGAGGGTTGCAGTACTTTTGTTCAATCCATTCTCCGCCTTAGGGTCACAATCCTTCCCTGTTGTCCCTTAACTGCTGCTTCGTACGCAGCCCCGCAACTCACTGACCGCAAACACGCCGACGTTCATGCGCAGGGCTGGGACGGAAGTCTGATCGACATTTCGCTCACGGTATCGCCGCTCAAAAATACCGACGGCAGGATCGTCGGCGCTTCCAAAATCGCTAGGGATATCACCGAGCGCAAGCGGGCTCAGGAGCAGCAAAAGCTGCTCGTGAAAGAGATGAAACACCGCATCAAGAATTCTTTGGCGACGGTACAAGCCATTGCGACCCAGACCTTGAACCGGCACGCCGAGGAGCGCGATGCCTTCATCGCCCGCCTACACGCGCTGGGTAATGCGCATGATCTATTGACGTCTGAGACTTGGCAGACAGCGCCACTGCATTCAATCGTCACCCAGGCGCTGAAGCCGTTTCAGGAGCAGCACCACGAGCGAATGGCAGCGGATGCATAACAGTCACGTGGGATCCATGCTCGCAACCTAGTCTTGTTAAACTCGTTTGGCGGGAGAGCGGGGGGCCGGAAGTTGGTCCGCCAGAACGAAAGGGCTCGGGTCGCACCTGATAGAGCGTGCCTTCGGAGGTCAGCTCCGCATGGCGCAGCTTGTGCTCAATCCAGAGGGTTATGCTGCGTACTCGAAATCGGCTCTGATCACGCCGGTTGTCAGTAACTCGCAGACGTCCCCTTCGGGTCATTGCAGACATCGCAGCAGCGATGGCGTTTTGTCCGCTGGTGCGCGTAGCGGACGTGGAAGCTCTCGGAACAGAAGCTCTCGGAACAATTGTGTTCTTTCGACGTTTTCAAGGCGCCGTCGAACCTTGCTCCGATGGCACCCGAATGGTTTGGGGAACGTCAACTCTGCGGCTGTTGGAAGAACTCTGCGAATCCACGTGGGCGATTGTCCAAGATCGACATCCATTTCGGGACCTGACCAACGACTCTGACCTCAAGTACCAACTTCGCAGGAAACTTTTTATCCTCGCTGAGAATTCTTACCTCGAGGATCTCGATGGCTTGCAACGATCAGTATTGGAGGCCTTCGCGCGGGGCGTTGACTACTAATTGCAAAGCCTAGGCTTTAAAGGAGGTCACATGGACTGGAACCAGGTAGAAGGAAATTGGAAGCAGGTTAAGGGCAACGTCAAAAAGCAGTGGGGTAAGCTCACCGACTCTGACTTGACCGCGATCGATGGCCGCCGTGAGGAGCTCGAAGGAAAGATCCAAGAGCGTTACGGATACACCAAGGATCGCGTACGGAAAGAAATCGACGACTGGTACCGCTCGATAGCGTATGACCTGAGTCGCAAAAGCGAAGACTTAGCTGATCAAATTGACACGATTCGGGCCGATCTTGAGAGGCTAAGTTCAACCGTCTCTCGCGTCGCCAGCACGCAACTTGAACGCGCGCAAGACAGGGCGGTCGAGGCGGCGACTCAGGTCGAGGAGACAATCAGACGCAATCCAACTTCGGCATTAGCGATTGCCTTCGGCGTGGGGTTCCTGTTTAGCGCTTTCACGCGTCGATAGGTGACGACACATGGCGCGCCAATCGAGCGTGTCTTATCTCGGTCAAGGGCGCCCCAAGGATCCAAAGTTGCCAGAAGACCCCTACCCGGGGGAAGACAAGGGCGGGGAAAGGCTGCTCGGTCAGAGCCTAAACTGAGTCATAAAGTGAGAGGGTGAAAGGACGAAGCAGAAGAAGTCACTACGCGACTAGCATGATGACCACGGCACTGATTCCGCAGCCCGTGCACCATCGCCCTCTGATCACCTCTTGCCGAGTCCTCGGCCGCCGGTCCAGCATGCTGGAATTCAAAACAGCGAAACAAGAGAACATGAATGCTAGCTTGGCTCCGACGCATCATCGTGTCAGTCGGAATTGGAGGTTTCAGCTACGCACTCATGCTTGGAGTGAATCCGGTTACTCAACTCCCTGACTCCTCGATCTCAATGATATTTGATCGCTACGGGCCTCTGTTCCGGCGCGCCGCAGAAAAGTCATTATTAGCTAAGCGCGCCAACCTTATGCCACGCAATAGGCGCTGTGGTTTGGAAGGTTGGCCCAGACGACAAATACTGGCTGCCTGTGCGTCAGCGATCTTGCTATCCGGGTATGCCACTGCAGTGCCCATTCCAAGCAAGCTGGCCGAAGCTTCTGAAAAATCCTCGAGTGGCGAGGCCAAAAAAAACTGCAAGTAGACAGTTAGCCGCCGTTACATATCACACCGTAGCCCGGCCTGGAGTGTTCACGCTGCAATGACCGGTATTTTCGCCAAGTCCAACGTTGCAATGCTGAAAACGCCGTCAAGCCAAGCCCTCTGCGGCCGCGCCGCGCAACCGGCTTCGCAGCCTATCGCCCACACGAATAGGCAGCGGGGCTGCGTTGATGTCGCACTTCTCTCCGTCGCGACAGCCCTGCCCAAGCACAAGATCAGCCAAGAGGAAGCAACCGAGCGTGCGCGGCGTCTGTTTCCTCATCTTGCTTCTCGCGACGGACTCTACGCCAACACGGGCATCGAGACGCGCTACGCTTGCGAACCCGCCGACTGGTACCACCAGCGCCGTAGCTGGGAGGAGAGGACCGAGGCGTTCAGCAAGCATGCCGTCGATCTTCTAGAGCAAGCCGCCCTCAAAGCGACGAAAGCCGCCGGACTTGAGCTAAAGGAGATCGATGTGATCGTCGTGAACACGATCACCGGCATCGCCGTCCCCAGTCTCGATGCCCTGCTTCTGAATCGGCTCGACTTCCGTGAAGATATCGCCCGCCTTCCCATTTTCGGCTTTGGCTGCGGCGGAGGTGTCGCGGGTCTTGCGCGTTCCGCGCACCTCGCGCGCGCGTGCCCGGGCGCCAACGTTCTCTTTCTCAGTGTCGATGTCTGCTCACTCTGCTTGCGGGTCCAGGACGACAGCATCGCAATGTTTGTCGCAACCGCATTGTTTGGCGACGGCGCTGCTGGAGCCGTACTGAGGCACACTCCCCATCCAGGCAACGGCGTCTCACGCTCGCTCGCTTCAATCGTAACGGCGGGCGAGCACTTTTGGCGGGACACCGAGCACATCATGGGCTGGGACGTCAAAAGCGATGGCCTGGGGGTCATCCTCAGTCCCGAGTTGACGAGCTTGCTGCAGGAAAGGCTCACCACCGCGCTCGGCGACTTTCTCCTGCGCGAGCATCTGACGCTTGAGGATTTCGACGGCTTTCTCTTCCATCCCGGCGGCCGGAGGGTTCTGGATTGTCTTCAGGGTCTGTTGAACCTCGCACCAGCGGATCTCGCCCACTCATGGGGTGTGCTCAAGGATTTCGGCAATATGTCCTCGGCGACGGCGCTCTTCGTGCTCGAACGCGCTCTCACCGCTGGAGCCCAAGGGCGGCATCTGCTTGGCGCCTTCGGGCCAGGATTTTCCGCCTATTTCGTGGTCCTCGATCTGTGAACGGCGCGGGACTTGGCTGCAACCGACACCACACTACGACGAAAGATGCTGCGGAGATCGGCACGGATGGATGCTTGCAACGAGCACTCTCTTCTGCAGACGGTCATGCCGCTTCCCTCAAGCGCGGCTTACGTCGATCAAGGCAAGCTGGTAGTGCTGGATAGCCATCTGAGTCGTATTCGAGTAGGTAGTCGTCGCCTTTGATCGTTTCCGGTCGAGCGTCCATAGGAAACCAATTTCAGCGTCGAGGACGGTAGCCCTAATTTTCGGATCGACGTGACCTTGGCGCTCGCCACCAATGATTTATCAGTCTCTGGTGTGATGATTTGGTGAAGGTCGTTAGCGTTATGAATATGATCACCCCCAATCCCGGCGAGCCCCCAAGGCTCAGGAAGTAGCAGCCAGCAGAGGGGCTAGGCGCGCTCCACGTCTAGCCCAACTTCCTTGATCAAGGCGAGGTCGTCATCCACGTCGTTGTTGGCGGTGGTGAGTAATTTGTCGCCGTAGAAGATCGAGTTGGCGCCAGCAAGAAAGCAGAGCACCTGGGCCTCGCGGGTGAGCGAGCGCCTGCCAGCCGAAAGCCGCACTCGCGACGCCGGCATCAGCACGCGCGCTGCCGCCACCATGCGCACGAGATTGAGCGGGTCGATCGGCGGCCGATCTTCGAGCGGCGTGCCCGGCACGGCAACGAGAGCGTTGATCGGCACGCTCTCCGGATGCGGGTCGAGATTGGCGAGCGTTCGCAGCAGCCCGGCGCGGTCCTCCATGGTCTCGCCCATGCCAATGATGCCGCCGCAACAGACTTGCACGCCGGCGCGCCGGACGCGCTCGAGCGTATCCAACCGGTCTTGGTAACAACGCGTGGTAATGATCTCGCCGTAGAATTCAGGCGAGGTGTCGAGATTGTGGTTATAGGCGGTGAGTCCGGCATCGGCCAAACGGTCGGCCTGCATTTGAGTCAGCATGCCGAGCGTGACGCAAGCCTCCATGTCGAGCGCTCGGACGCCGCGCACCATGGCGAGCACACTGTCGAATGCCTCACCGTCTTTCACCTCACGCCACGCGGCGCCCATGCAGAAGCGCGTGGCGCCGGCATGCTTGGCAATTGCCGCCTTGGCCAGCACCTCGTCGATATTGAGGACCTCTTCACGCTTCAGCCCAGTGCTCTTCGCGTAATGGGCCGATTGCGGGCAATATTTGCAGTCCTCTGGGCACGCCCCGGTCTTGATCGACAGCAGGCTCGCAAGCTGAACGTTGCCATCGGCGTGATGGTGCCGGTGCACCTCGCGCGCCTGATCGACAAGGTCGAGCAGGGGCTGGCTCAGCAGCCTGACGACCTCGCCTTTTTCCCAGTCGTGCCGGAAACCGTGAGTCGAGGGCATTGGCTCACCGGGCTTTTCCGCCCAGTGTTCCTTGCCATTGATAGGATTCGGGAAAGTGGGAAGCTCGGTCACGATTGGCGCGATGCGATTGCTTTCGGGTCCGACCCTTCGCTAATACAGGATTAGCGAAGAATGGCTGATTTTCAGTCTAGCTCAAGCACTTAGTGTTTACAGAAATGGACGGATTTTACAGTTTGTGCCAGCATGTTCACTGCCCTGGTTCGCTGCCTGCTCGCCCTTCTAGTCGGCGTGCCGCTGCCCTGGCAAGCGTCTTCTGTAAAAAATTACGCACACAAGGGATAAATCAGGCAGGCGTGAGCAAGCTCATGCGTCTCAAGAAACTCCTGCTGGCTGGTCTCACCAGTCTGAGCGCCGCCCCGCTCGCCGCAAGCCAAGCGTTAAGCGAGCGGAATACACCTCGCAATGTGGTGGTGTTCGTCGCCGACGGCCTGCGCGCCGCATCCGTCAACGACCAGACGGCACCAGCTATGGCGAAGCTCGCGCGGGAAGGGGTGAGCTTCACCAATTCTCATTCCCTGTTTCCAACGCTGACCATGGCCAACGCCTCGGCTTTAGTAACAGCGCATGCGCTTGGCGACACTGGCACATTTGGCAACACCCTTTACGTCGGCTTCGAAGTCAGAAGCGCCAACAGCGTCACGCCCTTTTTGGAGAGAGACGACGTGCTGCGTGACGTCGATGAGGGCTTCGGGCACAACTTTCTCCACGAACCTACTCTGTTCGATCTCGCCCGCGCCAAGGGCTACAGCAACGCGTCGATTGGGAAGGTCGGGCCTGCGCTTCTATTCGACCATGTTGCGCGAGGTTCGCAGTCCATCATCATTGATGACGCCACCGGCAATGTCGACCCCGGCACTGGTGAGCCGAAAGGAGTGCCGCTGCCCGATGAGGTGAGACAGCGCTTGCACGCGAGGGGGCTGCCGATCGCGGCACCCGATCGCGGCAAAAACGGAAATCGTCTCGGCACTTACACTGCCAATGTCACGCAGCAAGATTATTTCGCGGCTGCCACTACGCAGGTCGTGTTGCCGCTCTTCGCCTCGCGCAAGCAACCTTTCCTGCTCGTTTTCTGGTCGCGCGACCCCGACGGTACGCAGCATTATCAAGGCGACAGCCTCCAGAAGCTCATTCCCGGCATCAACGGGCCGACCTCCCTCGCTGCGATCCGCAACGCCGACGACGATCTCGCCCGCATCCTCGTAGCCCTCGATGAGCTCGGCCTCAGAAACAACACCGACGTCGTCGTCGTCGCCGACCACGGCTTCTCGACGATTTCCAAGGAAAGCAAGACGAGCTCCTCGGCGAAGGTCCATTACACCGAAATCCCGGAAGGTGATGCTCCCGTCCCGGAAGGAGCCTTGCCGCCGGGCTTCCTTGCCCTCGACCTCGCCAAAGAGTTCGGCCTACCGCTGCTCGATCCGGATCAGAATTACGCGCCGGTTGCCAACGGTCACTACCCGAAGTTCGCTAACGGTGTGATCGGCGAGGACAAAAACCATCCGAAACTGGTGGTTGCAGTCAACGGCGGCTCGGACCTCGTCTATATTACGGACGGAAATCAGGAAAGAGCAGGGCGCATCGTCCAATTCCTGCTCGGCCAGGACTATATCAGCGGCATTTTCGTCGATGATCGCCTCGGCGCCTTCCGCGGCACCTTGCCGCTCTCATCTATCATGCTGAAGGGAAGCGCCATAACCCCGGTGCCAGCCATCGTGGTAAGCTTCCGCTCCTTTGACACAGTGTGCGGCGAGCCTTTGCTTTGCACGGTCGAGGTCGCCGACACCGCGCTTCAGCGGGGTCAGGGGATGCACGGATCGTTCAGCCGAGCCGACACCAAAAATTTCATGGCGTTTTCGGGTCCCGATTTCAAAGCTGGTTTTGTCGACACTGCGCCAACGAGCAATGCCGACATCACGGCAACTGTGATCGAGCTTCTCGATTTCAAACTCGATGGCAACGGCAAGCTCGTGGGCCGCTTACTCGGCGAAACTCTTCGCGGCGGCATCATGCCTCAGTTGGAAAGCGAGACGATCGCATCAGCGCCCGCTGAGAACGGCGTGCGCACCATGGTCAACCGTCAGCGTGTTGGTAACACCTGCTATGTCGATGCCGCTGGCTTCCCTGGCCGCACCGTCGGTCTGTCGCCGCTTCCGCTCGATGTCAAGGACAAGTCGGCTTGGTCCTGCTCGCAGTAAGCCCTCGGGAACGTAACAGTCAGTGGAATGCTTCATTCAGCGTTCTCGCAAGCCTTTCCGCAGCAAGGACCGCCTGTAAACGAGCCATGTCTCGGGCGTTCGTTTCGTACTCTTGAGTAAGCTCGAGCGCCTCTGAGCCTGAAATATCATCCTTTCCATCTAGCCCAAGTTTGATCGGCTTGGGGCTCTAGCTGTTTTGGTGCTGCGTTATCAGCTACGGCCCCTGGCACAGGTTTTCGATTTGCCCTGCTCATATCTCATCCCCCATTGTCCTTTACCATGTTCACTGTTTGTTCTATTCTAATAGCGTATCCCCCTTCAAGATCAAGATATGCCTTAACGACTGGGAACGTAGGGCTCAAAGAGCATGCCGGGACAAGCTCAAAAAAAAGCCCGGCACAAGGCCGGGCTTCGAGGAACTTCATCAAGACTTGCGCTAAAAGCCTTGCGACGCAAACCAATCGTTAATTTCCTTCCGTGCCTGATCCTTGGCTAAGCCGTAGCGCTGTTGGATCTTACCTTCGAGCTCCTCGCGGCGGCCATTGATGGCAGTTAGGTCATCATCAGTGAGCTTGCCCCACTTCGCCTTGACCTTGCCTTCGAGCTGCTTCCAGCTTCCTTGAACACGGTTCCAGTCCATGACCATCTCCATATAGATCGGGGGGGTGAAATTAAAGACTGCCCTAGACAGCGATGATCCGCTGGACGAGACAGCCTAACAATAACTCAATCATGACCCTAACGTTCCTTCGGTTATGGATCTGTCAAGGAGGATCGATGGCCGTAAGTGGCACATCTGATTGACGCGGCGTGGTCTAATGTCCGCTTCCCGGCTCTTTCTGCCGTCGAAGGTGCTCAACTCCAACGAAGATGCTTACATGTAAAAGAACGAGAACCTTCGAGACGGATGAGCACCTTCAGGGTGTCGGCCCTGAGCAATGAAGATGACAATACTCGCTCATGTCCGCCGGCATTAAGCGGCTCTCGGCGAGCGTGGTGTATGTCGCGGTCCCGAAGCGAACGTTTAAGGCCGCGATGCAGCTAAGGTAGATAGCAGCTTGCCAGCTCGCCCTTGTTCGAAGGGATGTGTAGCGTCCAGCCGGGCTCCATTGGCTCGCCGACTTTTCTCATGCCGCGGACGGCGCCGACGAACTCGTTGCAAAGGCTTACTGCGGCGGCTTGCGTGGTGATCTTAGGATCGACAACCATAATATTCGGCTTCGAAAAGGAGCACTTCTGCCAGGGATCTATGAGATTGCAAACGCCGCGGGCTGACATAGTCGGCGACACGCGTCGAGCTTCCGAGATTTGGCCCGCGCCCGTAGGCGGCGACAGTCCGGCAGGCACAGACTTGTCGGTATCTAGCAACCGCGTAACCAGCAGGATGCCGCCAGCGACGCCAATAGGGGGTTTGTACCTAAAAGCTGATTTTACTTGGCCAAAAACTGAGATCATCGGTCGCAAGTCGGGATCTAAAAATCGTCTCATTTGTGGGCCTTAAGGTCGAGTACTCAGGTGATTTCTGACCTAACGGAGGGAACCTGAATGCACGATCCTAAGTCCTGTCGTGACCACGCCGTGAAATGCTCACGTTTGGCAGAAAGCTTCCCGGAGGGTTCAGCGCGTCAGCTTTTTGCGGAGATGGCGGCTACTTGGACGAGACGAGCCATCGCAGCCGAGACATCTGCGGCTGCTCTAGATCAATGGGTCGCTCTGCGGGAAAATGAAATGTATCGTTTCGGATCGCGGGTAGACGCAAACAATCATCGCCGACGATAGCCCTGATTTTGCGCGGTGCAGTCGGGAACTCAGAGAAAGAATTTTTGCCCCTCGCGCGCGTCATCGTTCCGAACTTGAAACGCGTCGAGGAAGCAGAGCTTCACTATTCGAGGTGTATGACCCTCTGGGTTTCAGGGCCGTAGCCAGCTTTTCGTTTGGCTCGATACCCACCTCCGGATGCCACTAAGGGCTTAATTTTGGGCTTTGATCCGGCAACCGGGCTCTTCAGCTCCAATGGCGGCTCGAGCTGGTCACTTTCAATGATATCGGCAACAATGGGCGGCGTGCTCTTCTTACCGAAAGCCAGATCAAACAATGCTAGGACGATCATCGAGCCTGTGACAGCCGCTGAGGTCGCTACCAAGACCAGGAAAATCGTGCCCATCAGCGCGTTGAACATCGTCATGACTCGCAACTAACTCGTTTACTTCGTTCCCCACATGTTGGCTTGGTGACATGATGGGCCTTTCGGCCACCAATCCCAATTCAAAGCAAGTTCGCGTTGGCGGTGGAGCGTCTAATTCTGAACTTTGAGCTCATGAAGTGATCGTATGAGCTTTATGCGTTGGAGTCGATGAGCTCGATTTGGGAATGGTCAACATCGAACGACCTTCCCCGGAGCGATACTGCTCGGCCTCGGGTTGGGAATTTTTGCCGTCGCTTGGCAAACGCGTAGTGGGCGTGGTTCTCCGGTCAAGAGCCGGCTCGCCGATCCCTCGCCTGTGGGACACTCGCGCCAGAAAGCATATTGATTGCGTGGGAAGATCTACCGTCCCACTTTCAGCTACGCCATTGAATTGGTAGTCCGTCCCTGGATACCACGACCGTCGTTATGCTTTTGAGATCAATTTCCTAAGAGCTCAACTCCACCGAAGCTGCTCACCTAACGCTATGCGTCACGGAGTAGCCCTTGTAGAGCCTCGGTTAGCACCTATCTAAGCTCCGTTAATTCTGTAGAGGCTGCGATCATGGATACATGGGTTAGAAGTGGGTCGCCGGTCTTCGAGGAGCAAGAGCGAGACGTACGGCGGGATTTCTGGACCACGCTGAAGCGCTTGGCCGGACAAGTGCCGTTTGTCGAGGATTTGGTAGCCGCTTATTACTGCGCCCTTGATCCGGCGACGCCTATGCGGGTGCGCGGTATCCTATTAGCAGCGCTCGCTTACTTCATCGTTCGATGGCGCTACCGACCACTGACTTGGCTGTGGCGGTTCCCCGGCCTTGGCTTTACCGACGACGCAGCCGTGCTAACCGCCCTCTTCGGTCTCTCATCGCACATTACTCCTATCCATCGCGCCGCAGCTGCTAGAGCGCTGGGCAAGGAGATGCGCAGAACCTGAACAGCCCGAGCTAAATTTGAGAGTCAGGACCGCTTCCCCTTAACCCTAAGTCAATCTGGAACGCTTAGCCTCTGAGCGCCATAATTCGTGGGCGTCGCTGCCCGCGATCACCTACCTCATCGGGGCCAAGACATCCATGCCAACGCGGCGGAAGGCCAAGCCTGCAGCACGTGCGCGAAAGCCCAAGTGCGCCGACCGTCCCTTGCGGCGCGCCGCCTCCTCCACCCCCGGTCAGGCCCGACATCGAGATCGACGCGCCGTTCTTCCACCTACGAGTTCAGGGGGAACCGGTGACGCCCCTGGTCATGTGGACGGTGTACAAGCACCCGAAAGACTATCCTGGCGAATACGTGGCGAGGAAGTTCGTGATCACGGAAGATTTTTACAGGCTCAGCAACGAGTCGATTAGCTCAAGGTCGCTGAGGGATGTGCGAAGCGTCTTGCGGAGCTTATACTCCGGCTTGATTCAGTTGAAGCGCGCCCCCGACGACGAACCGCATATCGTGGAGGTATGGTTATGATGTGCGCCCAGATTTCTAAGCTACCGTGAGCGGCGTTCTCAGCGAAATGCATTGGGCAACGGAGATTAGCGCGGACGATATAGGAATGGCGGTCACTATCCGTTGCGGTTGAAGACATTCGGACACGACCCGGTCGCGCATAGCGTTATGGGCGGGCAATCGCTGAGAAGCGTCGAGCCTCAATCCTGCGACCTTTCGTCCGATTAATTCCAGGGTTGGCCCGATTTCCACCAAGCTCATCTGTTTACCAATGGGCAAGCAAATCACTGCACCTTAGCTGCAGCAGGAGGGGCACATGCACTCAATGGTAACTCGGTCCCAATTCGAGATCAAAGACGCTACGGTGTTACATACTCCTACAGGAGCAGAATTTATTCCGCAGGTCGGTGACTCCGTCATCGTGTGGACGGGAGACATTGGGCAGAAGTTGCCCAGCGGAGACGTCTATCGGTATGACGACGTACTCGATGTGATGAAAACAGTGTGGAGGGAGAGCTGCCGCCGATCTGCTGCGTGATCACAATCCCGAAGGACTTCACGCCGAGCGTGCATTCCCACCGTGCCTATGGCCGGTCTAAAATGTCTGAATGGAGCCCGCTCTGTTGCAGTTCACTTGTGATTGACGACCGACTCACTGCATAGGGCGGGGGTCAGACCCCTGACATTGGTTTCAGAAACGCCCCCGTGTTCGGACCTCGGGGCCGTTTCTTTGTTCACTGAAGTGCGCCAGAACCGTTAGCGTCAGTAGCCGCCAAAGCCAGGAACAGCCGCAAATTAAGCGTCGGGTTAACGCTTTGCGCCCCACCCGAACAGGCCGCGAGGGGTTCGAGCATCCGCCAGCAGACGCTGATTAGCTTCTGCTTGCCCCCGCCAAGCGTCCCGATCCTTCCGAACGTCCTCGAGCTGCTCCCGCATGAGTTCAGCCATGTCCTTCAGTGCGGCGATCCGTGCTTCCAAGATTGCCATTTCAGTCTGTGCTACCCCGGTTGCGTGGTGGTTCATTTTGCCGTTCACCCCCGTTGCGTGGAACGGAAACACGCGATGCAGTTCAGCAGCATCGATCTGAAATTCGCCAGTGTCGGTGCGTTTGAACGAGACGCGACCGGCCTTGCAGGCTCGCCAGATGGTGGACTTGGAGACGCCTGCGGTCTTGGCAGCTTCCGATAGGCTCAGCATGGTGTCCTCTCCCCGTTGCCAATGCCAAGGCAACGTTGCTGTAAACGGCTTAAGGATAGGTTTCTTGGCTTCAAGTGCCTCAAATGGAACATCGCGCCACGGCGCGAACCTCTCGGCAATGGCTGTTTCCGAGGAAACTTGCGGTAAGCTTGGCATGGCGTACCCCTCCATCGTTGCGTGGTGTGCCAACGCAACGTTGCCATCAATAACTTAAAGGTTCCTTATTGGCTCGGCGGCGCTTCTTCGACTGGCTCCGCAAGAGGCTCGAACGTCGTGCTCGGTGTTTACAGAATGCTCGGTTGTTCTGGTCTCTTTCCGGATTTGTACCAGGGTCGCTGTAAACACCAAGTGCTTGAGAATGCTGCAAATTCTGCCGATTTAGGCTAGTACAGGATGATGCCAGGAAGCGAAAGCCGCTACGAAGCCTATCTCGAGGCGCGTGACCGCGACGGATTGCGGCGTCAACTAACCAAGATCGAGGCGGCGGACGCCAGAACCCTCCGCATCGGGGATGAGACCTGCGTCAATTTCGCGAGCAACGACTATTTGGCGTTGCGATTCCATCTTGCCCTGATCGAGCGCGCGCGAGCCTGGGCGGAGAAGTATGGCGTGGGCTCGGGCGCCTCGCGGCTCGTCACCGGCAATCTCGATCTGTTCGCTGGGATCGAATCTAAAGCGGCGCAGTTGAAGGGCAAGCAGGCGGCTCTGCTCATGGCCTCGGGCTTCCAGACCAATGCCTCGGTTCTCCAGGCACTGTTCGACCGGAGCGTGCTCGGCGCCGCGCCGCTCGTGTTCTCCGACCGGCTCAATCATTCGAGCATCCATTTCGGCTGCGCCGCGTCTGGCGCGCGTGAGATCCGCTACCGGCATGGCGATGCCGCCCACCTCGACGTACTTCTGAGTCAATATCAAGGGGATGAGAGGCCGAAATTCATCCTGACCGAAAGCGTGTTCTCCATGGACGGAGACGTGGCGCCGCTCGGCGAAATTGAACGGCTAGCGCGCGACCACGAGGCCACGTTGATCGTCGACGATGCCCACGCCACTGGAATCCTGGGGGAGGGAGGACGTGGTCTTTCGGGCGAGGCGGATGTGGTCATCGGCACGTTCTCCAAGGCGCTCGGCGGCTTCGGTGCCTACGTCGCCTGCTCCGCGACATTGCGCGAGTACTTGGTCAACCGCTGTGCCGGGCTGATTTACTCCACCGCGCTGCCGCCGCCGGTGCTTGGCGCGATCGATGCGGCGCTGGATCTTGTGCCTTTGCTCGCTGCCGAGCGCGCTCACGTTGCGGGTCTCGCCGAGCGCTTCCGCCTCGGCGCGCGAGCGCTCGGCTTCGACACTGGCGCGTCGACCACTCAGATCGTACCGCTGATCGCCGGCAGCAATCATGCGGCACTGACCTTCAGCAAGCGGATTCGCGACGCTGGTTTTTTCGCCACCGCGATCAGGCCGCCGACGGTGCCAGCCGGCACGGCGCGGCTCAGGCTCGCTTTCACCGCAGCTCATAGCGAGGCGGATGTCGACAGTCTGCTCGCCGTGCTCGAGACGCCTGCGCTTCCCCGCAGCGCGTTGGGATAGGCGCCTCCTCGCTGATGCATTTCGTGTTCGTCCATGGCTGGGGCTTCAATGCAGCGATTTGGCGCGATGTACTCGGATTTATGCGGACTTCGGAGGTCAGCCTGGTCGATCTCGGCTTCATCGCCGGAGGGCCGCTATCGGCGAGCGCTTGGCCAAGAGAGTCCATCGCCGTGGGCCACTCCCTCGGGATCCTCTGGCTGCTTCACCGGGCAGGGGAGGAGGGCAGCGCGCCCTTCCAGGGTCTGGTCAGCATCCAGGGCTTCGATCGCTTCTGCCCTCCTATTCCGACCCCACGAGTCGCCGGCATGCGCCGTGGCCTTCGCCGCGATGCCTACCAGACCCTTGAGGCCTTCTGGCGCGGTTGCGGCACCGAACCCTTTGCCGGGCCCAATGCGCTCAATGTCGAGCAGCTCGATGAAGGCCTCGGCTGGCTGATGGACTGGGATGTGAGGGATGCGAGAGCGGGGCTTGCTTGCCCAACTCTCGCCCTTGCCGCCCACGACGATGCCATCGTGCCGGAAGCAATGAGTGAGGCCATTTGGGAAGAGGACAAGATCCAGTGGTCGCCAACTGGCGGGCATGTGCTACCTCTGAAGCATCCTGAATGGTGCGCCCGTCATGTCCTCGATTTTGCGCATGCCCTCCGAACGTAATGCGGCCGTCGCCCGGAGCTTCGACGCCCGTGCGGGGTCCTACGAGGAGCACGCCGATTTGCAACGCGCCGTCGCCGAGCGGCTGGCGCAACTGCTGCCACCGTTCAGCCAACCTCGCGTGCTGGAGTTCGGTTGCGGCACCGGCTTGTTCAGCCGGCATCTGCTCGCGCGCTATCCCCGCGGGACATTCGTCCTCACCGACCTCGCCCCCTCCATGGTCGAGCAATGCCGGCACAATGTCGCTGGCGTGGACAGGCAGCGCGTCAGTTTCGACGTGATGGACGCCGCGCGGCCGACGACCGACGGCCCCTTCGATCTCATCGCCACGAGCATGACGCTGCATTGGCTTGCCGATCCTGCCGGCGCCCTGAGCATGTTCCGAGCTCTTCTCGCCCCAAACGGCATGCTGATCTACGCCGCGATCAGCGCCAAGAGCTTCCCCGAATGGCGCGACGTTCTCGCCGCACAAGGATTGCCAGTCGGTCTTCTCGACATCCCCGAGCTTCCTGGCATCGTCGATGAGGAGCGCATAGTCGCTGACGACGACACACTCGGCTTCCTGCGCCGCATGAAGGCGATCGGCGGGCTCATTCCCCGCGAAGGCTATGCGTCAATGCCTGCCGGCGCCCTTCGCCGCGCCATCCGCGCCGCCGACGGGAAGCATGGCGGTCGCATCATCTGGCACATCGTCTATGGCCGCGTCGTCGCGAGCCAGTCCACTCCCTCGATCAGCCCGGCATAGGCGCGCGAAAGCTCCGCGTCGGTGATGCAGTAAGGCGGCATCAGATAGACGGTAGGACCGAGCGGCCGAATATTTAGGCCGTGGGCAACGAACCGGCCCTTGAGGGCCTGGCTCTCCGCCGATTGATATCCGGACTCGCCCTTCAGATCGAAGGCGAGGATCGAGCCAAGCACCCTGGGGCGAACCACATCGTCGCGCCGCTGAAGCTCGCCGAGCATCTCGCGGTGCCGCGCCGCGATCAGCGAAATGCGTCCGAGCGTGTCCTCCTCGGCGAACAGCATCAGGGAGCGGAGCGCCACGGCACAGGCGAGCGGGTTGGCGGTGAAGGAATGGCCATGCGGCAACGCCCGATCGAAGGTCTCGCCGACGAATGCCTCGAACACTCTGTCTCGTGCCACGGTGACTGCCATCGGCAGATAACCGGACGTCAGCCCTTTGGAAAGACAAACCAGGTCGGGCACCACGCCCGCCTGCTGCATGGCGAACAGCGTGCCAGTGCGCCCGAAGCCGGTCGCCACCTCGTCGAAGATGACGAGAACGCCGGCCGACTGCGCCATCTCCACCAGGCGCGCCAGGAACTCAGGACGGCACATGCGCATGCCGCCCGCGCCTTGCAGTAAAGGCTCGATGATCAGCGCCGCGACGTCATGCGTTCCGTTCCACAGCCGGTCTTCGAGTGCGGTAAGCGCGCCCATCTCGCGGTCCTCGGTGGCTTCGTCGCCATCGTAGGTGTAGGGGAACGGCAGCACTGCCACCTGGCACATCATGCCGCGAAACAGATTGAAGAAGCCCGAGCCGCGCCCCAACGACATGGCACCGAGCGTGTCACCGTGATAGCCACCATCGAAGGAGACAAAGGCGCGCCGCCGCTCCCCACGATTGGCCCAGTATTGGTAGGCGATCTTCAGCGCGACCTCGACCGAGGTTGAGCCGTCGTCGGAGAAGAACACCCGCGACAGATCGCCGGGCAGGAGCTGGGCAAGTGCAGAAGCGAGATCGACCGCCGGCTGATGGGTGAAGCCCGCGAACATCACATGGTCGAAGCGCCCAGCCTGTTGCGCGAGCGCCTCGTTGAGCTTGGGATGAGAGTGGCCGTGCGTGCAGGTCCACCACGACGAGATGAGGTCGAGGATCTCACTCCCCTCGGCATCGTAGAGCGAAGCACCGCGGGCACCCGCGATCAGCAGCGGCTCGCTCTCGGTGCCATGCTGGGTGAAAGGATGCCAGACATGACGGCGGTCGCGGGCAAGGATGTCACGGGCGAGCGCAGCTTGCGCCACTACCTCGATGTCGCGTTCCTCCCTGTCGTCTGCGTCGTTCACGGTATGGCCCGCGCCAGCTTATCAAGGTCGAGCTCAGGCTCGATTGCCAGCAAGGTCGCACGCGTCACCTCTGGAAGCCAGGGGATCTCGGCGATCACATTGACCTCACCGTAGCGCTCGATGGCCGCCCGGTTGTGCGGCGTCTCGGGCCCGTTTATGACCACGCCGGCGAGCGGCAGGCTACGGCGGCGCAAGGCTTCGATCGATAGCAGGGTGTGGTTGATGGTCCCGAGTGTCGAGCGCGCGACCAGGATCACGGGAAGGTGCAAATGCGCGGCAAGGTCGATGACATAGGCGTCCTCGGTGAGGGGCACCAGCATGCCGCCGGCACCTTCCACCACCAGCAGCCGATCCGTCGCCGGCGGTTCAAGTTTCGCCATGTCGATGGCGGTGCCGGCGCGGCGCGCCGCCTCGTGAGGCGCCATTGCCTCGGGGAGGAGATAGGCCTCGGGCATGATGCGATCGCCGGGAAGCTCGGCGAGCCGGCGCACGGTCATGGCGTCGGTCTCCGGCTCCGCGCCGGCTTGCACAGGCTTCCAATAATCGGCATCGAGCTGGGTCATGAGCCAGGCTGAGACGGTGGTCTTGCCGACATCGGTATCGGTTCCTGTGACGAAAAAGCCTTGCAAAGCGGTCGATCCTGGGTAGGCGTGCTGGGTTAATCGATGGACCCTCATAGCACAAGGCTAGGTCATCCCATGCTCCGACGTCTTATCCTGCTGGCCGTTGCGCTTGCCGTGAGCGGCTCGCTCGCCACCGCCGAGGCCAAGACTCTGCGCATGGCCTATGACGCGGATCCGACCTCGCTCGATCCTCATGAGCAGCTCGCCAGCGCCACGCTCCAGCTTTCCCACCTCACCTTCGATCCGTTGCTGCGCTTCCGCCAAGACCTCACTCTCGAGCCGCGGCTTGCCACAAGCTGGGAGAAGATCGACGAGCGCACCACGCGCTTCCACTTGCGCGAAGGCGTGCATTTCCACTCTGGGCGCAAGCTCTCGGCCGAGGACGTGGTCTGGACCTTCATTCGCCTGAAGAAGAGCCCGGACTTCAAGGCATTGTTCGAGCCGTTCACTGAGGCGAAGGCGGTAGACGATCTCACCGTCGACCTCATTACCAAGGGCCCGTATCCGTTGGCCCTCAATCTCGCGACCTACATCTTCCCTATGGACCGGGTGTTCTACTCAGGCACCGACGAGCGTGGCCGCCCCAAGGACGACATCGTCAAGCAAGGCGCGTCCTTCGCCTCGACCCACGTCTCCGGCACCGGGCCATTCATCATCACCGACCGAGAGCAGGGGGTGAAGCTCGAATTCAAGCGCTTCGCCGACTATTGGGACAAGGCCTCGCCCGGCAATGTCGACCACATCGTCTTCACGCCCATCAAGGAGCCGGCCACGCGCGTTGCCGCGCTTCTTGCTGGCGATGTCGATTTCATCGCGCCAGTGCCGCCGACCGATTTCGACAGGGTCAAGGGCGATCCCTGCTGCACGCTGATCACCATGCTGAGCACCCGCATCGTCACCTTCGAGCTGAACCCGGCGCGCGTCGCCGCCTTCAAGGATCCACGCGTCCGCCTCGCCATCAATTACGCGATCAACCGGCGGGGCATTGTGGACAAAATCCTGCGCGGCTTTGGCACGCCGGCCGGCGAGCTCAGTCCGCCGAGCTACGCTGGCTATGATCCCGCGCTCGTCCCGCGCTTCGATCTCGATAAGGCCAAGGCGCTGATGCGCGAGGCGGGCTACGCCGACGGCTTCTCCGTGACGATGATGGCGCCGAACAACCGCTACATCGAGGATCAACGCATCGCAGAAGCGGTTGCCGCCATGCTCGCCAAGATCAATATCAGGGTCGATCTCCAGACCATGCCCAAGGCGCAATATTGGCAGCGCTTCGACGAGCGCGCCGCCGACATCATGATGATCGGCTGGCAGTCCGACAGCGAGGATTCGGCGAACTTCTACGAGTTCCTGGTCATGACTCCGGACGCGACCACCGGCTACGGCCAATACAATGCCGGCAACTATTCGAATCCAGAGGTGGACCGGCTCACGCTTCAGACCCAAGCCATGACCGACCCGAAGGCACGCGCCGAGGTCCTAAAGAAGATCGAGCGCCTTCTCTATGACGACGCGGCGCTGGTGCCGCTCCATTGGCAGCATCTGTCCTGGGCGGCGGCCAAGACCGTGCATATCGCGCCCGTGCTCAACGTTATTGACATGCCCTATCTCGGCGATCTGGTCATGGACTAATCGAACGCTCTGTCAATGGGTTAAAAGCCAGCAGGAACATCCTGGGTGGCACCCGCATTTTAGCATCTGGCCCAAGAGGCATGGTGGAGTTGGACGGCTTGTCGCGGTATCCTCTTGGTCTGGGGGCACGCAATGACTCCCGCTTATTTGCACATTGACGCTCGGCCGACGCTGCCGTCCCGCGGCCGCGCCATAGCGGTCATGGCCGCGCTCGGCATGGTGACCGGGCTGATCTCAAGCCTGCCGTCGCCTCTGCCCGACATTCGCTTGAGCGATCCCGATGTTCTCATTAATGCCCGCGCGGTGCCGTTGCATGCGGGCATCGCCTTTGGCGCGATGGTCGCCGGCGTCCTGTGGCTCTGGGTCAATCGCGACCCGGTCAAATGCCTTCTCGCCATAATGCTGACCCTCGCCGGTTGGCTCGCCGCTGTGAACACGGCGAACGACGTGATCAACACGATTCAAGGGTCGTCGCTGTTCGGCACCATCGAGGGCGCCAAGGCCTATCGGGAGATGCTGGGCTGGATGACCGGGGGATTGCTCGCCGGCGCCGTCGGCGCCGGGCTCACCGCCTTTGGCACCGGCATCGCCGCCACCGCCATCCGGCGGCCTGAGGCGTGGATGCTGATCGTGCTCACAGGCGCGATTGCGGGACTGCTGCTCTATCCGGCGGCCTTTCTCGACACCATCGTCCTGCTGTTTGTGCCTTGGCAGGCCGCGGTTGCCGCCGCCATCGGCTTCGGTCTCAGCTGGCGAAACCGGTTCAAGACCTGATCACGGCAGGAGAGGGAGGGTCAGCGGCCTCACTCGACACGACGTCGTCCGTGACGACCTTGAATTCTGCGAGCTCGTGGAGACCATACGAGGTGGTGTTGGCCACGTCGGTTGCGACATCGTTGGCCTTGGTTGTGAAGCGCGCGGCCCAATCCATTCTCGTCATGCTCGCGATCGCGTTGATTGCTTTTGCCGTGAAGGGAGCACTCGGCGATCCGTTGCGCGAGATCATGGGCGAGGCGGTGCCGGAGGCCGAGCGCGCCGAACTTCGTCATAAGCTTGGTCTCGATGCGCCTTGGCCAACGCAGCTTGCGCGCTATATCGGGCACGCGGCGCGAGGGGATCTTGGCCAGTCTTATGTCTACAAGCGGCCGACGCTTGAGGTGGTGCTCGCCAAGTTTCCGGCGAGCTTCGAGCTCGTGCTCGCCGCGAGCCTCATCGTGCTCCTGATCTCGCTGCCGGCCGGAATTTATTGCGCGGTGAAGCCGCGATCCTTGGGCGCGAGGCTCATCTTGGGCTTGAGCGTGCTCGGCATCTCCGTGCCGGTCTTCCTCACCGGCATCATTCTGATTTCCATTTTCTCGGTATGGCTCGGACTGCTGCCAGCGTTCGGACGCGGCGAGACGGTGCGCATCGGATTTTGGGAGACGGGGCTGCTCACCCTTGACGGGCTCAAGCATCTGGTGCTGCCGGCGATTACGCTCTCCTCCATCATGCTGCCGCTGTTCATCAGGCTCGTGCGCGCCGCCATGCTCGATCAGCTCGGCACCGACTATGTGCGCACCGCGCGGGCCAAGGGCGCGTCGCGCCTGAGGGTGTGGCTGCACCATGCGCTGCGCAACGCTCTGCTTCCGCTCGTGGCGCTTGGCGGTCTGCAGACCGGCAACATGCTGGCCTTTACGCTGCTCACCGAGACCGTGTTCCAATGGCCTGGCATGGGATTTCTGTTTCTCGAGGCGGTGACGCGCGCCGACGTGCCGCTGATCACCACCTATCTCGTGGCGGTTGGGTTTCTGTTCGTCGTGACCAACACGCTTGCCGACGTGGTGAGCCTCTGGCTCGACCCGCGCATCAGTCTCGAGGGGCGGCGATGAACGGGGAGCAAGCGCGTACCGCTTATGCCTCGGTCCGCGCCTTCGCGCTCGACCGGCCAGGGAGCATGATTGCTGCACTCCTGCTCGGGGCAGTAGCGCTCGCCGCATTCGCGGCGCCGCTCATCGCCCCGCAGAACCCCTTTGACCTCGCAAGCTACGATGTGCTCGACGCCAATGTGCCGCCGCTCTGGCTCACCGGCAGCGACCCACGCTTTCTGCTCGGTACCGATTTGCAAGGCCGCGACCTCCTCAGCGCCATCCTTTACGGCACGCGCATTTCGTTGACCGTCGGCGTGCTCGCCGTGGGCATCCAGGCCGCGATTGGCGTGCCCCTTGGTCTCATTGGGGGGTACGTCGGAGGCAGGGTGGACAGCCTCATTGCCAGGGTCGCCGACGTGCAACTCTCGCTCTCGACCCTCATCCTCGCCATTATCGCGCTGGCGCTGGTCCGCGCAGGTCTCGGCGGCGAGACCCTTGGGCGCCTCGCTGTGCCGCTCTTGGTGTTGGTGATCGGCATCGCTGAATGGCCCTATTTCGCCCGCACCGCCCGAGCTGCCACTCTGGTCGAGTTGGCCAAGGACCATGTCCGTGCCGCCCGCGCTCTAGGCGCGAGCGACGCGGGTATCGTCAGGCGCCATATCCTGCCCAACATCCTGTCGCCGCTGATCGTGGTCGCCACGACCCAAATCGCCGGCGCCATCATGGCCGAGGCGGCTTTATCCTTCCTCGGCCTGGGGTTGCCGGTGACGCAGCCTTCCCTCGGCACTTTGATTCGCTCAGGCTACGATCTAATCTTCGCGGGCGTCTGGTGGGTGACTGTACTTCCTGGCCTGACCTTGGTCGGCGTGCTGGTCGCAGTTAACGTGCTCGGCGATACACTTCGCGACGTCCTCGACCGGCGCCTCACCCCCCGCTGAGCGGTGGAGGCCTGGGCAATCCTAGTGGACAAGAGCGCTCGATCGGCCCCATGACAGTTGGGTCGGCGACCTGACCCCTGCCAGGCCAGGAAGCCTTTGGTTTGAGGCAATTTCCACCCGTGCGTTATAGTGGTTTCGTCCATTCCTCCTCGGAGGCGCCATGATCGCTTCGAGCGCCGCAGGCCCCGAGCTCATCTACTCGCTCCGGCGCGTGAGCGAGAGCGCGGCCCTTGCGGCGTTCCACTGGATTGGGCGCGGCGATGGCATGGATGGCGGCCGGGCGGCGCTCGACGCCATGCTGTCCGCGCTGGCCGACGTGGATATCGATGCGGTGGTGGTGATCGGCGAGGCCGGCAAGGGTGAGGCGCCGCAGCCGGCGCGCGGCGAGCGCCTCGGACGCCCAGGCTCGACCTTCAAGGCTGACATCGCCATGGATCCGGTGGAAGGCACAAGCTATCTCGCCAGGGGTCAGACCAATGCGCTCGCTGTGCTCGCGGTCGCTCCGCGCGGCGCCATGATGAACCCAGCGCCGGCCTTCTATATGGAGAAATTCGTGGCGCCCGCCGCCGCCCGCGGCAAGATCGACCCGCATTGGACCACCGGGCGGAAGCTCAAGGTTCTCGCCGAGGTGCTGCACAAGGAAGTGTCCCAGCTCACCATCTATGTGCTGGAGAAGCCGCGCCATCGCGAGCTGATCGACGACATCATCAGGGCCGGTGCCCGCGTCGCGCTTTATCCCGCGGGCGACGTTGCCGGCGCTTTGGTCGCGGCCATCCCCGGCTCCGGCATCGACGCTCTGATGGGAACTGGCGGCACGCCTGAAGGCATCATGTCGGCATGCGCCGTGCGCGGCCTTGGTGGCGAGTTTCTGGCGAGGATCGACCCGCAGCTGCACACCGAGGCCAAGGCCGTAAGAGAGGCAGGCATCAGCACCTCGCGCTGGTACACGCGGGACGAGCTGATCACCTCAGACGACGTGTTTTTCTGCGCGACCGGCATCACCACTGGGCTGATGGTGGAAGGGGTGGAACGCACCGCGACCCACTACAAGGTGCAGACCATGATGGTGACTGGAGCAACCGGCGAGCGGCAGATTCTGACCAGTCATCTTCCGCTGGCACGATTGAATGCGCAAAGTGCCGCGCGCGACGTAGCGTAACGTGTTACCTGAACAAAAAAGACGCGAGTGCCTGGGAGTACGAAATGCCGAAGCGGGTTGAGCACCCGATCATTTTGGGAATCGTCGGCGATTCAGCGTCGGGCAAGACGACGCTGTCGGCGGGTGTCGCCCAGATTTTGGGCGAAGAGCGCTGCACCGTGCTGTGCACCGACGACTACCACCGCTACGACCGCCGCGAACGGGCGGAGAAAGGCCTGTCCGCCATCGACCCACGCGCCAACTATCTCGACGTCCTCGAGCAGGCGCTGCATCACTTGCGCGAAGGCGACCCCATTTTGAAGCCGGTCTATGACCACCGCGACGGAACCTTCGGCCGGCCGAAATATGTGAAGCCAAAGGAGTTCGTCATCGCCGAGGGGTTGCTCGGCTACACCACACGCCGCATGCGCGATTGCTATGACGTGAAGATCTATCTCGATCCCGACGAGGATCTTCGCGTCAAGTGGAAGATGCATCGGGATACGACCAAGCGGGGGTATCGCCGGGAAGAGGTGCTCGCCTCGCTCGAGAAGCGGCGGCAGGACGCCCCGAAATACATGCACCCGCAGCGCACCTTCGCCGACATCGTCATCCATTTTCAGAAGACGCAGGACGCGAACGGCTCCGACACTCAGCTCGACGTGCGTCACATCTTGCGTCCAACCTTGCCGCATCCCGACTTTGGGCCGCTGTTCGACGGCTCGAGCAACGCAGGGCTGTGTCTTGAGCTTGCCCGCGACCGGGACGGCAAGCCGGTGGACGTGCTGGAGATCAACGGCAATATCTCGGACCAACACGCCGAGCGCATCGAAGATCTGCTATGGAACCTGATCCCGGAGGCGGGGCACTTGCGCGACCAGGTTGGGCGTATCGACGCCACCAATGGCTCCGCCCCCAAGAGCCACCCGCTTGCGCTGACGCAGCTTCTCGTCGGCTACCACGCCGTCAAGGCGGCGATGGGCGTTCGGGCCTATTAGCGCGTTTTTGGAGCCGAGAGATCGAGATGGCTGAAGCTTTGCAGCAGGGTGAAGCATTACCCGAGGCGACCCACGAGGACATGGCGAACGCCATAAGGGCGCTCGCCATGGACGCGGTGCAGAACGCCGATTCAGGCCACCCGGGCATGCCCATGGGCATGGCCGACGTGGCCACGGTGCTGTTCACACGCTTTCTTAAGTTCGACGCGGCCCACCCCGAATGGCCAGACCGGGACCGCTTCGTGCTGTCCGCCGGTCACGGTTCGATGCTGCTTTATGCACTGCTCTTCCTCACCGGCGTTCCGGACATGACATTGGATGAGCTGAAGCGCTTCCGCCAGCTCGGCTCGCGCACGCCCGGCCATCCCGAATATGGCCATGCGCCCGGTATCGAGACCACGACCGGCCCGTTGGGGCAGGGGCTTGGCAACGCGGTCGGCATGGCGCTCGCCGAGCGGCTGCTCAACGCGCGCTATGGCGATGAGATCGTAGACCACCACACCTACGTCATCGCCGGCGATGGCTGCCTTATGGAGGGCATCAGCCAAGAGGCGATCTCCCTTGCCGGACATCTCAAACTCGGTCGCCTGATCGTTCTGTTCGACGACAATCAAATTTCCATCGACGGCCCGACCAGCCTGTCGGTGTCCGACGACCAGCTTGAGCGCTTTCGTGCCTCCGGCTGGCACACGGCCAAGGTCGATGGTCACGACCCGGAAGCCGTCGCGCTCGCCATCCAGAATGCGAAAGCGGTGACCGACAGGCCTTCGCTCATTGCCTGCCGTACCATCATTGGTTATGGGGCGCCGGCCAAACAGGGCACCGCCGCAACCCATGGCTCGCCGCTCGGCGAGGAAGAGATCAAGGGTGCGCGCGAGCGGCTTGGCTGGCGTCATGCGCGGTTCGAGGTGCCTAAGCCGATCCTGGCGAGCTGGCGCGCGACGGGCGCGCGCAACGCCGCCGCCTACGAGCGCTGGCAGACGACGGTGAAACGCCTCGACTCCGCTACTCGTAAGCGTCTGACCAATCCCGTCGACCCGGGGGTGCGCGGCAAGATCGCAGCCGATGTGAACGCACTCAAATCCGATTTCAGCCGTGATGCGGCGAAGCTCGCCACGCGCCAGTCCTCGCAGAAAGTGCTGGAGAAGCTCGTGCCTGTCGTGCCTGGGCTGATCGGTGGCTCCGCCGATCTCACCGGCTCGAACGGCACGCTCACGAAGCTGCATACTATCGTCAAAGCGAACGACTTCTCCGGCAACTATGTGCATTACGGGGTGCGCGAGCACGGCATGGCCGCCGCAATGAACGGCCTTGCATTGCACGGCGGCATCGTTCCTTACGGCGGCAGCTTCCTTGTCTTCTCCGATTATTGCCGGCCGTCGATCAGGCTGTCGGCGCTCATGGGCAAGCGCGTCATCTATGTCATGACCCATGACTCCATCGGCCTTGGCGAGGACGGCCCGACCCATCAGCCGGTCGAGCAATTGGCGGCCTTGCGCGCCATGCCTAACCTCAACCTATTCCGCCCCGCAGACTCGGTCGAATGCGCCGAATGCTGGCAGATCGCGCTCTGCACGGAGGCGACACCCTCGATCCTCGCGCTCACCCGCCAGGGCTTGCCACTGCTCAGGACCGCTCACACCGACGAGAATCTTTCGGCGAAGGGCGCCTATGTGCTGATCGAGCCTAAGGGTCGCCGGGACGTCACTTTGATTGCCACTGGCTCTGAAGTGTCCCTTGCCGTCACCGCGGCCAAAGTCTTGCAAGGAGAGGGGATCGATGCCGCCGTGGTGTCGATGCCCTGCTGGGAGTTGTTCGCGAGCCAGGATCAAGGCTATCAAGACGCCGTTCTAGGACGCGCCCCCCGCGTGGGCGTGGAGGCAGCGATAGACTTCGGATGGCAGAAATGGCTTGGACCCCAAGGCATTTTCATAGGAATGCGTGGATTTGGGGCTTCTGCTCCGGCAGAGGAGCTTTATAAGCATTTCGGAATCACGGCGGCTGCGGTCGAGACCGCGGCCCGCGAAGTCAATATCAAATCCAAAAAGTGAGGAGAAATGTCGAATAAGCGTGTCGCCATAAACGGATTCGGGCGGATCGGCAGGCTCACGCTTCGGGCCTTCCTCGAAGCGCGCCGCAACGACCTCGATTTCGTGGCGATCAACGATCTCGGCTCGGCGGAGATGAATGCTCATCTGCTCGAGTTCGACACCGTGCACGGGCGCTTCCCCGGCAAAGTCAGCGCCGCCAACGGCCACCTCAAGGCCGACGGCCACGACTTCGCCGTGCTTGCGGAAGCCAATCCCGAGAAGCTTCCCTGGCGCGATCTCGGCGTCGATATCGTCATGGAATGCACCGGCAGGTTTACGGACCGCGACGGTGCCGCCAGGCATCTCACCGCAGGCGCGAAGCGCGTGCTGGTTTCGGCCCCGTGCAAAAATGCCGACCTGACCGTGGTCTATGGCGTGAACGACGAGAAGCTCACTCAGGAGCATCACGTCGTCTCGAACGCCTCCTGCACCACCAACTGCCTCGCGCCGGTGGCAAGCGTGCTCAACAAGGCAATCGGCATCCAGCACGGCTACATGACCACAGTGCACGCTTATACGGGCGATCAGCGAACCGTCGACACGCTGCATAAGGATCCCTACCGGGCGCGGGCCGCCGCCGCCAATCTGATCCCGACCTCGACCGGCGCCGCCAAGGCGGTCGGCCTCGTGCTGCCCGAGCTAAAGGGCAAGCTCGACGGTGCCTCGATCAGGGTGCCGGTGCCGAATGTGAGCATGATCGACTTGACCTTTACCTCCTCGCGTCCGACCAGCAAGGAGGAGATCAACAAGGTAATGATCGAAGCCGCTGAGGGGCCGCTCAGGCGCGTCCTCGGCGTGAATGCGAAGCCGTTGGTGTCGTCTGATTTTAATCACGATCCCTTAAGCTCGATCTTCGATCTCGAATCGACGCATGTCGTGGATGGCACCTTCTGCCGCGTAGTGTCCTGGTACGACAACGAGTGGGGCTTCTCCAATCGCATGAGTGATACAGCAGTAGTCATGAGCAGGTTGATATGAACGATATTGATGCTTCTACCTTTGTCTGCGCCGCCAACATGAATGGCGGGGGCAAGCCCGACTTTTCCCGCATCCGCACCATCGACGGGCTCAACGTGCGCGGCAAGCGCGTGCTGCTTCGCGTCGACTTCAACGTACCCATGCAGGATGGGGCGGTTACCGACACGACGCGCATCACCCGCGTGTTGCCGACCATCAAGCAGCTGGTGAACGGCGGCGCTGAGGTGATCGTGCTGACCCATCTCGGTCGTCCCAAGGGGCAGCGAAGCGGAGATACTTCGCTTGCGCCGGTCGCTTCCAAGCTCGAGGAGCTGATGCCGGGCACGCCCGTACATTTCATCAAGGATTGCGTGGGCGATGAGGCAAAGCGCGGCGTTGCCGCGCTGAAGCCCGGCGAAGTGGCCGTGCTCGAGAACCTTCGCTACCACTCTGGCGAGGAGAAGAACGACATGGTGTTTGCCGGCGCGTTGGCCGAGCTCGGTGACCTCTATGTTGACGATGCCTTCTCGTCGTCGCACCGGGCGCACGCCTCGGTGGAAGGCATCACCCATCTTCTGCCGTCGTATGCCGGGCTTTTGATGATGGCCGAGATCAAGGCGCTAGACCGCGCGCTCGAGCATCCCGCTCGCCCCGTTATGGCCATTGCCGGGGGCGCCAAGGTCTCCACCAAGATTCAGGTTCTGACCAACCTGACGGAGCGCATGGACCAGCTCGTTCTGGCCGGCGGCATGGCCAGCACCTTCCTCTATGCGCAAGGCGTCGAGATCGGAAAGTCGCTGTGCCAGCCCGACGCGGTTCCGGTGGTCAAGGAGATCATGGCGCGCGCCCGCGAGCACAATTGCGAGATCGTCCTGCCCCACGACTTCGTGGTGGCCAAGGAGTTTAGGGCCGGCGCCGAGTGGCATGTCTGCGAGGCCGGGAATATTCCTCCCGACCAGATGATCCTCGATATCGGCCCGAAATCTCTCGCAGACCTGAAGCGGCGTTTCGCAGACATCAGGACGCTGGTGTGGAACGGCCCGGTCGGCGCGTTCGAGTTCGAGCCCTTCGGCAAAGGAACCTATGAGCTGATGCGCGAGGCCGCACGCCTCGTGCAGCAGAGCAGCCTCACGGCAATCGCCGGGGGCGGCGACACCGTGGCGGCGCTCAATGCGGCTGGCTTCGGTGGGGACTTCAGCTATGTCTCCACTGCCGGCGGCGCCTTTCTTGAATGGCTGGAAGGCAAGACGCTGCCTGCCGTTGCCGCGCTCGCGGAGAACAGAGGTCTTGTCAAACGGTGATGGGCAGGCCAAACCTGCCCCATCTTGAACGAGGCTTTCATGGCGGACCGTTTAGCGCCAAGTGACATCATCATTGCCCCGTCCATCCTCTCGGCCGACTTCGCGCGGCTGGGCGAGGAGGTGCGCGCCATCGACGCCGCGGGCTGCGACTGGGTCCATGCCGACGTTATGGACGGGCACTTCGTGCCAAACATCACCATCGGCCCCGACGTCGTGCAGGCGTTGCGTCCGCACTCTAAGAAAGTGTTCGACGTACATCTGATGATCGCGCCCTGCGATCCCTTCATCGACGCCTTCGCCAAGGCAGGCTCAGACATCATCACCGTGCACGCCGAAGCTGGCCCGCATCTCGACCGCTCGCTTCAGCTCATCAAGGGACTCGGCAAGAAGGCCGGCGTTAGCATTACGCCCTCGACCCACGAGTCGGCGCTTCTGCGCGTGCTCGATAAGGTGGACCTCATCCTGGTGATGACGGTGAACCCTGGCTTCGGCGGGCAGACCTTCATCCCGGCCCAACTCGATAAGATCCGCAGCATTCGCAAGATGATCGGCTCGCGGCCCATCCACCTTGAGGTCGATGGCGGCATTAATGCTGGCACCGTGACACTCGTGGCTGAAGCAGGCGCCAATGCCATCGTGGCGGGCTCGGGCGTGTTCAAGGGCGGCGCCTATGCCGACAACATCGCGGCGATTCGGCGCAATGCCGAGCGCGCCCGAGCTGCTGCCGCCTGAGCCTTGACGCTAAAGTGATGCTCTGAGGCTTGCGGGCAAACGGGAGGATGTGGCTTGTAAGCCCATCCGCGGCCATGGAATTTCAGGCGCGAGCATGAACGTCACCTATTTCGGAGCGCTGGTTGCTGGGCTGTTGAGCTTCCTGTCGCCTTGCGTGCTGCCGCTCGTGCCGCCTTATCTCTGCTTCCTCGGCGGCACGACCTTCGACCAGCTTAGCGGCGAGGACGAAACGCCGTCCCACGTCTACAAGACCGTGGTGCTGTCGTCGCTCGCCTTCGTGCTTGGCTTCACCACCGTGTTCGTGATCCTCGGTGCCACAGCAACCGTTGCTGGTCAGCTGCTCATTGAGAATCTCGACCTGCTCGGCAAGATCGCCGGCGTCATCATCATCATCGCCGGATTGCACTTTCTGGGCGTGATCCACATTCCCCTCCTGCATCGCGAGGCGCGCTACCATGCCAATGCGCGTCCTGCCGGGCTTCTCGGCGCCTACCTGATCGGCCTCGCCTTCGCCTTCGGCTGGACGCCCTGCATCGGGCCGGTACTCGCCGCAATCCTGCTCATGGCCGCAGGCGAAGACACGGTACGCCAGGGCATTCTTCTGCTCCTCGTCTATTCGCTAGGCCTCGGCATTCCTTTCATCGCCGCAGCGTTTGCCGTGCGACCCTTCCTCAATGCGCTGCAGCGGTTCCGCCCGCATCTCGCCGCCATGGAGAAGGTGCTTGGCGGATTTCTCGTGCTCACCGGCATCCTGTTCCTGACCAACTCCATGACGCTGATCTCCGGCTTGATGCTCGAAATGTTTCCTGGCCTTGCGAAAATCGGCTAAAGCGCCGGCATGACACCGATTGCGCTGACCATTGCCGGCTCTGATTCTGGCGGCGGCGCCGGCATCCAGGCTGATCTCAAGACCTTCTCGGCGCTAGAGGTCTATGGCGCGAGCGTGATCACGGCGCTTACCGCGCAGAACACGCAGCGCGTCGAGGCAGTGCATGTGCTGCCGCCCGACTTTGTGCTTGCCCAAATGCGCGCGGTGGCATCGGACCTCAATGTCGATGCCATCAAGATCGGCATGCTCGCCACAGGTCCCGTCATCGAGGCCGTTGCCCAAGGCTTGCGGGAGTTCGCAGGCGTGCCAGTGGTGCTCGATCCGGTGATGATCGCGGCAAGCGGTGACCCTCTACTCGATCCGGAGGCCGTCGATGCGCTCCGCTCCGTGCTGATCCCGCGCGCGACGCTCATCACGCCCAATCTTGCCGAGGCCGCAGCGCTGCTCGCCACCTCTCCAGCCCGCAATGAATATGAGATGGCGATGCAGGCATGGCAGCTGAAGGACGCGGGCGCGAAAGCGGTGCTGGTCAAAGGAGGCCACGCCGAAGGCCCAACCGCAACCGACATCCTTCTCGCCGCCATAGAGCCTGTGAGCTTTGAGGCGCCGCGCGCCGACACCCGCAACACTCACGGCACCGGTTGCACTCTCTCCGCGGCCATCGCCGCCGAGCTCGCCAAGGGCACTCCCCTCTCAGAGGCAGTTGCGTCCGCGAAGGCCTATGTCACTGCCGCGATCTTCGCCGCCGACTCTCTCGACATCGGCAAGGGCAGGGGCCCCGTGCACCATTTCCACGACTGGTGGGACGACGAGAATAAGGGCTAGGCCTCCGCCACCAGCGTATGGTGTTGCTCACCAAGTCCCTCGACGGTGAGCATGAGCCGATCGCCTTCTTTCAAGAAAACCCTCGGGTTCCGCGCCATGCCGACGCCAGGCGGCGTGCCGGTGGTGATCACGTCGCCAGGCATCAGCGTCATGAACCGGCTGACATAGCTGACAAGATACGCCACGCTGAAGATCATGGTGGAGGTATTGCCGGTCTGCATGCGGGTCCCGTTGAGGTCGAGCGCAAGACCAAGTGCCTGTGGGTCAGGAACTTCGTCCTTGGTGACAAGCCACGGTCCCGAGCGGCCCGAAACTGTCGTGGCTTTTTGCCTTGATCCATTCGCCAGGGCCGCCCTTCTGCAGGCTACGCTCCGACACATCGTCGGCAATCATGTAACCGGCGACATAGTCGAGCGCGTCGGCCTCGGTGACATTTTTCGCCGGGCTACCGATGGCAAAGGCCAGCTCGACCTCGAAATCCATGCTCTCCCAGCCTTTCGGCATGAAAATTGGGTCATTTGGCCCGGCGATGCAGGAACTCGCTTTCGCGAAGACGATGGGCGCCTCCGGAATGGGCATGCCAGTTTCTTCGGCATGGTCCCGGTAATTCAACCCGATGCCGAGAAACGTCGGCACCTTCGCGACGGGCGCCCCGAGACGGGGCTTGCCAGGCACGGCCGGCAGAATGGCAAGATCGAGGCCTTTGAGCTGCTTTAGGCCGTCCGGCCCAAGAACATCGCCCTCGATGTCCCTCACCACCTGGGAAAGGTCGCGAACGACGCCCTGAGGGTCCAGAATTCCGGGCTTTTCCGCCCCAAGCTCGCCGTAACGCAACAGTTTCATTGATCTTTCCCCCGCCACGTTTTTTTTGCATGATGCACGCGGGCGCCAAGGGCGGCAACTGCCCGCCATCGCAAAGCCATTCTTCCGGGCTGATTTTCGACCGATCCAAACAGAGGGATACCCATGGGATATCGCTTGTCACCGTCGTCGCCCCGCAAAGTTCTGCCGCTCGCTGCGTTGATTCTGGCAGCGGCCTTTGCGCCGTCGGCTCAAGCGGCCGACTCCAAAGCGGCCGGCAACCCCTTCGAGCAACTGAGTGGGGATTGGAAGGGCGGCGGCACGGTCACGCCGGCGAAGGGCGATCCCATGAAGGTCGCCTGCAAGGCGACGTACAAGGTGACCGGCAGCACTCTGTCTCAGAACCTGCGTTGCGCCGGCACCGACTACAGGATCGATGCCACTCTCAAGCTGAGCGACAAGGGCGGAAAGATCAAAGGCTTCTGGAATGAGAAGACCTACGATGCCAATGGCGGCGTGACCGGGACGGCCAAGGACAACACCATCCATGCCCGCATTTCCGGCGACAAGTTCTCGGGCCGGATGAGCATCAACGTCTCCGACGCGGGCCATGAGATCAACATCGTGCAGCTCAATGAGGACACCGGTACTTATCGTCCAGCCGCCAGCGTGTCCCTGCATCACTAACGGTGCGCTGCCAAGCCACTGATTAGGATTTCCACGCCGCGAGAATCAGATTTGGGCTCCCATGGCCTAAGAGGGGGGTCCGTTGCGGATACGCCACAGTTCGGGGGATAGTTTTCGCCACAATCAGTCAATTGTGACAGCCGTCTGCCGTTTGATTGGGACCTCATACGAGACTGCCCAAAGCGATGCCAGCACTGGCTAACTTATTGTTCTTAAACAAGAATTATTCACAGGCCAAAGCGCTGCGGGCTGTTCGAGGGGCACGATTTTGCATTTGGGCAACAGTGCCCTCTCGTTTGCGTCAGCAACCTTGTCCAATGTTGAATGAGGCGACGCGGCTGGGCTAGCTTTCACTCACGACAACGGCGGGGCCGGGGGGCTGTCGCCAGAAGCGTAAGAAAGACTGGAGCGCGCGAGATCTTGAGGGAACCTGATCTTCGACACCAGCGGCTTAGGAATAAAATGGGGGGGCGAGCCAGAGCCCATCTAATAGGCAATGCCTTTGGAGTTCGGCTCGTTTCGCAGGGAAGACCGGCCCGGGCATCCCGGGCCGGTTCTTTTTTCTAAGATCTACAATCCGACACGCTTCAACGTCTGCTCGATCGGCGGGAGATAGGCCGAGCCGAACAGCCGCACGTGCACGAGCGTCGGGTAGAGCTTGTAGAGCGCCGAGCGGAGCTCGTAAAACCCGGGTTCCAAGGGCAGGAGCGCCTCGTAGGCCTCGAAGAAGGTCTCCCCGAACGTCCCGAACATGGTGGTGAAAGCAAGCTCGATCTCGGGGTGTCCCCAATAGATCGCCGGATCGACAAAGCCAGCGATCCTGTCGTCCCGCACCAGCACGTTTCCCGTCCATAAGTCACCATGCAGCAGGCTAGGGTGCCGCGGCTCGGTGAGATAGTCGGGTAGCCGTTCGGCCAGACGCTCCAGCCGGGTGAGAAGCCTGGCCGGTAGCCTCCCCTCGGCGTCCGCCCGCCGCGCCGTGGCCAGCAGCCGGTGATCGCGGAAGAGGGGGATCCATCGCTCAGAGCATGGGTTTGGCTGCGGCAGCGGCCCGATCAGAGTATCTCGCTCATAACCGAAGGCGGGGCGAGGTGTGGCATGCAACGACGCAATCAGCTCCGCGGCATGGCGCTCGACTTGAGGCGTGATGCCGCCGGCATCATTGTCGATGAAATCCATGACGAGCAGGTCTGGCTCCGCGATATGGACTGCCGGAACCGGAAGGTCGGAGTGGCGCGCGAGCTCGCCGAGCATGTACGCCTCAAGTTCCAGATCGGCGCGCGCGCTTCCTTCCCGCAGCTTCAGCGCGAGGCTGCGCCCATCGGCGAGCTCGACCTTGTATCCGGCAAGCCCGAAGCCGACCGGCATCGGCGCGAGCACCGTCACGCCCACGCCGAGTGCCGTCTCGATTCGGTCTTTCACCAGGGTCAAGCGCAGGTTCGCTTTCCGTTAACGAGGGCGGCGTTCTTTGTCACAAGCCTGAAACAAAATCACTTTAGGTCCGGATTTGTCGATATGAGAACGGACATCCATGACGTGCAGCACACCGGGACGAAGCGCTACCGCACCCTTTTTGTCTCGGACTTGCATCTAGGCACCAAAGCCTGCCAGGCTGAAGCCTTCCTCGACTTTCTCCGCGACACCGACGCCGAGCGCATCTATCTCGTCGGCGATATTGTCGACTTCTGGCGCATCAAGCGCGGCGCCTATTGGCCGCAATCCCATAACGACGTGCTGCAGAAGCTGCTGCGCCGTGTGCGCAAGGGCAACGACCTGATCTTCATCCCCGGCAATCACGACGAGGCCATGCGCGACTATTGCGGCGCGCGGTTCGGCGGTATCTCCATCGTGCGCAACACCATTCATGTGGGTGCCGACGGCAGGCGCTACCTCGTCATGCATGGCGATGAATTTGACGTGGTGGTGCGCTACGCCAAATGGCTCGCGCTGTTCGGCGACTGGAGCTACACCGTCGCGCTCTGGGCAAACACCCATTTCAACGCAGTCCGCCGCTGGTTCGGCATGCCCTATTGGTCACTCTCCGTCTTCCTCAAGCAGAAGGTGAAGCGGGCGGTGAATTACATCGGCGAGTTCGAGACGGCGCTCGCCGCCGAGGCCCGCCGGCACGGGGCGCAAGGCGTGATCTGCGGGCACATCCATCATGCCGCCATGCGCCAGGTCGGGGAGGTACTCTACATCAACACGGGCGATTGGGTCGAGAGCTGCACTGCCGTGGCCGAGACCGACGACGGACTGTTCGAGATCATCCGCTGGTCGCCCCATCCTTACGACACGAGTAGGGTTGAAGCCCCCGTCGAGGAGTTCGAGGCTGCCGCTTGATGCGCGTGCTCGTCGCGACGGACGCCTGGCATCCCCAGGTGAATGGAGTGGTCCGCACCTATGAGCGGCTCGCCGTGGAGGCAGACAAGCTTGGCTTCGAGATCGTCTTCCTCGCACCGCCCGCCTTCCGCACGCTTCCCTGCCCGACCTATCCGGAAATTCGCTTGTCGCTTGCGGGCCCGCGCGCCATCGCGGCCCACATCGCGAAGGCAAAACCCGATTTCATCCATATCGCCACGGAGGGGCCGATCGGTCTGATGACGAGGCGCTATTGCCGCAAGACCAAATGGCCGTTCACCACGAGCTATCACACTCGCTTCCCAGAATATGTCTCGGCGCGGCTGCCGGTGCCGGAGTCCTGGTGCTACGCGCTGCAACGGCGTTTCCATAACGGCGCCGCCGGCACTTTCGTCGCTACTCAATCGGTGGAAGATGAGCTCGCGGCGCGCGGTTTCGAGCGGTTGATGCGCTGGTCGCGGGGCGTCGACACCGAGCTGTTCCGGCCGCGCAAGGTGCGCCGCTTCGGCGAGCCGCCGGTCTTTCTCTATGTTGGCCGCATCGCAGTGGAAAAGAACATCAAGGCGTTTCTCGACCTCGACCTTCCCGGCCGCAAGGTGCTGGTGGGAAGCGGCCCGCAGGCCGCGGATCTCGAGCGGCGCTATCCGGACGCGTTGTTCGCCGGCTCCTTGGAGGGCGAGGAGCTGGCGCTTGCCTACGCATCGGCCGATGTCTTCGTCTTCGCGAGCCTTACCGACACCTTTGGCCTCGTCCTGCTCGAAGCCTTGGCGAGCGGCGTGCCCGTTGCGGCCTTTCCGGCGAGCGGTCCAAAGGACGTGCTCATTGAGCCCGGCGTCGGTGCCATGGACTGGGATCTGCAAGCTGCCTCACTCGCGGCGCTGACGCTCGATCGCCGGGCGGCTCGGGCGCATGCACTTCGTTACAGCTGGGAGAATTCGGCGCGGCAGTTCATCGACAATGTGCTGATCGCGCATCACCGCAGGCTTCCGGAGCGGCGGCGGCGCTGGCCCCGCAATCGGCAAAAGAAAACGGCCCGATTGGGGGGAAATCGGGCCGTTTCACTCTCATGCGTCAGTTTGGGGGACGCTTGGGGGATATCGCGTCCTCCCAAAAATGGTTAGGGCATTCTTAAACGTCAAGAACCCCCCAGCCAAATTCGCCCGCCAATAGCCTAAGTCTCAGACGTGCCTTGCAAAAAATTTTCGGGCCCAATGCGGGCCATTCGCCGCCGCCGCCTTTTCAAGGCGGGGTGGCGAGGCCGGCCTGATTTGAGATAGGGCTCTCCGCATAACGGGGCCCCTCAAATGGATCGGTTAGCCAAAACATGCCTGGTTTGGTGCGCTTTGAGGCCACCCCGCTCGCCCGGCGCGTGGCCTTCCTCTATGCCCCGCTGTTTGTCGTCGTTGGCTGCTATCTGCCCTACATGCCGGTGTGGCTCCATTGGCGTGGGCTCAACGGGGGCGCGATCGCGATCCCCCTCGCCGCCCCGCTCTTCGCTCGCATCCTGTTCACCCCGGCGATCAGTTTTGCCACCTATTGGTCGGGCGGACGCCGCTCCGTCCTCATCTTTCTCGCCTGGGGAACGCTCCTGTCGTTTCTGCTGTAATGCCTGCACGCCATCAGCTTCGGCGTCGCGCATCTTGCCGCGATGTACTTCCTGAGCCAGGCCGTGCCAGAGGATCGCGGCGCCACCGCCCAAGGCATCTACGCCGCGGTGGTCGCAGGCTTGGTTCTCGGGGTGGTGACCATCGCCTGCGGGCCTCTCTATCGCAGCCTTGCCGGCGAGGCTTACGCGGTCATGGCGCTGCTCGCTCCGGTCGGCGCGGTGAGTGCCGTCCTTCTGACGCGGCGCTGGAGCGGCGAGCGCGTGGTTGGCCCCATCCAGGTTCAGCCCCAAAGCGTGGCGTGCGGCGGCATGACCGTGCCGGAAATATAAGCGAGGCCCGGGACGCGGTCGCGGGCGAGCAGAAGCGGCCCGTCGAGATCGACGAAGTCGGCGTCCTGGGCGAGCAGCAAAGCGGGGGCCATGGCGAGCGACGTCGATACCATGCACCCCACCATGATCTTGAGCCCTAGCCTTCGCGCTTCGTTAGCGGTGGCGAGCGCCTCGGTGAGACCCCCGGTCTTGTCGAGCTTGATGTTCACGGCGTCGTAGCACTTGGCGATGGTTTGAAGCGAAGCACGGTCATGCACCGACTCGTCGGCGCAGATTGGAACCGCGCGGACGATGTACTGCAGCGCCGCGTCATGGCCGGCGGGGAGCGGCTGCTCGACCAGCTCGACTCCGGCGTCGCGCGCCGCTGCGAGCAGGCGCTCCACATCAGACGTGGGCCAGGCTTCATTGGCATCAGCGATGAGGCGCGCCTTGGGCATAGCTTCGCGAACAGCTGCAAGCCGCTCCTCGTCGCCATCGCCGCCAAGCTTGAGCTTGAGCAGGCGATAGTGTGTCGCCTCACGCGCGCGTGCCGCCATCTCCTCCGGCGATGCGAGCGAGATGGTGAAGGCCGTCTCGACCGCGTGCAGGGAGGCGAGGCCGGCGAGTTCTGCAGCGCTTCGTCCCGAGAGCTTGGCTTCAAGGTCCCACAATGCGCAATCCAAGGCATTACGCGCCGCGCCTGGCGGAAGCAACGTTTGCAATGCCGTGCGGTCAAGTCCTCGCGCGATGTCAGGCGCGCAGGCCTCGATTCCCCGCACCACGCTCTCCACGCTCTCGCCGTAACGTGCGTAAGGGACGCATTCGCCTTTAACCTTAAAGCCGTCGTCGCGGACCGACACCACCACCACCACGGCCTCGCGCTTTGAGCCACGGGAGATGGTAAACTCGCCCCGGATTGGCCAGCGCTCGACGCTGACGCTCAATTCTCTGCCCTGCTTCATTCGAGGCCTTTCCGGGCGGCAGCATAACGCCTTTCTTTCTCCGGCTTTTTCATTCAAAAACAAGCCGCTCTCGCCATGACCACCGCCGTTCGGGCAAAGCTCCATGCTGAAACGCGACCATACGCTCAGCCTCTCCACGCAAGCCCGCGCGCCGGGCTTCCGCGTCGAGCTCCGCGGCACCACGTTTCGCCTGATCGCAAGCGGCGCCTGGACGGTGGCCGAGGCCACCAAGATCGACACTGCGCTTAAACGGCTGCGCGTGCCGATTCCGCCCACGCCGGACTTCACCGGCGAGATGGACATCGCCGGCATCGCCGAGATCGACACTGCCGGGGCGTGGCTGTTGCAGCGGACGGCGGCGGCCTGGGAAGCCGGTGGCCTGCGCACTCGCTACGCTGGAGCGACCGAGGGCTTCCAGATCCTCATCGCGGAGGTGCAGAGCCGGGGCAACGTCGAGCGGCCAAAGATCAAGAAGATAGGCGCCGCGCAGCAGCTCGTGGAGGACGTGACAAAGGCGCTCGCCGGAGTGTGGGGCGACGCGGTGCAGCTCACGAGCTTCCTCGGCGAGGTGACGGCGGGAATCGGCCGACTGGTCATGCAGCCCTGGCGCTTCCGGGCCACCTCCTTCGTCCATCATCTCGACCATGCTGGCTTGCGCGCCGTGCCGATCATCGCTCTCATCTGTTTTCTCATCGGCGCCGTGGTCATGCAGCAGGGCGTGGTGCAGTTGAAGCCCTTCGGGGCCGAACCCTTCGCCGTCAACATGGTCGCAATCCTGGCGCTCAGGGAGGTGGGCATCCTGCTCACGGCGATCATGGTGGCCGGCCGCTCCGGCTCAGCCTTCACCGCCGAGATCGGATCGATGAAGATGCGTGAGGAGATCGACGCCATGCGCACCCTCGGCATCGATCCGATGGACACGCTGGTGTTGCCGCGCGTGCTCGCCCTTATCGTGGCGTTGCCGCTGCTCACCTTCCTCGGCGACGTTACAGGACTTATGGGCGGCGGCGTCATGGCGATGGCCACGCTCGGCCTCGACATGTCCAGCTATATCGACAAGCTGCACGAGGCGGTGAGCTTCAAGCATTTCATGGCGGGCATGATCAAGGCGCCGTTCGCCGCGTTGATCATCGGATTGGTCGGCTGCCTCGAAGGCATGAAGGTCGAGGGGAGTGCGGAGTCGCTCGGCAAGCATGTGACCAGCGCCGTGGTCAAAGCGATCTTCCTGGTGATAATTCTGGACGCCGTGTTCGCCATGTTTCTGTCAGCGATCGGGATGTGATCTTGCAAAACGGTCGAGAGGTCTTGATCAGCGTCCGCGGGCTCGCCAAGAGCTTCGGCGGCTATCAGATTTGGGACGGGCTCAATCTCGACGTCTATCGCGGCGAGATCCTCGCCATCGTCGGCGGTTCCGGCCAGGGCAAGTCGGTGCTGCTTCGCGTCATCACCGGCTTGGTCAAGCCGGACCTGGGCGAGGTCGAGCTGTTCGGCCGCAACGCCAAGACGCTGATGCCGCAGGACCGCATCGACATCGAGAGCCGCTGGGGCATCCTGTTCCAGGACGGCGCGCTGTTCTCATCACTCACTGTGCTGCAGAACATCCAAGTGCCGATGCGCGAGCATCTCGAATTGCCGCAGTCCATGATGGACGACCTTGCCTTTCTCAAGCTCGCGATGGTTGGCTTGCCGCCAGAGGCCGCGCACAAATACCCATCGGAACTGTCGGGCGGCATGCGCAAGCGCGCAGGGCTCGCGAGAGCACTCGCCCTCGACCCAGAGATCGTTTTCCTGGATGAGCCCACCGCTGGGCTCGACCCGATTGGCGCAGCTGATTTCGACCACCTGATTCACAAGCTGCAACAGACACTTGGCCTTACGGTCTATATGGTGACCCACGACCTTGATACCATCTTCACGGTGTGCGAGAGGGTTGCCGTGCTGGCCGACAAACGCATCGTGCGGACTGGCTCGCCAATCGAGCTGCAGCGCCATCCAAATCACCCCTGGATCGAGGAATATTTCTGCGGTGAGCGGGCGCGGGCGGCGCAATCTGGTGAGCAGCCGAGGCGGCTCGTGGTCTAGAGGACCGGTGTCATGGAAACCAAAGCCAACTATCTGATGATCGGCGGCTTCGTGCTCGGAGTCCTCGCGCTCGCTTTCGTGTTCGTGTTCTGGATGACCAATCTCGCCGGCGGCGGCAAGCGTTACTTCATCGTGTTCGATGGTTCGGTCGCCGGGCTTACCACCGGCTCTAGCGTCGGTTTCAACGGCATCAAGGTCGGTGAGGTGCAGTCTCTGCAGCTTGATCCGGCGGACGCTCGCAAGGTTCAGGTGCTGATCAGCGTCCATTCCGATACGCCGGTACGCGAGAACTCGCATGCCAGCATGCAATCGCTTGGGCTGACCGGAGGTACAGGCATTCAGATCTCCGCCGGTACCCCTGATTCGCCATTTCTGGTGGCGACCTCCGAAACTCCGATTCCTGTGATTGCGGCCGACCGGGGAGGGGGCCAGGGCCTGTTCGATGCCGCTCCCGCGGTCATGAACAACGCCAATGCCTTGTTGTCGAGGCTCAATGATCTCGTCGCCGAGAACCAAGAATCGATCCACAAGACGCTGACCAACGTGGAGAACGTCACCACCATGCTCGATCAGCGCAAGGACGACATCTCCAAGACCATTACCGATCTCCAGGCGTCGGCTCAGTCTTTCAAGGACTTGTCTGGTAAGCTTCAAGTATCTCTCGGAGATAATCTTGACAGCCTGACCCGCACCGCCAAGGACAGCCTCCAGGAATTCGGGAATTTCATGCGCGAGGGGCGTCGCGCGGCGGCAACACTCAACAGCGTTCTTGAGAAATTCGAGGCCAATCCCAAGAGCTTTTTGCTTGGTGGAAGTCAAGTCCCGGAATACAATCCGCGTGGGAATTGACACACCCCGAGGGTTACTCAACGAGGGTGTGCAATTGGACAGGACAGGGGGCGATCGGACATGTTTCGGTCAGCACCAGTGTTTGCAACAGGCTTGATGTGCCTGGGGCTCGCCGGTTGCGCATTGGCGCTCGGCGGCAACGCTGCCCCCACGACCTACGACCTTATCGCACCGCGCTCGTTCGCCGCCATGCCGAAGGGCGCGAGGTATCAGCTCGTCGTCAACGAGCCGACTAGCGTGCACGCGCTCGACACCGACCGCATCATGGTGCGTCCGCGGGCCGACCAGATCTCCTATTACAAGGGCGCGGCGTGGAGCGATCGGCTGCCGCATCTCGTGCAGGTGCGTACCATCGAGACGCTGCAGAACTCAGGGGCAGTGAAGGCCGTGACCAGCAGCTCCGATCGCGTCGATGGCGATTACTCGCTCTCCATGGAGATCCGGTCCTTCCAGATCGACACCACCAACGGCAGACCCGCCGCCGACGTCGATATCTTCGCCAAGCTGATCGACAATAATTCGTCCAAGGTCGTCGCGACCAAGGGCTTCAGCACCCGCGTCGCGTCGGCTAGCGACACCCCGTCCGCCGGCGTCGCCGCATTGAACCAGGCCTTGACCGAGGTCCTGCAAGACACCTCGGCCTGGGTGTCGGCGCGCCACTAGCCCTTTAGAAGCATCTTACCAACGCTCGTCATGCCTGGCATCCATGTCTTCTGTGCCCAGACCCAAAACGTGGATGGCCGGGACAAGCCCGGCCATGACGCAGAATTGTTGGGTTAGTGTCTAGCGCAACCGGCCGCTGGCGTGGGCGAGCAACAGGTACACACGTCCCGTCTCCGAGGTCATGTAGTTCTGCAGCATCCGGCCATCGGGGTCGTTCTGCTCAGCCTCGTTCAACAGCCGCTCGAAATCGCCGATATAACGGTCGACAGTGGCGCGGAAGTCTTGATCGCGATCGTAGCGTCGGCTGATCTCGTCGAACGTCGCCTGGCCGTCGAGGCTGTAGAGATGACGTCCGAGCACACCGCGCTCGCCGGCGCGGAAGCGCTGCCACACCTCAGCGGCGGTGCGGTGATCGATCGCGCGCGCGATCTCGTCGAGCCGCAGCCCCTGGGACTGACCGCCACGCGGCGCGTAAGGATCGGGGCGCTGCGGCGGATAACCCGGGGCGTCGGCATTGGTCAGAAGGTCGCCGACCGACCAACCTTCACGCCGCCGGTCAGGCTGACGGTAATCGACTGACCCACGCCGCTCGCTCTGCGAAGCGCCTGAGAGCTGCTGGGCGAGGTTGCCGGTGACGGCGCTAAGCTGATCTGCTCCCTGCGGCGCTCCGCCGACCGGGCGGCCCCCGCCCTCGAACGGGGGCGCTTGTGGCGCGTCGAACTCTGGCGCCGGATCTTTTCGCGGCGGCAATTGCGGCTGCCGGTAGGGCTCCGGCGCCGGTGCCTGGATCTGCGGCCGCGTCAGCACCGGTGTGATCGCCTCGATTTCCTTGAGCTGATCGGCAAGCGCCTTGCGGATCGCCGCCGTGGCTTGTGCCGTCTGTTGCGGCAGGCCCTCCATGCGGCGCTGCATCTCCTGCCTTAGCGAGTTGAGATCGGTCGCGGTCCTCTGCGCCGCGTCGCGCATGCCGCGCGAGGCATTATCGAATTGCCCGCGCATTTGCTCGAGCTGCCGCCCGATTTGAGTAATGACCGTCTCGAAGCTCGATTTGAGCTCTCCGACCGCACGCGCGGTGTGGGCTTGCGCCTCTTCCCGCAAGCGCTCGATCTGGGACAACGCCTGTTGCGCTTGGCCGGCCGTGTCGCGGGCAAGAGCGCTGCCGACCTGCTTGGCCCGGGTCTCCGCGTTGGAGAGCGTGTTCTCGACCATGCCGGCATAGGACCGCATCATGTTGTCGAGGTCGCTGCCCTTGGTGTTGACCGCGTGCAGCAGGCCGATGATGGCTTGGTGCCTGTTCTCCAGGATCGAGTCGATCTTGGTGTTCGACGAATCGAGCGCCTTGGCGGCGGTGAGGATCGCCTGACCCTGGTTCTCGAAGCGCTGGGTCAGATTGTGGATCTGCGCCAGCAACCCGCTCGACACCTCGCGCAGGGCCTGGGTCTGCGCCGTGAGCACGCCGATGGCTTCCGTGGACTGCGCCCCGACCTGGTCTGCGGTCTGCTTGATCATCACCGAGTTACTGGCGAGGAGCTCGTTCAGATGCGACGCCTGTCGGCCGAACGTCGCCTCGACAGCGCGCGCATGCTCGGCGAGCACGCGATCGATTTCGCCGGCGCGTTGGCCGAAGACGGTGTCGATCGAATGCAAGCGCTCGCTGAGCGACGTGGTGACCTGCTCAGTGCGGTCGGCAAGTGACTTGTCCATGGCCGCGGCTTGCTGGCCGATGGCGAGCTCGACGGCCTTGCTGCGCTGGACGAGCAAATTGGTGAAGGCCTCCGAGCGGTCTGCAAGGGTGCGATCGAGCGAGATAGCGCCCTGATTGATTGCCGTGGCGAACGCATCGGTCCGCTCCTGGAGCGATTGGCCGAGCAGTACGGCCTGATGGGTGAGGGCGGCGTTGAAGGCCTCGCCGTGACCCTGCAGCGTCCGGTCGAGCGCCTCGGTTCCCTGGCCGATCGAGGTCGCCAGCAGCGCGATGCGCTCCTTCAACGTCTTGTCGAGCGTCGCGGCGCCGTGGCCGAGAGTGGTGGCAAGCGTCTCGGTCCGCTCTTTCAAAGTCTTGTCGAGAATCGCCGAGCCCTGGCCGACCAACGTTGTCAGCTGCTCGGCGCGATCCTTCAGCGTCTTGTCCAACCCCGTGGCCTGCTCGCCGACGGTGGCGGCAAAGGCTTCGGTCCGGTTCTTCAGCAGCCGGTCAAGCCCAAGGGCGCCGTGACCCACCGTGGTGACGAAGGCTTCCGTACGCTCTTTCAGCGTCTTGTCGAGGGCTGCGGACTCCTCGGTGATCGACGCCGCCAGAAGCTTGGTGCGTTCCTTCATCACAGTGTCGAGACCGATGGCGCTTTGGCCGACAAGCGCGGTGAAAGCCTCGGTGCGATCCTTCAACGCCTTGTCCATGCCGATGGCACCTTGGCCGACCAACGTGGTGAAGGCCTCGGTGCGGTCCTTCAGCGTCTTGTCGAGGTCCGCAGATTGCTCACTGATGGACGCTGCCAAGAGCTTGGTGCGCTCTTTCAGGAGGCTGTCGAGCCCAACGGCGCCCTGGCCGATGGAGGTGGTGAACGCATCGGTGCGGTCTTTCAGGATCTTGTCGAGAAGCAGCGCCCCGTGCGCTACTGTCGTCTCCAGAGCATTGATGCGCGTGGCGAGCGTGGAGGTCAAAGCTTCGGTGCGCTCCTTCAAGGTGTGGTCGAGCGACGACGTCCGCTGCCCGACCGCGACTTCGAGAGCCGACAGGTTTCGTGCTGCGCCTTCGATGACCTGGCCGAGCCGCTCTTGCTCTTGCCCCAAGCGCTCGAGCAGGATCGGCATGTTTTCCTGCACCTTGCTTTGCGCGCGCTCCACCTGCTCGGCGGCTTCGTTGCTGCGGGCGACAAGAAGCTCCGTCAGCTGCATCCCGCGCTCGGCGAGCTTCTGATCGATGCTGCTACTTGCGGCGGAAAGGTTGCGGGCGATCTCCTGTCCCACCCCGCGCAGGGATTCACTCACCCGCTGGCTGTTGTTGGACAGCGCCTCGCGCTCGCTCGCAAGCTCGCTGATCAGGCCACGGACGCGCAGCTCGTTGTCGCTGTAGGAGCGCTCGAGAGCTGCGACTTCGTTATGCACCAGCGCCTCGAGCTCGCCGGCGCGCCCGATGGCGCGGGAAATTGCGTCGTTCATGGCGGCGACCTGCCGCCGGATGGTCTGGCCCAAGGAAGCGACCGACTGCTCGGCGAGCTTGTCGGGCTCGGCAAGGCGCACGGCAACCTCGGTCATGGCCGAGGCCATCAGCCGAAGCTCCTGGGCGCGCCAGACGAGCAGCGCGAGGAACCAGAAGATCGCGATCGGCACGAGGATGGTGACCGCGGCCATGAGCGCTGAAGGACTGGCGACCATGTCGGAGAGGCCCGCGGGCTGCGCGAGCTGCGTCGAGATCAGTCCGTAGGCAAAGAACCCGCCGACGACGAACCAGATCAGCGACGCGACGAGCGCGACCAGGAACGGCGATTTGGACGGCTTTTGCTGCAGGGCGAAGATCAGGCCGCCGATCGACGGCAAATCGTCATTGGCGGCGGCGGTCGCCATGCGGCGCTGCGGCGCGGGTCCGGCAGGCCGGCGCGCGCGCGCGGCTGCCCTTGCGGCGGCGGCGCTCCCGGCGTCGCCAAAGTCCGCAGGCTTGGTCTCATCCATCTTGCGCTCCGGCGTCTTGCGCTGCTCGGCCCGGAGCCGCTCAGCGAGGGACAGCTTCCTCTGTCCATCCGCGCCCGAAGCCGCGTCAGGCGTGGGGAACGCGGCGTCGTCCTGTATGTCGCCCGCCGATGTCCCCTTGATGTCAAATGGATTGTCGCCTGCCTCAGTCGCCGCTCCGGCAGGCGGAGATTTCGCTTCTTGCGCCATCACGCGTCCCCTCGCACAGACTAACCTTGAGAAAACTTGCGCCGGGCACTCGGACACGCCGCCAGCGGCGCGGGCGTCATAGCGGTTAGCGCATGCTTTCGGATTGAATTTACACCGAAAGTGGCCCCGAGACGCATTTTCCCCCGCTCGTCTATCGTTAACGAATTTTTTAGGCTAAAAAAAGTTTAATCCGCAATTATGCTTTACGCATGACAAGCCCTTATTTTTATTTGCGGATTCTGTCCTCTTTGGGTCGCTCGCGGGCCTCTTTCTGGGCGATTGGTTGCAAAAACGAGACAGTAACACGGCTCCCCAAAAGAATTGGCACAAGTCGATCTGCGGCTAGACTTGGATGGCCGCGCGATCGAGTAGCGGAACTGCCTTGTTGCGATAGGTGCGCTATCCTTGCTCGCGCGTTGGTCAGCACCAGCGTTACAGCAGCAAAGTCGTCGCCTCTGGCGCATCGCCGGTCGCGTATTTCGGGGTTCCGGGAGCACACAATTCTCATTGCTGCGCTGCGGCCGGAAGGCGCTGGAGTCTCAGTTTCAATTGCCCTATAGAGACCCGCCACGTGCGGGGACGCCCTTTTCGCGCCGGCGCCAGCCTACGGGCGCGGGGGACTGTCTGCCGCCGCTCGTCTCCCAAGACTGGAAGAGAAGCAATTCGCGCCAATGCCATGGCCAGGATTACGTATATTCTGCACGACGGAACCGAACGCGTCGTCGAGGCTGAGTCGGGCATGACGGTGATGGAGGCTGCGGTGAAGAACTCGGTTCCCGGCATCGCCGCCGAATGCGGCGGCGCCTGCGCCTGCGCCACCTGCCACGTCTATGTCGATGAGGCCTGGCGCGAGGCGACCGGAAGTCCTGAGCAGATGGAGGAGGACATGCTCGACTTCGCGTTCGACGTGCGCGGCGAAAGCCGGTTGAGCTGTCAGATCAAGGTCACCGACGCGCTCGACGGCCTCGTGGTGCGTATTCCAGACAAGCAGATCTAACTGCCCATGAGCGAACCTGTCATCAAGACCGATGCCATCATCATTGGGGCTGGGCCGGTTGGCCTGTTCGCCGTGTTCGAGCTCGGCCTCGTCGATATCAAAGCCCACGTCATCGATATTCTCGACCGCCCAGGCGGCCAGTGCGCCGAGCTCTACCCCGAGAAGCCGATCTACGACATTCCCGGCCTCACCATCGTCACCGGGCAGGAGCTGACCGACAAGATCATGGACCAGATCAAGCCCTTCGGCGCCGAGTTCCACTTCAATCAGAGGGTGGAGACGCTGGAGCGGTTAAACGGCGGCCTTCGCATCACGACCGATGCCGGCACCAAGATCGAGGCGAAGGTGGTGGTGATCGCCGCCGGCGGTGGATCGTTCACGCCGAAGCGTCCACCGCTTCCCGGCATCGAGGAGTACGAAGGCAAGTCCGTGTTCTACTCGGTGCGGAAGATGGACAATTTCCGTGGCCGCGACGTGCTCATCGTCGGCGGCGGTGATTCAGCGCTCGACTGGACCTTGAACCTGCAGCCGGTGGCGAAGTCGATCACGCTGCTCCACCGCCGGGCCGAGTTCAGGGCGGCGCCGGCCTCGGTGCAAAAGATGTTGACCCTGGTCGAGAGCGGCGACGTCAGCTTCAAGCTCGGTCAGGTGACCGCACTGCATGGCGAGGGCGGTCAGCTCCGGTCGGTGTCCGTCAAGGGGTCCGACGGCGCCACCTTCGAGCAACCGACCGAGATCATGATGCCGTTCTTCGGCCTCACCATGAAACTCGGCCCTGTGGCCGATTGGGGACTTCAGCTCCACGAGAACCTCGTCCCGGTCGACACCGAGAAATTCGAGACGAGCGAGAAGGGCATCTTCGCCATCGGCGACATCAACACCTATCCCGGCAAGCTGAAGCTCATCCTGTCGGGCTTCCACGAGGCTGCGCTCATGGCGCAGCAGGCGCACAAATACGTCTATCCCGACAAGAAGCTGATCTTCCAATACACGACGTCGTCGTCGAGTCTGCAGAAGAAGCTCGGCGTGAAGTAGTTCGCGCCACAGCCTCAGGCCCAATAACCTTCGCCATGCCCGGCCTTGTGCCGGGCAACCAATAGGGCCGCGCCAATAAGGTCGGCGTTGCGTTGCTCATCATTGGATGGCCGGGACAAGCCCGGCCATGATGATCAGGCAGAGGTCGTCAGGCGAGCGAGCGGTAGACGGCGATCTTGTAAGGGCTCAGCAGCTGCGCCTGGGTCCGCTCGGCGGGCGGCAGCTTCACCTCCTGGAACACACCAGTCTTGTGCATGAGCTCGCCCGCCTCCATGTCGACCAGGATCACGTAGAGACGCCGTGGTCGGTTGTGATACGACGCGACGATCCCCTTCAGCACCTCGGCGAAGATCTCCGGCGCGAACGGATTGAAGAAATAGTGCACCGCCTCATCGTCAAGCGTTTTGATATCGACCACGTCGTCGAGCGCGCATTCCACGTTGCGGCATTTCATGCGGCTCCGCGGAAACTGGGCGATGTTCATGGTGGCGTTATCATGCAATTCCGCGGCAAACTCGATGCCGCCGACCGCGGTGAAGGGATATTGCGCAGCGAGCAGCAGGACTCGCCCCTTGCCCGCGCCGTAATCGACGAAGCTTAAGCGGCCGATGTCCTCGTCCTCGATCGCGGCCAGCGCCCATTTAAAGATCAAATAGGGCGTGGGCTTGTAATCGTGGCCGCTTACTTGGTTATTGCCGCGCACCCTAAGCCCTGAGAGCGGCACCTGACCTTTGGTAGGCACGAAGAACAGGCGCTCGATGGCGCTGTCGAGCACGTTCGCGTGCAGCCACAGCAGAAACTCGCGATAGTCCTTGGCGAGTCTCTCCGGCTTTGTGCGCTCGGCCACCTTGGCGCCGGTGCGGCCGAGCTCTGGGATCACCGTCTCGCGGCCGATCTGTGCCGCTTTGGCAATGCCGACTTTGCCTGCAGCCATGGCCGATGTGGTGGCGTGCTTGGTCAGTCCGGCCGTCTTGTCGGCGAGCCCAGCGATGCGTTGAGCGACCTGACTCCGCGTGGCTTCGCGGTTCAGCTCGGCGGCTCTCGCAGCTGCATCATGGCCCGGAGTCTCCGTGCCCGGCGCGACAACCTCGGTCAGGATCAAGGGAGAGTTCGACATCATCCTGAACGCTCGGCGAGACTTGAGCATTCTCTTCGGATCCCGACTGTGTCTCTCCCGGCTTTTGGGGCATGACTGACATGCGCAAGTCTTGCTCCTGCTTTGCGCAAACAATAGGCAGCCACACCTTCGGCGCAAGAGCTTTCTGCCGGGGCATTAACGCTGTGGCGCCCGCGAATTGGCTGATGTGATATCCTCCTGATTCGCGTGGAGAGGGGCCCCTTCACGCGATCATCGCCGGAACTCACCCGAGCCGCGGGGGAAACAGGGGCGTGCGAGCAGACATCCAGGACGAGTCCGTGCGGCGTGAGCTCATCGCCATGCTGCCGAGGCTCAAACGCTTCACCGACGTTCTGGTCGGCGACAAGAAGGAGGGCAGGGCCCTGCTTCGCCGGGCACTTCTGCGCATGCTCAACGATCGGCTCCGCTATCAGCGCGACATCCCATTCGATCGTTGGGCCTTTGCCGAGATCTACCAGCTCTGGCTCGGCGAGCTGCGCCATCACGCCGATCCTCTGCGTCAGGCGAAAGTAAGCGAGACCGACTTCGAGGGGCTGTTTCCGCAAGAGCAGGGCATCGTGTTCGATGCGCTCACCGCGAATTTTCTCGAGCATTTGCCGCCTCAGCAGCGGAGCACTCTGCTCCTCGTCTATGGCGAGGGCTTCAACTACGAGGACGCCGGACGGGTACTCGACTTAAATGCCGACACGATCCGCTCGCGCCTGATCCGGGCGAGCGCGAGCCTGGCCGATCGGCTCAAATCAAAGTCGCCGGCAAGAGCTCAAGGCCGGCACCACCATCGAGACGCTCTATCCCAAGAGACCGCAGGATAACGACCATGACCGAGCTCAGTGACGAATTGCTCGTAGCCTATGTCGATGGCCAGCTCGTGCGCGAGCAGACCCGCGCCGTCGAGAAGGTCCTCGAGCAAGATGACGTTGTCGCCCGCCGCGTCGATGCGTTGAAAGACGCTCATGGCCGGCTCGAATCCGCCTTCGAGGCCATCCTTGCCGGCGAGGTGGTTGAGATCCTGGCGACGCCCATGCTGCCGCCGCGGTTGAAGCCGCAGCGCGAGAACGGCCTAGCCAGGATCGGGGTTGCCATCGTCGGCATCGGCATCGCACTCGCGGCGCTTGTCGGCGGCTATGGCTGGCCTCTCGTCATGCCGACCTAACCGCGCTTCCCAAGCCGGCCCCGGCGATCACCGGGTCCACGTCACCGATGCTGGGATCATCGCCGACAGCCCAGTCGGCAAACCTGCGTTAGCGCGCGAGCTTCGCAGTCGGCGCATAGTCTCCGGCGAGATAGCGTTTCAGATCGGCGCGGATCGCGTCGGTGCGGTCCTTGTTGCAGTATGTTGGATCGGACTTGATCGTGCCGGTCACCGACTCGAGCGTATAGTCGTAGGCCTCTGAGATTTTCTGCAATTGGTAGGGATTGTTCCGCCTGCGGCTCTCGTCTGCCATGTAGTCGTTCTTGAGCTTCACCGGGTCGAACATAAACCCGCAATAGCTCGCCCGCGCCGAGGTCCAGGCAACCTGAGTGGGCCGCGCCATGGGATCATCGGGCGGCATATAGCGCGCCGCGGCGTCGGTCGTTGCCCCTGGCTTGCTCGTGCCGGTGACACGCCCGACCGTAGAGCATCCTTGCAGCAGCGGCAGACTCGCGATGGCCGCCACAACAAAGAGCAGCGCCACGCGGGATCGGCACCGCATCTTACCCCTTCACCGATTGGATCATGGCGGCCGCATCTTAGCGGACCGGGATGCCCTCGCTAAGGGGACGAAATCGCCGCAGAGAGAGCAGCACAAAAAGGAAAGGCGGAGCCGAAGCCCCGCCTCCCTGTGCGATGTCGAGCCTCACGCCCGTTCGGGACGATCATCTCGGCGCCGCGAGACCTTTCGGTCTCTGGACCACGCGCTCGGCTCCATGGTTCCCCATAAAGCGGCGACGTGACCCCGGCCTAGGCCCGTTATTTAACGTCGCGTGGCTGCGACGCGATCCCAATCTTGGCCAGATTGGAACCGGGGTTCGGCGGTTGAATCTGCAGCGCAAAGAGCCCTATCGACTCCACCTCACGGCATTGCGGCAAAACCGACAGGCCGTAGCACTCTGCACTTGCTAACCCCTCCGCCTCTAGCCGCCCATGGCAATGGACGACCTTGGGCTGCCTAGCCCGAATGAGTTTCCGGATCGTCTCCAGTGTCCTTCGGAGTCCTCCTCAGACACCCTTTGGATTGCTCCTCAGATACCGTCGGATGATCCCGTCAGCACCTTCGACAATCCGTCCGCTCACATGATCATCCTACATGACGGCACGTTCGGCGCGAGAGGGGGCGAATCCCTTATCCCCATTATCCACTGGTGATGTGTTCGGCGAGCAACACTCGATTCGAGCGTTAGCGAAGTCCGGCAACTTCAGCCACAAGCTCGCGAAAGCGCGGCCGTTGCACCTCGATGTAGGGGAGAGGGCGGCAAACATCGATCGCCGCGAGTCCGATTCGGGTCGTCAGCGCGCCATTGAACAAGCCTTCGCCGAGACGCGCCGAGAGCTTCGCCGTGAGGCCGTGCCCGACGAGCTGCTGGATCACGTCGTCGCCGAGCGCGATGCCTCCGGTCAGCACGATATGGGTTGCGACCATGCGCGCGAGCTTGAACAGCGAGAGGGTGCCTGGCCGTGCGCCGTAAAGCGTCGCCAGCCGCCGCAACATGCGCAAGTTCTCGGCCGCAACGAACAGCATGTCGATGAGCGCGCCTGGGCTCACCGCGGTGACCACCGACACGCGTTTGGCCGAGGCCGCCACGATGCTGCGCGCAATTGGATCAAGCGGCGCGATAAGGGTGCGCTCGGACAGCCGCAACAGCTCCGCGGCATTCATGATGTCGCCTTCATGCTCGGCGAGGCGCGAAACCCCCCAGGCGAGGTCCTTGCGCCCGTGATAGAGGCGCTTCAGCCGGCTCACCACATCGAGCGCGAGTGTCTTGTCGCCCTCGAGCGCGGCGGCGTCGGCCTCATGGCGGAGCCTGCCGAGCCGCCCAAGGCGCGCAAGCCCCGCGGCTTCGCGCACGATAATCATAAGAAGTGCGACGATGGCGAGGCCGAGCAGCCCGATGGTGGTCCAGCCGATCCAATCCTGCCGGGCCATCATGTCGCGCACGAGATCGTGCAGCCAGACCACCGACGCGAGCCCGATGAGACCGCTGACCGCCGCAAGCAGGATGCTGCCCCAGCGCCAGCCGCGCTCAAGCGCCGGCAATGCGCGCACCGTCGCGGGAAGCTGCGCCGCGTCGGTGGCGATCGCGGGCGGCCCGAGCGGGGTCTCGACGACCTCGATCTCCTCGAGGCGGAAGGATGCGGGCTTGCGGGGCTTGGTCATGTGAGGTGGTCTCCGATCAGCGCCTGTAACGCGCGGTCGAGGCGAATGTTGGGAAACGGGGCGAAGCCGCCAGCCGACAGCGGTACCGGGTCCGGAGGGCGGAAGCGCACGAAGCGCACGTCGTCAGGCTGCGCATGCGGATGCCTGCGGGCGGTCTTGGGATTTGCCGGCAGGTCGCCGGGGAAGATAGCAAAGGCTTCGCTGCCGTCGAAATGACGTCGCCCGATGGTCTCGCCGGGCAGCGGATAGCCGACGATGCAGGGAAGCGCCTCTCCGTTCTGCTTGGCGATGCCTTCGCGCGTCGCGCGGATCGCGGCGAGCGCGAGCGCCTTCACCCCAGCGCCGGCATAGTGCGCGCGCCCCATCGCGTCATCGGCAAGCAGAGCGAGGATCGCCTCGAGCCGGTCGTGACTCGTGTGATGCAGATGGTCGGCCTTGGTCGCGGCGAAAACGATGCGGTCGATGCGCGGCGCAAACAGGCTCGACCACAGGCTGTTTCCTCCGGTCCTGAAGCATTCGAGGATCTCGGTCATGGCGCGCTCGAGATCGGCGACCGCGGGCTTGCCACCGTTCAACGCCGCGAGCACGTCGATGAGCACGATCTGCCGGTCGAGCCGCGCGAAATGATCGCGGAAGAAGGGCCGCACCACGTGCGTCTTATACGCTTCATAGCGCCGTTCCATCATCGCGAAGAGCGAGCCCTTAGGAAAGCCCTCCTCTCCCTTTGCGTCGAGCGGTGCGAAGGTGAGGGCGGGAGAGCCGTCAAGATCGCCCGGCATAAGGAAACGTCCAGGCGGCAGGATGGAGAGCGCGTGAGTGTCGGCGCGCGCGCCGCGCAGATAGGCCTTGAACAGATCAGCTAGCCGCTGCGCTACCACCTCGTCGGCGGGCGCGGCTGGATCGATCTCGGCGAGCGCGGCGTGCCAGTCTTTTGCCGCCCCCTTGCGGCTTGCGGCGCCGCTCTGCTCAAGCGCAGTCCGCGACCACTGAGGGAAGTCGAGCCCAAGCAGCGGGAGGTCGAGCAGCCACTCGCCGGGATAGTCGACGATATCGATATTGAGCCGCGTGTAGCCAAGCTGGCGCTTCCAAAATTTCTGCGACTCGTATTCGATGGCGATCCTGAGCTGGCTGATGCGGCGCGTGCTTTCCGGCCAGGAGGGCGGGGTCGCGGTGAGATCAGCCATGTGGCGCTCATAGTCGAAGCGCGGCACCTGATCGTCGGGCTGAGGTTCGAGATAAGCGCGGAGCACCCGGCCATGCGCCACAGCCTCGAAGAATGGCATGCGGGCTTGGGCCATCAGATTGTGCACGAGCGCGGTTATGAACACAGTCTTGCCGGAGTGGGCGAGCCCGGTGACGCCGAGCCTAACGGTCGGCTCGACGAGGTCAGATGCAAAGTCGCCGATATTGCGGAAAGCATCGACGGCACCGTGGGTTAATGAGGAAATCGGCACGCTTCTGGCTGTCCTTTAGCGCCTTTTGGCGCCGTGGGCGGGGTGACGAAGAGTTGGGGTGCGCACGGTCCTGACCCAAGTCCATCTGCCAAGGATTCTGCGGGTATTTCTCATCTCAGCGCCCTGTCATCCGCCTGTAATCACGCTCTGACTCTATCCCGCGCAAGTGAATCGGCTGGCTCCCCAGAAGGATCTTTGTCAAGGGCCTCTGCTCACTTGACTTGGTGCTCGGCTTCCGTAAATACGGTGCCGACCGGCGGGGGCCGCGAACGCTCTCAACCGGCCAAGGGGATACGGGGCCATAGGCCCGAGGAACAAAGACCATGCGTTTGGCAGAGGCTTTCATGCGGCCGAAGCGTAAAATCCCCGAGGACTATCGGCCGTCCGACGATGAGCCTTTCATGAATGAGCGGCAGCGCGCCTATTTCCGGCGCAAGCTGCTCGCTTGGCGCGAGGAGATCCTCCGCTCGACCAAGGAGACGCTCCAGCACCTGCAAGACGAATTGGCCCAGCACGCCGATATCGCCGACCGGGCGAGCACCGAGACCGAGCGGGCGCTCGAGCTTCGCGCCCGCGACCGGCAGCGCAAGCTGATTGCCAAGATCGACGCGGCCCTTGGGCGCCTCGACGAGGGCACCTACGGCTATTGCGAGGAGACCGGCGAGCCAATCAGCCTGAAGCGGCTCGACGCGCGGCCGATCGCGACATTGAGCGTCGAAGCCCAGGAGCGCCACGAGCGGCGCGAGCGCGTCTACCGCGACGAGTAGTTCACCCTTCGGCTCCATGTCATCGCCCGGCTCGACCGGGCGATCCAGCGACCACCGCCGGCGGCTAGTCATTGATGTCGGCGGTTACTGGATTCCCGCTTTCGCCGGGCCGCGGGATCATTTGCTCATCCCTCGCGGCTCGATCGGGAAATCAAACACGGTGTCGGGGAAGGGCTCGTTCTCAAGCGTGTAATGCCACCATTCCTTGTCGTAGTTCTTGAAGCCGTGGCGGGCCATTACATCGACCAGCATCTTGCGATTGTCCCGCTCCTCAGGCGTGAGGCCTGAAGCCTCGGTGTTTGCCTTCACGTCGAAACAATCGAAACCCGTCCCCATGTCGATACTGGTGTGACTTCACGGTCCGCAGCCGGCGCCGTGCAAGCGCCAAGGGCGTGTTCGACAGGCGGGGACGCGCCCGAATTGGTGTCCAGCGGAACGAGAGTGAGATCCATGGTGGCGCCGCGAGAATGGCCCGACACCGTGGCGATGTATCCTTGCGGAAACAGCTCCGCCTTGTCGAGGGACGGATAGTGGACGGCCTTTGAGTTGGGATCGTCCAGCGCCTTGGCCCAAGCGACGAAGGCGCCCACCGCTTGTTTCGGGCGATAGCAGTCATAGACCTTGAGGCTCAACCCCTTTGTCTTGACGTCCGCCTGCACAGCCTTGAGTGCTTCTGCGGCTTGGCGCACCAGCACGCATTCACCAGCGTCATAGCCCGGCACTGGGCGACCGGTGAAATTGTCGGCGCCCGCATAGCGCATGTCCTGCTGGATGGTGGGATCGGTGTCGCGGAGATAGACGAAGTCTTCCGGAATGTCCGCGGCGGTTGCAGGTGTCGCCGCGAGACCGGCGCCAATCATGAGGACAAGACGAAACGTCAAGGCCACCTCCATTGCTCGATGGACGCAACGCTAAGGGGATGCGACGACACGGGGACAAAAAAAGCTCCCCGCTTTGGGGCGGGGAGTGGAGTGTTTGGGGGACTGACATGACTGGCCGAAGCCAGTCGGTGTCGGACCATTAGCAGGGAACTGCCGGCGCCCTTACGGCATGAGCGGCTGACTCTACCGGCGTCGCGTTCTCCGCCTGCCAATAGGCGGCCGTAAGTTCGAACATCCTGTCTAGCGCAACTCGGCTTTTCAGACAAGCGAAACCACCGTTGCGTAAGTGTCACGGTCAAGCACAAATTTTGCCGAGTGACCGGGTCGAATCGCCGGATTTCCGTGAATCCAGTAGGGCTCAGGTCTTGCCGACACCAGGTGTTGGCCGCGGGTCGTTCCGCGCGATCATCACGTCGCCGACCGGCTGCTCGAACTGATTGTGCCCCTCGATTCCAGTCTCGATCAGCACGTCGACCGGACCACCCGTCATGATCAGGTGCTCGACGTTGTCGCGGCGGATGAGAATGAGCTTGCGCTGCGCATCGACTGAGGCAGTCTCCACCACGCCAAGCCTGCGATCGCGCCCCTTCAGGTAGCTCGCGCCACTCCGCCCGGTGAGCACGAAACTCTTGAAGACCCACGCGAGCAGCGAGACCAGAGCAAAAGCGAACAGAAACGCCGCGAGGGCAAGGACGAGGCTTTCGGTGTTCTCGGAGGAGGGCATGTCGCATTCCTGAGCGGCTCTCTCGCGGCCGCCGGCCTGCGCAAAAGACTGGCGAGCCGCCCCTAATAAATCGTTAACCAAGGTGCCCATAATTGACCTTCAGGGCACAGCCTGCCCGCGCCGTCCGCGGACCCTTTGGCAGGGTGGAACGCCCCAAACGCGGCCTTGAAGTGACCGGGCCTGTGATTTGCGCTGGCGGGCTCAAAAGTCGCTCCACATCACAATGTGCGGCGCGAACTGAAATCGAATCGGGTAGTTTGTGGTCATGACCGACATCGACGCGCCTTCGCGCTACGCCGAGCCTGCCGCCGATCAGACCGGCCGTGGCAGCAATGTCGTACTCGTGGTTGCGCTCACGCTCGGTCTTGCCGTGGCCGCCGTCAGCCTCGCCATGATCTCGCGCGAAATGGCCGAGCCCTTCGTGCTTGCCATTCTTGGCGGCCTTGCCGTGGTCGGCGTGTTCTGCCTGTTCGCCGGCACCGTCGGCATCCTGCATTTCGGGCAAAGCCAGGTCCGCAACGATGTCACCAAGGCCTTCGTCGACAATCTGCCGGGAGGGGCCCTGATCGCCGATCAGAGCGGCCGCGTGCTCTACGCCAACGAGGCCTATCGCAGCCTGCTCGGTCTCGAGCCAAACATGGTAGTTCAGGCGCCAGACCGCGCCTTCGCCGGCAACACCTATCTCGCCGAGCAGATCTTCCGCCTCGCGCGCGCCGCGCAGCAGGGCAGGGCGCTCCGCGAGGAGTTTCGGCTGCCCCCGCTTGGCGAGGCCGAGGAAGATGTGCGTCCGCGCTGGTTCCGCATCTCGGTGCAGCCGATGCCGGCCGATCCAGGCTCCCGCCGCAAGGGTGGGCTCGTGGTATGGCAAGTCGACGAGGTCACCTCCGATCGCGAGCGGCAGGAGGCGGGCTTCGAGAAGGTGCAGCAGGCCATCGCCTATCTCGACAATGCGCCCGCCGGCTTCTTCACCGCCGACGGCGAAGGCACCATCGACTATCTCAACGCCACGCTCGCCCAATGGCTCGGTCTCGACCTTGCCGACGTTGCCGGAGGACAGCTTAACCTCGATAAGATCATGTCGCAGGATGGCGCCGAGTTGATCGCCCGTGCCAGCCGGGGAGCGGCGCAAGGTACGACGCGGCGCTTCGACATCGACCTGGTCAAGGCCGACGGTACCACGCTTCCGGTGCGCATCCTGCATGGCCTGCCGCGCTATGGCGGCAATGGCGGGCTTGCGCACGCGCTCGTGCTCAACCGCGCGCCCGGCGAGCCGGAGGAAGCCGCCGCCGCCGAGCTCCGCTTTGCGCGGCTGTTCAACTCTGCGCCCATCGCTATTGCCACTGTCGACCGCGAAGGCACCATCAGCACCACCAACGCCGCCTTTGTGCGGCTGTTCGGTCGCGCCGTCGATGGCGCTCCAGCCCGCAAAGTGACGCTTGCGAGCCTTGCCGATGCCGACGGCGCCGAGGCCTTGCGCAAGGCACTGGCCGCGGCCATCGCCGGTCAAGGCCTGATCGAGCCGGTCGATATCGCCTTAGAGGACGACAAGGAGCGGCGCGTCTGCCTCTATCTCAGCCCCGTCGAGCGCGGCGAAGGGGAAAGCGAAGCGGCGATTGCCTACGCCATCGACATGACCGAACAGCGCACGCTCGAGATGCAGATCGCCCAGAGCCAGAAAATGCAGGCCATCGGCCAGCTCGCCGGCGGCATCGCGCACGACTTCAACAATATGCTGACGGCGATCATTGGCTTCTCAGACTTCCTGCTGATGAACCACCGCCCGACGGATCCTGCCTTCCAGGACATCATGAACATCAAGCAGAACGCGAACCGCGCCGCGGGGCTCGTGCGCCAGCTGCTCGCTTTTTCGCGCCAGCAGACCTTGCGCCCGGAGCGTATGCAGCTTGGCGACGTGCTGTCCGAGCTGTCGATCCTGCTCGGCCGCCTGCTCGGCGAGAACATCGAGCTGAAGCTGGAAAGCGGCAGCGACATCTGGCCGGTGAAGGCCGATTTGCATCAGTTCGAGCAGGTGATCATCAACTTGGCCGTCAATGCGCGCGACGCCATGCCCAATGGCGGCAAGCTCGTCATCCGTACCGCCAATGTCACCGAGCGTGAGTCGCTGGCACTCGGCCAGCATCGCGTGCCGCCCGGCGAATATGTGCTGATCGAGGTGAGCGACACCGGCACCGGTATGGCGCCAGAGGTGATGCAGAAGATCTTCGAGCCGTTCTTCTCTACGAAGGAGGTCGGGCGCGGCACCGGCCTTGGGCTCTCCACCGTTTATGGCATCGTCAAGCAGACCGGCGGCTACATCTTCGCGGAGAGCGAGCTCGGGCAGGGCACCGTCATGCGCGTCTACCTGCCGCGCTATGTTGAGGTCGCGGGAGAAGCCGAGCCAGTACGGGCGCCGGTCCGCCGCGAGCCGCCCAAGGACCTCACCGGGCGGGGCACTGTTCTGCTGGTCGAGGATGAGGATGCCGTGCGCAGTTTCGCCGCCCGCGCGCTCGGCCAGCGCGGCTACCGCGTGCTCGAAGCCACCACCGGCACCGAGGCGCTTGAGGTGTTCAACAGCCATAATGGCGATGTCGACCTCGTGATCAGCGACGTGGTGATGCCGGAGATGGACGGCCCAACCTTGATGAAGCATCTCCGGAGCGAACGCCCCGATGTGAAGATAATCTTCATCTCCGGCTATGCCGAGGATGCCTTCCGCCGCAATTTGTCGGACAAGGAAGACTTCATGTTCCTGCAAAAGCCCTTCGACCTGAAGGACCTCGCCGCCGCGGTCAAGGCTGCGCTACAGGGCTGACACCTCCCGGCGACAGCCCGGAGCGCAAGCAAAAGCCTTCCTTTCGCCGCCGATCGCGGCTAACACCCGCGCCAAGCCTTGTTGTCGCCGCTTGGGGATTGGAAGCGCGTGCCGAATTACGAGAAACAGCCCTCCGAGGGGCATGCGGGATTCCGCCGGAGAGCCCGAGCGAAGCCGCGCCTGCCGGCGCTCACCATATACCGCTACGGTGGTCGCCTGCTCTATTTCTGGTTCGGCATGCGCTTCGGCACGCTGATGAGGCTGTTCAAGCGCGGCCGCTACAGCTTCACTCTGAATTGCATCCCCGATGTGCTGCTCCTGGTGCTGTGGACGCCGGTGAACTCGCTGCTCTATCGGATCAGCGAGGCGAAATATCGCCGCCGGGTCGAAAGTTTCCCGCTGGAGAAGCCGCCGGTGTTCGTCGTCGGCCATTGGCGGACCGGCACGACCTTTTTGCACGATCTGTTCTCGGTCGATCCGAACCTCGCTTATCCGACCACCTATGAATGCTTTTGCCCGGATCACTTCCTGCTGACCGAGAACAAGCTGCCTAAAATTGCCAAGGTGCTCTTGCCCAAGAAGCGCCCGCAGGACGACGTTCCCGTCGGCTTCGATCGGCCTCAGGAGGAGGAGTTCGCCATGCTGATCCTGGGGCAGGGCACGCCTTACACCACCCACGCCTGGCCGCGTTTCGGTCCGGCCGACAGCGAGTATCTCGACTTCAAGGGCCTCTCCGAAGCCGACCAGAAGCGCTGGGCCGACGCCTATATGTGGCTCTATCGCCGGCTCGCGCTCAGGCATGGCGGTAAGCGCCTGGTGATGAAGACCCCGGCCAACGCCGCGCGGCTCAAGCTCCTGACCAAGCTCTTTCCCGACGCGCGCTTCATCTATCTCGCGCGCAATCCGCTCGCCGCGTTCCCCTCCACGGTGAAGCTCTGGCGCGCGCTCTATTCCACGCAAGGGCTGCACAACCCGCCGTATCTCGACAACTGGCTCGACGACTATGTGCTCGACATGTTCGTGCGTCTGACCGAGGACTACGACGCGGATCGCCATGTCGTTCCTGAGGGGCGTCTGATCGAGCTGCGCTACGAGGATTTCATCAAGGACCCGATCGCCACGATGCGCGATATCTATGCGCGTTTCGACATCGGTGATTTCGCGCGCGCCGAAGCGCCGATGCGGGCTTATCTCGACGCGCAAAAGGAGCACAGGGTTTCGGAATATGAGATGCCGCCCGAGTTGAAGCGAAAAGTCATCGAACGTCTGCGCCCCTATATCGACCGCTTCGGCTATCGTGAGGCCGTGACGCGGGAGCTTGAGAAGACGTTGCCGGCGAAGCCCGTGCCCGAGCCGCAGACCTCCTAATCCTCATCACTTCCAATCATGTCATCGCCCGGCACTCGGGTCTGGCTTCGCCAGCCCGAGCACAGGCTTGATGATCCGGCCGATCCAGTAACCACCGTCCTCGATAAACTTGCGAAGCGAGTGACTACTGGGTGCCCGCCTTCGCGGGCATGACAGGCTTTGAGGCATGCTCTCTCCTTGCCGCGACGCATTGCAGCGCCCGCGTTTGCTCAATCTCTCCTCCCGCAGAGAAGGGCTCGCATCCTCATGGATGAGGGGGCGCGCGTCGAGAATAGCTCAAGGCCGCGCGTCACTCCAATCCGGCGCTCCCCCGCGCATCGGAGGTATGCTCAAGGTCCACACTTGGCTCCCCCCGCATGGACATTTCCGCTCGCGGCACTATGCTTGCGGCGGAAGGTTGAGACGATGCCATCCCAATACACCGTCGGCCTCGTGGCCAAGGGCAAGGCCGACCGCGTCGCGGTCGACGCCGAAGACGCGCTAATCGCGGCGCTCAAGGTGAAGGGCGAGCGCCCGGACGCGACCATCACCTATGTGCGCCGGCAGAACCGCCGCGGCGACGCCCGCCATCCGGCCCATAGCCTCAGCACCAACCGCCGCTGACTTTGAGGCGGCGCGGCAAGACGATGTGCGGACCGCAATCTCCTGCTCCGCTTATCAATTTTAAGTAAGTGTTGCCTCTTTCTTGGGCAGGGCTAGGCCCGCGCTTGTCCCGCAGCTCTCGTGCTTGCGCCAAGAAAAGTCGGACGATTTCGGCCTTCCCGAGAGACATGTTGGTCCAGTGTCTCCGCCCGCTGGTCTGGGCCTGGCTTGGCTGCTTCGGCTTGTCCCCAAGGGTAAGGACAAGCGGGATTTTCGGTGAGCGCCGATACGTCCGCCCCGTGCATAGAAAAGAACAGATTGCGAACAGAGAACAAAACATGTACATTTCTCGCTCGCCCTTAGGAGAGGCGATGCGAGTTTGGGGCGGACGCCCCGGGGATAATGCTTACCGGCGTTTGCCAGCATCGCCGGGCCTATGAAATAAGGAGAATCGGCCATGTTAAATGTCGCGCTCCGTCTCGTCGAAGGAGGTGAAATGGACAGGGAGAAGGCGCTCGAGGCTGCAATCTCGCAGATCGAGCGGAATTGCGGCAAGGGCTCCATCATGCGGCTCGGCCAGAACGAGCAGGCGGTTGAGGTCGAGGCCATCTCCACTGGCTCGCTCGGGCTCGACATCGCGCTCGGCATTGGCGGACTGCCGCGCGGCCGCGTCGTCGAGATCTACGGGCCTGAAATCCTCCGGCAAGACTACGCTCGCGCTGCATGTCGTCGCCGAGGCGCAGAAGCGCGGTGGCATTTGCGGCTTCATCGACGCCGAGCACGCGCTCGACACCGTCTATGCGCGCAAGCTCGGGGTCGATTTGGAAAACCTCCTGATCTCCCAGCCGGACACCGGCGAGCAGGCGCTCGAGATCACCGACACTCTCGTGCGCTCCGGCGCCATCGATGTGCTCGTGATCGATTCGGTGGCGGCGCTGACGCCGAAGGCCGAGCTCGAAGGCGAGATGGGCGAAATGCAAATGGGTAGCCAGGCCCGGCTGATGAGCCAGGCCTTGCGCAAGCTCACGGGCTCGATCTCCAAATCCCGCTGCATGGTGATCTTCATCAACCAGATCCGCATGAAGATCGGCGTGATGTTCGGCTCGCCGGAGACCACGAGCGGCGGCAATGCCTTGAAATTCTATGCCTCGGTTCGGCTCGACATCAGACGCATCGGCGCCATCAAGGAGCGCGAGGAGGTGGTCGGCAACCAGACCCGCGTCAAGGTGGTGAAGAACAAGGTGGCGCCGCCCTTCAAGCAGATCGAGTTCGACATCATGTATGGCGAAGGCGTCTCCAAGACCGGGGAGCTGGTCGATCTCGGGGTGAAGGCCGGCATCGTCGAGAAGTCTGGCTCCTGGTTCTCCTTCGATAGCGAGCGCATCGGCCAAGGCCGCGAGAACGCCAAGCAATATCTGAAAGAGCACCCGCAGGTCGCAGAGCGAATAGAGCGCGCTATCCGCCAGAATGCCGGACTGATCGCCGGGCAGATCCTGGAGGGCGCGGGCGACGCGAGCGCAGAGGGTGCCGAAGGCGAGGAGGGCGCCCCAGGTTTCGCCGAGGATGGCACCGTATCGCCCATTGCCGGCGGGGCTGCCGCGCGGCGAGGCCGCCGCGGGGGTTGAGGCGCTGAGAGGTGCAGTAGAGTATAGTTGCGTTCGTCATGGCCGGGCTTGTCCCGGCCATCTACGTTTTGGAGATTATTCGGTGGCGGGTTGCGGCGTCGGTCCGGCCCGCTGGACAGTGCCAGTTCTCCGAACTATGCCTGAAGCCGATCCTTGGGCGCGCCGGTTCCGATCCCGGGAGCGGTGGTCTGAAATCCCCGGCAATCGCCAAAATCAGCTAGGATTCGTTTGCGATCTTCGCGTAGCTTCGGTCGCGATCGACCCCTCGCGGTAAGAGGCCCCCGGCGTCGCTGCCATGAGCCGAGCCAACAAGACCAGCGCCAAGCATCAAAGCGCCGACCACGCGGCCAAGAGCGCCAAGAAGGCTATCCAGAGACACATGAACGACAAGACCGTCACCGACACATCTGACCAGAGCGCAGGCAAAAGCGAGCCGAGCCTCGGCAACAGCGGCGTCAATGCGATCCGCGCGGGCTTCCTCGATTTTTTTGCCCGCAACGATCATCGCGTGCTGCCGTCGAGCCCGCTCGTGCCGCGCCACGACCCCACGCTAATGTTCACCAATGCCGGCATGGTGCAGTTCAAGAACGTCCTGACCGGCGCCGAGAAGCCGGCCTTCCCGCGCGTGGCAACAGCACAGAAATGCGTGCGCGCCGGCGGCAAGCACAACGACCTCGACAATGTCGGCTATACCGCGCGCCACCACACCTTCTTTGAGATGCTCGGCAATTTCTCCTTCGGCGACTATTTCAAGGAGCGCGCGATCCTACTCGCCTGGGAGCTGCTCACCAAGGACTACGCACTGGACAAGAAGCGGCTGCTCATCACCGTCTTCGCGGACGACGACGAGGCAGCGAGACTGTGGAGCAAGATCGCGGGGCTACCGGACGAGAAGATCATCCGCATCGCCGGCTCAGACAATTTCTGGTCGATGGGCGAGCTCGGGCCCTGCGGTCCGTGCTCGGAGATCTTCTATGACCATGGCCCGAGCGTCAAAGGCGGCCCTCCCGGCAGCGCAGACGCCGATGGCGACCGCTTCGTCGAAATCTGGAATCTCGTCTTCATGCAGTACGAGCAATTGCCGGGAAGGCGTGTGGACTTGCCACAGCCGTCGATCGACACCGGCATGGGGCTTGAGCGCATCGCCGCCGTGTTGCAAGGTACCTACGACAATTACGAGATCGATCTGTTTTGCGCGCTGATCGCGGCGTCGGTCTCGCTCACCGGCGTGCCGGCCAAGGGCGAAGCGAAGCCGAGCCACCGCGTCATCGCCGATCATTTACGCGCATCGTCCTTCCTCATCGCCGACGGCGTGCTGCCGTCGAATGAGGGCAGGGGCTACGTGCTTCGCCGCATCATGCGCCGCGCCATGCGCCACGCCCATCTGCTTGGCGCCGAGGAGCCGCTGCTGTGGCGGCTGGTCCCCGCGCTCGTTACGGAGATGGGCCACGCTTATCCTGAGCTCGAGCGCGGATCGAGCCTCATCGTCGAGACGCTGAAGCTCGAGGAGACCCGCTTCCGCGACACGCTCGAGCGCGGGCTTCGCCTGCTCGACAATGCCACCAAAGGCATGCCACGCGGCGCCATGCTTCCCGGCGAGACCGCCTTCAAGCTCTACGACACTTACGGCTTCCCCTTCGATCTCACCGAAGATGCGCTGAAAGCGCGCGGCATCGGCGTCGACACAAAGGGTTTCGCCGCCGCCATGGAGCGCCAGCGCGCCGAGGCGCGGAAGTCCTGGGCAGGCTCCGGCGAGGCCGCGACCGAGACCTTGTGGTTCGAGCTGAAGGAGGAGGTGGGCGCGACCGAGTTCTTGGGTTACGACGCGGAGGCCTCATCCGGCGAGATCGTGGCACTGGTGAAAGACGGCAAGCGCGTCTCCGAGTTGAAAGTCGGCGAGCGCGGCGCGGTGATCGTCAATCAGACTCCGTTCTACGGCGAGTTCGGCGGCCAGGTCGGCGACCGCGGGCTGATCACCGGCCCCTCCGGCGCCCGCTTCAAGGTCGAGGACACCCAGAAGAAGCTGCACGGCCTGTTCCTGCATTCCGGTGCGCTTGAGGTCGGCACGCTGAAGGTCGGCGAGGTGGTCGATCTCGAGGTCGATCACGCCCGCCGCACGGCAACGCGAGCCAATCACTCCGCGACCCATCTTTTGCATGAGGCGCTGCGCGAGACTCTCGGCACCCATGTGGCGCAGAAGGGTTCGCTGGTCGAGCCTGGGCGGCTCAGATTCGATTTCTCCCATCCCCGCCCGATGACCGCCGCCGAGATCGCCGCGGTCGAGGATCTCGCCAACACCGTGGTGCTGCAGAACTCCGCCGTGGAGACCCATCTGATGGGGCCCGACGAGGCGATCGCCAAGGGCGCGCTTGCCCTGTTCGGCGAGAAATACGGCGAGGAGGTTCGCGTCGTCAGCATGGGCGAGGCCGCTCAAAGCGAGAAGGCGGATCACGCTTATTCCATCGAGCTATGCGGCGGCACCCATGTGCGCCGCACCGGCGATATCGGCCTGTTCAAGATCGTAGGCGAAAGCGCGGTTGCCTCGGGCGTCCGCCGTATCGAGGCGCTGACCGGAGAGGGTGCGCGCTCCTATCTTGCCACGCAAGACCAGCGCGTGCGCGAAGCGGCAGAGCTTCTGAAGGTCGGCCCCGACGAGATGATCGAGCGCCTTGCCGCCATCCTCGATGAGCGGCGGCAGCTCGAGAAGCAGCTCGCCGACGCCAAGCGCGAGCTGGCGCTCGGCGCCGCGACCTACACAGCATCTGCGATCCGCGATCTTGGACCGGTGAAGCTCTTAGCCCGCACGCTGCAAGACGTGGCGCCAAAGGATTTGCGCGGGCTCGTCGATGACGCGAAGCGCCAGCTTGGCTCGGGCGTCGTCGCCATCATTGGCGTGTCGGAGGAAGGCAAGGCCGGGCTCGTGGTCGGCGTCACGGACGATCTCACTGGCACCTACAACGCCGTCGATCTCGCCCGTGCCGGCGCGGAAGCGCTCGGCGGCAAAGGCGGGGGCGGACGCCCTGATCTCGCGCAAGCCGGAGGTCCGGACGGCGCCCGCGCCGAAGCGGCGCTCGACGCCATCGCGGCGCGGATCACGGGTGGCGTCGCCGCGGAGGCAGGCGCGGCCCGCGCCGGGAACGCCTGACCATGAGCTTCGCGTCGGTCTGGCGCAGCTGGCGGGTCAAGGTTCAAAACATTTTGGAGGTGGGCGGCGAAGCCCATCCCATCGGTCGTGCCGTCAACAACTTCCTCGTCATCCTCATTATTGCCAACGGCTTGGCCTTCGCCGCGGAGACCGTCGATTCCGTCTACGCAAGATGGGGGCCGAATTTGAGGCCTTCAACGCCTTCTCGGTGATGGTCTTCACTGTGGCTCGGTCGAGATCCCGTTGCTGACACGCCTACCGCCCTAGCAGGCGCGGCTCATCGCGATGCGACCGATGATGATCATCGACCTGCTCGCGTTCTTGCCCCGGTACGTCCACAAGATCCTTCCCTTCGACTTCCGCGCCTTGCGCCTGTTGCGGCTGTTCCGGCTGCTCAAACTCATCCGCTACTCGCCGGCGCTACAAACGCTGAAGCGGGTGGTAGCGCATGAATGGCGCGCGCTGCTCGGCGCGCTTTTGCTGATGATGATGCTGCTCGTATTTGCCTCCACCATCATTTACTTCCTGGAGCGCAGCGCGCAGCCCGAGCATTTCGGCAGCATCCCGGCTTCGGCCTGGTGGACGCTTGAGACCCTCACCACGGTTGGGTACGGCGACGTGACGCCGATGACGCCGCTCGGCAAGGTTCGGCGGCATCGTCATGCTGTTTGGGCTTTGCATGTTCGCTTTGCCCGTCGCCATCATAGCCACCGGCTTCAATCAAGAGGCGGCGCGGCACGAATTCGTGGTCACCTGGAGCATGGTGGCGCGTGTGCCGCTGTTCTCAACGCTTGACGCTGCCGAGGTGGCCGAAGTTACCAAGCTGCTCTACACCCGCGCGTTCCAGCCAGGGCGCCTTGATCGTGTCCACCGGCGAGCCCGGCGGCGCCATGTATCTGATCGGCAGCGGCGAGGCCACGGTTTGCGTGGTGCCCCGGACACCCCATCAAGCTGAAAGAGGGCGACTTCTTCGGCGAGATGCCGCGGATCGAGCATCGCCGCCACAAGCATGACGTGGTCGCCGACACGCTCTGCCGGGTCTATATCCTGGATGGCGAGGGTCTGGCGCGCCTGAAATCGCGGGCACCCTGCGATCGTCCGTCACATCCGCGAGGTGGCGCATGCGCGGGAGCGTGAGAATGAGTGGGGTTCGCTGCTCGCGGCGGCCGGCCCGCGCACGGAATTCAGCCGCCAAGGATATGGGCGAGACCGAAGCGCATAAAGCAATCCTCAAGCCGCGACACGGTCGGCCATGGTTTGCTGCAAGCGCTCGTCGATCTTATCGATAAATCCGGTGGTGGAGAGCCAGGCCTGATCGGCGCCGACCAGCAGAGCGAGGTCCTTGGTCATGAAGCCGGCCTCGATGGTGCCGACCACGACCTTCTCCAGCGTGTCGGCGAAGCGGGCAAGCTCGGCATTGTCATCGAGCTTGGCGCGGTGCTTGAGCCCTCCGGTCCAGGCAAAAACGGAAGCCGTGGAGTTGGTCGAGGTCTCTCGTCCCTGCTGATGCTGCCGGTAGTGGCGAGTGATGGTGCCGTGCGCGGCCTCGGCGAGCACCGTCTTGCCGTCCGGCGTCATCAGCACGCTGGTCATCAGCCCGAGCGAGCCAAAGCCTTGCGCCACGGTGTCAGACTGCACGTCGCCGTCGTAATTCTTCAATGCCCAGACATAACCGCCGGCCCATTTCAGTGACGCCGCAACCATGTCGTCGATCAGCCGGTGCTCATAGGTCAGTCCGCGTGCGGTGAACGCTTCGCGGAACTCGGTATCGAACACCTCGGCAAAGAGATCCTTGAAGCGCCCGTCATAGGCCTTGAGGATGGTGTTCTTGGTCGACAGATATACCGGAAAGTTGCGGGCGAGGCCGTAGTTGAAGCTCGCGCGCGCGAAGTCGCGGATCGAATCGTCGAGATTGAACATGCCGAGCGCCACGCCGCCGCCCTTGAACTCATGCACCACATGCTCGATGCGCGTGCCGTCCTCGCCGGCGAAAGTGATGGTGAGCCTGCCCTTGCCCGGCACGCGGAAGTCGGTGGCCTGATAGACGTCGCCAAAGGCATGACGGCCGACGACGATGGGCTTAGTCCAGCCTGGGACGAGCCGCGGCACGTTCTTGCAGGTGATCGGCTCGCGGAAGATGACGCCGCCCAGGATGTTGCGAATCGTTCCGTTCGGCGACTTCCACATCTTCTTCAGCCCAAACTCCTTCACCCGCGCCTCGTCGGGGGTGATGGTCGCGCATTTGATGCCGACGCCGCAGTCCTTGATGGCATGGGCCGCGTCGATGGTGATCTTGTCGTCGGTCGCGTCGCGATTCTGGATGGACAGGTCGAAGGTGCGGATCTCGAGATCGAGATAGGGCCTGATCAGCTTGTCCTTGATCAGCTGCCAAATGACCCGCGTCATCTCATCCCCATCGAGATCGACGACGTGGTTCTTCACCTTAATGTTAGTCACAGGGAGTCTCCGGCGGGATGTCGGAAGGCGTCTCGCACTAAGGCCAGGTCGCCATTGCGGCCAATGATCCCCTATAGCATCGTGTTCCGATGATGAAAGCAAGGGCCGAGGCCGGGGCGCGCATGAAGCCCAAAGCGCGGGCAAAGCCTAAATCGCGCGCAACGCCGAACGCGCCGAGTTTCGCTCCGGCGGTCATCCTCATCGCGCCGCAGCTTGGCGAGAATATCGGCTTTGCCGCCCGCGCCATGGCCAATTTCGGATTGTCCGAGTTTCGTCTCGTCAACCCTCGCGACGGCTGGCCGAGCGAGAAGGCGCGCACCGCCGCTGCCGGCGCCGACACCATCATCGATCGCGCGAAGGTTTATCCGGATCTTGCGTCCGCCGTCGCTGATCTCAACTTCCTGCTCGCCACCACGGCGCGGCCGCGCGGCATGGTGAAGCCGGTGCTGACTTCTGGAAGGCGCGGCCCGCGAGCTTGCCGCGCGGGGAGGAAAGGGCGAGCGCACGGCGGTGCTGTTCGGGCCTGAGCGAAGCGGCCTGGACAACGATGCGATCTCGCTGGCCGACGCCATCGTCACCGCGCCGGTCAACCCGTCCTTCGCCTCGTTGAGCCTGCCGCAGACCGTTCTGCTCGTCGCCTATGAATGGTCGCAGGCGCAAGGCCCTGAGCTGTCACTTGGGCGCGCCACACAATGCGACGGGCCTGCGGCGGAGGGGCTCGATCTTACCGGCACGCGCCCGGCCAATCGTGCCGAGCTGTTTGCCCTATTCGAGCACCTTGAAGGCGAGCTCGGCCGTTCCGGTTTCCTGCGTCCGCCGGAGAAACGCCCCACCATGGTGCGCGCCATCCGCAACATGTTTCATCGCATGGGCCTGACCGAGCAGGACGTCCGCACCTGGCGCGGGATCGTTGCTTCGCTCAGTGGTAGAAACAAGCGCGCCGACACGGAGGAGGGGTCATAGTTCTGCCCCGTTTCTGCTATTGCGATGGCCCCTGAGGATTATTCGCTTCCGAGCACCGCAGGGAGAGGGGCAATCAATGCGAGTTGCATGGATTCGGTCGGCCGTCGTCGCGCTTGCGCCCATACTGACGCTCCTAACCGGAGGACAACTCAAGGCTGCTGACGAGACCGGCGTTCACTATGTGGCCGAAGAGCTCGGTGCTCGCACCAAGACGCCCGAGGCCGCGCAGGGCGCTTCCAAGGGGCTCAGCGACAGCGCCGTGCGCGTGATGTCGACCTTCGCGCTCTCCATCCTGCCGGATCAGGTCCCGGCGGCGGACGGGAAGATGGTCAAGCTCGATAAATCCGACCCCAACAAATATCTCATTCCTTTGGACGATGCGCGCGGTGTGATCAGGGTCGCCACCCGCTCGGCCTACGCCGAGGTCTGCCAGCTTCTGGATTTCGAAAAGGCGAATTTTGATGCGCTGATTCGCAGCGAGCGTGCGCATGGGTGGACGCCGGATCAGATGATGTTCATCAAAGCCTTGCACACCTTTGCCACGTCGTATTTCGCCGGCAACGTCAAGATCACCGAGCAGGCGGACAACCCCGACAAAGCCGCGAAACCCAAGGAAGGCGCGCCGGCCGCGGCCAAGCTCGCCGACGGCGCAACCACCACCATCACCGCGAAGAAGCTCGAATGTCAGCCTGGGCAGAAGGAAAAGGTGGCTCAGGCGATTTCAGCTTACGTCCAATCGGCTCCGCCGGTACCGGCGGCGGCCGCACAACCGGCCATATCCGTACCGCTGGCGCAGCCAGCCCAGGCTCCAGCGGCGGCCGCGCCAGAGGCCGACCCAGGTTCGGCTCCGGTCGCAGGCGGCGCCAATTGACACTCTGCGGACATTCCGTGTAACAGAACGCGGGCGGCGCTTCCTGACCCTCAGTTCGGGAGCGCTCCAAGGCGAGGCCTAAGACCGGCTTCAGCCCCTCATCGCAAATGGTTCAAGGAGCAGGCACGCGGTCGATAAGCCCGCGAGCAAGCTCAGTTCGGCTTTGGAGCTTTGAGAATGACGAAACGTGTGCACGCGAAGCATAAGATCGACCGCAGGCTCGGCGAGAATATCTGGGGGCGCCCGAAGAGCCCCTACAACAAGCGTGAATACGGACCAGGCGAGCACGGCCAGCGCCGCCGCGGCAAGCTTTCCGACTATGGCCAGCAGCTCCGCGCCAAGCAGAAGCTGAAAGGCTATTACGGCAACATCACCGAGAAGCAGTTCAAGGCGATCTACGGTGAGGCGGCGCGGCTCAGAGGCGACACCAGCGAGAACCTGATCGGGCTGTTGGAGCGTCGGCTCGACGCCATTGTCTATCGCGCCAAATTCGTGCCGACGGTATTCGCCGCCCGGCAGTTCGTGTCCCATGGCCATGTGCGAGTCAACGGCCGTCGCGTCAACATTCCGAGCTACCGCTGCCGCGAAGGCGACGTGGTCGAGGTACGTGACAAGGCCAAGGACGCCGGCATGGTGCTCGAGTTCGGCGCAGAGTCCGGAGCGCGACGTGCCGGATTATATCGAGGTTGATCACTCGAAGATGACGGCGAAGCTGCTTCGCTCGCCAACGCTGACCGACGTGCCCTATCCGGTGATGATGGAACCGAACCTCGTCATCGAGTTCTACTCGCGGTAGTCGATCACATTCAGCCACACAAATGGTCATGGCCGGGCTTGTCCCGGCCATCGGCGTTCTTTTCCAACATTGATGAAATTCGTGGATGCCCGGCACAAGGCCGGGCATGACGGAAGACTGAGCGGGAGCGTGTGCCGCTACGCCGTCAAGGTTTGCGCGTTGTGCGCGACTCCCTTCGCAGTCAGAAGCTCCTGCAGCTCGCCCGCCTGAAACATCTCGCGCACGATATCGCAGCCGCCGATGAATTCGCCCTTGACGTAGAGCTGCGGAATGGTCGGCCAGTTGGAATAGGCCTTGATGCCATCGCGCACGCTCATGTTCTCCAGCACGTTGATGTCTTTGAAATCGACGCCGAGATGGTTGAGGATCTGCGCGACCTGCATGGAGAAGCCGCATTGCGGCATCTGCTTCGTGCCCTTCATGAACAGCACGACGTCGTTGCCGGCGACCTGCTTGCCGATCCAGTCCTGAATGTCTTGTTCGCTCATCGTCTCTCGATCTCCTTTAGGACGGCGCGTGAGTCTTGAGGGCAAGCGCGTGCAGCGCCCCGCCCATCTGACATTTCAGCGCATCATAAACCATCTTGTTTGTAAATGTTAAGGCTGATAAAATCCACTAAATTTGGTTAGGCAAAGTGGCTGATTTGAGCCGTCTGTTAGCCAGATGTTAGCCCTTTTTTATCCCACCCAGTTGTTAGCCCGACGTTAGCCCGATGGCCCCTAGACGTAAAACGCTTACCGACAATGGCGTCGCAAAACTCGCGCCCAGGCTGAAAGAGAAAGGGGAGCTGGTTCGGCATGCTTATCCTGACCCCGAGCTGCGTGGCCACTACATAATGGTCTATCCCTCGGGGGCCAAGACCTATAAGGCCAACGCCAGGGACCCCAACGGCAAACAGGTGTGGGCCACCCTCGGCGACGCGGATGTCCTCAAGATTGACGATGCCCGGGAGAAGGCGCGAGAGATCATCACGCGCATCAAGGCCGGTGAAGACCGTGCGGGACCGCAGAGCTATCGGGCGGTTTCCGATCAGTGGTTCAAGCGTCACGTCGAGAAAAAGGGTCTTCGCTCCTCGGTCAATATCAGACGCTATCTCGACAAGCACATTCTTCCGCCATGGGGCAGTCGAGACTTTACATCAATCCGGCGCACCGATGTGGCCAACCTCCTCGACGCGGTCGAGGACAATGCCGGGCAGGTTGCCGCAGACCTCGTTCTGAGCGTCGTACGCTCGGTTTCCAATTGGTACGCCACTCGCGACGACACCTATGTCAGCCCAGTTGTCCGCGGCATGAGGCGTTCCGAGCCGAAGGAGCGCGCCAGGGATCGCATCCTCAGTGACGACGAGCTTCGCGCCGTGTGGAGAGCGGCAGAAGCGAATGGCACCTTTGGCGCCTTCGTCCGCCTTGTCTTGCTGACCGGGCAGCGCAAGGAGAAGGTGGCCAGCATGAAATGGGCGAACATTGACGGCGCCGTCTGGCACATCCCCACCGAGGAGCGCGAGAAGGGGAATGCAGGCGACCTTGAGTTGCCCCAGACTGCCCTCGACATCATTCACGCCCAGCTGCGCTTTGCCAGCAACCCTTACGTTCTCACGGGACGTGGCGGCGGGCACTTCAACGGGTTCTCAGAAGGCAAGAAGGCATTCGACGCCAAGGTGCCGATCCCGCGCTGGACGATCCACGATCTGCGCCGGACGTCTCGGTCCCTCATGTCACGCGCTGGTGTTCGACCTGACATTGCCGAGCGCGTATTAGGGCACGCCATCAGAGGCGTCGAGGGTGTTTATGACCGGCACTGGTACCGCGAAGAGAAAGCTGACGCGTTACGGCGTCTCGCTGCGCTCATTGATACCATCATCAGCCCTCCTGTCGGCAATGTCGTGTCGATGGTGGTGGCGATATGAGTGCTCCTGGCGACAAAGACATTGCAACGCAGGCCAAGGAGTTGGCCGAAACGAGGGCCTACGTTACCCAGCTGCAGCAGGAGAATACCGCTCGGCTGGGGAGACTATCCGACCCAGCGCTTGAGAGAGCAAACAGTAAGTTGCGGGAACTCTTGCACCTTATGGAGAAGCCCGTGGCGATCCTGACTCATCCCGATGTCGTGAATGCCATGCAGGGTCTGCTCAACAACCCAGACCCGAGGCAGCGCAGCTACTTTGAGGCGTTTGCCGCCCGCTTCGAGAACGTGCCCTTTCAAGACATTATGCCCATTCTGGCGCTGCTCCAGCGCGGCAAACGGCGAAGAGGCGACGAAAAGGGTCCACAATCCGAAGTGACGCTGACCTGCTCCGGAAAATGAAAATCCTCATTGGCCAAGGAATGAGTGTATCGAAGGCCGCGCTCCAGTTTGCAGATCAGGCTCGTATTGGCGGCACGCGAAGGAGCACAGCCAAGCGCCTAGAGCGCAAGTACCTTTCCGGAAGGCCATAGACATGACCGATGACGACCTTGCAGCCATCGTAGGTCGAGCGAAGTTGACAGTTGTATAAGGTTCATTGAAATCGAACATAGACGCCCTTGAGGCTACCGGGGGGATATCCCCGCCACAGAACATGGGACTCCGATGCGAGGAGCAAGGAGGCAGTGATGACTAGGCTGGTATGTGCCCTAACGGCGACAGCAGGTGTGTTGCTCGCGGGGCTTACGTGGAAGGCCGAGGCAACCACGTTGATGGTAGCCATACGCCCACTCGCTATGGCCAAGAGTTACTCCCCATTTCAGAAGGTTGGGTGCCTGTTGGCCGGACGGTACTGTGGCGTCGGCTCCCATTTTGTTTGCGGCTTGCCACCGAATCCTGAGCGGCGCAGATGTCATTGCGTGCCCTGTTAGTATGAGGCCGTGAGTTCTTCTTCTCGCACTGTCCGCTTTGCCCCCAAAAACGGACATTCGTCATCGCATTGAGCATGTCTGCTTTGTGCCAATTGCGGACGTGCGACTGCTCATATCATCAGCGGATCGCGGGTCCTTCCGGTAAACAGATGGCGCAGCGTTGAACCCTCGGTCAGTTCCGTAGGCAGACCTTATTCAGGGGGCTCCGGGTGCCTGATGCGTGTGCTTGAAGCTTGGTCTCTTAAACACATCTATCCGAAATGCCGCCGGCGCTCAATTAACGGCGAGGGGGTGTCGAGGTGGGAGTGAGGAAGACCTCATGCTGCGCCAAATCCTAATGGGCGGTTCGATTAGCGTCTGCAACGTCGTGATCCACGCGCTCTTCATGACGGCGGTGGTCCGGTCGTCGCAAGCGACGGCCGTGAAGGCTGCTTCGCGGCCTAACCTGCTCCTGATCGCCGTGATGGTTGCCACTGTCTCGGTTCTGATGGCCGCTCATGTTTGCGAGGTGATCGTCTGGTCCCTCGCTTATGGTCTCGTCGATGCAGCACCCGCCGACACGGATTTCTTATACTTCGCATTTGTGAACTATACGACGCTGGGATATGGCGACGTTGTTCCCGTCGAGCGCTGGCGGTTGTTGGGGCCGATGACGGCAATGAACGGAATGCTGCTGTTCGGCTGGTCGACTGCGGTCATTTTCGAGGTGCTGTGGAAAGCGATGGCTATCAAGGCTTCAGCTGCCGACAATCCTCCGAGGAGTCGCGATCTTCCTCGGAGAGGCCATATTTAGATCCCGAGGTGGCTGTAATTGACAATGCGGAACTAACGACGGCTGACTCTTCGTCGAAAGGCAGACAAATTCCATAAACTCATCCTGGCGGGGTAACATGAGTGCAACACCGGCTGCAGGAAGGTCTACCGCGGAGCCTGCTCTGAAATCGGAGATCAAGACGTCGTGGGCGGGGCGAGTTCCACAAATCAAGCCAGGCAGATATCCCGACGGTATGCCCTTTCACGAGATCGAATATCTGGCTTGTAAGCTTGTGCTGAGACCAAATAGATTCACGTCTCGCAAGAGCCTGTTCGATTTCGCAAACGTGCTCATCGCGCCTGCCGCTCAATGTGGCGTGCAATTTTCCACGAAGTGGTTCAAAAACACACCCCTTAAAATTCGTGAAGTCCTTTTCATCGATACCAGAGATTTTCGGCTGTACAACAATGCCTTTATCCTGCGCCGACGTATTCCTTATACGGATGGATTTCCTTCGGGCGAGCCAGAGATCGTGTTCAAGTTCAGACACCCGGACATTCAGAGAGCAGCCGAGACAGACGTGCGTCCGCAGATTCTTGGAGACCATAGGGTCAAGTTCAAGTGCCAAGCCTTGCCGCTCAAGGATCAACTTGGTGGAGTACGCCTTCTCTATTCCCACAACGTTCAGTTTCAGCGATCCGCCGTTGGTGAAACCGGCACGGACATATTTCTGTTCAAGACAATCGCAAAAATTTTCCCGGTGCTGCATCACCTAAAGACGTCACCGGACGAGAAGTTTGAGTTGGTCAACGGCACAATTGTAGAGGAGGTGCTTCAAGATATCGGGTCGATTGATTTCGGCTCAGGGCTCAGCGCGAAGACGAATGTGGGGATCTGGCGCACCCGCGGAGAACACAGACCGCTCATCGGGGAGTTCGCCTTCCAAATGCGGTTTGACGACAGAAAAGTACTGACGCTGGATGCAATGCAAAGGGCGGAGCGTTTCTTCATAGCGTTGCAACATGCGGCGCGGGATTACATCAGCCTGAACGCCACGAAGACCGGCGTCATATATAGACTGCTTGGCAACGCGCCGACGGCCCACGAATGATCAGTGCGGGTAGCGGCAAGAATGGCCAAGGAAATGGAACGCGAGTTTTGGTGAAGGCCAATGCGTGGCGGCGAGCACTCGCACTCGCTCAGGCGACAGCCTACCGGCAGGCTATCTCAACAACGCCAAAGACGAACGGTCGAGCTTCGTACAGCGAAAAACAAGGCGCATCTCAACATCAAGGGCTTAAAGGTCGGGGCGAATAGACTGAATAGGAAAGCTGCCAAGCGCGTGGTCGGTATGAACGAGCGCTCCTGCCCTAAGTTGAGCTGTTCGGTATCGCGGACGCGCCTTACGGCCCGTTTTCTTTGAGCCTATTCACGAGGTCAACCATGTCTTGGCATAGAGTGTTCAAGCAAGACATTATGGGGTTGCGTTTTGCCCTCAACGTTTTTATCGCGACGATCATTACTTGGATTGTGCTGAAGCACATCGCGGATGACTCAAATCCTGTATGGGCCATCGCCTCGATGGTTGCGGCATCGGATCCCCAGGTGAAAGAGGGAGCTCGGATGTTCAGGTGCCGCATCACGAATGTGCTGGTGGGTTGCGCGGTCGGGTTGGTATTTCTGACGCTCGGAGGATCGGGTGAGTTGAAGCTTCCACTCGCGCTAGCGGTGGCCGTCCTTGTTTCGACTTATGTCGTAAGGATCCAAACGATGTGGCGCCAGGCTCCAATTACCGCGGCAGTCGTCATCGCCGCCGGACTCACCTACCAGTCAAAGATTACTGGCATCATACAAGGCCTGCACAAAGTTGGCGAGGTGATTTTCGGCTGCCTTGTCGGAATACTTGTGAGTTGGCTGATGTCAAAGCTGTGGCCTGTGGCTGAACCAGTGCAAGAAACTGCGCCGTGAACTCTCGTTAGGGTCGACGATTACTCTAATAGAAGATATCGGACGCAACTTTGCACGACGAGCCTGATATACATCGGGTCCAGGCATTGAGCGAAAACGCTAGCGCAATACCGTTGAGGCGCTAGACGGCGGCTACAAGGTGGTGGATGCCAACAAGCAGGCCCTCGCCTATGTCTACGGCCACGCTGATCTGCGCGATGCCGGGATCGCCAAGGCGCTGACTCTCGATGGGGCGCGGCGCATCGCGGCGAACATCGCCAAATTGCCAGCCTTCCCGGCAAACGGAGTTAGAGGGAGCAGCTAACATGGAGAGTGTTATGGAGACGCTTTAATGCAGCGGCTCCGGAGGTCTGGGAGACTATCGCCGGAGCCGCGCTAGGGAAAAGCGTCGGTACGTCTGCGTACGCCCTTCCTGGTCCCCAGACCTTCGCGGGGTCTTGGGGGAAACGAATGTGGATCACACAAACCCGGCAACAGCAGGGCATTTGCTAAAGAAGCGGCCCCGGAGCGGGGGTGAACCGCCGGAGCCGCTGTAATGAGGAAGAGCCATTCGTGTCAGTCGGTGAGGTGTCTAGCCCTTCCTTGCTCGTTCAACCAGACCCCAGGAGGGTTCCAAGGGCCCATCCCCTCTGGTTGGCAACTGCAGCCCACCGATCCAAACCTCAAAGGGCAGCGATTTGCTTCTCCCGATGGCGAAGGCTCGTTGGCGCTTTACGCCACTTCGGCGGAACAGGAGCCGATTGCGAAGCATATGAATGCTATCGCGTTCGTGGAAGGCGAGCAGATCACGCATCTGCGTGGTGAGGAAGACTGGATAGAAGTCGCAGGATTCAAAGCCGATCACAGTTTTTACCGCAAAGCGGTCCTCGCATGCGCTGGTCGGGTCTGGCATGAGGTCGCTTTCGAGTATCCGACGCAAAGCTTAGAAGAGATAACCAAGTTCGTCAGCCGCGCGGCGAAGGCGGTGCGGAACAGCGAAGATCAGGGCTGCGAGGCTTCAGAGTCCTCTGTTGTCGATGAGCCTCCCGCCGAGGACAGCCAAGATGGGCAAGGAAGAAGGACAGGCTCAGACCGGAGCCCAACCACTCACTAGGCAGGACTGCAAGACGGCAGGCATGAAGTGGAATGACCAAAGCAATGTGTGCGGATAGGAGCCTCGCAGAGCGGTCAGCTTCGGTCGGTGTCATTTAGGAGAAATGAGGCAAGGCGAATAGCGAGCAACATGCCCGACCTACTGGGGAAGGTGCGGCCTGGCGATAATATCCAAGCTGTAAGGTCATGAGGACGAAGACACCACGCCCAAGGAGGAGGCATAGCGAGCAACATCGCCAAGCTCCCGCACTTTACTCGGCAAGGACTAGGGCGTGTACTCATAAATCCTCCCTGCCGCTCAGGCGCTGAATGTCCGTTGGCCTCGCAGTGGCTAGGGGATGCTTGGGAAGAGGAGCTCGCACATGATGTGAATGACCAACCGGCACCTTCTTAGTGGATTCGTTCGAAGCGATTAAAGGCGGGATAGCGATTAGGCTGACTCCAAGCAGAATAGATGCAATAATTCCAGCTACATCAGGTTGGGACCTGCGTCTCCGGAAACTGCGATAAAGTCTCCTATCAGACATGGCTCGAAAGTCCTCGCTCCCAAACATCTGATTGAACGCGTACGCTCCGCAACTAAAAATGATTATGGATGTGAGCTACAACCAGATGACAGCAGCTCAGTTTGCGCTCCTTTCAATGCTCAAACCGACTTGGGCATGTGGCGATTCTGGGTCGTCGCCGGGATTCGCGCAGTGGCATTTCGCACGTTCAGCAGGTTCTTGAGTGAGCGGGCAACTGGGGCTTTATGGCCCGGTGACAGACACTCCTCCGCAACACCGGGTTCAGCTGATGATGACTGTTTATGAGCACACGCCCTAGGCGGACCCCTACGGCCTTCCTAGAGGCTTGACTTCGCTTAAATTCTACGGTGTAGATTTTTTACGTATTTTATGGTAAGACGATCTCGCGACTCAAACCGAGGAGAGAGACAAATGAAGACCGCTGTCCTTGGCTTCTTACTCGCTTTCGCTCTAGTTGGCACTATCCTCACACCTCAACCGGCCAAAGCTGAGTGACCCTAATGCGCACCTAAGCTTGATGGCCCTGGTGTAAGATACTGGCAAAACGGGGGGCCATTGTATGAGGCCCCAGATGGCGACAACGGAAACCCGGCGATATCGCGGCTACGACATCGTGCCGATGCGGCAATGGTCGCAATGGTGTGTCGGCATCTACCCGGCTCATGCCGATCTTCCCATTCTGACGCGCTCGACGCTGAGCAACCTCGCCGCAAAAAAGGAAGATGCGGTAGACGAAGCCAAACAGAAGATCGACCGCATTCTCGCACGCCTGAATTATCCATATGCCAAGTGATCTGCATCACCTACGCTTGGCTGAGGTTCTGCTAGGCCGCGTACTCATAAATCGAGATTGGTAAGCAGCGGTTGGTCAATGTCCGCCTTGCTCCCAAAAGCGGACATTCGTCAGCGCATTGAGCATGTCTGCTTTGTGCCAGAACTCAAGTTCGGGACACTAGCGTGGCTGACCAACGCCTGGCTTGCTCCAGGTGTCAAGATTAGCTTTAGTCTGTTTGAAGGCCTCGGGCTCTACACGTGCGAGGCCAGCAAAAGGGTGTGCCATCGCCACAATAGAGAGCAACACCAGTGCGATGGTCAGCGCAAGGCCTCCAGTCATCAGGGCCTGGGCAACGGTGTTTTTTGTGCCGAATAGGAAGCTGAAGCCTATTGTGATGGCACCGGCACCAACCAGCACGGCCCACATCACCGAGGGTATGCCGCTGGATTGACTGCTCAGGAGTCGCAGTCGACGCTGATCGCCAAACTGGTTCAGTATTGCGACCGATTGGGCATACCAAACCCTCTCGTACTCATTCTGCGGCCTGAACCGGTAGTAGCTCTGCCAAATCTGGTTAAATGCCTCCCAGGCTTCGGGGCTCGATTTGCCTTCGGCCATCGCTGGCCACTCTTTTTCAATAACAAGCCGGACATAGGAACGCAGGTTAGTTTGCAACTCTTCTCTGACGTCATCGGGAAACGCTTGGGCGTCGCGGAATAGGTCCCCGAGTTCATTGGCTGCCTTTTCGACATTGGTTTGCGCTTCGGCAAACCGCTCCCAAACGATCACCGCCGTGAAGCCGAGCACGACGGCGTACAACACCCCGATCACGGCATGAATGAAACCGGCAACCTCGTTGTGTCGCTCGAGAACCTCCACGTTGACCCAGCGGCGTACCAATAATCCGCCCACGACCGCTACGACCGTAATCCCCCCGGTTATTAGGAGACTCCATAACACTGCAGCTGCTGCCGACATCGTCTCGTCCTAGAGGGGCTTGGCCCGACCGCAGCTTCGGCTTTTTCCGGTGATCAACAGCGAGAGCTGAAGCTGGACTTTGGGCAAATGCGCAGGTGCTGTTTATTGGCGCCTATCCCTTATAGTAGCCGACACCACAGATCTGGCCACCGACCTTCGTGAAGAAGGTCTCCTTCTTCAAGGGGCTCGTCCGAGCCGGGTCGTGGCCACCAGTCGGTGGTCACCTTTATCGTTCCCTCCGTGGCATCCTGCATGATTGTTTTACCGAACGGAGCACCGTGCTTGCCCTTAATGTCTCTCAGCTGTTTGCCCTTAAGCACAGGGTGCGCGGTTACGATGCCGTCCGACGCGTTGGCGCACCACACATAAAGATCACGATCCTTAAAGCCGCCCTCGCCTTTGTTGAACATATCAAGTGCTTTCGCCTTGTCCTCTTTCACGGCAGCCACTGCTTTCTCAAGCATGGCCTTGGCTTCCTCTGCCATAGAGCGCCAACGGACTGTTTCGCCCGCAACTCCTTCCTAAAAATTCGAGGCATAAGTTGGCACTATCCCCTCACCGTGGAAGGAATCCAATGTGCCACGCCTCTCGACTGCTGCCGGTCTTTAACGCGCAAACCACTCGAAGGTTGTCTGCATTGGGTCATGAGCGGACATACTGACAAGTCCGCGCCATGTCCGCTTTATCCCCAATAACGGACGTCGGGCGGCACATCCAAGTCCGCATTTGGCCGCCGGCGCGGCTAGGGCCAAGCTGACGGTCGTATAAGGTTCATTGAAATCAGGGCATCGAGGACGTTGAGCCTACCGGGGAGAGCGCGGCACAGAAAAAGAGACTCCGATGCACGGTGAGAGGAAAGAACGCAGGTGCCAAGTACACTGGCAAAGGTGCCAACGATGCCGCCTTGGGCCACTTGATCCTCTCCAGTTCCAGCTCACCTATAATTTGCTCTGGCTCTCCTTCCAGACGGTGCATGGTCTTAAAGCGCTCCTCAAACGTCGCCGACATCACCATGGCCATTTCGCTCCTGGGCGCCGTGGACAAGCCCAAACGCTTGCTTGCCGATAAGGCCCATGACGCCGACAGTTTTCGTCACTGGCTCAAGCGACGAAAGATCAAGGCCGTCATCCCATCAACCGCCACCCGCCGGACCCCATACCCGCTCGATCAAAAGATCTATCGGCGCCGCAATGTCATCGAGCGCATGTTCTGCAAGTTGAAAAACTGGCGACGCATCGCAACCCGATATGATCGCCATGCCCAAAACTACCCCTCAGCACTCGCACTCGCCGCCATCATGTGTCAGTGGATTTGAATGAGTCCCCACCTAGACCAAACGAGCGGGTGCGACGGTATTGTCAACGCGCAGCGGGGCTGGGTGGTTCTAGCCGTTCCCTGCTTTCCATCGGCTCTCCCTGCCGCTTGTTGCCGAGGCGCAGCAGCGGCACCAGCACGAAAGCAAAAGCCGTAAAGGCCGCGGATACCAAAATAAGCGGCGGCAGCGTATTGTGGAAAAAGTGGGTGTACAGAAACGATCCGACGTTGTCAGCAAGGATGCCTGCGATATTGCTGATCGACATCAGCACGGCAAAGGAAAATCCCTCCACGCGCGGCGGACAATAATCTGCGGCGAGCGTCATCGTCGCCACGGTCGCGAGCATCGCGGAAAACCCTGAGCACAAATAGATAACGGCGGCCGAGGTTTCATCCGACAGCAACAGGAACGCCGCCGTCGTCACCGTGCCGAGTCCGATGCTCAGGTTCAACAGCCTGCGCAACGTCAGATTGCCGAAGAACTTTCGGTACAGCAGCGCTCCTCCAACCCAACCTGCCGAAGAAATCGAACCCAGGATGCCGATGTAGGCTTGCGAAAATTTCAGAGTGTCCGTCATGTGAAAATAGAGCGGCGTGTCCAATCCAGGGCTGAAATAGTAAAGAAAGCTAAAGACGGCGACGATCCACAGCTCTCGTCTTTTGAAAGCCGTCGCCAAGCCGCAGAGCGTTTCTCGTATGCCCTGCATATTCGCCGGAGTTTTTTTCTCAGAAATCAAATATACAGTCCCGATAACGACTGCGACAGGCGCGATGGCGGCGATGGCGGCAGCAACGTGCAAGGCTGAGACAGGAGCAAGGTGCTGCACAAGCTGGCCGCCGAGGATGGCCGCAGCTATGGCGGCGACGTTGTACCAAAGCCATTGTTGATTGACGAATGTCCCACTCTCGTTGAGTTTCTGGCCATTCTCCACCAACACGCCGCCGCACAAGGTGCTCGAAATGGCCATGGCGTAGGCTGTCAGCATGAGCGCAATGACGAGGTCGCTCGGTGCGGCCAGTCGCGTGACCCACCAATATCCGGCTATCGCCGCCAAGTTGGCGATGACGAGGTAGCTCTTGCGCCGATAGCCGAACAGCGGAACGAAATCGGAGATCAAGCCGTAGACCGGCTTGATGATCCAAGGCAGATTGAAAACGGTGATAAAGGCGGTGACCTGGACCGGCGTCAAGCCATACACCTCCTTGAGATAATAATACAGCGGCTGCGAGATCAGCCCGTCAGTCTGCCCCAGTCCTTCGACCAGATAGACCAACGCAAAAAACACGAGCAGATGGCTTATCTCCCTCTTATCCTCCGACACGATGGCGGGGTAAGACGAGAGCGTTTGCTCATCCATCGGAGCGATGCCTTTCGCGTCAACGGTTGGCCTCGGCGTCAGCACCTTCATCGATACCGATTTTCTCGACGATCGTCTCGACTATCTATGTGTTGCCACGTTGCAAAGTCTCTCCTCGGGGAGGGCGCTCACGTGACAGAAGACGTCGCCGACGGTGGTGGCGGGGTCGTTGGGCGTTATGAAACCGAAGGACCGCTCATGGTCCCACATTTTTATTACACCAGTTAGTCGCATCGGACTTGGACCGAAAAGTTGAAACTCTGGCGGCGCGCCTATGTGACAAAAATCTGGGACGAGCACCGCGCTATCGGACGTGGCCCCACGCCCAAGGCATCCCAAGTAGCCGCCGAGAGTCAGTGGGTAAGGCAGTGGGTCGAAGAACAGCCGAGAACCGATTAACCCGGAACCCTCCCTGCCCGCAGCCGTTCGTCCTATGGGAGCAAGCCAACGAAAGGAGGCTGAAAACCATGAAAAACACCGTGAAACAGGGCGCACTCGCACTCGCCGTATTAGGCAGTGCCGCGCTGTTCGCGGCCCCAGCAGTCGCGAACTCGCTTCATGACGAAGGCGATTTCGGTGGTGGGTATAGGATAATTGGTCCGTCTGGCGGACCTGAACGGTACGACTATGTGCGTCACCATACCTTCCGCCCCTATTATTACGGTCCGGTCGATCCCTATGGCTACGCTCCGGGTTGGAACTACTACTATGGCCCCGGCATCGGACTTTGGGGGCCGAACGTGGTGATCGGCTATTAGTGCGTGACGCCTGATCAGATCCTCCAAGTTTGAGTTGCGGTCGTGTCTCATCGCCTGGGGCAATTTGACCGAGTGATTTCGTAATATTTCCGTTACGTCCGGACAGCAGATTGGTCGCGCTGGATGCGAGGCGGCGCGCGGCTTCTCGTCGTGTCGAATAAGAGCGAGGAGACTAAGGATATAGCGATGAGCGTTTTGAAGTTTGTATGTCCTGGAACCGGAAATGTGGTCGATACTGGTATGGAGTTGGACGCGCAGAGCTTTGCTCACCTGCCGCGTAACATCGCAACGTTGGGTTGCCCTCACTCCGAGCAGCCGCATCTTCTCGCCCATGTTCAAGCTTGGCTTGGCAACATCGATTTCGAGTGTGAGTGATTGAGAGCCTCGAAGCTCGAACGGTGTCCTTCGGGGACTGGTCTATCACTTCTATTGGCTCCATGGGTCGTGCTGGTGCATGGATTTAAAAAACGCGGCCTAACGTTGGAGCCCCTTTAGCCACGCGGTCACCGTGTAGCGATGAGCGTCTCGCGGAGCAACTTCGTAAAGTTTTTGACTGGTCGCCATCGCCCGCCATTTATTGGCCAGGTCCAGGAAGCTCTCGCGTTGTTCGGGGGTCGAAGCACTTTGCGCGAGGGCATCGCAAACGCCCGCAAGATGTTCGTATTTTCTTTGATAGCTGGTCATGGACTGATGCCTCCTATTTTCAAGCTGGAAAGGTCGCGTTGCTACACATTTCGTTGGAACCAGTCCATAACAGGGCTCGACGCCGTTATTAAAGTAGACGCCACCGGAGACCCGCAGACTAGTGGCAAATGCGTCACTCTCCGCTGGCCGTTGAACTTTGCACTTTACGATGGCGTCGATGCCGTCCCCGAACCCTCTACCCTCGGCTTGATCAGCCTCGGCCTTCTTGGTCTCGGTGGGATGACACGTCGGCGTCGGCATAGAGCGTCGGTGCAATCATGAAAGCCTTGTTAGCGGCTGCCTCACTCGGACTGTGCCTGCTCACCGCACCGGCGAACGCGGCGTTAATGACGACAATCCTACAGGGCGAGTCCGCTGACTTTGCTTTTGTCAGCACGTTGCACACATCAAGCATCTGGAATGACGGTGCGTTCTTCGCGCTGCCGCTGCCCTTGGCCGACAATAACATCATGGGCAATCTTGCAGTGCAATTGTTCGAAGGCCCGACGCCTGGGGGCGCGCCGTTCGCGTCGTTCATCTACGACTTCAATTCCTTCGCTGATCCGTTTGCCTATGCGATAGCACTAGGCCCGGCTTGGGCTGACGGTGATGGCAGCTTCACCTTGACGGCACTAAACGCCGACGCGGTGCTTGGGGACATCGCGGTCGGACGTGTCGATGGTCATGTGGCGTTTTAGCTCATGCCGTCTTCATCCCACACACGGCAGCGCGAGCCTCGGCTCTGCGGTGGTCAGTAACCGGACCCGACGCCGTAAGCAGCGGTTGGTCAGCCCCCAAAAGCGGACATTCGTGAGCGCATTGAGCATGGCCCGATTCGGGAACCCGCGACGTCGGCCTCACCGGCAGTTGGAACAACGGCCTTGTAGTTGCTGGACCAGTCTCCTTACGCTCCGGTAACGACCGCCAGAACCGTGAGATCACGCTGGCACGTGCCTCATCTGGCTCCGTGATTGGCCATAATCTAATATTGCGACTGAACTAGCCTTTGGTCACTGCGTCTGCGGTATGAACGGCACTTGATTGGCGCCGTGAAACAAGAGGGCGTAAAGTCATGCCAAACAAGACCGCTTTCGTCACGGGCGGCACGGGCTTTATTGGTCTCAACCTCGTCGAGCACCTCACGCAGTCGGGCTGGGACGTTGTTGCCCTGCATCGACCCAAATCCAGGCTGATGTATCTGCAAAAATATCCCGTCCGTCTTGTGGAAGGGGCGATCGAAGACGCAGCCTCGCTCGACAGAGCCATGCCTGAGGATGTCGATGCCGTTTTTCACGTCGCTGGCGACGTCAGCCTATGGTCCGGCCACAAACAACGACAATGGCGAACCAACGTCGAAGGCACGCGCAATATGGTGGCGACCGCGCTCGCCAAGCGAAGCCGAAAGTTCGTGCACACGTCATCGACCGCTGTCTACGGGATTCCTGCCGAACAGTTCGACGAGACCTCGCCAAAACTCGGCAAGGACAGTTTCAATTACCAGCACTCGAAGGCCGTGGCGGAGGAGGAAGTCGCAAACGGGGTTACGCAGGGATTGGATGCGGTCTTTCTAAATCCCGCGAATGTAATCGGCCGCTACGACTGGGGCACGTGGTCACGGTTCATTCGCCTGGCGGCGAACGGGCAATTGCTGCGCATTCCGCCGGGACGCGCCTGCTACGCCGATGTGGGAGCCGTTGTGCGGGCGCATCATGCGGCAGCCGAGAAGGGTCGCACCGGGCACAACTATATTCTTGGCGGAAGCGAGGCTTCGTATGCAGAGATTGTGCAGATGGTGGGCAAATTGCTCGGCCAACCGACCATCAATACCGCCGTCGGCCGCCCGCCGGTATTGCGCGGCGCTGGCCGCGTCTCGGAATGGATATCGATGATCACCGGGAAAGAGCCACGGATTTCCGTGGAATCGGCGGCAATCGTGAGCGGGAGCATCATCTGTCGAAGCGACAAGGCCATCCGCGAACTCGACTATCGGCCCGCGTCGCTCGAAACCATGTTCAGGGACTGCATCGATTGGATGATCGCCGAGGATCTCATTCGCCCGCGGACAGTTGCTCAATAATCGGGCCCCCGCGCAGGGAAATCGGAAAGCGACTGAACATTCGTCCCATAATGCGGTCATACATGCGCGGCGGCATGAGCCGGCTTAAGCGAACACTTAATCCCAGTCGCCCTGGAAAATAAACGTAGGATCTGCGTCGTTCGATGCCTTTCATGATCCGGGCAGCGGCAGCGTTCGACGTGAACGCTTTTCCGGCGGACATATCTGCACCCATCATTCCATTTATTTCATCGAGCATAGGGGTTTGCACATACCCTGGGAATACCGTCGTGACGATGACGCCCCGGTGTCTGAGCTCAGACCGGAGGCTTTCCAGGTATACCGCCACCGCGGCCTTGCTCGCGGAATAGGCTGGTTCGAAGGGTACGCCGCGCAGACCTGCCATGCTCGAAATTCCAGCGATCTGACCCCTTTCGCGCTCTAGCATTGAGGGGAGTATGGCCTCAATCATGTAGACCGTACCCAGAAAATTGGTCCTTACGATTTCCTCCACGTCAGACATCTTGAGATCATCGACCGTTGACGCACGACAAATTCCGGCACACGGGATGAGAATATCAGCCGGCCCAAGTGTGGCGACTATCTGATGAACTGCATTTTGTACTTGCTCACGCTGGCAGACATCGGCTACAGCCGCCGCACACGGTACTCCGGCTTGGCGGAGCTCATCGGCGAACGACTCTAGTTTGCCTTTCTCGCGGTCGACGAGACCAATTTTGGCTCGACGACGACCAAACAACCGGCATAGTTCCCGCCCGATGCCGCTGGCTGCTCCCGTTACAATAATGACCTGCCCATCGGATTGCATACCGAGCCTCTTACTTTGGGGGTGGGGTTGGCTTAAGTCTTGGGAGAACCGAGCCTGACGCTTTTAAGCCGCCGGTTTGAGTCCCCCCTGGAAATCGCACCATCCTAAAAAGGATTTGGCCCCCATCGAGCCATATAGGGAACTAGACGTCCCAAGCCGTTCGTCTTTCATTCCATACGATGTGATCCGAAGACACAATTCGCTTGGTACGACATCCTGGGTTGGTGCAGTAGCACCATCTTGAATAATAAAATCCCTGCAACAATTGCTTTTCCGTGAGTTTAGCATGCTCACGAATTTCAGTCGCTCGCCGGCACCGCGGGCAAGGGGCACCATCATTGCTCACGATAGCGTAGTGCTGATCTTTGCTCACGATAATAGAGTCCTCATCCTAAGGTCGTTGGCCGGCATCATTGGCGACGTATGGGGAAACGCTGGTCCCTCGTAGCACGAACGCTACAACCGCCGCCAGCAGACATCGAAGCACCCCGTTGGTTTCCGGAGCGCTCGCCGGGGCGTCGCGGCGGATTGCTAGAGCGATGTCCGCTAGGGGTTATTAGCGGACATACTGACAAGTCCGCGCCATGTCCGCTTTACCCCAATAACGGACGTTGGGCAGGGCCGCATGGTGGACTAGGGAATGTACTCATAAACCGACAGCCAAATGTTGATTAGCTCTCCAGGCCGAGAATTGAACAGACATGGTTCATTCGCGGCCAGGATCAACGCAAATGCTGTTGGCGGGGCAGACCCGCGCCACAGAAAACGGGACTCCACCATTAATTGGGTTTCTCTTCAGGCAGAACAGATAAGCCAATCGCCATGCTGGCGAGAATGCACGCACCAACTGCGATAAAGACGCTAGTGGCTATCTGCAAGGATGAGAAAAGCACCACAATCTGCCCGCGTATCAGCCTCGCAGGCTATCCTGGACCGTGGTTATGGACGCCCAGCTACCTTCAGCACCACTGATACCACGCAGCTCAAGCGTGCCATCGATATGACTGATGACGAGCTCGCTGTCATCGTGGCTAAGGCTAGGCTTACAGTGGTGAAGTGAACAATATTGGTTAGCTGAGGCTGATCGTGAGACACGCATTTCCGCGTCTCACATCGTGTCTCCGAATGGCATTCTCAGAATGTCTAAGACAAGGTTCATTTGTGCTGGGAAATCGAGGAAGCCAACCACCGGGGGGAGACCCGCGCCACAGAAAACGGGACTCCGCCATTAATTGGGTTTCTGAACAGCTTCGCCATATTGCCTATGCAGCGCCCCGGCCAGGGTGCGAACCAAGCCGATATTGGCGTCAGGCGTCATCGCCGCTTCGCCTTCTTGGCGGGCTTCTTCACGGCCTTTGCCTTGGTGGCCTTCGGAACTCAGGAGCAAAGAGCATCGTTTACGCCTTTGACGGGGTCGGCAGTTAGGGCAACCGTTGCCTCCGGAGGAGAATGCACATGAAAAAGGTAAGCGTGATTAGAGCGACTCTCTTGGGAGCAGCAGTGCTGTGCACGACGCCTATATCGCTTCATCTATCCCAAGACAAAGGTATGTCTTTGTCCGTGGACAAGGCGCAAGCAGTTATCCCTCCTGGTACACCCTGTAAGGTCGCGGCCAAGCTCGAATTCCCGACGGATAAGAAGGCCCGCCACGCCTTCAGGCATGAGTGCAAGCAAGCCTGGAAGGCCCAGAAGAAGGCCGCCTAGCATAGTCAGCAGATAGAGATTGCAAAGAAAGGGACCCGCTTTCGGATCCCTTTCCCATTTTCGGCGTCGATCTTACCCAGCCGTAATTCGCATCTTCGTTCAGTCCATCGTCGTCGCAAAATAGCTGTAAACCACCGCCGCAACTCATCGTGCGCAACTGGTTCGCCATCGAGCAACCTTCGCGAAATTTTCTCCAACGCTGCCTTGGTATGGACGGAGAGGCGATCAACTCTGCTCAGGATCGCGCAGGCCAAGGCTCGATCAATCGCGGCCTTGCGTGGTTTGATTTTGACTTTGGTGTCCATTACCAGGGCTTTCAGCTCGATTTGTTCGACTAAGTTGGTAAGCTCGCCACAATGGCACCACACTCCGGGCCCCCCGCTCTCGGCTTCTTCATGGCAATCCCGGTAATTAGGCGTTCCTATGGTCTGCGGGCGGCCAGTCTAGTAGCGCCAGCCGTAGCCATACCCATAATAAGGATAGGGTCGGTAATAACCGTAGCCATGGTACGGGTCGGGTCGGTAGTAGCCGTATGGTTGATAGTAGCCGTAGCCATAATAAGGGTAGCCATAACCGTAATAGCCACGGCGATAAGCACGGCGATATTGTCGTCGCCAGTAGCCGACCTTTTCGACGGGGACATAACTTTTCGTTACAGGCGACAGACTTCCTACACCTGGCACTGTCGCCGCCCCAGCTTTGCAGCTAATGGCGCTGCTAATTGCAAGTATCGTTGCGGCCACCAGGCCGGGGAGTAGCCTAGGCATGGTTTTCTCCTGAGTTTGAGATGGTCCGGCTGAAGCATAACTGTTTCAGCCCACGATAAGGTCGGTGTTCGCGGAACATAGTTTCCCGAAAGTGAGTTCAGGGACTGCTGTAGTTTCAGCGTAAGGGAGAAAACGCCATGAAGATTTTTATTTCGATTTTTGCAGTGACCCTCGCACTTGCCTTCACAGGTCCAGCCTTCATAGGTCCAGCCTTCGCGGGAATGGCGAAGACCGCAAAGACCGAGTCCGATTGCAGGATGGCTGACGGCCACTGGGATAAAATGACTAAGAGGTGCAAAGAGAAAAAGATGTAAGCCTACTGTCGCTTTCGGACATTAAGGGCCGCGTCCATAGATATTTAGGTTTAGGGGAAAAGGCGCAAATGAGAAAACTCACAGTACCACTGGCCTTGCTGATTGCCACAGCCACAGTCACGCCATCCTTGGCTTACTACCACCATCACCATCACTCCTGGGGCACTGGTTGCGTTGCCGGAGCCCGCTGGGGATGGGCGCCACACCATGGTTACAGCGGCTGGGGTCTGTAGAGCGGCGGCGGATGCATCCAGCTTGAACTTGAAGTTTAAGGTTTAGGGCTGGGTCTCCAATTATTTGCGGTCATCCCCCATGCTTATTTGCCCAGGATTGCATGCCAGGGCCCCGTGAGACTTCTCCAACAGTCTGACTTTTGCCGCACTTATCGATTCTGCTCTGAAGCGGAACGTCAATTCTAGCGTGCGCGAAAATTGGGGGAAGATGCACTAACGGGTGTTCCGAGCTTCTCTTTTTCCGCATTTCGGCGCACGTGGGGGTTAGTGGTTAGATGCGCCGATCAGCCTTCCTGAAACATTGCCGCTCCCTAAGTGTTGCTGTTCTGGGAGCGATGCTCGCTTTTCCTGCGAGCGCCCAGACCGGCTCCGAGTCTCAAACTACAAGCGGCACAGCAACTCCCAGCACCGGCACAGCCGGCTCCGAGTCCCAAATTCCAAGCACCGCCACACCGGGCGCCGAGACCGAGTCCGAAGTCACCAGGTACGCCCACTAGCCCCCATCCGGCGATCCCGGAGCCTAATTCGGCGTCCACAACCACCCAGCCACGCAAGGCAGCGGTTCCCGATATTCTAATCGTGGTTAGCAAGCCGACGCAGATCATGACCGTCACAGTCGATGGTCGCGTGCGCTACCGATGGCGCGTTTCGACCGGGGCGACTCATTACTCAACTCCGGACGGTTCCTACACTCCGTTTCGTATGGAGCTAATGCATTATTCGCGGGAGTTTGACAACGCGGGTATGCCCCATGCGATCTTTTTCACGCAACGGGGACACAGCATTCATGGTTCGGACCATCCTGGCCTTGGCACCGCAGTATCTCATGGATGCGTTCGTCTGACCCTTTCAAACGCAACTGCTCTCTACCAACTCGTCAAGTCGGTAGGCATGGCGAAGACGAAGGTTGTCGTCAGTGGACGTGATCCTCCTGGATATACAGTTCCAACTATGCCGCCGAGACAGCCGGTTGGGCTTTTTGGGGGATTCTTCCGTTTTTAATGGCGAACCGCGCTGGCCACTGGCGCCTAGCTGGGCAACGCAGGTGCTTTAGCCTTCGTCGCTCGGAACGCTGCTTGGGCAGCGTGCAGTGCAAACCATTTGAGCTTGCCGGGGTCTGTCTCACCAACCGATGCGAGGGCCACGATTGTCGTGGCCAATTTCATTCGTGCTGGATCGGCATCGACAAGTCCGTCCTTGTTTAGCTGCTGCCACGCGTCACCCGCTAGTCGGGACATTACCGCCTTACCGATGAGCGCTAGTACCTCACCAACACACACGGGCGCCGGAGGTACAGACTACTGGCGACACCACGCCGGTCCAGCAGATCGTGTATGCCGAGTCGCTCACGACATCGGGTGGAAGTAATGCAAAAGATGGAACGGAGCTTCGCCAAAACGGATGCGGCTGCGGCTTCTCCGCAGTTACGGTAACAGGACCGGTCACGCCGTTATCCGCTTTCCACTTCTCGATCTGCTCGTCCAAGGACTTAAGCGACTTTTCGACGGCACGGTCTTTATCGACGCCGTCGATGGTGTCAGTGAAGGAAAGACATCCCGTCTGTGTCGCCGCAATCGTGCAGGGTGTGCTCCAACAGACGATCGCCATCAGGGCAAGCAATATGCTTCGGCGCATTTCTGCTTCCCTCTAATCTTCATGGCAGCATAACAGGTCCTGATGCGGTGACGTTGACTGGCCTTCGCACACGCGAAGGAAGCAGTGGTTTCAGAAAAACGCAGCGAGTTGGAGGCCACGGTTCAACTTCTCAACAAGCAGATCACCGCGAATGCAACGACACAGGAAATCGCCGCTACAACGCAGAGGGTTACGACGGTAGCTCGCGAATTGGCTTCCGCAAATTCGGCATTGTCTAAAGCACTTATCTCGTGACCCCTAAAGAGGCATCTGGGGAAGTTTGTCTCCCTTTGCTTCGACCTTGACCGCCATCAGACCCCCAGCTGCTGGCACGGCGTCGATCTTGCCCATATAAATTCGCATCTTCGTGTCCTAGGCCGTGTACCCATAAATCGGCACTGTCGCTTTCCCCCCATTAGCGGACATTCGTCGGTGCAGGGGGAATGTCCGAAAAGTGCCACAAGCGGACAGACCGCGCCTATGGAAAGGCACCGACATTCAGCACCTCGGACACCCAAGCCTTTAAACGGGCCATCGACATGACCGACGACGAGCTCGCTACCATCGTCGCCAAGGCCAGACTAAGCGTACCTTTGCCTAGCCCGTAGTAGAGCCGCAATATCAATGACTTAGCATGTCAGGTCCGGTTATTGAGGATCACCGAACGCATGCATGCCATGCATTTTATAGGTGGGTCAGGGACAAGGTTCATTTGCGCTGGTGATTTGGCGAAAGCCATCTACCGGGGGGAGATCCGGCGCAGAAGACGGGACTCCGATGTTTGTTGGAGGGATGCCAGCGGGTCGCCTGTCCATCCTCCTGTTGCGCAAAAGGCACGTTGACTAGGAGATCACATTGGGCCTGGAACACCCATTCGTGCTGATGGTTTTGCTGGACACGCCCCTTTTCCCCAGCCGCATCTCGGTGAGCCGCGCGTTCGGATGCGGTCCGCCCGGTATGCAGTGTTCCACTTTGGCACCTATCAGTAGCCGAAAGGACACAGCTGAAGGCAACACCACATGTTAGCTTGCTTGAGGCCAGGAGGGGGCACCGATGCGCGAAATGAAGGACTGGACGGACGCTGACGTGTGGCAATTCAAGAGGGCATTTCGGGCCGTGGCTTTGGCGGCAGGTTTTGGGGTTCTGATTACCGCCTGCTTGATCGCTGCCACGGCCTGACGCAGTGGGCGTCGGCTTCGGTCGGCGCTCCTTTTCTATTTGGAGTATTCTGGCACACTCACGGTTGGTTTTGGCGAGAAAGCGAACCTAACAGCGATGCCGTAGGACCATTTACCACAAGCACCGAAGCGTATGAAAACGCAAAGGCAGCAGGCCATTCGCGAACGATTGCGAGCGGATCGAGCGCCAATGTTGGGCGACGACCTCCAATTTTCTAGCCTAAAGCTCCATCTCCCGCTTGCGGCGAACGCTCCTTCAGCGTGGCACATAGACGCTGATGAGGTTGACTCCTTGGCAGAGTGAAAAAGCAGCTTTGAGGTGTCTAGCTGGCAATGCGCCGCTTCCCCCCACCATGGACCGTTGAGGCCCTAGGCGGCGGCTTCAAGATCGTGAACTCGAATGGACAGGCACTCGCCTATGTCTACGGCCACGCTATGCAAAGCACGCCCTGGCCTGGAGCATGCTAGGCAAATTGCGATGTCGCGCCGAAACATTTCCATAGAGGCCCTCAGGGGCGTAGCGGTCGGGATGGTGGCGCTTCAGCATTCCGACAATCTGATCGTCGCGCCGAAGTGGGTTAGTGCTTTTTTCAGTCACGTCAGTTTCAGCTCTGCAGTCGATATATTTTTCGTGATCTCCGGCTATCTCGTGTCGAGTTCCCTCTTCAGTATTATCGAGGAGGCGAAGCTCTCGGGCTGCGGCCACAGGCGCGTGCTCTGGGCATTCTTGCTGCGGCGTGCGTTCCGCCTTCTTCCTTCGGCTTGGCTTTGGCTGGCCATTGGCGTTCTGATCTTTATCGCTGTCGAGGGCTTTCCCCGTGGCCTTGGCTTGAACATGTCGGCGACCATGGCCAACGTCGCCAACGGCTACTGGCTTCTTTGCCACCACCACGCGCTAGAGTGCCCCCCGCGCGACATAGATGGGGTCTATTGGTCTCTCTCGCTCGAAGAGCAGTTCTATCTCGTGCTCGCATTGGCGGTCCTGGTGGTCGGCAAATCGCGGCTCATCGGACCGGCGGTTCTTTTGATCGCCCTGCAGTTCGGGCTCTGGCGGCACAGCTTCGATTTTTTGTGGCTATTCAGAACGGATGCGCTGCTTTGGGGCTTCATTCTGTTCGCAATATCGGAGCAACCATGGTTTCAAAGGCTGGTGGCGTGGGTACAGCCTCTTCCGCCGAAGCTTTGCGTCCCAATCGCGCTCGTCGTTATCATCTTGGCTCCGGAGTACCTTCCACAGACAGGCATCGGCCTCGCGGTCCTGGCCGCGGTTGCACTCTTTCTGCTGTCGTTGGCGCATGAGGAAGGAGATAGATTTCCTTTGGTAAAGCCCTTGGCTTGGATCGGCGGGCTTTCCTACGTCATTTATCTCTGCCACGTGCCCATGTTCGCCCTGGCCCAATGGTGCCTCGGATTTTCCGAACGAATCTCCACGCCGTCTTATTTTGCCTACCTTGCCATTGCCACCATTGCTTCCATTGGCGCCGCACTAGTAACGGGCAGGTTCATCGAGCGGCCGCTTCAGCGATTTGGCATCTCGCTCTCCCGTCAAATGCTCGAGCCTGCCCGCTTGGCGGAGGTCGCGTGAGCCTGTTGGGGAAGCTGAAGGAAGGGGGGCCTTGAAATGCCGCATGCACTCAGCCTGAAACCGCGAAGGGCTGAAACTCTCGATGAGGCAAGGCGCATAGCGGTGAACATCGCCAAGCTGCCAGACTTGCTAGGCAAGGGAAGCTGATCGGTTGTACGACATGAAGGAAAGAACGGCAAACTCACCCCCTGGGCTCACCGGAGCATTTGTTCGCGACGATCAGCGCCATGGAGTCCGTCTCGCCTCGCTCAATCTGTCACCGGCGAACCGAACCGGTTTGGCCCCGGCGTTCCCTTTCGATCAGGAGCCAGATCGCGCCGATGATCGGGATAAGCCCAATCAGCACCCACCAGCCGGATTTGTCACGGTCGTGGAAGCGCTTGATGGGGACGATGATGGCGGGGATCAGGTAGAGTAGTGCGAAGATACCGCTGAAAAGGCCGATACCGGCTTCCGGATTGAAGTTGCCGGTCGCCATGTCAACGAATCCCAGCAGGAGTGATCACCGTACCCGGCAGGACGAGCCAGAGCCACCACTGCTTCCTGTTTACGCGGCCTTCGGGCGAGAAATAGAATTTCTTGAAGTCCATCGGAGTCCATTCTCGCCGGTCGCGAAAATGCGAAATAAACGCGCTCACCAATTTATTTACCAATTTATTCAGACGGTCCATAGGAATAGAGCGCGAGAGTTGTGAAACTCTCTCGCCTATGTCTACGGCCACGCCGATCAGCGCGATGCTCAAATCGCCAAGTCGTTGACTCTCGATGAGGCGAGGCGCATCGCGGCGAACATCGCTAAGTGCCAGAGCTACTGAAGCAGATAGCGACTAACTAGCTGTGATGCCGAATAGTGTGGCGCGTTTGGTATTCCGCGCCGTTGTTGTCGTTTTGGGCAAAGTACGTGCTGCTGAACTGCTTCAAATGGCGGTCTTCGGAGAGATCGGTAGCGACCAGGAGGATGGTCGCGAGGGCGAACCAGGCAAACAGAATGAGTCGGATCATCACAAACTCCATCGTTGGATGGACGCGGCTAGACTGTGCATAATGAGGCCGGAGGCCCCTATGGGCTAGGGCTAACCAAAGCTACGGCGCTCAGCGCCGCAACCTTGGTTACTGATGTTTTGACTCTAGTCTTCGCCAGCTGCCTCATTCGCCAGCCCTACTTTGCAGGCATCGCTAAGATCGGCGAAGTAACCTTTGATGCACGCCTCAATGCGGCCCTCGCCAGCCTTGGTGTCTGCGCAAAATTGTTTCACGTCAGCCGCGCAGGCTTTGACGTTTACGGCCTTGAGCACCACAGCCTGGCAGTCATCGGACAGGTCCTTGAGGTGCGTCTTGAGGCACTCCCTGATCTTGCCTCCCCCAGGTTGCACCCCCGCGCAAAGTGCTTTGGCATCCTTCAAGCAAGCGCCCGTTAGTGCTGCCGACGCCATGGAACTTGGGAGCAACAACATGGCGGCAAGAAAGAGAGGGCTAGTGATAGCGATAAAGCTAGGACGTGTGGTCATGTGAACCTTCCTGTGAGCGGGCACGTCTCGGCTAGACTACCGATGTGTGATGTCGCCGCTTGAGGCGCTATCAACTTCGCACCTTGTTATAGTTTGATGACAGGGTTCCTATAACGCTGAACGACATCGAACATTCCTCGGTGGGGTGGCGCAGAAGGAGCAGCTGAAATAAATCAGCGCTTCCGCAAGCACGTTTGCGGCACACCAGAACAACAGCCCACGGTCTTCGTTCGCCCGCTCCGAAGACCATTGTGAGTTAGTTTGTGGGTCACTCCTCAACAGCCTTTGATTTTGTTCAGGTTATTTGGCCTTCCGGCGGTGCAGGCAGCCATCAGAACTCGTCTCAGCCGTCTTTTCCCTGTTTTACGGGAAAATACAGGGAAATTCGCGGAATTCAGCCCGAAGACAACGATTGATGGCGGTCTTCGTGATTTAAATTCAATCACTTACAACCCGAATTCCCTAAACATCGGATCAGGGAAGCGCTGCATCTAAAACAGGGAACGCGGAGCGTCTAGCAAGGAACGATTGCTCCAAGTTCGGGCCGCAGCCGTGTACTCGTGAAGGAAATCGGTGACGGCGTTGAGCGGAAGGAACGTAGCCACGGTGAAGGAAATTCGCCGGAAGGCTTCAAAAATCGCACCCGCCTACAATAAAGGCGCTCTGCAATATCTGCCCGACGAAAGTTAGCGGCCCTCGTCGCAGCCCCTTGCCCGAATAAAAAGTGCGCGCCAATCTCCGCATCTCCGCACTGGGTCATGAGCAGACATCGCGTCACGTCCGCGTCATGTCCGTTATTCCCCCCAAAGCGGACATTCATCAGCGCGGCTTGCGTGCCTACACGCAGTGGTGTTGCGCGGATTAAATCAGCCTGCGGCGAATTGGCAGGACTGGCTTTGGGTGGGACCCAAGAGCACCTGAACGCAGTTACTTAACTCAGATGATGCGCTTTGTTGATGTGCTTTTCTTAGGCTTCTGACCTCCAACTGATGCGGCTATCTGGTCGGAGCCATTTCGCGTTGAACTGCAGCGTCTCCGTCAAAATTTTCGAGGGGAGGTTCCAATGTTGAAGAGAGTAATCGCTCCGTTGGCTTTTCTTGTTGTTGCTGGCTCCTCGCTCGCTTATGCGCAGGATACATCCCCTCAGATTCCGAGCCAAACCGACTTGAAGGTCGTGACCGATGCGCGAATAGGCGTTGTCAAGGCGGCTTTGCAGTTGACACCTGAGCAGGAAAAACTTTGGCCCCCTGTAGAGGAAGCCATCCGCGCCAGGGCAGAGGCAAGGTACAACCGGATGGTAGCGGTGGCAGGAAAGCTCGATCAGCAGCGTGAGGTCGATCCTGTTGAACTCATGCGTGGACGCGCCGATGCCTTGGCTCAACGAGCTGGCAATCTCAAAAAGCTCGCTGACGCATGGGCGCCGCTTTATCAGAGCCTTAACCCCGATCAGAAGCAGCGGATGCGCCTCCTTGCGATGCGTGTTCGTGAACGGAGAGGCGCGGATACCGGTCCCATGATGGAGATAGGGCGTTACGAGGAAATCGGCGACCAATAAGGTTCTATGGCGTAGGTGGTGCGAGAACCCATATCTCAACGCTGCCAATCTTTTGCTGGTTGGAGCCAGGCGTACCGATTGTCATCACGGAATTATCAGATCAGAGCGTGACAGAATGATTGCTACATCCACGGTCAAAAAGACGCGCGTCCTAATGACGAATGAGGGCAGGAACACCTAAGTGTTAAATCAATGCCGGCGGCGATCCCAGTCCTGAGCAAATGCCGCCGGTATCAGCCTCCCTAGAGGCTGAGAGAAGGGCGCTTCATCAACTGAGGCGCAGTTAAGGGGCGCCTAGCAGAATCTGACTGCTGAAGTCAGTGATCACGAACGCCTCTCCCCTTGGTTTATTGCCGCCCAAGCAGAGCACGAGCCGCCAACGACAAGGCGCGCGAGCTGGGGTGGATCGTTAAAAAGGCTGAGGCTAAAAGCCTTTGAACAGGTTGCCAGCTAAGAGCAGCAAGAACCCCAACAACAACGTCTCGAAAGTATAGTGACTCACCACCGGAATGGCGATGTGGGCATAGCGCACGAGAAGCCGCCAGCACTGCGAGCAGGACCGAAAGGAAAAACACCGCGCGTGAAGGTGGCGTAAGCCAATAGTAAGCCATTTTATCTCTCCCGAGATTGAAGCCGTCCCAGAAAAAAGAAAGCCCCGGCGAAGCGGGCGCTGAACCGGGGCTTGTGTGCTTGTGCGTTCCATGTGTGGAGGGGACGACCCCCGCCGATAATCTTATAACAGCATCATCGCTGCCGGTGTGCCTCGGGCGTCACTGTGCAACGCAAAAAAGCCCCGGTCATCCGAGAAGCCAGGGCTTTTAAAATTCCGCTCGAAGCTAAAAAGGGCACCGGCAGCAACGTAAGCGGGTGCGATAGGATCGGGTGTTCCTACTCTAATCCTGCCAGTGACTCATTGGTTGCCACGGATCAGATACCCGATGAGCACCCCATGTGTTCCACAAACAGTTCCACAGGTGGTGGACCGCTAGTGAGAGGTTGCCCCGTGAGGCGGCGCAAATTGCTCGCTCTTTTCCATTGTGACGTTGCCCGCGAGCCACAGCGTGCAGACCAATGGTTGTGCTAATTTGTGAACACTGCTCCCCGCGCCGGGGCATAGCTTTGGCTGGGCTCAAGCTTCGAGGGCGCACCAGAAAGCCCGCTGGCTCCATTCATGATTGTAAACGATGCCCAATCGTATCGGCTAAGAAGCTGGGCCACGTCTCATGAAAGAGTGATATAGAGAGGGCAAATAACCACGCACTCGGCGGCAATGATTCCGACCGGGACCGTGTCTGAGCCTGAATGCCGGGGGCCATTAGGCAATGGACAAACGCACGGGTCTGGTTGCTATTTTGCTTTTCGTACTTTGTAGTTGCTCACGTCATGAACATATCGCGGCCATCAATTACTAGCCCCCACCTACCGCAGGGGTATCAGAAGTCGGGATTAGGACAACTATCGTTCAGCAGTCGATAACCGGCTATCAAGGTGCCTGCCCGTGTCCCTACAGCGGACCAGATTGCCCAGGGCGGAGTGCATACGACAAACCAAACGATCAGCCTGTCTACTGCTACACAAAGGACGTATCAGCCGACATGGTTAGTTCATGCTCCCTTGCGAAGGAGCGAACGGGATTAACCCGTCTGGTGATCCTCGGTTCTTCCGAAGTTCCCTCCATCCACCGTCAGTGAGCTGATTTCCGAGGATGAGTTGTCTCGCAACTAACTCGTCTAGAGTTGCTTTCTCTTCGGCAGTCGCGATCCTGACGTAGCCGGCCGCTGCTACTCGCCGCAAAAAAGACAGCTGGGAGGAGTTGAGAACTTCAGTCATTGCTGAAGCCGCTTTTTACCACGCACGCATGCTCTGTCGAGTCGCTGGGACCTGGGGTCAAAAGATTCCGGCACGCACATACGGCGTCGGCCTTCACCAGGCAAGTTGGCCAGGGGGCGAGGGAGCGCCGACCGAAGCCGATTCCCAACACTTGCAAGATCATTCTGCTAGCGACGAGCAAAGGCCGGAAGGCTGTTCACCCTCCGGCCTCCGGCTCTAGAGTCCCGTTCCAGGGGCTGTGGCCATCCCGAACGGGACGTAGAACTTAGCGGCAGCTTACTTCTTTGTGGCGTGTAAGCGCCGCCAGCCCTGCGAACCCGCATTTTACCCCCATGCGGGAGGGGCGAGCGGACTTTGCCTCCACGGAGGAGTCACGCAAAGCGATTACAGGCCAATTTCTTGTTAAAGGATGCCATCACATCGCGCGGCAATTTGTTCCTGGGATACAGCTACATTCCGTCACTTGTGCGATTCAGATTTTCGGCATGGCAACCGAATTGCAAACCGTTCGAGTGCGTTGGACGTGGCTGGACAAGCTTCAATGCCACAAGGGCGATGCCAATGGTCGCAACAAACTGGATCCATTGCGCCCATAGCTGGTTCATAGGCCCTCCTACAATTCAGGGCGTGGTGTCTTCGGCCTTATGGCGCACGTCAGAGAGAGCGCCGACCGAATCCGACGCTCCTTGCAGGGAACCGAAGTTGAAGCAAAACAGCCCCAATCCGCGACTTCGGTGTCACGGCAAAAGCGTCGATTGCAGTTCGTGCCCGACCTAGTTAGCGGTGCGAATGATGAGGAGGTGCCGCGGGTGCAGGACAGTAAAGCGCGTCAAACGTACCTGGCTGGGCAATACAGTGGCCATGATGCATTACCTGCGGATTGTAAATGCCCGTGGCATAAAGCCATGGCACGGCCATGATCATTAAGATAAAGGACATTCGACCCTCCCCGATTCGGCTTGGTAAGCACTGCGGGAGAGTACGCTCGCTTCGAGGCTTACTCCACGCTTCCACTGAAAATGCTTCGAGTGTTGCCCGTTGAGCACAGGGCTTCCGCCATCCCCACACGGCAGCAGAAGCAAATCCATATGGGAGACGAGACCGCGCCGTCTCCGACGGTCGGGCGCGCCACAAAAGGACGCCGACCGAAGCCGACACCCGGAGCGGCTGCGCCTAGCTGTGCAACGATTGAGTTGAACGGAGGGGTGGGGTGCTGGGCTATCCCCTGGAACAGATACTATAACCCGCCCCGATGCATGGGACCCGGCGCAGAGACATTGGGGAGAGAGCGTCATGCTGCATGGAAGGTCGCCTAATGGAATTGGATTGGCGAATACGGCTCTTGTAATGAGCGTGATTAGGAGACGACCTCGAAGGGGCTGATCGACCAGGCTGAGGTCCGCCTTTGGTTTGAACAATGCCGCCACACTAATCAAGGAAGATAAAAAACGCCTTCACTAAAAGCAGAGGCGAAGCGATTACCATTGTCCGAGAAGAAACGGTGCCGCTCTTGATTGAGGGTTGCGAGGTAATTGCCACTCGTGCCGCAAAAGGAAAAAACCCGGCTCGCGGGGAGGAGGGCCGGGCTCTAGTGCGCTCTGCGTTGTCGGCGCGCTGGGATGCAGCCGACATTCCAACGCTCCGGCAACAGCGTAGTTCCACATCAAACCAAGAAACGTGCTGACGTCGACTTCACCAACCGCAAGCGGCCAGGGGTGAGGAGCGCCAACCGAAGCGACCATGAAGAAGCCCCGACTTCGCGTCAACCGGGGCCGGGACAGATCACTGGGGGCAATCTATTCAGTCCGTACCAATTTCAAGCTGGTTGGTTGGTTCCAAGGGAACGATACGACCGTCATCTTTGTTATTGTGCTCGGCACGCGACTTTCCAGGGAGCCAAGGACATGACCACCGCCCCCAACACCACAAAGCACGAGGAAGATGTAGCGGCGTTCAAGTTGTTCCTGTTCTTTTCGGCCCTCCTCATTGGCTTGATTGCGGCTGGGGTGCTGTAGGCACTGCCTCGACTCGGACTTCGAAGCACCGCCGCTCGCTGCGTGAAGCAGTCCCGATCAGCCGTATAGCGTAGTTAGTTCACGTCAAATCCGCCATTCCTCTCTAGAAGGGGAACTGACGGTGATGATCTCGGACCTTTGTAGTTCTGGCAAACTGCCAGTCAACCAATGAAGACCAGCGGCCACCATGACCTCTCTGAATTTCTGGCGTTTTAGGCTTGGCCCCGGTGCCTCGGTTTTCCAATCCAAGTAGGCTTTCAACACTAGATAGTTCGCAACCGTGGCAACCAGTGCAGCCAAAAGCACCATACCGAAGACAATTGGCTTCCGGCGAGCCACGGCTGCCATGAACATGGGGGCAGCTACGAAAAGATAGAGCACCGATATGACCGGCCGAAGATATGAGATGTCGTCAATCGGCGACCTTAGGTTTGTGTATGTCTCCTCAAGTCCTGATGCGACGACGGTGAATAGTAGGCTCTCGTTCTTGAGGCAGTCGTACAGAACCCGCTTAAGTACAGCGATGCTCTGCTGCTCTTCTCCCCACTGGTTGAAATCAAAACTGATGTCCGGGATATAGCCGACATCAACGAGCGATCTGACGACCGCCGACGCCACTAGAGCAAAGGCAGCACCTACTAGAACTCCTGCACCGATGGGATGAATAGCCAATAATAGGGTTCAGTCAGGTGCCCGATTTTCAATAGGTATAACGTTGCCACCTTTGCCAAGAACGCTGTGGAAATCGCGGAAACGAAAAAGCCTGCGGCCCGGAGAAAGTTTGTGGTGTCACCCAGACGAATGTGTCCCCGAACAAACGCAGCCGGTTCGGTGCTGATTGAAATTACTTGAGTTAAGAAGCGCTCTATTGGTCGCAGAAGTGTCAGCCGGACAAACTCAGCATCAAGCCCGTCCCCTCCTGGCAATGGCAAACTAGCATGCAAGGATGGTCACTCGCGGCCAATACGATTGCGCCCCGCTGACGGCCCTAAGCCTTTCCGGCTACCCCAATACCAACCAAGCGCCTTTCGCCTGCCGGGGGCGATGCTTTCGCGTGTGGCTGTTAGCCTGACGTTAGCCTTGGCACGTGCGTCTTGAGAGCAAGCGCATGTAATTCCCGACCAATTTTGTTTTCGAGAGCATCATAAACCATCTTGTGCTGTTCGACCCGCGATTTGCCGCGAAATGCCTCGGAGACGACGGTGGCGGCATAGTGATCGCCGTCCCCGGCAAGGTCGTCGATCGAGACCAGCGCATCGGGAAAGCTCTCCTTGATCAGCCGCTCGATGTCCTGAGCCGCAATGGCCATAAGTTCGCCTCCGTCGTTCGTTTCGCCCGATCTTAGCCGCTACCCATGAACTGCGGCAGCCAGCGCTCATGCGCGGTACGCAAGCTTGCAAGCGAAAGTGGCGCTTCGGCGGGGAGTTTCAAGGTATCTCCTGTCACCTTTCCGACAACCCGGGCGGGAATTCCAGCCTGCGAGGCCTCACGCAGGATGCGTGCAGCCTCCTCCCGCGCCGCCGCGACGACGTAGCGCCCCTGATCCTCGCCGAACCACACGGCGTGGGCCGAAAGGTGGGCCGGTGGAGCGTCGAGCGTCACCCCGATTCCTCCCGCGAGCGCCATCTCAGCGACCGCGACCAGCAATCCGCCATCTGAGATGTCATGCACGGCAGAGACACGGTCTTCGCGGATCAACCCTCTCACGAAATCTCCCGCGCGCCTCTCGGCAGCGAGATCGACCGGCGGCGGCGCGCCTTCGTAGCGGCCGGTGGCAAGCTCCTGGTAGAGCGATTGGCCGAGATGGCTTCCCTCAGGTCCGAGCAACATCAGCACGTCGCCGCCCTGCTTCAGCGCGATCGTCGCCATGGTGGCAACGTCAGGGATGAGCCCGATGCCGCCGATGGCAGGCGTCGGCGGAATGGCGACGCCGTTCGTCTCGTTGTAGAGCGACACGTTCCCCGACACGACCGGGAAGTTGAGCGCGGTGCAAGCCTCGACCATACCCTGCACCGCTTGCACGAACTCGCCCATGATCTCCGGCCGCTCGGGATTCCCGAAATTCATGCAGTCGGTGATGGCGAGCGGATCGGCGCCAGTCGCCGTCAGATTGCGCCAGCATTCGGCCACCGCCTGCTTGGCCCCCTCAAAAGGATCCGCGGCGCAATAGCGGGGCGTCACGTCGCAAGAGATGGCGAGCCCTTTTTGCTTGCCGTGCACGCGCACCACGGCGGCGTCGCCGCCGGGGCGCTGAACGGTGTCGGCCATCACCATGTTGTCGTATTGCTCCCAGATCCAGCGGCGCGAGGAGAGGTGAGGGGAGCCCATCATGGTCTGCAGCGCACTGAACGGACTGTTGGGCGCCGGCACATCCTCTGGCGCGATCGCCGCGAGCTTTGGCTTCGGCGTCCAGGGGCGCTTATAGACCGGTGCCGCGTGCGCCAGCGCCGAGAGCGGAATGTCGGCTTGCACGGCGCCGCCATGGCGCACCACTAGCCGGCCGGTGTCGGTGGTGCGGCCGATCACCGCGAAGTCGAGCTCCCATTTGCGAAATACGCGCTCGGCCACGGGCTCGGCGCCGGGCTTCAACACCATGAGCATGCGCTCTTGGCTCTCGGACAGCATCATCTCGTAGGCGGTCATGGCTGTCTCGCGCGTCGGCACGTGATCGAGGTCGAGCTCGATGCCCGCGCCTCCCTTGTCCGCCATCTCTACCGAGGACGAGGTCAACCCCGCAGCGCCCATGTCCTGGATCGCGACAATGGCGTCCTCCTGCATCAGCTCAAGACAGGCTTCGAGCAGAAGCTTCTCTGTGAAGGGATCGCCCACCTGCACCGTCGGGCGCTTTTCGGCCGACGCCTCATCGAACTCTGCCGACGCCATGGTGGCGCCGTGAATGCCGTCGCGGCCAGTCCTGGAGCCGACATAGACCACGGGCAACCCAATGCCCTTCGCCGCCGACTTGAAGATGCGGTTGGCGTCGACCAGCCCCACGGTCATGGCGTTGACCAGGATGTTGTCGTTGTAGCGCGCGTCGAAATTGGTCTCGCCGCCGACCGTGGGCACGCCCATGCAATTGCCGTAGTCGCCGATGCCCGAGACCACGCCGGCGACGAGATGCCGGGTCTTGGCATGATCAGGCGCACCGAAGCGGAGCGCATTCATATTGGCGACCGGGCGCGCACCCATGGTGAACACGTCGCGCATGATGCCGCCGACGCCGGTCGCCGCGCCCTGGTAGGGCTCGATATAGGAGGGGTGGTTGTGGCTCTCCATCTTGAACACGGCGGCCTGTCCGTCGCCGAGATCGACGACGCCGGCATTCTCGCCGGGGCCTTGAATCACTTGCGGCCCTTTGGTCGGGAGCTGCTTCAGCCACACCTGCGAGGATTTGTAGGAGCAGTGCTCCGACCACATCACCGAGAAGACGCCGAGCTCGGTGAGGCTCGGTTCCCGGCCAAGCACGGCGGCGACCAGCCGGTATTCGTCCGGGCTTAAGCCATGCTCGGCGACCAGCTCCGGCGTGATCTTCGGAATGGGCTTGATCATTCGGGAGGAGGCGAATCGATTGACTGCGGCGGGAACGACATCGAGCTTATAGCGGCCTCACGACCGAGAGTCCTCAAGCCGCGAGGCTCTCCACCAAGCCTGTGAACATCTTGGCGCCGTCGGTGCCGGAGAGCGCCGGGTCGGCCAGGCGTTCTGGATGCGGCATGAGGCCGAGCACGGTGCGCGCCTCGTTGTAGATGCCGGCGATGTTGTTGTGCGAGCCGTTGGGATTGGCTTCGGCGCTCACGTTGCCTTGAAGATCGCAATAGCGGAAGGCGACACGGCCTTCGCCTTCGAGGCGGGCAACGGTTTCGTCGTCGGCGAAATAGCTGCCGTCCTTGTGAGCAATGGCAAACTTGACCACCTCGCCCTTATGGTAGCGACCGGTGAAGCTCGTATCGGTCCGCTCGACGCGCAAATGCACGTCCTTGCAGATGAATTTGAGCGAGGCGTTGCGCATAAGCACGCCTGGCAGCAGTCGCGCCTCGGTCAACACCTGAAAGCCGTTGCAGATGCCGAGTACCGGCGTGCCGGCTCTCGCCCGCTTGATCACCTCGCGCATGACGGGGGAATGCGCTGCCATGGCGCCGGAGCGCAGATAATCGCCATACGAAAAGCCGCCGGGCAGCACGATCAGGTCGCTCTTCGGCAGCTCCGCATCGCCATGCCAGACCATAGTCGGCGGCCTTCCCGTGGCCGCCTCGATCGCCACCGCGGCGTCGCGATCGCAATTCGATCCGGGAAAGATGATGACACTCGCCTTCATGCCTGTTTAAGCCGCTTCGAAGTCATAGGCGTAGTTCTCGATAATGGTGTTGGCGAGGAGGTCCTTGCACATGCGCTCGACTTCTGCGCGGGCGCGTGCAGGGTCCTTCTCGGCCACCTCGACCTCGATATATTTGCCCTGGCGCACATTGCCGGCCGAGCCGAAGCCTAGCGCATGCAGCGCGCCTTCGATCGCCTTGCCTTGTGGATCGAGCACCCCTGGCTTCAAGGTGATGGTGATGCGCGCCTTCACGAGCCTCAGTCCTATTTCGAGCGCACGAGCACCGGGCCAGTCTTCACCCGCATCGGATTGTCGACATGGAGCCCAAGCCGCCGCGCGACCTCCTGATAGGCCTCGACCAGGCCGCCCATGTCGCGGCGGAAGCGGTCCTTGTCGAGCTTATTCTGCGTCTCGACGTCCCACAGCCGGCTGCAGTCCGGCGAAATCTCATCGGCGAGCACGATGCGCATCTGATCGTTCTCCCATAGCCGGCCGAACTCGCATTTGAAATCGACGAGCTTGATGCCGACGCCGAGGAACAGGCCGGACAGGAAATCGTTGATGCGGAGCGCGAGCGACATGATGTCGTCGAGTTCTTGCGGATTGGCCCAGCCGAAGGCGGTGATGTGCTCCTCGGTGACCATTGGGTCGCCGAGCTTGTCGGACTTGTAATAGAACTCGACGATCGAGCGCGGTAGTGCCGTGCCTTCATCGACACCAATCCGGGTCGCGAGGGAGCCGGCGGCGACATTGCGCACGACCACCTCGAGCGGGATAATCTCCACCTCGCGGATGAGCTGCTCGCGCATATTCAGCCGCTTGATGAAATGCGTCGGCACGCCGATCTCGCCGAGTTTTACGAACAGATACTCGGAGATGCGGTTGTTGAGGACGCCCTTGCCCTCGATCTTGTCGTGCTTCTTGTTGTTGAAGGCGGTGGCGTCGTCCTTGAAATGCTGGATGAGCGTGCCCGGCTCCGGCCCTTCATAAAGAATCTTGGCCTTGCCTTCGTAAATGCGGCGGCGCCGGTTCATGTTACGTTCCTCTCATTTGATTCTTGTCGGAGCTGACAACACCACCAGCACGCGGCGAGGAATGCCCATACCGCGCCTGTCGCCGATCTGCTCTTCTGCGGAATCAACCCAGGGTCAGCTGCGACCTTAACGTAAGGGGAGGGGAGTGACAACGTCCGCTCTTGCGCCTCCCCCGGACTTCCGGGATTTGTTGATTTTCCGCCCCCAGGGCGCTATCCCTCGCGCAGGGAGAGACCGAAAATTCCTCGATTTCTGCGGATTTCGGGGTGCCTTCGGCGCCTTCAAGGGAGAGATGCGGCAGATGACCACGTTTGAGGATCGGGAGAAGGGCTTCGAGCGGAAGTTCGCCCATGACGAGGAGCTCAAGTTCAAGGCCACGGCGCGGCGCAACAGGCTGATTGGCCTGTGGGCCGCGGACAAGATGGGGCTGAGCGGCGATGCGGCTCAGGCCTATGCCCGGGAGGTGATCAAGGCGGACTTGACCGAGCCCGGCGATGAAGACGTGTTCTGCAAAGTGCGGGCCGATTTCGACGCGAAAGGCGTCGATCAGTCCGACCATCAGATCCGCAGAATCATTGGGGAGATGATGGCGGAAGCGGTGCGCCAAATCGAATCCGAAGCCAAGGCCTGATCCGGCCGATGCGCCTGGACCGCTTCCGCAAGGCCGCGAAAGAGAAGCGAACGCTGCTCAATGCGTGGCTAACGCTGAATTCGCCCTTCCTGATCGAGCTGATCGGGGAGGCCGGCTGGGACTGCGTCACCATCGACCAGCAGCACGGCCTTGGCGGCAACGATGTGCTGCTGCAATGCTTGACTGCGGCACGGGCTTGCGGGCTTCCGGCCATCGTGCGCGTGGCGGAGAACGATCCAGGCCTCGTCGGGCGGGCGCTCGACGCCGGCGCTCAGGGGATTATGTGCCCTTTGATCGAGACGATCGAGGACGCCGAGGCCTTCGTTCGGGCGGTGAAATTTCCGCCGCGCGGCAACCGGAGCTGGGGCCCTTATCGGGCGCGACTCGACTACGAGGGCGACTATTTCACCACCGCCAACGACTGGACCATTGCCTGTCCCCAGATCGAGACGAGGGGCGCGCTCGATGAGCTCGACGAGATCCTGGCGCTCGATGGCGTGGACATGATCTGCTTCGGCCCCAACGACCTCTCCGTGGCGCTCACCGGCCGCCTCGACATCCACGCCAAGGAGGTCAAAGAGGCCATGACTCTGGTTCTGAGGAAATGCCGCGAAATGTCTGTCATGGGACTGATTTTTGCCAATGACGTGGACTATGCGAAGCCGCTCGTCGCGGCAGGCTGGAACGTGGTGGCGGTCGGTACCGACGCAGGGTGGTTCGCCAAGGCCGCCGCCGACATGAAGCACGAGGCGAGGAGCAACTAGTCGGCCAAGTTCCCTGGTCATGCCCGGCCTTGTGCCGGGCATCCACGAATTTCAGAATCAGCATCAAAAGACGGGATGGCCGGTACAAGTCCGGCCATGACAGCGAAAGTCATGCTGACGGTGGCCCCAGCCTGTGTCAGAATGAGCAAACCGGGGGCTTGACATGCGCGCTTTGATCAAACTGGTCGCCGTTGCGGCGATGGTCGCACTGAGCACGAGTGCGGCGTTAGCGGTCATGGGCAAGACCACCACCGATGTCGCCCTTATGACGGGACCGGCAGCACAAGCCAATGTCATTCTCAACATCCCGTCGGATCAGTTCGTCAGCGTCGGCCACTGCTTGCGTGGCTGGTGCGGCGTGACTTTGGAACAAATATGGTGGGTTCGTGCGCGAGAGCGCACTCCAGTTGCAAGGCACTCCGGCGGGCGGCCCTCCGGCGATCCCGGTCTATCCGCACTATCCCTATAAAGCGGGCCACTATCCGACGACGGAGGCCTATTACGACCTGCCGCCTTACGCCGACATCAATCCGAATTTTTACCGCTGGCGCTATTTCCTGATGGCGCAGGAGCGGAACCGCTACCGCTACGTACCTCACATCTTCCACCGCTTCGACGCGCAACGCTACGAATAGCCGCGGAACCGTCCGACACCAAGCCTCGTTATTTTGCCAGACGGAAGCGGCCAGTTGGCGCTCAGGCAGTTGGAGTTTTGTGATGTCGCGTTCACTGAAAGCACTGGCGGCCGTGGCGCTGGTTGGCGGCATCTTCAGCATTGCGGCAACGCCGGCCCTAGCCTCAAAGCCGTCGAACCGCTTCTATGCTCACTACCGAAGCGCGTATGTGGGTGGAACCGCCCCGTTATAACCCGCGCTTTGCCTGCAATGGCGGGCGAACCTACAGCTTTCTCGGCGGCTGGGGCTGCGACTACTATTTCTATCCGCAATACGCGCCGAGACGCTGTTAGCCGCGAACTTCGTCGCCACTGGAATTCGTGCTAGTCAGACATGACCGGCGTAGTGGGCAGGACTTGATTCGCGTGCTCAAAACAGCTGGACTCTTCGCAAGCCTGATCGCGGCCGCATCACTTGTCATGGCTGCGGACCCGGCGCTCGCCAAGAAGTCTCGGCCGCAAAGGCAGCCGGCGATAGGCTGGTATCGCTTGAGCGGCGATGTCGAGGTCCGCGGTGGCGGTCGCCAACCAAATGACCGCCTCGGGCGTCAAGGTTGCGTCGAGCGAAGCTACTCGGTCAGCGTCGGAAACCCCGCCTTTCATCGTCCTGGCCATTTGGCCGCGTCTTGCCGCCCGTGAGGACGGTTACCGGCTGCGTTTTTTCTTAGCCCCGCCTTTGCCGACGCCTTTGCCGAACACGCGATCGAAGATCGTGTCCACGTGCTTCAAATGATAGTCGAGGTCGAACCGAGCGCGGAGCGTCTTTTCGGGCAGCGCGCGCGTCACCTCCCTGTCGGCGAGCAGCGACTCGAGAAAGTCTGCGTCCCTCTCCCACACCTTCATGGCGTTGCGCTGGACGAGCCGGTAGGCATCCTCGCGCGATACACCAGCCTCGATCAAGGCCAACAGCACGCGCTGCGAGTGAATCAAGCCGCGCAAGCGATCGAGATTGGCGCGCATGCGCTCCGGATAGACCACGAGGCCCTTGATCAGTCCGGCGAGACGGACAAGCGCGAAATCGAGGGCGATAGTGGCGTCGGGGCCGATCACCCGCTCTACCGAGGAGTGGGAGATATCTCGCTCATGCCATAGTGCCACGTCCTCAAGCGCCGGAAGCGCATAGCCGCGCACGAGACGGGCGAGCCCGGTGAGATTCTCCGACAGCACCGGGTTGCGCTTATGCGGCATCGCAGAGGAGCCCTTCTGCCCTTCCGAGAAATACTCTTCCGCCTCGAGCAGCTCGGTCCGCTGTAGATGCCGGATCTCGGTGGCAAGGCGCTCGATCGAGCCCGCCACCACGGCGAGCGCCGCAAAATAGGCGGCGTGGCGGTCGCGCGGGATCACTTGCGTCGAGATTGGCTCGGGGCGAAGGCCAAGCTTCTCCGCGACGTAAGCTTCGACGCGCGGATCGACATGGACAAAGGTGCCGACTGCGCCGGAGATGGCGCAGGTTCCGACCTCGTCGCGTGCCACGACGAGCCGGGCCCGGGCGCGGACGAATTCCGCATAGGCGTAGGCGAGCTTGAGCCCGAAGGTGGTGGGCTCGGCATGCACGCCGTGACTGCGGCCGACGGTCAGAGTGTCTTTGTGCTCGAGCGAGCGGGATTTCAGCGCTGTCAGCAGCCCGTCAACGTCGGCGATGAGCAGGTCCGCAGCCTCGACCAGCTGAAGGTTGAAACAGGTGTCGAGCACGTCCGACGAGGTCATGCCGCGGTGCAGGAAGCGCGCCTCCGGCCCGACCGTCTCGGTAACAGAGGTGAGGAAGGCGATGACGTCGTGCTTGACCTCGGCCTCGATCTCGTCGATGCGGGCGATGTCGAAGCCGCCGCATTTCTTGACGGCCTCGGCGGCAGCCTTCGGGATCAGGCCGAGCTTGGCCATGGCCTCCGCCGCCAGGGTCTCGATCTTGAGCCAGATGCGGAACTTGTTCTCCGGCTCCCAAATGCGAGCCATCTCGGAGCGGCTGTAGCGGGGGATCATGCGAGGGAACCCTTTCCTGCGAAGGTGCAGGCAAGCGTTGGTCTAGCAGAGCTACGTGCCGGGCTCAAATCTTGGGGGCGACATTAGGCCCTTATGGTTTTCGGTCCGCGCGGTCCGAAGATCGCGAGATAGAGCGCAGCCGCGATCATAAGGGCGGCATAGGCAGGCCGTGGCGGCACCAACATGAACAGCACGAAGGAATAGAAGTCGCTGAGCGACGACCAGTAAAGGCCGGAGAGCGACCAATCGAGCTGGTTCGGATAGGCGACCATCAAATAGATGACCCTGAGCAGTCCGCCGAAGCTGCAAAAGGCCACGATGAAAACGAACAGCGCGAACAGGAAGCGGACGACAAAGCCGCGCGTCGAGGCGAATTGCTGGACCCACCAGGCGACGAGGGCGGCGAGGCCGGCGGCATAGCCAACGATCTGCAGGGTGTGTCGGGTGGTTTCGTTCATAACGCTGTTCGGCTGCATGTAGTCACCGGCGAGAACCGCCCACATGGACGTGGCCATGACGATGGCGAACGCCACGGCCAGCACGAAGCCGATAATGTTGGTGAAGGTCACCTTTTCCATCGAAAGCGTCCCTCTCAAGACCCGCCCGTGAGGACTATGCCGGGGAAATCGCTGGTCGGCAATGCGGGGAGGGCGCTCTTTGGCCAGGGTGGCTTGCCGCACCGGCCGGATTATGGTCCGATCCGCCACGCGTAAGCCCCGAGGAGCCCGGCCAATGGCATTTGACGATTTGAAGGCGGAACTTGCTCTCCTCATCAACCAGATGGAGACCCAGCCCGAAGATCCGCACGAGCTTTATCTGCAGATCCGCGAAAAGCTGAACGAGATGCGCGCCTTCGGCATGCCGCTGCCAGAGGATCTAGTCGAGTTCGAGAGGGAACTCGAAGGGCAGTTCGCCGAGACCAAGCGCGCCTCGAAGGATTAGGGAAAGAAGCGTCACCCGGCGAAAGCCGGGGTCCAGTTTCTTCGCTTCGCGCTTTCCGCGCGGGCTAGATTCCAGCTTGCGCCGGAGACGACGATTGTGCCTAGCCCGCCGCCGGTGGCGAGGCGGGCGGGTCGATCTGCTCGTAGGTTCCTTTCGACCAGCGATACACGGCATATGGCGGCAGGTTTGGGTCACCCTTCTCGTTGAACTTGAACTTGCCGATCACAGTGTCGAACTCGGTATCGTTCAGCGCCTTGACAATGTCGTCCTTCTCGACGCTCTTCGCCTTCTCCGCCGCCTGCTTCCACGCCTGGAGCGCGGCATAGGTGTAGAGCACATAACCTTCAGGCTCGATGCCCTTGTCCTTGAAGCGCTGCACCACCTCGGCGGCGGCTGGGTTTTTGCGCGGGTCTGGCGAGAAGGTCATCAGCGTGCCTTCGCCGGCATCACCGGTGATCGACCAGAATTCTTGGGTGATAAGTGCGTCGCCGCCCATGAGGATTGTCTGCATGCCCTGATCGCGCATCTGGCGGATGATTAGTCCAGCCTCGGTGTGGTAGCCGCCAAAATAGACGACATCGACGCCGGCCTGCTTGAGCTTGGAGACGAGCGCCGAATAGTCCTTCTCGCCGGCCGTGATTGCCTCGTACAGCTCCTCCTGCTTGCCGGCCTCGTTCATCGCCTTCTTGGTCTCGTCGGCGAGCCCCTTGCCATAGGCGGTCTTGTCGTGGACGAAGGCGATCTTCTTGTCGCCGAGATGGCTTGCAAGATATTTCCCGGCGACGCCGCCCTGCTGATCGTCGCGGCCGCACACCCGGTAGATGTTGGCCCCGGCGCGGCCGTCGGTGAAGGTGGGATTGGTTGAGGCCGGCGAAATCTGCACCATGTCGCTTTCGGCGTAAACCTTCGACGCCGGGATCGACGAGCCTGAGCAATAATGCCCGGCCACGAGCTTGACGCCCGAGGCGGTCATTTGGTTGGCGACCGCCACCGCCTGCTTCGGATCGCAGGCGTCATCGCCGGTGGAGAGGTCGAGCTTTTTGCCGAGCACGCCGCCGGCGGCATTGATGTCGGCGACGGCCATTTCGCCGCCATTCTTCATTTGCGCGCCGAAGGAGGCGTATTGGCCGGTAATCGGCCCGACAATGGCGATTGGGGTGGTGTTGTCACCGTCGCCCCCGCCACAGCCGGTCATGGTTACGGCCGCGGCCAAAGCGATGAGCAGCCCGGCAATTCGTTGCATAGTCACCTCCCAATTGGCTCCGGCGCACATTCTACGGCATGCGGAAAAAGCGCAAGCGCAGGATTGGGGTCAAGCCCGGTCGCGCCAGGTCAAGGGAGTGGTGCGCTCGTAGAGCCAGCGATATTGCGTGACCATCTGCGTGGTGCGCATGGCGCGGAAGCCGAGGCAGGCGGCGGCTACCAAGATCACGTAGGTCACGAGGTAGTAGTAGAGCGAGGTGAGCTTGCCGCTGAACAAGGCGTAATGAAAGAAGCGGACGGCGGCCGCGAGCAGCGCCATGTAGGCGAACACCCGCCAAAATGGCTTCCAGCCTCGCGCCAACCCCCGCCCGGCACGGAAAGCCGCGGCCCCACCCAGCAGGCAGGTCAGGATTAGAAAGACCCAAGGCCCATCGTCGGACAAGAACGTCATCGTGCGGCTCCTCGAGCCGGGGCACTGTGCGCGCCGCCCTCCAGATAAGCCGTTTTGACTTCTTCGGCTTCAAGCAGATCGCGGCCCGTCCCGTTCATGCTGATTCGGCCGTTCACCATGACATAGCCGCGATGGGCAAGCTTCAGTGCGTGATAAGCGTTCTGTTCCACCAGAAAGACGGTGAGGCCATCAGCATTGAGGTCTTTGATCGCCCCGAAGATTTGCTTCACGATCAACGGCGCTAAGCCAAGCGAAGGCTCATCAAGTAAAAGCAGTTTCGGCCGCCCCATCAGTGCGCGGGCAATTGCCAACATCTGCTGCTCGCCGCCCGAGAGCGTGCCGCCGCGCTGGGCTTTGCGCTTCTTCAGCACCGGGAAGAGGGTGCAGACGCGGTCCAAATCCTTCTCGAATGCCTCCGGATCCTTGGCGATGAGCGCGCCCATCTGGAGATTCTCCAGCACCGTCATGCGCGGGAAGATTCGTCGACCCTCGGGCGATTGGGCGATACGGAGCCTCGCGATTTTGTAAGTCGAAAGCCGGGTGATGCTGCGGCCCTCGAATACGACATCGCCCAGACGGGCGCGCGGGCGTCCGCAGATCGTCATCATCAGCGTCGTCTTGCCGGCGCCATTTGCGCCGATCAGTGTGACGATCTCGCCTTTCCGAACTTCGAGGCATACATCGTGTAGAACGGGAATATTGCCATAGCCGGCAGTGACGTTGCGGACTTCAAGTAGGGCCGCGCTCATAGCCCGACCTCGCGCTCGACTTTGGCGACCTCCGCGTCCGGCACGCCAAGATAGGCCGCAATGACGCGCGGATCTGTCCGCACCTCTTCGGCAGTCCTGTCCGCGATCGTCTTGCCATAGTCGAGCACGACCACGTGGTCGGAGATGCGCATCACCACGCTCATGTCGTGCTCGATGAGGAGAAGCGCGATCCGGTCGTCCGTGCGAATTGAATGAAGCAGCTCATTCAGCGCCTCTGTCTCGCGTGCGTTCAAGCCTGCCGCTGGCTCATCGAGACAAAGCAGAATTGGCCGCGTGCACATCGCGCGCGCGATCTCAAGCCTCCGCTGGTCCCCATAGGGAAGCTCGCCGGCAATCGTATCGGCCCGCGCGCTCAGGCCAACACGGTCAAGCCACGCTTGCGCATGCGCGATGGCTTGTTCCTCGGCCACACGATAGCCGCCGAGACCGACGAGGGCGCCGATGGTTAGGGCGGAAGCGCGATCGAGCGGCTGATGCTGTGCCACCATCAGATTCTCGAGAACCGTCATGCCCCTGAACAGCCGGATATTCTGGAAGGTACGAGCAACCCGAGCGCGACTGTTGATATCGTGATCGTCGAGACGCTCGAGATAGAACCGCGCCCCATCCTCATGCGTAAGCGTGAGCATCCCCTGCGTCGGCTTGTAAAAGCCAGTGATGCAGTTGAACACCGTGGTTTTGCCGGCGCCATTCGGCCCGATCAAAGCGGTGATGTCGCCGCGGCCGACGTGAAAGGATACGTCGTCAACGGCCAGCAAGCCGCCGAAGCGCATTGTCAGATGCTCGACCTTAAGCAGTGGATTCTGATCCCAGGGCCTCATGCGCGACCCTCATCGACAGGTTGAACCGCGGCGTAGCGCCGTCCACCCAAAGTGATCGACGGCGTGCGCCGGGAGACAATGCCGCCGGGCCGCCAAACCATGATCGCGACCATGGCGATGCCGAACAGCAGCATGCGATAGAGCGAGGGATCGAAGTCTGGACCGAAAATGAGCCGCAGACCTTGCGTGTTGCGCATCGCCTCGAAGCCACCCACCAGAACTATGGCGGCAAGCGCTACCCCGATCTGGCTGCCAAGACCGCCGAGCACGACGATGGCGAGAATCGTTGCCAACTCCATGAAGGTGAAGGACTCTGGGCTGATGAAGCCCTGGCGGGTGGCAAAGAATGCGCCGGCAAGACCGCCAAACATGGCCCCGGTCGCGAAAGCGGAGAGCTTGGTGATGGTCGTGTTGATGCCGAGCGAGCGGCAGGCAATCTCGTCCTCGCGCATGGCCTCCCAAGCTTGCCCGATCGGCAAGCGCCGCAGACGCAAGGTCAGGAGATTGGTGAGGATGGCAAGCGCGAAGATCACGTAATAGAGAAAAATCATGGCGTGGAGCGGATCGTAGCGGAGGCCAAAAAAAGTGCTGAACGTATCGCCGTTGGCGCCGAAGGGAAGACCGAAGAAGGTCGGCTTTGGAATATCCGAGATGCCGTTCGGGCCGTGGGTGACTTGAGTCCAATTGATCAACACGATGCGCACGATCTCGGCGAAGGCGAGTGTCACGATGGCAAGATAGTCACCCCTGAGCCTGAGTACCGGGAGTCCGACGGTACAGCCCCAGAGCGCCGCGGCGGCACCGGCAATCGGCAGGCACATCCAGAATGACCAGCCGAACGTCGTTGCTAGCAGCGCAAAGGCGTAGGCGCCGACGGCATAGAAGGCGACATAGCCGAGATCGAGCAGGCCGGCGAGCCCGACCACGATGTTCAGCCCCCAGCCGAGCATCACATAGGTGAGGACGAGGATCGATAGGTCGAAGAGGTAGCGGAGCGGCAGACCGAGATGGAACGTCTTCTCGACAACATAAGAGGCGAGGGGAAAGGCGACGGCAAAGACGAGGGCGGTGACGGTGAAGATGCGGGCGTAAGGTAGGTTCGGAAAGAAATGCACGACCAATCGCCGCAATAGGCCGATGACCTCGAAAGTCAGGATCACGATTGCCAGCAGCCTGACGCCTAAGGCCGCCGGCTTGGCGGAGGGAAGGAGGCTTGCCAGCAGGACTGAGCCGCTCCCGAGCACTGCCGCGATAAGGCCGGTCAGTCCGAGTACCCACCGGTCTCGCCGTTCTAACGGTTCGCGCGTGTAGAGCTTTGAGAAGGGGAGGGTGAGAGGATAGTCGGCCTGCCAGACGAACAGGTTCAGCAGAAGGCGACCGAAAAACACGATGCCTACGGCAATTGCCAAGAGTTCCAGGCCGCGGCATCAGCGTCAGCCCCTGGACATTGTCCACGGTCCGCACGCCGAGCGTCAGGCAGAACAGGAAGAACGCAATCCAGGCAGAGATGATGGCGTCGCTGAGAGTGGAGCGGAGCCTAACGCCCCACGATTTGGCGCCTTTGCTCAACGCTTCAAACCTTCTCGACCTCTGGACGGCCAAGCAGGCCCGTCGGGAAGAAAATGAGCACGATGGCGAGCATCGAGAACGCCGCCACGTCCTTATATTCGGGACCATGCGGCGCGTAGGCCGACCAAAACGTTTCGATCAGCCCGATGATCAGGCCCCCGAGCATGGCGCCTGGCAGTGAGCCGATGCCGCCGAACACCGCGGCGGTGAACGCTTTGATGCCGGCGACGAAGCCGATGAAGAAATCGATCACGCCGTAATAGAGGAGATAGAGGAGACCGGCCACCGCGGCGAGGCCTGCGCCCATGACGAAGGTCAGCGAGATGGTGCGATCGACATTCACGCCGGAGAGCGCCGCCATGAGCCGGTCCTGCTCGCAGGCGCGCTGCGCGCGGCCAAGCGCGGTGCGGGTGATGATCAGCCAGAACACGCCCATCAGCACTACCGTCGTCAGCACGATGAGGATCTGAATGTTGGAGAGGTTCACCGCGAATCCGCCCTCGTTAAAGATCTGGTAGCCGCCGGTGACCACCGGCTGCAGTGGCTTGACCCGCGCGCCTTGCGCCACCTGAATGAAGTTCTGCAAGATGATGGACATGCCAATGGCGGTGATGAGCGGTGCGAGACGGAACGACTCGCGCAAAGGCCGGTAGGCGATCCGCTCCACGGTCCAGCCCCATACCGCCGTGAGCAGCATGGCGATTATCAGCACGAGCACGAGGGCAAGCGGAATGAGCGTCAACCCGAGGCTCATGATCAGGAGAAAGGCGATCAGCGCGATGAAGGCGCCGACCATGAAGATATCGCCATGGGCGAAATTGATCATGCCGATGATGCCATAGACCATGGTGTAGCCGATGGCGATTAGCGCGTAGATCGAGCCGAGCGCAATCCCGTTCACCAGCTGTTGCAGGAAGTAAGCCATTGACGCCGCTGCCCTCCTTCCCCCCGAACCGGGGCTAGCGTATCCGCCCTTCGGCTATGGCCTTAAGCCTTGGGCGCCCCTTCATAGCAATAAGGGTGAAGGGCGTACAACGTGAAGCCTAATTTGGAGGCATGCCCAGGATTACAGCAGCATATGCGAACCGTCGCAGTAGGGCGGATCGCCGGTATCCTTGCAGCCACAGAGCAGCGCAAGCTCGGTCCGCGTCGCGGTGAACATCAGCGGCTCGATGTCAGTCCCCGCATGCGATCCGTCGCAAAAGGGCTGCTTCTGGCTCCGCCCGCAGCGGCACCAGGCGTAGCGCTTGCCCGCTTCGAGCTCGACCTGATAGGGGCTGAGTTGCGGCCGTTCTGGCTCAGTCATTCCTTGGCTTCCTGAGTGATGAGGGTGGCTAGACGCGCTTCCTTAGCCAATTCTCCCTGGGCGCACAAGAAAGCGCCATGCCCTTAGAAAATTGGGTCATTCCCCTTGTATTTGGCGCGGCCTACCGTGGCGGCTTTTCAGCGCGTGCGGCTTCGACCACTTGCCTGATTACGTCGATCACTAATTGTGGCGCTTCGATCTGCACGTAGTGGCTGCTCATGGTGGCAATCCGCTGCGGCGTGTTTGGAAGCAGCTGAGCGAGCTTATTCTGGCCCGCGGTTCAGGATTGTTGCAATGTCGCGGGGATAAGCCAGTCGGGAAGGCCAAGCGGAAGCGCAAAGGGCTTGCCTTTCGAGATCACGATGAACGGAATAGCAGGCAGCGGCGTCGCCTTGGACGCGGCGCGCATCTGATCGAAGCTCGCATCGAAGTCGATGGTCTCGAGGTCCTTCTAGCCGGCGAGCTCTTTCGGTGGAGCGACGAGCAAGAGCCGGTCGTAGGTTTTCTACTGCTCGGCTGTCATCGCCACCTGCACTCCCTCGGGAATCGCGTCCACGAGCACGAGACCCGCGACCTCTTTGGGATGGGTGCTGGCGTAGAGCCTGCTGATCAGCCCTCCGGTCGAATGTCCCACGAGCACAACGACAATGAGAGCCAAAATCCGACTAGGCATCGGCGTGGCGCGGGACGTTTCGCGGAGCAATGCCCCGCTAATCTCCGAACAGTCCTTGGATCGGACCCGCTACGTTTTCCTTCGGGGCCTTGGGTTTTGCCGCCGGCGTGACACTTGACGTTGTGTCCGCATCGCTATTGGCGTCGGGCGCGGCGGAGGCGACCGCCTTGCCGGTCACGATGGGAGCGACCTTGCGGTCGAGCGCATAGATGTCGGCGAAGCTCGTAACCTTGCCCTGGTCGTCGACCGCGGCGGTGAAATAGGTCGTGTGCACCGGGATCGGATGATCCAAATTCACGGCGGTGTTGTAGCCCCTGTCGAGGAGGTCCTGGATCTTCTTCGCGTCCCAGCCCTTGTCTTCGGTGAGCAGAATCTCCGCGAACTTGCTGGGCCTCTCCATGCGGATGCAGTTATGGCCGATGGCCCGCACTTGTTGATTGAACAAATTCTGCTTGATGGTGTCGTGCATGTAGACGGTGTGCTTGTTCGGATAGACGAATTTGAGCTTGCCGAGGACATTGGTCGGGCCCGGCGCCTGCGTGAAGGCGATATTCGCCATGTTCACGCTGCTCCAGTTGATGCTGCCGGGATCGACCGTTCGACCGTTATATTTCACTTGCAGGCCATGCTCCGAGAGGATCGAGCCGCCGCCGCCGAACCAGCCGCCGCTGCGCAGATTCGGCAGCAGGTTCTCTCTTACGATGGTCGGAGGCACCGTCCATTCCGGATTGAACACGATGGTCTGCATGTCGGCGGAGAAGATCGGCGTGGCATAATTGCGTTGTCCGACGACGATCTTGTCGGAGTGGATCGTCTTGCCGTTCTTGACCACGTACAACATGAACTCCGGAACATTATCCTGTACGTAGACCGTGCCGAGATCGGCCGGCATCCAGCGCCAGCGCTCCATGTTGATGAGGATGCGCTGGATGTCTTGCTCGTTGCGCGGCTTTTTCGCTGTCTCATCGTCGCCGACACCGCGCGCCTTGAGCAGCGCCTGGTGCAGACGCTGGAACTGCTCATGCTTCGGGTGGAGCGATTGGAGGTAAGCATCTGGCGCCGGCGCGGCGGCAATCTCGGTCAGCACGATCTTCGGATCGAGCAGCGGAGGATCCTGATCGATGAGTTCGCTGAGAGTTGAGGGGTCGACACGGCCGCCGCGGGCAAAGCGCGCATATTTCAAAACGGCAAGCTGGAGCTTGATCTCGGCGACCGCCTGCGCGTCCGTCGTCTTGGGCAGATCACCAGCCGGAGGCAGCTCGAAGGCCGCTGCGGATAGTCCCCAATCGTCAGCCTTGCCGATCTCGTTGATGGCGGTTTGCGCCTTGGCCGAGAATCCCATGGGTGTGATCCACACCGGAGGATCGCTCCGCTCGGCGTAGAACGCTTCGAGCGCGGCGAGGTCTTTCGCATGGGCGCCCTTGCGCAGTGAGGCATCGCCGAGCTTGCTGCGGATGTCGGCGATGACCGGGTCGGCAGCAGGCACCGGCGCGACGGTGGCGCTCGGCGGCGGTGGCGCTGACGCGTTGGGCGTGCTTGGCGGTCGCGCGGGTGCATTGGGGGAGGGCGCGGGTGCGCGTGGCTGGGCATTGGCCGCGCCAGTCGAGGTGGCTGGCCGCTCTGCCGTCGCCATGTTCTCGGCGGCGACCGCGACCGGAACAAGCTCCGCAAACGCCAGGGCAAGACCACCAGCAGCAATGACGGCGATGGAGGATCGTCCGTGCATGTGCGTTTCCCCCCGAACTCCACGAAGGTTAGTCCGGGAGAAGCACGACTGCCACTACGATCTACAAAAAAGGGCAAGCGCCGAAGTTGAACCTTTCGTGAAGTACGAAGGTATTAAATATTGAAATTCAACACTTTCTCGAATAGGGACTGATGCAAAGCGGCCACACCAAAACGGGAGTCTTGCTTGCTCGAAGCATCCTGTGGACAACCTCTGCCGCGGCCTTATCACGCGAGCATTGTCACGGCCGCCTTAGCCGAACTTTCGTGGCAATGCTATAAGGGCGAAGAGAACAGCGAGGAGAAAACCATGCCCCGCAATTTGCATCCCGCGAGCCGCACCTTTGCGCTTGCCGCGTCGCTTCTGATGCTGTCCTCGCCTCTCAGTGCCGAGGAGGACGTTTGGCCGGCGCTGAAGCAGGCGACGTTCGGCGATCGCACGATCCAGGTGGAAGACGGCAAGATCGTTCTCGATGCGCCGGTCACCGCCGAGGATGCATCTCTTGTCCCCATCACCATGCGCGTGCCGCCAGAGGTTAAGGACAACATCAAATCGCTGACCCTGATCATCGACAAGAATCCGAACCCGATGGTGGCGAAGTTCAGCTTTGGCCCCGCGGCCGGCTCTGGCGGCGAGCGATCGATTTCGACCCGCGTCCGCGTCGACGATTTCTCCCATGTGCGCGCGATCCTCGAGACCGAGGACGGCACGCTGCACATGGCGACGAAATTCGTGCAGGCCGCGGGGGGTTGCGCGGCGATGCAGGCCAAGGACCCCGACACGGAGAATGTCGATCTCGGTAAGATGCTGGTGAAGACCTTCCCGCCGGCGCTATCCACTGCGCCGTTGTTCGAAGGTCAGGTAATGCTCAAGCACCCGAACTCCAACGGCATGCAGCTCGACATCGGCACTGGCGGCACTATCCCGGCCCGCTTCGTCAAGGAGATGACGGTGAAGCGCGGCAACGATCTCGTGTTCCGCATGGAAAGCACCTTCTCGATCTCCACCAACCCCAATTTCCGCTTCACCTTCGGCCGTGGCGGCGACAATGAACTTGACGTCGCCATCGTCGACACCGACGGCGCGGTATTCACTGCGAAATCGCAGCCAAGCGGGTCTTAACTCCCCAAGTCAGTTACCTCGCGCGAGGCGTTAAGAGAGCGGAATGTCCGGCGCCTACCAAGCCATTGTCGTCGGCGCCGGGCATAACGGACTCACCTGCGCCTGCTATCTCGCGCGCGCCGGGCTCAAGGTCCTGGTGCTCGAGCGCTACGAGACCTATGGCGGCATGACCATCTCAGAGGAGCTGACCGCGCCTGGCTTTCTCTCTGACGTGCATGCGAGCGGCTATCTCGTTGCCAAGCTGACGCCGGCGCCGGACGAGCTTGGGCTCGCGCGACACGGCCTCGAATTGACCACACCTGATCCCAATTGGGCGCAGGTCTTCCCCGACGGCCGCGCGTTCACCATTGGCCGCGATGTCGAAAAGACGGCGCGCAGCATCGCGACGTTCTCGCGGGCCGATGCCGATGCGTGGCGCACGCTCTATCGGCGCTACCTTGCCGCAAAGCCTGAGATTGTCGCCCGCCTCACCTCGACGCCACCGCCTCTGGCCAAGGAGTTTGCCGGCAAGGACGCTGTCGATAGCTATCGCTTCCAGTTCCAGAGCGCGCGGTCCTGGGTGGATGAGACCTTTCAGTCGCCGGAGATGCGATATTTCTTTGCCTCTTGTGGGCTGCATGGCGCGCTTGCCCCCGACGATCCGCTCGGCGCGAACTTCGCCTGGCTGTTTGCCGCTGCCGTCCAGGACGTTGGCGTGAGCATCGTCAAGGGCGGCATGCACAATGTGCCTCGCGCACTGGCTGCGGAGCTTGCCGCCCATGGCGGTGAGATACGCGTAAGCGCCAGCGTGAAGAGCGTCGCCGTGGAGAAAGGGAGGGCGACTTCACTCCGCCTCGAAAACGGAGAGGTCATTGCGCTGGAAGGCGTGCTCGCCGCAAATGTCGATCCGCGCCATCTCGCGCTCGATCTCCTTGGCGAGGCGCAACTGGGCGAGAGCGTCGTCGGCAAGATCAAGCGCTACGATTGGGGCCAGTCCTTCTTCGGCATCTATCTCGCGCTCGACCGCCCGGTGCCCTACCGCGCAGGACCGGATGCAGACCAGGCAGGATACGTCCATATCGGTGGCCCATCCCTCGACGATCTCGCCGAGACCTTCGCGGAAGCCCGCGCCGGCCTCCTACCGAAGCGCCCGATGATCGGGGCCATCAACGAGGCCGGGCTCGATCCAAGTCGGACTCCGGCGGGAAAAGGCCTGATGAAGTTCGTCATTCATTTCGTCCCCTATCGCGTCACCGGCGATGCAAGCGGCCGCATTCGCGGCACCCACTGGGACGACATCAAGGATGCCTACGCCGACACCCTGATCGATATGGTGTCGGACGAGTTCCTGCCGGGTTTGCGCGATCGGATCATCGCGCGGTCGGTACAGTCGCCGCTCGATTACGAGCGCCGCATCATCAGCGCCGTGCACGGCACCCATCAGCACGGTGCCTTCCTGCCCTATCAGATCGGCGCCATGCGGCCGATCCCTGAGTTCGGCTCCTACCGCTCGCCAATCTCCAACCTCTATCTCTGCGGCGCCGGTAGTCATCCAGGCTCCGGTGTCACCATGGCGCCTGGGCGCAACGCGGCGAAGGTGATCTGCGGCGATCTCGGTCTCGCCTTTCCACTCGCGACGTGAGAAGAACCCACATGAGCGTCAGGCCGGAACCGCATGATATGAATCACGGAATGGGGGCAGGGATTTTGCAGCGACTTTGTCGGATGGGCGCGGCCGCGCTCGGCTGGTTTGCCATCGTCCTGCAATACACCCTCACCGTCCGCTACAAGACCGACGGCGATCTCGTCACGGCGGCCATTCGCTTCTCGAGCTACTTCACCGATCTTTCCAACGTGCTTGTCGCGCTCGCCATGACCTTGCCCTGGCTTGCGCCGGACACGAGCCTAGGGCGCTTCTTCACACGCCCGTCGGTGCGCACGGCAATCCTCGCCTACATCATCATCGTCGCGGTGATCTATCACTTCGTGCTTGCCAAGCTGTGGAACCCGCAAGGCTGGGAGCTCGTGGCCGACACCATCGAGCACATCGTGGCACCGGCGCTCTACCTCATCGATTGGGTCCTGTTCGTGCCGAAGGGAACGCTGAAATACAAATCGGCCTTCATCTGGCTCGTCGTTCCGCTCGCCTATGCCGTCTATTCGCTGATCCACGGCGCCATCACCGGCTTCTATCCCTATCCCTTCATCGATGTGAGCAAGCTCGGCTACGGCAAGGTGCTCGCCAACATGGCGGTGCTGATCCTGGTCTTCGCCGGACTCGGCCTGTTGCTCATCGCCGTTGATCGCTGGCTCGGGCGGCGCCGTGAACGAACTGCGAGCGCCTAGCCCGCGTTGCGGGCGTCGCGATCGATCTCGCCGATCAGCTCCTTGAGGACGCGCACCGCATCGTCGCGGTCGCTGCGACCAAGATCGATGGTGACGCGAAGCCCGTCGGCGTTACGGCGAATAATCTTGGCGGTCGGCGCCCCGGTCAGTCCCAACACCTCGTAGGCCTGAATCGGCTGGGCGATGCCTTTGACCTTGAAGGGCGGAGTTCTGCTTGGTCAGAACAGTGCCCTTCACCAGCGCCCAGGTTTCGTCCGCGATCAGGATCGTGCCTGGCAGAGCGGCGCCCTCGAGGCGAGAGGCGAGGTTCACCGCAGCCCCGATGATGGTGTAGTCCATGCGGTCCTGGCTGCCGAAATTTCCCACAGTGCAAAAGCCGGTGTTGATGCCCATGCGCGCGCGGAAGGGACGCTCGTGGCCCTGCTCGTGCCACTCGGCCTCGAGCTCGACGATGCGGGCTTGCATCTCGAGCGCCATGGCCACGCAAGCATTGGCGTCCTCGGCCACGCCTCTCGTTTCGGGATCGCCGAAGAAGGCGAGGATCGCATCGCCGACATATTTGTCGAGGGTGGCGCCATGTTTGAGCGCGATGCCCGCCATCTCGTTGAGATAGCGGTTGAGAATGGAGGTCAGCTCCTCGGATTCGAGAGTCTCGGTCGTCTCGGTGAAGCCGACGAGATCGGAGAAGAAGATCGTGAGCTTCTTGCGGTTCGACGCGATCCCGACCGGCTGAGTGCCCTGGAATATTGAGGCATAGACCTGCGGCGACAGATATTTGGAGAGTTTGGTCGACAATGTCTCGAGCTGCTCGGTGCGTTCGGCGAGCGCTTTCGTGCGCTCCTGCACAAGAGTGTCGAGCTTCTCTTCGCGGGCGAGAACCGTCTGGCCCATGCCTGAGAACACACGTGCAAGCCTGCCGATCTCGTCCGGCCGCGATCCGACCGACTCCAGCGATTTCGGATTGAACCTTCGCTCCTCGATAGCCGTCGCCGCTGCGGTCAGCCGCTCGATCGGCGCGACCTGGCGCTTGGCGGTCAGGAAAATGAGGGCAATGCCTGCGCCGAGCACGGCAAGGGCAATGAGCGCCGCGATGCCGATCTGATTCCACACCGCTTCCCACATGCGGTAGGTCGGAATGCGGACGAGCGCCGCGCCGATGATGCCCTTCTCCTCGGTCTTGATCGGCGCGATGACGCTAAGGGCATTCGACAGCAGCACCGAGCGGGTCTGGTGATCGTGCAGCGCCTCCTTGATCGAGGCCATCTCGCCTTCGCTTGGGAATCGCGCGGAAGCCGGCCCCATGACTTCGGGGCCCGCGAGCTGCCCGAGCTTGGTGTCGAACACCCAGATGGCATCGATGTCGCCGCTCGCGAGCAGCGCCTGCACTGCACGCCCAAGGCCCACGCGCGCCTTCAAGTCGGCAAGGTACCTCGCATTGAACCCGACCTCGACGATGCGCGACTTGTCGACGCCGGACACGCCGGCATATTTGAAATGCTGATCGTCGATCTCCCGCTGGCGGGCCTCCTGGATGACCTCATCCTTCTTGCCGGTGAGCAGCGGCCAGAACACGTGTGCCTGCGGCTGCTCGAGCGGTGAGGGGCTAAAGGTGAAATCGACGTCGATGTTGCGGAGATAGGCATGCCCCTTCTCATCAGTGATCCAAAACTCATCGAGCACCGTGGTGTCGGCGATCTGGCGCAAGCGCCGATTGATCTCGTCGGGCGTGAAGCCAGCCTTCTCCGCGGCATCGACGAAATGGGCGACGATGCGCGCCTCCGCCACCATCTGGGCGCCGAGCATCTCTTCCACCTCGCTTGGAATTTCGTTGGCGAGGCCTGCGCTGCGGGCAAGAAGATTGGCCACCATTTTGCCGGAGTCCTCGGCCGAGGCGAGCAGCGCGTTGCGCGTGTTCCATGCGAGCAGCGCCGAGATGATAATGACCGCGCTGGCGAGCAGCCCGGTCACGAGCAGCACCAGCCTTGTTCGGTAACGCATGATCAAGCTCCTTGAGCGTCGTGCCTATCCAATGTGGGGGCGAGAAGCGGCGAATGCGCGCAAGGCCATCATAAGGTCCTTGCTGTTAATCTGCTGGTATGACTTCCCCTGCGAAGAGGGCATTGGCCAATTTGGCGCTGCTCCGACTTGCCTCGCTGACGCGTCTAGCAAAGTTAGAAAAGGGCTTGAGTTGATGCCAGAGGCGGACCATAGAAGGCGCAAAGCCGAACGGACCGAATCGACGTCCGTCACAAGAACAATGGCTTTGACGCCGTCGGGCGGTGGGCAGGCAGGGGCGAAGGGTCGGTCGGAGAGTCCCCATGGCTGAGCTCATCTTTGCGTTTTTGTCCCTTGCTGCGCTGTTCGCGCTTGCCATGAACCGTGCGCCTCTTTGGGCCTGGGCGCTTGCCGTGGCTCTGTTCACCTTGAGCCTGCAAATGGGGCTGGGCTCTGGCCATGTGCACGCGCCGGCGTTCAATTTTTGGGCACTTCTCGGCTGGCTCGTGGCAAGCGGCCTGTTTGCGCTGACCTTCCCGCGCATCAAGCGCGATTATGTCGTGCTGCCGGCCTATCGCGCGCTCAAGGGCACCATGCCCACCATCTCGGAGACTGAGCGCGAGGCGCTTGAAGCCGGCACCGTCGGCTGGGACGCCGAGCTCTTCTCTGGCACGCCGGACTGGGCGCGGCTCCGCCGGGTCCATCCCATCACGCTCAGCGCCGAAGAGCGCGCCTTCCTCGACGGGCCGACGGAAGACCTCTGCCGCAAGCTCAACGACTGGCGCATCCGCCACGAGCTGCACGACGTGCCGGAGGACATCTGGCGCTTCGTCTGCGATCAAGGCTTCCTCGGCATGCTCATCTCCAAGGAGCATGGCGGCTTGGGCTTCTCGGCGCAGGCGCAGTCGCTTGTGCTTGGCAAGATCTCATCGCGAAGCCCTGACGGCGTCACCATCGTCATGGTGCCGAACTCGCTCGGGCCAGGCGAGCTGATCGAGAAATACGGCACCGAGAACCAGAAGGCGCATTATTTGCCGCGGCTCGCGCGGGGCGAAGAGATTCCCTGCTTTGCACTGACGGGACCGTTCTCGGGTTCAGACGCCGCTTCCATGCGCGACATCGGTGTCGTCGCCAAAGGCTGGCACGAAGGCAAGGAGACGCTTGGGCTGAAGCTCACCTGGGACAAGCGGTACATCACGCTTGCACCGAACGCCACGCTGCTCGGCCTCGCCTTCCGCCTGTTCGATCCCGAGAATCATCTCGGCCGCGACGACGATCTTGGCATCACGCTCGCGCTGATCCCCACCAATCATCCCGGCGTCGAGATCGGGCGGCGGCATCTTCCCGCCGGTGCGGCTTTCCCCAACGGCCCGACCTTCGGCACGAACGTGTTCGTGCCGATCGACTGGATCATCGGCGGCAAGGAGCGGGCGGGGCAGGGCTGGCGCATGCTGATGAGCTGCCTCGCCGCGGGACGCTCTATCTCGCTGCCAGCGACCAGCGCCGCCGCCGCCAAATCTCTGCTCCGCAACACCACTGCCTATGCCCGCATCCGCAAGCAGTTCAATCTGCCGATCGGCTACATGGAAGGGATTGAAGAGCCGTTGGCGCGCATGGTGGAGAACGCCTATGGGCTCGAGGCCGCCCGCGCCGTCACCGCCTCCATGGTGTCGGCCGGCGAGAAGCCCGCCGTCATCTCGGCACTGCTCAAATATGTGTCGACCGATCGCATGCGGCAAAGCGTGAACGACGCGCTCGACATTCACGGTGGCCGCGGCATCTGCGACGGGCCGTCGAACTATATCCAGGGCGCCTATCAGATGGTGCCGGTGGGCATCACCGTGGAAGGCGCTAATATCCTCACCCGCACGCTGATCACCTTCGCCCAAGGGGCGCTCCGCAGCCATCCATATCTCTTCACCGAGATCGAAGGGCTGCAAAACCCCGACCAGGATCTTGGCGTGCCCGCTTTCGAGCGCGCCTTCGACGGCCATGTGGCCTTCACCGCGTCGAACATCTTCGGCGCGCTGTTCCACAATCTGACGCTTGGCGCATTCGCGGGCGCCCCGCCCAGTGCCGGCGCGACGCGGCGCTGGTGGAAGCAACTTGCCCGCGCCTCACGCTCCTTCGCGCTGGTCGCAGACGCGACCGTGGCGCTGCTTGGTGGCGGACTAAAGGTGAGGCAGAAGATCACCGGCCGCATGGCCGACGCTCTCGCCGAGCTTTATCTTTTGTCGTGCATCTTGAAGCGCTATGAGGACGACGGCTGCCCGCGCGCCGACCTGAAGCTCGTGAACTATTGTGCCGAGAATTGTCTCTCTCGTTTCGACCACGCGCTCGCCGGCACGCTCGACAATTTCCCACTTCCTACCGTCGGCGTGTTGATGCGTCCCCTCATCTTCCCCTACGGTTTCGCCCGCCGTCCGGCCCCTGACAAAGATGGCAAGGCGATCGTGCGGCAGGCGCTGCAACCCGGAGAGTTCCGCGACCGTCTCACCCGCGACGTCTTCATCACCGACGATCCGAACGATCGCGTCGGCTTGCTCGAGCACACACTGTTAAAGGTCATCGCCGCCGAGGAGGCCGACAAGAAGCTGGAACGCGCCATACGCAAGGGCGATGTGCACCGCTACTACAACAATGATTGGATCGCCGAAGCCGAGCTCAAAGGCGTGATCAGCGCCGACGAGGCGCGCGCTCTTGCCGAGGTGCGCGATCTGACGGAAAGCGTGATCGCGGTAGACCATTTCGACGCGGCCGAGCTCGCCCGCAAGCAGCAGCCAGTTCAGCACGCAAAGCCCGGCGCATTCTCGCCGCCGAAAGACTCTATCGCCGCAGAATAAGGACGATCATGCCGACGCCGCCTCCAACTTTGCATGACTGGCGCCTCTCCGTCGATTACGAGGGTATCGCCTGGGCGCTCATGGACCGCGAAGGCGAGCGGGTAAACTCGATGGGGCGCCGCCTCACCGAGGAGCTTGGCGAGATCGTCAAATGGGCTGAGACCGCCGCCATCCACGGCGAGATCAAGGGGCTGGTGCTGATGAGCGCCAAGTCCACTGACTTCCTTGTCGGCGCCGACATCCGCGAATTCTCAAGCTTCGCCACCGAGCAGCAAGTCAAGGAAGTGGTTAAGGCGACGCTCGGGCTGCTCGACCGTATCGAGAAGCTGCCGATCCCGGTCGTTGCCGCAATCCATGGCTTCTGCCTCGGCGGTGGGCTCGAGCTTGCGCTTGCCTGCCACTATCGCATCGCCGACCGGGAGGAGAGCACGCGGCTCGGCTTCCCTGAAGTGAAGCTCGGCATTTTCCCCGGGTTGAACGGCACGGTGCGGTCCATTCAGCTTGCCGGTCCGATGGACGCCATGACCGCCATGCTGACGGGCCGCATGCTGCGCCCGACCACTGCAAAGGCCGTTGGGCTGATCGATCAGGTGGTGCCCACGCATCACAATCTTCGCTGGGCGGCGCGCAAAGCCGTGCTGCAGAAGCGCCGCTCCAAGGGCGCGCCGTGGTGGAAGCAAATGATGCTGAAGCAGCCCGTGCGCGGGCTGCTCGCCAAGCAGATGCGCGCCAAGACCTCAGAGAAGGTGCGCGAGGACCATTACCCTGCGCCCTTCCGGCTGATCGATCTGTTCGAGCAGTACGGCGATGATCCGGCCCGCATGCGCGTGGCGGAGACGGAGATCTTCGCACCGCTGATGGCGAGCGACGCCTCGCGCAATCTCCGTCGCGTGTTCATGCTCTCCGAGATGCTGAAGGACGAGGCCCCGAAGAACGGCTTCAAGCCGAAATTCGTGCATGTCGTTGGCGCCGGCACCATGGGCGGCGACATCGCCGCTTGGTGCGTGGTGTGCGGCATGCAGGCGAGCCTGCAGGACCTCGACGAAGGTCAGCTCAAAAAGGCGCTCGCCCGCGCCCAGGGGCTGTTCTCGAAGCAGCTTCGCGGCAAGACGGCGATCGACGCCGCCGTCGCGCGTCTCATCGCCGACCCGAAAGGCAAATACATCAAGCACGCAGACGTGGTTATCGAGGCGATCGTCGAGAAGCTCGACGTCAAGCAAAAGCTGTTCCAGGACCTCGAAGCACAGATGAAGCCCGGCGCCGTGCTCGCCACCAACACGTCGTCGCTCAGTCTCGAGGACATCGCCAAGCCGCTCAAGGATTCCGGCCGGCTTGTGGGGCTGCATTTTTTCAACCCTGTTGCGCAGCTTCCTTTGGTCGAAGTGGTACGCGGCGAGGCGACGCGGGACGAAGAGGTGCGCAAGGCGACCGCCTTCGTCACCGCCATCAAGAAGCTGCCGCTTATCGTGAAGAGCTGCCCGGGGTTCCTCGTCAACCGCGTGCTGACGCCCTATATGAGCGAAGCCGTGCGGCGGCTGGAGGAAGGGACACCCCGGGACAAAATCGACCAGGCCGCGCTCACATTCGGCATGCCCATGGGGCCGCTCGAGCTCATGGACATGGTCGGGCTCGACATCGCCAATAAGGTCGGTCAGGAGCTCAATCTATTCGCCGCCAAGCAGGAGACCACCCTGACCCGCCTCGTGAATGCCGGCAAGCTCGGTAAGAAGACCGGCGAGGGCTTCTACGTCTGGGAGAACGGCAAGCCCAAGCGCGGAGAGACGACCTACGACGCGGTAGAGCTCGATCGACTCGGCCGCGAGCTAGTCAAGCCCATGCTCGACGAATGCGAGCGCGCCCTGGCCGATCGCATCGTGGCCAATGAAGATCATGTCGATGCCGGCGTGATCTTCGGCACGGGCTTTGCCCCCTTCCGCGGCGGCCCGTTGCACTATCGCCGTGCGCAAGCGTCTGGCGGCGCCGCGGCGCCGGCAGCGGCGTGAGCGGCAAGGGAGTCTGCAAGACATCATGAGGGAACAAGGGATGCGGCGTGTCGCGGTGCTCGGCGGGGTGAGGATTCCCTTTTGCCGATCGCATACGGCTTATACGGAGCTGTCCAATCTCGACATGCTGACTGCGGCGCTCACTGGCCTCATTGATCGATTCTCGCTGCATGGTGCGCATATCGACGAGGTTGTCGGCGGCGCCGTCGTCACCCATGCCAAGGATTGGAACCTCGCACGCGAAGCGGTAATCGGCAGCGCGCTCGCGGCCACCACGCCCGCAATCACCATGATGCAGGCCTGTGGCACGAGCCTGCAAGGCGCGCTCGGGCTCGGCGCCAAGATCGCCACTGGGCAGATCGAATCCGGCATTGCGCTCGGCTCAGACACCACGAGCGACGCGCCCATCGTGTTCAAGCGGAGCTTCGCCCAGCGCCTCGTGCAGTTGTCGCGGGCGAGAAGCTTTGGCGAGAAGCTCGCGGTGTTCAAAGGATTTACCCCTACGGAGCTCGCACCGCAGCCGCCCTCCACCTCGGAGCCGCGCACGGGGCTGAGCATGGGCGAGCATTGCGAGCTGATGGCCAAGGAATGGAGAATCACCCGCGAGGCGCAGGACCTGCTCGCCTATGAAAGCCACAAGAAGGCAGCTGCCGCCTACGACCAGGGCTTTATGGACGATCTCGTCGTCCCTTGCGCCGGGGTGTTTCGCGACAACAACCTCCGCGAGGACATCTCCTTGCAGAAAATGGCCGAGCTGCAGCCGGTCTTCGACCCGGCAGTGGGCACCATCACCGCCGCCAACTCCACACCGCTCACCGATGGCGCCGCCACGGTGCTGCTTGCCTCAGAGGAGTGGGCGGCGAAGCGTAATATTCCGGTGCAGGCCCATTTGACCCTCGGACGCGCCGCCGCTGTCGACTATGTGGCGGGCGAGGGGCTGCTGATGGCCCCGACAGTTGCCGTGAGCGACCTCCTGAAGGAGAACGGTTTGACCCTGCAACATTTTGATTTTTATGAGATACACGAGGCCTTTGCGGCGCAGGTGCTGGCCACCTTGAAGGCTTGGGAATCAGAGGAGTATTGTCGCAACCGGTTGGGTCGGGATCGCCCGCTCGGGTCCATCAACCGGGCGAAGCTAAACGTCAAAGGCTCGAGCATCGCCTTCGGCCATCCTTTTGCCGCCACCGGTGCGCGCATCCTGGCGGTCCTGGCCAAGCTGTTGCATACTGAGGGCGGCCAGCGTGGCTTGATTTCAGTCTGCACGGCAGGGGGCATGGGCGTCGCGGCCATCCTGGAAGGGGTTGGATCGCAAGCATCAGCGCACGGGACAGCCCCATGAGAGGCTACGGACCACAAGGCAGGAGCCATACAATGGCCTTATAAAGGCCCGATTAGGAACCGGGGGCGTAAGGTTAAATATTGACGGCGTTTTTGACGCCGTCGGCGCGACAGTTTTGGAGGAGGTGCTCGTATGAAGCATCGCACATTCGCCCCGGCCCTTGGAGCCCTGGCCGCCTTGATTCTGGGAGCCGGCGTGCCCTCTTACGCCTCCGCCGCCGACCCATCCGGCATTTGGGCCAAGGATGATGGCTCGGCGAAGATGGAGGTGAAGAAATGCGGCCGCGGCATTTGCAGCAAGATCGTCTGGCTCCGGGAGCCGAACGATTCGCGAGGCAAGCCCCTGCATGACGCCCGCAACGAGGTTACGTCCATGCGCGACCGGCCGATCATCGGCCTGCCGCTGTTCTCCAACATGGTGCCAACCGAATCGAACGCCTGGGTGGGCAACGTTTACAATCCCGAAGAGGGAAAGATTTATAGCGACGTCAAGATAACGCTCGCATCGCGCAATCAGATCGTGCTCAAGGGCTGCAAGGCCTGGCTGCTGTGCGGCGAGAAGGTCTGGACCAGATCCACGCTGCCCGCCGGGGTGCCAAGCGAGCCTCGACAGATCGAGGTGAAGGCGCCGGCCGGACCGGCTGAGCCCACTGCTCCGGAGGCGCAAAAGCCGATCGAGGTCAAGGCAACGCAACCTCCGGCCATGGATATGGCTCCGAAGGCGCCCATGGATATGGCTCCGAAGACGCCCATGGATATGGCTTCGAAGCCGCCAATGGATTCGGCTCCGGAGTCCATGCCGAAGCCTGCGGCGCCCATCGTCGAAGCCGCGCGAGAACCCGTCGCCGAGCCGCCGCTACCAAAGCCGGCCACCGAAGCGCTTACGGTTGCAACGCCAACGGTCGCGACGCCTGTCGAGGAAAGAGTCTCGGTGGCCCCGCCGAAGTTCCGGTCGGCGCCTCCGGCCGCGTCCCAGCACAACTCCGTCGGCCTCGGTCTGGTGACCACGCCCTCAAGTCATCCGGACCCGTTGCCGCTCTCCGGCGATAACGTGTCGAGCATGATGGTGATGACCAATCCGGCACCGGCAAAGGTCAAGCCGGAGCCCCAGGCGACCGAGGCGAGCGTCGAATCCGCGTCTGCCGAAGACGATCAAACCGCCCCGCCCGCGAAGCCAAAGCCCAAGCCGAAGATGCTCGCGGCCGATGCCGCTGAGTCTGCGTCCGCAGCGTCGGCCCCGCACGTGGTGAAGCCAAAGCCAAAGCAGGTCAAACCGAAAGAGCCCGAAGAGATGCTGCCCTGGCTCCGGCCCCGGCCGGGCGAGTGATTCACTAGACTGATCGGATTTTCGCCGCCCGCTCGGTGCGCAGCTCTTTCTTTGAGTGCTTGCCCACCATGGTCTTGGGCAGGCTGTCGCGGAACTCGATCTCGGCGGGGAGTTCAATTTTCGACAGCCGTGGCCTCAGGAACTCGAGCAGCTCGGCCTCGGTCGCCCGCTCCCCCTCCTTGAGTTTAACGAAAGCCTTTGGCGCCTCGCCCCGATAGGCGTCGGGAATGCCGATCACCGTCACCTCCTCGACCGCCGGATGTTCGTAGAGAACGTCCTCGATGCGCCGGGGATAGACCTTGAAGCCAGAGGCGTTGATCATGTCCTTGATGCGATCGACGATGAAAATGAAGCCCTCTTCGTCCATGTAGCCGACGTCGCCAGTGCGCAAGAATCGTCCGACGAACGCATTCTCGGTCTCCTCCGGCTTGTTCCAATAGCCGGCCATCACCTGCGGCCCGGCAATGCAGATCTCGCCAGCCTCGCCCCGCTCGACTTCGAGGCTTGGGTCTTCGAGTGAGCGGATGCTGAACTCGGTGCCGGGAAGCGGCAGGCCGATCGATCCTTCTTTGGGCGGCCGATCGTGCGGGTTGCAGGCGGCAACCGGAGAGGTCTCACTCAAGCCGTAGCCCTCGGTAAGCTTGCATCCTGAGATCGCCTCGAAGCCGCGCTTGACTTCAATCGGCAGCCCGGCCCCGCCGGAGATGCAGAATTTGAGCGAGGTGAGATCGAAATCGCGGATGCGCGAGTGCCGCATCATGGCATTGTACAGCGTCGGCACGCCCGGCATCATTGTCGGCTTGAGCTTGGCGATCAGCTTCAACGCCTCGATCAGCTCGAATCGCGGCAGCAGGATCATCTCCATGCCCTGGCTGACGCCAAAATTCATCACCGTGGTCATGGCGAACACATGGAACAGGGGCAAGACGCCCAGCACGCGGTCGCCTTTTTCCGACGACCGGCCCCACCAGGCGGTTACCTGCTGGACATTGATCGAGAGATTGGCGTGGCTGAGCATCGCCCCCTTGGGCGTTCCAGTGGTGCCGCCGGTATATTGCAGCACGGCGATGGCATCGGTGGCGATCGTCGGCTTCCGATACGCGCCGTCATTGGCAAGCAGATCCTGCTCGGCGACGATCTTAGCTTTCTCTCGCGACGATGCAATTTGCGCAAGTTTCTGTCCGCGCCGGAGTTTCATACCCACGGCCTTGAGCTTCGGCAGGAGCGCGGCGAAGCTTGCCGCCACGGCCTTATCGAGCGCGCCGCTTGCCAGCAGCGCCTCGACCTTGTCGAAGGTGGCAGCAAGATCCAGAGTCACCATGATCCTTGTGTCGCTATCGCGGGCCTGCGCTTCGAGCTCCTCCTGGCTGTACAGTGGGTTGAAATTGACGACCGTGCCACCCGCCTTGAGGATCCCGTTATAGAAAATCACGAAGGCCGGGCAGTTTGGCATGAGCAGCCCAACCTTCACGCCCTCGCCGACGCCGAGCGCCTGGAGCCCTTTGGCGGCGCGGTCGGAGAGCCCGCCAATCTCGGCAAAGCTCAGCCGCTTGCCCATGAAATAGGTGCAAGGGCGGGAGCCGTGGGCGCTGACCGCGGCATCGAGCAGGCTCGTGAGCAAAGCAGGCTCGAACGCCATGCCCCAATCGATGTCCTTGGGGTAGGCCTTGAGCCAGGGATGACCGGCGGCGGAACTCTTGCCGTGGGCACGCGAACTCGTTGGGTTTAAGTCGGGTTTAGCCATGACGCAGGTGCCGCTTTAGCGTCTTTTAGCCTCTTTCAGGTTAATTGGACTGGAGCGGCCGCAAAATTGGAGGCAATTGGCCGCAGGGGCCCTTAATCGCCAAAAATTGATGCCTACTATACCACGGCCGGGCCCGAAAGTCGGGTTGCCTGATCGAGCCCTCGATTATGCTGAAACCGTGGCGCGGTAGGCCAAAAAAGGCCAATTTTGTTGGCGATGAGAACCCCGACGGGGCGGCAGAATCGGACGAGGATGCCGTAGACTCGACTAGTTTTTAAGTCTATTCCACTACCTAACTTGCCCTCGATAACGCTATGAATTAGCGGGAGGGCCTTTGGACACGGACCCCGGAACGGGGCAGGGAGAGCGATATGGATGATGTGGCTACCAAGATCATTGAGATTTTGCGTAAGAACATGAAGGACCCATCGAAGGCTGTCACGCTCGAAACTCCCCTTAGCGAGCTTGAGATCGAATCGCTTGATCTCGCGGTAATCGTGTTCGATATTGAGGATACTTTCGGGATCGAGATCCCTTATAATGCGAATGAAGAGGTGGAGGCGTTCGCGACGGTGGGATCCGTCGTCGATCGTGTGAAGAGCATCATCGCAGAGACAAAGGCTTCGGGCGCAGCCGCTTGACTGGCCTTTCCGCCCGGGGCTCCCTGGGCGTTTGAGACCTCCGGAGTTACATTAGCAGGCATGACACATTCTAATGGGCGCCGCCGCGTCGTGGTCACCGGCCAGGGCGTGGTTACACCTTTGGGTACCGGCGTGGATCGTTTTTGGGCGGCGCTCAAGAACGGCGAATGCGGGATTCGCCAAGTCCAGAGTTTCTCCACCGAGGATCTTTACATCACCATCGCCGGGGAGATTCCGGATTTCGACCCGAAGGAGCGGCTGCAATCGAAGTCGCTCATGCTCGCCGACAAATATTCCCAATATGCCGGGTGTGCTGCACAAGAAGCCGTCGCTCAATCCAAGCTTGAGCTGCCGCTGAAAAACACTGAGAGCTATCGATCGGCCTGCATCATTGGCTCAGGCGTCGGCGGCCTGACCACGCTCGAATTTTCCTACAAGATGCTGTTCAAGGAGAATAAGCGCGCCACCCATCCACTGACGCTCTTGAAGGCGATTGGCAGCTCGGCGTCCGCCCATGTCAGCATTGAATACGGCATCAAGGGCCCGACCTTCGGTCTGGTGAGCGCCTGCGCCACGGCGACGCATTCGATCGGTATGACCTACCGCATGATCCGCGAGGGCCTGGTCGATTTCGGCCTTGCCGGCGCGGCCGAAGCCTCGCTCAACTGGGGCGCCACGCGCGCCTGGCAGGCCATGCGCGTGCTAAGCCCCGACGGACTGTGGCCCTTCGCCAAGAAGCGGAACGGCACAGTGCTTGCCGAGGGCGCCGGCATCCTGATGCTGGAGGAATATGAGCGCGCCAAGGAACGCGACGCTCCCATCCTTGCCGAGCTGATCGGCTACGGCATGACCGCCGACGCCGCCGACATGGTCAACCCCTCCATCGACGGGGCATCCATGGCAATGCAAATAGCGCTGGACGACGCGCATCTGTCGCCGAGCGATGTCGACTACGTGAACGCCCACGGCACAGCCACCGCCGTCAACGACATCAACGAGACCCGCGCCATCAAGCGCGTGTTCGGCAATGCCGCGAATAAGCTGTCGATCTCCTCCACCAAATCCATGCACGGCCATTGCCTCGGCGCCGGTGGCGGCATCGAAGCCGTTGCCGCGATCAAGGCCATCGGCGAGAAATTCGTGCCGCCGACGGTCGGCCTCGACGAACCGGATTCGGAATGCGACCTCGACTACACCGCCAATGTCGGGCGGCAGCGCGAGGTCAACTACGCGATGTCCAACTCCTTCGCGTTCGGGGGCCTGAACGCGGTCCTTGTATTTGGACCGCCTCCGGCCTAGCGCAGCGTCCCGCCCCTAGCGCCCACCGACTTTCCGCCGTTGCCGCGAACTTACGGCTTGCACCCGCCACGATCCGCTCGCATTGGTTGGATTTCATTCGACGACGTGGCCGAGGAGGCGCGAAATCATGCGTATGCTTGGGACACTCATCATCTCCTTGCTGTGCGCGGGCGCGACGGGGACGCCGGTATGCGCGCTCGAGGAGCTGCAGGACTGCGACGCCATCAAGGACACGGGAAACCGGATGGCCTGTTTGCAGGCGCACATCTCGCATCTTGAGCAGACATTGCTCAGTATAAGCACGGAGTTGGTCGATATCCGGCACGAGCTCAAGGTGAAGCTCGCCACCGACGAGGTGTACAAATTGCAATATGTGGGGAAGGGCAGTTGCCTCGGCTTCGCCGATAACGACAAGCCGCCCGTGTTTGCAACTTGTGATCGCCCCGAATTCCTGGAAGCTCGTGCGCGGATCGCAGTTGCCGGGGAAGACAACCAACGCGCCAAAGCCAGAGTCCGCTCCTCCCGAACAATTATCCGGCAATCCGCCCGCACAACCATCCGATAATGCGCCCGGCAAGCCGAAGGGCCAGGGCAAATCGGTCGATAAGCAGCAGGGCAAAGCAACCGATCAGCCGCAGGGCAAATCAAGCAGTCAACCGAAGACTGTCCCTCAGCCGAATTAGATCAGCCAAGGCCGCGGAAGCTCGTGTCGCCCTGCTTGCTGACGATGATGTGGTCGTGCACCACGCTGCTGAGATTCTTGGCCGCCGACACGATCTGCTTGGTCATCTCGATATCGGCGCGCGAGGCGTGGGGTCGCCTGACGGGTGGTTGTGCACGAGCACGACCGCGGTTGCCGACAGCTCAAGCGCCATTCACCACCTCGCGCACATAGACCGACGTGTGATCGACGGTGCCTTTTTGCTGCACTCGTCGGCGATGATCTGGTTGCGCTTGTCGAGGAACAAAATGCGGAATTGCTCCTTGGCCTCGAAGCCCATCGAGGCGCGGCAATGGTCGAGCACCTGGTTCCACGAGGAGAGCACCGGCTGCTCCAGCACCTCGCCGCGCACGAGCCGAAGCGCTGACGCGCGCACGAGCTTGATCTCGGTGATGGCCGCCTCGCCCCAGCCCGGCACTTCGCCCAGGCGCTCGTCGGGCGCGCTCAGCGCCTCGGCGAAGGTGCCGAAATGGGCGAGAATCGCCTTGGCGAGAGGCTTAGGTATCCCAGCGGGGCACCGCGCGAAACAAGATCAGCTCGAGCAGTTCGTAGTCTGCCAGCGCGTCGGCGCCGGCGTCGCGGAAGCGTCGCCGCAGTCTCTCGCGATGGCCGAGATAATATGGCTTGCCGGCATCCTTGAAGCCCATTCAGGCTGCTCTATTGCCGAGTGAGTGGTGGCCGGTCCAAGCCTTTGGGAGAGAGGGTGAACACCTGACATCCGGTCTCGGTAACACCGACAGTGTGCTCGAATTGCGCCGAGAGGGAGCGGTCGCGAGTTACTGCGGTCCAGCCGTCGGACAGGATTTTCACCGGAGGCTTGCCGAGATTGATCATCGGCTCGATGGTGAACAGCATGCCTGGCTTGAGCTGCAAGCCTTCGCCTGACTCACCGTAATGCAGGATGTTCGGCCGGTCGTGGAATACGCGGCCCAAGCCATGGCCGCAGAAATCGCGCACCACGCTGCAGCGCTCGGCTTCGGCATAGGCCTGGATGGCGTCGCCGATATCGCCGGTGGTGGCGCCGGGGCGCACTGCCGCGACCCCGCGCATCAGCGCATTGTAGGTGACCTCGAGCAGCCGCTCGGCGGCCCGAGAGATTTTGCCGACGCCGTACATGCGGCTCGAATCGCCATGCCAGCCATCGACGATAAAGGTCACGTCGATATTAAGGACGTCGCCCTCCTTCAACACGCGCTGGCCAGGAATGCCATGGCACACGACGTGGTTCAGCGACGTGCAGATCGATTTCGGGAAGCCGCGATAATTCAAGGGCGCGGGAATTGCGCCATGGGCCATGGCGAAGTCGAACACGAGCTCGTCGAGCGCCTCGGTGGTCACGCCGGGCCTGGCCTCGTCCACCAGCAGGTCGAGCGCCTCGGCCACGAGCTGTCCGGCCTTCTGCATGCCAGCAAAGGCGTCGGGTCCATGCAGCTTGATCTTAGTGTCACGCGCCTGAGCGCGGGCGAATTCGAGGTTCGACATCGGAGCACGCTGAGAAATTGAGTGATCACTTCACTTAAGGTGAAATGCGCCAGTGTGCAACGGGGGAGGGGAATGGTTGGGAGCCCCAGGGTCGCAGCCAAAGGGCAGGCCGAACCCGGCCATGACGGTCGACGATAAACCTGCTACCGGCTTGGCCATGACCGAGACCCATCCGAGATCAGACACCGTCACCGCCGCGCTCATCGTCATCGGTGAGGAGATCCTGTCGGGCCGCACGCGGGACGAGAATATCTCCCATATCGCCCGCTACCTCACGGACATCGGCATCGCCTTGCAGGAGGTGAGGGTGGTGCGGGACGTGGAGGTGGAGATCATTGTCGCCGTGAACGAGCTCCGCGCCCGCTACGTCTATGTGTTCACCACCGGGGGCATCGGCCCGACCCATGACGATGTGACCACTGACGCCATTGCATCCGCATTCGGCGTCGGGGTTGAAATCGACCCCCGCGCGGTCGAAGCCATGCGCCAGGGCTATAGCGAGCTGGAGCTGACCCCGGCCAGGCTCCGCATGGCCCGCATCCCTAAAGGCGCCGAACTGGTCGACAACCTAGTCTCGCGGGCGCCAGGCTTCATGCTTGGCAATGTGATCGTGATGGCCGGCGTCCCGCGCATCATGCAGGTGATGCTGGACGCCGTGGCGCCGCGACTGAAGAAGGGGCGGCCGATGCTCTCTCGCTCGATCCGCATCGAGGCGCCGGAGGGAGACGTGGCAACGGAGCTTGCCGCGATCCAGGCCGCGCACGCCGATGTGCAGATCGGGAGCTATCCGTTTTTCGAGAAGGGGAAGCTCGGCACCTACGTGGTGCTGCGCAGCGTGGATATGAGCGCGCTCGATCGTGTGCTTGGCGAGCTGTGGGAGCTGATTGCCAAGGAGAAGTTCAAGGCCTTCGTCGGCGGTAAAGACTAGGCTTTAAGGTCTTGGGAGAAGCCGATAATCGAGGCGCGCAGCCTCGGCGCAATCGGCGGATGGGCAGGCGCGGGAGCCGGAGCCCCCGCGCCTTCACCAACTACTTCTTGCGAGCGGTCTTGCGACGGGCGGTGCCCGTCTTCTTCGCCGTCGTCTTCTTCGCCGCGGCGGTCTTACGCGCGGGCTTCTTTTTCGCTGCTGGCTTCTTCTTCGCTACTGCCATAGTGCATCCCTCCTATCGGGCTGGCTGGTAGAACACTCTAGCTACATCCACTCGTCGCTTCGCACGCATCGCATTCAAGACACGTGCATCGCGCACGAAGGGAAAAGCTCTGCATTGTCCACGCACTTTCCTTCATAGGTCTTAACGCAGGGCTCATCGATAAGATTGTCGAAGCGCGTTCGGTGAGTGATTCGCGATCCGAATTTTTCCTATCGTGACATTTCGCATACTGCATCGCGCGACGATGTACAACTATTTCTGCACTTCGCGCGCGAGCGCTCCGGTAACCACGAGACGCGACTTCGAGTGCAAAATCGCGTGATGAGGACAGATGGCACGCGTTGTTTGCGTCTCGATCACGGACGCATCGATCGCCGATCGCATCACGCCGCATGCGTCGACGAAACGGGTCTGCATTCGTTTCAGGTTCGGTATTGGCGCGCCGATGCATGTCCGATAGCCTGTCCCGTTAGCTGCATCCGCTCGTCGAGCCGCAGGTATCGCATTTGAGACAGGTGCCGTTACGCACGAGCGTGAAGTTTCCACACTCCTGGCACGCCTCGCCTTCATAGCCCTTCACGCGCGCTTCGCTGATGAGGTCTGACTCGCTGCGCTCGGCTAAGGCTTCGACGGCTCTCGCCACGTTCTGGGTGAGCGCCGAGGATGCAACGGCTTCGGTCGCTCCCGTCTCAGTCTCGAACACGTGACCAGCTCCGGCCGCGCGGGCCGTGGGCAAGCGGTTCAGGCTCGCCAGTTGCAGCTTGTCCTGATCACCGGCCCGCTTGCGCACAAAGCCACGGGAGGCCAGATTTTCACTCCCAAGCTCGGCGGCCTCGCGCGCGTTTTGGCTCTCGCCTGAGCCAACGCTGGTATGGCCGTTCTCATTCGGCTCGACATGGGCAAGCTCGAAGCGGCCGAGGTAGGAGATCGCGAGTTCCCTGAAGATATAGTCGAGGATCGAGGTCGCATTCTTGATGGCCGCGTTGCCGCGGACCAGGCCCGCAGGCTCGAAGCGCGTGAAGGTGAAGGCCTCGACGAACTCCTCGAGCGGCACGCCATATTGCAGGCCGACCGACACGGCGATGGCGAAGTTGTTCATGAGCGAGCGGAAAGCGGCTCCCTCTTTGTGCATGTCGAGGAAAATCTCGCCGAGCCGCCCGTCCTTATATTCGCCGGTGTGGAGGTAAACCTTATGCCCGCCGACCACGGCCTTCTGGATATAGCCAGTGCGCCGGTCTGGCAGCTTTTCACGCACCGCCCGCTTGCGCTCGACCTCGCGCTCGATGACCCGCTCGATGATGCGCTCTGCCATCACGGCGGCGCGCTGGGCCTGAGGTTGGTCGGAGGTAATGGAGGCCAGCACCTCCTCCTGCTCGTCCTCCTCATCGGCCAGAAGCTGAGCGTTCAGCGGCTGCGACAATTTGGAGCCGTCGCGATAAAGGGCGTTGGCCTTGAGCGCGAGCCGCCAAGAAAGGAGATAGGCCTCCTTGCAGTCCTCGACGCTTGCCTCGTTCGGCATGTTAATGGTCTTGGAGATCGCACCAGAGACGAAGGGCTGGGCTGCCGCCATCATGCGGATGTGGCTCTCCACCGACAGAAAGCGCTTGCCCTTGCGGCCGCAAGGGGAGGCGCAGTCGAACACCGGCAAATGCTTGGGATCGAGGCCCGGCGCCCCTTCGAGCGTCATCGCCCCGCTGGCATATTCGTTGGCCGCCTCGATCTCCCGCTTGGAGAAGCCGATCTCTGCCAGGAGGTTGAAATCGGGCTGATCGAGGCGCTCGGCCGGCACTCCAAGCTGACCGGTCAGGAACGCCTCGCCGAGCGTCCATTTGTTGAAGGCGAATTTGATGTCGAAGGCGGTCGCCACCGCCTTCTCCGCCGCGACGATTTTCTCGGCGGTGAAGCCCCGCGCGGCGAGCGTCTCGTAATTGACGCCGGGCGCGCCGGCGAGCGAGCCGCGGCCGACGGCATAGTCGATGATGCGCTTGATCGCGTCTTCGTCGTAGCCGAGGACAGCGAGGCCATCCGGCACCATGCGGTTGATGATCTTGAAATAGCCGCCGCCGGCGAGCTTCTTGAATTTCACGAGCGCGAAGTCGGGCTCGATGCCGGTCGTGTCGCAATCCATCACCAGCCCGATGGTCCCGGTCGGCGCGATCACCGTTGCTTGCGCGTTGCGGTAGCCATGCTGGCGGCCGAGCTCGATGGCGCGCTCCCAGGCACGCACGGCGCGGGCGAGCAGCTTCGGGTCTGGGCACGAAGCATGGTCGAGCGGCACCGGCGCTGTCTTGAGGTCCTCATAGCCCTCGCTTTCGCCGCGCGCCGCGCGGGCATGATTGCGCATGACGCGGAGCATATGTTCGCGGTTCGGCGCAAAGCCGGGGAACGGCCCAAGCTCACGGGCCATGTCGGCGCTCGTGGCATAGGAGATACCGGTCATGATGGCGGAGAGCGCCCCGCACAGCGAGCGCGCTTCCGGCAAGTCATACGGAATGCCGGACGCCATTAGCAGGCCGCCGATATTGGCGTAGCCGAGGCCGAGCGTCCGATACTCGTAGGAGAGCTGGGCGATGTGGCGCGAGGGAAACTGTGCCATGGTCACCGCGATCTCAAGCACCACCGTCCACAATCTGATCGCGTGCTCATAGGCCTCAACGTCGAAGTTGCCGTCCTCGTGGCGGAACGCCATCAGATTGAGCGAGGCGAGGTTGCAGGCCGTGTCGTCGAGGAACATGTACTCCGAACAGGGATTGGAGGCCTTGATCGGGCCGGAGGCGGGGCAGGTGTGCCAATCGTTGATGGTGGTGTCGAACTGGATGCCGGGATCGGCGCAGGCCCAAGCGGCAGTGCCGATCTCCTCCCACAGCTCGCGCGCTTTTAGCGTTTTGGCGACCTTGCCGTTCTTGCGGAAGGTGAGGTTCCAGTCGGCGTCGGCCTCGACCGCGCGCAGGTACTCATCGGTGACCCGCACCGAGTTGTTTGAGTTCTGCCCAGATACAGTGCGATAGGCCTCAAAGTCCCAATCGGTGTCGTAGATCGGGACATGGATCGAGGTATAGCCCTGGCGGGCAAATTGGATCACCCTGCGGATGGCGTTGTCCGGCACCCTGGCCTTGCGCGCGGCCTTCACCTCGCGCTTCAGCGCCGGATTGCATTTGACGTCGAAGCAGCCGTCGCCGTCAGCCTCGCAATTGACGCAAGCCTTGAGGATGGCGTTCAGCCGCTCCGACAGGATCTTGGAGCCGGTAACGAGCGCCGCCACCTTCTGCTCCTCGATGACCTTCCAGTTGATGTAACTCTCGATATCTGGGTGGTCGATGTCCACAACCACCATCTTCGCTGCGCGCCGCGTGGTGCCGCCGGATTTGATAGCGCCGGCGGCGCGGTCGCCGATCTTTAGGAAGCTCATCAGCCCGGAAGACTTGCCGCCGCCGGACAGCGGCTCATTCTCGCCGCGGAGCATCGAGAAGTTTGAGCCGGTGCCGGAGCCATATTTGAACAGGCGCGCCTCGCGCACCCAGAGGTCCATGATCCCGCCTTCGTTGACGAGATCGTCCTCGATCGACTGGATGAAGCAGGCGTGGGGCTGCGGGTGCTCGTAAGCCAACTCTGATGCCTTGATCTCGCCCGTGGCGAAGTCCGCGTAGTAGTGACCCTGGCTCGGGCCGTCGATGCCGTAAGCCCAGTGCAGCCCGGTGTTGAACCATTGTGGGCTGTTGGGCGCACCCATCTGCATGGCGAGCATGTAGCGGAGCTCGTCGAAAAAGGCACTCGCGTCCTCCTCGGAGGAGAAATAGCCGGCCTTCCAGCCCCAATAGGTCCAGGTCCCGGCCAGCCGGTCGAACACCTGGCGCGCGTCGGTCTCCCCACCGAAGCGGGCCTCCTCGGGCAGAGCCTCAAGGGCGGCTTCGTCAGCGACCGACCGCCAGAGCCAGGAGGGGAGGAAGGTTTCCTCGACCTTCTTGGCGACCGCCGGAACGCCCGCCTTGCGGAAATATTTCTGGGCAAGAATGTCGGCTGCGACCTGGCTCCAATGGGCCGGGACGATAAAGCTCTCGAGATGGAAGACCACCGAGCCATCGGGATTGCGGATCTCGCTCGCGCTCTCCCGGAGGGGGATGGCGTCGTAAGGCGATTTTCCAGGCTCAGTGAAACGTCGTTCGATCCGCATTCTTTCTTTCCCCCGCGTTCTACGCCTTAATTTGAACCAGCGAACGTGAGGCGATTCGTCTTTCCCATCAATATATAGGGAACAGGTTCTTTACATTCCACTAAATCCTGTGAGCGGACTGGGGATGTCCTGTGAACAACCCAGCCTCGAATCGATTGCGCCAGGGAGCTGATCGGGCCGAATCAAGGGGGTGGCCCTCATACATATAAGAAGAGTGGGAGGACTGTTCCCACTCCGGGCAGAGCCTCTGTGGCGCGGCGTCCTCACGTCTGGACAGAGCTTTACCCTCCGGCCATAGTCCAGCCGACCTCAAGCGGCGCGAGCGTCCTTCCCATGAGATTCCTGACCGAGCTTTTCGCCTGGTGGACCGGCAACACGATCGGCACCCGCTTCTTTACCTGGCGCTTCGGTAGCCGCGTCGGCGGGGACGCCTTCGGCAACGTCTATTACCAGACCGAGGACTGCAAGCGACGCTGGGTGATCTATCGCGACCAGTCCGAGGCTTCGCTGGTGCCGCCGGAATGGCACGGCTGGCTCCATTATACCGTTGATGTGCCGCCGACCGAGGAAGCCTACAAATCGTACCCCTGGCAGCAGCCCTACGTGCCGAACCGCACCGGCACGCCGCAAGCCTACCGGCCAGCGGGTAGCATTCTCAATCCGGACGCCGGGAAGGCGCCGCAGCGCGACTATGAACCGTGGCAGCCTGGACACACGGAATGAGCACTGCCGAAATGGCACCCCCGAAGCCGGTGCAACGCTGGTCGGCCGACGACTATGCCCACAAGGGGCGTTTCGTCTCCGAGCTTGCCCGTCCCGCTGTCGACCTGCTGGCGCCCAAGCGCGGCGAGCGGATCCTCGACCTTGGCTGCGGCGACGGCGTGCTGACCGAGGAGATCGCCGCTTCTGGCGCCGATGTTCTTGGCGCCGATCTCTCCGAGGAGCTGCTGGCCGCTGCTGCCGCCAAGGGCGTTAAGGTGCAGAGGGTTGACGGCCATGCGCTGCCCTTCAAGGGCGAGTTCGACGCTGTCTTCACCAATGCGGCACTGCACTGGATGCGCCGGCCAAAGCTCGTGATCGCGGGTGTGCATCGCGCGCTCAAGCCCCGTGGCCGCTTCGTCGGCGAGTTCGGCGGTCATGGCAATGTGGCAGCGATCGCCACGGCGATCCGGGCTGTAAGTGCGCTGCATGGCGGCGATCCGGCCAAGGTCGCGCCTTGGTTCTTTCCCTCCGTCGCCGAATACCGGCGCCTGCTCGAGCAGGGAGGCTTTAGCGTCAAATCCATCACGCTCGTGCCGCGCCCGAACTCGGCTCGAGATCGGCATGCAGGGATGGCTCGAGACCTTTGGACGGTCGTTCTTCGATCAATTCGAGGAGCCGCAGCGATCGGAAATTTTGGCGGAAGTCCTTGATCTGTTGCGCCCGGCGTTGTGCGATGCGGACGGGGTGTGGACTGCGGATCACATCCGGCTCCGCTTTATTGCGGAGCGGATCGCATGAGGCACGGCGCCTTCCGGGCCCCGCCATATCCATGCCAGATTCATGGCTGAGGCCATGGCTTGCAAGGAGCGCGCCGGGGCGCTACGCCTGACGCCGGTTCAAAAGGTGCGGGGCATGATGCAACAGTCTGAAGCTGGCTTGCGCCGCGCTCGCACCGCTTTCCTATTCAGCCTGATCACCGCCGTGGCGACACTTGGCACGACCGAAGTGCGCGCCGACAAGGTCCAGAACACGATCGCCGTATTCGCCGCGCTCGACAAGGTGACGGGACGTATCTCGCATCTGGAGATCCCCATCAATCAAACGGTGCAGTTCGGCGCGCTGAAAGTGACACCTCGGGTCTGCTATAGCCGCCCGCCCACGGAGCCACCCAACACCGCTTCCTTCACCGAGGTGGACGAAATCAAGCTCAACGGAGAGGTCGAGCGCATCTTTACCGGTTGGATGTTCGCCGAGAGCCCAGGCCTTCACGCCGTGGAGCACCCTGTCTACGACGTCTGGCTAACAAGTTGCAAAACGAACGAGCCAGTCGCGCCGGCCGGGAGCGAGCAGAATGCTGCGGCACCGGGGAGGCCGGCAGCCCCGGCAGCTGAGGCAGCGGCACCAGCAGCCGAGGCACCTGCCGAAGCGGCAGCACCGGCCGCGGCACCTGCATCGAAGCCTGCCGCTGCGCCAAAGCCAGCCACCGCTCCAGCAGCGGTGGCAGCGACGCCACCGGCAGCGCCACCTAAGAAGCGTCCCCCAAAGCCAACTCCGCCTCCCTCAACGTTCCCGATCTTTGGACAATAGAGCGCAGCTTCCAGCAGCCGCTGAAACTCCGCGCGTCCAACCTCGATTGCGCCGAAGCGGGCGAGGTGGCCTGTCACGAACTGGGTGTCAAGCAGCTCGAAGCCGCCGAATTTGAGACGGGCGACGAGATAGACGAGCGCGATCTTGCTGGCGTCGCGGGCCTTGGAGAACATGCTCTCGCCGAAAAACGCCCGGCCGAGATGCACCCCATAGAGGCCGCCGATCAGATCGTCCCCCTCCCAGACCTCCACCGTATGGCAGTGGCCAAGGGCAAAGAGATCGGCATAGAGGCTGCGGATGCGGCCGTTAATCCAGGTGCTCCGCCGGCCGGCACGCGGCGCGGCGCAGCCCTCGATGACCGTGTCGAAATCGTTGTCGATCCTGACCTCGAAGCCGCCTTGCCGGATGGTGCGGGCGAGCCTGCGAGGCACGTGCACCCGATCGAGCGGCAGGATGCCCCGCCTCTCCGGCTCGATCCAATAGAGAGCATTGTCCTCGGCGCTTTCCGCCATGGGGAAGATACCGCAGGCATAAGCCTTGAGCAGCACCTGCGGTGTGATCTCGATCATGACATCGTCGATGGAGGTCATGGGACTCTCGAGACAAGGCTCCGGTCGGCGTTACGCCAGATAATTCTCCAGCCAATGGATATCATATTGTCCATCGGCAATGTCAGGCTCGGCGATCAGAGCCTTGAACAGCGGAATCGTGGTGTCGATGCCGTCGACCACGAATTCGCCAAGCGCCCGCTTCAGCCGCATCAAACATTCATTACGGGTGCGGGCATGCACGATCAGCTTGCCGATCAGGCTGTCATAGTACGGCGGGATGGTGTAGCCGGCATAGGCGCCAGAATCGACGCGCACACCGAGACCTCCTGGCGGATGGAAATGCGTGATCTTCCCCGGCGAGGGGCGAAAGGTACGCGGATCCTCGGCGTTGATGCGGCATTCGATGGCATGGCCGTTGAAGCGAATGTCCTGTTGCTTGAGCGTGAGCGGCGCGCCCGCGGCGACGCGGATCTGCTCGATGACGAGGTCGATGCCGGTGATCATCTCGGTCACGGTATGCTCGACCTGGAGCCGGGTATTCATCTCGATGAAGAAGAACTTCCCGCCCTCGTACAGGAACTCGACTGTGCCCACGCCGCGATAGCGTAGCTCGCGCATCGCCTTCGCCACGGTCTCCCCGATGCGTGCGCGCTCATTGTCGTTGAGCGCAGGCGACAGCGCCTCCTCCCAGAGCTTCTGATGGCGACGCTGCAGCGAGCAGTCGCGCTCGCCAAGATGAATGGCGTTGCCTGCGCCGTCCCCCAGCACCTGGATCTCGATATGGCGGGGATGGCCGAGATATTTCTCGAGATAAACGGTGTCGTCGCCAAAGCTGGTCTTGGCCTCGATCCGCGCCGTGGCCAGCCCCGCATCGAGCTCCTCCTCGACGTGAGCAACCTTCATGCCACGGCCGCCGCCGCCGGCAGCCGCCTTGACCAAAACGGGATAGCCGATGTTGGCGGCGATTCTTTTTGCCTGGGCAAGGTCGGTAATGGGACCGTCCGAGCCGGGCACAAGCGGCAGGCCAAGGGACTTCGCCGTGTCCTTGGCCTCGATCTTATTACCCATCAGCCTCACATGCTCGGCGCTCGGGCCGATAAAGGTGATCTCATGCTCTTCGAGGATCTCGGCAAAGCGGGCATTCTCCGCGAGAAAGCCATAGCCCGGATGCACGGCGTCGGCGCCAGTGATCTCGCAAGCCGAGACGATCTGCGGAATGTTGAGATAGCTGTCCTTGGCGGGCGGAGCGCCGATGCATACGCTTTCGTCGGCGAGACGCACATGCATGGCGTCGGCGTCAGCGGTCGAGTGGACTGCGACGGTGGCGATGCCGAGCTCCTTACATGCACGTTCGATGCGAAGTGCGATCTCTCCCCGGTTGGCGATCAGGATCTTGTCGAACATGCCGAGAAGCGCCTAGCCCTTCTCGATGACGGCGAGCGGCTCGGCAAATTCGACGGGCTGACCGTCGTCGACCAGGACGGCGAGCACGGTGCCGGCATAAGGAGCCGGGATGTGGTTCATGGTCTTCATTGCTTCGATGATGAGGATGGTCTGCCCCGCGGTTACGCGCGTGCCCGCCTCGACAAAGGGGGGTGCGCCGGGTTCCGGCGAGCGATAGGCGGTGCCGACCATGGGCGAATGCAAGGTGCCCGGATGGTGAAGCTCCTCTTTGCCGCCCCGTTCCCCAGGCTGTACCGGGCGTCCCGCATCAACGACGAGAGAGTTGGCACCGACCGTCACGGTCCGCGCCACGCGTACGCGCTTGCCCTCATGCTCGATCTCGATTTCGGTGAGGCCGGTTTCGCTGAGCAGCTCGGCAAGCTCGCGGACGAGGTCCTTGTCGAAAGTTCCTTCCTTTCTGGTCACCGGCTTCCGCTCCTCGGCCATCAGCTCTTCCTCTTTGGTTCGATCGACGCGACCAGCGCCTCGACGGCAAGCTCGTAGCCGAGAGGTCCGAACCCGCAGATCACGCCTTTCACCCCCTTGGAGATATAGGAATTGTGGCGAAAGCTCTCGCGCCGGAAAATGTTGGAGAGGTGCACCTCAACGCAAGGGAGCTCGGTCGCCAGCAAAGCATCGAGCATGGCGATCGAGCTGTGAGTGAAGGCGCCAGCATTGACGATCACCCCAGCCGCTTTACCCTTTGCCTCTTGAATCCAGGCCACCAACTCGCCCTCATGATTGCTTTGCCGGAAGTCGACGGCAAAGCCCAATTTGGCCGCCTTCCGCTCGCAGCGGCCGCGTACGTCCTCCAAGGTCTCGCTGCCATAGACGTCCGGCTCCCGTGACCCAAGCAGGTTCAGATTTGGACCGTTCAGCACGTAGATCGGTTTGGTCATGGCATGAAGCAGGGCAGAAGGTTGCGGCGGCTGCCGCCCCTTAATAGCTTCTGCCGGATCTAGCAAAAAGCTGGAAACGTCTGGTTACCGCAGGAAAAGGGCCGTTAGCAGGTGGTGGCACAGCCCGTTTTCCTCACCTCGGCAACCTTCGCCTTGAGCTCATCGAAGAGGTCGTCGGGTGCGCCGGGCAACACCCGATCGCCAATCAGGTAAAGCGGCGTGCCTTGCAGATTGAGCTTTTGGGCAAGCTCTTTGGCCTGGTCCAGCCCCTTCTTGATGTCGGGGTCTTCCGCGTCCTTTTGCAGCTGATCGACGTCGAGCCCGAGCTCCTTGGCGACCCGCAAGGCTTTCTCGTTGTCGGCCTTGCCAGGCTCTGAGAACAGCTTCTGATGCATCTCGAAATATTTGCCCTGCTTGTTCGAAGCGAGCGCGAGCTTGGCTGCCGCCTCTGAATCTTCGCCGAAGATCGGCAACTCCTTGAGCACCAGCCGGATCTTGCCATCGTCGTTGACGAGCTTGACCACGTCGGGCATCGCCTTGCGGCAATAGCCGCAATTGTAGTCGAAGAACTCGACCAGGCTCACATCGCCATTTGGATTTCCGGCCACGTGGGACACCGGCGATCGGAAGATAGCATCGGCGTTTTCGGAGATGGCCTTTTTCTGCTGGGCTTCTTGCTCGGCGGCCTGGCGCTTGTCGAGCTCATTGGTCATCTCGACCAGGACTTCGGGGTTCTTGGTGAGGTAGTCGCGCACGGTCCGCTCGATGCGCGCCTGGCCGGACGATCCCGCCCCGAGCGGGGCGTAGCGGAGGACGAGATAGCTCGTGCCGGCCGCCGTCACCGCGGCCACGGTCGCAGCCACGGCCACGCTGAAGAGGAGCTTATTGAGGTTCATGCTTTGCATCTCCGTGGGGTGGCTCAATTGGTCGTGGGCATTTCGAAGGCGAGGATATCGTCGGCGCGGAGCCAATTTGGCGTGCCGTCGACGAATCCTGCCTTAGCGCGTTTTGCCTGTTGCTTGGCAAGTTTCAACCGCCCTTCATAGAAATACGCCTCCGCCGATGCAAGCTCGGCTTGCGCGAGATAGGCTTGACGTGCGCCTCCGGCCTTGGCGGCGTCGCCTTTGCGGCCGTAGGCCGCGGCGAGTTGCCGGTATCCCGTCGCCGAGCTCGTCTCGCGGGCAAGCGCCACGCGTAGATTGGAGATCGCCTCGTCGACGTTCTTCGTGTCCGTCGTACCGAGCAGCGCCTGGGCCAGCATGATGCGGATCAGAGGCTCGTCCGGCGCGAGCGCGACCGCTTTCTGCAATGGTGGAATGGAGGCCGCGACGTCACCGCTCTCGAACAGGAATTGTCCCTTGATCTCGTAGAAATAGGGCCAGTCCGGCTTGACGCCGATCAAGGCATCGATTTGCGGCATGGCGGCTTGCACGCCTGACTTGCGATAGCTGGCGATAGCGCGTGCGTAGTTTGCCGGAAGTGACTGATCGGTCGGCTGGTAGCGATTGAACACCATTTCCGGCTCGTCGAGAAAGCCGAACAGCTTCGCCCTTACGAGGTCATGCCGCAACTGGAGCTCGGGCGGGTCCTTGACGTTATAGTAAGGGCTCGACGTCACGAGGTTGCGCAGTTGATCGAGACGCTGCGGGGGCAAGGGGTGCGATTGCAAATAGGGGTTGATGCCCGTCACGCCGAACAGCTTCGAGCTCATGAACTCCAAGGTCTCGAGGAGCCCGCGCCCAGATTGCTTAGTTGCGTTCAGAAAGGTGACGGCGGCTTGGTCTGCCGACGATTCTTCATCCTGCTGATAGGCAAGGACCATGCGCACCGCCGCGTCGGTGCCCCCATAGGCGGCGCCCATGCCGGCCATGCCGATATTGCCGGCGCCCACCGCGGCGCCAGCCGCCATGGCTGCGAGGCCAAGAAGTTGCAGCATCAACGCCGCGGACTTTGCCTTCGAGATCTGATTCCTGAGCCGGGCAAGGTGTCCACCAGTGATGTGGCCACACTCGTGCGCGATCACGCCAATGATCTGATTGGGTGTCTTGGCGTCCATTAGGGCGCCAGCATGCATGAACATGTTGTGACCGTCGACCACGAAGGCATTGAAGGCGCGGTCGTTGATGATGTGGATGTCGACGCCCTGAGCAGTGAGGCCTGCGGCGGCGAAGATCGGTTTGGAGTAGATCTTGAGCAGCGTTTCCGTCTCGGCATCGCGGATCATACCGGCTGCATCGGCCGTGGTGGCGCTGATGAGCGAGATGATGAGGCCGCCGACGGCGGCGCCGCGAAGGCGCCGCCAGGGTTGAAATCTAGTGTGGGGGGCCGGAGCAGGCATCATTTTGGCTGATGGTAAGCGCTCGCCGGTAATGGGCCAAGATGCTGGTTGTCGCGCTCCAAGCGCCGCACTGGCGCCGTGTTTGGCTTCCGTGGCCCATTGGCAAAATGCACCTCACCAGGGCCGCTCTTCGAGCGAGCAAAGGCCGGTCGCCCAAGCCACGTCTTTGCCGTAAACACCGCTTGATTGGCGTTGGAATACGGCGACACCGTGACGTTTTCGCCGCAACATCCTTCAAGGAAGTGCGAGCGGGATTAACGCTGCCACCAGCCTTTGCGTGGTGGCGCCTGCTCCTCTTTCCCCTCGCTCTCCACCCTGATGTCGGCGGGTGCGGACGGGCGCTTGACGACCGGGGCGACATAGCCAGGCTCGCTATCCCCGGACGGCGAACTCGGGGCGGTCCCTGCGCGCGTCGCTCACTGCACTTGGACGCCCGTTACCGTTCTGCGGTCTCGCCTCCCGCTCCGGCCGTCCCCCCTCGTCGCGTTGTTCGGACTGGGAGTCGCGCGCTTCACTTGGCCTCGCGGTCTCCGCGGCTTCGGCTGTGCCTGGAGCACGCTCTGGCCGCTGCCCCGGTCTACTTCGCCGGCCGCCGCGGCGTCCGCGGCGACGGGGCCTGCAATTCTGCCCGCCGTTCTCAGAGGGCTGAGTATCGCGGGCCACCTCTTCCCGCTCGGGTTCATCCTCAGCGTCTGCGCCCTCGGCAAATGCGGGCGAAGTGTCGGCCGGCTCGAACTCCTGCCCGCCGGGACCGCGGCGCTTGCGACGGCGGCGGCGCGAGCGCCGTGCGCCCTGTTCGCCCTCGGCTTCAGCCGGAGTTGCCGGCGCCGGCTGCGGGTGGTGATGAGCCCAATCCATCTGCACCACGGGCGTCTCGCCGCTGCCGATCTCCGACTCCGCCGAGCGCTCGATGACGAACTGTGACACATGCAAATTGTCATCGGCTGTCACCGTGATGGGGATGCGATAGCGCTGCTCGATATCCTTCAGGTGCGAACGCTTCTGGTTGAGGATGTAGAGAGCGACCTCGACCGCCGTGGTGGCGACCAGCGGCACAATCCCGTCGGTGATGAGACGGTCCTCCAGCGAGCGAAGCACGTCGAGCGCGACCGACTCCACGGAGCGCACCATACCAGTGCCCTGGCACATGGCGCATGAGCTGGTCGAGCCTTCGAGCATGCCGGTGCGCAGGCGCTGGCGCGACATCTCCATCAGGCCGAAATGGCTGATGCGTCCGACCTGAATGCGCGCGCGATCGTTGCGCAGGGATTCCTTCAGGCGCCGCTCGACCAGCCTCGAGTTGCGGCGCTCATCCATATCGATGAAGTCGATGACGATCAGGCCGGCAAGGTCGCGCAGGCGAAGTTGACGTGCGACTTCCTCGGCGGCCTCGAGGTTGGTCTTGAGCGCGGTGTCCTCGATATTGTGCTCGCGCGTGGCCTTGCCGGAGTTGACGTCGACGGCAACGAGCGCCTCAGTCTGATTGATGACGATATAGCCGCCGGACTTGAGCACCACTTGCGGGGAGAACATCGCCGCGAGCTGGCGCTCCACCTGATAGCGAATGAAGACCGGCTCCGGCTCCTTGTAGGGCTTCACGTTCTTCGCGTGGCTCGGCATCAGCATGCGCATGAAGTCCTTGGCCTCGCGATAGGCGTCGTCACCCGCGACCAGCACTTCGTCGATATCCTTGTTGTAGAGGTCGCGGATTGAGCGCTTGATCAGGCTGCCTTCCTCGTAAACGAGGCTTGGCGCGGTCGACTTCAAGGTAAGGTCGCGCACCGTCTCCCACAGTCGCAGGAGATAGTCGTAGTCGCGCTTTATCTCGGTCTTGGTGCGCTGTGCACCGGCGGTGCGGATGATGAGGCCCATGCCCTCCGGCACTTCGAGCTCGCCTGCGATCTCGCGCAGGCGCTTGCGGTCGGTCGGGTTGGTGATCTTGCGCGAGATGCCGCCACCACGCGCGGTGTTTGGCATCAGCACGGTGTAGCGGCCGGCAAGCGAGAGATACGTGGTGAGCGCCGCGCCCTTGGTGCCGCGCTCTTCCTTGACGACTTGGACGAGGATGATCTGCCTGCGTCGGATGACCTCCTGGATCTTGTAGGGGCGCCCGCGCCGGCGCCGCACGCGCTCAGGCACCTCTTCCAGGGCATCCTCAGACCCGACTGACTCCACGGTCTCGGCGACAGTCTCGCCATTCGTCTCGGCCGCGACGCGCTGCCCCACGATCTCGACAGAGTTGCTCTCGTCATCCTCCTCGATCTCTTCGACCGTGGAGACAGTCTCAGCGACGTCGTCCGCCTCGGCATCCGGCCTGCGTTCGGCGGCCTCGGAGACTTCGTGGACCAAGTCGCTCGCCTCCATGGCGAGGCCAGAGCCGACTTCCTTGGTCTCGATCTCACTTTCGGGGGCGCTTTCCGCCGCCGCAGCTTCGCCGCCGCGCGATTCCTCGCCGCGACCCCTATGATGCTGCTGATCTGGGCGTCCTCGGCCGCGCCGGCCACGCCGCCGCCGCCGTCCTGCAGCGGCCTCATCCTCCGCGGCCTCGGCGTCTCTTGCCCGGCTCTCTTCCTGAGCCTCCTCCTCGAGCAGCGCCTGACGGTCGGCGACCGGGATCTGATAGTAGTCGGGATGAATTTCGGTAAAGGCCAGGAAGCCGTGGCGGTTGCCGCCGTAATCCACGAAGGCCGCCTGCAGCGACGGCTCAACGCGCGTCACCTTGGCGAGATAGATATTGCCCCGGAGTTGCTTCCTGTTGGCTGATTCGTAATCAAATTCCTCGACGCGGTTGCCTTTTACCACGACGACCCGGGTCTCCTCCGGATGCGCCGCATCGATCAACATCTTGCTTGGCATGTTGTATGTTCTCCGCCGCGCATGCCCCGGAGGGTGCGAATGGCTGCCGCACCAGGGTAGAGACCGAGGTCAGCACGCGTTTAAGTTGAATAGACCATGATTTGCTGCAATGACGCAGAGCAGGCGTTCGGCCATGGCAGCTGATTCTGCCGAGCGGCAAAAATAATTCTCCGCTTTTTCCTAGGGTTGGCCCTGTGCCTTGAACTTGCATCGTAAAACCTGACCCGCGACTGGCGCGAGTGCTGAGAAGCTTGGAATGGCGACCGTCTCTCACTTGATCGCCGGCTTTCCGCGTCTCGGGCCGCTTCCCGTTAAGGCCCTCACGCGCGAAACAAACGAACTCCCGAGGCGGTATCGCTGGAAAGCGTCCAGGCACCCGGGGAGGCCCAACCGAATGGGCCTAGTCCCTTATTACGGGCTTGGCGGGAGATTTGGCAAGCCTTCCAGTCAATTCGCCCCCAAAGGGTCACAAGCTTCGCTTAACCACCAGCCTTTAAGATTTTGGTATCCATAAGGGTTTTCCGGCTCAAATCGGGTGGGTCCGAGCCGTCCGGGGTGGAATTCCCAATTCTCGGGGCGCTGAGCCGAGGTTTGAGGGCAGGCGAGGGGAAATGCGACGTCCGAATGCTGTGTTGAGGGCATTTCACGCCTGCGTGATCCTGCTCGCGATTCTAGCCGTGGGGGCGGCTCATGATGCGTGGGCGCGCACACGGGAGGCCGTCGCCAAGGATGCGAGGCTCGCGGGCGATCGCGGGCGCACCCGTTTCATTGCCGATCTGTCCAAAAAAGTCGATGTCAGCGTCTTTTCCCTTGCCGATCCTTATCGCGTCATCGTCGATCTGCCGGAGGTCAACTTCCAGATGCCCGCCGGTCTCGGCACTGAGAAGAGGGGCCTCGTCACCGGCTACCGCTATGGACTGTTCGCACCGGGCAAATCGCGCATCGTTATCGATATGAGCGGCCCGTTTCTCGTCGACAAGGCATTTGTCCTCGACGCAACGTCCGACCAGCCGGCCCGTCTCGTGGTCGACCTTGTGCCTACCGACCGCATGACGTTCTTCGCCAAGCTCCGCGATGCAAAATCGCCCGCCGTCGGATCAATCCCTGAACCAAAGCCTGCGGTCTTAGCCAACGCGGCCAAGCCCGTGATTGTCCTCGATCCGGGTCACGGCGGTATCGACCCGGGCACGGCAAGCGCCGATGGCACCACGGAGAAAGAGGTCGTGCTCGCCTTCGCCAAGACGCTGCGACAAAAGCTCGAGGCGAAGGGGGACTATCAGGTCTACCTGACGCGGGAGGACGATACTTTCCTCGCGCTCCGCGAGCGCGTCGAGTTCGCGCAAAGTAAGGGCGCGAACCTGTTCGTCTCCATCCACGCCGATTCGTTTCCCAAGCACACGACCGAAGCGAGCGGGGCCACAGTCTATACCCTGTCGGAACAGGCGTCGGACGATGAGGCCAAGGAGCTCGCCGCCAAAGAGAATTTTTCCGATGCCATCGCCGGGGTGGAGTTGCCGAGCGACCGCGACGAGGTGGTGGCGAACATTCTTATCGATCTTGCCCAGCGTGAGACACAGAATTGCTCGATCGTCTTTGCCAAGTCGGTGGTGGGCGAGATGACCGCGTCGGAATTGCACCAGAAGTCGTCGAAATCGGCAGGATTTCGCGTACTGAAATCTCCCGACGTACCCTCGGTGCTGCTCGAGCTTGGCTTCCTGAGCAATCCCGACGACGAGAAGCGGCTGACCTCTGAGAACTGGCGTGCGGCCATGGCGGAGAAGGTCGGCGCGGCGATCGACAGTTACTTCGCCAAGCGCGTGGCGCGCATGCCGTTCTAAGCGCCGTTGCCGTTTCGGCGTCTTGCTGCACTACCTCCAAAAATCAAGATGAATCCCGCGCGAAACAGCGTTTTGTTGCCATAATGTTGGCTAGGGTTGCTTGGGCCCCAGAGGCGAATAGAAATTGGGGTCGGGACGGGTGTAACCCATGGACATTACGGCTCCTATCCAGCCGCCGGAGCAAAAGCGGCGACGACGCCGTGGCGGCTTCTTGCTGCGCTTCTTAGGCTTCATGTTCGCGGCAAGCATGATTGTCTTCGTGGCGGTGGCCGCGGCGGCGGCATTCGTCCTGTGGAAGGCATCGAAGGATCTGCCGGACTACGAAGTGCTCGCCAAATATGAGCCTCCGGTGATGACCCGCATTCATGCCAATGATGGCAATCTGATCGCCGAGTTTGCGCGCGAGCGGCGCATCTATGTGCCCTTCAGCGCCATTCCCGACCGCGTCACCGAAGCTTTCATCTCGGCTGAGGACAAGAATTTCTATCAGCATGGTGGGCTCGATATTCAGGGCATCCTGCGCGCCGCCGTTACCAATCTAAGCAGCGCGCAATCCGGCCACCGCATGGTCGGCGCCTCGACCATCACCCAGCAGGTAGCGAAGAACTTTCTTTTGTCGAGCGACCAGACGATGGAGCGGAAGCTCAAGGAGGCGATACTTGCCATCCGCATTGAGCGCGCTTTCACCAAGGAGCAGATCCTCGAGCTCTATCTGAACGAGATTTATCTCGGCGCCGGTGCCTATGGGGTTGCCGCCGCGGCGCAGACCTATTGGAACAAGTCGCTGAACGAGCTTTCCGTCGCCGACTGCGCCTATCTCGCGACCCTGCCCAAGGCGCCGAGCAACTACAATCCGTTCCGCTATCCCGAGCGGGCGATTGCACGCCGCAACTGGGTGATCGACCGCATGGTCGAGAACGGCTACGTCACCAAGGAAGACGGCGAGAAGTCGAAGGCCGAGCCGCTCGGCGTGCAGGTGCGTCAATCCGGCACGAGGCTCGCCGCATCGGAATTCTTCGCCGAGGAAGTTCGCCGCGACATCATCGACATTTTCGGCGAGGACAAGCTCTATGGCGGCGGCCTGTCGGTGCGCACCACGCTGGATCCAGGGCTGCAGAAGATCGCCCGCAATACACTGGTGGACGGGCTTGTTGCTTACGATCACCGCCATGGCTGGCGCGGCGTGGTGCAGAAAGTCGACCCCTCGGGCGATTGGGGCAAAACGCTCGCAGCCGTCAACGTGTGGCCGGACATCGATCCTTGGCGGCTTGCGGTCGTGCTTGAGGCCAGCAAAGACACCGCAAAGATCGGCTTGCGCCCGACGCGCACCTCCACGGGTGCGCTATCCAAGGAGCGCGAGACCGGAACCATCCCGTTCGACGAGGTGAAATGGGCGCGGCCTAAACTCAAAGACGGCATGGGTGCGAGCCCGCGCGTGCTCACCGACACGCTCAAGCCGGGCGACGTGATCTATGTGTCGCCACGTGAACCTACCGACACGGTAAAGGATGTCACCGGGCAATGGTCGCTCGAGCAGATTCCGGCAGTCGGCGGCGCGATCGTGGCCATGGATCCGCACACTGGGCGCGTGCTCTCGCTCGTCGGCGGGTTCAGCTTCGCCGGAAGCCAGTTCGACCGCGCCATCCAGGCACGCCGCCAGCCAGGCTCGTCCTTCAAACCGATCATTTACTCGACCGCGCTCGACAACGGCTACACCCCGGCGAGCATCATCGTCGACGGCCCGCTTTGCATCAGTCAAGGAGCGGGCATGCCGCAGTGGTGCCCGAAGAATTATGAGGCCGGCTCGGCGGCAGGCCCTTCGACCTTGCGCTTCGGTATCGAGCATTCGCGCAACCTGATGACGGTCCGCCTGTCCAACGACATGGGCATGCCGATCATCGTGGAATACGCGAAGCGGTTCGGCGTGTATGACAATCTGATGCCGGTCCTATCCATGTCGCTCGGCGCCGGCGAGACCACGCTGCTCCGCATGGTCGGCGCCTACAGCATGATCGCCAATGGCGGCAAGCAGGTGAAACCGACGCTGATCGACCGCATCCAGGATCGTTACGGTCGAACCATTTGGCAACATGACGACCGCGACTGCACCAATTGCGCGGCGAGAGAATGGGCCAACCAGGATGAGCCCGAGCTCGTCGACGACCGCCCGCAGATCATCGATCCAATGTCGGCATACCAGATGACTCACATCATGGAGGGCGTCATCGAACGCGGCACAGCGATGAAACTCAAAGTGCTGAACCGGCCGATCGCTGGCAAGACCGGCACCACCAATGATGAGAAGGATGCCTGGTTCATCGGCTTCACGCCAGATCTCGTGGTCGGCGTGTTCATCGGCTTTGACAATCCAGCGCCGCTCGGCCACGGCGAGACCGGCGGCAATGTCTCAGCACCAGTGGTCCGCGACTTCTTCAAGATCGCGCTGGCCGACCAGCCGCCAATTCCGTTCCGCGCTCCGCCAGGCATCAAGCTCGTGCGCGTGAATCTGAAGACCGGCCTGCCTGCCGCCCCTAGCGACCCCAAGGCGATCATGGAGGCTTTCAAGCCCACCCAGGAGCCTTTGGGCGCGGTCTTAACCGACGATGCCGGGACGCAGGCGGGACTTGCCGCGGAGGAGTACGGCCAGGCTGGCCCCGCGCCGCGGATCCCAGGGGTCGTTCCGGGCCAGGACGCCGGACCGCCGCCACCGCCGGCCGGTCCATTTCCGACCCCGGGCAACGACCGGGCTTTGACATCGGGCACCGGCGGACTCTACTAGAGGCTGACGTTTCTTGAGCTTGCCGCCAGGGTCTATCCCGGCGGAAGGTTCCGCTATTTCGCTAACCGAGGACAAGATGCGCTCTGAAACCGAGGCCATCGTCAATGACATTAAGCAGTCCTTGACCTTGCTCAGGAGGCATCTTTGACCCTGAACGGGCGAAGAGCCGCCTTGCCGATCTCGACGCGCTAGCCGAAGCGCCAAATTTCTGGAGCGACCCGGCGCGGGCGCAAGGCCTCATGCGCGAGCGGCAGCAGCTCGAAGCCGCGCTCGCGAGCTTCAGCCGGATCACACTCGAGCTTGACGACAATATTGAGCTCGTCTCGCTCGGTGAGGAGGAGGGGGACGAGAGCGTCGTCTCTGAGGCCGAGTTGGCGCTGAAGAAGCTCAGGGCCGAAGCGCACAAGCACGAGGTGGAAGCGCTGCTCTCCGGCGAGGCCGACGCCAACGACACCTATGTGGAGATCCACGCCGGCGCCGGCGGCACGGAGAGCCAGGACTGGGCGCTGATGTTGGAGCGCATGTATATGCGCTGGGCGGAGGGGCGCGACTACAAGGTCGAGATCATCGGCGAACACCCGGGCGAAGAGGCGGGCGTCAAGTCGGCGACGATCCTGGTCAAGGGTGCCAATGCCTATGGCTGGCTCAAGACCGAGTCAGGCGTGCATCGGCTGGTGCGCATCTCACCCTTCGATTCCAATGCGAGGCGGCATACGAGCTTTGCGTCGGTGTCGGTCTATCCCGCCGTCGACAACACCATCGCCGTCGACATCGACGAGAAGGACGTGCGCATCGACACCTACCGCTCGAGCGGCGCCGGCGGCCAGCACGTCAACACGACTGACAGCGCCGTGCGCATCACCCATCTGCCGACCGGCATCGTCGTGCAATGTCAGAATGAGCGGTCGCAGCACAAGAACCGGGCCACCGCCTGGGCCATGTTGCGCGCGCGTATCTACGAGGCAGAACTGAAACGCCGGGAGGAAGAGGAGCAGGCAGCTGCGGCCGCCAAGTCGGACATCGGCTTCGGCCATCAGATACGCTCTTACGTGCTACAGCCCTATCAGCTCGTCAAGGATTTGCGCACCGGCGTCGAAAGCACCAATCCGTCAGCCGTGCTCGACGGCGATATCGACGCGTTCATCGAGGCGGCCCTCGCCGAGCGCATCAGCAGCGAGCAGCGCCCCGCGTAGCGGCGGGCCTCAACTTGGACGCTGTGTCGCTATTCCGCGGCACGCGGCGCCGTATCAGGTGTGGCTTGCTCTGAGCGCGCCTGGTCCGATGTCGTGGCGGCCTGGTCCGCTGTTTTGGTCGCCAGCGGATCCTCCGAACGGCGCGACTTGCCCTCGAAAAACGCGCCCTGCTCGATGGCCAGACTCTGGTGATAGATGTCGCCTTCGACATGGGATTGCGCCTGCAGCGTCACACGCAAACCCCGGATCGAGCCGAGCACGCGGCCCCGCACCACGACATCCTCGGCGAGCACGCAACCGGTGATCTGTGACTTATCGCCGAGCAGGAGAGAGCCGCATTGCACGTCGCCCTGAATCTCCCCGTCGACTTGAATTTCACCCTTCGAGTTCACGTTCCCGGTGATCATCAGGTCTTCGCCGATGATGGAGGGGACGAGTTTGCTCGGGCCGGAACTCTTGGCGTAACTTGGAGGTCGCTCGCCAAATGGCGTTGTTTCGCTCACCTGCCGATCAGACAACGTCCGCAGAGGATCGCCGCCGCCAATCTCCTGCTCAGGCTTCTTAGTAAACATGATGGCACCTCCCCAACAAACGCAACCCCACAACGCCGAATGAAATCGGCGCATCACTCAGCAAAAGCGCAGTAGATTCCGTGCAGAGCTTGTCGCGGGTGCCCGCCAAAGAGTAGGAAACCCGCCAAGGACCCTTGAACTAAACAATATCGCCTCCCCCGCGGCTTGTCATGGGGCATCCTTCAGCTTCCAGGCGCCTCGAAGCGCGAGACTGGTAAGCGGCCTTTGCTGGTCTATCGCCTTCCTTTAGCCGATTTTCGCGCCTCTTATGTCATTGACTCTGGGGGGATATCGAAAAAAGGGGCCATGAGCGAGCTGAGGCAGCGCTTGTTGCCCATAGCCAGGCAACCGCTTGCGCGTGTGGGTATCTTGTGTGGTTTTCGCGCGAGCGTGAGGGAGCGCCGTGGGGCCTTGGCTGAGCTGCCGAGTGTCCGCCGCAACCTTATGCGCCTCGCCCTTTATGCGGCAATCCTACGCCGCACGGTCGAGCACTGGAAAGGCGAAGCTGGCCTCGGCGCCGCAAGCGAGCCAGTAACTGGCACGCTCGTCAAGATCTCCGAAGGGAGCAGGGCGCTCGTCAAACTGGTTCCCACTCCCGTTCAAGTCGAGCTCAGGAAACTATCGTCCGGCGGAGCGCGTGTGTGCCGCGAAATCTTCGCGGGCATCCTCGTCGTCGGCCTTATCGCCATCGTCGGTGGCTATGGGCGGCTCGCCCGTGGGCCGATCTCGCTGCCAAGCCTTGTCCCCATGATCGAGGATGCGATCAACGGCGAGCTTTCCGATCTCCATGTGAAGATCGACGACGCCATCCTGCAACGCTCGCCCGAAGGTCCCGGCGTGCTGTTCAGGCTTCGCAACATCCGCCTGATCGACACCGACGGCTCAATCGTGGCGCAGGCGCCACTCGCGGCCATCGGCATGAGCGGTGCCGCGCTGCTGTCAGGCCGCATTGCGCCTGGCAGCGTCGACTTCATTGGGCCGAAGCTCGTGTTCTATCCCGCCGACAATGGTCTTTCGCTGAGCTTCTACCGTCCCACGAGCAATGAAGTGGAGAAGTTCGTCAAGGGAACTCCTCCGGCCAGCACTCCGGCCGCTCCACTGCCCGAACCAGGCGCGCAGGCAGGAAGCGTCATTGCCAAAGCTTCCGATGCGCCCATGCCGGCCGGCGCCGGGCGCCAGCTCGACGTGACGCGCACCGTCACCGAGGTCTTCGAGCGAGCGCGCCGCGGCAACACCTCTTACCTCACCCGCTTCGGCGTTAAGGATGCGCAAGTGGTGCTGAGCCGGGACGGCGTGGAGACCCTGTTGCAGGTTCCGGATTTCTCCATCGCTCTTAGACACCTGGACCGGCGGAGCGTGCTTGTCGGTCAGGCGAATCTCGGCTCCAGCAAGGGCGACTGGCAGCTCGAGTTCCGCACCGAGGAGCGGCCCAAGCAGCAAAGCTTGAGCATCACCGCGCTGATCCAAGACCTCGTTCCCTCGGGCCTCGCTGACAACTTCCCGGCTGCGGCGGGGCTCAAAGCTCTCGACCTGCCGGTCACCGGCGAGACGAGCTTCGAGCTCTCGACCTCGGGGCGCTTCCTCTCCGGTGAAGCGAATTTGCAGCTAGAGCCTGGCTATATCACGCCACCCTGGGATCCCAAGAACGCCATGAAGATCGACGAAGGCAATCTTCATGTGCGCTACGTGAAAAAGAACGACGTGTTCGAGATCGAGCCCTCGACGCTCAAATGGGGACAAAGCCAAGCCACTATCAGCGGCGAATTCCGGCCCGCGGGCGACGACAACGGTTTCCCGTCGTGGACGTTCAAGCTCAGAGCCAACGATGCCGTGCTCGCCGCCGCGGAGTTCGGAGTGCCCCCCGTCAAGGTCGATGAGTGGTCGGCGGAGGGTACCGTCGCGCCGCAGGGCGGCCGCTTGACGCTTTCCCGCTTTGTCATTCGTGCCGGCACCGCTTCGATCGAGCTTGCCGGCAATGTCGTCGATGCTCCCGGCTCCCCCGAGATGCATCTCACCGGCGTGGTCAGTCCCATGCCGCTCGACGTGTTGAAGCAGTTCTGGCCCAAGTTCCTCGCCGGCGATGCCCGGAAATGGGCGGCGCAAAATGTGAGCGGCGGCCAGGTGCTTGGCGGCAAGGTCGCCGTTTCGCTTGAGCCTGGCGAGCTTGCCCGTATGCAGGCCGGCGTCGAGCTTGCTCCCGAGGCGGTGAATGTGGAAGTCGATTTTGCCGGCATGAGCGTCAACTATATCGACAAGTTGCCGCCGATCCTGACCGGCAATGCCCAGCTCAAAGTGGTGGGAACGACCTTCTCCGTGGATATTCCGGACGGAAAGGTCGTATTGCCGTCGGGTCAGGAAATTGCGCTCAGCGACGGCCGCTTCTTCATCCCCAACTTGCGTGTCGATCCTCAGCAAAGCCAGATCACGTTCAAGGCAAACGGCGCCACGGCGACGGCGATGCAGCTGCTCGACCACGAGCCGCTCGGCTATATGCGCGCCGTGGGCATGAAGCCGGACTCGTTCGGAGGAACCGCTACGGGCAGCTTCGTCCTCGACATGCCGATGAAGGAGGACCTCCAATTCAACGAGATCAAACTGCGCGGCGAAGCGCGGCTCGATGATGCGATCGCCTCGCGAGTGGTTGGCAATATCGATGTGGAGGGTGGCGCGCTCGACGTGAATGTTACCGAGCAGGCTCTCGATGTGCGCGGCCAAATTCTGATCAAAGGCGTGCCGGCCGAGCTTTCCTGGCAGCGCATATTCTACGAGCCAGAGGAACGGCAGCCGCCGATCAGAGTCAGCGCGACACTCGACGAGACCGCACGCGAGACACTCGGACTCAAGATTTCCCATCTGCTGCATGGGCCGGTCCCCGTGACCCTCTCGGTCGCCCGCAACGCCGAGGGCGCTCAAGCAATCAGCATGCAAGCCGACCTCACCCAAGCCCAGCTCATCTTCGGCAATATGGGCTGGACCAAGCCCCCGGGGCGCTCCGCCACTATGCAACTCGACATCAGGCAAGGCGAAGACGGCTCGATCGATCTCAAGAACCTCAAGATTCTCGGCGACGATATCGCCATCAACGGCTCGGTCTCGCTCGACCCGCAGCAGCATCTCAAGGGTTTTTATTTTTCTGATTTCTCCTTCGACACGCTCACCCATGTCGAAATCAATGCCACTGTGCAGGATGGCAACGTGCTTGACGTCGATGCCCATGGCCCAAGCTACAACGGCAAACAGTTCTTCCAATCCTTGTTCTCTGCTGGCCAGCTTGCCGCGGATTCCGAAGCTCACGATCCATTTAGCGTCGATCTGACAGCCCGGCTTGGCACCGTGGTGGGTTTCTACGACACCACCGTCAACGACGCCCAAGTCACTTTGAAGAAGCAGAATGGGAGGCTCGTCGCGCTCAACGCCACCGGCAAGCTTAACGGCCGCATTCCGCTTGTGGTCAAGCTCGACGAGACGAACGGCGCCCGTATCATCCACGCTGAATCGCGCGACGCCGGTGCCGCCTTTCGCCTGATAGGCTTCTACCCCAAGGTCGATGGCGGCGAGGCGTCGCTCGAGGTCAATCTCGACGCGAGCGAGCCGGGGACGAAGACCGGAACCCTCTGGGCGAGGAACTTCGTCGTGCTTGGCGATTTAGTGGTGAGCGACGTGCTGAGCGATCCGCAGTCCGAGGCGGCGTTGGGCCAGCACAAGAAGCAGGTGCGGCAGAGCCGCATCTCCTTCGACCAGCTCCGGGCCCCGTTCTCCGTCGGCAAGGGACAATTCCAGCTGAACGACGCTTACGTTAACGGGCCGGCGCTTGGCGCCACCATGCGCGGCCGCGTCGATTTCAAGGCGCAGACCGTCAATCTCGGGGGCACCTACGTGCCCCTTTATGGTTTGAACTCTGCTCTTGGCGCGATCCCAATCCTTGGCGGCATCTTCGTCGGCCGGCAGGGAGAGGGGGTGGTAGGCATCACCTTCGCTATCCAGGGACAGCTCGATGATCCGAACGTGCTGGTCAACCCGATATCTGTGGTAGCGCCCGGTATTTTCCGCCAGATCTTCGAGTTCAGGGGCGACGGGCAGAACGCTGCCTCGACGACGACCACGCCGTTCCCATCCCCCTTTGGCGACGCCGCGCGCTAGGCCGTACGCTACACTGGGCGGATCAAAACGTGCCGCTTCTTGCCGAGCGAAAGCTTGACGACGCCTTCCGACGTAAGATCGGCGAGTGTCAACAACCGCTTTTCGTCGATGACGGTCTCATCATTCACCTTGAGGCCGCCTCCCTTGATCTGGCGGCGCGCTTCGCTGGTCGATGGCACGAATCCCACCCGCACGTTGGCGCTGAGCACGCCCAGTCCTTGCGCAAGCTCGGCTCGCGGCAACTCGAAGGTGGGCAGCGTCTCCGAGATCGTGCCTTGCTCGAAGGTGGCGCGCGCCGTCCCTTCGGCCCGGTCGGCCGCCTCGCGCCCATGCAGCAGAGCAGTGGCTTCAGTGGCGAGGATTTTCTTCGCCTCGTTCAACTCGGCGCCTTTGAGGCTTGCGAGCCTGTCGATCTCGACGAGCGGCAGCTCGGTGAACAGCTTCAAGAAGCGGACGGCATCCGCATCCTCGGTGTTCCGCCAATATTGCCAATAGTCGTAAGCAGACAGCATGTCCGGGTTGAGCCACACCGCGCCAGAGGCCGTCTTGCCCATCTTGGCGCCGGACGCGGTCGTGAGCAGCGCCGTGGTGAGCCCGAACAACTCCACCCCGTCGGTGCGGCGGCCAAGCTCGATGCCATTGACGATGTTGCCCCATTGGTCCGAGCCGCCCATTTGCAAACGGCAACCGTGGCGCCGGTAGATCTCCATGAAATCGTAGGCCTGCAGCACCATGTAGTTGAACTCGATGAACGACAGCGGCTGCTCGCGCTCTAGTCTCAGCTTCACCGAGTCGTAGGAGAGCATGCGGTTGACGCTGAAATGGCGTCCGTAGTCTCGCAGGAAATCGATGTAATTGAGCTGGTCGAGCCAATCGGCGTTGTTGACGAGGATCGCGTCGCTTCCGCTCGTGCCGAAACTCACGAATTTGCCGAACACCGACTCGATGCCGCCGATATTGGCGGCGATCTCAGCGTCGGTGAGAAGCTTGCGCGACTCGTCCTTGCCGGAGGGATCGCCGACCTTGGTGGTGCCCCCGCCGATCAGCACGATCGGCCGGTGGCCAGCCTGCTGCAGCTTGCGCAGCATCATGATGCCGAGCAGATTGCCGACATGCAGGCTCGGCGCCGTGCAGTCGAAGCCGATATAGCCGGTGATGCGTTGCGACCTCGTAAGCTTGTCCAGCGCCGCTTCGTCGGTCACTTGGTGGACATAGCCGCGGGCCTTTAGCTCGTTCAGGAACTCCGATTTGGTCGTGCTCATCCTGAGGCGCCCGTCCTGGATACCAGCGAGCCTGTATCAGGTTTGGGCGATAATTGCACGGGAGGTAGAACGAGTTTGAGCACCGCCGGGGCCGTTAAGCCGCAGATTCTCTTCTTCTTTTTGCCGAGCCGCTTGTCGAGATAGGCGTCGACCACTTCCATGAGACCGTCCATACGGCCTTCGAAAAAGTGGTTCGCGTCGGGCACGGTGGCATGGTCGATGACGATGCCTTTCTGAGTCTTGAGCCGCTCCACGAGCCCGCGCACAGCCTCGGTCGGCACGACGCGATCCTTGGCGCCGTTCACCATCAGGCCCGACGACGGGCAGGGCGCCAGGAACGTGAAGTCGTAGAGATTGGCGGGCGGGGCCACGGAGATGAAGCCTTCAATCTCAGGGCGCCGCATCAGGAGCTGCATGGCGATCCAGGCGCCGAACGACACGCCGGCGATCCAGCAAGAGCCGGCATCGGCGTTGTAAGCCTGCATCCAGTCGAGCGCTGTCGCGGCGTCGGCCAGCTCGCCAGGGCCGTTATCGAACAGCCCCTCGCTCCGTCCCACGCCGCGGAAGTTGAAGCGCAGCACCGAGAAGCCCCGCCGCTGAAAGGAGTAATACAGGTGATAGACAACCTGGTTATTCATGGTGCCGCCGAATTGCGGGTGCGGGTGCAAGATCAGGGCGACCGGCGCGTTGGGGCGGGGATTGTGGTGGTAGCGAGCCTCGATTCTGCCGGCCGGACCGCTGATATTCACTTCGGGCATGGAATTCTGACCTCGAACGACGTTGTCAACCCTGGGAAGAGGGGCCTGGAGCCTTGGAAATGGCGAGCGTGCCGCCGCCGCAAAACTTGACTTTGCCGCTCAGGAAACCTATACAAAGTAAGATTTAGAATTGTTCCAAACAAGGACGCTCCGGCTTCGATTGTGACGGGGCTGTCCCAGCCTCGGGCCGCGCTTCATAGCATGCGCGATGGGGGCTCGTGCAAGCGCTAACGGCGGTCCTTTGGTCCGCGAGCTTCTGAGGCATGACGACGCGTTCGTATCTTGATTACAACGCCACCGCCCCGCTTCGGGCCGAGGTGCGCAACGCTATGGTCGCGGCCTTGGGCTGCGACGGCAACCCGTCCTCGGTGCACGCCGAGGGCAGGGAGACGAGGGCGCTCGTCGAATCCGCGCGGGCAAAGATTGCGGCGCTCGCCAGCGCACGCGCCGAGGATGTGATCTTCACGAGCGGCGGCAGCGAAGCGAATGCGCTCGCGCTCGCCGCTCAGCCGGGAGAAGCCTGGCATTGCTATATGTCGGCGGTGGAGCATCCTTCGGTGCTTGCCGGCGGTCGATTCTACCGCGAAAGTACGACCCGCATTCCCGTGTCGGGCGATGGCGTTGTCGACCTCGACGCGCTTGCGGGCGAACTTGCGAAACATCATCTCGGAGGGTGGAGGCCCTTCGTTTCGCTGATGGCGGCCAACAACGAGACCGGTGCGATCCAGCCGGTCGCGGAGGCTGCCCAAATCGTCCACGCGGCGGGCGGTCTCCTGCATACCGATGCGGTTCAAGTCGCGGGCAAGCTGCCGCTCGATGTCGGCGCGCTTGGCGCCGACATGATGGCGCTGTCGGCGCACAAGCTCGGCGGGCCGAAGGGCGTCGGCGCTCTCGTGCTTCGCGAAGGTGTTGCGGTCGAGCCGCTGATCAAGGGTGGCGGCCAGGAGCGCCGTCGGCGCGCCGGTACCGAGAACGTCGCCGGCATCGTGGGCTTTGGCGTTGCGGCGGAGCTTGCTGCGGCGGATCTTGAGAAGATCGCGGCGGTTGGATCGCTCCGCGACGAGCTGGAGCGAACGGCCTTTCAGATCGAGCCGGGCACAGTGGTGGTGTCGAGCCGAGTAGCGCGGCTCCCCAATACGAGCTGCATCGCGGTTCCCGGCACCAAGGCCGAGACCCTCGTCATTGGACTCGATCTTGCGGGCGTCGCGGTGAGCGCTGGCAGCGCCTGTTCCTCTGGCAAGGTCGAACCGTCGCATGTGTTGAGTGCCATGGGACTTTCATCGGAACTCGCGCAAGGCGCGATCCGCATAAGCCTTGGCATCGGCACCGCGAGTGCCGATATCGAGAGATTCATTGGTGCCTGGAGCGAGCTGATCAAGCGGATGCGGCAGCGCCAGGAAGCGGCTTGAACGGCCGCGTGAGACGAAGGATTTTGGAGTAGAGCCATGCCGGCAGTGCAAGAGACAGTCGCCCGCGTCCGCGAGATCGACGTCGACAAGTACAAATACGGCTTCTTCACCGATATCGAATTGGTCAAGGCCCCTAGGGGCCTGAACGAGGACGTGGTCCGCTTCATCTCCGCCAAGAAGAATGAGCCGCTCTGGTTGCTCGACTGGCGGCTTGAGGCCTATCGCCGCTGGCTGACCATGACCGAGCCGACCTGGGCGAATGTGCATCACCCCAAGATCGATTTTCAGGACCTGCATTACTATTCCGCGCCGAAAAGCACCGAAGGGCCGAAGAGTCTGGCGGAAGTCGATCCTGAGCTGCTTGAGACCTACGCCAAGCTCGGCATTCCGCTGAAAGAGCAGGCGGTGCTTGCCGGCGTGAAGAGCGCGCCGCGCGTCGCCGTCGATGCGGTGTTCGATAGCGTCTCGGTTGTGACCACCTTCAAGGAGGAGTTGGCCAAGGCCGGTGTCATCTTCTGCTCGATCTCCGAGGCCGTGCAGAACCATCCTGAGCTCGTACGCAAATATCTTGGCTCGGTGGTTCCCATCACCGACAATTTCTTCGCCACGCTTAACTCGGCGGTCTATTCCGACGGAAGCTTTGTCTACGTGCCGGAAGGCGTCCGGTGCCCGATGGAGCTTTCGACCTATTTCCGCATCAATGCGGAGCAGACCGGCCAGTTCGAGCGCACGCTCATCATCGCCGATAAGGGCGCCTATGTGAGCTACCTTGAGGGCTGCACCGCACCGATGCGCGATGAGAACCAGCTGCACGCCGCTGTGGTCGAGCTGGTCGCGCTTGAAGGCGCCGAAATCAAATATTCGACGGTGCAGAACTGGTACCCTGGCGACAAGCAGGGCAAGGGCGGCATCTACAATTTTGTCACCAAGCGTGGCGATTGCCGCGGCGCGAAGTCAAAGATCTCCTGGACGCAGGTGGAGACTGGCTCGGCCATCACCTGGAAATATCCGAGCTGCATCCTGCGCGGCAACGGCTCGCGCGGTGAGTTCTATTCGATCGCGATCTCCAACGGCTATCAGCAGGTCGATTCCGGCACCAAGATGATTCATTTGGGCCGCGACACGTCGAGCCGCATCATCTCCAAGGGCATCGCCGCCGGCCATTCCAACAACACCTATCGCGGGCTCGTCTCGGCGCATCGCCGGGCGGCGAACGCACGCAACTTCACCAATTGCGACTCTCTGCTGATCGGTGATAAGTGCGGCGCGCACACCGTGCCCTATATCGAGGCGAAGAATGCCTCTGCCACCTTCGAGCATGAGGCGACCACGTCGAAGATTTCCGACGACCAGCTGTTCTACTGCCTTTCCCGCGGGCTTTCGCCTGAGGAGGCGGTGGCGCTGATCGTCAACGGCTTCGTCCGTGACGTGCTGCAGCACCTGCCCATGGAGTTCATGGCCGAGACGCAAAAGCTGATCGGTATCTGCCTTGGAAGGCAGCGTCGGCTAAGTGCGAAATGACGAAACAGATCAATGCTCGAAATCAAGAACCTTCACGTCAATGTCGATGGCCGCGAGATCCTGAAAGGCCTCGACCTCGAACTCCCTAAGGGCCAGGTCCATGCCATCATGGGTCCGAACGGCTCCGGCAAGTCGACGCTCGCTTATGTGCTTGCCGGCAAGCAGGATTACCAGGTCACCGCGGGCTCAGTGACTTGGAACGGCCAGGACCTGCTCGCCATGGATCCTAGCGAGCGCGCCGCCGCAGGCGTGTTCCTCGCCTTCCAATACCCCATGGAGATTCCCAGGCGTTGCCACCATGACCTTCCTGCGTGCCGCCGCCAACGCCGTGCGCAAGGTGCGCGGTGAACCTGAGTTTTCCACGCCGGACTTCCTGCGTTTTGTGCGGGAGAAAGCTGCCGAGCTGAAGATCGATCCGGAGATGCTGCGGCGCCCCCTCAATGTCGGCTTCTCCGGCGGTGAGAAGAAGCGGAACGAAATCCTGCAAATGTCGCTGCTCGATCCCTCCCTCTGCGTGTTGGACGAGACCGATTCAGGCCTCGACATCGACGCCGTGCACATCGTCGCCGAGGGCGTGAACGCGCTGCGCAGCCCCGAGCGCGCCATGCTGGTGATCACCCACTATCAGCGGCTGCTCGACTACGTCGTGCCGGACCGGGTGCATGTGCTGTCTGACGGGCGCGTGGCGCGCTCCGGCGGACCTGAACTTGCGCTTGAGCTTGAGCAGAGCGGCTATGCCGAATTCGAAGGGACAGGCGGCCTGAGCATGGAGCTTCCGGTCAAGCAGTTCCAGACGCGCGCCGAGCAGGCCTATCTCGACCTGTTTGCCGCGGCCGAGCAGGGGCTCCCTGGCGCCGGCAATCCTTGGGTCGCCGATTTGCGCGCCAAGGCGATCGATGCCTATGCAGCGCTCGGACTGCCGCATCGTAGGGTCGAGGCCTGGAAATACACCGACCTCCGGTCTCGCCTCACCGAGGCTCTGCCCCTGGTGCGCGCCACAGGCGTCGCCGTCACCGAGGCTGAGCTTGGCCAAGCGCTTGGGGCCGAGATCGCGGCCCTCCCGGCCTACCGGCTCTTGATCGTGGAGGGCGAGCTGAGGGCTGACCTGTCAAACCTTGCCGGGTTGAAGGCCGCCGGTGCCGAGGTGGTCTCCATCACCGAGGCGCTGCAGAAGCCGCCCCGCTGGCTGAAAGAGACCCTCGGCAAGATCAACCGCCAAGACCGCGATCCGGTCGTGGCGCTGAACCTCGCGCTGATGAGCGGCGGCGTGGGCTTGCGCATCGGCAAGGCCGTGAGCCTCGACAAGCCGGTTCACCTCATCCATCTCGACGGCGGCGAGTCTGCCAGCGTGATCACGCGAAATGTCGTTCTCGTCGAGGACGGCGCCTCGCTCGACTTGATCGAAAGCTACAGTAGCGTCGGCGGCCGCGAGTTGCAGCGGAACGCCGTGACGGAAGTCGAGGTGGGCAACAAGACGAGCCTCACCCATATCAAGCTCCAGCGCGAGGACGATGCGGCGTTCCACCTCGTCACCTGGCTCGTCAAGATCGACACCGACGCCAACTACAAGGCCTTCCAGTTCTCCACTGGAGCGGCGCTTTCTCGCAGCCAGATCTATGCGACGTTCGCTGGTGAGGGGTCGTCCCTCGATATCTCCGGCGCGCTTCTGATGCGTGGCCACCAGCATTGCGACACGACGCTCCTCGTCGAGCACCGCGTGCCGCGCTGCATGAGCCGGGAGCTGTTCAAGGCTGTGCTCGACAACGAGGCTCGCGGCGTGTTCCAGGGCAAGATCATCGTCTCGCCAGGCGCGCAAAAGACCGACGGCAAGCAGATGGCGCAGGCGCTTCTTCTGTCCGAGACGGCCGAATTCGAATTCAAAGCCAGAGCTTGAAATCTTCGCCGATGACGTCGTCTGCGGCCACGGCTCCACGTCAGGCCAGATCGACGAGGATTTGTTGTTCTATCTTGAGGCCCGCGGCATCCCGGAGCGGGAGGCGCGGGCGCTGCTGATCCAGGCCTTTGTCGGCGAAGCGGTCGAGCGCATCGAGCATGAGGGACTGCGCGAGGCGCTGTGCAAGGCGTCAGCCGAATGGCTCGGCGTCACCTTTGACTGAGCGGCGGATAAGTCATGACGATCTTGCCGAAATCCCTGACTGAGCAGAACGCAAGACCCGTCGCCTACAACGTCGAGGCGATTCGCTCCGAGTTCCCCATCCTGGCGCGCGAGGTTCACGGCAAGCCGCTCGTCTATCTCGACAACGGCGCCTCGGCGCAGAAGCCGAGGGCAGTGCTCGACACTATTCAGCGTGCCTACACGGACGAATACGCCAACGTCCATCGCGGGCTCCACTACCTGAGCAACCTCGCCACCGCGAATTTCGAGAAGGCGCGCGAGACGGTGCGCCGCTTCATCAATGCGCGGTCCGACGCCGAGATCATCTTCACCCGCAATGCCACCGAAGCCATCAACCTCGTGGCAAGCTCCTATGGCGGCCCGCATATCGGGGAGGGCGACGAGATCGTGCTCTCGATCATGGAGCACCACTCCAACATCGTGCCCTGGTATTTCCTGAAGGAGCGGCAGGGCGCGGTCCTGAAATGGGCGCCGATCTCCGACGACGGCGAGCTTCTGCTCGACAAACTCGAGGAGCTGCTCACCCCGCGCACCAAGATGGTCGCCATCACCCATATGTCGAACGTGCTCGGCACCATCGTCCCCATCAAGGAGGTGGTGCGCATGGCGCATGCCCGCGGCCTGCCGGTCCTCGTCGACGGCGCGCAAGGCGCGGTGCACCTCCCGGTCGACGTGCAGGAGCTCGATTGCGACTTCTATGCCTTCACCGGTCATAAGCTTTACGGCCCCACCGGCATCGGCGTGCTCTACGGCAAGAAAGAGCTGCTTGAGGCCATGCCTCCTTACCAGGGCGGCGGCGAAATGATCGGCACCGTGACGACCGACCGCATCACCTATGCGGTCCCGCCGCACCGCTTCGAGGCGGGAACGCCTGCCATCGTGCAGGCCATCGGGCTAGGCGCGGCAATCGACTATGTCGAAAGCGTCGGCCGCGAGCGTATCAAGGCGCATGAGGACGCGCTGCTCCGCTACGCCATGGAGCGCCTTGGCGAACTCAATTGGCTGCGCATCTTCGGCCGGGCCAAGAACAAGGGCTCGATCATCTCTTTCGAGATGCAAGGCGCCCACCCCCACGATGTCAGCACGATCCTCGACCGTTATGGCGTGGCGATCAGGGCCGGCACCCATTGCGCCGAGCCGCTTCTCGCGCGCTATGGTGTTACCTCGACTGCGCGCGCCTCCTTTGCCATGTATAATACGGTCGAGGAGATCTACAGGCTGGTCGAGGCGCTGCACAAGGCGCATGACATGTTCGCTTGAGGCAAATGCCGGAAATGACTGAAAAGATTCAAGAGAATGAGGAGAGGGCGGTCGCTCCCGAGGCGCCGGCTGAGGTAAAGCCGTCCGCGGAGGCGTCTGCGGTCACCCTCGCGTCCGAGCACGACCAACTCAAGGACGACCTTGTCGCGGCGCTCAAGACCGTGTTCGACCCGGAGATCCCGGTCGACATCTACGAGCTTGGGCTCATCTATCGCCTCGACGTCGATCGCCGAACGCAATATCGAGGTGGACATGACGCTGACCGCGCCGGGCTGCCCCGTGGCGGGCGACATGCCGGGCTGGGTGGAGAACGCCGTCTCCTCCGTCCCCGGTGTCGGGCAGGTGAAGGTCAACCTCGTGTTCGATCCGCCGTGGGACCCGAGCCGCATGTCTGACGAGGCGCGGCTTGCGCTCAACATGTTCTGACGGACGGCGGACTTGAACCTGGCCCCAATCTATCCCAAGTTGACACCATGACAGCACCGAAGCTCATGACGTTGACCGATGCGGCCGCCGAGCGCATCCGCGCGCTCATGACGGCGTCCGGCAAGGACGCCACCGGTCTGCGCATCGGCGTGAAAAAGGGCGGTTGTGCCGGCATGGAATACACCATGAGCTATGCCGAGGCGAATGCGCCCCATGACGAGGTGGTCGAGGACAAGGGCGTCCGCATCCTCGTCGATCCGACCGCCGTGCTGTTCCTGCTCGGCACCGAGATGGACTACCGCAGCGACCGCATGACCTCTGGCTTCGTGTTCAACAATCCGAACCAGACAAGCGCTTGCGGCTGCGGCGAGTCCGTGTCGCTCACGCCGGCGGCAGAGGCGAGCCTCGAAGACGCCCGCGACAGCTGACGCTGAGTCCTCTTAATCTAACGAGAGAATTTTTGCGCGCTCTAATCGAGGGGGCGCACGGAGCGCGTCATGAAGGCAGGAACATGCTCGCCCATGCCGCGCACGCCGCCGCGCGACGGTTGCGCAGCGTTGGGAGAAGGCCGATGGCCGGAATGGACTTGCGGCTTAGGCGCTGGAGCTTGATGCGTTTGATGCGAATGTGTGTGTGTCGCCTTGGGCGCCGAACTTTGGGCTGGTTTCCCTTGAGCGACTTTTGGCGGATGCTGCTCTCGTCTCTGCTGACTCTGCTGCTGGTGAGAAGGCTGGCCGCCCTTCCGTTCCTCGCTGCTTCCACGATCCCTGCGCTGCGCGTCCGATCGTCCGTGCGAGCCAGCGTGCGCTCCGCCGCCGTTATGGCGGTTTGACCGGGATCCCGCCGATGACGCCCATTCGGGCGGCCCCGTTCCTCTGAAGCGCGAGCAACCTCGTCGGCGCTCGGCTGGCCGTCGATCCAGGGAATGTCCTGACGGAGCAGCCTCTCGATCGCTTTGATCGCCTTGACCTCTTTTGGCGTGACTAGGGTGGCGGCAAAGCCTTCGCGCCCGGCGCGACCTGTGCGCCCGATCCGGTGGACATAATCCTCGGGATGAATGGGAACGTCGTAGTTGAAGATGTGGCTCACGTCAGGGATATCGAGGCCGCGCGCCGCCACGTCGCTTGCGGCAAGGAAGGTGATGGTGCCGTTGCGGAAGGCATCGAGCGTCGCCGTGCGTTGATGCTGGTCCATGTCGCCATGCAGTGCGCCGACATTGAAGCCGTGGCGCAAGAGCGAGCGGTGCACGATGCCGACGTCCTTCTTGCGGTTGCAGAAGATGATCGCATTCTTGACGTTGATTTCCCGCATCAGCGCGCGGAGTGCCTCGCGTTTGCCGGCAGCGTCGTCCGGCGCTTTTTTGAGCCGCTGCACGATCGTTGTAGCGGCCGGGGCTTGCGGAGCGATCTCGATGCGTTCAGGCCGGTGCAAGAAGTTGTCGACGAGCCGTTGGATCTCCGACGGCATGGTCGCCGAGAAGAACAAGGTCTGTCGCGTGAAGGGGAGGAGCTTGCAGATGCGCTCGACATCCGGGATGAAGCCCATATCCAGCATGCGGTCCGCCTCGTCGATGACGAGGATCTCGATGCCGTTGAGCAGAAGCTTGCCGCGCGAGAAATGATCGAGCAGGCGTCCTGGCGTGGCGATCACCACGTCGGCGCCGCGATCGAGCTTACGATCTTGATCCTCGTAAGCCACGCCACCGATCAGAAGCGCCACGGTGAGATTGTGGTTCTTGCCGAGGATCTCGAAATGTTCCGCGACCTGCGCCGCAAGCTCGCGCGTGGGCGCGAGGATCAGCGAGCGCGGCATGCGGGCTCTTGCGCGCCCACGCTCAAGTCGCGTCAGCATCGGCAGCACGAAGGATGCCGTCTTGCCAGTGCCAGTTTGTGCGATGCCGAGGACGTCGCGACCGGCGACGGCGTGCGGCACAGCTTGTGCTTGGATGGGAGTGGGCGTCTCGAAGCCCGCCGCTGTTACGGCGGACAAAACCTTTGTGCTTAAGCCAAGTTGTGAAAAGCTCATGAATTAGCAAAACAAGCGCGGGCGCACCCGCGCGTCTCTTTCATTTTTGATTGCGCAATTATGTGCTGCAACGATTCGTGCAGCCTGCGCAAGACATCTACCAAAGCAGTGAGGCGTTATACCCTGCAATGCTTGGTTCTCAAATAAGGGGCCAGCGCTAACGGCGCAAGGGGCAATTCACCACCCCATCCGCTAATCATCCTTGGGGACATTGGTTCCGGCATTTGGCGGTGGGGCCCCCGGGGCCTTCACTGGCGCCTTCGCCATGGTGTACTTGCCCGGCGCGGTGCCCTTGACGAACAGGGTGACGTCCTTGTCCGCGTCAAAATCGTAGGAGCTCACGATGATGGTGATCTCATTGTCCTTGCTCTCTTCGCCTTCGATCTCGATCGAGGCATTGGCGAGCTTCTGGTCGTTGACCTCCTTGATCGGCATGGTCGCTATCACCTTGGGCACAGGGTTCGTTTCGGACAGCGCGAGTCCATTGCAAGAACACATGCGCGCCAAAGTCCTTTTCGGCTCCGGTCATGGCCACGATGGCACGATAGAAACCGCCTTGCTTGTCGGCCGACCACGATCCGCCGGTGACCACATCGGCAATCTCTGGTGGGAAGGCTCTCGACGATCTTGGCCAGCGTCGTCGGCCACTGCTGAGCCCCTTGTCACCATCCCGACGCAGCGTTCGGACCGGCTGCGCTAAGCCGACTTATAGAGTATCGCACCTCATTGTGACAGACTATGACCGGTGCGCGCGTATCGCGCATAAACGTCGGAAAACGTCTCCCGACGATCCTCTGGAAATGGGGCGAGAGACATGCAGGACTATGCCGATGTCGTGGTGAAGCCCCCAATTCTGTTCTTGGGCGCCATCCTGCTCGGTTGCCTCTTGAGCTGGATCGTTCCGCTTGGGCCTGGACTTGCGTCTGCCAACGCACTTGCGCTTTCGGTCGGTGGAGCGCTCGCGGCAATCGGGCTTGCCCTGTTCGTGGTTTCGGTGCGTGAGTTCAGGCGCGCCGGCACGAGCCTTGTGCCTGGCGAACCTTCGACGGTGCTGCTCGATAGGGGGCCCTATCGCTACACGCGGAACCCGATCTATATCAGCTTCATCGTCTTCTATTTCGGTGTGGCGATCATGCTGACGAGCACCTGGATGCTTCTACTTCTGATCCCGGTGCTGATCGTGTTGCAGCGTGGCGTGGTCGAGCGCGAGGAAGCCTATCTGCAGTCGAAATTCGGCGAGGCCTATCGCAAATACCAGGCGCGCGTGCCCCGCTGGCTGTAGTGGCTGACCGCACTTAAATATCCAGCTCGTCGGGCTTGGCGAATTCGGCACGCTCTTGGATGAATTGGAAGCGTGCCTCCGGCTTGTTGCCCATGAGCTGACCAACCACCTCGCCGGTGCGCGCGCGGTCGTCCTCCACGATCTGGACGCGGAGCAGCGTACGCACGCTTCGGTCCATGGTGGTTTCTTTGAGCTGCTTCGGAAGCATCTCGCCCAAGCCCTTGAAACGACTCACATCGACCTTGCCGCGACCATTGAACTCGGATTTCAGCAGCGCTGCCTTATGTGCATCGTCCCGCGCGTAGGCGGTCTTGGCGCCCTGGCTCAGCCGATAGAGCGGCGGCACGGCAAGATAGAGGTGTCCGCCGTCGATCAGGTCGCGCATCTCCTGATAGAAGAACGTGATGAGCAGCGAAGCGATGTGAGCCCCATCCACATCGGCATCGGTCATGATGACGACCTTCTCGTAACGCAAGTCTTGCTCTCGGTATTGCGTGCCGGTCCCGCAACCAAGCGCCTGGATGAGATCGGCGAGGAGCTGATTGTCAGCGAGCTTGGTCGAGCTTGCGCTCGCTACATTGAGAATCTTGCCTCTGAGCGGCAGCACGGCCTGGCTCGCGCGGTCGCGCGCCTGCTTGGCGGAGCCGCCGGCGGAATCGCCCTCGACGATGAAGATCTCGGTTCCTTCGGCGGCGCTCAGCGCACAATCGGCGAGCTTGCCGGGGAGACGCAAGCGCCGCGTCGCGGTCTGCCGGCCAATCTCCTTTTCCTTCTTGCGGCGCAGCCGTTCCTCGGCGCGATCGACCACCCAGTCGAGCAAGCGATTGGCTTGGCTTGGATTGCCGGTCAGCCAATGGTCGAAGGCGTCGCGCACGGTCGTCTCGACGATGCGGGTCGCTTCCTGGGTCGCGAGCCGGTCCTTGGTCTGGCCCTGAAACTCTGGCTCGCGAATGAACAGTGAAAGCAGCGCGCCCGCCGTGGACAGCACGTCCTCTGCCGTCAGTTGCGCGCTCCGCTTATTGCCGATCAGCTCGCCATAGGCTCGTAAGCCTTTCACGAGCGCGGAGCGCAAGCCGGCTTCGTGGGTGCCACCGTCTGGTGTCGGCACGGTGTTGCAATAGGAGTTGAGGAATCCGTCTTCGCCCGCGACCCAGGCGATCGCCCATTCCACCGAGCCGTGGCCTTCGCGCTTGTTGCTCCTGCCGGTGAAGACCTCCTTGGTGACCGTCTCCTGTCCCTCGATGCGGCCCGCCAGAAAATCCTTAAGCCCGCCAGGGAAGTGGAAGACCGCGCTTTGCGGCGTCTCCTTGTCGCCGGCGAGCAGCGTAGCGGCGCAAGACCAGCGGATCTCGACGCCGCCGAAGAGATAGGCCTTGGAGCGCGACATGCGGAGCAACCGCGACGGTGTGAAAGCAGCGCCCTTGCCGAAGATCTTTGCATCCGGCTTGAAGCGGACCGTGGTACCTCTGCGGTTCTTCACCGCGCCGAGGCTCTTGAGCGGGCCGTCCGGGTGTCCGCGGGTATAGGTCTGTCGGTAAAGCTTCTGCCCGCGCGCCACCTCGACTTCGAGGGTCTCCGACAAGGCATTGACCACCGAGACGCCGACGCCGTGCAGTCCGCCGCTCGTGTCGTAAACCTTGGAGTTGAACTTGCCGCCCGAATGCAGCGTCGTCATGATCACTTCCAGCGCCGACTTCTTCTTGAACTTCGGATGCGGGTCGACCGGGATGCCGCGGCCATTGTCGGTGACACTGAGGAAACCGTCCTCTTCGAAGCTTACCTCGATGCGGGTGGCGTGGCCCTCGACCGCCTCGTCCATGGCGTTGTCGAGCACCTCGGCGAAGAGGTGATGCAGGGCCTTCTCGTCGGTGCCGCCAATATACATGCCCGGGCGCCGGCGCACCGGCTCGAGCCCCTCGAGCACCTCGATGTCGGCGGCGGTGTAGGCATCGTCGGACGGCGTGCTGTTCCGCTTGCCCCCCTTGGGCGATTTGGCGGAAGCAATCGGCTTCTTCTTCAGCTCATCTTCGAGCTTGGCGAAGAGGTCGCGTGATGTTGCGGATTTTCGCAATCGAGCTGGCCCGGCCACGACAAACGAATCTCTTGTTGAATGGGACTGAATCTAGCTCGCACGCATAAGCGGCTTTTTCAAGGGTATGCGACGCTCGTCACGGAATCGAAAGTCGAGGCGCGCCTTCGGCCCCTGTTGCAGAAAGGATCGGCTTTCGCCATATGCGATTACGAGGGATCGATTGCCGGGGCTGCAGAGACTAGGGCCCCGCTATGACAAAGTCTTGACGAGGATAACGAGCTTGGCTGAAGAGACCCCCATCTGCAATTTCGGCTGGAAGGCGCCCTCCTTTGCGTTGCCCGGCGTTGACGGCAAGACCTACAGCCTCGCCGATGTGAGAGGCAAAAACGGCACGCTGGTGATGTTCATCTGCAACCACTGCCCTTACGTGAAGGCGGTAATCGACCGCATCGTGCGCGATGCGACGGAGCTCAAGGCGTACGGCATCAACACCGTCGCCATCTCGTCCAATGACGTAACGCACTACCCGGAGGACTCCTTCGACAACATGAAGCGCTTCGCGCAGGCGCACCGCTTTACCTTCCCCTACCTTTACGACGAGAGCCAGGATGTCGCCCGCGGCTATGACGCAGTGTGCACACCAGACTTCTTCGGCTTCAACGACAGGCTCGAGCTGCAATATCGCGGCCGCCTCGATGCAAGCCGCAAAGAAGCGGGGCCCGCCGACGCGCGCCGGGAGCTTTTCGTGGCGATGCGGGACGTTGCCAAGACCGGGAAGGGCCCGCGCGAGCAGACAGCTTCCATAGGTTGCTCCATTAAGTGGAAGGCCGCTTGAGCCCCCGCTCCCATGTCATCGTCCGGCCTGACCTCGCGATCCAGCAATCACCGGAGCTGCGGGGTACTGGATGCCCGCCTACGCGGGCATGACAACACCTTTAACCTCCGCTTAAGCCTATCGCTTTCCCGTTTGTTTACCCGGGCCTCCCTAAACTTTGCCTCAAATGCGGGAGAGTTCGGCATGACGATCATGCGCTACGCCATTCTGGTCACGCTCGCGATAGCCTCGCTCTGCGCTGTGCTCAGTGCGAGCGCCGACAGCGGCCAGAGATTCCTGGTTGATGCCGGCCAGGGTGCAGCCGCTTCGCAGGATTTCTTCCTGTGGGTACTTGCTGGCATCGCGGTTGTCACCAGCCTGTCGCTCTGCCGCTTCGTGGTGTTCGGCATCCCGACGCTGCTCGGCGGCTGGTACACGAGCAACAAGCAGTGGCTCGGCACGCTCCTGCTCGGGGCGCTGATCTGGGGCGCATTCTATTTGATGAAGGGGTGAGAGTTTAAGAGACGGGGGAGCCCTGGCAGGGACCTTCTGCACCGTCCATCCCGCGTCCTACGGGGTTACGCGGCAAGCGGTTAAGAAGGTCGAGCAGACCGGGTGGAAAGTGGGGCGGCCAAGAATTCGGCCGCCCCATTCGCTTTGGTCCCCCCAAGGACCACGCGTCAAACGCTGTAATACATGTCGAACTCGATCGGGTGCGGCATCATCTCGAACCGCTCCACCTCTTCCATCTTCAGCTCGAGATAGGCATCGATGGCGTCGTCTGTGAAGACATTGCCCTTCTTTAGGAAGGCGCGGTCCTTGTCGAGCGACTCGCAGGCCTCGCGGAGCGAGCTGCACACTGTCCGCACCTTTTCCAGCTCCTCCGGCGGCAGGTCGTAGAGGTTCTTGTCGATCGGATCGCCGGGATTAAGCTTGTTCTCGATGCCGTCGAGCCCCGCCATCAGCATGGCCGCAAAGGCGAGATAGGGATTGGCGGCGGGATCGGGGTAGCGGACCTCGACGCGCTTGGCCTTCGGACCTGAACCAAGCGGAATGCGGCAGCCGGCCGAGCGGTTGCGCGAGGAGTAAGCCAGCAGCACCGGCGCCTCGTAACCCGGCACCAGACGCTTATAGGAGTTGGTGGTGGGGTTGGTGAAGGCGTTGAGCGCCTTGGCGTGCTTCAGAATGCCCGCGATATACCAGAGCGCATAATCGGAAAGATCGGCGTATTTGTCGCCGGCGAACACCGGGGTCGAGCCCTTCCAGATCGACTGGTGGGTGTGCATTCCAGAGCCGTTGTCGCCAAACACCGGCTTCGGCATGAAGCAGGCAGTCTTGCCGTAGGCCTGTGCCACGTTGTGGATCACGTATTTGTAGATCTGCATGGCGTCGGCGGTCTTCACCAGCGGCCCGAACTTGATGCCGAGCTCATGCTGCGCCGCGCCCACCTCGTGGTGATGCTTCTCGGTGACGACGCCCATGTCGGCCATCACCGAGAGCATCTCCGAGCGGAGGTCTTGCGCAGAGTCGACGGGTGGCACTGGGAAATATCCGCCCTTGGTGCGCGGGCGGTGACCGAGATTGCCCATCTCATATTCGGTGTCCATGTTCGAGGGCAGCTCGACCGAGTCGATTTTGTAACAGCAATTGAAGGGCTCGCAGGCGAAGCGGACATCGTCGAACACGAAGAATTCTGCCTCCGGCCCAAACACGGCGGTATCGCCGACACCGGTCTGCTGCAGATAGGCCTGCGCCTTGCCGGCGATCGAGCGCGGGTCGCGCTCATAGGGTTCGTTGGTCAAAGGCTCGAGCACGTCGCAGAACACCGCCAGCGTGCTTTGCGCGAAGAACGGGTCGACCACCGCCGAGTCTGGATCCGGCATCAGCTTCATGTCCGAACTCGTTGATCACCTTCCAGCCGGCGATCGATGAGCCGTCGAACATGATCCCGTCGGTGAAGGCGTCCTCGTCCATCACCTTAGCGTCCATGGTGACATGCTGCATCTTGCCCCGCGGATCGGTGAAGCGGAGGTCGACGAATTTGATCTCATCGTCTTTGATTTTCTTCACTACGTGCTTAGCGTCTGCCATTTTACTCCCCTGTGTCCGTCACATGTTTGATGCCGCCTCGCAGGGCTTGAGCGAAGCGGGCAATTGGTTTCGATCTCGCAGGCTGTTCCGAACCGGTGTTGTCTAGCGGTCCTCGTCAGATAGCATCGTTCCCAGTTTCGCCGGTGCGGATGCGCACGGCCTCCTCCACGTTCGACACGAAAATCTTTCCGTCGCCGATGCGACCGGTCTTCGCCGAGGCGATGATCGCTTCGATTGCCTTCTCGACCATGCCGTCGCCGAGCACGAGCTCGAGCTTCACTTTGGGCAGGAAATCAACCACATATTCGGCGCCACGATAGAGTTCGGTGTGGCCCTTTTGGCGCCCGAACCCCTTGGCTTCCGTCACGGTAATACCCTGCAAACCAATCTCTTGCAGGGCTTCTTTGACCTCGTCCAGCTTGAATGGTTTGATGATCGCCTCGATTTTTTTCATGCTCTCCACCGCACCTCCCCATTTGGGCATGGAACGACACTTAAGCCCCGCGCGCTTTCGCCGGTAGCCTGCCGGACTCCTGCCGCCGCCCAAGCACGACCTATGCCAATCTTGTCAGGGGGAGTTTTCCTTCTGATTCCAATGCTTTAACGCCGGACGCCAGTGGGTCCCAGCGCAGCCGCGGGAAGCATAGCCTAGGATTTAAGCAATATGCACAGGATTTCGGCAGACTGCCCACGAGCGGCGCCTTTTCGTTTTCGTTGGGGCTTTGCTTTATCGTGGATCGATGCTCGAGTTGTTGACCTCTGAGGAGATGGGACAAGCCGATCGTCTCGCCATTGCAGGCGGGGTGCCGCGACTTTCCCTCATGGAGGCCGCGGGGCGCGCCGTGGCTGACGAAGTCTCCGCGCGCTTCGCAGATGCGCGCAGTGTCGCTGTGCTGTGCGGTCCCGGCAACAATGGTGGCGACGGCTTCGTCGCCGCCCGCCATTTGCTCGACAAAGGCTTCACGGTCCACCTTGGATTCAAGGGGAACTCGACCCGCCTGCCGGCAGACGCGGCGGCGATGGCCAAGCGCTGGACCGGCGCCGTCGAGCCGCTGACTGCCGAACTCCTATCGCGCGCCGATGTCGTGGTCGATGCCCTGTTCGGCGCCGGCCTCACGCGCCCCATCGAGGGCGACCACGCGGCGTTGATCGACGCCGTGAATGGGAGCGGGCTCCCCGTGGTCGCCGTTGACGTGCCGAGCGGCGTCGACGGCACCACCGGCGCGGTGCGTGGGGTGGCCGTCTGCGCGAGTGCTACGGTCACCTTCTTTCGCCTGAAGCCTGGTCATCTGCTCTTGCCTGGGCGCGAATTGTGCGGCGAGACCCGCCTCGCCGATATCGGCATCCCCGACAGCGTGCTCGACGCGATCAAGCCAAGGATCTTTGTCAACGAGCCGGCCCTCTGGCTCCGGCATTTTCCGTGGCCGAAGCCGCAGGGCCACAAATACGCGCGCGGCCACGCGGTGGTCATGTCCGGCCCAGCCTTCAGCACCGGCGCCGCGAGGCTCGGAGCCATTGGGGCGCTGCGCTCGGGCGCGGGGCTGGTCACCGTCGCCTCGCCGAGGGATGCTGTGGCCGTCAACGCATCGCAGCTCACCGCCATCATGGTGCGGTCGGTCGATGATACGAAGGGCCTGGCGGCGCTGTTGGCGGATCAGCGCAAGAACGCCGTGCTGATCGGCCCAGGGGTCGGCGTCGGCGAGGGCACCAAGGACTTGGTGCTGGCGGCGCTTGCAAGCGACGCGGCCGTCGTCCTCGATGCCGACGCGCTGACCTCCTTCGCTCCGAAAGCGGATGAGCTTTTCGCCGCCATTCGCTCGCGCGGCGCTCCGGTGGCACTCACGCCCCATGACGGCGAGTTCGCCCGCCTCTTCGGAAGCCTCGGGGAGGGGGAAAAGGTCGTCGCCACCCGCGACGCCGCGGCGCGTTCCGGGGCCGTCGTGCTGCTGAAGGGCTCCGACACCGTCGTCGCCGCGCCGGACGGCAGCGCTTCGATCAATGCGACGTCCAGTCCCTGGCTCGCCACCGCCGGCACCGGCGACGTGCTCGCCGGCATGGTAATCGGCCTGCTGGCGCAGCGCATGAAGCCCTTTGTCGCCGTATCCGCCGCAGTTTGGATGCATGGCCGCGCGGCGCAACTCTTCGGTCCCGGCCTAATCTCCGAAGACCTGCCCCAGATGCTTCCAGCCGTCCTCCAGGGCCTGGCAGGCTCACGCACGAAATGGCCGGAAAAGACGACCTAGGGTCGTGGCAACGCCGGCTGATGACCCTATGTTGACACAGTGCGTCCTTATGGAGGACATGGGAGTTGGAAGGGCTCGAAAGGCCCGTTTTTTCGCCATGGGCACATGACCAGACGGTTCCTGACCCTTTGCGGTCTTACCATTCTCCTCATCGCCGCCGCTGGCCCAGCAAGCGCGGACGATGTGACGCTGCTCCGCGCGCGTGAGGGAGCTGCGGCGCTGCTCCGCGGCCAATACGAGAAGGCCGTCGCCTCTTATGACGAGGCCCTGACCAATCCGGAGATCGCCGATTTCGTCAAGGCGAGCATCTATTCCGACCGCGGCGTCGCCAAATGGCGGCTGAAGCAGACCAAGGAGGCGGTCGACGACTTCAACCAGTCGATCCAGATCTCGCCGGAGAATGCCACCGTCTACAACAACCGTGGCAATGCGCTCATGGATTTGGGCCATCCCGAAGAGGCGGTGAAGGACTTCGACCGCGCCATCGCCCTCTCCCCGAATTACGGCGCCGCCTACAACAATCGCGGCAACGCCCATGCCGCGCTTGCCCAATACGAGCCTGCCTTTCAGGACTTCCGCAAGGCCGTTGAGTTGATGCCGACGAGTGCCGTGCCCTTCAATGGGCGAGGCAAGGCACATGCCGCCTTGATGCGGTATCACGCGGCGCTCCGCGACTTCAGCAAAGCCATCAGCATCAACGCGAAGTACGAGGCGGCCTACGAGAACCGCGGACAGTCGAACCTTACGCTCTCGCAATACAGCGAAGCTGCCGACGACTTCACCCAGGCGCTCAATATTGCGCCCAATCAGCCCGACCTTCTGCTTCTGCGCGCCCGCTCCTATGTGGGTGACAAGAAGTACAACCCCGCCTTGGACGATCTGAAAAAGGTGATCGAGCTCAAGCCAGATCTCGTCGACGCCTATATCGAACGCGGCAATCTCTACGCGCAGGTCCACCGCCTCGACGACGCCATCGCCGATTTCAATCACGCAATCGAGCTTAGCCCGCAAAATGCCAAGGCCTACACCATGCGCGCTTTGGCCAAGTTTCAAGCCGCGCCGCCCCCGCGCAAGAAGCCGCAGGCCGAGTCCGTCGTTGCCAAGCAGCTGGCCGACGTGCCAGCGAATGGCGGCGACGCCAAGCCCGCTGCCGCTGCAGGGCCCGCGCCTGATGCCGCCGCCACACCCGATGCGGCCGCCGCGGCCACTCCAGATGCGGCTACCGCAACGACACAAGATGCTGCAGGCGTGACAACTCCTGATCCAAACGCCGCGACAACGTCCGGTCCGAGCGCGGCAACGACGCCAGATCCGAACGCTGCGACCACGCCCGATGCCGCGTCAGCAACCGCGCCTGATGTGGCCACTGCACCGGCTCCCGATGCCGCGACCGGAGCGCCTGCCGATGCCTCGGCCGAGACACCGCCTGGCGCCGACGCCAATGCGGTGCCGAGCGATCAAGCGAGTGACGCGGCCCTGAGCGATGCCCAGGAGGCGCTGGCCTTGGCGCCGGACGACGCATTTGCTCTGCGTGTCAGGGGCGACATCTATCGGGCCATGGGCCGAAACGATGAGGCGATCGCCGATTATCGGCAGGCGCTAGAGAAGGACCCATTCCAGTCCGAGAGCCGCGACGCCTTGGTGAAACTCGACCAGGACGTGCCGCCCGAACAAGGCTTGCCGCTGGGACCCGCAGTTTCCGACTGGGTGATCAAGGAGCCCTCGCCCGGCCGGTTTATCGCGAGCAATCCGAAATACCCGAAGGTCCGTGTCGAGCTTGAAATGTTTGGCGCCGGCAATCCCAGGATCCTCGAATGGAGCCAGATGAAGGATGCGCTCTCCGGCATCGGCCTCCTGCGCTACGACGCCGGAGATTTGAGCGAAAACGGGGGCCAGGACCTCGTCTATACCGCGATCGTCGACCTCTGGGCGAACAAGGTGGTCTCCATCGAGCCGTATAGCTGGGGGGCCAATGCTGCCAAGTGGGATTGGCAGGCTTATTCGGTGGTGGTGACCGATCCGGACGGCAGTGCCAATGAGATCAAGCTCCGCAAGCCGAAGACGAGGCCGGTTGCCCGTGAGGAAGGGGGCGGCGAACTCTTTGACTCACCCTGGGGCGGTTCGGGACCCGGTCAAGCTCAGGCTCGCCGTCGCGGCGGGGGCGGTGGAGGCGGCGGAGGCGGAGGCGGACTGTTCGGCTGGTTCCGGTGATGTCCGTTCTCACTTGCGCCTACGCTTCCGGTCTTTAACCCTTCTAGCCACGGACAAAGATGACGCTCTTCCTTGCCAGTGTGCGCGACGAGGCTGAGGCCGAGATCGCGCTTCTCAATCGCGCCGACATCGTCGACCTCAAGGAGCCAGCGCACGGCGCACTTGGGGCGGTCGACCGCGGTACCACCAGCAACATCGTGTCCTTTGTTGCCGGCCGCGTGTGCGTGAGCGCCACCATTGGCGACCTGCCGATGCAGCCCGAGATGATCCGCGATGCGGTGCTCGAGCGTGCCGCTTGCGGTGTGGACTACGTCAAGTTCGGGCTGTTCCCCGGCGGAGACCAGCAAGGTTGCCTCGACGCCCTTCGCCCGGTGGCGTGGCGCGTGCATCTCATCCTCGTGCTATTTACCGACCGCCTGCCCGCCTTTGACGCGATTTCTGCTGCCGCGGCCATGGGGGCCTCCGGCATCATGCTCGACACTGCCGACAAGCGTACGGGCTCGCTTGTCACCCATCTCGGCCTCCGCGAGATCGCGTGCTTCATAACCGAGGCCAGGGCACACGGTTTGATGGTTGGTGTTGCCGGGTCGATTGCCGTCGCCGATGTGCCGGAACTGCTTGCGCTTGCGCCGGATCTCCTCGGCTTTCGTGGGGCGCTTTGCCACGGCTCCCGCAACGCATCTCTCGATGCTGCGGCATGCGCGGCCATCCGTGCCCTGATTCCGGAAAGCCATCCTGTTGCCGAAACCAGACCGAGAGCCAGATTGTCCGGAGCCGCCGCTCAGGCGTTATGCTAGGCATCGAGTCGCCTCGACGCCGACGGAGTGCCTAACGCCGATGGAACAAGAGCGAATGACACGAGCAGGCCGCATATCCACCGGCGGCACCACCATCGATGCGCCCTACGACCGTGTCTTCGTGCACGACCTCGTGCTCGATGCCGAGATCGGCGTTTATACGCACGAGAAGGGCGTGACCCAGCGCGCCCGCTTCTCGGTGGACATCGAGGTCGCGCCGAGCGGCCAGGCGATCGAGGACCAGATCGGCCGTGTGCTCGACTACGACATGATTATCGCCACCATCAAGGACATCCTGGCGCAAGACCACATCAACCTGGTCGAGACTTTGGCCGATGAAATTGCGACCCGCTGCCTTGCCCACCCGCGCGCGGCCTCGGTCAAAGTAAAGATTGAGAAGCTCGACAAGGAACCTGGCGCAGTAGGGGTAGAGATCGTACGCCGGCGCGAGCGGAGCTGACGGCTATGCGCGGCCAAGCCCTGCCGAGCAGAATCGGTGAGCCCGGCGTTGCGCTTGAGTCCCGTCCGGTCGTGGTGAAGCTCGGTGGCAGCGTGGTGCGCTCCGGCGAGCTGTCGGCCTGGCTCGATGTCATCGCGGCGAGCCAGCGCCCCGTTGTGATCGTGTCGGGGGGAGGGGCGTTGGCCGACGAGGTTCGCGTTGCACAAGCGGAGCTCGGTTTTGGCGATGGCGCCGCGCACCGCATGGCGCTGCTCGCCATGGACCAACTTGCCTGGGCGGTGGCGGCCTTGCGCCCCGGCTTCGAGGTTGGCGACACCGAGGAGACGTTGCGTCATTCACTTGAGAAGGGCCGCGTCGCGGTATGGGCACCCTACAGTCTCGTCGCTAACCGCAGCGACATTGCGCAATCCTGGACCGTGACCTCGGACAGTCTCGCGCTCTGGCTCGCGCGTCGCCTCGGCGCAGAATGCTGCTACGTGATCAAGTCCATTGAGCGGCAGCGCACCGAATTCGGCGCCGCGCAGCTTGCTCGCGACGGCGTCGTCGATGAAGCCTTTCCGGCCATGCTGAAAGACGCAAACTTCCCCGCGTACCTTCTTGGCCGTGGAGATCAGGCGGGCCTGGGCGCAAGCCTTTCGTCTGCTGACGTCGTCCCTTGCGGGGCAACCATCGACTAACGCCAATGCGTTAAGCACGTGACCAACCCTCGCGCCGATCCGCAGGGCGCGGTAGAAGTCGGCTGTAGCTCAAGGGCCGAGCGGACCATCGATGGCTGAAAGCATCCTCTTCCTCACCGGACACCTCGCGCGGCCGAGGCTCGAAGCGGTGCTCGAGGGCATGAAGGCAGGCTTTCCCTGGAAGGTGCTCGATATCGGGGTGAAGGTCGCAGCACTCATGACCGAGGAGATCATTGCACGCCGGCTGCCAAATCCAGTGGAGGCCGACAAGATCATGCTGCCAGGCCGCTGCCGCGCGGATCTCGACCGTCTGAGCGAGCGCTTCGGCGTCCCCTTCCTGCGCGGGCCCGACGAGCTCAAGGACATCCCGGGCTTCTTCGGCCGCGCCCGCAAGGCCTCGGACATGACGAAATACGACATCCAGATCTTCGCCGAGATCGTCGATGCGTCGGCACTGTCGATCCAGGCGATCCTTGCACGCGCCGAGGACTATGTTCGGAAAGGCGCCAATGTAATCGATCTCGGCTGCCTGCCCGACACGCCATTCCCGCATCTCGAGGAGGCGGTGCGGGCGCTCAAGGCCAAGGGCTACAGGGTCAGCGTCGACTCCGCCGATCCTGAGGAGCTTCTCCGCGGCGGCAAAGCAGGCGCCGACTTCCTGCTGAGCTTCAACGAGGAAACCCTTGCAATCGCCGATAAGATCACATCGACCCCGGTGCTGATCCCCAAGGACCATGGCGATCTTCCCTCGCTCTACCGCGCCATGGACGCGCTTGACGCAAAAGGCCGCTCTTTTCTCGCCGACCCGGTGCTCGATCCCATCAATTTCGGCTTCATGGAGTCGCTCGAGCGCTACGCGCAAGTCCGGCGCGATCGGCCGAAGGCCGAGATGCTGCTCGGCACCGGCAACCTGACCGAGCTTACCGACGCCGACACCACCGGCATCACCGCGGTGCTGCTCGGCATGGCCTCGGAGCTCCACATCAGGAATGTGCTTGTGGTGCAGGTGAGCCCGCATACCCGGCGCACCGTGGAGGAGCACGACCTCGCGCGGCGCATCATGTACGCGGCCCGCGCTGACCACGATCTTCCCAAGGACTACGCCTCAGGCCTGCTGGCGCTCCATTCCCGCAAGCCGTTCCTGCAAACGCCGGAAGAGATCGCCGAAAGCGCGGCGGAAGTGCGCGACAAGAATTTCCGCATCGAGATCGCTGAGGACGGTATCCATATCTACAATCGGGACGGACATCACATCACCAAGGATGTGTTCGAGCTCTACCCGAAGCTCGACATCGAGAAGGATGGACCGCACGCCTTCTATCTCGGGGTGGAGTTGGCCCGCGCCGAGATTGCCTGGCGGCTCGCGAAGCGTTACGCCCAGGATGAGCCGCTCGACTGGGGCGTGGCGGCCGATGCCCCAGCCGACGACAAGACGAGGCTCAAACAGGCTGGCCAAACGCTGATCGCCAAGAAGAAGCGCCAGGCCTCGTAAGGCCGCCTACGCGGGAGCGGGAGAACAGGTCATGCCGATGATCCGCGAGACCATCGTCACCACCCTCAATCAAGAGGGCAAGGTGCACATCGCGCCGCTCGGTCTCATTGCCGACGAGGGGGGATGGATCATCGCGCCGTTCAAGCCTTCGACCACGCTCGACAATCTGCGTGCCAATCCCTACGCCGTGGCCAACTTCACCGACGACGTCCTGGTCTTCGCGGGCTGCCTTACGGGAAATCGTGACTGGCCGACGCGGCCAGCCGATCAAATTCCTGGCGCTATCCTCGACGGGACGCTCGCCTATGCCGAGCTGAAGGTCGATGACGTGGAAGAGGACGAGCAGCGGCCGCGCTTCCACTGCAAAGTGGTGTACGAGGCGAGCCACGCGCCGTTCAAAGGATTCAACCGGGCCCAAGCCGCGGTGATCGAGGCGGCAATTCTAGCGAGCCGCCTGCACATGCTGCCGCGCGAGAAGATCGAGCACGAGCTCGCGTACCTTCAGATCGCCATGGAGAAGACCGCTGGCCCCAGAGAGCACGAGGCCTGGCGCCTGCTCGTCGAGAAGATCGAGGACCACTTCAAACACGCACCGAAATCTGGCTAGCGGCCGGTGGCCTCCCGGTTACGGCCTCGGGCCAAGATAGGGCCGGTTATAGCGTGCGTCGACGCAATATTGGCCATTCCAGTAGCGATATTCGCCGCAGCTTGCCGGACGTGGCGGCACGACCACGACCGGTTGTTGTACCACCACCGGCTGTTGCTGGACGACCACAGGGGGTACGACCGGCACGGCTTGCGGGACGACAACGACCGGAGGAGCAGCATAGGGTCCGTAGCCATAATTGCGGCGCCAGCCGGCCCGTTCGAAGCTACCATGCGGCGCGACCAAGGCCGTGGACCCCGGAACGAGGCCGGCAGAGGCGGCGTTCGCCCGCGCCAAAACCGACGCCGGCGGCAATAAAAACCGTGGTGAGTACGAGACCGTATCGCATGCAAGGCTCCCCTCTTTTTGCTGCGCCCATTTTTCAACCTAAGCTAAGCATAGACCGGCGCACGGCATTCATGCGCCAAAACAACCGGTGTTTGTTAACTCATTGAGGTTACTCGCTATTCTCTAGACGCACGCGCCGCGTGACCTTTCGGATCAGGCGGATTGTGAGCCACAAGAACACGACGACCACGAGAAGCGCGATGAACGGCGCCGCGAGCGCAAGCAGCGAGAGGAGGAGCGAGCCACCGAGCTCCGCGGTGGCGATGACCGGATTACCGATGCCTCCCGTAAGCACGGTTGATTTCGCCCGCAACAGGGCGGTGACGCCTTGTGTCACTCCGGCGACTCCGCCGCCGGCAATGATCGCCGTCGTCCATTTCACCATCGGTGGCAGGTCGGTGATCACCGCCGCAGTGACCAGCGTCCCGGCAACGACTGCGGCGGGTGTAGCCAAGGTATCGAGCAGATTGTCAACGCCCGAAATGTAATAGGCGAGGATCTCCACGACTGCCGCCACGCCGAGCATAATCAGCGCCGCCGGCGTTCCGAGCCAGGCGAAGCTCTCCACCAAGGGGAGATGCCCAGTATAGGCCGCGGCGCTGACCACCAGCATCGGCAGGAAAACGCGGAAACCGGTCGCCGCCGCGAGGCCGACCCCAAGGGCAATTGAGAGCGCGAGATCGAAGTCTGACATGCGGCCCTCCCTATTTCGCGGAATTGGCCAAATAATGCCTAGGTCGCGGGATGTTGCTGCACTTTTGCCCGACTCGCTTACGCCTGAGGACAACTCAGGTCCAGGGTGCACTGCCATCATGATGTACAAGAGCAAATGTTCCGCGAGGCTTTTCCTGGGTGCCCTCGTCACGGCGGGATGCTTCATTGCCTTTGCGGCAGGCGCCGAGAACGCCGCACCGCAAGCGTGCGTTACCGCGCCCAAATCGTCGCTCGTCGTCAACGTCAAGGACAAGGGCGCCAAGGGGGACGGCCAAACCGAGGATACCGCGGTGATTCAGGCGGCGATTGACGAGGTCGGAGGGACCGAAGGCACCGTGCTCGTGCCCAAGGGCACCTACATGGTTGATGCCGTGGACAAGAAGCAGCGCCTCTCGCTCAGAGGCGACATGACGCTGAAGCTCGCCGATGGTGCGACCCTCAAGGCGATTCCCAACGACTCGCGCAAATATTCCGTTCTCTCCATCTCGGGCGCGTCTAACGTGACCGTCGTGGGGGGAACGCTCGAGGGCGACCGCGTCGAGCACCGGGGCAACGAAGGCGAGGCGGGGATGGGGATACGCATCGAACACGACGCCAACAACGTCACCATCAGCGGCGTGACATCGAGGAAAATGTGGGGCGATGGCTGTTACGTCGAGGGCGCCACCGACACGAAATTCTGCGGGGTGACCGCCGACAGCAACCGCCGCCAGGGACTATCCATCGTCGAGGCCAACGGCGTACTCGTCACGAACTCAGTCTTCAGCAACACAAGAGGGACGCGCCCGAGCGCGGGCATCGACCTCGAGCCAGACAACACGTCGCAAAAGATCGTCAATGTTCGCATTGAGAGTTCCAAGTTTCTCAACAATGCGGGCCCTGGGATCGAGATCGCCGGCAAGAAGGGCGCCGTCGCCAAGGTCGAGCTCGCGCGCAATGTTTTCAAGGGCAATCGCCCCATCCTGGTCGAGAATGCACCTGCTATGATCGCGTCGGCGATTTGCGACAATCGGCAGGTCGCGTCCGAGACGGTGCACACTGAAGGCCCCTATGCCTTCGCCGACCCCGTCGACGTCGTCGTCCATCAAAACGACTGCCAGGACGGCAGCGACATGCGCTTGAACCGGCAAACGCGCAAGAAGAACAAGTAACGATCGCTGTCAGCTCGCGAGCAAGGCAACGGCGACCGCAGGGGCGCAGCGAGCCGCCGCGTCGCGTGTGTCAGTCGCGGCATCGATGAGGTCGCCGAAATCCACAGAGGGTCGCCCGAGCCTTTCGGCCAGCCGCCTTGCCACGAAGCGGCCGCAGCCAGCGCCGATCACCGGCGCGTTCAGGGCAAGTGCGTCTCGTTCGGTGAGACCGCGCGCCGCATGTTCGATTTCTGCGAGCTGGCAATCTGCAAAATACCTGGCGAGCGCGACCCATTCCGTAAGCCCGGCGTCGTTTCCATCGCGGCCAAGCATCCGGGCAAGCCGCGCGGCGCTCTCGGCGACGCTCTTTCCCCGCTGGTCGGCCGCAGGGTAGGGGTCAGCATCCAGCGGCAGCTCGCCGGCGAGCCGCCAGACATCGGCCATGGTGGCGAAGCGCTCGGCGGCTAATCTCTGCACACGGCCTTTGAAGGATGCGCTGTGCGCCACCGCCATCACCGGCGTACGCACGACTCCGGTGTACAACAGCTCGCCTTCGGTCAGGCGATCCGCGTCGGTAGCGCCGCGCGTCGTGACCGCTCCGCCTTTGATGGGGATGAGGTCCGTGGTCGTGGTGCCCACATCCACGAGGAGCGCGTCCGGGCGGTGCCGAGCGACGAAGGCCGCAGTCGCGTGCCAATTGGCGGATGCAACCTGCAGCGCCCGGTGCTTGGCATCCTCGGGCCTGAGAAAGCCGGAGCGACCCGCATAGATGCGAAGCGGCTGGTGCGCCGCGACCCTTTGCATCAAATTGACCAGATAGGCGACGCCCTCGGCACGGTCACTGAACACGTCGGACAGCTCACCGGTCATGGTCACTGCGTGCAAGGCTGGTGAGGACATGAGCGCCAACGCCACATCGACAGCGGCGTCGAACTTGCTGCGCTCGGCGACGATCGGGCAGGGGATCTGGGCCGCACGCACAATTCGCCCAGCCTCGGCGCCGGCGAGCTTCACATTGGCGCCACCCAAGTCCCAGCCGATGACCCTTGTCATTGCGTCCCATCCCAGTGATCACCGGTGTCTTAGATCATTTTCGAGCCCTGGGGTTACTGGATTGCCCGGTCGAGCCGGGCAATAACAAGAGGGATCGAGCGTTCGAAGGAGAGCAAGCGCCATGCAGGACTTTGCCATCATCCCCGCCATCGACTTGAAGGGAGGACTCGTCGTGCATGCCCGTGGCGGGGCGCGCGCCGACTATCGGCCCATCGATACGCCGCTGGGGTCAGCCGAGGATCCGATCGCGATCGCCCGCGCTCTCCTCGACGTAGCGGGGTCTCCCACGCTCTACATCGCCGACCTCGATGCCATCGCAGGCGTCGGCAATCATTTCGAGCTTTGTCGCGATCTCGCCAGCGCCCTTCCACGCAACGAGCTTTGGATCGACGCAGGATTTTCCAACGTCACCGATTGCGCTTTCTGGCTGCCGCTCGGGGCAACGCTCGTGATTGGCAGCGAAAGCCTGACCTCACTTGAAGATTGGCAGGAGCTGCGCAGCGCCTTCAGCCAGGGTCTCCTTCTGTCGCTCGACTACGACGCCGAAGGACCGCGCGGGCTTTCGGCGCTCTTTGCGGAGGCAGCGCATTGGCCGGAGCGAATTATCGCCATGAGTCTCGACCGCGTTGGTACCGGCAACGGTCCTGACGTCAAACGCGTGGCAAGCGTCGTACAAAGAGCCGGGTCGCGCAGCGTCTACGCCTCGGGCGGCCTGCGCAACATCGGCGACTTTGAAGCCGTCACCAATGCGGGCGCGATGGGCGCGCTTCTCGCCACGGCCCTGCACCAAGGCGCCATCACCCAAAATGAAATCGCCGCCTTCTTGCAAAGGCGGCGATTTCGATCAGATCAGACTAGAAACCCAGCTTCTTGAGCCACCGCTGAATCGGGCCCGGTGGTTTGCCGGTCTTCTCCCGACCTGGGGGTTCTCCCCTTCAGCCGGCGGCAAACGGATGGTGTGCCGAGTCCTTCTTCGCGGTGACCTCGGAAGACTTCGGCTCGCCCTTCACGGCGCGGGCGATGGCTTCCTTGGTGGCGCGATAGTTGAAGTCCTGGATCTTCTTGTCGTCCTTGGCTTCCCAGTGAATGAACACGCCGACGGTGACGTAGAGATCGTCAGCCTCGTTGGCGGGAATCACGCCTTCTGCCACGGAGTCGGCGACGGCCTTGGCCACGGCGTACTGCGCCGGACCGAACATCTGCACCGCCTGGCGCGCGTCCTTGATCGTCACCTTGTTGTAGAGGATCGTTGGGGGCTTCGTGAGAAGGTTGGGCGCGATCACCGCAAGAAGCGTGGTGAAGCCGTCCTTGTTGTTGGTCAAAGCATTGCAGAAAGCGGTCTCCACGGCGCTGCCGCGGGGACCGATCAGCAAATCGACGTGAGCAACTTCATTGCCGTCACCGACGAGCGATTCACCTACACCGACACCACTAATCTTGGCCATAAACCAAGCCCTCCCTAGTTCGTTGACACTACGTCACAACAGCTTGCGCCGTGACGAGGACCGTCGACGGCAAGCCGACGAAAGTGCTCTGGATGAACATGCCTCCGTCCGCAACTCCTGGTCGGAGCTAAGCGGGGAGAAGATAGTCCGGGCTTCCAAGGATCGGCAAGTCGATTGTTCGCCCGAAACCGCCCTTTAGCCGCCTATTTCTAAGGCTTGCAGTGAAGCTGAAAATAGGGTTGCGACCGTGAGATCGGCGGATGTCCCCGGATTGAGGCCGCGCAGCTTCAGGGACCGGTCGAATTCCATAAGCTCGGGCTCGAGCGTCTGGAGGTCGACGCTGCGCTCCAAATGCGCCGCCAGAGTCCTGGCCTCTTCAAGCACTTCGGCGGCTGTCGCGGAGCCGAATTTGCGGGCGATCAGTGTATCGGGGACGGCGGCAAGGAAGCCGAGATAGGCAAAAGTCGTGGCCACGGACAGCGACTGCCATCGTGCCATCGCCTGTTCGAACCGCGGCAGCCCAAGCTCGAAGATATCGGCGAAATCGTGGACATAGTTCCAGGCGATGCGGTCGCGGTCCTCAGCCGCTTCCATCGCTTCGAGCAGGGTGACCTCTGGCTCGGATTCCACGCCATGGCGTGTGACCTCGCCCAATCCACCAGGCTTCGCCTCCCTGATCGCCAGATAGGCATTCCTCGCATCTTCGATATCGAGACCGGCAAGGACCCTGCCGAGCCGCTCGCGCAGAGCTCCCCACGCGGGGCCGAGCGCCGCGGCGGCGAGAGGAGCACAGAGCAAGATGATGCCGAGATTGGTGTTGTGCCCGACGATGGAAAGCGTCGCTTCCACGCTGAGGCGGATGCGCACGCCTACGGAAATCATGGGCATGGCGAGAGCCGGCGCCGCAACGCGTGCGCTCGTCTCAAAGTCCATCATGCTCATGCGGTGGTCGTCGGCGAAGCGGTGCACATTGCCCGGCTTCAGCGCGTCGAGTTCAGCCAGGCACGCGTCACGGAAAGCTTGGGCAACCTCTTGGCTGGCGAGGGGCCGCGTCACGCGCCCTCTTGGCCGCGTGGCACGCTCGTCTGCCCCGTCGGCCCGAGGCAGGCGTCGAGGAAGGGCGCGACGACGGCATCGGCGATGCGCGTGCGCGTCACCAGCTGCAAGCCCTGCCACGCCGGCATGCTGTTCACTTCGAGCACGAGAGGAGCGCCGGACCGGTCCTGAATGATGTCGACCCCGGCATAGTCGGCGCCAACGCATGCCGCTGCACGTAAAGCAAGATCGGCAATCGCCTGCGATGGGATCGCGGCCTCGGCGCGTGCGCCCTGCTTGATGTTGGTGATCCAGCTCGTCCCATGGCGGATCATGGCGGCGACTACGCGGCCGGCAGCGACGAAGATACGCCAGTCCCGATGCGTGGCGCCCACCGGCGGAATGAACTCCTGCAAATAATACACGCCGTTCACCTCTTCCGGCTGGGCAAGGTCCTCAGGCGTCGCGATCAGGCGCAACCCTTCCCCTTGCGCCCCGAACAGCGGCTTCTGCACGAGCTTGCATCCTCGCGCGAGCTTGCTCTCGGCAATCGCAAGCGTCTCGTCCCGGTTCGCTCCAGTCCAGGTCCAGGGCGTGGGGATGCCGGTCCTTTGCAGGAAGAAGGTGGTGGCGGATTTATCGACGCAGCGCTCGATGGCGCGCGCATCGTTCCATACCGTCACCCCCAGCTCGCGCAAAGCATGCAGCACGCCGAGATAGGTGGTGACCTGCTCGAAGCTCCCGCCCGGCACGAACAGCACGAGCGCGCCTTTCGGCAGAGTATCGCCAAGGTCCGGGATGGCGAGCCCGGTTTTTGTGCCCGTCGAAAACCCGCAAGCTGTGAGCGACACCGTCAGCGGCGTGATCCCGCGCGCCCTGAAGGCGCGCGCGATGCTGCGCCCGTGCCACTTCTTGCGCTCGCAAAACAGGACGATTTCCGTAGCCATGATCAGGAGGAGAAAGAGCGGGACAGAATCGCGGTGTCGATATGGCCGGCCTCGAAGCTCTCGCCGCTTTCAAGCGCCGTGACAGTCACCATGGCCGGGCTGAACAGCATGCGGTCGATGGCATAGAAATCGCCTTTCACAGCGGCGAAGATATCGGCGAACGGCTTGCCATAGTCCTTCGACTTGAGGCTCGGCAGTTGATCCGCGAGCCCCTTCGCCGCCTTGGCCGAACCCGAGACAAAGAGCTGCACGCGGCCGCCATAGATGATGGCGTCGTTGGTGCGTCCCATGGCGGCGACGAAGCCTGGCGCCGGCGGCGGTAACGGCGCCGTCGCCATCCCGTCAACGATGTGATGCAAAGGAAAATGGAGCTCGTGCGTCTTGTGCAATGCGACCTCGAGGCAGCGCGCGGCGATCTGCACCGTCCCGGCGAGACTCGATGTCGGCGCGTAGAGGATGGTGAGCGCGTCGGTGGAAACCTTGCAAGCCTTGGCGACATGCTCGACGAGCGCGGTCGGAGGCGCGCGGTCGGCTTCGAGCACAAGGCAGGCGCTGTCGGCCTGGTCCCGGTAGCCGAGCTCATCGAAGAGCTTTTCGGTGGAGCCGAGCGCGCGCGCGGGCCCGGACCCGAGCACATGGTACTTCTTGCCCTTGTCCTCGACCGAGAGGCTCCAGCCCGCATATTGCGAGCCAAGGCAGGCAAGGACCGGCTGGCTCGTATGCACGGTCACCATGAAGGGCCAAGAGGAGGAAGGGTCCGCCGCTTCCAGCGACACGCGACCAAGGCCGCCGAGGCAGATTTCGCCGATGCGGCGTCCGGCTTCCAAGCCGCCGACGGCGCGCACCCCGCAATCAATGAGGGTTTCCCCGAGAGGCCCTTGCGTTACGTCAAGCCGCAAGGCCTGAGCGTCGCGGATCAGGGCGTCGACCAGAGGGACGACCTCTTGATTGACGCTCAGCCATTTGGTGTCGCTCCGTGCCTCTATGGTTTCCTCGTTCATCGCGTCCACTCTGTCCCTCCTTCTTCGCCGGCGCACTCGGCCAAAATGGCCGAAATTCGGTTCATAACAAGTTGCTTGGCCTCTTGCCCGGTCTCGGCGCGGGCCAACACAGTGCATATCGGGCGGTTTTTGTCGATGCGTTCCCCGCCCACAGGCCGATCGGCGGTCCAGTCCTGCCAGACCATGGGTTTTGGCACAGTGATCGGTTCCGTTGCGTAAACGATGGCGACGGCGCTGGCCGCCGGAATGGCGAGGGGAACAGTCGGAAGCCGGTTGTCTAGCACAGCCTCGAGGTGCAAGCGAAGTAGGGGCTTTGCCTCGGTGTCGAAAATATCGAGGGTGGCGCCCGGCCGTGGATTGATCTCGAGCAGCCGCGCTTCGCCGCCGTTCACCAGGAAATCGGCGCTGCCGAGGCCTTTAAGCGCAAAGCGTGGAGCTGCACGCTCGACGATGTCCGTCAATCTGGCCTCCAGGCCCGGCGTGAGCTCGGCCGGGCGGGTGGCGCCGCCATAGCGCCACTTGGCGTTGCCCGTGGGCGCCGTCCATTGCTCACTGAAGCCAAGCACACGGGCGCGATTGCCGGCGCCGACAAACAGGGCCGAGACCGGGCGCCCCTCAATGTTCTCCTGAAAATAGAGTCGACCTCCCCTGGCTCCGCCCTTACCGGCCCCGCCGGTCACGATATGACTACCGCCGGCGCCTCCCTGGCGCTTGGCGAGCCAGCCTTCTTGTGCCTTTGACGGATCAGTGACGGTCCGTGGATGCGCGATGCCGAGGACGGCGAGCTCTGGGAAGAACATCTCCGGCGCCTTGACCCGCGCGACTACGCTTGCGGCATTGCCGAGCAGCTGCCAACGCTCGGCGATCTTGGTAAGAAGATTGGGACGATCCTCGAAGCCCGCGCCGTAGACCACGCCCAGAGGCGGTGACGGAGCCGTATCCGCCAACGCCGCAAGCACCGCTGCGAGTGTCTTCCATTGGAATCCGCGCTTCAAATCTTCGAGCTTGCGGCAGGCATGAGCCATCAGCCTGGTATCGGCATCGGCAAAGAAATCCGCGACCAGCGGCACGTAGCCCGCTCTTCTCGCGCAGGCGGCGAGCGCGCGTCCCGAGACCGCCGCAATGAGCAGCGCTGCCCCGTCAGCCTGAGAGCTTCTGGGCAAGGGCGTAGGCGTCGCGGAAGTCGAGATAAATCGGCTTCTCCGACGCGATCATCTGGTCGAACAGGCCGGCCTCGGTCTTGTATTTGATATTGCCAACGGCAAGAGCCCCGATGCCGACCGCCTTGGTTCCGGGGATCGGCACGCCGTTGTCGTTCACGCCGACGCCCTCGACGCCCGCAGGCGGCACGGCATTGACGTCGGTAGCGACGAGAAGATCGCTCGCCTGCTTCAGCTGCTCAATGGTGAGCAGGCCGCGTCCTGCCGGTCCGGCCGAGAAGATGACCTGCGCCCCGCGCACGAGATCTGTCTTCTGCTCCTCGGTCGAGCCGTCGGCGTAGCGAAGGTTGACCTCGAAGCGGGCATTGGCCTCTTCGGCGAGTTTGCGCACACGCTCAGGTCCATCGTAGCCGACCAACGTTGCCTTGGCGCCCTCGACCGTGGCGATCACCGCGGAGGCAAAAGCGACGACACCGGTGCCGCCGAACACCACCACGCGTTTGCCCTTAAACTCGGTCGAGAATTGCTTCTTCAGCGCCGTCTCTGCGCAGGCGACCATGGCCGCGGCGGTGGTGAAGGAGCCCGCGGGATCGGCGAACACGGAAATCTCGAACGGCGGGACCATCGCCGCCTTGGCGCGCTTCATCATGTCTAGCGCCTCGAGGGCACGCTTGCCCCCGATGAACATGGCGGTACGTTTCACGCCCTCAGGCCCGCGCGAGAAAATCGCGTCCTGCACGAGCCCGGTCACGTCCTCGACCGTCACCGAGGTGTAGGGAATGGCTGCGTCGTAACCGGCATCGAGGGCCATGTTCACGTCGAACGGACTCATATGCTTGAGCGGCGTGATCATGTGCAGGATGCGTGGATGCGCCATGGTCCTCTGGTCTCCGTTGTTTGGGCCGGCTCGCTTTACCATAAGGTGCGCAACGGCAAAGCGTTTCAATAGGGGGAAGCTTAAGAATGCGGCATCAGCGCGCTTCTATGGAGGCTGGCTGGTTGCGGCCCCGCGCGAGCTCAAAGCGGAGCCTGGCCGAACTGGCATGGGCGCGGGCGGCGATTAGCAGCGCCTGGCCTTCGGCTTCGGACTCCGCCAAGGCAAAGCCCGTGGGGCCCCATGAGCTTTGCCCAAGCCCGGTCACGCCATCTGCCGCGAGCCCCTTAAGCACGGCGGCGACGTCGGCGCTGACATAGGGGCCGCCCTGCATCGGCGCGAAATAGGCGCCCATCGTCTTCTGCAAGGTACCGACCTGCTCGCAGAAACCCTTGAAGTCTTCCTCCGCGAGTGCTGGCATGGCGCCGAGCAGAATACGCCGCGTGAGGTCCGCGGTTTTAGCTTCAGGGAAATCTGGCAGCGTGGCGAAGGCCGTAGCCTCGTCCGCCCCGTGCACGCCGATCTCGGCCGGGTCGAAGATTAAGAGCGCGCGCCAGGCGCTTGGGAAGGGGAGGCGGCAGAGCACTAGAGGAAGTTTGTCGTCGTCGGGGCCGCCGTCGAGCACCGCGCCGCCTTGCTCAAAGGTTCCTATGCCGATGCCGGACCGCTTGCCCCGGTCGAGCCGCGCGGCAATCTCGTTCAAGTTGAGCGGCAAGCCTTCGAGCGTTGCGACGGCAGACCCAATGGCGAGCGCAAGCTGTGTGCCCGATCCGAGCCCCGCATGCGTCGGGATCACTTCGTCGAGTTGCAAATGATAAAGCGAGGTGAGGCCAAAGCTTGCGGCGATCGCGCGCAGATACGGCGCGGCGCGTTCGCAGTCCACGCCGGTAATCTCGAAGTCGCTGCCGCGGCGCAGCGTTAGCGTCGTTTTTGGCCGGTCGATGGCGAGGCCAAAGCTGCCGAAGGGGCGCTCGCCCCGTCCGCTCGGGTCTAGAAAGCCGAAATGCAGGCGCGCGCTCGTGCTTACCGAGACGAGGTCGCATGGCGCCGGAACGCTCTGGGCGCATGTGCACGCGGGACGCAAGGCCTCTTCCATTGTTGGCGCGAAGCCTCTGGGATATGCTTGAGGGTAGAGGATAGCGCGGCACTGTTTCAAAAGATCGCCCTAATGGCAACTTCTGAGCGAACTTACACCGATGCCGAGGTCGAGGAGCGGCTCAAGCAAGACCTGCCGCATTGGTATCTTGAAGGCGGCTGGATCAGACGCAAATACAAGACCAACAGCTGGAAGGGCACGCTGATGGTGATCAATGCCATCGGCCATCTCGCCGAGGCCGCCTGGCATCATCCCGACATCACCGCCTCCTATGCCTGGGTCGAGGTCAGGCTGATGAACCACGCCGCCAAGGGCATCACCGACAAGGATTTCGCGCTCGCCAAGAAGATCGAGGACGTGGTGCACTGGCAACCTGCGCTTGAGGGCGGCCCGCTGGAAGGCACCCCTGCCGACGACATGCGCTTCGCCTACATCAAGCACGACAAGCCGAAGAAGTAAGGCTCGCCGCGGCAACCGATTGGAAACGCGCGAGGGCCGCGCATATTCGCGCGCTTGCGCGGGCAGAGGCACCTGTTTAATGGTGCGGCCCCATGGCGGTGTACTTGAAGGGGGACAGGGTCGACGAGCCGAGCGCGCCTCGGCGCGCGGCCAAGTTGCTCGGCCACGCACGGGTGTCATGTCGAAGCTGAAGATCAAAGGCGTCGAAATCATCGATACGTTTGCCGAGGCCTTTCCCATGGTCGGCACGCGCATCATCATCACCGCGCCGACGCAGAAATGGGCGCTCATCGCCGCGCAGACCATGACTGGTTTCGCCACGTCAGTGATCGCCTGCGGCGCCGAAGCCGGCATCGAACGGCTGCTCACTCCCGACCAGACGCTCGATGGCCGCCCCGGAGTCGCGGTCCTGCTCTTCGCCATGGAGACCGGAAAGCTGCAGACTCAGCTCAGAAATCGCGTTGGCCAATGCGTGCTGACAAGCCCCGGCTCCGCTTGCTTCGCTGGGCTCGAAGGCGAGAAGAAGCTGAAGCTTGGCGCCTCGCTCCGTTTCTTCGGCGATGGCTGGCAGATGTCCAAAGTGATCGGCGGCCGGCGCTTCTGGCGCATCCCGGTCATGGACGGCGAATTCGTCTGCGAGCAGACGACCGGCCTCACCAAGAAGGCGGTCGGCGGCGGCAATCTGCTTGTGCTTGGCCGCTCGCACCGCGCCGTGCTGTCGGCCTGCGAGCGCGCGGTGAAGGCGATCGGCGAGGTCCCCGAAGTGATCACGCCCTTCCCAGGGGGCATCGTGCGCTCAGGCTCGAAGGTCGGCTCGAAATATAAGGGCCAGATCGCCTCGACCAACGACGCCTACTGCCCGACGCTAAAGGGCGCGGTAAATACGGCACTGCCGCTCAATGTCGAGGCGGTGATGGAGATCGTCATCGACGGCCTGACCGCTCCCGCGATCGCTCTGGCCATGCGTGTCGGCATTTACGCCATCGCCAAGGGCGGCGCGAGCGAAGGCATTACCCACATCACCGCCGGCAACTACGGCGGCAATCTCGGCCCGCATCATTTCCATCTCAAGGAGATTATCGCGTGAGTGCGTTGACGTTCGAGCTTCGAACCGAACCTGCTCAGCGGCTCGACCTGTCGCCGCTGACTCCGGCCGGGCTCGCCGGCATGAAGCCCAGGAACATTCAGGCGATCGCCATTGGCACCTCGCGCCAGGCGCTTACCGTGGGCGATGTGTTCAAGTTGAAGGGCACTGACGTCGCCAAGCTTCGCTTCGTTGGCACCGATGCGCGATGCGACTTCATCGGCCAGGGGCTCACCGAGGGCGAGATCACCGTCGACGGTGACGCCGGTGCCTATCTTGGGTCCAAGATGCGCGTCGGCAAAATCGCCGTGAGCGGATCGGTCGGACCATTTGCCGGCGCCAGCATGCGCGGCGGCAGGATCGACATCGCCCGCAACGCCGGCGCCAAGGCAGGCGGCATGGCGGTTGGCGAGGCCCACGGCATGCGTGGCGGCAGGCTTTCGATCGGCGGCAAGGCCGGCGCCCTGCTCGGCGAGCGCATGCGTCGCGGGCTCATCATCGGGCGTGGCGGCGCCGGGGACTACGCCGCAGCGCGCATGATCGCCGGCACCATCCTGGTCAAGGGCCGCATCGGCCGCTGGGCCGGTTATGGCTTGCGCCGCGGCTCGCTCATCCTCGACAAGGAGCCGAAGGAGCTGCTGCCGACCTTTGGCGATTGCGGCACGCTCGATTTCAACTGGCTTCGCCTGCTCGACCTGCAGTTCAAGGCCAACGACGGTCGCTTCAGGGTCGGCTACCGCGCGCGCCGGCTGATCGGCGACATGGCCGTGCTCGGCAAGGGCGAAATGCTGATTCTCGCCTAGGGCCAAACCTCCTCGACGTTGACGTGCTTGGCTCCCATATGGGCTATGCTTGAGAGCCTAAGCGGATGCGGATCGGCATGGCAAAATGAAGCCCACCCCTTTCATTCTCCTCGACGACAGTCTGACCGCGACCCCACCGGGCGCGGCCGGCAGGACTCTTCTGTTCGAGAGACCGGAGCGGGTCGTCGCCGTCTATCGTCCGAGCGAGGTGGCAGCCGGGCTCGACGCCATCGCCGAGGGTCTTGCGCGTGGTCTGCACGCCGCGGGCTTCTTTGCTTACGAGCTTGGCTATTGCCTTGAGCCGAGGCTGCACGCGTTGCTGCCCCAGGATCGGCACCAACCGCTGTTCTGGATCGGCCTCTTCAGCGAGCCCCTCCGCTTCAACGATGCCGAGACCCGCGCCTGGCTCGGTGCCAATGGCGCGTTTGAGCGTTCGACCATCTCGGACCTGCAACTCTCCTGGACGCGCGATCAGTACACGCGGGCCTTTGCGCAGGTGCAGGACTACATTGCCGCCGGCGACGTCTATCAGATCAACCTCACGCTGAAATATCGCTTCGCCTTCTCTGGCGATCCGATCGCGCTCTACGCAGCGCTTCGGCGCCTGCAGCGAGTTGAGTACGGCGCGCTGATCGGTGCCGGTGATTTCAACGTTCTGTCGCTGTCGCCGGAGTTGTTCTTCCGCCGCGAGGGCAAGCATATGACGAGCCGGCCGATGAAGGGCACCGCGCCGCGCGGCCGCACGCCGCGGGAGGACGCCCGCCTCAAGACCTGGCTTACCGTGGACGAGAAGCAACGGGCCGAGAATTTGATGATCGTCGATCTCTTGCGCAACGATCTCGGCCGCATCGCCAAGATCGGCTCGGTCGAGGTCACCGACCTGTTCACCGTCGAGACCTATCGCACCGTGCATCAGATGACTTCCGGCATCACCGCAGAGCTTCGCTCCGATACGGGGCTCAAGGACATGTTGAAGGCCCTGTTCCCCTGCGGCTCGGTAACCGGCGCGCCGAAGGTCCGCGCCATGGAGATCATCCGCGAGCTCGAGGTCTACCCGCGCGGCGTTTATACCGGCGCCACCGGCCATATCGCACCGAACGGCGACAGCCAGTTCAACGTCGCCATCCGCACCCTGTTCCTCGACGAGCGCGGCGCCGGTGAGATGGGCATCGGCTCAGGCGTCGTGTCCGATTCAAAGGCCGATGCCGAATTCGAGGAGTGCCTGCTCAAGGCACAGTTCTTGACCAAGGCTGATGCACCCTTCGAGCTCATCGAGACCATCCGCTGGGAGGGAGGTGTCGGCTTCCATCTGCTGGAGCGCCATCTCGTGCGGCTGCAATCCTCCGCCACGCATTTCGGCTATCCCTTCGAGCGGGGCAAGGTGCTCGGCGCACTCTCCGCGGAAGTCGAGAAGCTCGACGGCGGCGTGCATATGGTGCGGCTGCTGCTTGCCGAGGATGGCGCCATCACCGTGACCTCGACCAGGATCGAGCTTCCCTCCAAGGACACCGTGTGGCGGTTCGCGATCTCCGACCAGCGCGTCGACGAGAAGGATCCACTGTTCTTTCACAAGACGACGCGCCGCCAGTTTTACGACCGCGAGATGGAGCGCCAGAAGGCGGCGACCGGCTGCGACGAGGTGGTCTTCCTTAACAAGAAGGGCGAGCTAACCGAAGGCACCCGCACCAATCTCTTCATCGAGCACGACGGGCGGCTGTTCACCCCGGCGCTGACCTGTGGGCTACTTCCGGGCACCTTGCGTGAGGAGCTGATCGACCTGCCACGCGCCGCCGCAAGCGAAGCGGTGCTGTCGCTTGCCGACCTTGCCCGCGCCGACCGCATCTATCTCGGCAATTCGGTGCGGGGCCTGATCCGCGCCGAGCCCATCGGCCTTGACCGTGAGTCAAAAACTGCGCGCGAGCTGGAACCTGCGGGCACGTCTTAGCGGCAAGACGTGGATGGCCGGGACAAGCCCCGGCCATGACGCGCTCAAGACTTTCCAATTCGTTCAGTCGCAGTGGTGATAGGCGCGGCGATAGCTGCTGTTTAGCCCACCGCGGTGCGGGCGAACGTAGACCACATAGGGGGGCTTCGGCAGCTGCAGCACCTTGGGCTGGGGGAGTGGGAGCCACTTCGGTGGCCGGGGCCTCTGGCGTGGGTCCGGCGCTCTCGGCCGGAGTACCGTTTGACGCGGCCTCGACCACTGGCTTGCTGTCCGCGGGCTTCGCCAGTGTCTTCGCCCTTGGCGAGCGTGATCTTCTCGGGGGCGGGCGTCGCGTCTTTGCCCTTCGGCTCCTCGACCACGATCTGGCGCGTCCCGTCGTTTGTCTCGGCGGAAGGCTTCACATCCTCTGCGTGGGCTGCGACCGCGATCATCAGGATGATGGCCACCGTGGCATAAGCGACGAGCGAGCCAAGCTCTTCGAAACTGAGGAGACCTTGGTGGGTAAGGCGCCTGAACCGAGACTGAGGGCGCCATTCAGCTCGCATTCAGCCGGCAGCGAGCGATCTCTTGCCGCGGAGGACGTGGGACGAGGCGCGGCTGTTCCTCGGAGTGACGGAATGGCTGCCTATGGCAGCGTCTCGATCGCCAAATGCACGGCGCGCAACAGTTCGGCAGGGTTGCGATTGTCGGCGGTCGGCATACCCTCTTCGGTGGCCCGCAGCAAAGCTTCGGCGTCAGCCTCCCAGCGCATCAAGATTGCCTTTTTGTCCTCGATCGAAAGGCCGGACGCCGCAAGCACGTCCTTTGGCGCGTGAAACACGGATGCCGGATCGAGCTTGGCTTTGTCGAGGTCGACGACATCAGCAGTCTTCATGGCGGACCTTGCCTCCACTCTTTGCTTGAAAAACGCGTGCGCGCTTGCTCGTGTTCCCTAGGACGAAAGCGGAGCGTTGCGCTACCGCGCGCGGAGTTTCTCACGGGTCAGTGGGAAGCGAAGCGTCAGGCACTTTTGGTCATGCTAGGCTCGGTCTCGGGCCCTTCGTCCATGCCGAGCATCTCGCCCAGGCGATTGCGCGCGCGATTGACGCGGCTCTTGATCGTGCCGACGGCACAACCGGAAATCTCTGCAGCCTCCTCATAGGAGAAACCCGCGGCACCGACCAGAATCAAGGCTTCGCGCTGATCGTCCGGAAGCCGTGTCAGCGCCGCGCGGAAATCCTGCATCTCCATATGGCCGTGTTGCTCCGGAAGCGTGGCGAGCGTGGCGGCGTAGCTGCCGTCTGCGTCCTCCACTTCCCGGCGGCGCTTGCGACGTTCCGAGAAATAAGTGTTGCGCAGGATGGTGAACAGCCACGCCTTGAGATTGGTGCCCTCGTGGAACGAATCCAAATGGTTCCACGCCTTGAACAGGGTTTCCTGCACGAGGTCGTCGGCGCGTTCCCGGTCGCCGCAAAGCGACACGGCAAACGCGCGAAGATTAGTCATCTCGCCCACGAGGGAGTCTCGCAGGCTTTCCGACACTCTGCGTCGCAATTACTTGTCTCCGGTTCACTCGAGGTCTTTCAAAAGCTGAAGCAAACGATCGGGGATTGGCTCTCGCGCAACCTCATCGAACACGGCCCGCAAATGGCGGCCGATATGGGCTTGCAAATTTGGCGACAGGCCGTCCTCGGAAGAGGGCGCCACGCCCGCCCGCGTTGGGGCACCAGTTGCTTGAGTCATGACTTTCCCGGCGTTCGTTTGCTTTCGCCGGCGTTCCTTTTTTTCTGCCTGGTCCACGATCGTCCCCACCCGCCAGCATCCTAGTCAAATGCGGCGGATACGCTCCATAGCCCCAAAAAACGCTCCAAGGCTCAATTGGTTCCAGGCTTCCAGGAAACCATTTTGGCTTCAGCTGCGTTTAAGCACACTGTGACGAGGGTTTCCAGTTGCCAACATTGAGTCCGGTGGTAATGGATACCGCCAGGCCCATCAAGAAAGACAGGTGCGCATGTCGATATCGCAGGCAATTGCGCCTCATCTCCCCTATTTGCGCCGATTTGCACGGGCACTCGCCGGTACCCAAGCGGCGGGCGACGCCTATGTCGCCGCCACGCTCGAGGTGCTGATCGAGGACCCGTCGCTATTCGACGCAAAGCTCGACCCTCGCATTGCTCTGTTCCGCACCTTCGCCGGCCTGTGGAATTCGGTCGGCGTCAACCTCAAGCCCGACGTTCAGACAAGCGCCGCGACCGCCGCGGACCGCAAGCTTGAGTCCATTACGCCGCTGCCGCGCCAAGCCTTTCTGCTGAGCGCAGTCGAAGGATTCTCGGTCCCCGATATCTCCGTCATTCTCGGCGTCGATCAGGACGAGGTGGCGGAGCTGATTGATCAGGCCGGGCGCGAGATCGCGGCGCAAGTCGCGACCGACGTGCTCGTCATCGAGGATGAGCCGATGATCGCTATGGATCTCGAAGGCATCGTCGAAGGCCTTGGCCATAGGGTCATGGCAGTAGCGCGAACTCATGGCGAGGCGGTGAAGGCAACCGCCAAGGCGACGCCAGGCCTCGTACTCGCGGACATCCAGCTTGCCGACGGCAGCTCAGGCCTTGACGCTGTCAACGAGATGCTCGGCTCTTTCCAGGTGCCGGTGATCTTCATCACCGCCTATCCTGACCGCTTGCTCACTGGCGAACGCCCGGAGCCGGCGTTCCTGATCACCAAGCCCTATCAACCCGACACGGTGAAGGCCATCGTGAGTCAAGCGCTGTTCTTCGAGCGCAGGGCAAGGCCGCGGGATCGCCCCCCGATGCGCGCTTGAATCGATTGGCCTTCAATGCATTGATGCTTTGGGAGCTGGATCGGGCTAAGGCCCGATCCGGCATAAACCTTAGATTCTGCCAAGCAGCAGAAGAATGAGGAGGATCACGAGGATCAGTCCGACCACGCCGGACGGGCCGTATCCCCAGCCGCGGCTGTAGGGCCAGGACGGGAACGCGCCCACCAAAATGAGGATCAGGATGATGATCAGGATCGTGCTCAGCATGTCGCCCTCCTAAAGGCACTTAGGCCGAATGGTAGGGCTGCGGAACGCGCACGATTGACCGTGCCCAGGCTTCTTTGTCGGTGGAGAAAATCGGCGAGGCATCAAGGGTCGCCGCAGCCTCCTCAAGCATGAGGAGGCGCGGTTGGCCGAATTTGCCTACATATTCCGGACCCAGCTATCGACCTGCTTCTCAGCCTCGTCCTTGGCAACGCCGTAGCGCTCCTGAATCTTGCCGACGAGCTCAACGCGGCGGCCTTCGATCGTGGTGAGGTCGTCGTCGGTGAGCTTGCCCCACTGCTGCTGAACCTTGCCGCGCAGTTGCTTCCAATTTCCTTCGATACGATCCCAGTTCATGGCGTTACTCCTTTTGCTTGGGATGGCCCGCCGTGGGCCGGCGGGAAAAGCAAAGTTTGTGTTGATCCAACGCCGCCTATCAAGATCGAGTTCCCTTTTTGGGCTCGCGAGGCTGCAAATGGGCTTGATCACGGTGCCCGTAATTTGAAAACATAGCACAAGCGTCATGCCCTCACGATGAAGGGATATGGCGGGGAGACGTCGATGGCGGGCAAGCGTGTCCTCGTGGTCGAGGATGAATTTCTGATCGCCCTCGATATTGCCGGGGCGCTGGAGCAGGGCGGGCTCGAGGTGATCGGGCCACTCGCCTGCGTACGCGATGCGTTAAGCGCGCTGGAGCGTGAACACGTCGATGGTGCTCTTCTCGATGCTAATCTTGGCGGAGAGCCGGTTGGCAAGGTCGCCGATGCTCTGCTCGCGCGACGGGTGCCCTTCGCCTTTGTCAGCGGCTATGGACGCGAGCAGCTTCCGCCGCAACACCGGGGAGCGCCTTTGATTGGCAAGCCCTTCACCGGAGAGGACCTGCTTGGCGTAGTCGCGAGATTTTGGACACGCTCTTGACGGACGCGCTGCCTCCCGACCATCTTGGCTGGGAACGAAATCGGAAGACGGCGTGTTTTCGGGAGCGTTGGGGCGAGTGGGTCCCCGAAAGCCGGCCATCCAACATCAGGAGAGTGAAAATGCTCACGTGGGCACTCATCTTTGCGGTCATTGCGCTGGTGGCAGGCGTGTTCGGATTTGGTGGCGTGGCATCGGCCGCAGCCGGCATCGCGCGTATCTTGTTCTTCATTTTTATCGTGATTTTCCTCATCACCCTTATCGCCGCGCTTCTCTAGTCAGCCTCTAGGGCCAGCGCGCCAAATGCTCTTGGCGAGGGATTTTCATTTTGGTTGAATAAGGAACGCCCGCAACCGGGGGTCGGCTGCGGGCGTTTTCTTTGGTTCGATCGCCTGGGAGGAGTGGGGCATGGGGGAGCGCTCGAATGGCGAATCAACCGCTTCCCGCCCCGAAAGTCCTGCCAATATGAAAGAGCGGCGGTCCGAGGCCGATAATCCTCATCAATTCGAGAACCAAAGCGTTGCAGTGGGGTTGTTAGGGCGTGGTAGCCGCAGGTGGAGCTTCCACATTGGTGCCCGGGAATAACCGGTTTTTTGGCTTAGACTACGGACATGGCGCGTTGGTTCACCGTCCTCTCAGGCTCAGAGGGCTCATCTTCGCACACCCAAGCGTTGACCTCAGGGCTCGACCTGATTCACGCCGTCGCCGACGTGGTCATTGCTGCTTCACTCTTCGCGATCCCGGCGGCGCTACTTGTCCTCTACTTTCGCAGGGGAGAGCGCAGCAGGCCCGACCAGGCGCTGCTCGCGCTCTTCATCCTGTTCCTCGGCTCCGCCGGCTTTGCCCATTTCGCTTCCGCGCTGTTTGGGCCCGGGCACGACGTGGTGGATGTCCTGACCGCTGTCAGCGCTCTGTTCGCGCTGACGGCGGCCATCGTCATCCTGAAGCTGACGCCCGAGCTTTTGAGGCGACCCTCACGCGATCGGCTGCAAGCCGAAATCGCCGCGCATCTCGGAACACTGGATGAGCTGAAGGAAACTCGTCAGCAGCTCGAGGTGAGAGTCGAAGAGCGCACCAAGGAACTCGAGGAAGCAAAGCAGCGCTTCGAGATCGCGTTGCGCGGCTCACCCATTATGGTGTTCAGCCAGGACCGCGACATGCGCTTCGTGTGGGTGCACAATCCTCCGACTGGCGTCGACCCTGCCGCCATGCTCGGCAAGACCGACAGCGAGATCCTGCCGCCAGAGGTTGCCGAGCCGATCATGGCGGCGAAGCGCCGTGCAATGGAAACCGGAAAGTCGCAGACGATCGAAAGCAATTTCCAGCTGTTCGGGCGGAGGCGCTCCTACTATTTGCTGATGGAGGCGCTCCGCGACGGCAAAGGCAATGCGATCGGCACCACGTCCGTCGCCGTCGAGATCACCGAGCGGAAGGAAGCTGAGAACCAGCTCCGTCTGCTGCTGCGCGAGCTCACCCACCGCTCGAAGAATCAGCTTGCCGTTATTCAAGCCATCGCCAGGCAGACCGCCTCGCGCACCAAGACCATCGACGACTTTCTCGATCGCTTCGGCGCGCGGCTGGTCGCCATCGGCTGCTCGCAGGATCTGCTCGTCGCCGATAATTGGCACGGCGCCTCGCTGCGGACCTTGGTCGAGCAGCAATTGAGCGTGCATGCTGCGGACAGCATGGGCGGACAGATCGTCATCGACGGTGAGGACGTGATGCTGAAGCCGGAGGCCGTGCAGAATCTCGGCCTCGCGCTGCACGAGCTTGCCACGAACGCGCAAAAATATGGCGCGCTCTCGAGCGGCCGCGGCCGCGTGCGCATCCATTGGCAGTTCTGCGACGCCGCAAAGCTGAAGCTCACTTGGGAAGAGCAGGGTGGCCCGCCGGTGAGCACGCCCGAGCGTTCGGGCTTCGGCCGCGCCATGATCGAGAGCGTGGTGGGACAGGCGCTCGAAGGCGAGGTGAAGCTCTCCTTCCCGCCGAAAGGCGTGCGCTGCGTCATCGTAATTCCAGACGCGCAGGTCGCCTCGCGCGGGTAGGGCGGCTGCCCACTTGCGTCAAGCGCATGTGAAGTGCCGTGCGCGCAAGTTGAATTGCCTTGCTGCCTGGTACTCCTAGTTTGCGCTAGAGCTAAAGCGTGGGCGAGGGCCCGGCTAAAAGGAGACTCTGATGACGTTCACACGGCGCGAGATCAGTCTTGGTGCCATTGCCGTCGCCGCGGTCGGCGTAGCGACAATTGGCTTTCGCCTGATCGGCGGGCGCGACACGGCAGTGGCCGGCACCTTCGAAGTCACCCACACGCCAGAGGCCGGGAATGGCGAAAGCTGCTGACGCCACAGCAATATGCGGTGCTGCGCGAGCAGGACACCGAGCGCGCATTCACCAGCCCTCTCAACAACGAGCACCGCACCGGCACCTTCGCCTGCGCCGGATGCGGCCTGCCGCTGTTCGATTCGAAGACCAAGTTCGACAGCGGCACCGGCTGGCCAAGCTTCTACGAGCCCATCAAGGGCGCGGTGCTGACCAACACAGACTACACGTTCGGCATGGTGCGGAATGAGGTCCATTGCCGCCGCTGCGGCGGCCATCTCGGTCACGTGTTCAACGACGGCCCGCCGCCCACCGGGCTCCGCTACTGCATGAACGGCGTCTCGCTGAAATTCATCCCTGCCTAAGACCCCAAAAGGGTGACAGAGTGTCCTTGCGTCCATTCGTCATGGGGCGCGCCTTGGCCCGAAGGCTATAGTGCACCCTTCAGTCGTTCGGGGGATGACGGACATGCGACCAATGCTAATCTTGACCGTGACCGCGGCGCTGCTCCTGCCGGGTGCAGCATTCGCTTTCGATGCGACGGCCACGAGCCCGCAAAATCCAGACGGCTCGGCGCGTTTCTCCGATCCGGATGAAGCACCGATCCTGCCTGGGTTGCAGGCTTACGGGATCGACAGCGACACTGCTCAATCGAGCGGTGTCTACATTCCACAGTCGCCTGCTTCGTCGGATATGCCACCCTTGCTCTATTCGAGCCCGGCCCTTCGTTCCCACTGATCGCGAGCTTCGCGCCGTCTAGGCTCGGCCAGGGGCAGGGAGATTCGCCCTGCCCTTCAGTCTGTCGTGTGGCAGAGTGCGGCCGTGACCCATCCCGTCGATCAGATCCTTGCCGCGCGCTCGCTTGACCTTGCCCGAGCGGCACTTTTGCGCCGCGGCGCGCCTCGAGCCCTGCCCTCGCGCCTGCTCGTGGTTGATGTCGATCGCCAGCGCGCCGTCTGGTTCGAGGACGAAATGGCCAAAGCTGCCTGGCCTGTGTCCACGGCGCACGCTGGGATTGGCGGCGCAGAGGGGTCCTACCGGACGCCGCCAGGCTGGCATCGCGTGCACCGGCGGATCGGGGAAGGCGCTGAAGCGGGCTCGGTGTTCGTTGCCCGCGAGCCGACCGGCGAGATTTGGCGCGGGCAGCCGTGCGACGACGATCTTATCCTCACCCGCATCCTCACCCTCGACGGGCTTGAGGAGGGCGTCAACCGCGGAGCAGGGTGCGACTCCTTAGAGCGTTACATCTATCTCCACGGCACCAATCACGAGAGGTTGCTCGGGCGTCCGACGTCGCACGGCTGTGTGCGACTCGCAAACGCCGATGTCCGCCGCCTGTTCGATGACGTGCGCGAAGGAGATTACGTGCTGATCACCGAGCCGGAAGCACTGACCATTCCCGATCCGAAGGGAAAGGGCAGATTCCACTACGCAGGGCTCGGTGGGTCGGGCATGAGCGCGCTGGCGCAATTCCAGGTGATGATCAGTGGACATGCGAGCGGCAGTGATCGTGCGTTCGACCGTGGCGAGCGCGCCGAGCTTCGCGTGCAGCTCGAACGTCTCGGCATCGAAATCATGCCCCAGGACGGGAGCGGCGTCACCGAGGACTGCGCCGCTCTCGTGCTCTCGACGGCGGTGGAGGCCGAGGTACCGGATTTCGCCGTGGCGCGGGCGAAAAACATTCCCATCGTCCACCGCTCAGAGTTGCTCGCTCATTTCGTTGCCTCCCATCGCACCATCGCGGTGAGCGGCACCAGCGGCAAATCCACCGTGACGGCGATGATCTTCGAAATTTTGAAAGGCGCCGGTCGCGACCCTTCCGTGATCACGGGTGGAGATTTGCGCTTGCTCCAGGCCCAAGGCCTCGTGGGCAATGCTTTCGCCGGCGGCTCTGACCTGCTCGTTGTCGAAGCCGATGAGAGCGACGGGTCGCTCGTGCGCTATGCGCCGGCGATCGGCGTCATTCTCAATCTTCAGCGCGACCACAAGGAGATGGCAGAGGTGGCGAAGATGTTCGCCGTGCTGCGCGCGCACTCCCGCGAAGCGCTGGTTGTGGGGGAAGAAGAAAATCTCGAGGCGCTTGCCGGTGGCGCGCTTCGCTTCGGCTTCGGTCCGCGCGCCGACATCCGCGGAAACGTAGTGGAGCTTGGGTCGACAGGAAGCAGCTTTGCGGTCGACGGCGTTCGCTTCACGCTGCCGGTGCCGGGCCGGCACAACGTTGCCAATGCGCTTGCGGCCATCGCGGCGGCCCGCGCGGTCGATGTGCCGCTCGCCGACACGGTCGCGCCGCTGGCCGACTTCCAGGGCGTAGGGCGACGCTTTCAGACGCTGGGCATGGCACGCGGCGTGACCGTGATCGATGACTTCGCCCACAACGCCGACAAGATCGGCGCGGCGCTTGCCACGGCGAAGCTCAAGGCCTCGCGCCTGCTCGCCGTGTACCAGCCACACGGCTATGGACCGACGCGCTTCTTGCGCCGCGACTTCGTCGACACTTTTACCCGTGAGCTCAGGCCGGAGGATCGCCTCTGGATGCTCGAAGTGTTCTATGCCGGCGGCACGGCTGCCCGCGACTTCTCCGCCGCCGACATCGTGCGCGAGATCGCTGAGAATGGCGCCAGGGCCGAGTTCGCGCCCTCACGCCCCTGGCTGGCTGCTCGTATTACTAGGGAAGCCCGCCCCGGCGATCTGGTGCTGGTGATGGGTGCGCGGGACCCAACCCTCACCGATTTTGCTCTGGCCATTCTGGCGGCCCTTAAAAACGGCCAATCTGGTGCTGAAAAGTGATACCGAGACGAAACATTGAGCTATGATTGCATCAGCACGCGGGGGTGTGCGGAGCAACCGATGCCAGTTGCCAGCAGCTTCGAATAGCGGCTACACGGTGTACGACCAGAATGGGGTCGTAAGGCGGTTCGTCCCGAATTCGTTCGGTGGCTAACACGGTCTATGATCGCGGCGGGATCGTCACGCGGGTGGTGCCAAATTCCGTCGGCGGCTATACGGTCTATGGCCGCAATGGTCCCGCGCGGCGCGTCGTCCCCAATGACGACGAAGACTATTGACCTGGCGCTGCGCCCTATCTGAATGCGGTGCGAGCCGGGTGACCTGACCTCGGCGCTGGTCTAGTAACCCCTGAGCTCCTTGAGCTGGGCGAGGTTGAGCCCCTCAATGTCCTCGTTCGAAAGGTTCTCGACGCCGACTTTAGCTGCCTTTGCCTGGGCGGCCTTGAACTTAGCATCCGGATCCGGCTTGGCCGCATCGGTGAGCGTTTTGCCCTTCACCGCGGCCCAACGTGGAGACGTGCGCCACGCCATGCGGGGCGCCGCCTGCGGCTCGGAACGCGCATAGGGGGGATTGCCATACGGCGCTACGCGCGGAGGTGAATTGATCGCCATAGGCGGCCGAGGCGCATATTCCACCGGGGGTGGCGGAGGCGCATACCCCATCACTGGCGGCCGAGGCGCATACCTGACCGGGGGCGTTGGAGACGCATAGCCCGCCGCCGGTGGTAGAGGCGCATGGACCACCGGCGCCGAAGGCGCGTAAGCGACGGGGGGCTGAGGCTGATAGACCGCCGCGGGGCGCGGAGCGCAGCATGACAGCAAAGCCGTCCCGACAGCCGTCATGGCCGTAACGCGAAAAACTCTGCACATTCCGCAACATCCCCCGGGCGCTCGCTTGGCCCGAGGGCAAAGACTAAGCCGGATGGGTTACCAGAAGGTCACGGACCGGACCGAAGAGGCCTCTACGAACGCTGGCTCAAGGACATCTACGGGAAGGCAAGAGGAATGGGCCAAAAATGAACGAAATCTCGGGAGAAAACCGGCTGTGCGCAGTTCCAAGCAGACCACGAATGAACTAGAGCGCGTCGCTTTGGCGGCGCGAACGCTACGGCGCGAACGGCTTAAAACGTTTGGAGGGATGATCGTCGGCGTGAGCTTGGCCTTCGCGAGTTAATCTTTAGCCGTTGCGCAACAAATGCCGCCTTGGGGCAGGGCTTTACGTGATTTGAGGCCACTCCGAAGCCGGTGGTCACGACCGCTCGGACACAGCACCGAAGGTGGTCCACGGCGACAACATATGGGCCGCGGCCGACCTCAAGAAGGATCCCAAAAAAGGGGCACCACTACCAACGCTGAAGCAGGATCCGCCAGCCAATACCTTGCGCAGTGACGGCCCAAGCCCGCACAACTATTTTGCCGACGAGCTGATCACCGAGGGAAGGCAACCGATGTCGTCCTGCCCAAATGTTCGGGAAGGGCCGCAGGCGAGGACTGGAACAGGCACGTCTCAATCGGGAAGTTTTAGCCCAATCTCTGCTGCCTTCTCGCGGACCTCTGTTTCGGGGCGCATCAGGAAGGTGGCAACATGGGCGACGGTGCGCCCGTGCTCGATCCTGTTGCGGAGAGAGAAGAGGTCCTTCTTGGACCATTCTTTGGGGGTGTTGAGATCAGTCTGCTCGGTCATCTGCTCGAACCTTCGGGCGTTGAGGTCAACCAGCTTGCTTAAGGCGCTTGGCCGGACCGTCTCCTACTGCGGCGGCTTGAAGTTGAAGTTCTCGAGCGTCTTGCTGCGGAGCTCTTGTGGATCGGTCACGCCCGAATCGACCAGGTCCAACATCATTTCGGCCAAGGCGTTCTGTAGCCCTGGATCCTTGTCCCAATCGCTGCGGGGGGCATGAGCCTTGAGAACTTCCCAAACGTCTCTCATCGCCAGTTCAAGCGAGAACAGGGTCGTGTCGCTATAAATTCTGCGGTTATGCGGTGAGCCCATTTTTACTCCCCTCCATGCATTTGCAGGCGGGAGCGCGGGCTCTCAGCCACCGGTGCCTGATGCTATCTGTGACCGGTGATGGGCTGAGTTAGCACCAATCGCCGGGACCTGTCTCCCGCAAATATGCACGAAGGTCTCGAGTGCGACGTATGGATTTGGCGGAAAATCGAGAGGCCCAGCGATGTGGTCGACATGCCGACAGCGCCGGTTGTGGCTGCAGCTTGCGCGGTCTTGGTGAGGACGTCAGCCACGCGCTGAGTGCCGTTCACTGCTCAACCCTTGCGCTCGTTGAAGGCCGTTTACCCGGCGTTAAACGCCTCTCGACACACTTTTGGCCCTTAGGGGGAAAAACACTCGTGAAATTGATGCCGCTGGCGCTTGGTGCAGTCTTTATCGTCATGGGAATAATCCTTACCGTGGCGGTGACTGGCTGCACTCACACTCAGCAAACCGTCGGCGGGGCTGCGGCTGGTGGAGTTGCGGGGGCTGTGGTAGCTGGTCCGATAGGAGCCGCTGTAGGGGCTGGAGCAGGAGCCGTGACAGCACCAATCATAGCCAATCGATAATCCATGAACCTGACGCCGCCATCGCAGCTGGCCTTCGTCCTGTCGATCTTCCTCGCCATTCTAGCGTTGCTCGTTCGCTATGCGCATGTGGCAATTCCGGTGGTCAGCAATCACAGCTTCGAGACACTGCTCGTCGGGTTCTTGTTGCTGCTCGCTGGCGTCATCTTCAGAGGCTTTTGATTGGCATTGCGCAATCCTCGCCGCTTGCGACAATTCGATGCCTTCGACGCCAGTTTGGCCGGTGGTACGCTTTCGAAATGTCTGAGGAGCAGTTCGAGCTAATCGGCCTGACACTCGCTTTGGCGGGGCTCGTCGCGCTTTATCAGTTGCTCGAGTGATGCGGCCCACTCTCCTCATGGCGCTACTCGTCGCGGTGGCTTTGACGGCCGGTGCCGCTTTCGGATTTCTGCTCGAGCAGGCCACTCAGCCTGAGCCGACAGAGCAGTCCGCCGAGCCTTGAGCGCGCGCACGGTGCGCAGCCGAGTCTCGCCTTCGTCCGGCAGTTCACTCTAGCAGCTGGAAATGGCTGAAACGTTGAGGAGATAGATAGCCGCACGTGCGGATCGACACTACTCACTGTGCGGGTTGCCTTGCGCGAGTTACCGACGACGATCCTCGGGGTGAGCGCTTGGGGTTCTTGCGCCTGATGATCCCAATAGGCGAAGCACAACCCCTCCTTGCTCAATTGCTCACTTTTGTGCGCCACTCTTTGTGATCCAAACCAGGCCAGCGGTGACAGCAATCCCACCGACCAACAATCTTATCAGTGACTGATCTAAGAACGCGTCGAACTCAACCGCCGCCCCAGCGATAATCAGCACCGCGGCAAGTGCTAAAGCGATCGTAATCCGCACCATTGCTTGATCTTACACGATCCAGCCAAGCTTGGTGTTCGCCGCCTCCCAAGCCTCCGCAAGCTGCACATAGTCTTCAGTTTGCGTGCGGCGCTTCAAAATGAGCTGGGGCTGGTTGATGGGTTGACGTAAACAGCGAAGAACTCGGCAATCGGTTCGGTCACAATGAGAAGGTCGCCTTGGACCTCTAACTTTGACATGTTCTACCCCCCGAAGCGATGCGCCCCCCTTACTGCAGCAAACAAGAAAAAGCACCGGCGTCTGTTGAAGGGCAGGGGCTTTCCTTATGCATTACTGAGTGCCCCCATGAGCAATTTGTAGGGCCGGGGGCCAAACAGGGGGCTCACTAAGATCAACCCACCACGGCGGCATGGTTCCACGCAACGACCAGTTAGACCGGGACTGTCGATCCGCGACCTAGAGTGCACCGAACGAATTGAGTATGTCGGTCATAGAGGCATACAGAGCCGTGGCTGGCTTGGCTGCCTGTATCATTGAACTGCTGACATGCGTCAGTGAGTTTACCAGCGAGAACAGTGTTACAAGTCCGGCGAGAGCCCACGCCGCGAACGGTAAGCGCGTCTTCACCGGAAGAGTGCCTACGATCTTCAACATGGCAATTCTCCCTCGATGTGCCCGTATCCCTGCCCTCCGCTTAATTTTCCCTGCACCAAAAACGTTGGCGAACGCCGCTTAGTTCCAATTGAGGCTATCGAAGCGAAAAACCTCCCTATTAGCGCCTCACTGCCCTAATAGCCTGTGAGATTAATCACAAAGGGGGTTCGATATGCGCAAGTTCGCTTTTGTGGTCGCAGGTGTCGTAACGCTGATGCTTGTTGGGTTCGCCGGTTGGAATGCCGAAGCCACGATACTGATTGTTCACCCCGAACCAAACTATTCCTTGGCACAGAATGCGGGCTGCTGGTTACCCGGATTACCGAGTGAGTGCGAGTTGGGGCAACAGAAAGTATGCGACCGCTTCCACAACACACATTGCAAATGCACACCTTGTGCTGGCTGGTATCCTTGGCGGCAATCTAAGGCTGCGCACTAAAGGCATTCGAGTCGCTAAGGGCTTCCCTCCGGGAACGCGCCATCCGGTCGCGATGGACGCGATCCGCCTGATGTGCCCTGGATATGCCGCCGACTGATCTACGATTCGCGCAAGTGTCAAATCGGGGGAAGAAGAAGCCATCTCCCGAATGAAAACTGACAGGCTTGATCGACTGGTCGCTGCTGGAACGATAAGGGACATCGATCGCGAGCACGTGAGGTTCATTGTACGCCGAATTGTGCAGCCTCCTGAACGGCCCGATGATGCCTTGCCCGAGAACGTGGGGGGAAGCGGCTAACGATGTTCAGCATATTTGTTGGCACTGAGAGGCTGCTTACTTCTGATGTGATCGTGATGGTAGCCCTCCTAGCCTACATCGGCCCCTCCTAGGCACGCCTTTGCCGCCCCAACCGACGGGTCGAGGGGAAGACCCCCAAGCCTAGATCTTATTTCAAGGTGGCAGCCGCTCATGTGGCTTACGGGCCACTTTGCAACGCAAATTAATTCAAACGCGCGGAGATGCTCTGCTCACACTCCTTGCCTCCGGTGTACGGTTCTACCATCGGGAAGGGGCGTCCAATGTGCATGGCGCTCGCGGATGCGCTGGCCGCGCGCCCAATCCCGTGGCTACTGCAAATCCGAGCGATACCCTGATGACTTGCTATGAGATCAGTCTAGGCTTTTAAAATTGGTTTCAATTTGTGCCGAAAATCTCTTTTATTTAATGCTGGCCGAATGGGCTGAGGGCAGGCGATGCGCTTATTCGTGGTGGTGCAAGGCGATGAGATCGTCGTAACCAGCGAGACTGGCTTCCGCGTGGAGTATTGGAGGCGTCCCAATCACCCTCAGCTCAAAGTAAGACGCCGCACGGACACGGACGACCACGAACTACTCGCCCAAGCGTGGCAGGCAGCGAACGAGAAGGCGCGCGAGTTGGGTTGGTTTGTTTGAGGGGCGCCGGGCCGAAGCCGACTGAGAGGGCTAAATTCAAACTCTCAATCGCATCAGGCACTCGTCACGGTGTTTGCCGACATTTCGGACAACGGTGTGGCAAGGCGGACGAAAATGATGCACGACGAGCTATGGGCGGCCGTTCAGCTGAAGCTCGACAACGCTGAGTTCCATCTGGCGCAGATGAGGCGGTCTATCCAGGGGCCGGAGAGAACTGGACACACAATGGAAGCGGCAGTTGCCGATGCAGAACGAACAGAACAGCGGCACGCCCACGCTACTCCGACACCTGATTTCATTTGGCGGTCTAACGAACCACCCGCACGCATTCAATGCTAGACTGGCCTTGCCCTTGGAGGGGAGGAGGGAAGCCTATGCGCATATTTCTTCGGGCGACGGCTTGCATCATGCTCTTCGCCGCAACGCCTGCCATGGCGCAGGATTGCTTGGCCCTTGGCAGAGCTTGCGTGGCACAATGCCTTGGGGGTGCGGGATCGACCGCTAATCTGAACCCAGTAACCGCCGTTCTACCGGATCGGATCAAGGCTTGCATCAACCGATGTCAAATTGCGCCCTGCCAACCAACGCCGCTTACGGCTCGTCTTTGTGATGCTACCGCTCAGAGCATTTGCAGTAGGGGATTTCAGTCCTGTACCAATGCTTGCACCCCATCGACTGCGGCGAACCAGGCAATTATCCAGAGTCAGGCATCGTGCACGACCTTCTGTTGCACGCAATTCAAGCAATGTTTGTCGCAGCGCCAGTGCGACATAAGCACCATCACTGCCATCACATGCGAGGAGTCAGGGACGACGACGACGCCAGGGACGACGACGACGACGCCATAAAATGGTTTTGTCGTGCCGCGGAGCAGAAACGGCAAGGCGGCCGTGACCCACGCCAGCGGCGTTGTGGTGCGATAGCCACCCCACCGCCCATGTGAGCGCGAGACGTTCGACCCGCTGCTGGCGGCTCCAACTTGCATCGCCTGGGTGAAATTGGTTCAGCCAGGGCGTAGCCCCTGGAACGAATTTGTGGTGATCACCGTTGGTTCATGGACTTGAAAACTGCCGCAACCGAGTAAAAGCGGGAGGAAACCATGCACAAGCTGATCACTGCCCTCGTCGCGACATTAACGATACTTCTCGCTGGCTCCATCGTTGGGAAAGCCGAAGCAGCGCCAAGACCGATGTTCCCTCTAACGAAAAGCTATACCCCGACTGAAAAGGTTGCCTACTACCACCGATACGCCCGGCGACATTATCGCCGTGGCTATTATGGCTATGGCTACCACCGCCCATATTATGGCTATGGCTACCACCGACCCTACTACGGCTACCGACGGCCCTACTATGGTTATGGATATGGGCGTCGCTGGCGTTACTGAGACGAGGCCAGCAACACCCGATTCATCGCGGGTTGAATCGATCCGGTGCCGAAACCCCGCCGGGGAACCCGGCGCGCGTCACGAGTTGGAGGCCACGGTTCAGCTTCTCAGCAATCAGACCACGGCGAACGCAACCGCACAGGAAATCGCCGCTACAACAGAGGTTTACAGTGATTGCTCGCGAATTGGCTTCTGCAAATTCGGCATTGTCTAAAGCACTTATCCTCTGACCCTAAAGAGGCGTCCGGGGGTGTCACTTTCGCTCGCCACGGGGTTTGTGCTTCCGCTTTTAGGACTTGGTATCTTCGGCCTTATCGGGCGCGTAGCCGAAAATTCCAGGCTCGGAAAGACAAACTCTCGTCAGGTGCGCGTTCAGTCTTATCTGGGGTGTATGAACCCGGTTTGGTCCAGGCCATAGAAGATCGTAACGCCCTTGCGCCCAGTGGGTGGCAGGTATCAGTCTCATTTGCCAAATGACAGGAGGGGAGCGATCATTCAACCCTGACCGAGCAAATCGAAGCGAAGCTACTGACGGGCTTTGAATTCCTTCGGCACCCAGACAATCCCACCCTTGGTCTTCTCCATCTCATGACGGAAACCCATCGACGGCATGGACATCGAGGAGACCAACTGATGGTGGGCTTCTCTCAAGGCGAGAGACCACTTGGCGGTGCCCGCGGACTGAAAAGCTTCAGCGTCTTGGATTGCGGTCGGGCAATGGCACTTGGGGCTGAGTGCTTGCGATCAGTGCTGCAAGGGCTGCGGCGTCAAGCTTAGGCGGCGGTGGTCCAGATTCCCTGCTGGCGAGCGCCTTTAAGACCTGTGGCGGCATGGTGCCGGCATTGACAGGCACTGGCTCGAAGCCGCCAGCGGCAAGCACTGTGCTGCACTCCTGCGGAAGCTTCGCCATCGTAAGGGAACTGCGTGGCTTGCTCGCCGTCGCGGGCGATTGCATGGCGCCTGCAATCGCCGCTTTTTTGAGCTTCTCGTACCAATTAGTGAGTTCCTGTCCGCAGCCATCGTCGTTACTCAAGGGCTTTTGACTTTCACAGTCGCTTGCTCCGGGCGGGCACTTAACGCGCACATGAAAATGGTAATAGTGGTTCCACCATGGGCGCACCTTGGCCAACCAGCGCCGGTCATTGCCGGCTTGTTCACACAGCACTTTCTTGATGGCTGGATGCACAAAGATGCGGTCGACCTCTGGATATGACGCCGCGCGCTTGATGAGCTTGGTATGAAGCGGGGTCCACTTGTCGGGGTCGACGGTGAACGGATCCTTGAGCATCGATACAGCGGTCATATTCTCGCGCTCTTGCGGGGTAAGAATCCGGTCAGGCATTGGCGTAAGCCAAATATCCACATCAAGCCCAATTTGATGGCTCGAATGACCGGTGACCATTGGTCCGCCGCGCGGTTGCGACATATCGCCGACAAGCAATCCCGGCCAGTGATCAAGGCGGCGCGCGTCGTTGGCGAAACGCTCAAGAAAGTCCAACAGCCGCGGATGACCCCAATTGCGATTACGTGAAAGTCGCATCACTTGCCAGTCGGGGCCATTAATTGGCAGAGATACACCTCCAGCAAGACAGCCTCGCGCGTATGAGCCAATCGCTCGAGCAGCGAGGGGAGCAGGCGCAGGCACTGAGCCAAACAGAACATTCGCAGGTCCGGCCGGTGTGTTCTTAACCTCCTTTGCGGCTGCAGGAGCTAGCGGTCACTTCGGGACGCAGCAGAAGCAGGCTGACAAAATGGCACACGAAGCCTCTCTCAACGTGGCGTAATGGAGACCTGAGATTTCAAGTTGCAACTCGATGAACTTAGGGAAGAGGCATAAGGCTGGCACAGGGTTCGTGGGAGCTAACTTTGTAAATTGTTGCCCTAAAAGTTGCCCGGCGCTCCGGCCTATAGCCGTTTTCCGGAAAAAATTGGCTCCCCGGGCCGGATTCGAACCAGCGACCCAGCGGTTAACAGCCGCTTGCTCTACCTGCTGAGCTACCGGGGAGCAGAGCGCGCTAATGCAGCGCAGCTTCGGGCCTCATAGCAAATGACGGCAGGGCTTGCCAGAGCTTTGCCGGCAAGGAAATGCGGGCCTTGCGGCCAAAGGGCCGATTGCGGCGCATCCGATCCATGCCTATGTGGGGACGACCCGCCGAAAGATCGATCATGGCCGCCAAGATTCGCTTCGCCAACCGCTATTTCCACCTGCCGCAGTCGAAGCCGATCCGCATCGGCCTCGGCATCCTGCTCGTGGCCTGCGGCCTCTTGGGCTTCCTTCCGGTCTTGGGCTTCTGGATGATCCCCCTCGGCCTGCTCGTGCTCTCGGTCGACATTCCCATCGTGCGTCGCCGGCGGCGCAAGCTTGCGGTGTGGTGGCATCGCCGCAGAGGCGATTACAACACTGGTCAGGACGGCTCACTGGAACCTCCTTAAACCCCTTATGGCACAATGGATTTTCCCTATTGCCATAGGCAATGCTCGACATCGCTTGACAATGCATAACACCTCCTCTATGTTGCCTATAGTTACCTAAACGGGGAGGCATCCATGCCGATGAAATCGCTCACCGCCGCCGCTGTTGAGCGGCTGAAGGCACCCAAGTCAGGTCAAGTCGACTACTTCGACCAGGGCTATCCTGGCCTGTCGCTGCGCATCAGCTACGGCGGCAGGAAGGCTTGGTCGATGCACTATCGCGTGCATGGCAAGCTGCGCCGGATCAGCCTTGGCACATACCCCGCTGTAAGCCTTGCAGAAGCCCGTGAGGCATGGCGGGAGGCGCGAAAGGACATCGCCAGGGGAATTGATCCGGCCCTCACGGCACGGACTCCGAGCGCCCCTAGCACCGCCTTCGCCGCAGTGGCAACGGAATGGCTGCAACGTGATCAGGCACAGAACAAGTCAGCAGACGTGGTGAGGCGCATCGTCAACCGTGAACTGATACCGGCATGGGGCAACCGCCCGATTGCCGAGATTGGCAGACGTGACGTGCCGTGATCTGATCGACGGCATTGTCGATCGTGGTGCCGTCATCATGGCGCGGCGAGTGCATGGGCATTTGCACCGGCTTTTTGTGTGGGCCGTAGGCAGGGACATTATCGCGCACAATCCAATGACCGGCCTGCCCATGCCGGGAGCGGAAACGCGCAGGGACCGGGTGCTGACCGATGGTGAGCTTGTGGCCGTGTGGAAGGGTGCTGACGGCCCTTGGCTTCCCGTTCGGGCCTGCGCATCAATTGCTGATCTTGACTGGCGCGCAGGCGAGAAGAAATCGGACGCGCTGCAGATGGTCCGAGATCGACGGTGACACCATCAAGCTCGAAGGCGAGCGCACCAAAAATTGCCAGCCGCATGATATTCCGCTATCGGCACCGGCAAGAGACATTGCTCAACAGCCTGCCGCGCTTTGCTGACAGCGACTACGTTTTCACCGCAAATGGACACAAGCACGTCACAGCATGGTGGCTCGCCAAGGAAAAGCTCGACGCCATGGTGAAGATCGAGCCGTGGCGCGTGCATGATCTGCGGCGGACAGTGGCAACCGGCTTGCAGCGACTTGGTGTCGGTCTGCAAGTCATCGAGACAGTGTTGGGTCACGTTGGCGGCAGTCGGAGCGGTGTCGTCGGCACCTATCAGCGCCACTCCTTCCAACCGGAGGCAAGAGCCGCGCTCGAAGCATGGGGCGCTCACGTCATAGGACTGATCGAAGGCCGTCCACAGGCTCAAGGTGGTACCGCTGACGCGATCCGCTTGACAATTCCTAAAGATGCAGAAAAGAATTGGTTGCTGTTTGATTGGAGTGATGAGCGCCCCACCATGCTTTCGGGGAGGCCCACGTCCACCCGGATATTACCGGGAGTTGCCACACCCGCAGTCGTGGCCAAACCAGAGCTGTCCTTTTCAATGTTGGACGCAGGGTATGCGCGGCGTCCTAGAAAGGCACTCCTATGCCAGCAGACAACAATCCGCGCAGCCGTAATCTGATCAGCCTCAAGCGTATCGCCAAGCGTCTTGACTGTAGCGTGGCGACTGCACGGCGCAGATCAAAAACCGATCCCAATTTTCCACCGCTGTTCAACGTGAACAACACTTTGTTTGCGTATGATGATCAAGTTGACGCCTACATCGAGGCTCTGCCGTCTGAAGCCGAGAAGCCGGTTAAGTTCCAGAGGCGGCGTGAGGATTACAGTGCGGAGGCATCAGAGGCAAAATGAAACGGCAGGGCAATGGCCCTGCCGCTCGAACTCGATTAGGTGGATGTCATGGTGTGCGCAGCCTCAACCTGACTTGGCAAGAGATCATCCTGGCCAAGTCGATCGCAAAGCCGACCGCAAAGATAGCCGACACCGAAAGCAAGCTCGGCACAGTGTTGGCCTGCACCGAACCTTTGACGGATTGGGAAAGACGCTTTGTTAGGTCAATCAATGGGCAACGAAGCCTCTCGCTGAAACAGCGGGACACGCTCGACCGGCTCTTCAGGAAAGCGACCGCATACTACGCGGCGAAGAATGGGGGCCAGCAATGAGTGCCGTTCTGAGCCGCCCACCAGTTGCGCCTTGCTTAGCGCTGCACGCTCGCCAGCGTGCATCGCTCTTGGGGCGCATTGAACCCCGCGCAAGGCGCTTGGCTCATCAAGCAGGGCGTAAGTGCGGAAGCGATATTAGAGCCGACGCCGGTCGGTGCCGCTCGCGTCAAGTTCGATGGCGGCACTTTCGATGTGGCCGATACCGAAGGCGGCGTCGGCGCACTGACCTTCCGGATTGCCAACGTCGAAGGCAGGGGGATCGACCTAGCGGCATGGTCGCCTCGGACCGGCGAAATCGGTTCCTGGTACGGTCGGGCCTTTGCCATCGGCCAGGACCAAATCGACAACCCGGCGAGCTATTTCGCTGGCGATGCTTTGCGCATTCATGCCGATCCCTTGGCGTGGCTCAAGGCTGACCGTGACGGCATCTGCATCATCAAGCCCGAACTCACCTACGCCATGCTGCGCCATGTGCAGCGCGTCAGTTTTGCTGACTTCGATACTGCCAAACAATTTGAAGCTTGGATTAAGCCGCCCACCCCAAAGGTGGCGATGTTTGTAGAGGCGTCCCCATGACCCGACAGAATTACGGCGATCGTGTTCGCCGCACCCAAAGCCATTGGCAACGAGAAAACGGGGATGAGCGGAGCCGCCGCTCAGGGTATGTGCCTTACGAGGACGCCAAGAGGCAGCACGAACGCGGAGCCAACGGGCCTAGCGACCACAACAAACATCAGTCGCGCATCAAGTTAGTGCCCTTCGATGAAATTCGCATTGATACTTCACGGCCTTATTTGATTAAGGGCCTGATCCCCCTTGATGGTCTGACGGTGATCTGGGGTCCGCCGAAATCGGGCAAAGCTTTTGGACCTTCGACCTCACCATGCATGTCGCTCTTGGCTGCGGATTATCGCGGTCGTCGTGTGCAGCAAGGCCCGGTCGTCTACTGCGCTTTTGAAGGACAGAGCGGCATCAAGCGTCGTGTTGAGGCTTTTCGCCAGAAGCATCTGGCAGAGGAGGCCGAGCCCGTGCCGTGCTACTTCCAACCCATGATGCTCGACCTCGTGAAGGAGTGCCGAGAGCTGGTTGGCGCAGTCCGCTCAACTCTTGGCGAAACTTCCCCCGCCGTCGTCGTGCTCGATACCCTCAACCGAAGCCTTCGCGGTTCCGAGAATAGCGATGAGGACATGTCGGCTTACATCAAGGCCGCCGATGCGATCCGCGAGGGTTTCAACTGTGCAGTCATCATCGTCCATCATTGCGGCGTAAACGAAACTCGCCCACGTGGTCACACCAGTCTGACCGGTGCCATCGCTGCACAGCTTGCCGTCAAACGCGATGCAAATAAGAGCATCGTCGTCACTGTCGAATGGATGAAGGATGGCGATACCGAAGGCGAGGAAACTGTCAGCATATTGGAGCAGGTTGAAGTCGGCATTGATGAAGATGGCGAGCCAATCACGTCATGTGTGGTCATGCCGACCGACGCGGAGCCCATAAGACGGAAATCGAGGCGCTCAATGTCAGCCGGTCAGCAACTCGGCTATGAGGCGCTCGTTTCGCTCGCGGCCCAGCACGGCGAGCCGTTGCCCACATCATACAAGCTGCCGCTGAACATCTTGGCGGTGTCCGTCACGGCATTCAAAAACGAGATGTTGGCGCGTGGCATCGTCCCTGCCGACGCCAAGAACCCCCGATCGCGCCTAAACGAAATCATTGCTGGACTGAAGCGGCACCACGTCGCTGCCGAGCGAAACGATCGCATTTGGCCGATAACGGGATGAGGAAGCTCAGATGAGGAATTTGTACGAAGTTCTACCAGAAGTAAGTTCGTACAAAATATACACCTGTATGCCCATTGTACGAAGTGTACGAAGTTGGCCAACTACCCAAAACCCATTGCAAACCAAGGATTGTACGCTGTACGAAGTTTGTACGAGGTTTGTACGAAGTTAGCCGGTACTTTGTACGTGTACGAGGTCCTTCCTTAAGAAGGACCGTACTTCGTACATTCGTACACCGTAAGGAGAGGCAAACTGCACAGACAGGACCCTTAAAGGTTGCCTTCTGTGCCTAGCCAAGCACCGTCAGGCAATTGGCTACATAACCAAAATGCAAGGCACCTATGGCGTTGCGGTGCTGCTGGTGGCTAATGACGTTTTTGCCTTACCCTCGCTCTGAGCGCTTCAAGATCGTCCTCGAGCAATTCCATGATGGGCCTCTTATCGCCGGGGCGTCCCCAGTAGTTGCAGTGGACGCAGCCGATCAGCACTTCGCCGTAGTGGTCGATCTTCATTAGCGGGGAACCGCAGTGGGGACAGACCTTGTTGCTCAAGGGTGCCTCACCGCTTCAAGGCTCGCTCTAGCAGCCTGCGAATAGCCTCAGGTCGCGTGGGTGGACTAGCTTCCTTCCGCCTCCAACCATCTAAGCGCGTGACCAGTGCTGGCGGACACCGAACCAGGATTTGGATTGTCGGCTCTTTGGGAACAGGGCCGCGTCGTTTCTTTGATATCAATGTTTCTTGCTTGGACATAGAAACTATGATATCAGAATAGCAGGCCGAGGGGAAGTGGGCACTTCCTCCCCGGCCCTAACTCAAACCCTGAGGTGTAATCTCATGGCTCAAGCTGAAACCACACTACAGCACCGCATTGACAGCCTCGATCGGAAACTGACGGCGAAGCAGCTAGAGGAACTTAAGGGCCTTGTTCGCCTTGCTCGGCTTCAAGCTGACGCCGATCCAAGCCCAAGCTGTCGATCTGGGCACGGCGCCGCATCGCTCGCTCATACAAGGGCATACCGCATGACCAAGTGAAGGGAGTGACTTGGTACTACCGCGGCCCACTTTGCCCCAGCAGTCACCCGGCTGACATCGCGGCCTTCTACGCCAACGTGGCGGTGTAGCGATGGCATACTCTCGCAAACCAAGTCCGGCTTATTTGGCCGCGCGGTCACTAGCCAAGAAGATCAGCGAAATGACCGAGGAGCAGAAGCAAGCCTTCCTAGCCAAGTTTCCAGCGATCGTGACCGTCGAAGGTCATGCTTTGGCCGTTGGCAACATGGTCATGGCTTTGAACCAACGCCAAGACGCGACCGTTGTCGGAGGCTTCAAGCAGTGGCAGCAAGCCGGACGGCAAGTGCGGCAAGGGCAAAAGGCTCTTTGGATCTTCGCGCCATCGGTCAAGAAGGCTGAAACCGCGGGTGAAGCTGACAGCGTTTATTTTCGCCTCGTGCCAGTCTTCGACGTGACCCAAACAGAAGATGCAGCTGAGGCCCGCGAGCAGGCCTGCATCGAAGGCATGTTGGAGGCGCAAGGCATCATCTAGCCTGCTAGCTGGCGCACTTCATGGCCCCCGCTTTGGGGGCCCTTTCTTTGCTCGTGGTGATTTGGTATCACCGCCGCACCGTTGGCTTTCCACGCTTCCAAGGGTGCTGTGTGCCGTTTAGGTAACCTGTAGGCAACAGCAGGCCCTGAAAACAGGCCAAGCTGGAGGAGCGCCAGCCCGCGCACCGCGCCGCCTAGCCCGACCATCGAGCATGAAGTGTCCGGGCTGGCATGGGCATGGATGCAGGTCCGGCCAGCCAAGATTAAAATCTCTCGCCAGGTTCCGGCCAGGGCGGACCTACCGGGGGGCAGGGATTGAACGGCGGCTGACCCGGCCTCCAACCTTAAATTTATGATTAGACACCGATACGCCATCTGACTGAAAACCCGTCTTTGCACTAGGTGGCGCTGCCCTTTTCCCTGCTATGGTGCACTCGAGGGGGCATCATGGCAGCATCGCAACGGGTTAGCCGTGGCTTCCACCGGCTCGCGCTTTTCTTGGCCGCTATCCCGTTTCTAGTGGGTGGCGCTTGGTCGCTCACTGTCGCCTTAGGCGAAGCGAGCAACGCGAAGGTGCGACACGAACACTTGGTATGCGCCCAGATGAAACTCAAGAACACTCCCGCACCAGCGCCAGCCCGCGCCGGTCAGCCAAAGGAATGGTCGTTTGAGGAATTCGTCGGGATCAACCTCAAACAGGTAGGCTGCTCGGACTACGACCACGACAACGTCACATATGAAGAGGCACGTAATCCTCCCGCCTTCAACTGGCTGGCCACCTTTGGGTCGGCGATGCTCCCTTCGATGCCCATCACCCTTGCTCTCGCACTCGCCGTCTATGGCATCGTCCGCGCAATAGGCTGGGTCATTGGCGGATTTGCGGCGACGTAGGCGCAACGCCTCTACCCGGTCTCGGAAATTTTCTTGGCCTGACCACCCTCAAGGACCATGCCGGTGCTAGACTGGCCTTTGCCCTTGGAGAAAAGGGGGGAAAGCTATGCGCATATTTCTTCGGGCGACGGCTTGCATCATGCTCTTCGCCGCAACGCCTGCCATGGCGCAGACGGCGGCGGATTGCTTGGCTCTTGGCAGGGCTTGCGTGGCTCATTGCCTTGGGGGTCAGGGATCGACCGCTACTCTGAACCCAGTAACACGCGTTCTACCGGAGCGGGTAAAGGCTTGCATCGACCGATGTCAAGTTGCGCCCTGCCAACCAACGCCGCTTACGGCTCGTCTTTGTGATGCCACCGCTCAGAGTATTTGTAACAATGGATTTCGCTCCTGCAATACTGCGTGTGTCCCATCGACTGCGACGACTACGGCAGAAATCCAAAGTCAGGCATCGTGCGCGACCTTCTGTTGCACGCAATTCAAGGTATGTTTGTCGCTACGCCAGTGCGACATAAGCACCATCACTGTCATTAATTGCTCGGAAAACCCAGGCGCCGCCCCCGTCTCAGGTGCGGCCTCCACCTCCCCCTAAAGAGGGCTTCATGTTGGCTCGTCGTAGGCCAACCATGGTGCGGACTTACCCCTAGCTGGCTCTTCGAGGGGCTTTGTCAGTTAGTGCTGTCGCAATAACTAGCTAAATTTGCTCGCCGTCGGGAGGGAGCCTCCTGGCTTCCCGATCCGCGCTGACAAAGGCGGCGGCGAGTAGCATGATGTTCGCGGCAATCACTGCAAACAGCGTCCAAAAAAGGACGGGGTCACTCATAACTTCCCTCCGCACTTACCTAGTTTTGCGCAAACTGGCTATGTGCGCTGTATGGTTAATTTCGAGTTAAGCGCTTTGGTTCCGCCCAAAGACAGCCATCCTCAGGTGGCTCGCTCTGCTGTTCGCGGTCGGGGTGCCACTCAGGCAAAGCCTTGATTGTGGCGAGAGCGGCAATGTCGACTTCAATATTTTCCTCCGCACGTCTTGCTCTTAGCATTCCAATCGCGTTCCTCCTTCTGGCATTGCTCCTCGGCCTTTTTTTTCGCGGTGTCTCCAGCAAAAGCTGGGACAGTGAAGGCAAATGCTAGAGTTACAGCAAATATCGAAATGAAAGTTTTCATGACGTCGCCTCCCTTGGATCAAGCTGGCGGGGCTTGAAATAGCCGCTGCTAACGGCGGAGGCAATCAGGCAGTTCTGGATAGCCCTTTTCATCGCATTCCAGCGGATAGTCGTCGCCCTGTAGTGCGCCGGGTGTCGGGCCTGGTGTGAAATCACGGCTAGGAGCCGTTGCAGGCGATGCTGGCGACTCCGCCAGGGCCGGGGGACGCTTCTCAGGCAGCACCGTAGTGGGGGCATCTAGGGCGACGCTTCTTTGACTCCCGGTGCGGCGCTTGAAGTCAGCCTTGCGACATCGTTCCGAGCAGTAGAGTTGGCCTAGTCGTTTGCGGTGGAAGGTCTGGCTGCAGCCGGGTCTTTTGCAGGCGGTGATGGCCGGCGCGAGCATAGGGAACTCCTCGAAAGAAGGGCTCCCTTGCGTCTGGCCACCCTAGCACAGTACCGCCCGAAATACACAAAATCTTGAATGTTTCTGTGGCTTTCACACTAGGGCTTGAGCTTTGCTTGACCTGTGGCCTCCGTGTGGTATCTCGGTACCGTATCTTTTGGCGAGAGTTAAATCGGTCGAGTCAACCTATGCGTTTCGTCGTTGAACCTGTCTCGCGGCGTTTTTGAGGACGGTGGACCCTCCGTTGCTTCCCCCATTCCATCGGCCTCAACGTCCTGGCGCGGGCCTGGCCGCACTCCTCGGTCTTGGCTCCGCGACAGGCGCTTGCCCCTAACCTTCTGCAGCCGCGTGAAACTCTAGGCGATGTGCTGCAACGCTCCCTGAAGACCTTGCCCGAAATCTTGGCCGAGAGCCTTGGCGTCGAGCCTGAGGAGCGGAGCTGATGTTGAGCGAACTATTTGAGGGATCTGCGGACGCCGCGTTCGAATTCCGCGTTGACGCGAATTTTCCCGGAGCAGCCACCAACCGGTTCGCCGGAGTGGCGCGTGGCGCAGGTCAAAGCCTACGGCCCGCCCGAACTGCGGCGATACCTCGACACCGAACCCGGCAAAGACCTGTCGGCAGCGGTATATCCAAGCCCAGGAAGGCAGACCGGTCGCGCAAGTTCTTAGCTTCGAGACTGGATCAATGGCGAGATTGATTGGGCTGCAGGCGAGCTTGCTCGGCGGGCAAGCCATGACTGAAGTCGAGCAACAACCCATCCAGGAAGCCAATGGAGCCGCTACCGAGCAGCCGAAGGCACGTAGCGGATATGGGCGGCTGCGCAATCGGCATCATCGGCTTGATCGAGGAACACGAGAGCTTGGAGGCTGAGTTTCAAGTTGTACGCGCCGAACTGGCCGAATGGCGGTCCATGTATGTGCAGCTGAAAGCTGACCTGGAGCGCTGCTCGCAACACCGGGAGAGACAAGCCATGGCTGACGACATCGACACTGGCCCAATCGACACAGGCCCTGCACCGGCTCCGAGTGAGCCGCTCCCCAGGGTTGTTGAAGTGCCGGATGAGAAGAGCCGGGATCAGCTTGTCCGCGAACAGTTCAATGGGGGCTTGGCTTTGACTGCTCATGCCACCGAAGATGCCACCGACTACGTCAGGGAGCGCGAGACACAAGAGAAGTTTCTGGAAGGGGAGGATCTATGCCCCGCCGCAGATGCGCGAATGGCATGAGCGGACGCACAGCGCTTGCAACGGGCCATAGATGCACAGGCACGTGCCCGTGGTGAGGTTCCACCGTCACAGCAGCAAGCCACGCAGTCACTTCCCGGGTCTATGTCGAGCCTGATGCTCCCGACTACGCCGCACATATCGAGCTGCAACAAGCAACGGTTCTCGCGACTATTTCGATGATCCGAGCAGCATCGGCGACCAGAACACAGCGGCAGGAGCATAAAGCCGCGGTGTCGAGCTGGATCACGACTTACGATCCGCGCAGCGAGCTTGCCGGTTACTACATGGCGTCGCGAATTGGACCGCAGATGGTCGAAGCCCTCGCCGCTGAGCCGCACGTCATCCCCTACCTTCTGAGCTTGCCTCGCCCGCAGCAAGCGCGGGAAATGGCAAAGCTCGAAGGCTACCTTGCTGCCCAACAGATGCAGCAGCAGAATGCCGCCTATCAGGAACCGCAGCCACGACGGGCCACGCAGCACCACCGCCGATCAGATCACCGCGTGGAGGAGCCAATCCACCCAGGATCTGCACAGCTTAGCCATGCGCGACAATGTTGATGACTACGTTCGAATGCGACGAAAGCAGGAACTATGCAGGATTGGAAGGAGCGGCAAGTGGATCGCGCATGATGAGTGATCATTTCCCACACGTGCGCGGCAGCTTCACGCATCTATGTCGGTGGCAGAGACGATGCCATTGATCAAGTCAGATTTGTCCTCGCGTTTTTTCGGTGAAGATCCTGCCAAGATTGTCGAGGCAGTTCTGGAAAGAGCATCGTTATAGCGGCGACTTTACCATCGTGCCGTTGTTTGGTTATGGCGCAGTGCCAGGCGTGAATTTGCACCCAAGAAAGTCTTGTGGACTGCGCTGCGCACCGTCGACCATCGAGCCAGGTGGCCAGATCGAGCTGAAATGGAAACGGCTATGCGAGCAGATGCATGTCGCATGGCCCAAGCGGCTGACCAAGGCGGCATAGAAGAAGGAAACATCATGTCCAGGGGCTTGAGAATATACCCGCTAGACACGGTGCAGAATGTGGGCATCGAGATCGCCCGCATTTATCGCAAGACCAAGAAGGGCGAGATTTTGACACCAGGACGGATATCGGATGGTGCAGATGCTCGCCGTGCTGAAAGCTGTCTTGAGTCAGCCATGTTTGAGCAGCGCATTGCCAATCTGGAAGCTCAGGCCGACAGCGCCACGGTTCAGCACTTCCGTCCTAAGGTCGTTGCGTGATGGCTGGCAGCATGCAAAAGCGCATCGAGGCACTTGAAGCGAAGGTCAACTCACGTGGGGCGAGATGGATCTTGCTTGAGGCTGACGGCAACCTTCCTGACGACGATCCGGCAATAGAGGAGCTGCTGGCGCCACTGTTTGTTCGCCGTCACGACACGGTAGTCGCCGTCAAGAAATTTGCCGTGATTGAAGGCTTGCCACGAGTAGCCGCCACAGCCCTGTAACCCCTGAAAGGAGAAACCGAATGTCTAGAGATCGCGACCAAATCCCCGACACCAAACCCGGTTACCTGCCGCACAAACGTCCAGAAGATAATCCGGGCAGAGCCAATCAGAACTGTGCACGATGACGCATCATTCAGCGCCCACCAAAGCACAATCCGACAGTCAAGTCTGGCCCAAGGGCGGCAGACGCTAAAGGAGCAAGCAGAGATGTCGAACATCACCATTGTGTTCACTGATAATGGCGACGGATCAGTCACGGTGACGAGCACAGCAGGAGCGCCAAATCAGACAGTCACCACTAAAAGCGTAACTCAGGCTACAAATGTGGCTCTGGGTTGGATACGAAACGCGATGCCGACTGCTGCTACAGTAACCTTCAACTAAAAGGACCGGAGCGGACTTACCTGCCGCCCGGTCCCGATGGTCGGAACAATGACGCTCGAACAGGCCCTGGCTTTCCGGATTTACGGCAAGGCACTCCGGGAAATGAAATCCCCGTCTGACTGGCAGCGCCTGTTTCTCAAAATCGAGGAGCGGCAGGCGATGATGGATGCCTTCTGGCGCCATTGGAGTTGGTCTCTTCGACCCGCTCTAGGGGCCTTCAGGGCATTCGAGCATCCCCCACCGAAGGGCTGTTAGGCGGCACCGACAGGTTAAGCGGCCCCGGCGACCTTGTGGAGGGCATCAACCGGAGCCGCTCTAAGGAAGCCCGTTACGGGGGGGAAACGGGGCTTCGCATTCCTGAGTGGCGGGACTGTGAACCTCTCCACCATAAGCTACTGATTACCCCCGTCGCTTGGCCAAAGGACGAGGGCGTCGGTAGAAGCCAGGCGTTCCTTAGGTGGTACCTCCGGGCGAGCCAGCATTGGGCAAGCTTCATCAATGGGATGACGACATGGATCAGCGGGCCCACGCCAGCGCTGACCGGCTTGGTGATTTGATAACCGCGATCGGCATCATCTGCGCCGAAGTCTAAGCATCATCGTAAAGGGCGTCGACCGAAGCCGACGCCCCTACAGGTTCTGGCGTTTAGTTGTCGTTGTTATTCCCGCCTCGGAAATCCCCAGACGCTGCAGGTGGAATATGTCGGCGGCTTCTCGATCTTCGAGTGGGCGGAGAAGCGGCGGAGGAAGCGAGAGGCGGAGATTTAAGCCCGCCGGCGCTGCGCCATTCCAGGTACAGAATTATGACTCCGAGAAGAGTCAAGCCAAGCCCGATAATGCCAACGACAATACGTATTGGGGCCGGAAGCTTGCGCGCATTAATAGAACGGCAGTCCTTCCATCTCATCCCAGCCTGTTCACATTCAGCCTTAGTCGTCGGAATTTCGGCAGCAACTACAGGCGTGGCAAATGCGACTGCGAGATTGAGAGCTACTATCGAAGCGATGGTCTTCATCCTTCGTCACCGCCGTTTGGGCTTGTTTTCATTTGGCGCGCACTTTGTTTCAATGCGTTCTTGAATGTTCGAGGCAGATGGTGCTGGGCCAAATCGGTCGAGGCAGATGGTGCTGGGCCAAATCGGTAAACGCCTCGTTGGCCTAGTCAAACACACGAGCTTGGCGATGAAAAGACGCGATTGGTGGAACTCCGGCCTGCTGATCTTTGGCGTTGTGATTGTCGCCGTTCTATTTGCGCAGAGTCGCCGGAATTGCGAAATCCCCGGTTCGTCTTGGGTGCCCTGCATTTGGGGCGAGCCACTGAAAGGATACCGAGGAGATATCACCGACCGTCGCTTTCCACCACCGTGGACCGTGGAGAAAATCCCAGGCGGACTTGTTGTGCGGGACGCCAATGGGCAATCGCTGGCATATCTTTATTACCGAGAGAACGATTCCGATGCTCATATGGCGAAGGTGCTGACGCAGGATGAAGCGCGCAGAATTGCCGCCAACATCGCGAAACTAGGAGCGGAGGCCAAATAGAAAAGGAGCGCCGACCGAAGCCGCGTGATACTGTTCAGGAACCCGTTCTTGAAGTTCGCACCGCCTTGCAGCTGCAGACTTGCCACGCACGGAGGCTAGTTCCGAAAGGAACTCCCCGGGGCCTCCTAGCGGCCACCTATCTTATAGCCGCGCTGGCGTAGGTAGGCCTTGAGCAACACCGCAGCCTCATTGAACTCGTGGTCGCGGTTCAGCCAAGCCCCGATGGGCTGCCGATCCTCTGCGGTCATGGTGGCGGGGCCAAGCTTCTCGTTTTCTGCTTCTTGCTTTTTGTAGGCTCGCGCGAACTCGGCTAGCAAATTGTCTCGCGTAGCCTCGCCTGTAGTCTCGCCGGTCGGCAGCAAGCCGACCGCCTGCTTAGGGGTCAGGGCGATGATTTTCCTCCTAGCACTGCTTCCCAGGGCTAATATGACGGCTCGCATGGTCATGGCTTTACCCCCACTGCTCCTTGTGACTTAGAGCGTCGAGTTGCTGCTGAACGCAATACGGGGCTGAGTTAGCAACTGGCACTTGCCGCTGGGCCAGTCCTTTCAGAAATAGCACAACATCGGTTCATGCTGCTGTGACTTGTCCGCAACCGTCACAAAAAGAAAGGGCGCCGACCGAAGCCAACGCCGTCGCTAGCTGCGGGCCTCTATTCGGGCATACCGTGGTGGTGGGTGGCCTTGGGCTGGGTGCTCTCACTGCGGGCTTACGGATGATGGTCGGGCTAAAAGTAAATTGGTGGTAGGCGACGAAGCCGCAATTTCCGACCAATGCTCCGCGACGATCTTGGCAGCACGTAGTGCAGCACGCTTGAAGGCATCGTCATCATGCAGTGCTTCGACAGCGAGCAGCCGCTCTGCTTCGCCATTCCATCCGTGAGGATCTGCCATGTGGCGCGCCGTGCCGGCGGCCAGCACGATGACGGCGAGGCTCATACCATCCTTCGTCGCGCTCATGCGCAGCAGCGCGGCGGCCGCACGAGGCGATAGTTGTTGCTCAAGGATGACTTCGGAAAATGCGGGATAGCCCATGACACGGGCAGCGACGGCGCAGGCAGCAGCCTCGATCGACATGGGGCAAGCGCAATAGCATAAGTCGCGTGCGTTGTTGCCTACAGTGTTACCTAAATCCCCAAATAAGTGAAAAAACAGCAGAAATCAGCTATGTTTGTTTTGTGGTGGCATCGCCGAAAGGAGAATGGCGATGCGAGCGAGCCGGCCGGGACCATCGCGCCGGCGAACGACTCCGCCGGAACGAAGGTCGAGTGATGCGTCAGTTTGAAAATTGGAGGCCACGCCCGGAATCGAACCGGGGTGCGCGGATTTGCAGTCCGCTGCGTCACCACTCCGCCACGTGGCCAGGGTAGGGGTGCTTGAACCCGTAACTAGGTGCGGATTGGCTTGCCCGTCAATATGCTGTGAGGGGGCGGTCCGTCGGATGAGGGGGCGATGATCGATTTCGAGCGAGCACGTGCGACCATGGTCGAGTCGCAGCTTCGCACCGACAAGGTCACCGACCGGGGCATCCTCGCCGCGTTTGCAGGGTTGCCGCGGCAACGCTTCGTGCCGCCGGACAAACGTGAGCTTGCCTATAGCGATGCGAGCCTCGAAGTGTGGCCTTCGCTCGACGGCGGCCCGGCGCGCTTCCTGCTTCCGCCGGTGGCGCTCGCGCGGTTGGTCCAGCTGGCTTCTGTCGAAGCGAACGACGCTGTGCTCGATATCGGCTGCGCTACCGGTTATTCGACCGCGGTGCTTGCGCATCTCGCCCGTTCCGTCGCCGCGGTTGAGGCCGAGCCGGAGCTTGCCGCCGCGGCGCGCGACAATTTGCTGGCGCTTGGCATCGTCAATGCGACGGTCCTCGACGGCGCGCTTGTGCGTGGCGCGCCCGACGCTGGGCCCTTCGATGTGATCCTCTTGAACGGCAGAGTGCCGGAGGTGCCGGACGCGCTGCTCGCGCAGTTGAAAGAGGGGGGCAGGCTTAGCGCCATAATTGCAGCCGGCCGCGCCGGGCGCCCCAGCCAAGGCAAGGCCACTCTCTTCGTCAAAGTCGATGGTGAGGCGAGCGGGGTGCCGCATTTCGACGCCAATGCCAAGCCGCTTCCCGGCTTTGCTGCGTTGCCCAGCTTTACCTTCTAATTTTCCACGGAATTTTGCGCGGCCTCTGGCCGCACTGTTGCCGCGATCCCACACTTGCTCGGGCTTTTCTGTGGAGATGCGCCTCTCGGGTTACCTCTGCCGCTTCGGTGCTCTATGTTCAAAACGCAGTCGGGGGCGGGGGCCGATTCCCGTCTGCGGAGGCTTTAGAAGGTGACAGGCGTCCTGAGCAGGCACCGAATGCCCTGCGCGGAAAGCTCGTGGCTGCGGGGCGGGGCGGCTGTTATCGCTTGCCTTGCCGTTGGGGTCGTTCTTTGCGCGCGAACAGCCACGGCCGAGACGCTGAACGAGGCGTTGTCGAACACCTATCTCATCAACCCGGTACTGAATTCCGAGCGGGCCAGGCAGCGGGCCACCGACGAGCAGGTCGCCGTCGCCATCTCCGGCTTGCGCCCCAACATCAGCGCCTCAGGCGACGCGGCCTTCCGAAACCAGGAGTCCGACGTTGTCGGAGGAAGCCGGAGCAACTTTCAGACGTGCGATGTGACCACCCGCGGTAACGAGCCCGCCTTCTGCGCCTTTCTTGATACCACCGCCGCCGCCGCGGCAAGGCCAACCGCCTTGCCTGACGATGGCGTCACCCATCCGTATGGCTATTCCGTCACGCTCAGTCAGCCCATCTTCGAGGGCTTTCAGAATCTCAACGCCATCCGCCAGGCCAAAGCCACGGTGCAAGCCGGCCGCGAGGGCCTGCGCGCGGTGGAGCAGACCACGCTTCTGAACGCGGTCACCGCCTATGTCGACGTGGTGCGCGACCAGGCTGTGGTCCGTTTGCGCCAGACCAATGTCGATGTGTTGACCGAGCAGCTCAGGCAAACCAAGGACAGATTCAATGTCGGCGAGGTGACGCGCACCGACGTGGCCCAAGCCGAAGCGCGCCGGTCTGACGCCATTACCCAACTCTATGCCGCGCAGGCCAACCTCAAGGCGAGCCGCGCCACCTATGAGCAGGTGATCGGGCATCCGCCGTCGAACCTCATTCATCCGCCAACGATCGTTAGTCTGCTGCCGAGCAGACTCGAGGACGCCATGACCTTGGGCGATGGCGAGAACCCCGTCATCCTTAACGTCGTGTATCAGGAAGAGGCGTCCCTCTATAACGTCAGCCAGATCGAGGGCGAACTCCTGCCCCAGGTCACGTTCGACGTCGATTATACGCAACGCTTCGGTCAAAGCCGCACGCTGGAAGAGCAGCAAGTCACCACGGTGATGGGGCGGGTGAACGTGCCGCTCTATCAAGGCGGCGGGGTCGCGGCGCGCATCCGCCAGGCCAAGGAGGCCAACAATCAACTCAAGAAGGAGGTCGAGGACGCGAGGCTAAGAGTCCATGCCGACGTGATCTCGAGCTGGGCCTTGCTGCAATCGACCGCCTCGCAGATCAAATCCGCCCAGGATGCTCTGGAAGCCAACCGGATTGCGCTCGAAGGCGTGCGCGAGGAGGAAAAAGTCGGCCAGCGCACCACGCTCGACGTGCTGAACGCGGAGCTCGAATATCTCGGCTCGCAGATCCAGCTCGTCACCGCCAAGCGCGACCGCGTGGTGGCCGAATATTCAGTGTACTCCTCGGTTGGCCGGCTTGATGCACAAAGCCTCGGTTTATCAGTGCCTTACTATGATCCGCTGGAGCACTACAACATCGTTAAGAACAAATGGTTTGGGCTCAGGCCGCCATCTCCGCCGGCCCCCGACGAGTGATCGGCCGCGCCGGTTAACGTTACAATCGTAAAGCCGTCCCCGAACCAGTCCGAGACTTGTACGTTAACCGTGTGTTAAGCTGCGGGGGCATGAGGAAGTCACCCAGGTTAACTGCGGGGTGTAGCGGGGCAATGGCGGCAAGGGAATCCAGCTATGAGCAGCACGGAACGGGCTCCCGAGCCGACGATGGAGGAGATTTTGGCCTCCATTCGTCGGATCATCTCTGACGACGAAGCGAGTTCGGTACAACAGCGCGCAACAAGTTCAGAGTATGCGGAGCAGGTCCGGGCCGATGATACCGAGGATGGCGCGGCCGACACGCAGATGATCGATCATCTCGCGCGTGCATTGGGCGGCGGCGCCAAGCCGGCAGCAAACGACGATGATGTCGATGACATTCTCGATCTGACAGATGCTGGAGGCTCGGCGTCGGAGGACGTGATGATGGCCGACGAGCCCGTCGCCGTCCTCGACGAGGTCGTCCTCGAAACCGAGAGTTATGTCGAGACGCGACCAAAGCTCGATTTCTCGGCAGCCTTCCCGCCGCAGGAGCAGAGCCCGCCGGAAGCGGCTCAGAGCTATGAGGCGCCTCCAAGCTATGAGGCCCCTCCAAGCTACGAGGCCCCTCCGACCTATGCCGAGCCGACGCCAAGCTATGAGGAGCCATCTCAAAGCTATGCTGATGAGCCCGCGATCGTGGTCGAGATGCCGGCGCCTGAGCCGCCCGTCACGGCGCAGCCAGCGCCCACGCTCGACGATCCGACCACTGCGCTCGAGCGCGCCATCGCCGCGCTGAAGGCCGGCGATCTTGCGGCCTTCGCCCGCGAGGCGCAGTCAGACTATGCGGCACCCGAGCCAACCTATGTGGCGCCCGCATCCATCTATGCGGCGCCGCAGCCGGAGCCTGAGGCACCGGTTGCCGAGTTCCAGAGCGAGCACGAACCTTTAAGCTTCGAGCCAGAGCCAGAGCCAGAGCCGACATTGGTCATCGAGGAGGAGACGGTCGTCTTCCTAGACGAGCCTGAGCCTAAGTCGAGCGTTCCGGCCTGGACGGCGGAAACACCCTCCTGGTCGCAAATCGTCGAGCCAGCGCCTCAGCCGGAGTCTGAACCAGAGCCGGAGCCCGAACCCGCGCCGTGGCGCAGCGAGGATTTCTCCTGGGGCAGAACCACACCGGCAAACGAGTTCGAGCTCAACCCGGCGCGGGTCAATGGCGGCTCGGACCACGAGCCCCACGATTTCGCCGGACCCGTGTCGTCAAAATCGCTAGAGGACAGCGTCAAGGAGATGCTCCGCCCGCTGCTCAAGCAATGGCTCGACGAGAACATGCCGCGCGTGCTCACCGCGGCGCTTCGCGAGGAGCTTGAGAATTTCGACACGCAGCGGCGCGACGGCTAATACTCGGTCATACCGGCGAAAGCCGGTATCCAGCGCGCAAAGCGCAAACAATAAAAACTGGATTCCGGCTGGAGCCTGCCCCGGACATGATCCGGGGCAGGAACGACGCGATTGCTCTTGTTGACAGCGCGGAAGCCGAAATCGTAGGACGCGAGGCCCGCCCTTTCTCTCTCGCGAGCCTAAGCGCCGATGCTTGACAAGACCTATCAGCCGTCCTCGATCGAGGGCCCGACCTACCGCCTCTGGGAGGAGGAGGGGGCATTTGCCGCGGGCCGCCCTGATCGTAAAGGCGCCCGTCCCTTCGCCATCGTCATTCCGCCGCCCAACGTGACCGGCTCGCTGCATATGGGGCACGCGCTCAACAACACGCTGCAGGACGTGCTCGTCCGCTTCGAGCGCATGCGCGGGCGCGACGTGCTGTGGCAGCCCGGAACCGATCATGCCGGCATCGCCACCCAGATGGTGGTGGAGCGGCAATTGATGGAGCGCCAGGAGCCGAACCGCCGCGCCCTTGGCCGCGATGAGTTTGTGCGCCGCGTGTGGCAATGGAAGGTCGAGTCCGGCGGACTGATCATCAATCAGCTGAAGCGCCTCGGCGCCTCCTGCGACTGGTCACGCGAGCGCTTCACCATGGACGAGGGGCTGTCGCGCGCCGTGCGCAAGGTGTTCGTCGATCTCTATCGCGCCGGGCTCATCTACAAGGACAAACGCCTGGTCAATTGGGACCCGAAGCTGCTCACAGCCATCTCCGACCTCGAGGTCGAGCAGGTCGAGATGAAGGGGCACCTTTGGCATCTGCGCTATCCGCTCGAGCATCGCGCCTTCGATCCCGAGGATCCATCGACCTATATTGTCGTCGCGACCACGCGCCCTGAGACCATGCTCGGCGACACCGCCGTCGCCGTGCATCCCGATGACGAGCGCTACAAGACGTTGGTCGGCAAGCAAGTGACCTTGCCGCTGGTCGGCCGCCGCATCCCCGTCGTCGCCGACGAATATTCCGACCCCGAGAAGGGCTCGGGCGCGGTGAAGATCACGCCGGCACACGACTTCAACGATTTCGAGGTCGGCAAGCGCCACGGACTCGATCAGATCAACATCTTCACGCCCGAAGGAAAACTGAAATCCAGTCCTTTTGACGACTACACGTTCGGTCACCGGGCGCCGGGGACAGTAGCAGGTACAGTCTGGGCAGATGAGACTCGCGGCACTCCAGCCATTGACTCGATCCCCCTAGAGCTTCGGGGACTAGATCGGTTTGATGCCAGAAAGCAAATTGTCCAAATGCTCGAGGAGCAAGGCTTAGTCGAGAAGATCGAGCCTTACGTCCACACCGTGCCGCACGGCGACCGCTCCAACGTGGTCATCGAGCCCTTCCTCACCGACCAATGGTACGTGGACGCCAAAACCTTGGCGAAGCCCGCCATCGAGGCAGTGAAGCGCGGCCGCACCGTGTTCGTGCCCAAGAACTGGGAGAACACCTATTTTCGCTGGATGGAGACCATTCAGCCTTGGTGCATCTCGCGCCAACTCTGGTGGGGTCACCAGATCCCAGCTTGGTATGGTCCTGACGGAGCGGTCTTCGTTGCAGAAGATGAGGCTGGGGCAATCGACGCCGCGGCTTCGCACTATGAGAAGAAATACCCAGAATGGGATGTCAGCGGCGTCCACCCGAAATTGACAGGGCCGCAATACGCCGCGTCGCTCAGGACGAAGAATTACAAGTTGAAGCAAGACGAAGATGTGCTCGACACCTGGTTCTCCTCTGCGCTCTGGCCGTTCTCGACGCTTGGCTGGCCCGACGAGACGCTGGAGCTCAAGCGGTACTACCCGACCGACGTCCTCGTTACCGGCTTCGACATTATCTTCTTCTGGGTCGCCCGCATGATGATGATGGCGCTGCGCGTCATGGAGGAGGTTCCGTTCCGCGACGTCTACATCCATGCACTGGTCCGCGACGAGAAGGGCCAGAAGATGTCGAAGTCGAAAGGCAACGTCATCGACCCGCTCGAACTGATCGACGCCTATGGCGCTGACGCGCTCCGCTTCACGCTCGCCGCCATGGCGGCGCAGGGCCGCGACATCAAGCTCAGCACCTCTCGCGTCGAAGGTTATCGCAACTTCGCGACCAAGCTGTGGAACGCCGCGCGCTTCGCCGAGATCAATGGGTGCGTGCCGGTCGAAGAGTTCGATCCAGCCTCCGCGAAGCAAACCATCAACCGCTGGATCGCCGGCGAGTACGAGCGCGCGCTCGCATCAGTTACAGAGGCGCTCGAAGCCTATCGCTTCAACGAGGCCGCGGGCGCCATTTACAGCTTCATCTGGCACAAGTTCTGCGACTGGTATCTCGAGCTGATCAAGCCGATCCTCGTGAGTTCCGATCAGGCCGCGGCTGCGGAGACGCGGGCCATGATCGCCTGGGTGCTCGACCGGGCGCTCACACTGCTCCATCCCTTCATGCCCTTCGTCACCGAGGAGCTGTGGGCGAAGCTTGCGCCCGAATGCGAGGGGAGGGACAGTCTTCTCATTCTCAGCCCTTGGCCCAAGCATCGGGGACTTGAGAACGCGGACGCCGACGCCGAAATCGGCTGGGTGATCAGGCTCATCTCGGAGGTGCGCTCGGTGCGCTCCGAGATGAACGTTCCGGCCGGCGCGCGCGTGCCCCTCGTCATCACCGGCGCAAACGATGAGACGACGACCCGGGCGAAGCGTCACGAAGAAACCATCCTGCGTCTTGCCCGCATTGAGACCATGAGCTTCGGCAAGGCGCCCGCTGGCGCGGTGCAGATCGTGCTCGACGAGGCGACCCTTGCCCTGCCGCTTGCCGGCATCATCGACGTGGCCGCGGAGTTGAAGCGCCTCAAGCGCGAAATTGACAAGGTTGGGTCTGAAATCCGCCAGCTTGATGCCAAACTTGCCAACGAAAAGTTCGTCGCCCGCGCCCCGGAGCATGTGGTTGAGGAGCAACGGGAGCGGAAGGCCGATGCAGAAGCCACCGCTTCGCGGCTAGAACAGGCCTTGAAACGGCTTGAGGCAACACTTTAATCCCCGCCTTGCCTTCGCGCTTACACAAATTCTTCACCCTGTGCCCCAAATACAACAGACTGCGGCATTTTCGCCTCGTTTGCGCCATAAAGCTTTGAGAGATCAGGACTTGTAACGAGGAGCGTCGGCTTGAGTAGCGTTGCAGGGTTCGCGGGGGGCGAGGACCGGCAACAAAGGCCGATACCAGTGAGTAGCAGTGGTGGGGACCACTGGCTTCTCTTGCACCTCATCCGGGCCGTTGAGAATGGACGCCAAGACGTTCGATAAGTCGCGTTTGCCTAGCCGGCATGTCACCGAGGGTCCTGCCCGGGCTCCGCATCGTTCCTATTATTACGCCATGGGTCTCTCGCGCGAGCAGATCCACCAGCCTTTCGTTGGCGTTGCCACCTGCTGGAACGAGGCCGCCCCCTGCAACATCTCGCTGATGCGCCAAGCCCAGGCGGTGAAGCAGGGCGTGTCGGCGGCGAATGGCACGCCGCGCGAGTTCTGCACCATCACCGTCACCGACGGCATCGCCATGGGGCATCAGGGGATGAAGTCCTCGCTGCCCTCCCGCGAGGTGATCGCCGATTCCGTCGAGCTCACCATGCGCGGCCATTGCTACGACGCGCTGATCGGCATGGCAGGTTGCGATAAGTCTCTTCCCGGTATGATGATGGCCATGTGCCGGCTGAACGTGCCGTCGATCTTCATCTATGGCGGCTCGATCCTTCCAGGCTCCTACCGCGGCCGTCCTGTCACCGTGCAGGATCTGTTCGAGGCTGTCGGGCAATTTTCAGTCGGCAAGATGAGTGCCGACGATCTCGATGAGCTCGAGCAGGTGGCATGCCCCTCTGCCGGCGCTTGCGGCGCGCAGTTCACCGCCAACACCATGGCCACGGTGTCCGAGGCCATCGGCCTGGCGTTGCCCTATTCGGCCGGCGCGCCCGCGCCTTACGAGATCCGCGACCGCTTCTGCATGGCGGCGGGCGAGAAGGTCATGGACCTGATCGCGCTCAATATCCGCCCGCGCGACATCGTCACCCGCAAGGCGCTGGAGAACGCCGCGGCAGTGGTGGCAGCGACCGGCGGCTCGACCAACGCCGCGCTGCATCTGCCGGCCATCGCGCATGAATGCGGTATCGACTTTGACCTCTTCGCGGTCGCCGAGGTGTTGAAGCGCACGCCCTACATCGCCGACCTGAAGCCGTCCGGCCGCTATGTCGCCAAGGACATGTTCGAGGCTGGCGGCATTCCGCTCCTGATGAAGACCCTGCTCGATTACGGTTATCTGCACGGCGATTGCCTGACCGTCACGGGGCGCACCATGGCCGACAATCTCGCCAAGGTGCGTTGGAATCCGGAGCAGGATGTGGTGCGTTCCGCGGACGATCCGATCTCGCCGACCGGCGGCGTGGTGGGTCTACGCGGCTCGCTGGCTCCGGACGGCGCCATCGTCAAGGTTGCCGGCATGAAGGGGCTCAAATTCCGTGGACCCGCGCGCTGTTTCGACTGCGAGGAGGATGCTTTCGCCGCGGTGAGCGCGCGCCGTTACAAGGAAGGCGACGTGCTGGTCATCCGCTACGAGGGCCCGAAGGGCGGCCCCGGTATGCGCGAGATGCTGTCCACCACCGCTGCGCTGTACGGCCAGGGCATGGGCGACAAGCTTGCGCTTATCACCGACGGGCGCTTCTCCGGCGCCACGCGCGGGTTTTGCGTTGGCCACGTGGGACCTGAGGCTGCGGTCGGCGGTCCAATCTCGCTGCTGCGTGACGGCGACATGATCGTGCTCGATGCCGAGACGGGAACGCTCGATGTGGAGCTGACCGAAGCCGAGCTCGACAAACGGGCAAAGGAGTGGAAGGCCAAGCCTGCTCCATTTCAGAGCGGGTATCTTTGGAAATATGCGAAGGAGGTTGGTCCGGCGCGGACTGGCGCCGTCACCCACCCCGGCGCTCAAGTGGAAATTGCGTGCTATGCCGATGTTTAAGCAAGGCATAGTCGCCGCCTTGGCGGCGGGACTGTTGGCGGTCCCCTTCGCGGTCGGCGGTGCCGACAATGCACCGCCCTTCGTCTCGGCCACCGATGCCTATCACGCCGGCATCACCGATTTGAAATTAGGGGAGACCGAACAAGCGCTGCCGGCGCTCGAATACGCCGCCGAGCACGGCGTGCTCGGCGCCCAACTCAAGCTTGCCCGCATTTACACGAGCGGCAATGGCGTGAAGAAGGATGAGGCCAAGGCGTTCTACTTCTACCGGCAGATCGCGAACCAGCGCGCCGACATCTCGCCTTTGAGCCCAGTGTCGAAATATGTCACCGAGGCCTTCGTGGCACTTGGGGACTCCTACCTCAAGGGCATTCCCTCCGCCGGCCTGACCCAGGATCCGTCACGCGCGGCGAATCTTTACCGCCACGCGGCGAGCTATTTCGGCGATGCCGATGCGCAATACGCCCTTGCCCGCCTCTATCTCGACGGCAATGGCGTGGACAAGAATGTCGGCCTAGCCATCAACTGGCTGGCGACCGCCGCCAAGAAGCAGCATCCGGAAGCGCAAGCCACGCTCGGCGAGTTGCTGTGGCGCGGGGGCGGCGACGTGCGCCAACGGCCAGCGCGCGGGCTCGCGCTGATCATGCTGGCTCACGCCAATGCCAAGGCAGACGGCAAGGAGCCGAAATGGATCGCGGACCTCTACGCCGCGGTTGAGGGCGCCTCGACCGCCGCCATGCGCCAGGAAGCGCAGAATCTGATGCCTGAGCTCGGCGGCCGCATGGTCGCGGGAGGCCCCGCTACGGCCAAAGGCAATCTAGCCGAGGAGATGCTGGTTCCCGCTGCCGGCGGAGCCTCGCCGACGAGTGCTCCGGTGCCGCCGCCATCGACCGGCGCCATGCCCTCTGGCCTGCCGTCTCCAACCGCGCCACCGCCGGAAAATATCGGCGTCCCCATCGGTTTCAGTGACGCCAATCCGGCGGCCAAGCCCTAGACATTCAGCTCGAGCCACACTGGCACGTGGTCTGATGGCTTCTCCCAGGCGCGGGGGGCCGGATCGATCTCGCATTTGATCAGCCGATCGGCAGCCTGCGGCGACAGCAGCATGTGATCGATGCGCAGGCCATGGTTCTTCTGCCAGGCACCGGCCTGATAGTCCCAAAAGGTGTAGCGATGCGGCTCGTCGTGGCAGGCGCGGTAGGCGTCGGTCAGGCCGAGATTGACGAGCGCCTGGAAGTGCGCCCTCGTCTCTGGCCGGAACAGCGCGTCGTCGACCCAGGCCGCGGGGGCATAGACGTCCTCAGGCGTCGGGATGACGTTGAAGTCGCCGGCGACGATCATCGGCTCTTCAAATCGCAGGAGCCCCTTCACCCGCTCGCGCAGCCGACTCATCCAGGCAAGCTTGTAGGCATATTTCTCGGTTCCGAACGGATTGCCGTTTGGGAGATAAATATTGACCACCCTGAGCACGCCCGAGGGCACCGAGACGACCGCCTCGAGATAGCGCGCCTGAACGTCGTCGGGGTCGCCGGCGAGCCGCGGCGCCACTTCATCGAAGGGCAGCTTGGAGAGGAGCGCCACGCCGTTGAAGCCTTTTTGCCCGTGCACGGCGATGTTGTAGCCGAGCTCCTCGAATTCGAGCCGCGGGAAGGCGTCGTCGACGCATTTGGTCTCTTGCAGAAGCGCGATGTCTGGCGACGCGGCCTTGAACCAGGTCCGCGCCGCGTCGATGCGCGCCTTGATGCCGTTGACGTTCCAGGTGGCGATTTTCATGGGACTAGAAATTGCTGGGCCGGAATGAACTGAATTGGGTCATTTAACCCAAAAGACTTCGTCATGCCCGGCCTTGTGCCGGGCATCCACGAATTTCGAACCGATTACGCAAGAGACGCGTGGATGGCCGGGATAAGCCCGGCCATGACGGTTAAACGAGTGGCCGTCCCGTCGCTAGATCGAGAAGCTGGTGCCGCAGCCGCAAGAGGCGGTGACGTTCGGGTTGTTGATCTTGAACTGGGCGCCGATCAGCTCGTCGACGAAGTCGATCTCGGCGCCACGCACGAAGCCGAGCGAGATCGGATCGACCACCACCTTGGCCCCGTCGCGCTCGATCATAATGTCGTCCGGCGCAGGGTCCTGCACCAAGTCGAAGCGGTATTGGAAGCCAGAGCAGCCACCGCCCTCGACGCTGACGCGCATCAGCGCCGCGTGCTCGGCCCGCAAAATCTGCGCAATCCGCCGGGCGGCGCGCTCGCTCAAGGTGATGGACGGTTCGCTCATCTGGGGTATAGCTAGCCTCCGTGCCGGCCGGCCCGCCATGAGCCGGCTTTCGCGCACGGTACAAGGGAAGATAGGGTGGCGGCAGGGCTTGTCAATCGACCGTAGCCGCAAATCCAAAAGGCATTTGGCGCCTTATGCCGTGGATGAGCGCCAAAGCCGGGGCCGTCTCGTGCCCGAGATACCGAGCCCCACGCGCTCGCTCTATGCCCGCGACCGTGACCGCATTCTGCATTCCACCGCCTTCCGCAGGCTGACCCACAAGACGCAAGTCTTCATCTATCATGAGGGCGATCATTACCGCACCAGGCTCACGCATAGCCTGGAAGTGGCGCAGATCGCCCGGTCCATGGCGCGCACGCTGCACGTCGATGAGGATTTGACCGAGGCTGTGGCTCTCGCTCACGACCTTGGCCATCCGCCTTTCGGCCATGCCGGGGAGCGAGCCTTGGATCGTGCCATGCAAGGCGAAGGCGGTTTCGACCACAACGCCCAGTCCTTGCGTGCGGTGACCGAGCTTGAGCGGAAATATGCGCGTTTCGATGGGCTGAACCTCGCCTGGGAAACGCTGGAGGGTCTCGTCAAGCACAACGGCCCGCTGACCGGCCGCGGCGTGACCACACCAGTGCCGCAACCTATCGTCAGTTATTGCACCAAGCAGGATCTCGCGCTCGACACCTACGCTTCGGTCGAAGCGCAGCTTGCCGCGCTCGCCGACGACATCGCCTACAACAATCACGACGTCGACGACGGCTATCGCGCTGGCCTGTTCACCTTCGCCGAGCTTGCCGAGGTGCCGCTTACCGGCCGCGCGCTCGCCGAGGTGCGCGGAGCCTATCCGGGCCTTGAGGGCACTCGCGCGCTCTACGAGACGAACCGCCGCCTGATCACCGCGCTGATCGACAACGCCACCGCCGAAACGCGACGACGGCTCGACCAGCTCTCCCTGATTAGCGCCGACGATGTGCGACACGCTGGCCACGCCGTCGTGGCGTTCCCGGAGACCATGAGCCGGGATCTCGACGGCTTGCGGGCGTTCCTCGCCGCGCGTGTCTACCGCTCGCCACGCATCGTTCGCGTCATGGGCGACGCCGAACGCATCGTCACCGATCTCTTCAAACGATACCGCGCTCGGCCAGACGCATTGCCGCCGGAGTGGTTGGAGCAGGCGCCGGCGCATGGCTATGGCCGCTATGTCTGCGATTTCATCGCCGGCATGACCGACCGCTATGCGCTCGCCGAGCACCGGCGCCTGTTTGACGCCACTCCCGAATTGCGTTAGTCGCGCAAGACCATCCCGGGAGCGTTCATGGACGTGTTTGCAGGGTTCCACGGCCGCGTCTTGGCCGCTGTTCAGCAGCTCAAGCATGACGGTGTCGTGCCGCACGATGCCAGCATCGCGGGCATCACGCTCGAGCCGCCGAAGGACGCCTCTCACGGCGATCTCGCCACCAACGCGGCCATGGTGCTGGCGAAGCCTGCGCGTCTCGCGCCGCGCGCGCTGGCCGAGCGCATCGTGCCGCTGCTTGCCTCAGATCCCCATATTGAGAGCGTCGAGATCGCCGGCCCCGGTTTCATCAATCTCACGCTCAGCCTAAGCTTCTGGCCGAGTGTGCTGCGCATGGTGGTCGAGCAGGGCGACGGCTATGGAAGGAGCGCCATCGGCAAAGGCAAAATCGTGAATGTCGAATATGTCTCGGCCAACCCTACGGGTCCAATGCATGTCGGCCATTGCCGCGGTGCCGTGTTCGGCGATGCGCTCGCCAGTCTGCTCGCCTTCACCGGCTTCGACGTCACCCGCGAATATTATGTGAATGACGCGGGCGCCCAGGTGGATGCGCTAGCGCGCTCCGCCTACCTCCGCTATCGCGAGGCACTTGGCGAAGACATCGGCGAGATCCCGGAAGGACTCTATCCCGGAGACTACCTGAAGCCCATCGGTACTCTTCTGGTGGAGCAGCATCGCCGCGATCTGCTCGCGATGCCGGAGAGCGAATGGCTCCCCATCGTGCGCGACACCTCCTTGCGCGCCATGCTCGCCATGATCGAGAGCGACCTCGCCGAACTCGGCATCCGCCACGACGTATTCTTCTCCGAGCGCTCGCTGATCGACGGTCCCCGCAACCAGGTCGCCGAGACCATCGCCGACCTCAAATCAAAGGGCCTCGTCGTCATGGGCCGCCTGCCGCCTCCCAAGGGCAAGGTCGACGACGACTGGGAAGACCGCGAGCAGCTCCTGTTCCGCTCCACCGTGTTCGGCGACGACATGGACCGGCCGCTGGTCAAGTCCGATGGCGGCTACACCTATTTCGCCTCCGACATGGCCTATCACCGCGATAAGTTCCGGCGCGGCTTCGGCACCATGATCGACGTCTGGGGCGCCGACCACAGCGGTCACGTCAAGCGCATGCAGGCGGCCATCGCCGCGCTCACCGATAGCAAGGCTCAACTCGACATCAAGCTTTGTCAGCTTGTGCGCTTGTTTCGCGGCGGAGAGCCTGTCAAGATGTCCAAGCGTGCCGGGACGTTCGTCACGCTGAGGGAGGTCGTGGACGAAGTGGGCCCTGGGCCCGTTCGCTTCATGATGCTGTACCGGAAAAACGACGCGCCGCTCGATTTCGATTTCGTCAAAGTCACTGAGCAGTCGCGCGACAATCCGGTGTTCTATGTTCAGTACGCCCATGCAAGGGCGAGTTCCGTATTGCGTAACGTGCGGGACGTTTTCCCCGACCTAGATCTGGGGGGTGGGGCCTTGGCGCAGAGTGATCTGGATCGCCTCAGCGATGCGGCTGAAGTGGCGCTAATCCGCAAGATTGCTCAATTTCCAGGTATAGTCGAAGCATCGGCCCAAGCACATGAGCCGCACCGCATCGCCTTTTATCTGTATGATATTGCTGCTGAGTTTCACGCCCTGTGGAATAGAGGCAAAGACTCGCCACAATTACGATTTATTTACGAAACGGATCGAGAGTTGACACGCGCTCGCGTGGCGCTCGTTGTTGCCACCAGGCAAGTTCTCGCGTCGGGTTTGGGCATCCTCGGCGTCAAGGCAATGCACGAGATGCATTGAGGGATAACGGGGCGGGGGAGATGGTTCGGGGGAAGTGCCATGTCCGTGCACGATGAGGGGTACGGGGACAACGCCCGTCCGACCCTTGAGTTCGAGTCCGATTTCGCCAACCGTTTCAGGAGCGTCGGTGCCGAGGGCGATCAGTCCTGGGGCGCGCCCGCACACACCGCTCATAGGAGCGAGGAGCCCTACATGACTTCGGGAGCAGGTAGACCGGGCCAACCCGCGATGGGTCAGCGCTCGATCTTTGGAACCGGCCGGGGGCCGGTTTTTGCGCAGATGCCGGCCTATACGCCGGTCACGCGGGGATCTGAGCCGCAGCCGCAACATTTGCCGGAGCCGCCCAAACCGGACTTTGGCGCCTATGGGCGAGACGGCGGAGTAGACCCGCGCTCACTTGGCCATAGCAGTCCTTCGCGAACCTACACCACCCCTGATTTCCCCAATCCGTTTCCGCCGCAGAATTATCAGCGCCAACAGCCGTCTTATCCGCCGCAGGGCTATCAGACTGAGCCAAGCGTCCAGCACAATCGCCCGGCTCCGAGCCAACCCGCTCTGATGCCGCAAGACGCTCGACCGGGCCACGGCTACCAGCCACTAAACCAGCCCGCGCCGCTACCGCCGAGGGCCCAACCTGGTCACGGGTATCAGCCCGAATCACCTGCCGCGCGATCCTTCAAGGATGGCGGTTTCCCAGAGCGGATCTTCCCGGGCGAAGCGGCGCCCAACGGCGGACTTGCCGGGCAGAACTTCGCCGATGCGCATTATCCCGATGCAAGTTTCGGCGATGCATCGTTTCCGGATGCGGGCTTCCCTGACGCCTCGTATCAGGATGCAAGCTTCCCCGAGGAGCAGCAGACCCACTCAGGCGCCCAGGGCTTCGCTGGCGCTCCCTCCCATGGCGATGCGTTCAACGATCATGAGCACGACGCTGGTCCCTATGGAGCAGAGTCCGGCCACGATCCGCACGCGTCTATGCTTGGCCATGATTACGTCCCGCCCATGCCGGCCCACCAGGCGCTGCAAGCCTTCGACGCCGTTTACGATCAGCCCCCACAGATCGCGCTCGGGGGCATCAGATATCCGCACCAAACCGAGCCGCAAGGATTCTACGACGGCGAGCAGCCGGATGCCGACTTCCTCGATGAAAGCCAGTTTGTGTCAGCGGGCGAGGAGTCCGGACTTAAGCCTGCGCGCAAGTTTAGCCTGAAGAGCCGCAGCATTTTCATGGTGGGCAGCGCCTTGCTCGGCGCCGTCGCGCTCGGCGGCGCTCTCGCCTTTGCGTACAAGCAAAGTGGCGGCGCCATGGGCGGGGGTGCTCAGCCCCCGGTGGTCCAGGCTGACAGCCGCCCTGTAAAAGAGGCACCCCAGCAGGCTAGTGGCAAGGATTTTCCACACAAGAATAAGCTTATATACGAGCGGCTTCAGAATGGAGATCAGCCTGAAGCTGAGCGCATCGTGCCGCGGCAGGAAGACGTCGCCATGCCGGCGATGCCGGGCTCCGCGCCAATGGCCGCGCCGCAACCCGCTCCGGGAGCACCGCCGCAGGTTGCGACGGTCGACGACCCGAACGCCGCCGATGGCGGCCCCCGTCGGGTGAAGACGCTCGTGGTACGCCCTGATGGCTCCGTCACGCCGCCGTCGGCGCAGCCCGCGCCGCAGCAGGCCGCACCAGCCGACGCCGCGCCGGCGCCAGCGCCGGAGCAGCAGATGGCGGCTGCCGAGCCCGCGATGCCGGCGATGCCCATGCCGCAGGCCGCACCGCCCCCGGTGCCAGTTGCTGCAGCAGCACCGGCTCCAGCGCCAGTTGCTGCAGCAGCACCGGCCCCGGCACCGGCTCCAGCGCCAGTTGCGGCCGACCCGCAGCCTGTCGCCGCCATTCCGGCCAAGCCGAAAGTCGCCGCCGCCGATGCCGCCCCAGCACCTGCCAAACCGAGCCAATATGTCGTCCAGGTCGGATCAAAGCAGAATCAGACCGAGGCGCTCGCTACCTTCGCCGACATGCAGCAGAAATACCCGACGCTGCTCGCGAGCTACCGTCCCATGGTGCAGAAGGCCGACCTCGGCGCGAAGGGGGTCTGGTACCGCTTGCGCATTGGGCCGATCGTCGACAAAAACGCAGCCACCAAGCTCTGCGGTCAGCTCAAGTCGCAAGGCCACCCCGATTGTCTGGTGATGGCGGCGCAATAGCCGTCTCGCCCTGCTTGACCGCGAGCCGATCGGCCGTTAGCCCGGCGTGGTGGATTTCAACGCCTTCATCTCCGGCTGCGCCGGTACGTCTCTCAGCGATGACGAGCGCGCCTTCTTTGCCGAGACGCGCCCCTGCGGGCTGATCCTATTCGCCCGCAACTGCCAGTCCGTCTCCCAACTTCGCACCATTACCGAAGACTTCCGCGACGCGGTGGAAAGCGACGCAGCGCTCGTGCTCATCGATCAGGAAGGCGGTCGGGTGCAGCGCCTGCGTCCGCCGCAATGGCGCCAGATGCCTCCGGCGCGGGTCTATGGGGATCTCTATCTCTATGACCCAGAAGGCGCGCGGGCCGCGGCCTTTGCCGGAGGGAGGCTGATCGCCACCGAGCTCCGCGAGGCCGGCATCACCGTCAACTGCACGCCGGTGCTGGACGTGCCGGAAGCCGGGTCCCACGACATTATTGGCGACCGCGCCTTCAGCTTCGACCCCGGCGTGGTAAGCAATCTCGCCCGCGCGGTGGTCGAGGGGACGCTTGCCGGCGGCGTGCTGCCGGTCATCAAGCACGTCCCCGGCCATGGACGGGCGATGGCCGACAGCCACTTGTCGCTACCGCGGATCGATGCCTCCGCCGAAGAACTGATGGAGGTCGACTTCCGGCCCTTCATGGCGCTCCGCCACGCGCCACTCGCCATGACCGCCCACGTTCTGCTTACCGCCTTCGATGAGGAGCGACCGGCAAGCACCTCGCCCGTTATAATGGGCGAAGTGATTCGTGAGCTGATCGGGCTGACCGGCTTGGTGATGAGCGACGATATCGGCATGCAGGCGCTCGGCGGTCCCTTTGCGGAGCGCGCCGCCGCGGTGATCGATGCCGGCTGCGATGTTGCGCTCCATTGCAGCGGCGAGCTTGCCGAGATGCGCGAGGTCGCAAGCGCCGTGCCGCCACTCGAGGGTGAGAGCGCGGAGCGATTTGCCCGTGCCATCGCCGAGCTTGGCGAGCCGCAGCCCTTCGATGCCGATCAGGCGCTGGTGCTCGTGCGCGAGGCTGGTGGAAGCGGAAGCGTCGCGTGAGTTTGACCGGCGGTGGGATGACATGAGCGCGATCGAAGAGCCTATGAACGACGGAGCAGAAGACGGCGACCTCTCCGATTGGGAGCAGGCGGAAGGCGACGGTAATGGGCCGTCCGCTTCCGAGACCCTGGTGGTCGACGTCGAGGGCTTCGAGGGGCCGCTCGATCTCTTGCTTGCGCTCGCGCGTACGCAGAAGGTCGATCTCGCCAGGATCTCGGTGCTGGCGCTCGCCCAGCAATATCTCGACTTCATCGCTGAGGCGCGCCGGCTCAGGCTCGAGATCGCCGCGGACTATCTGGTCATGGCGGCGTGGCTTGCCTTCCTCAAATCGAAACTGCTGTTGCCGTCGGAGGAAGGCACCGAAGGCGAGCCGACCGGCGAGGAGCTCGCCCAACTGCTTGCCTTTAGGCTCAAGCGCCTCCACGCCATGCGCGAGGCTGCGGCGCAGCTGATGACGCGCAAGCGGCTCGGTCGCGACGTCTTCGCCCGCGGCATGCCCGAACCCCTGCGCATCACCCGCAAAAGCACCTACCGGGCCGATCTCTACGACCTGCTCAAGGCTTACGCCCAGCAGCGCCAGCGCACCACGGTGAGGAGCTGGCAGGTGCGGCCGCGCACGGTATGGTCGCTGAAGGAAGCCCGCTTCGAGCTCGAGCGCCTGCTCGGCATGTCGCGCGATTGGGCGCCGCTCGATCGGCTGCTCTCTGAGTTTTTGGTCGGGCCGGAGTTGCGGCGGACGGCATTAGCGAGCGGCTTCACCGCGACGCTGGAGATGACACGGGAGGGAGCGCTTGAAATCAGGCAAGCAAAGGTGTTTGCGCCGCTCTTGGTTCGACGCCGCACACCTGAGGCCGCTTCAACGCGCTGACGACAACAAAAGAGGTCATGAATGACTGCGAACAATCTCGATAGGGCGATGCCGCTGGAGGCCGGCGACGACAAGCGTGAGGGCCGCCGCGGCTCTCTGCTGCTGCCGTTTCCTTCCAAGATCAAGATGGCGCGCCCCTCCGCCGACCGGCAGGAGAAGATGCGCATCCTGGAGGCCTTGCTGTTCGCGGCCCCCGAGCCGCTCGACCAGGCTGCGCTCGCCCAGCATTTTGCCGAAGGCGAGGACATCTCCGCGCTGCTTGAGGAGCTGCGCGAGCTCTATGCCACGCGCGGCGTCAACCTCGTGCGCGTCGCCGGCAAATGGGCGTTCCGTACCGCCGACGATCTTGCCTTTCTGCTCGAGCGCGAGGCCGTCGAGCAGCGCCGCCTGTCTCGCGCGGCACTCGAGACGCTCGCCATCATCGCCTATCACCAGCCGGTCACCCGCGCCGAGATCGAGGAGATCAGGGGCGTGAGCACCTCCAAGGGAACCCTCGACGTGCTGCTCGAGACCGGCTGGATCAAGCTCAGGGGCCGCAGGCGCGCACCGGGGCGTCCCCTGACCTACGGCACCACCGAGCAGTTCCTCGGCCATTTCGGCTTCGACTCGATCCAGGACCTTCCGGGTCTCTCCGAGCTGAAGGGGGCAGGGCTGCTCGACTCCAACTTGCCTGCGGGCTTCGCCATGCCCAATCCCGATGACGCGCCGGATTTGCGCGAGGACGAGGATCCGCTCGAGGACGAGCTCGGCGAGGAGGGCGAGTCCTCCGAAGACGACGAGGGCGAGCCGCCGCGTTGACCGCTGGTGGTTGCACTTCCAGGTGCAAGATCGTAGACCAGCCTCGTGCTTGAGTTCTTGAAAGCCGGCAGAAGCGGGCGTGAGTCGAAGCACGCGCCGAGTGAGCGGGGCAGGGCCGGCGTTAGCTTCGCTGCGCGCCTCACCTTCGAGGATGTCTCCAAACGCTATGGCGAGAGCCTCGCTCTCGACCAGGTTTGCCTCGACGTGCCGCCGGGCGAGGTGCTGTGCCTGCTCGGGCCTTCGGGCTGCGGCAAGACCACGCTGCTAAGGATCGCCGCCGGCGTCGAGCGCCCGACCACCGGCCGCGTTCTGCTCGACGGCCAGGAGGCGGCGGGACCTGACCAATTCGTTCCACCCGAGAAGCGAGGCGTCGGGCTGATGTTTCAGGACTTCGCGCTGTTTCCGCACCTCACCATCCAGCAAAACGTCGCCTTCGGGCTCCGCTCGCTCACCCGCAGCGAGGCGAACAGCGAGGCCCTTGCCGCGTTGACCCGCGTCGGCCTCGCCGATTACGCCAATGAATACCCGCATATCCTCTCCGGTGGCGAGCAGCAGCGCGTGGCGCTCGCCCGCGCGATCGCGCCGCGGCCGAGCGTGCTTCTCATGGACGAGCCCTTCTCGGGCCTCGATCCTCGCTTGCGCGAACGCATGCGCGAGGAGACGCTCGCTATCCTGCATGAGACGCGCGCGACTTCTATCGTCGTCACCCACGACTCCGAGGAGGCGATGCGCATGGGCGACTGTGTCGTGCTGTTGCGCAAGGGCCGCGTGGTGCAGTCAGGCCGCCCGCTCGACCTCTACCGCGCGCCCAAGGACATTCTCGCCGCACGCACCTTCTCCGATCTGACCGAGGTACCGGCTCGCATCGAGAAAGGCACTGCCAAGACGGCTCTCGGCAATTTCCCCGCCAACGGCCTCGCCGACGGCAAGGAGGCAATCGTCTGCGTGCGCCAGCGGGGCGTGCGCCTGCTTGCCGCCGGCGAAGGCATCCCGGCGCGCGTGCTCGACCTCCGCTTCCTCGGCGACGTTGCCCTGGTGGAGATGGCAGTGCAGGGGCTCGATGCCCCACTGTTCGCCCGCGTGCGGGAAAGCGACGCACCGTCGCTTGGCAGCGACGTCGGCCTCAGCATCGATGCTGGGGCGGTGCTGGTGTTCGTCGCTGAGAACGGCAATGCGTCCAATGGCGGAACGTCGTGAACATCGCCCTATCTTGCGAGCCCTTGCGCTTTGCTGCCATAGTGGCTGCAGAGAAGCGGCTCAAGGAGACTATTGATGGGTTTCGGCAGCGTGTGGCACTGGCTGCTCGTCATTCTGGTGCTCGTGCTCCTGTTCGGCGTGGGTAAGATCTCTGGCCTGATGGGCGACCTCGCCAAGGGTATCAAGAGCTTTAAAAAGGAGATGGCCGAAGGCGAGAGCGAGGCCGCACCCGAGCCTGAGCCCGCGCCGGCTCCCAAGGTGATCGAGCACAAGAAACCCGCCGCCAAGGCGAAGACCACATCTCGCGCCAAGACGCCACGGACGCCAAAGGCGAGCTAGGGCGCTTGCCAAGCGCCACCCGCCTCTCAATGAAATGCGCTACAGCTTGGCCTTGAGCCGCACCCATGTTCGATATCGGTTGGTCTGAACTCCTGGTCATCGCCGTGGTGGCGATCATCGTGGTCGGCCCCAAGGAGCTGCCGCGGCTGATGCGAACCTTCGGCCATTACGTCGGCAAGCTCCGGCGCATGGCCGCGGACTTCCAGCGTCAGTTCGAGGATGCGGTGCGCGACAGCGAGATCGACGAGGTGCGCAAGGCGATGCAGGATCTTCACGCGCAGGCGTCGGCGCCGATCGACAACCCATTGATGGTGCCAAAGCCGGCACCGCCGACGCCAGCACCCGCCGAGGCAGCGGCACCCGCGCTTAAGCCCAAACCGAAGCCGCGGGCGAAGAAGCCCAAGGCTACGCCCGCCAAGAAGGCTGCCGCCGTTAACAAGACGGTCGTCGCCGAGACCGCAGATCCTGCCAAGCGGATTGATCCGGCCAAGCCGAAGGCCGCGCCGAAACCGCGCGCGCGCAAGCCAAAAGAGCAGACGCCGTGAGTCAAGAGGACATCGAGGCCACCAAGGCGCCGCTGATAGAGCATCTGATCGAGCTTCGCCGGCGGCTTATCTGGTCGTTGGCCGCGATCCTCGTCGCCTTCGTCGTGTGCTTCTATTTCGCGCGGCCACTCTACAATCTCCTGCTCTGGCCCTACCGCCTCGCCGCCGGCGTCGATACGCCGATCGAGATGATCTACACCGCGCCGCAGGAATTCTTCTTCACTGAGATGAAGCTCGCTCTGTTCGGCGCAGTGTTCATCGCTTTCCCGGCGATCGCCTCGCAGATCTACATGTTCGTGGCGCCTGGCCTTTATCGCAGCGAGCGCCAGGCCTTCCTGCCCTTCCTTATCGCCACGCCCATCCTGTTTCTGCTCGGCGCCTCGCTCGTCTATTTCGTGGTGATGCCGCTCGCCATGAAGTTCTTCCTGTCAATGCAGCAGGCGGGCGACCATCAGGTGCACATCCAGCTCACCGCGCGGGTCAGCGAATATCTCTCCTTGATCATGACGCTGATCCTCGCCTTCGGCATTTGCTTCCAGCTGCCGGTGTTGCTCACACTGCTCGCGCGTGCTGGCCTCGTCACCGCGGCGCAGCTCAAGGCCAAACGCCGCATCGCCATCCTCATCGCCTTCATCGTGGCCGCGGTGCTTACCCCACCTGACCCGTTGAGCCAGATCGCGCTCGCGCTGCCGACCATCGCGCTTTACGAAATATCGATCTACGCGGTGAAGCTCGCCGAGAAGCGCCATGCTGCCACGACGGCGGCCAAGCCCGCCGGCAAACCGGCTTGAGTTAACCCTGCAGACTTGTCATGTCCGCGAAAGCGGCCTCCAGTAATCACTGACCCTGGCAAGATTGTTGAGAGCGGTGGATACTGGATCGCCCGGTCAAGCCGGGCGATGACAAAAGACTAGGGCGCTGATGGACCGATCACTCTCCGCTGACGACAGAAGGCTGCGCACCAGCGTCCTTTTCGCGATCGCCGTCCACAGCCTGTTCCTCGTCTTCTTCACCGTGTTTCTGTTCAATCACGCCGACCCCATGGGCGACGGCATGGAGATGGTCGGTAGCAGCATCGCCTTCATGTTCATCTTCCTGCCCTTTAGCGTGCTCGCATACCTGCTCGCCAAGATGGGACGCTTCCTCATCCTCGCGGCCCTTCTCGGGCTGATCGCGTCCTTCCTCTATTTCGGCCTCTGGCTTGACTTTCTCGACGAGCTCCACATCCAGACCGCACCCTGGAACGTGGGTTAGCAGCTTGCATATCCCAGACACCAAGACCCTTCTGCTGATCACCCTCGCCTGGGCCGTCGCCGCCTATCTGATCGTGCCCAAGCTCTGGGCGATCTATTTCCGCCACCACCCATTTTTCGCCGAGCTCGACCGCTGCACGCAAACTGGCGACGGGCATCCCGGCGATCCGATCAACATCGCGCTGGTCGGCGATGAGGCCTCGCTCGTGCGGGCCATGCATGCGGTAGGCTGGTTCCCGGCTAACCCGATCACCGTGGCGAGCAGCGTGCGCATCGCCGCCGATACCGTGCTCCGCCGCCCCGACGACGACGCGCCGGTAAGCAATCTGTTCCTGTTCGGCCGCAAGCAGGACCTTGCCTTCGAGCAACCGATCACCGGCGGCCCGGGCAAGCGCCACCACGTGCGCTTCTGGCGGTGGGACGACCGAAATGAGGGCCGAACCATGTGGTTCGGCGCCGCAACCTTCGACCGAAGCGTCGGGTTGAGCCACACCACTGGACAGGTGACCCACCACATTGCGCCGGACGTGGATGCCGAGCGCGACCGGCTGGTCAGCGAATTGCGGCGGGCCGGCGCGGGGCAGTCGGTCGACTGGAAGGACGGCTTCCACACCGAGCTTGACGGCAAGAACGGCGGCGGCGATCCCTGGCACACCGACGGCCGCCTCGCCATCGTGACGCTGCGCGGGTCCGGTTAGAGCCCGCGAACAACCCACATCTGGCCGAAGCTCGGCGAAGGGGTTCCGAGGAGAAATGGCTAGGAGGTCCAAGACGTTCTCGCGGCGCGGTTTTCGGGACGGCATTGCTGCTTCCAAATCGTCCTGGCTCCATTTCTGTTGGCAGCGCGGCTTCGGCGCATGATCACGAACCGGTCGAAGACTACGAGGGGTGGAAGGACTTCAAGCCTGGAGCGCCGTTCGTCGAGCCGGCTGTCCGCAGTTCCGCGAATGGCGAGCTCAACGCCACACCGCGCATGCAGCACACCTACAAGACTATTGGCGGCTACCGGCTCTTCGTGCGGACATATGAAGGCACCGTTTCGGACCGACCCCTGAGCCTATCTGGTTGGACACGGCGATCGTCCCGCGCAATGGTAGCATCACCTTCCGATCGCGCTTCCTCGATTTGACCGGAAAATACATGCTCCACTGCCACATGATGAACCATGAGGACCTCGGCATGATGCAGGTGGTTGGGGTCTATGCCGACAATTAGTCGCTGCCTTCACCCCGTCTCACGTTCGCCTGAGCACTAAGCGGAAGTCTGCATCCGCCTTTATCCCCTAGGATGTAGGCGCAGTTGTCGATGCTATCGAAGTAGATGGGCTTGCTCGTCATTGCCGACCCAATCATCAGGGGCGACGGCGTCAGGCCGACCATCGCGGCAAGCGCCTGGCCCCGGGCGGCAGAGGACGGCCCGGCGCATCTTCAGCCGGCCAGGAAAACGTGCTCGATGTCCGCGTCCGGCCCAAACCTGGCGCGGAACAGTCGATTATCCGACTCCCGGAGCCGTCGGCTCACTTCCCGGCCCATGTTCATCTGGATCAGCGCGAACTGCCTGAGATCCTGCGCGTAGACCTGGTAGAGGTCGGCGGCTGAAAGACGGATTGCGGTGCAATCTTCGACTGCGCGGACGGAGGCGCTGCGCGGCAAGAGGTCCATCACCGCCATCTCCCCGAAGCAGTCGCCCTCCTTGAGGGTTCGGAGGAAGTACTCCTGTCCGCGCCAGGATTTCAGCACCGCGGCTTTGCCCGCTTCGAGAACGAACATCGAATCGGCTTGGTCGTGCTCGCGGAAAAAGAACTCGTTCGTCGGGACGGATACGACCGGGCACAAGCCGAGCAGAAATTGGAGGACGTCGGCCCGGATTCCGCCGAAAACGGGCATGCGCTGCAGGAGTTCGATCCGCGCCTCTTGCATGGCGACACTTCCTGAGTTGTCGTCATTATGATCCGCGGCAGATCAGTGCGCAAGGAAGAGCGACAGTTTGAGGGAGGCTGGATCTAACCTAGTTCGCTCTCCGGGCTCACGCGTCGGCATACCAAATGAATGTCCGCCGATGGCACAAAGCGGACCAAATCCATCACCGCTGCGATGTCTGCCAATGACCCATTGCGGACCTTCGACAGGTTCGCCTTCAGCTGGCAAGTGCGGCTCAACTCGGTATCTTGGCCCACGACCCTAGGGGAGGAGCAATGACGCTCGAGGGCTCGGGCTGTTAGTCTTCAGCAGTGCAATGGCCCGTCACTTGTTCTCGGCGGTATCGATATGCCGCTCGAGCCATAGACGAGCTTGGCAAGCGCGGCGAGATATCGCTCGTCTAAGCAGGTGGCATTCCGTCAGAAGGGGCTCGTGAGGGCCAACTGCTCCCAGGTTTTGGTCCGAGTTGTCAGAACGAGCTGGGATACCGGCCGCGGTGAGGGCGACGGGGGGAGATTCTCGCTCGTCGCTCTGATTGGCGCTGTGGCAATTGCCACACAGCCTCGTCTGCTAGTGGCACCAAGCGGGCAACCCGCTCTACGCTGTAACGTCAGCCATCAACCCCCTAGCGGACATTGTGCCGTGCTTTATCGCCAATCTCGGGATAGGCTGCCCTAGGGCGCCGACTCCAGACGGAGGGCTCCGCGCATAGCTGTCTCGCCCTTCTCCTTGCTTCACCAACCGGGCGCGAGCCGCACAGGCCGCCGAAGGGACTACAACTGTGCCACGCTTCGAACCGGCGCCGTGTCCGAAACTGCAGGGCGTCGAATGGCTGGCCGACGCGAGCTGCGGCTATCTCGTCATGCCTGAGGATCGCAGCCGCCCGAACGGTCGCACCATCCGGCTCATGGTCGCGAAACACCCCGCACGCTCACCGGAGAAGCGACCCGATCCGGTTGTCTATCTGGTTGGCGTCAACGAGCTTATCGCCGCCGATTTCATCCGCGACCGGGACATCCTGGTGGTGAGCCAGCGCGGCACCACGAAAACTGTGCTGGTCTTTGTAGGACGGTCAAAATCGAGAGCCAGTTGGCGAGCCTACTCTGGCGGTATCTCCTTGAAGGCATAGTCCACGTTGATGCCATGTGAGCGCTGGATCATTCTGGCCAGGAAATACCAAATGATCGACACCGCCAGGACGCCGAACACAACCTGATAAGCCAAGACGCTGGTCAGGCCGAGGGCGCTGTAGAACATGAACATCAGCACCATGACACCGCCCACGAGAGCGCCGATCAGGCCGAAGATCGTAACCATTGGAATGCTTCCCACCTTGTAAGCCGCGCCGGGCGAGGCGCCGTAGAGTGCTTTGGCGCGGTATGGCATCAGGGCACCGGCTAGAGCGGTGACTATGAACACGTAGCCGCAGGCGAAGGTGACCCCAAGCGTCAGCGCGGTCCACTGGCCCCACAAATTGTAGACCAGGATCACCGGAATGCTGGCGAGGAAGTATGCCAAGTGGGCGTTGACCGGCGTGTGCAGCCGGTCCGACACCCGGCTCACCCATTCCGGCAACAGCCGATCGAGCGACATGGCCACCATCACGCGGGTCATGCCGATATAGCAGTTGTTGACGATCTGGAAGGCGTTGAGGATGTAACCGAGGGAGATGATCACCACGATGATCGGACTGCCTGCCAAGGCCATGGCCAAGATGTTCGGCCAGAGAAAAACACCGTTGAACTTGCCTTCAGCCAATCCCGCCCAATATCCTGCCCCGGCAACGTACAGGAAGTTGGTGCCAATCGCGTGCTCGAAAGCCGCAGCCAAGGCGGCGAGCAGCAGGCCGGTCACGATCAGCGATCCGAGGATGATCACCAGTTGGTTCTGGAACGAGCGGGCACCCTTGATCTCGCCGTTCTGCTGGGCGCTATAGCTCGCCCATTGCAGAGAGGTCCAGGCGATCGGTGCCACCAGGAGCGTGGCCAAGAGACTGAATGGCGGGTTGAGATCGATATTGGCTCCCTTCGCCGCATTGATCGCCGTCTCGTAGAAGTTGGGCGCTCCCCCAGAGGCGACGACGAAGTCATTCAGCTTCTGCGCGAAGGTCTCCGGCGTGGCGCTGAAGAAGAGGTACAGCATGAGACCGAACGACAGCAGCGTCGCGTACCACATCACATATTGGAACTTGACGTAGTTCTTGAAGCCGCTGACCAGCAGCAACATCGCCAGCAACGCATTCAGTATGCTCACGATGATAATGCCCCAAGGTGTGGTGAACCAAACGCCGATGCTGGTTAGCGTCGGATTGCCCATGGTCCCGCCGAGTCCGAGAAACAGCGATGCGAACCCGAGGTAAGAGAGCAGCCAACCGGAGAGAGCGACCCATTGCAGAATCCAGATGACGAATCCGGACATTACGATCGAGAAACCGATCCCGCCTCCGAACACCCTACTCTGAAACACATAGTCACCGCCCGAACGCGGCAGCGCCGTCGACAGCCAGACATAGGCTAGCGCGATGGGGATTTCGAAGATCATGGCGAGCAAGATCCCCCAGACGAGCCGCCCGCCGGGCAGCGCGCCCGGCGCCCAGAGATAGGTCCAGGGGAAGATCAGACCCATTGTGAGGATGTTGTAGATGAATGCTGAATAGGGCGACATCACCCGTACAAGGCCCGATGAATTACGGGTGAAGACTTCTGGCTTTGCTGCAGCCACTGCCATGGTAAGCCTCCCTTATCCTGACCAGAGTTTCGCTCCCCCGCCGCGGCACTTCAGCCGGCGGTTAGCTGATAATTTTTCACCTCATCTCGTGCCAACGTCAGCAGGCAGCCGCGAAGTACACCCTCGCCATATTCACTGCCGGGGTTTACCGACGTTGTCCGGCCGATTTTGACCACGCCGGCGGATTCATGAATATGGCCGTGCAGGCTGAGCAGCGGCTGATGCAATTCGATTGCCCGGCGCACTGCCTGGCTGCCGGCACCATGCAGGACGACCTGGCCCCCTTTGACGATTTGAGTCGGCGGCTTGGTGCTCCAGTCCAACATCGGACAGGTGTCGAGCGTGGAATCCACTGGCGGTACGTGCAGGTTGAAGATCGCGTGCTGTGCGTCGGCTGCGCCGCCTACCAATCCCTCGATCATCTTGCCGAGGTCATCGTCGTCGACCTCGCGTGGCGTCTTCCATGGTGTCCGATTGCTGAACCCAACGCTGATCATCGTGTGATGATCGTCGATTTCTACCTCTTTGCCCTCGCAAAAGACGATGGATTGCGTGTTTGCATCCCTCAACAGCTCCAGCACCTCGGGATCGTCATCATTGCCGCCGATCACAAAGCATTTGACTCCGCTCCCGGCCAGCCGCGTCTCGGCGAGCTCGATCCAAGATGCGAGCCGTTGGCGGGCAAGATCGTGGAACAGGCGCTCGACGGCCGCCGCGTCGGCTTCGATTGCGCGGTACTCATCCTCGTCCATGATCTTGCTATAGTAGCCGAGCGTGCCAAGCCGATCCTCGAAACCCTGCAGGTCAGTCGGTCCCTCTAGGTGTTCGGTCTTGCCCATGAGGTGCGCCCGAAAGCAGCCATTGCCCTCGCGGATGACAGGAATGGCCAGCTTGCCGACGACGTCACCCCCCATGACCAGGACGTTGGCTTCATAGTGCTTCGCGGCGTTCAAGAACTTGCGAAAGATGCGCTGAGAGCCATGAAAATCGGAGGCGAAGAACAGGCGTGTCAGCTTCTCGGTGGCCTTGGGGGACGTGTTTCTCCGAAACAGAGACATAAGAATAGGCCCCCGCCCCTTGCCCAGGTCGCCAGAATTCTTGATTCCGATAGCCGCGACCTGGCTATACTACACATTACGACCGCGAAACTAAAACCCCGACAAGCCTTTTTCAACATCGGGCGCCGCTCCTCACGGCTCATAGGTCGAACCGATCAAGAAATGTCCGTTTGGCACATAGGGGACGAATACGCCGACCCTACACAACGTCAGCTAATGACCCAAAGCAGACGTCGGTTATTTGGTTGCGAGCCACCACATTGTCGGGGCGAGCACGGCCAGGATGACAATTGGCAGCCAAATGAACCACGCCGCGCCGGCATATTCCCCGCTCACAACGCTATAGAGGAGCGCGAGGCCGGACAGCGTATAGGCTACCGCGAGACCAGCTATGAACGGCTGCTCCTTTACCCACCCCTCCGATGCGAGCCATGGGCCGATCGCAATCCCAAGAACAAACCCTCCAGCCCACCGCACCCATCCCGAGTTGGCTGGCACACCTGGATCTCCACTGAGCTGAAGCACGGAATACGGCATCAGAAGAAAGCCGATCCCATAAATGACCCCTACAATTGCGGCGACTCGTAAAGCCAAGTTCGCGGCGTCGATTTTGAGCTCAGTCTTTGCCATTACCCGCACTCTTAGGTTGCTTACCGCCGAAAAATGGAAGTTTACGACGGTTGCAGGCAGTTGCCTCACACAAAAGAGGCGCCGCGAAGGACGGCCCGTCAAAAGAGTGCCGAAGCCGGGCCCAAGCCGAAGTGAAGGCGTCCCAGCAAGACTGCGTCGTGCACCGTTGCCATGGTGGCACTGAGCCCATCCAAGCGGACCCGATTCTCTTCATGTCCCGAAGTCACCCCACATTTGGCGTATTGAGAATGACCCGCCTTAATTTGTTGCAGAATCCATGCTTCGGTCCGCCAACTGCGTGCAGCCAGATCAAGCATTGGAGATTCCTCGATGGGCTTCGTCAAAAACACTCAACCTCATCGTATGCCAAAGGCGAGCAAACGGGTGTTGCTTGGTGAGACGCGCCAAGAGGAGGCCGCTCGACTTGAAAGAGAGATAGCTGCCCATCCTGTGACGCGGTGCGAACCTGGCGAGCGTGGCCCTTCCTCATCTCGACCAGGTTGGAGTAGCAAGCCGCTCATTCCGCTTTCGGACCGGACGGTCGCTGAGGGGATCGCGAAGAAGATGATGCGAAAACCCTGATCTCGCCTCCCTCCGAGTGATGTCCGGCTTTGGTACGAAGTCGACCAACTCAGCCAGGCGCCACGACGTCGGCAACTGACCCAAAGCGGACATTCCCGCCCGAGCGCACGGCCTTCGGGCTATACTGGCGAACTCGAAATTCGGCAGAGAGGAATAGCCTTCGACCTGCTGGTTGATCGCCCTCCCGGGGTTTCGCGACGATCTGACCGCGTCCGCCAAGGAGTACACCATGGCCCACGCCGTTGCCGACCAAATGGTCGAAACCCTCGCCGCGGCCGGTGTGGAGCGGATCTATGGCATCGTCGGCGACAGCCTGAACGGCTTCACCGACGCGCTGCGGCGCCATGGTGGCATTCGGTGGCTGCACGTGCGGCACGAGGAGGTGGCGGCCTTCGCCGCCGGTGCCGATGCACATGTCACCGGCAGCCTCGCCGTATGCGCCGGAAGCTGCGGCCCCGGCAACCTCCACCTGATCAACGGCCTGTTCGACTGCCACCGCTCGCGCGTGCCGGTGGTGGCGATCGCAGCGCACATCCCGTCGCCGGAGATTGGCTCAGCCTATTTTCAGGAGACCCATCCCGAGCACCTGTTCCGGGAGTGCTCGAGCTATTGCGAGCTGGTCTCGAACCCCGAGCAGATGCCGCGAGCGCTCGAGATCGCCGTGCGCCGCGCGTTCTACGAGCGCTGCGTCAGCGTCATCGTGATCCCGGGCGACGTTGCGCTGAAGCCGGCCGCGAATGCGGCCGCGCCCTTGCCCCTGGGCCTGATGCCGGCGCAGTCAATTGTCGTGCCTGCCGACCAGGAGATCGACCGTCTGGCCGATCTGCTGAACCAGGCTCGGCGCGTCACGCTGCTCTGCGGCAGCGGTTGCGCAGGCGCGCATGCCGAACTGATGCAGCTCGCCGAAGCGCTGAAGGCGCCGATCGTCCACGCCATGCGGGGCAAGGAGCATGTCGAGTGGGACAATCCCTACAACGTCGGGATGACTGGCCTGATCGGTTTTGCCTCGGGCTACCACGCAATGCAGTCCTGCGACACGCTCCTGATGCTGGGCACGGATTTTCCCTACCGCCAGTTCTTCCCCAAGGAAGCCCGTATCGCCCAGATCGACATCAGGGCGGAGGCCATCGGCCGGCGTGCGCCGGTCGAGCTTGGTCTGGTCGGCCAGGTCGGCGCCAGCTTGCGCGCGCTGCTGCCTCGCTTGACCGTCAAGAAGAACCGCAAGCATCTCGACGCGTCGCTTAGGAGCTACGCCGAAGCACGCCAAGCCCTGGACGAGCTCGCTAGCGGGCGCCCCGGCGGTCCGCTGCATCCCCAACAAATCGCGCGCGTGGTCAGCGAGCTTGCCAGCGACGACGCCATCTTCACCTGCGATGTCGGCCTGCCGACCGTCTGGGCGGCACGCTATCTCGGCATGAACGGCCGCCGCCGCCTCCTAGGCTCGTTCTGGCATGGCTCCATGGCCAATGCGATGGCTCAGGCCATCGGCGCCCAGGCAGCCTTCCCGCAGAGACAGGTGATCTCGCTGTCGGGCGACGGCGGATTCACCATGCTGATGGGCGACTTGCTGAGCCTGTGCCAACTCGAGCTCCCGGTGAAGGTGATTGTGTTCAACAACGGCTCGCTCGGCTTCATCGAGCTCGAGCAGAAGGCATCCGGCTTCCTCGATACCGGCACCGCGCTCGTCAATCCGAACTTCGCCGCCATGGCGGAGGCGGTAGGCATCAAGGGCGTGCGCATCGTCGATCCAGCCGAGGTCGAAGGCAAGCTTGCCGAGGCGCTGGCTCACCCCGGCCCGGTGCTGGTCGACGCGGTGGTCAACCGCATGGAGCTCGCCATGCCGCCAAAGGTGACCACTGAGATGGCCAAGGGCTTCACCCTCTACATGCTGAAGGCTGTCCTCAACGGGCGTGGCGACGAGATCGTCGAGCTGGCCCGATCCAACTTGTTGAGATGACGCACAGTGACCGGTTGGACAGAAGGGCCGCCCCGGTTCCTCAGTCAGCGCAGATCTTCCGCCTGATCCAGATAAGCCCCGTAGCCTTCGGCTTCCATGTCGTCGCGATGGATGAACCGCAACGAGGCCGAGTTGATGCAATAGCGCAGGCCGCCCCGATCAGCAGGGCCGTCGGGAAAGACATGCCCGAGATGGCTGTCGCCATGAGCCGAACGCACCTCCGTGCGGGTCATTCCGTGAGTGTTGTCCCGCAATTCGTGGATGTTGGCAGGTTCGATCGGCTTGGTGAAACTAGGCCAACCGCACCCCGACTCATATTTGTCGGATGAGGCGAACAACGGCTCTCCGGATACGATGTCGACATAGATTCCCGGTTCCTTGTTGTCCAGATATTCGCCGGTTCCGGGATGCTCGGTGGCGCTTTGCTGGGTCACGCGATACTGTTCCGGCGACAGACGGGAAATGGCTTCGGGACTCTTGCGATATTGTGCCATTCTCAACCTTCCTACGGCATGAGCTAATTACTATGCCGGCATGGTCTGCGCCACGAATAACGTCTGCTTATAGCATTTGGCTCACACGCTCTTGAACAACACAACGGCATCCCCACATGGGGCGGTCTTGGCTCGGCTTTGAGGTAGTGGCTGAGCAATGCACGGTAGCTAGCTCCCTCGGCGAGGTTGAGTCACCCGTTGCGTGGGGTCCGCTCCCTCTCGGGGCTGAGCGCTGTTGAAGGCAGGCGTGAAGCGTTGAGGCGCTCGAGTGTGCGCTCTTGGCGCTTGACGGACCTAAGCACCCTTTATCCTCGCCCTCCGAACTCCCTTACACTGCGTCCATCTCTTCCCCATGAGGGATGCGTGTCCGGACCGTTCTCGAACCCGCATATTTTTCCTCCACTACTTCAGTTGGTTAAGTTTCCGTGTGCGAGACTGTTTCTTGCCGTGTGTAAATTCGTGTTCCTGATACGTCTGCCCCATTGCCTTGATGGCCATGCGCTTGCGGTCTGCGGCCCTGGTGTACCGCTCGACCTCCTTCAATGTCTGGTGGCCTGTTAGGGCCGCGATCTCCATTGCGCTCCGACCGGCTTCTGCGTGGCGCCGGGAGAAGGCTTTACGCAGCCCATGCGCTGATAATGTCGTCAGACCAGCCTTTCGACATGCGGCCCGGAACCAATTCGAGAATCCTTGCGGCGAGAATGGCTTCCCGTCAGCCGTAACTAGGAACGTCATATTCGCCTGGGGCAGGGCGTCTATTGCGGACTGTAGCGGAGGCATGATCGGAGTGTGTACCTCCGCGCCGGTTTTCTGCTGCACGACCAACAAGACTTCGTCAGCAACATTCTGACGACCAAGGCGAACAATGTCGCCGCGGCGATGGCCGGTCCAAAGAAGAAGCTCTAGCGCAAGACGTTGCCGCGTCCCTAATGGGTGCACTTGCTGGAAGTCAGCAATGTCATCCTCAGACCATGTGCGATAACCGCTAGTCTTGATCTGTGGCCGCTTGAGATCGGCTGTTGGGTTATCGTCCCGCCAACCAATCTCGATGGCGAATTCCATGAGGCCGCGAAGGGCAATCAGAAAATTGCGAGCACCGGATGGCGTTCCGGCTTTGGCGGCTATCATATCCTTCACATTGTCGGTTTGAAGTCCTCTCACCGATCTATGGCCGTGCTTTTCAGCAAAGCGCTCCAGGTAGCTGCGTTGCGATTGTTTTGTGGCTGGGCGTAGTGCTGTAAACCGGATATTGGCAAAATAGAGAGGCACCAAGCCGGCCATCGTGCCAGCCTTCGCCGCGCGCACGGAGACAATCGGCGTCGAGCCATCAATTGCGGCCTGATAGTTCGCCATGAACTCTGGTGAACCATGGGCGCCTTTTAGAGTGATGGCTTTCCGACCGGGCAAGCGTAGCAGCCATCGGTCGCGGCCCTGCCGATCCTTCGAGCGATAGACGTGCTTGAGCTTAAGCAGCACCATTGCCACGCACGTCCGACCAGTCGTTGTCTGGTTGCTTGGCGGTATCCGCCGTGCAGTCAATAGTGGTGACAGTGCCGGAAGGCTCGGTGACGGTCACGCGGTACAGCGTGAAGCCGGCGCTCTTGATCTGCTTAAAAACAGATGTGCGCTTTTTTGCCTTGGGGGCTTGCGCTTTGGGGGGATTCGTTTCTATATGTTTTCTCCTTAAACCTATCCGCCGCTCTCCCTGGCAGGGGTGGGCGGCTTTTCTTTGCCAGCCCGACGGCATATTCAACCAATCAGCCTATTCGTCTTTCCTGTCTACCTGCGGCGTTCCCGTGTCCACAACGAAGTCGGCGCCGGCGAGATTTTCCTCATGGCAGTCGGCTGTAGTGGACGAATCAGCGCGCTCATAGGTCCAGAGTAACCAAAACGTGGCGGGGGGCTAGAGCGGGCGCCTGTGAACAGCGGGGGGAAGCGTATTCGCCAACAACGAGCTGAACTTAGCTCCACGCCCGAACGCCCTCGAAATGAACATCCTGAGGATAATTAACCCAGCCGCCCACCAGGGCGCTTTGCCCACGGGACAGCGATTTAATCCGCCCCTCCCCCCTGGTATCGTTAACCTACCTGCACCTTGAGCCGGGCCTCAGCTCGACCCACCCTTTCGGCGATTCACCTATCGTAAAGAACTGGCGTTCCGGCAGGGGGGAACGATGGGTATCAAGCTGGCCATCGCCGGCCTCCCAATCGTTGCGGATCTTTAGAAGTTTGGGGAGGTAAGTGGGACTCCTATGCAAAGGGAACCCATCCTTCTGCAAAATTTAAGATGCCCCCGACGGGGTCAGATGGGACCGATTTTCATTCGACTTAACTGTGGGCGCGGAGCCCAAAGGTGCAAGGGCGACTGACAAAGCAGAGCTCAAAATACCCGCACCAGAAAAGCAATAACCGCCATCACCGATAGGACGAGAATGGGCTCCAAGACACCCATCACCACGGCGTAGTAGTCGTTCATCCTATCTGTCGTGGACTTCCGCATTTCGCGCTTCCGTTGCTTCTAGTGAGTACCAACCAGCCTCCCCAGGGAGAGGCCGGCTGGTACATCTCACAGCCTAACGATAAGGGCCTGGGCCCGGGGGCGAGGGTAATGGCGCCAGGTCGTATATGCACGCGACGACTCCGCATCTGCCCGGGCTCTTACCCGAGAGGTTGCCATAATCGTGGGCCGCGACGCCGGAGGTAAAGCTCAACATCGCACCGAATGTCAGCGCGATGGTTGCGAGCACAATTGCTAATGACGTTTTCATGTCTGCACTCCTTTTAATGCTCAAACCATCTTGAGCATGAGGAGAGTCTGCAGCGTCATGGGGGCTCGCGCAGTGGTATTTGCCACACGACACTTGTGCCAATTACCACATTCGCAAATCTGAGCAACTCCTGGAGGAGCGACAGTTCCGGCAATACCTACGGTTATTGCAACTGAGGTGGGCCGTTAAGCCAACATGCTGGCCACCGATTTGGCGGCGTAGGGCTTACCACGCTCGTTGAAATAGCCCTCGGTTGCGAGGGCCTTGGCAACCTCCCTCAAGGAAAGCCGACCGCCCTTGGGCCGACGCCGGCGCAGCTTACGCGCCAGAGCGACAACCTCAGGTCTCGTTTCACTGAGAGGCTTCCTTCCCTCGCACCGTCCCTCACGCTCACGCTTGCGCTTGCGAGCTGCTGCCAGTTTCGCAACACTGCTGGCCTTCTCAAATTGAGCGATGGCCCCCAGCACTTGGCGCACCAAAACGGCGGTGGGCGTGTCCTCGGTGAAGAAGTCGGGTGCGGATGCAGGAATGATCGCGATGCCGAGACCCTTGAGCATGTCATGTCCGGCGAGCTGCACGGCAAGGTCACGAGCGAACCTATCTGGCGACTCAACGATGATCGTCTTTGCCCCGTTCGCTGCCAAGCGACGCAGCATCTCGGCAAAGCCCGGGCGCTGATCGACAGGATCGGCACCACTCACGGCAGCATCGTAGTACTCGTCCACGATGGTGAACCTGGCCTGCTTGGCGAATGCGTCGATGGCAGCTCGCTGCCGCTTATCGCTATCCTTGTCAGCTCCGACATTTGCCGCGCTCGAGGTCCGAAGATAGGCAACTGCTGGCTGCAATCCTTTGGCCATTTCTGCTTTTCCTACAGTTTGTTATCATCTCTCATGTTACCATATCTCCAGATAAGGTTACAACTTCGGAATGTCAAGCCGTAGCACGAGGTTTGCTTGGCCATTGTGCTGTCATCTGCATTGACCTGTAAGGCGGCGGCCCAAGGTCCGCTCCCCTCCGACTGCGCCCTCTCCCCAACGGAACATCTCTTCGATTCTGGCCTCAGTTAACCCATGTCACCTGTGGCAGCTCTGAGGGTCAGCACGAGTCCATTTCTCCCCTGGCTCCGCAATGCGTCGCGAGCAAGTTCGGCGATCTGCGCAAGCCGTTCCTTGTAGTCGCCGACAGTCAGCGTGCAGGCGATTGGGGCTCCTGGCTCGCCTCATCCATTTGGATGGAGTGCTCACGCAGTTAGTGAAGTATTTTTTCATTGACTGAGACACCGCTGCAACAGCAATACCGGCGACGGGAGAGTCTGTTTAACTTCGAGCCGCGCGTGTCCACATGTGGAACCTTAGGTCGTTATGCGCATTTCCCAGACGAGTAGCGCCGAGCGGTCCAGGTGCCACCGGCGAACGCTCAATTAAGAGCTTAGTGAGCGTCCAGCTAGTTTGCGCAAATGGTGAAACCCGAATGACGCGGCCTCTTACGTTTTCTTTGGCACTTTGGCAGTCCGCGACGCAGGACGGGGCGGACCAAATCCAAGAGCAAGAGGTTGACTGCCCCATCTCTGATTACACCAAGGCACTTGAATCCAGACCCCAATAATGCCACCGCGTACCTCGCTCGGGGGACCGCGCATCTCAAGGCGTTTAATTTCGACAGCGCCATCGCCGACTTCACCAAGGCCATTGAGCTCGAGCCAAACGATGCCTCCGCCTACACCAACAGGGGTAGCGCCCATTATGAAAAGGGTGAGTTCGACCACGCCATCGCCGACTTGAACAAGGCTCTTGAGCTCAACCCGAAATCAGCCCTTGCCTATTGCAACCTGGGCTGGACCTACGAGGCGATGGGCGACGAACGAAAGGCCATCGCACACTACCGGAAGGCGCTTGAGATCGACCCGTCTCTAGAAGCAGCGAGAGACAACCTCAAGCTTTTGGGCGCATGAGCGCCAGCCTTTTCACCGGCAGACAAAGCCCAGGAGTTGAAAGGGCTCATAGCCGGTATTGTCCCTAGCGCCGGCCCGCTGGCTGTTGGCCCGCGTTGACCGGCGGTGTGGAACTCATGAACAAACGCATAAGCTCGGTCTGCTTCGACGTGCCGGTCTTCGAGTGAATGTGTTGCAGGTGGGTCTTGGCCGTGTTCTCGCCGATCCCCAGCACCTTAGCCGCTTCCTTTACGCTAAGCCCTGGCACCATGGCGAGGAGCACACGTAGCTCGCTCGCTCGTGAGACCATAGAGTTCGGCGAAGGCCTGGCCCGGGAGAAAGGTGGCATCACGATCGGGTCTTGCACGAAGATTGCCACCATTCCCGCGAAGGCCCCGCTTTGGCGTTCGCCGCGCGCGAGCGGGAGGACGGTGGCGATTAGACCTGCATTGTCTCCCGCGGGAAGAGCAATGGTAAAGCCGCTGGTTGGCAGATCGGCCTCGTCGCCAGTTGCCTCGTCAATGGCCCTATCGAGCGCAAGGCGCGCCTTGTGGTCGATAGGAGAAAGATGGTTATTCGCAACGCGGATTGCATTGCTGGTGTCGGACTTGGCGCTTAGCGGCACGGTTCATGTAAACGATTCGGCCGTGGCGGTCAGTGAGATAGACACCAGAGGTGAGCGCATTCAGTGTGGCCTCTAACGCGTCCGAGCGAATGGTCGTGAGATTGAGAGCATCTGAAATCGCCACCGCCTGGCGTTGTTGCTCCTGGCCCTGTTGGCGCTCGAGAACCCGCCCAAGCTGCTCTCCAATGCTTTGCACGATATACAGAAGATGCTTGTCAGGCAGTTGACGCGTAGTCGAGAAGAACTCCAGTACGGCCTGAAGCCTTCCCTCTGCGTAGAGCGGAAAATCGAAGGCAGCGTGGAGTCCATGTTTCAGCAGGATTGGCGTCCTAGGTTTCAGCAGGATTGGCTTGCTAGGTTGGTCAGCGCTGTGCGAAATGTTTGGCAGCCCTTCCGACATCTAGTCGCCCATTTCTCACCGTGAAGTCCCTCGTCAAACACCAATACACCTCCTGCTGTTTCATGAGCGAGTGGGGCTAGCTCTTCGCGCTCAAAATGCCAAACTCGGCTAGGCAGCAAGCGGCGGGGGTTGGTGACGTCGTCTGGAAGGTAAACATGTCCAACGGGCCAGCCCGTCAGCCGGCAGATCCTCTCCAGGCAACCGCGAAGGAGATCTTCAAAAGAGCCGCCAAAGGCGACCTGAACAGTGGCTTGCCATAACACCTCGGTTTCCAAGGCGCGCTGTCTTAACTGATTCTCAGTGCGGTTTCTCACCGCTACATCGGTGCTCAGAGCGAGGGAGAGCACGGCAGTGCTGATCATGAAGGCCAGCGACAGTATGAATGAGTCGTTCAGGCTTGGCTTGGCGAAGGGCCCGCACTGCAGTTTCGGTACACCAAACCGCGAATGCGGAAATGATAAGCGTCACGGTAGCGGTATCTCGTGGGCCTTGGCGGAGTGAGGCCCACAGCAACGGCAGAATGACGACCCAAACCACCGCGTTCGTCAAGGGTTGTACCTTGCAACAGGGGGCTGAAAGCCATAGCTCCGACCGCTACGGCGGCGAGATAAGTCAATCCTGTTCTTGTAATTTGAGGTGGCGTGAGTGATGCTGGTTCGCTTTTGGCCCAGAGCACCACAACTGGGGTAACAACAAGAGCCCCCGCCAAATCGCCGAGCCACCAGGTGAGCCAGACTGAAATGAAACTGCTCACTTCAGCGTAGCCAGCGACGGTCAGACTGCTCACTCCTATCGTGGCACTGACCATCGTCGCGGCAAGGCTAATTAGCGTGAATTTGGCTATGCCAGTAGGCGTGTCGAAAACCTGCTCACCCTCCGCCCAATGCCCGACGAGGTAGCCCGCAATCACCGCCTCAAGAGTATTGCCGCCTGCAATGGCTAACGAGGTGAAAATCGAGCCTGCGGTAAGCTGATTGATCAGAAAGGCGGCAATAAAGATGGCAGGCGCAATCCGATTGCCCCACAACAAGATGGCTGCAATGGCCAAACCCGTCGGAGGCCAGATGGGTGTGGCGCTCGGATTAATCGACGCAAGGTGCAGGCCAAGACAGGCAAGCGCGAAATACGCAATTCCAACAAGGATCAGCGCGAACGCGTCAGATCCTATTGGGTGGGCTCGTGGAGGCTCACGCGCGTTGCGTCGCACGCTTGTGGGGAGCGCTAGTTGACCTACCGTCATGGCGGCTTGCCCCCAAGCTGATGCAGCATCGCCCAAAGCAGCTTCTCAGGGGCCACCTTGGAGAAGGTCTCAAGCGGAATTTCCAACGATTTGTTCGGATATCTCATAACGTCACCTGCACCAGGCCGGGCAGAGTGTCAGCCCGCGGCCGGAAGCCTAAGCTCGCGAGCCACGGATAAGATCATGCCCTAGCGCTCGGATCTGTGGCATTAGCCACACTGCAGAAAATAAGCATTTGGGTTATGATGATCGTCAGTCACCCGCTTCGTCAACTCGTAGGCCCGCCCTTAACAATCTCGCCAAAAGCGGCATCGGTCCGACTACGGCCTCGAACTTTTTCACGTGCGAGAAAGCCTGGTTTGCTCGAAGCCAAACAGCTTGCATTGGTCAGGCCACCGTCCCAGCCCCGCTCGGACTCTTCGGCGGCAAGCCTAGGGCATCCGTCATCTGCCAGCCATTTCTCATCCAAATGGGTGATGCCAAAGCACACAAATTGGATGATGCCAAAGCACGGGTAACATGGGTTAACTGAGGCCAGAAGAATCCGATGTGAAGGAGGATTCATGATCATTCGCTTGGCTCAAGAGAGTCTTAAGCAGGCAAATCTCAAGGAGATTTCCCGATGTTGAGTTGTATTCAGCTGTTGAAGTTCGCTGCGGCCGGCGTCGTCGTCGTGTGCACTCTGGGAACCCCTGCACGGGCCGATGAACTGGCCCAGAATTTGGGACCGGTCGGGCCTCACGAGCCGATTCTCACCACAGTTGGCAACAACGCGTCATAGCGTTTTATGAGCCGGACAACGGTCGCTGCGCTGTCCATGCGGTGGTCTTTGACAAAACGGACGCCTACACCGGCATGACCACCGCGGCGCGCGTTCGGGTCAGTCTAAATCCGCGCGAGATGGTTCATATCGATAGCGCCGACAACGAATTGGTCAAGTCGCTCAATTTGCAGTGCGGTAAAAATGCTGAAATGCTTACGATGATCGACACCGATAGCTCGGTTGCCTCCGGCATCACGATCCAGCCACCCAGACAACCCATCGAAGCCAGTTCATCGGGCTTTTGACCGGGGAGGACGGGTAAACCCGGAAACTGCTCGTTTCATTCCTTGCCTCTCTCTCTGGGCCTTGGACGTCGCAACCGTTTGAGGCCCAGCTTTCTGCGACGTGATGCATCGTATGCCCGCGAAACTGAAGTGCCATGCATCGGCCAGTCGGTGGGATTTGGGCTCAAGCCACCGAACGTGACAGCACGCCGAGAAATCTTCATTGCACCAACTCCCTGTTGAGAGCGCCGCAGTCGTCGGGGATGAAAACCGCGGCACTGTAAGCGCCGGATGTTCGTTCCGTCCGTGATCGCGAAAGCTGGGCTCAAAAGACGAAGCCAGGATCGCTATCGGAGAGTGACGTCCCCAATGGGTCATTAGCAGAGATACTGACGAGTCCGCGCCATGTCCGCTTTACCCCAATGACGACGTTGGGCGGCACATCCAAGTCAGCATTTGGCCGTCGGTTTATGAGTACACGCCCTAGATATCGTTGGCGTCGGAGAGGTCGATCTCGCCTTCGACCACATGCTTTAGGCTTGTGCCTTCTCCGGTCAGGATCATTTTGACTTTGAGCTTTCCTTTTCCGGCCAGCTTCTCCTCGCGCACCGCGCGTTCGATGGCCTGTTGGGCGGTAACACCAACCTCCTTGAGGTATTTCCGCATCGAAATATTGAACTTTTCCATCCGAACCTCCCGCCCTGGGGGCAAAAGCGGTTAACCTTCTCGCACTGCGCATCAGTCAGTGTCGGTATAGGGCTGTTATTGTTGGGCACCGTAGTTGTTGGCGTGACCTTTGCCAATGGAAGCGCATGGTGCTTTGGCCAGGAGAGGGACCGAGTTCCAGGCCGGCTTTCAGCATTTGTGCCCCGAACTCCGTTGCCGACCTCTGACGACGATGGCGCTGGATGTCGTGGCATCCCTGTAACTTGCCATGGACGATGCGAAGGCGACGAATTTTGCGAGACTTTGTTGTCTAGTGACGGAAAGCGTTATTGCGGGTGCTCCGCGAACCATCCGTAAGGGGAGCCGTCGCTTATCAGGAATGCTGGACGAGTTGCGAGGTGGCATTCAGGGAGGTACTGCACCCACGAAGATGCTCATCCGTCTCGAAGGCGCATTTACGTGAGCATCTTCGTTAGAGCCGCTTATCCCGAGTGGTCGCCTTTGTTACTCTAAATGTCGTTGGAAGGCCGTGCTCGGAAGCTGAGGTAGGCTTGGGAACATGCTGTTGAACTGCTCCTCGGAGATGAGCTTTGCATCGTAGCCCACATCGGCGGGGTGCAGCGCCTTCCACACACCATCGACCAGCCACCAGGCTTCGCGGTCATTGAGGCGGACGGGCTTGCCGTCCAAATAGGCGTATCTGATAACGTTCATACACTGCGCAGTTTCTCCGTGCCTTCCGTCTGCGCCCGAGCCTCTAGGTGCTTAGGCGTCAAAGGCAAAATTTTGACGGTCGATCTGCCGCATAAACTTAGCGCGAAGTTCCACTGCCTGTTTAAGCTCTTGTTCGGCCTTGCGCTCTGAGATCGCCCCGGCGTCTCTCAGGCGAGCCATGCTCGTGATGCGGCAATTCACTTGCGTGAGCAGTCGGTCAAGCTTTGCGTTGTCGACCATGAGAGCGCAACTCGTTGCAAACTTGCTTGTCGGTTTTGTGCATAGTTCTACGGGCTTAGCAGCCGTAACCCAGCGTTACAATGCACCAAGCACCTCTGCCGGTCTTGGCCGCCACCGTGCCCGCGCCTCTCGCAACTCCGACAGTGGCCTGACCAGCACCTCTCGCTACGCTGGCAGATCCCTGCGCAATACCCTGGCCGGCTTGACCGGTGCCCTGCACCACGCCCTGGCCAACGATTGCGGTGCTTTGACTGTCCCTTGCACCGCGCCTTGCACAGGTCCGTTCGGAGTTTCTGCTGACAACGGTAGCGTAGTTGCGGCAAGCGAAACCATCGCGAGCAGTAACATCCGCGTCATGTCTTGCCTCCTTTCCATCTTGAGGGTTGGTCACTTAGCCAATCTCACTCAAGGGACCGTTGTTGGGCTCAAGTATGAGTTTTCAAGGGCAACCCGATCACGCCTCCGAGGCCTGCTCGCGCAGGACCATCGCAACAGCCAGCTCGAAGATTAAATTTTTGCACCGGCTCAACCGAAGCCATTGCCATGCGTTCGGAGCGATAGAACTACTCGATGGAGGACACAATGTGTGACTACTCCCTGGAAGCTTATCGTAGTCGGCCAGCGCGGCTCGGCGAGAGGTATGAGACGCATCGCTTTGAGAGCTACAGCATTGGCTTCATTGCGCCCGGCGACCCTTCAACCGCTGTGTGCATGGCGTATGACACGAAACTGAGGCTCGAAGGCATCCCTGAGGTTGTGCAAAGATCGCTCTGCGTATCGGCAAATGAAGACGTCACCTTCACTCGTTTGGAAGGCGGTCCACATAACGACGGCGTGCGGTTCGCCAATGGAGCGGAAGTGGCCCTGCAAAAGCTTGGTCCTGGTGTGAAGGGCTACATCTACGATGCTCTGTTGTCGCCTCTCTGGAAGTCCGAGAGCGCCGAGGTGATCTAGCCACCCGCGCTGCGAGACGCTGACCGCTGCTCGAAGGCATTACTGGGGTGTATAGGCCGAAGATACCGTATCACGCGGGCTCAAGTTCCCCCAGCCAAGCCTGAACGTGCGCGAGCAGATGCGGCTCGTCGCAATGCGGGCAGGTCAACGGGGTGATCGCTCTCGGAAGTGCAGCGAAGCTCTGTGCATCCAGATCGATGCCGGTATCGACTTCGCACCCCGTTGCCGGGCAGTTGAATTTCAGCAGTGCCATACGCAGCTCCAAAAGAACCATGGCTTTTGCCGGATGAGGATTTCAAATTTGTGACGGCCCAGCAGGTATTGCTCACGAAGTCGCGGTGCGCCTGGAGCTACCCTGCGCTGTCCTTATGCAGCTGGTCGTCTTCGTGTGCGCGCTGCCCTTCAGCAATCCATCGGCGTTCAGCGGCCTCTTGAGCGGCTTCTGGTGTTGGACCCCGACCGACTATCTCGCGGTGACCATCCAAGATTTTGACTTCATAGGCCCGCTGCCAGAGCATCAATTTCTCTGCCCAAGTCCGACGGGCGCGTGACGATCTCGCTTCGGTCATAAGCGCAGTTTGAAGTCGCGATGTGACGGAAAAATTGCACCATCCACAAGACCAATTGGCGCGGGACGGAGTGACGCATGAACAATTATCAGGCTCGCAACGTTGAACGCCGAAGCGCGACATGCGGCGCTAGCGACAGCACGAAATGAGAAGCTCGATGTAGCGGCCCCTCTTTTTACACGAAGGTTGGAGACCAGATTTGTAATGACTTGCTTTAGGAGGTCCGGTCTGACGGAAATTTCACCGGCAAGACGCCTTTAGCTGCGAAGTAAACGGTCCACATAGGCAGGAACGATCTCAGTGGCGGGGCCTTCGATCCTCTCAAGGAACAAATCCGCGCCGTCGGAAGGTTCGAGATTGAGTTCGACAGTGTGGGCGCCAGCGGCGCGGGCCTCTAGCACGAAGCCTGCCGCTGGATAGACCGCGCCGCTCGTTCCGATGGAGATGAACAGGTCGCAAGCGCCGAGCGCCTCGTAGATACGCTCCATCTCACGCGGCATCTCGCCGAACCACACCACGTCTGGCCGCATTGCGGCTTTGCCGCAAGATGCGCAGTGTGTCTCGATTGTGAGGTCCTTTTCCCAGGGCGCGCTTGTTCCGCAAGCGGCGCAGAGCGCGCGCTCGAGCTCCCCATGCATGTGAATGAGCCGCCGGGTGCCGGCAGCCTCATGCAGCGCGTCGATGTTCTGGGTGACGGTCAGCACATCGCCATGCTCCCGCTCAAGCCGCGCCAGCGCCAGATGCGCAGCATTAGGCTTTGCAGCTTTGTGCCAGCTACGGCGGAGATTGTAGAACTCATGGACGCGGGCCGGATCGCGCGCGAACGCTTCCGGCGTCGCCACTTCCTCGATCCTGAAGTTCTCCCAGAGCCCGCCGGGGCCGCGAAATGTGCCGAGCCCGCTTTCGGCGGAGAGCCCTGCGCCGGTCAGGATGACGATGTTGTTATAGGTTGTCACGATTGGATCGGGTGGATAAAAAATAGTGATCCATAAAAATAGGTGTTGTTGTTATCCACGAGGGTAACATTCTGCTGGGCGAGGTTCTGCTCAGGTCTTAACGAGCCCCCGAGACTAACCGCTCTATCCGAGAGGCAGATCGTTAAGGTGCTTTCTGACATGCCGCCAGTTTGGCATGTGGCGATCAAGCAGCGCGATAAATCCCTCGTCAAGCAGCGCGATCAGGCCTGCTAAGGAAGAGCGGGCAAAGAACACGGCGAGCCCGAGCGTCAGAACCCCACACCCAGCAACCAACCTCAGACAGTCTGCTTCGACGAGAGCTGCCGGGAGCGGTCTTAACTTCTCGGTAACGCTTTGGCCGATAGTCTGGGCCCATACCGGACGGACGATTAGCACTAGGCGGCTCCAGAGTGCGCACCTCTCTGGGGCCGCTGTTTGCTTTCCCTGCCCTCACCCCTTTCCCTGCCTTGGCCTTCTCACTGGAAGAGGCTCCTCCATCTCAAAGAAGATGGATCGAAGCCCGCATCAGGCGACGTCAGCGGTGACGGTACCTGTATAGCCGTACCGATATGGGTGGCTTTTTTTGCAATGCTGGATGAAAACGGGACGGGCCTGTGCCAAGATATAGAGAAAAAGGGGGGGTTTCATGCGCGCTTTGATCAAAATACCCGCCGCTGCCGTTTGGCTTGCAATGAGCACCGGTGTTGCGTTGGCCCAATACGCTGGCGGTCCGCCGACGAACCCGGTCTATCCGCCCTATCCCTACAGAGCGGGCCACTACCCAACGGCAGACGCCTATTACAACCTGCCACCCTATGCCGCGATCAACCCGAGCTTCTATCGCTGGCGCTTTTTCCTGATGGCCCAAGAGCGTAACCGCTATCGCTACATGCCTCACATATTCCGTGGTTATACCGGATATCGTGAAGATACCGTCGGCAGTTACGTCTCGAATTCGGAGCTCCTGAGCAAACCAATGTCATCGACGTCGCCGACAAAGGCGGAGCCGAGTGCGGCTGGTCCATCTGGAGAACCGAAAAAGGAAGACACGGGTACTGGGCCCGGACCTGCCGGCACGCCCACCCCCCAGGCGCCAGAAGGAGCGCCCAGTGCACCAGCGCCCGGCCAGTGAGATACGGGTCCACGCCGCCCCGATCCCCCTCCCGCAAATAGTGCACCCGGCGTTGGCACAAAGATGCTCATTCGGCCCGAAGGTGCTCATGTTGGATACGTGAGCATCTTCGGCGGATTTGAGCACCTTCAGGACATTGTGGCGGATCATCTATCCTTGCCATTTCAGTACCATCGCCTTCACGTCCCGCCGAATGCTGTCGAGCAGCTGAAGGTCAGACCCATCGAACCATCGTCCTTCCTGCATCAGCCCCTGCAGCACCTTGAGCTTTTCGCCAATGTCGCCAAGACTTTTGCTTGGCGTCCGTGTCAGGACGTCTAGAGCCTCCGTCTCCTCATCCTGTGCGGCATACAGAGCGTCGCCAGAAAGCGTCTGGCACAGTCGTTGCATCTCACGGTAGGTGGCAATGGCGGCATCAAATTCGTTTGGCATCATCAGCCTCTTTAGGGGACGATGGTGACGCCAGCGTGTCTAGCCTTTTGGGAACGAACCTGCGGTCGAATACTTTACGCTCCGTAGGTTTATTCAATCTACGGCAGCGCGCGCACCCTCCGTAAGGGTCGGGGCTATGTGTGGCAGTAATGGTGGTGATGGTGCCACCAGCAATGCTTATGTGGCGCAGCAGCTTCTAGCGGCACGTGGCGCATGAACGAAAACTCTTAGGCTCCATTGCGCGGGTAAATATCCGCCTTCCCGAACCACGCAAGGTCCCTTACCTCAAATTCCTGTGCGGCGTCGGGGTACCTCGTTCGAGTTCTTCTTCCTGAGCACACTGGGGGCGATAATCCGCCGCCTTTGGTGGCGTGATCCCTCGGCCATGATGCCAGGTGAAATGGAGTCCGCGCCCCATCGGGCTTAACTCAAAGAAGCCCTGCGGAGCCCTGTCCTCGTAGGGCTTCTCCTTTTGCCACAGTACGACGGCATGTTCGAGAATTCAGAGACCTCACCGTCAATCAAGGAGATTGAGAAGCGACTTCGGAAACTCGGCTGCACCAAAGAGCAGGTCAGCCGTCATCTTGACCAGGTAACCAAGAGTCGAACTCAACCGACGCAACAAAAGCGCAGTACGAATCGCCCACATCAAATTGATTGGCCTTAGAGGGTTTGCCTACCCCGTGCTCCACGTGCGGGACTCCTACGACTAGCTACAATCACCCCCCACCTTCATTTTGGCTACCCCGGGGGGTCTCAGATGGGGCCCATTACACTGACAAATTCAGAACCCGATAAATGCTGGCTCTGCTAATCCCTAGTCGCTTCGCAATCTCGGTTGGTCCAATGCCTTCAACACGCAGACGCCGAATCTCGGGCGTCTTCGCCTCGTGCTGTCGGAGCTCGCCCCTTGTACTTCCCTTCGGCCTTAGCTTTGGCAATTCCTTCGGGTTGCCGTTCGAGCGTCGACTCTCGTTCAAACTGGGCGATTGCCTGAGCGGCAAATTAAAGAGGTCGCTGACCAGATTAACCCGCCCAACGGTTGAGCTAGAGACGCGCGGGCCTGTGCCACCGCACTCCCATCGGCTCCGGGCGCTTGCTCCCAAACCTCACCCCCTCGCCGCTTGGTGGGCGGGGCAAGCTGCCGGTGTGAGTGGTCCGACGCGTCGTCCTCGACCCTTTTAACCGCTCGCCGAGCCTCCCGGCGCAGACAACGCCAGTCTCACATCGCCACCTCTTTCTCGAAAGCAAGTTCGTGCGCACCTCTGAATCCCCAGGGGGTGTAGCCGCTTTGGGCGCAATCTGCGTCCAGCTTGAATCCAAATAATACAAAGCTGCCTGCGCGTTTAACTCCGAAAGCTGAATCCGACCGGGATCTGGCCACATCATAATCTCAAAAAGAACCATCCATCGCCCCCGTCGAGCCATGCAGGGCTCACATCTGCATGGTTTATGCGCATGAGTCACTCGGGAGGGGGGTTGAGTTCAGGAGGTCGAAGATAAACCCGAGGAGATTACGCAATGAAGCCCCGCATCAATGACGGATTGTTCTCGCTAAATTCCGACAACGGCGATTTCGGCGTCGCGAACTTGCACTGGGGACACGGTCACCAGCCGACACCTGACGCCCTTGAGTTCCGCGCAATCGACGGCTCGCAGAACAATCTTGCACAACCTGATTTGAATTCCGCTGGTACGGATTTCGCGAGGGTCGGTCCCGCGCATTTTGAAGATGGCTTTGTGACGCCTGTTAGCGGCGCCAATCCAAGAGAAATAAGCGACACTGTCGTCGCCGGAAATGGAGATCTAGCGAATCCCGAGGGCCTCTCGGGAATGATGTATGCGTGGGGCCAATTCATCGATCACGATCTTGATCTCAGTAAATCCGACGGTGTTTCGCACATCGACATCACGATCCCGCAGGGCGATCCGACCTTCACGCCTGGCACGACTATACCACTGACGCGTGCAGTCATAGATCCTGCGACTGGCACGCCGGGGAATCCGGCCACCGCTGTAAATTCGATTACGGGATGGCTCGACGCGTCGATGGTCTACGGATCGGATGCGACGACCGCTGCCAGCCTTCGGTTGGCCGATGGCCACATGAAAACGTCCGAGGGCAACAATCTACCGATTGTCGATGGGATGTTCGTGGCCGGCGACGTGCGTGCCGCTGAGAACCCGGACCTTACCGCACTGCAGACCTTGTTTGTGCGCGAGCATAACTATCAGGTCGATCGCTTGCATGACGCGCACCCGACCTGGTCCGGGATCAGCTGTATGAAAAC